>NZ_JAENHM010000001.1 GCF_016595245.1 Azospirillum endophyticum
CGGGTCCGCGACGCACTGGCTGCCATTCCAGCCAACCCATGAACAAGACAGTTGCTCATCCGGAAACTTCTGACTCTCGCGGTCTGGAAGGGAGTTGAGGCGACGGCCGTAGTGTGTTCGCTGTCCCCTCCATTCAGCGGGGGAGCGGCGATGCCGGCGACAGCGAGCCGGCCTTCAAGACGGCCGGGAGCAAAAATCTCGGTGGGTTGTCTCCCCGAGACAGGAAAACGGCGGTCCGCACTCGGCTCAACCTTCCGGCCTCATCAGTCCGGCCTCCTCAGCCCGATCGGGCACGCGCCAGCCAGACCGTGTGACCGTTGCAGTCAGGATCCTCTCGTACATACGCTACGACGTCGAACCCATGCGCATCCAGCAGCGCACGGTATTCATCCCCGTCCAAGCTGGCATGGAACAGGCGTTCGCCCTGGAGAGCACCGATCGCCTCTCCATGCGCGGGGCCACTGGTGAACATCAGAGCAGCGGCCGGCGCCCCATGGCGCTGAAAAACCTCGAACATCCGCCGTTGGTCATCCCAGCGCAGATGAAAGAAGCTGTTCCAGGCCAGGATGCCGTCAAAACGCCTGGGCAAGGACAGTCCGCGCATGTCCGACAAGAGCCAGCGATGCTCGGGAAACCGCTCCCGGGCAAGTCCGAGAAGAGGCGGAGACGTATCGATCCCCGTCACCGCGAACCCGCGCTCAATGAAATAACCCGCCACGGGGTCGGCACTCCCACAGCCCAGATCCAGGACAGTGCCCCCACATGGCAGAAGCGCTCGGAAACGATCGAGCCAGACCTTCTCGAAAAGGCTTCGGCTCCGACCGGCCTCCCACGCAAGGCCATGTCTTCGGTAAATCCCGATGATTTGATCGGCCGTGTCTGTCATCGCACCGCCATAACGACGCTTCCGGGCTGCAACCGAGCCTCCCGGTCATCAAATCCAATCAACCTGGGAAGAGCGAACGGACTCCGGGATATTATCGGCTCAAGCGGGACCGCGTGAGACGATCATACGGAAAACCGGGAGCCTGGAGTCCATCAGGCACTTCCGTGAACGCCTGACGGACTCCGGTAGAACGCACGAAACTCCAGCGCGGCCCGAAAGCCGATCCTCTCACCGCTCGACGAATGCCTTCTCGATGACGAAGCCGCCCGGCTCGCCGTTGGTGCCCATGACGAAGCCGCGCTTCTCCATCATCGCCGTGGTCTCGGCCAGCATCGCCGGGCTGCCGCAGATCATCACGCGGTCCTTCTCGCCGTCCAGCTCCGGCAGGCCGAGGTCTTCGTACAGCCTGCCGGTCTCCATCAGCGTGGTCAGGCGGCCCTGGTTGCGGAAGGGTTCGCGCGTCACGGTCGGGTAATAGAGCAGCTTCTCCTTCACCTGCTCGCCGAAGAACTCGTTCTCCGGCAGGCTGTGGTGGATCAGGTCGTCATAGGCCAGTTCCGCCACGGTGCGGGTGCCGTGGGTCAGGATCACCCGGTCGAACTTCTCATACATCTCCGGGTCCTTGATGATGCTGAGGAACGGCGCCAGGCCGGTGCCGGTGCTCAGCAGATACAGGTTCCGCCCGGGAAGCAGGTTGTCGGTGATCAGCGTGCCGGTCGCCTTGCGGTTCACCAGCAGCGTGTCGCCTTCCTTCAGGTGCTGCAGACGCGAGGTCAGCGGGCCGTCCTGAACCTTGATGCTGAAGAACTCCAGCGTCTCCTCGTAATGCGCGCTGACCAGGCTGTAGGCGCGCAGCAGGGGCCGGCCTTCGACCTCCAGCCCGATCATGGTGAACTGCCCCGGCAGGAAGCGGAAGGACGGATCGCGCGTGGTGGTGAAGCTGAACAGCGTGTCGGTCCAGTGGTGAACGGTCAGCACGCGCTCTTTGATCAAGTTGCTCATGGGCGTTCCAAAACCTGTCGAGGCCAACTCCGTTGGCACTGTTCTAGCCATTGTCCGGGACGCTGCGTTCAGGTGGCCGGTGCGCAAGCACGCGAGCGGAGCTGCCGCGACGCAACGGCCGAAACCTATCAACAAACCCGGTCGAAGGCCACGGATTTATACCAGTCGAATGACGGGCTTTCCAGCAAACAACACAAGAACCGCCGTACAACATTGATCCCGGTCAATTGACTCCCTATTCCGCACTGGGCGGCGCGAACAGGTAGGGCGACAGGCCGCGCAGGTTCTCGTCGACGATAAGCCGATGATTCAGCGGCGGAAATGCCCGTTGCGAGCAGTCCAGCCGCGGGCAGAGCCGGCAATTCATACCGATCGGCGTCGCCGCGTCGGTGTTGGACAGGTCGAACCCATCCGCATAGGTGACTTGAGCCGCATGCTGGACGTCGCAGCCGAGTGCGACGGCGAACTGCTGCGGCGGGCTGCGATGGCCGCCGCCGGCCTTCACCACCGTGCGGGCGATGGAGAAGTAGGCGGTGCCGTCCGGCATCTCCGCCATCTGGCTGTGGATCTTGCCGGGCGTGCGGAACGCGTCATAGACGATCCAGCGCGGACAGCCGCCGCCGAAGCGGGCGAAGTGGAAGCCGGCTCCGGAAAAGCGCTTGGACACGTTGCCGGCGCTGTCCACCCGCATGAAGAAGAAGGGCACGCCCTTGGCTCCCGACCGGTGCAGCGTGGTCAGCCGGTGGCAGACCTGCTCGAAGGACGCGTCGAAGCGCCGCCGCAGGATCTCGATGTCGTAGCGGAGCTGGGTCGCCGCCTCGTGGAAGCGGGCATAGGGCATCAGCACCGCCGCGGCGAAATAATTGGCCAGCCCGATGCGGGCCAGCCGCCGCGCCTCGTCGCCGGACAGGTTGGCGGCGTCGACGATGCCGTTCAGCAGGTCGCGATGGCGCAGCAGGGCGATCTGGCAGGCGAGCTGGAAGGTGCGGCCCGACGGCGCCAGCATCTCCGACAGCAGGATGCGGCGGCTGTGGCGGTCGAAGCGGCGCACGGCATAGCCCATCACCTCCGAGGGCAGCAGGCGGACGCGGACGCTGTGCTGGGTGTTCAGCCAGTCGACCAGGCCGCGATAGAGGTCGCCGCGCTCCAGCTTGCCGTCCTGCCACAGACCTTCCGCCGCCGCCTCCAAATCCGGGAAATGGTTGGAATGGACCTGGAACAGGTCGCGCACCTCGTCCTGGGGGAAGCCGGCGCTCTGCACCAGATGCAGCTTCTCGCGGTCGGCCACCCGCTCCGCCAAGGCCTGCAGGTCGTCGCGCGCGCCGCGGAAGCCGCGGTAGAGCGCCACCACCGCCTGCCCCAGCGTCGGCGCCACCGCCGCCAGTTCGCGGAAATCCTGGTTCTTGATGTCGGAGCCGTCGAACAGCGGATCGGCGAACACCTCGCGCAATCCGGCCACCAGCCGGCTTTCCTCGTCCTCGGCGAAGGCCTGGAGGTCGACGCCGAACTGCTGGCCCAGCTTCAGCAGCAGCGGCACCGTGACGGGGCGCTGGTTGTGCTCGATCAGGTTCAGGTAGCTGGGAGAGATGCCGAGCTGTTCGGCCATCTGGGCCTGGGTCAGGCCACGGTCGCGGCGCAGACGGCGGACCTTCGGACCCAGCATCGCCTTCTTTTCCATGCTCGCCAAAACCAGCCCCCTCGACGGATCCGAACTTTACAAGATTTACGGATTTACAGGATCGCGAAAACGGCAGTTTACAAACGGACCTTTTTACAAACAAGGGCTTATTGCAACGCACTCAAGCCAGGTTTAACTCTTGATCCATGGCCGCGCTGTAAAGCGCAAGCGGCCCCGAAGACGGAAAGGTGCAGTTGATTACGGCGGGAGGAAACGCCGCTGCACACAAGACCGCAGGGACCGACAAAAGGCCCGCCCCGAGACCCAGTTCCGCCCCGATCGACCGGGCGCACCGGACAAAAGGAACCTGACCCATGTCGCTCGATGAAAAGACCAAGACCGCCATCCACGCCGCCCGTTACGAGGGCATCCGCCGCGACTACACCATGGACGACGTCAAGCGTCTGAGCGGCTCGGTCAAGATCGAGTACACGCTGGCCGAGCTGGGCGCCCGCCGCCTGTGGGAGCTGCTGAACACCGAGCCCTACATCAACACGCTGGGCGCGCTGACCGGCAACCAGGCGATGCAGGCCGTCAAGGCCGGCCTGAAGGCCATCTACCTCTCGGGCTGGCAGGTCGCCGGCGACGCCAACACCGCCGGCCAGATGTACCCGGACCAGAGCCTCTATCCGGTCAACTCGGTCCCGGCGGTGGTCGAGCGCATCAACAACACCTTCAAGCGCGCCGACGAGATCCAGACCTCCGAGGGCAAGGGCGACACCTACTGGTTCGCGCCGATCATCGCCGACGCCGAGGCCGGCTTCGGCGGCCCGCTGAACGCCTTCGAATTGATGAAGGCGATGATCAAGGCCGGCGCCGCCGGCGTGCACTGGGAAGACCAGCTGGCGTCGGAGAAGAAGTGCGGCCATCTCGGCGGCAAGGTGCTGATCCCGACCCAGCAGCACATCCGCACGCTGAACGCCGCCCGTCTGGCCGCCGACACCTGCGGCACCTCGACCCTGGTGATCTGCCGCACCGACGCGGAGTCGGCGCAGCTCATCACCTCCGACGTCGACGAGCGCGACCATCCCTTCATCGACTTCGACAGCGGCCGCACCTCCGAAGGCTTCTTCCGCCTGAAGAAGGGCGTGGGCGTCGAGCACTGCATCGCCCGCGGCCTGTCCTACGCGCCGTACTCGGACCTGATGTGGTGGGAGACCTCCAAGCCGAACCTGGAGGAGGCCCGCCGCTTCGCCGAGGCCGTGCACAAGCAGTTCCCGGGCAAGATGCTGGCCTACAACTGCTCGCCCTCCTTCAACTGGCGCGCCAACCTGGACGAGGCGACCATCGCCAAGTTCCAGCGCGAGCTGGGCGCGATGGGCTACAAGTTCCAGTTCGTCACGCTGGCCGGCTTCCACAGCCTGAACTACTCGGCCTTCACTCTGGCCAAGGGCTACGCCGAGCGCGGCATGGCCGCCTACTCCGAACTGCAGCAGGCCGAGTTCGCGGCCGAGAAGGACGGCTACACCGCCACCAAGCACCAGCGCGAAGTCGGCACCGGCTATTTCGACGCGGTCGCCACGGCGATCTCCGGCGGCACCTCCTCGACCACCGCCTACAAGGACTCCACCGAGGCTGATCAGTTCCATTGATCGCAGGTTCCGATCATCGGGATTGGTCCGTGATCCAGTGTGCGAGCTGGATCTTTTCGAACGGCTGATGTTTTGACTTGCCGACGGCCGGGGGCCTTCCCCCCGGCCGCTTTTTTATGCCCGGTCCCTGATGTCCGTATCATCCGCTGGCGGTTCTTTCGGCATAACCCGTCGGGAAAGCCACGCCCCCATGGTATGGCAGCTCTGCGCCGCATCAACCCGTGGTACGGCCCGGCTCGGCCGAAAGTCTTGAACGGCGCTGGAAAAACACCGGAAAATCCACCGCCGAGTACCGTTGCGGCAGGGTCGCGGCCTTGGGTGCGCCGCGGAATCCCTTGTTGACTTGGGGCGGTATCGGGACCAATTAAGTCCGCATGCTGAAAACAAACCGATCCGGGACGTAAAGGTCCCACACGCCGGCACCCGACCTCGGGGTCCCGGCGGGCGGAACTGGCCGCCGCGCATCCCCATGCGCGGCGATGACCGTTTCCCGACCGCCTTTTGCCCCCGGCGGGTTCTCCCTGGCCGACAGCCATCGGAGATGCTCCGGCGTTCTATTGGTGAAACGATGAAAGGACAAGACAGTATGGATCAATCGCTCGCAGGAAAGTCCATCGCCATCCTCGTCTCCAACGGCTTCGAAGAAGCGGAGATGACCGAGCCGCAACGCGCCCTGATCAAGACCGGCGCCACGCTGCGTACCATCTCGACCGAGACGGGTCTGGTCAACGGCTGGCACGGCAAGTCCTGGGGCCATTACTTCCCGGTGGACAAGCATCTGAGCGAGGCGCTCGGCGCCGACTTCGACATGCTGCTGCTGCCGGGTGGTGAGCGCAGCGTGGCGAAGCTGCAGCAGTCGGCCCACACCCGCCGCATCGTCGGCCATTTCCTCGATGCCGGCAAGCCGATCGCCGCCATCGACCAGGGCATCCAGCTGCTGGCGATCCCCGGCAAGCTGCGCGGCCGCCTGCTGGCCGCCCCGGAAGCCTACCGCGCCGATCTGACCGCCGCCGGCGGCAAGATCAGCGAAGAGGCGCTGGTCGTCGACGACATCACGGTCTCGGCGCTGGGCCAGGACCAGCTGAACGAGTTCGTCGAAGCCGTGGTGAAGCTGTTCACCGAGCTGGGTTCCGTTCGCAAGGCCGCCTGATTCCATCCTCAGACGGTCCCGAAACGGACGCCGCACCGAAACGGTGCNTTTCGGGATCCTTCGGTTCTCCGCTGTGACCATTGACCGTCCACGCCCGATCTCCGACGAAATCACTCACCTTCCGCGTTGATAATTTTAAACGTTCGGATTAGTAAGTCGGATTAGTAAGGTTGAGGGTCGGATAATTCCTTCGAGCGGGAAGTCCCCTGCCGAAGGCTTGGCGGGAGTGTGGGCAGAATGGCTAAGATTCGTGCATTCGGACGACTCACAATCCGTGCCAAGATCATTGTCGCGGTGCTGGGCACCGTGGTGATGGCCGGCGCCTTCGGCCTGTTTACGCTCAGCCGGCTCGAAATCCTAAACAATGCCGCCGAGACGATGCGCAGCCGCTCGCTGCCCGCGACCCAGCTGGCCGGTCAACTGACCTCCGCCGCGCAGAGCCACCGCATCGCCGAGGCCGCCTATGCGCTCGCCACCAACGAGATGCAGGTGAACCAGGCGGAAAAGGGCTGGACCGAGGCGGTGACCGAGGTGGCGGCCCGCCGTCAGGCGGCCGGATCCCGCTTTGCCGGCGGCGAGGGTGCCGCCCGGCTTGCCGCGTTCGACGAGGCGTGGACCGCCTATGCCGCCGCGGCCGACCGCGTCCGCAGCCAAGCGCGCGACGGCAACGCCCAGTCGGCCGTCAGCGTCTTCAAGCGTCCGAGCGCCGTCGCCTTCACCCGCGTGCAGGAGGCGCTCGACGCGCTGGTCGACGGCACGATGGCCGATGCCGGCACCGTCGCCGACCAGGGAGCGGCGGTCTACAGCAACGCCCATGGCATGGTTCTGGGCGGAGTGACCCTCTGCACCCTGCTGGCGCTGGGCTTCGGCGTCGTGCTGGTGCGCGGCATCTCCCGTCCGATCCTGGAGGTCGCCAGCTCGCTGGAGCGGCTGGCCGCCCGCGATTTCACCGCCAGTTTCGAAGAGGACCGCCGCGACGAGATCGGCCGCATGGCCACCGCCGCCCGCGTCTTCCGCGACACCATGCTCGACACCGAGCGCCTCCAGCAGGAGCAGGAGCGGCTGAAGACCGCCGCCGCCGAGGAACGCCGCCGCGAACTGCGCAGGCTCGCCGACGGTTTCGAAGCGACGGTGAAGCGTCTCGTCGAAGCGCTGTCGGCCTCCACCGCCGAGATGGCGTCCGCCTCGACCGCCATGGCGGAGGGCGCCGCCGAAACGGCGCGCCATTCCGACGCGGTGTCGTCGGCCGCCGGCCGGGCGTCGGCCAATGTCGACAGCGTCGCCGCCGCCACCGCCGAACTGTCGGCCAGCTTCACCGGCATCGCCCAGCTGGTCGCCGACTCCGCCGGCATCGCCGCCGACGCCACCCGCGACGCCGAACGCAGCACCGCGGTGATGGGCAGTCTCGCCGAGGCGGCGGAGGAGATCGGCAAGGTGGTGGACATGATTTCCGGCATCGCCGGCCAGACCAACCTGCTGGCGCTGAACGCCACCATCGAGGCGGCCCGCGCCGGCGAGGCCGGCAAGGGCTTCGCCGTTGTCGCCAGCGAGGTCAAGCAGCTCGCCGGCCAGACCGCCAAGGCCACCGCCGAGATCCAGGCGCGCATCGCCGAGATCCAGGGCGCGTCGGGCACCGCGGTCGACACCATCGGCGCCGTCACCCGCACCATCGCCCGGCTGAACGAGATCGCCGCCGAAGTCGCCGCCGCGGTCGAACAGCAGTCCGCCGCCGTCGGTGAGATCGCCGCCAACATCCAGGACGCCGCCGACGGCACCCGCAGCGTCTCCGACAACATCGCCGCCGTCACCGCCGCCGCCGCCTCGGCCGAACAGGCGAGCGGCGTGATGGTGCGCTCGGTCGACACGGTCACTGGCGATGCCGGACGGATGCGGCAGGAGGTCGACGGCTTCCTGGGAGCGTTGCGGGCGTCGTGAAAAGCTAGCCCCCACCTAGCCTCCCCCGCTGGGCGGGGGAGGGACTGCCGTCGCCTTCCCAAACAAGCACTTAATCCCCTCCCCCGCCCAGCGGGGGAGGGTTAGGGTGGGGGCAATCGAAGTCAACCCACCCCCCTTCCCCCTTACGCCTGCTTGGCGTCGATGATCCCGCGGCGCACCGCGCGGGTCTTGGTGAAGTGGTCCTGCAGCTGCTCGCCCTCGCCCCAGCGGATGGAGCGCTGCAAGGCCGTCAGGTCCTCGGTGAAGCGCTGGAGGATCTCGAGCACCGCCTCGCGGTTGTTCAGGAAGATGTCGCGCCACATCACCGGATCGCTGGCGGCGATGCGGGTGAAGTCGCGGAAACCGCCGGCCGAGAACTTGATGACCTCGGACTTGGTGTCCTCCTCCAGGTCGGATGCGGTGCCGACGATGGTGTAGGCGATCAGGTGCGGCAGGTGCGAGGTGATGGCCAACACCCGGTCGTGGTGGCTGGCCTCCATGATCTCCACGGTGGAGCCGACGCGGCGCCACAGCTCGGTCACCCGCTCCAGCGCCTGGCGGTCGGCGCCGGGCGGCGGGGTCAGGATGCACCAGCGGCCCTGGAACAGCGTGGCGAAGCCGGCTTCCGGCCCCGAATGCTCGGTGCCGGCCACCGGGTGGCCGGGGATCAGGGGAACGCCGTCGGGCAGATGCGGCCCGATGTCGCGCAGCGCCGCCTGCTTGACCGAACCGACGTCGGTGACGATGGTCCCGGGTTTCAGCAGCGGCCCGATCGCTTCGCCCACCGCGGCATAGCTGCCGACCGGGGTCGCCAGCACCACCAGATCGGCGCCGGCCAGCGCCGCCGCCAGATCGGTGGAAGCCTCCGCCACGATGCCCAGCTCCAGCGCCTTGGCGCAGGCATCGGCACTGCGGTCGGCGCAGACGACCTGCCGCGCGATCCCATACTCCGCCAACGCCCGCGCCAGGGAGGAGCCGATCAGACCGATGCCGATGATGGCGACGCGGTCGAACAGGGGAGCGGAAACGGTGTCGGTGCTGGCGGTGGACATGACGCTGGGTGTCCCGAAAGCGGAGTGAACGGGCGAAAAACCGTCCCGTTTAAACCACCTCGCACCCGCCGGACCAAGCGATTCTTTCTCGCCCGAACTCTGGCGGCCCTCTCAGCCGTCGTTGCGCGTCATCTCCGCCCTGAGCGCTTGGGCCAGCCGCTGGAAGGTCTCCTTCCGGCCGGAGGTGCGGCGCCAGGCCAGCGCGATCCGCCGCCCCGGCCGGTCGCCGGCCAGCGGGCGCACCGCCAGATCCAGCCCGCGCAGGATGCCGGAATCGACCGCCATCTGCGGCAGCAGCGTCACCCCCAGCCCGTTCGCCACCATCTGCACCAGCGTGTGCAGGCTGGTGCCCTGGAAGGCGGTGTTGTGCGGCGTGGCGTCCAGCGCGCAGGCGGCCATGGCATGGTCGCGCAGGCAATGCCCGTCCTCCAGCAGCAGCAGATCCTCCGACGGGACCGTCACCGGCTGCGCCGGGTCGCCGCCGCTCAGCCGGTGGCCGGTGGGGCAGACGAAGGAGAAGCGGTCCTCGGCGATGTCCTCCGTTTCCAGGTCGCCCATCGGATAGGGCAAGGCCAGCAGCGCCGCGTCCAGCTTGCCGGCGTTCAGCTGCTCCAGCAGCCGCGCCGTCTGGTCCTCGCGCAGGTAGAGCCGCAGGCGCGGGAAGGACTCGCGCAGGGCCGGCATCACCCGGGGGATCAGGAAGGGTCCGATGGTCGGGATCACGCCGAGATGGAGCGCCCCCGACATCGGGTCGGCGGCGGAGCGGGTGATGTCCACCAGTTCCTCCGCCCCCTTCAGCAGTTGCCGCGCCCGCTCGGCGATCTCGCGGCCGAGCGGGGTCGGCAGCACCGACCGGCGCGTCCGCTCCACCAGCGTGGCGCCCAGCAGATCCTCCAGCTCCTGCAAACCGGCGCTGAGCGTCGACTGGCTGACGAGGCAGGCCTCCGCCGCCTGCCCGAAATGGCAGCGGTCGACGACGGCGACGAGGTAGCGGAGCTGGCGCAAGGTGGGGAGCGGTTTCATGCCCGGTTATGTAATCGGATTAATCGATCAGTTCAATTGGTATTTTCTACTTCTCTTGATCACAGATTTCCCGTATTCCTCCATTCGTCAACGGGACAACGGAACGACGCCCCGCTCCCGGCCACACGGCAGGCCCCCTTGTTCGACCCGGTGCGCCGCACTAAGTCGGGCATGTCACGGACACCGGCCGGGGCCAGCGCCAGGGATTGGGGCGACAACCAAATCATCGCATTCATCGGAGAACACAAATGTCCTTGATCAACAGCGAGATTAAGCCCTTCAAGGCGACCGCGTACAAGAACGGCAAGTTCATCGACGTGACCGACGCCGACCTGAAGGGCAAGTGGTCGGTCGTGTTCTTCTACCCGGCCGACTTCACCTTCGTCTGCCCGACGGAGCTGGAAGACCTGGCCGACAACTACGCCGAATTCCAGAAGCTGGGCGTCGAGGTCTACAGCGTCTCGACCGACACCCACTTCTGCCACAAGGCCTGGCACGACACCTCGCCGGCCATCGGCAAGATCGGCTACACCATGATCGGCGACCCGACGCTGGCGATCAGCCGCAACTTCGAGGTCCTGATCGAGGAAGTCGGCCTGGCCGACCGTGGCACCTTCGTCGTCGACCCGGACGGCAAGATC
The DNA here is from genome assembly GCF_016595245.1 of Azospirillum endophyticum. Taxonomy (GTDB): domain Bacteria; phylum Pseudomonadota; class Alphaproteobacteria; order Azospirillales; family Azospirillaceae; genus Azospirillum; species Azospirillum endophyticum. The sequence goes on from NZ_JAENHM010000001.1 coordinate 10,960, forward strand.
CAGATCGTCGAGATCACCGCCGGCGGCGTCGGCCGCGATGCCAAGGAACTGCTGCGCAAGATCAAGGCCGTCCAGTACGTCGCCGCCCATCCGGGCGAGGTCTGCCCGGCCAAGTGGCAGGAAGGCGAGAAGACCCTCGCCCCGTCGCTCGACCTCGTCGGCAAGATCTAAGGTTTCCAGGGGGGCTCCTTCGGGAACCCTGAGGATCGGGGACCGGCTTCGGCCGGTCTCCGCCCCCGCGGTAAACGCGGGTTTGCAACAGGTATCCTTGCCGGCCCAGCTGGCCGCAAGGCGGGTTTTTACGGGTCGGCTTTTCAAAACCCTCCCGCTCACGGCGGCCGTCGTCGGTTTCCCCATCCCCGCGAAGGCGGGCACCCGGGCGCTTTTTGTCGCAGCCTTTTCCAAGCCTGGATCCCCGCCTGCGCGGGGAGGACGATGACGTTCGACCCACTTCGCTGTTTCAAAACCAGGCCGCCCGCCCGACCGGCTCATCCTGCTCGGGCCACCATTTTCTCCGCCCGGACCGCCGCGACCATGCGCAGGCGATCCGCCCCGGACACGAGACGTTGGGAACGAAAGCCATGCTGGACGCCAATCTGCAGACTCAGTTGAAGGCCTATCTGGAGCGCATCACCCACCCGATCACGCTGGTGGCGTCGCTGGACGACGGGGCGAAGTCGCGGGAGATGCTGGACCTGCTGGAGGACATCGCGTCGCTGTCCGGCAAGATCACGTTGGACCGCAACGGCAACGGCGAGCGCCGCCCCTCCTTCGCCATCGTCCGTGACGGCAGCGACATCGGCGTCACCTTCGCCGGTCTGCCGATGGGCCACGAGTTCAACTCGCTGGTGCTGGCCCTGCTCCAGGTCGGCGGCCACCCGTCCAAGGAATCCGAGGAGCTGCTGGAGCAGATCCGCACTCTCGACGGCGATTTCCGCTTCGAGACCTATTTCTCGCTGACCTGCCAGAACTGCCCGGACGTCGTCCAGGCGCTGAACCTGATGAGCGCGCTGAACCCGCGGATCAAGCATGTCGCCATCGACGGCGCGCTGTTCCAGCAGGAGGTCGAGCAGCGTCAGGTGATGGCCGTCCCCACCGTCTTCCTGAACGGCGAGCCCTTCGCCCAGGGCCGCATGGACGTGGCGCAGATCGTCGCCAAGCTCGATACCGGCGCCGTCGCCCGCGCCGCCGAGAAGATCAAGACCAAGGCTCCGTTCGAGGTGCTGGTGATCGGCGGCGGCCCCGCCGGCGCCGCTGCCGCCATCTACGCCGCCCGCAAGGGTATCCGCACCGGCGTAGCGGCCGAGCGCTTCGGCGGCCAGGTGCTCGACACCATGGCGATCGAGAACTTCATCTCGGTCTCCCACACCGAGGGTCCGAAGCTGGCCGCGGCGCTGGAACAGCACGTCAAGGACTATGAGGTCGACGTGATGAACCTGCAGACCGCCACCGCCCTGGTGCCGGCCGCGCAGGAAGGCGGGCTGATCGAGGTGAAGCTGGCCAGCGGCGCCTCGCTGAAGTCCCGCACCGTGGTGCTGTCGACCGGCGCCCGCTGGCGCTCGATGAACGTCCCGGGCGAGGCCGAGTACCGCAACAAGGGCGTCGCCTACTGCCCGCACTGCGACGGTCCGCTGTTCAAGGGCAAGCGCGTGGCGGTGATCGGCGGCGGCAATTCCGGCGTCGAGGCGGCCATCGACCTCGCCGGCATCGTCTCGCACGTCACGCTGATCGAGTTCGACAGCCAGCTGCGTGCCGACGCGGTGCTGCAGCGCAAGCTGCACAGCCTGCCCAACGTCACCGTCCTCCTCTCGGCCCAGACCACCGAAGTGCATGGCGACGGCAACAAGGTCGTCGGCCTGTCCTACAAGGAGCGCAACGGCGGCGAGCTGAAGCGGGTGGAACTGGAAGGCATCTTCGTGCAGATCGGCCTGGTGCCGAACACCGAATGGCTGAAGGGCACGCTGGCGCTGACTCCGCGCGGCGAGATCGAGATCGACAACCGCGGCCAGACCTCGCTGCCCGGCGTGTTCGCCGCCGGCGACGCAACGACGGTGCCGTTCAAGCAGATCGTCATCGCCATGGGCGAAGGGTCGAAGGCGGCACTCGCCGCCTTCGACCACTTGATCCGCACCGTCCCCGCCGAGGAAGCCGTCCCGGCGACGATCGCGGCGGAGTGAGGACGCGGAGTTGAGAAAGCCGGCGGCTCCGGGAGGGGCCGCCGGCTTTTTCCTGTCGGCACCCCGCCCGCGCGAAAATCAGCGGGCCAGGTCGAAGCGGATCGGCTGCGCGCCCTGCCACAGGGTGCGCTTGCCGAGTTCCGCCAGATTCTCCATCCCCTCGGTGATGGTGATGAAGTGGTTGCCGGCGAGCTGGCCCATCTTGCTGGAGAACTGGACGCCGCCATAGGCCAGCAGGATCTCGGTCTCGCTGATGCCGCCCGGATAGAGGATGAACTGGCCCGGCGCCGGGTGGCTGGTGTGGTTCTCGTAGCCGAGGCCGAAATCGGTGTCGCCCAGCGGGATCCACACGCCTTCTCCGCTCCAGCGGACATGGACGATCTGGCCCTCGTAGGGCAGCAGGCTGCGGAACTTGGCGCAGGTCTTCGGCGCGGCAGCCGTCTCGAAGCGGGCGCCGAAGGTGAAGGGGCCGGCGGTGATGGTCAGGGCGTCCATGTGTGGTGGTCCTCAAGTCTAAAGTTCAGGAAAGGGCAGTCGTCTCGTCAGGCGGCGCCGACCTTCGGCCGCGCCAGATCCGGCGTGTCGCAGCGCAGGAAGGCGCCGCGGCCGGGCTGCGCCACGCAGGCGCCCTTCTCCACCACCACCTCGCCGCGCGACAGCACGGTCTCCGGCCAGCCGGTCACCTCCAGCCCCTCGTAGGGGGTGTAGTCGACGTTGTGGTGCAGCATGCCGTTGGTGATGGTGACCTTGCGGTCGGGGTCGTAGATGACGATGTCGGCATCGGCGCCGATGGCGAGGCTGCCCTTGCGCGGGTGCAGGCCGTACATCTTGGCCGGGTTGGTCGAGGACAGCTCGACGAAGCGCTGCAGGCTGATGCGGCCCTTCTTCACCCCTTCGGAGAACAGGATCGGCAGCCGCGTCTCGATGCCCGGCACGCCGTTGGGGATCCAGTTGAAGGGCGTGTTGGCGCCGTGCAGCATCTTGCCCTTGGGGTCCTGGTAGCGGAAGGGCGCGTGGTCGGACGACACGATGTGGAAGGTGCCGCCGGCCAGCGCGTCCCAGACCGCCGCCTGGTTGGCCTTGTCGCGCGGCGGTGGCGAGCAGATGCACTTGGCCCCCTCCATGCCGTGGCCGTGCAAATCATGCTCGGTCAGCACCATGTATTGCGGGCAGGTCTCGGCGTAGATGCGCATGCCGCGGCCCTGCGCCCAGTGGATCTGCTCGATGGCCTCGCGGCCCGAGACATGGACGATCAGGATCGGCACGTCGGCCAGCTCGGCCATGGCGATGGCGCGGTGGGTCGCCTCGCGCTCCACCAGCATCGGCCGGGAATCGGCGTGGTAGCGCGGCGCGGTGTGGCCGGCGGCGAGCAGCTTGTCGGTCAGCCAGCCGATGAAGTCGGCGTTCTCGGCATGGATCATCGCCATGGCGCCGTCGCGCCGGGCGACGCTGAGCAGCTCCAGCACCTGCCGGTCGTTCAGCTTCATGTCGTCATAGGTCATGTAGATCTTGAACGACGTGTAGCCGTCATGGATCAGCGCCGGCAGATCCTGGCCGAGCAGCTGGTCGGTCGGGTCGCTGACGATGAGGTGGAAGGCGTAGTCGATCACCGCCTTGCCGTCGGCCCGGCGGTGGTAGTCGGTCACCGCGTCGCGCAGCGACTGGCCCTTGAACTGGCAGGCGAAGGGGATGACCGTCGTGGTCCCGCCGCAGGCCGCCGAGCGGGTTCCGGTCTCGAAATCGTCGGCCGACTGCGAGCCGTCGCTGGTCGGCTGGTCGAGGTGGCAATGGCCGTCGACGCCGCCCGGCAGCACCAGCTTGCCGGTCGCGTCGATCTCGCGGGCGCCCGGCCCCAGCCCGGCCCCGATGGCGGCGATGCGGCCGCCGATCACGCCGAGGTCGGCGGCGAACACGTCGGACGCGGTGGCCAGCGTGCCGTTGCGGATTACGGTATCGAACTGCGGCATGGAACTCTCCCTGGGTCCCGAAGGACGGGTCTTGCGGTTGCCGGGATCACAAAAAAACCGGGATTACAGGAAATAGCCGCCTGGATTTGCCTCGGCGGCGATGGCGCGGCGGGCGTCGTCCTGGAGGTTGCGCAGATGCGCCAGCATGGCGGCCTTGGCGGCGGCGGCGTCCCGCCGTTCCACCGCGTCCAGCACCGCCCGGTGCTCCGTGTCGATCTCGCCCTTGCGGTGGAAGCTGCTGGAGATGCGGAACAGGCGGGCGACCACCCGCATGCGCGTGATGGTCTCGGCCAGCGTCGCATTCCCGCTGACATGGGCGAAGAAGCTGTGGAAATGATTGTCGTAGAGCCAGTGCTGCATGTCGTCCTCGCCGCCCTCCAGCGCGTCCAGCCCGCGCCGCAATTCGGCGAGGTCCGTGTCGCCGACCAGCGGCACCGCGGTTTCGATGGCGTGGCATTCCAACAGCTCGCGCATCTGCATGCATTCGAAGAACTCGCGGGCCGAGACGATGCGGACACGATAACTGCGCTCGCTGGTGCGCTCCAGCAGCCCCTCTCCGACCAGCCGGACCAGCGCCTCGCGCATCGGCGTGCGCGACACGTTCAGCCGCTCGGCCAGCCGCCCCTCCGGCACCTCGGCGCCGCCGGGGATCTCGCGGCTGAGGATAAGCTCGCGCAGGTGCCCGAAGGCGCGGTCGCCGAGGTTGGCTGTCCGGGAGGATAGCGGGAGGGCCGGAGGGTGCGGAGGAGTCATGGCCGAGCGCCTTTTCACTGGCCGTCGACGATCGTGATGTTGCGGTAGGCGCGGCCGAAATGGCGCTCGATGCGGCGCTGGACGATGTCCCACAGCGAGGTCATCAGCAGATAGTAGAGGGCGGCCACCGTGAACAGCTCCAGCACCATGAAGCGTTCCTGGATGAGCAGCTGGGTGCTGCGCAACAGCTCCTCCATCGAGATGACGGAGGTCACCGAGGTGGTCTTCAGCAGCCCGTTCACGCTGTTGCCGAGCGCCGGGATGATGATGCGGACGGCCTGCGGCAGCACGATGTAGGCCATCACCTGGGCCGAGTTGAGGCCGAGCGCGCGGCCGGCGTTGCTCTGCCCGGCAGCGACGCCGAGGATGCCGCCGCGGATGATCTCGGCCAGATAGGCGGCCTCGTTGAGGATCAGGCCGATCAGCGCGGATTCCGTCACCGACAGCTTGATGCCGATCTGCGGCAGGCCGGTGTAGATGATGATGAGCTGGACCAGCAGCGGCGTGCCGCGGAACACCCAGATATAGGTCTGTGCCACCCCGGCGACCCAGCGGTAGGGCGACAGCCGCAGCAGCGCCAGCACGCAGCCCAGCACGAGGCCGCCGGCGATGCCCGCCAGCGTCAGCCACAGGGTGGTGATCGCTCCGCTGAACAGGTACCCGTTGAACAGGTACTCGAAGAAACCGTCCCAGTTCCAGCCGCTGGTCATTCCGTCACCTTTTCACTCTTGTCCGATGCCTAGGTGGCGGGGGGAGACCCGGCGCTCATCAAGCCCCTCTCCCCTTGTGGGAGAGGGGTTGGGGTGAGGGGACAAAGCGACCTTCCCGGCCTTCGGCCGGGCTGCACCCCTCATCCCAACCCTTCTCCCGCAAGGGGAGAAGGGCTTCTTTCAGCACCTGTCGCTGTATCCCTGCCGCCCGCGTCTCACATGCCGGGGCCGTTGACCTTGAAGGCGCCGTCGTTGGGCAGCAGGCCGTATTCGTCCATCAGCTTCTTGTACGAACCGTCCTTCTGCATGTCGTTGAGGACGCCGACCACGGCCTCGCTCAGCGCCTTGCTCTTCATCGCCAGGGCGACCGGGGTCGGGAACAGGCCGTGCAGGGCGCGGTCGAAGTCGCCGCGCTTGCTGTATTCGGCCGCCGTCGGGTCGATGGCCACCGACGCCTCGGTCTGGCCGGCGCGCAGCGCCTGATAGGCGGTGGCGAAATTGTCGAAGGTCTTGATCTCGATGGGCTTCAGCCCCTTGGCGACCACCATCTTGTCGAGTTCGCGCAGCTTGCGCTCCTCGAAGCCGCCCAGCTCGACGCCGACCGGGCGGCCCGACAGATCCTCCGGCTTGGCGATCTTCAGCGGGTTGCCCTTGGTCACCGAGATGCTGATCGCCTGCGATTCATAGTTGATCATCGGCATCATCTTGGCCCGTTCCTCGGTCCAGAAGATGCCGGTGTTGATCAGGTCCCAGCGGCCGGCCTGCAGGCCGGGGATCATCGCCGAGAACTCGATGCGGACATATTCCGGGGTCAGGCACAGACGCTTGGCGATCTCGTTGCCCAGCGTGATGCGCATGCCCTTCAGCGTGCCGGTGGAATCGACGAACTGCATCGGCGGCAGGGTCGGGTTGGTCGACATCACCAGCGTGCCGGGCTTGACCAGCTCGGAATCGGCGACCGCCGGCTTGCAGGCGGTTTGGGCTGCTGCCGGGAGGGCGAACAGGGTCAGGCCGGCGGCGATCAGCAGGGTGCGAATGGTCATCGTGGTCCCCTTCTCTCTGGTTCGGATCTCGGATTCGGGCGAAGCGGTCAGGCGAGGGAATCGATCAGGCCGTAGGCCGCCAGATCGGCGCGAAGGGCCAGGGCGTCGGCCTCCGGTAGCGGCAGGCGCGGCGCGCGGGGGTCGCCGACCCGCAACCCCATCATGCCCAGCCCGGTCTTCGAGGCGGCGACGTAGCGGTGGCCGCCGACCCAGCGGACGATGGGCAGCATCTTCTTGTAGAGCGCCAGCGCCTGGTCCTTGTCGCCATGGTCGGCCACCAGTTCGAACAGCCGGGCCGAATCGCGCGGGATCAGGTTGGAGCAGACGGCGACCCAGCCCTGGGCGCCGAGCCAGAAGGATTCGTAGCCGAGGATGCCGGCGAACACCGTCATGCGGTCGCCGCACAGCTCAATGATGTCGCGGACCCGCGTCACCTCCAGCGTCGATTCCTTGATGTAGAGGACGTTGTCGATCTCGCTGAGCCGCGCGACGATCGGCGGGGTGAGGTCGACGTTGGCGGTCGCCGGGTTGTTGTAGATCATCACCGGCAGCGAGATCGCCTCGCCGATGCGGCGGTAATGCTCGAACAGCTCGTCGGGGGTCGGCGAGCTGTAATAGGGCGGGATCACCATCACCCCGTCGGCACCCATGCTTTCCGCTTCCTTGGCCAGCGCGACGGCGTCGCGCGTCCATTCGGCGCCGGTGCCGATCAGCACGGGCACGCGGCCCGCCGCCTCGGTCACGCAGATCTCGATGACCTGCGCCCGCTCCTCCGGGGTCATCGACAGGAACTCGCCGGTGCTGCCGAGCGGGATCAGCCCGTGGATGCCCTGCTCGATCTGCCAGTTCACCAGCTTCTTCAAGGCCGGAACGTCCACCGCGCCGCCGTCGGCGGTGAAGGGGGTGATGAGGACCGTGTAGGTGCCGCGCAATGCCGTCATGGGTTCCCCCAGCTCCTGCCTAATTTTTGACCTTGCCTAAATACTACTCGTATACTATCTGTATACAGGAATCCAGCGCATTTTGACGCCCCCTCGAAAAGCCGCTTTCCACCGCAATCCGGACACAGCCGACCGCCCATGCGCCTCGAACATCCAAGCGTCCGCCGCGACGGCGCCCCCATCGAGATCACCTATGACGGCGAGCGGATTCCCGCGCTGGCCGGGGAGACGGTGGCGGCGGCCTTGACGGCGCACGGCGTCGCCGCCTACCGCCACAGCCGCGACGGCGGGCGGCGCGGCCTCTATTGCGGCATGGGCGCCTGCTTCGAATGCCTGGTGACGGTGGACGGCAAGGCAAGCCAGCGCGCCTGCCTGACCAAGGTGGCCGACGGCCAGACCATCCGCTCGCAGCCGCCGGCGGGCACGCCGGAGGATCCGCTGGCCCCGCTGGTGCCGCCGCCGGTGGGCGAAGCGCCGGAGGAACGCGTGGTCGATGTGCTGGTGATCGGTGCCGGCCCGGCCGGTCTGGCCGCGGCGGAAGCGGCGGCGCGCCGTGGCGCCGGGGTGGTGGTGCTGGACGAGCGGCCGCAGAGCGGCGGGCAGTATTTCAAGCCGCTCGCCCCCTCGCACCGGGCCGACCGGCCGACCGACCGCCAGTTCCGCGCCGGCCTCGCCCTGCTCGACGCGGCGAAGGCGGCCGGCGCCGCCATCGTCCAGGAGGCGACGGTGTGGGGCGCCCATGCCCCCGACGAGGTGGTTGCCGTTATCGACGGACGCGAGACCGTCTACCGGCCGCGCCGGCTGGTGATCGCCGGCGGCGCCTATGAGCGGCCGGCGCCCTTCGCGGGCTGGACGCTGCCCGGCGTGATGACGACCGGGGCCGGCCAGACCCTGGCGCGCGCCTATCGCGTGGCGCCCGGCCGTCGGGTGGTGGTCGCCGGCAACGGTCCGCTCAATCTGCAACTGGCCTGCGAGCTGGTGCAGGGCGGGGTCACGGTCCTCGCCGTGCTGGAAAGCGCGCCGCGCCCGTCGCCCACCCAATGGCGGCAGATGCTGACCGCGCTGCGCGCCGCCCCCGGCCTGATCGGCGACGGCGCCCGCTACCTGCTGAGACTGCGGCACGCCGGGGTGCCGGTGCTGTGGGGGCACGGGGTGGTCGCGGCGGAGGGCGACGGCCGACTGGAGCAGGTGCGCTATGCCCCGCTCGGCTCCGACGGCGCTCCCCGGCTGGCCGAAGCCGTCACCGCGGCCGCCGACGCGCTGTGCCTCGGCTACGGTTTCATCCCCTCGACCGAGATCGCCCGCGCGCTCGGCTGCGCCCACCGGCTGGTCGAAGACCGCCATCTCGGCTATCTCGCCACCGAGATCGCGGTGGATGGCGCCACCAGCGTGCCGGGGGTCTTCGCCGTCGGCGACGGCGTCGATCTCGGCGGGTCGAAGGTGGCGCAGGCGCGCGGCACCCTCGCCGGCATCGCCGCCGCCACCCAGCTCGGCCTGACCGACGGCGACCCGGAGGAGGGCCGGCGGGCGCTGGCCCATCTGCGGCGGGCCGAGGGCTTCCAGGCAGCGCTGTGGTCGATCTACCAAGCGCCGCCGCCGCGGCTCGACACCGTGCCCGATGAGGCGATGCTGTGCCGCTGCGAGGAGGTCACCTTCGGCCGGGTCCGCGCCGAGATCGCCGCGGGCCATGACAGCCTCGCGGCGCTGAAGCGCAACACCCGGCTCGGCATGGGGCGCTGCCAGGGCCGCTATTGCGCGGCGACCGCCGCCCTGCTGCTGGAGCAGGCGACCGGCAGGAAGCGGGCGCCCGACCAGTATCTGGCGCCACGCCTGCCGGCCAAGCCGACGCCGGCCGGCGCCTTCGCCTTCGAGAAGCCGGAATGGGGCGGCCACCAGCGCGCCATCACCCCCAACCTCGCCCGCCCGCTGGAGGACGGCCCGCTGCCCGACCAGGAGGCCGAGATCCTGATCGTCGGCGGCGGCGTGGTCGGCTCCTGCCTCGCCTATTACCTGACCCAGGCCGGGCGCGACGTGCTGGTGGTCGAGCGCGGCGACACCAATTTGCAGGCGTCGGGCGCCAATGCCGGCAGCCTGCATGTCCAGCTGCTGTCCTTCGACTTCGGCGCCAAGGCCGAGGCGGGCGGCGGGCCGGCGGCGGCGACGCTGACGCTCGGCCCGCGCTCCATCGCCTTGTGGCGGGAACTGGAGAAGGCTTGCGGGGCCGACTTCGAGTTGGCCGTCACCGGCGGCCTGATGGTGGCGGACAGCCCGGCCGGCATGGAGTTCCTGCGCGCCAAGGCGGCGCTGGAGCGGCGATACGGCGTCGAGAACGCCATCATCGACGCGGCCGAGCTGCGCCGGCTGGCTCCCGCCCTGTCGGACGGGCTGATCGGCGCCGAATACGCCCCGCAGGAGGGCAAGATCAACCCGCTGCGGGCGACCTACGCGGTGCTGGAGCAGGCACGCCGCCAGGGCGCCCGCTTCCTGCGCGGAGTCAACGTCACCGGCATCGCCGCCGCTCCGGCGGTCACCGGCGTTGGTGGCGGCGGCTGGCGGGTCGAGACCTCGCGCTGCCGCATCCGCGCCAGGCAGATCGTCAACGCCAGCGGCCCGTGGGCGCGCGAGACCGGGCGGCTGGTCGGCATCGACGTGCCGGTGCACAGCGCGCCCCTGCAGATGATCGTCACCGAGCCGGCGCCCAAGCTGGTCAGCCAGCTCGTCGCCCATGCCGACCGCCATCTCAGCCTGAAGCAGGCGGTCACCGGCGGGCTGATCATCGGCGGCGCCTGGACTGCGGTCTTCGACCCGGCGCGGCGCTTCAACACGGTGTCGCGCTCCAGCATCGAGGGCAACCTGTGGGTCGCCCGCCATGTGCTGCCGCAGATCGCCGGACTGCATGTGGTCCGCGCCTGGGCGGCGATGAACATCAACATCGACGGCGCGCCGATCCTCGGCCCGGTGCCGGGATTGCCGGGCTTCTTCAACACGGTGACGTCCAACGGCTTCACCCTGGCGCCGGTCGTCGCCCGCATGACCGCCGACCTGCTGCTCGACGGCCGCACCGACATCGACCCGACGCCCTTCCTGATCGACCGGTTCCGCTGACCCGCCCGCTCATCCGTCCATCGCCCTCATCCGCAAGAGACTCCCCCATGATCGCCATCGAGAATGTCAGCAAGAACTACGGCACCTTCCAGGTCCTGAAGGACTGCACGACCACCGTGCGGAAGGGCGAGGTGGTGGTAGTCTGCGGCCCCTCCGGGTCGGGCAAGTCGACGCTGATCAAATGCGTCAACGGGCTGGAGCCCTTCCAGTCGGGCCGCATCCGGGTGGACGGCATGGATGTCGGCGCGCGGGGCACCAAGATGTCGGCGCTGCGCGCCCGCGTCGGCATGGTGTTCCAGAATTTCGAGCTGTTCCCCCATTTGACCATCATGCAGAACCTGACCCTGTCGCAGCGCAAGGTGCTGGGCCGCCAGACGGCCGAGGCCGAGGCGAAGGGCGAGGTGCTGCTGGCGCGGGTCGGGCTGGCCACCCAGGCGCACAAGTTCCCCGGCCAGCTGTCCGGCGGCCAGCAGCAGCGCGTCGCCATCGCCCGCGCCCTGGCGATGGATCCCATCGCCATCCTGTTCGACGAGCCGACCTCGGCGCTCGACCCCGAGATGATCAACGAGGTGCTGGACGTGATGGTCGAGCTGGCGAACGAGGGCATGACGATGATCTGCGTCACCCACGAGATGGGCTTCGCCCGCAAGGTCGCCGACCGGGTGATCTTTATGGACCATGGCAGCATCATCGAGGACTGCACCAAGGCCGAGTTCTTCGAGACCCAGCGCTCGGAGCGCGCCGCCCAGTTCCTCGCCAAGATCCTGCAGCACTGAAACCCGGCTGGGCGCGACGACGCACCCGACCCCACCGGTCAGACCGATCAGAACCTTTGCAGGACAACGGTTCGTCTGCTTTGTTAGGGAAAGATCAGCGTCAGGTGGCAGGACTTGGTATGAGCATGGACATGGACGCTCCGAAAGCGGACGGCCCGAAAGCCGCGACGCCGGCCGCCGCCGGAGTGAATCTGGCGAGCATGGCCTACCGCACCATCCTGGAGATGATCCTCGACCGCCGCATCCCCAGCGGCGAGGTGATCGTCGAAGACCGGCTGGCGACGGCGCTCAGCATCTCGCGCACGCCGATCCGCGAGGCGCTGGTGCGGCTGGCCAGCGAAGGGCTGATCCGCAAGGAGTTCAACCGCCCCTACCGGGTGCGCGAGGTCTCCAACCGCGAATATTTCCAGAGCATGCGCCTGCGCGAGATCCTGGAGGGGGAGGCGATCGCCGCCGCCGCGTCGCGGATCGACCCGGTCCGTTTGCAGGCGATGAAGGCCGAGATGCTGCGGCTGCGCGACGAGCCCAAGATCCGCTTCGAGGACCATTGGGCGGCCGACGAGGAACTGCACACCCTGATCGCCGAGGCGTCCGGCAACGCGGTGCTGGCGCAGATCATCCGCGACCTGCGGGTGACGACGCGCCTGTTCGAGCTGTCCGGCCTGCCGTCGCGCATCCGTCCCGATTGCGACGAGCATCTCGACGTCATCGCCGCGCTGGAGAGCGGCGACCCGGCAGAGGCCAGGGCCGCCATGGAACGGCACATCCGCAGCCTCGCCAAGGATGTGCTGAACGAGATCGCCAAGAGCTGACACCCGAGAGCCGATGCCGGGGAGAGGGGGCGATCACCCCGCCTTGCCGGCCGCCGCCTTCTCGTGATCCACCGCCTCCAGAATCCGCTGCAACGCCTCGGTGCTCAGGGTCGAGTCCATCGTCAGCCCATCCCCGAATTTGCGCAGCGCACCGATGACGCGGCGGCGGGCGACGAACTCGTCGTCGCCGGGCTCGAACGGCTCGACCACCGGGCCCTTGTAATAGCTGCCGCGGAAACTCCACTGGCGCCGGCCGTCGGCCCGCCATTCGCTGCCGTCGGACAGCACCATGCAGCGCCCCCCGTCGGTGTAGCGCTCCACCGTGGCGATGGATTGCGGAATGGACTGGCCGCTGCGGATGGTCACGCGGTCGCCGACGCGGAAGCTGGCGGCAGTGAACATGCTGTCTCCCTGAATGGCGCCGCGCCCTCTCAACGGGGCTGGAACGCCGCAAAAATCCCGAAGACGCTGTTTTCCACCAGTTGCGTCGCTGAATCCAGTGCGATGTCCCATAATCTCCCTCTTCCCCTCACCCTAACCCTCTCTTCGGGAGGAAGCGGGGATCTGGAGACTGAAGCTCGCCACCACCGGCGCGTGGTAGCTGACCGGCGACGGCTCGTCGGCATGGTCGACCTCGTCGGTCAGCTCCTCGTTGTGGATGGCGACGTCGCGCAGACGCTCGGTCAGCCTGGGCGAGGTCATCAGATGATCCAGCAGAACCGCCGTGCCGGCATGCAGCACGGTGTAGCGCCGCTCCTCCGGGATCGCCTGCTCCAGCGGCTCCAGCACGCGGTTCGCAAGCTCGGGATTGCCGGTGAAGTCGGGAGCGGCGCGGATGATGCGGACGGCGGTCTGCTCCAGGTCGGCGTTGCAGTCGCCGGCCACCACGATCAGCGCGTCGGGATCGGCATCGAACAGCCGGTCGACCGCCATGCGCGTCTCCAGCGCCTGCCCCGCCCGCTTGATCGAGGCGAGATAGAAGCCTTCCGCCCAGCCGGCCGCCGTCCTCCAGGTCTGGGCGCCGGCCTTCTGCCCCGGCACCGGGGCGGCGATCGGCGCGCGCAGATGCAGGTCGAGGACATGCAGGATGCGGCCGTCCGGCATCTCCACCTCGGCATGCAGCACCGGCCGGTCCCAGCCGACCTCGGTGTCCGTCTCCGGCACCGGGTCGGCGGTGGCGAGGCGCACGCGGGCCGGCGGGACGAGCTGATGGCGCAGCAGCCGCGCCGCCCTGATCGGCCAGCGGCTGACGATCACCGGGTTGTGGCGGTCGGCCGGCGACGGGGCGTCGCCCGCGGTGACGTGATAGCCGGCATAGCGCGTGCCTGCCAGCAGGCGGGTCAGCGCGCGCAGGGTCCGCGGCTCGCTCTTCACCGGATGCTGGGCGTCGACCTCCTGCAGGCAGAGGATGTCGGCCTCCAGCCGCTCCAGCTGCGGGCGCAGGGTGGCGATCCGCTCCTCGAAGGGCGGCTCGTCGGCATCGTCGTCCAGGTTTTCCAGGTTGAAGGTGGCGATCCGGAACAGCGTGTCGGCCATCAGGGACTCCGCGGAAGGACGGCGGGAGATCGGCAGCGGGAGATCGGAGGTGGGCGGTAAGGCCGGCGCTCCCGGTCGAGCTTATCAGAACAGCTCGACGTCGCCTTCGATCCGCGACTTTCGCAGATGCTCGATGTAGGACGATTCGTGGCGGGCGATGTCGTGCAGCGTCTCGTCGCCGATCAGCCGGCGCTGGCTGCGCCCGCTGGTGGGGAAGAAGCGCACCGCGCGCGGACTGACGCCGCCGACGTCCCAGCTGACGGTGGGGATGCCTTCCGTCGCCAGATACTCCATCACGAACTCGACGTTGCGCTGGCCGATATTGGCGGTGCGCAACGTGGTCAGGTTGACGTTGGCGCCGCCGAACAGCTTGGCGCGCAGCCGGTCGCGCCGGCCGGTGACGGCCAGCAGCCGGTTGATCAGATGCTCCATCGCCGTGGCGCCATAGCGCGACGACAGCGACAGCGTGTCGGTCCCGGCATCGGGCAGCAGGAAATGGTTCATCCCGCCGATCTCCGCCACCGGGTCGTACAGGCAGGCGGCGACGCAGGAACCCAGCGTGGTGGTGATGACGACGTTCGGGTCGTCGGTGACGACGCAGCCGCCGACGACGATGTTGACGACCTCCGCCCCCAGCCGCCGGTCGTGATAGCGGTTGGCTGCGACATCCTGACGTTCCAGCCGGCGGCGCAGGACGCTGCGCGCGGGTGAGGTGCCGGAACTGTCTGCCATCATCGGATCTGGGACTTTCTCTGCTGAACGCGGACGGATATGGGTCGGGCAGACGGACGATCCATCAATTTCGCGCCGATTTCCGGCAAATCAACATCGGGCCTGCATTTTGGCATATTCGATACGCTCACCCTTATGACCTATGTCAGTCAATAAGTGGAAACCCACCTCTCCAGAATTTCGCTCTGCAGCTTGCCGGCGCCGGCTGCCCAGGCGCGCGCCTCCGCGGGCGTGGCGGTCACCCGGCGGTCGAGCGCGGCGTCCATCGCCGCCCGGCGCGCCGGATCGGCGATGAACAGGACGAAGCCCATCGGCCGGCCGCCGGCAGCCGTCAGCAGCCCAGCCAGACCCTTGACGTAGGCCAGCGTGCCCGACTTGGCATGGACGCCGGGGGGCAGCGCCTTGCCGTCCTCCTCTCCCGGCAGCAGATCCCACAGGGCGGGTCCGCCGGCCCGCAGCAGCGCCGCCATCTGCCGCGGCGTGGCGCGCGACCCGGTGCCCAGCCCCGAATGGTTGGCCAGCCGCAGACCACTCCAGCCCTTCCCCTGCCCCGCCGCCATCGGCTGCCGGGTCAGCCAGCCTTGCAGCAGCGCCGCCGAGCGTTCCAGCGGGGGGGCGGGCATGTTCCGCCGGCCGATCTCCAGACTTGTCTCCAGCCGATCGGAGGCGGCCAGACCGATCACTTCCGCCGACAGATTGTTGGAATGGCGCAGCACCCCGCGCGCCAGCTCGGTCAGGGGGGGACTGTCCAGCGCCGCCAGCAGCGCCGCCCCGGCCGGGGCATGGCCGGCCTCCGGCACCGGCAGGGCGATGCCGGCATCGGCGGCCAGCCGGCGGAACAGCATGGCGGCGGCCAGCCCCGGCCGCGCCACCGGTACCCAGGCGGCCCCCGCCTCCCCCGCGGCCGGCGGCGCCATCAGCCAGCGGTCGGCACCATCCGGCAGCAGCGGGAAGCCGCCGGCCGCCATGGGCTTGACGGCGACGCTGTCCAGCGGCAGCCGGCCGGCATCGGCGACGGTCAGAACCTCCGGCCCGCCGATCCCGCCGGATCCGCGCCGCCAGCTCAGCAGGGCGCGGTTGTAGTTCAGCGACAGCGCCCCGACCCCGGTGTTGTAGGGAGCGGCCCAGGGCTGCCCGGAATCGATCTCCGCCAGTTCAGGCAGCAGGGCGGTGTCGTAGAGGAAGCGTCCCTCCACCCGCCGCAGTCCGGCGGCGGCCAGTCCGCCCAGCACTTGCAGCAGCCCTTCTGTCGCCAGCGCCGGATCGCCGCCGCCCTGCAGGATCAGGTCGCCGCGCAGCACCCCGCCGGCGAGCCCACCACCCATCGGCCCTCCGCTTCCCAGCAGCCGGGTGGTGAAGCGGTGGTCCGGCCCCAGCAGGGCCAGCGCCGCCGCCACGGTCGGCAATTTGGCCACCGACGCGGGAATGAAGGCGGTGTCGGCTGCCTGCGCCTCCACCACCCGTCCAGTGTCCGGATCGAACAGGACATAGCCGACCGACGCGCCGTCCGACGCGCCGGCCGCGGATGCCGCCAGCCCGGCCCCGGTACCGACCGCCGGCAGGACCATCGCCCCGAGCAGGCCGAGGAACGGCCGGCGGCCCAGCACCGGCCGGCGCGGGGCTTGGTGGGGCGTGCGGTCCGATGGGGAGCTTGCGGTCAAGGGCCGGGTCTTTCCGCTTCTGGTGGAAGCTTTCATAAAGTATTTTGGCCATAAAGTATTTTGCGGAAAAATCGCCGGAAATCGCGAACAAGGACGTAGCCGGGCGTGGCGCCGGCCATGCTGCTGGATGGGGCTGGCCAAGGGGGAACGGTATGGCGATGTCCAAGCGGCGCGAGGCGCGCTTCGAGGTGGTGGTCGAACAGGGCGGCAAGCCCAACATCGACGGCGTCTTCGACGACGAGAAGGCGGCGACGGAACGCGCCAACTTCCTGCTGCGCCTCGCCAAGTTCCCGGTGGTGCGCGTGGTGAAGGTCACCGGCACCGGGCGGGAAGAGACGATCTTCCAGAAATCCTCCTCCGGCGGTGCCAAACTCACCACCATCTCGCCGATCGAAACCGCCAGCCTCTGCACCGACGTGCTGCAGGTCTTCTCCTTCGACAGCCGGATGACCCTGCTGCGGCTGCTGCGCGGCTATTGGGACGACCAGGGCGTCATTCCGTCGGAACAGCTCCACCGCTACTACCCCTTGCGCTATTTCGAACGCGAGGCGCTGCTGTTCAACCCGGCGGTCAGCCGGCTCGCCGCCATCCAGGCGCCGATGCTGGGGCTGAAGCCGCATGAGCGCTACGACCAGATCATCCGCCTGTTCGCCGCGCTGAAGGATCTCGCCCAGAAATCCGACACGCTGGCCCCCTTCGATCAGGCGCTGATGCGCGGCGGGATTTCCGGACTGCTGCTGGCCGCCCTCGACCGTCCGGCGGAGGAGCGCGACCGCATCGTCACCCATGCCTTCGGCACGCTGCTGGAACCGCACCGCGAGTGGGGCGCCAAGCTGGCCGCCGTGCTGCGCCTGCACCAGGAGGAGGACGGCGAGACCACCCGGCTGGTCGACGAGGTCGCGGCGGAGATCACCGACGGTCGGGAACCGATCCGTGCCCTGATCGGCTATGCGCCCGACCTCGCCTCCGCCCTCCTGGCGCTGCTGGCGGCGCTGCGCGGCGACCTGGACGACCGGCTGCCCCACACCGAACCGCTGCTGGCCCTGTCGAACGCCCTGGCGTCCGACGGAACGGGGCTGGGCTTCGCCCGGACGCGCGAGGCGCTGCTGCACCGGATCCGCGGCGGGCTGGACGGGCTGACGCCGTTGACCCGCACCGGGGCGGCCAGCGACGCCCGCGCCTTTTCCGCCATCGTCGACGGCATGGTCGGCTTCGACGGCTTCATGGGCGGCCCGGCGATGGCGGAGTCGCTGACCCGCCGCGGCAAGACGGTGTGGGCGGCCGGCGGCAGCGACCTGCCCTTCGAGGAGACGATGATGCGGCTGGCCGGCCGCTTCGACACGGCGGCGGGACGACTGGGCTATCTGCTCGACCTCGGCGCCAGCCCCTACGGCCACAAGAAGATCAGCACCGTCATCCAGCGCGTCGCCGACGAGTTCAACCGGGTGAAGTCCGCGGCGGAGCTGGCGGCCCCCGGCGCCTCCATCCAGGAGGTGCGGGAGGGGCTGGGACGCCGCCTGCGCGCCGCCGGCATCCCGCGGGCGCTGGCCGACGGGCTGATCGCCAAGATCGCCACCATTCCCGACGACCGCCGCGTTTCGGTGTCCGGCACCGGCGTGGTGGCGGGAGAGCGCAGCGGATCCCGGCCGACGCCCCGACCGCCGGCCCGGGCGATGTCCCAGGCAAGGGCCCAGGCGCCGGACGTGACGGTCGACGTCCAGCCACCGGCCAAGCCGGCCCCCCGCCTGACCCTGAGCTATCAGGGCCGGACGGTGGCGCTGCCCGATGCCGGCGGCGACGTCGTGATCGGCCGCGCCGCGGACTGCGGCATCGTGCTGGACCATGCCTCGGCCTCGCGCCGCCATGCGGCGGTGCGGCTGCGCGACGGCGCCTTCACGCTGGAGGATCTCAGCCGCAACGGCACCCGGCTGGTGCCGCAGGCCGGCGAGCAGCGCCTGCTGAAGCTGGGCGACGTGGTGCCGCTGTCCGGCCGGGGGGAGATCGTCATCGGCTCCCTCGACCTCGGCGAACATCCGGCCCGCATCGCCTGGACCATATCGGGAGACAGGGCGGGGCGCTGAAGACTCAGTCCCCGGCGCAGGCTTCGGCCAGCCGGGCAGTGGCGGCACGCTCGTCCAGCATCGCCACCCCCCACACCGCCAGCCCACAGAGCGCCAGCGCGGCGCCGACCCAGCCGACGGAGGCCCAGCCCCAGCCGGCGGCGATCGCCATGCCGCCGAGCCAGGGGCCGAGCGCGTTGGCGGCGTTGAAGGCGCTGTGGTTCAGCGCCGCGGCCAGCGTCTGCGCATCCTCCGCCACATCCATCAGCCGGGTCTGCAACGGGGTGCCGAGCCCGCCGCCGCAGCCGATCATGAAAACGACGGCCGACACCAGCCAGATGTTGCCGACGGCGAAGGGATAGAGCGCCAGCGACCCGGCGCTCCACAGCAGGATGAAGGCGACGGTCGGCATCAGGGCGCGGTCGGCGGCCCAGGCGCTGACCAGCGTGCCGACGGTCATGCCGGCGCCGAACACCGCCAGAACGACGGGCACCACCGCCGGCGACACCTGCGTCACCTCCATCAGGGTGGAGGCGACATAGGTATAGACGGCGAACATGCCGCCGAACCCGATGGCGCCGATGCCCAGCGTCAGCCAGACCTGCCGCCGCTTCAGCGCGCCCAGCTCGCGCAGCGGGCTGGCGTTCGGGTGCGGGCGGTCGTTGGGGGCGAAGCTCCAGACCAGCACCACGGTCAGCAGGGCCAGCAGCCCGACGACGCCGAAGCCCCAGCGCCAGCCCAGTGCCTGGCCGATCCAGTTCGCCATCGGCACGCCGACGATGGTCGCCACCGTCAGCCCCAGCATGGTGCGCGCCACCGCCTGCGCCCGGCGCTGCGGCGGCACCAGCGAGGCGGCGACCAGGGCGGCCACGCCGAAATAGGCGCCGTGCGGCAGGCCGCTCATGAAACGGAAGGCCAGCATCCAGCCGTAGGAGGGTGAGAAGGCGCTCGCCACGTTGGCGACGGCGAAGACCGCCATCAGCCCGATCAGCAGGGTCCGCCGTGGCAGCCGCGCCGCCAGCACCGCGATCACCGGTGCCCCCGCCACCACGCCCAGCGCATAGGCGCTGATGACGTGGCCGGCGGTCGGCTCGTCGATGCCGAGGCCGCGGGCGAAATAGGGCAGCAGGCTCATCGTCGCGAATTCGGTCGTCCCGATGGCGAAGCCGCCCATGGCGAGCGCCAGCAGCACCAGCCCGGGATGGGCCGAGGCCAGCTGTGGCTCGGCACGCCTGTCGCCGTTATGGCCGGCAGAAGCCATGGTCGTCTCTCCGCTGTCGCCGCTGGATGAGGAATGGGAGGGCCCGGCGGCGGGGGGAATCGGAAGCGGCCGGGCGGAGGTCAGGATATTTGCCATCCCCCCGCTGAGGCAATCCGCCGCAGGCCGTCAATTCCGCAGATGCGAGATGAGCGATGAACATGGCTCGGGGGAAGGGGTTTCCCGCCCGCCCCTACAGGAGATCCTTGAACAGCAGCTGCGCCGGCGCCTCGGCCGCCTTGCCCTGCTTGCGCGCGCCGGCCTTTCCCTTCGGCTTGTCCTTGCCCTTGGCGGGCTGCTCCACCGGCATCTCCGGCGCCGCCATCGGCATCGGCAGTTCGGCCGGCGGTTCCGCCGGCTCCGGCACGGCGGCCTCGGGCGATGCAGTCTTGGACGATGTGGTCTCGGGCGATGCGGTCTCGGACTGTGCGGGCTCCGGCGCGGCGGCGACCTCCGCCGCCGGCTCCTCGGCCGGCGCGACGGCCTGCGGCTCCGTCGGCACCGCCTCGGGCGGCAATCCCGGTGCGACCTCGGGCACCGCCTCCACCTTCGTTTTCTTCTTCCGCGACGGCCGGCTCGGCGCGATGCCGACGCCCTCCTTGGCGCGCTGCTTGGCCTTGTCTCTGGCCTGGGCTTCCGGGGCCGCGGGGTCGTCGCTCAGCCATTTGCGGCGCTTGATGACCTCGTTCACCCGGCCCTGGTTCACCCCCAGCTGGAAGGCGATCTCCTGCTGGGTCATGTTGGTGGTCTCGTGCAGGTGCAGGATCTCGGTGGCCAGTTCCGGCGTCATCTTGCGCCCGGTCAGGCGCCGGGCCGGGCGGACCGAACGCTGGGTGCGGTCGCGCGCCCTCAGGGACTCCAGGATCTCCAGCGCAGCCGTGTTGCCCGCCGCCTTCAGCGCGTCCTCGAATTCCTTCAGTGTCGCCATAACCCCCTCCCGCTGTCGCCGACCGGTCCCCGCAGCAACCGGCAGGATCACAGATAGTTCGGCCCTTGGCGACGGAAAAGCCCAAGTCGGGTGCGCCGGTCAAGCCGGAAAGCGCAACTCGATCCGCGTTCCGGTGTCGTCGGCGCGGCCGTAGCTCAACTGGCCGCTCAGCTGGGCGGCCAGGCTCTGGATGATCTTCCAGCCCAGGCTGGACAGATGCTGGACGTCGAATCCCTCGGGCAGGCCGATGCCGTCGTCCGCCACCAGCAGGCGCAACTGGCCGGTCCGGTCCGGCAGCGCATGCAGTTCGACGGTGACGATGCCGCCGTCGCGGCCGGCGAAGGCGTGCTTCAGGCTGTTGGTCAGCGCCTCAACGATCAGCAACGCCAGCGCCAGCAGCCGTTCGGGCGATTGCGGCGCCGCCTGCACCGCCACGCGGCAGACGATGCCGGGCGCCCCGGCCGCCGCCAGCAGATCCTGGCACAGACCTTCGACATGGCTGCCGAAATCGTCGCCGGAGCGCGGGTCGTGCAGACGCCGATGCACCTGCGCCATGGTGTGGAGCCGCCGCCCCGCCTCTTCGAGCGCCGCCACCGCCCCTTCCGGCGAGCGCTCGACCGACCGCCTCTGCAGGTCCAGCAGGGCGGAGACGAACTGCATGTTGTTGGCGACCCGGTGCTGCAGCTCGTGGAACATGGTGGTCTGTGCGTCCAGCAGGGAGGCGGTGCGGCCGCGCTCCTCCTGCAATCGGGCCAGCGTCGTCTGCATGCCGTGGATCAGCGCGACGTCCACCGTGACCACCACCGCATAGAAGGCCAGCGCCAGCGCGACCGACGCGTCCAGCGCGAAGGACTCGTAGGGCGGAATGAAGAAGTACCAGGCCGCCCCCCCCGACAGCACCCCCGCCGCCACCCCGGGACCCCGCCCGGCCATGAAGGCGGTGAGGATCACTGCCGGGAAGAAGGTGAGAAAGGGAAAACCCGACGCCATGGTGCCATCGACGGCAAGGCGCAGCAGCAGGGCGGCGGCGGTGGCCAGCACGGCCATGCCGTAACGCGCTATCGGACCCCGCCGCAGCAGCGAAAAACGCGCGATCCATTGCCAGACCGGCCGATCGGACCCCATCGACGTCGACATCCCCGCAATTCCGGCCTCTGGATATATGACCGGTTCCTATCGCTTGTAGGGCCGGCCGAAAGCCGGCGCACGTTAAATATCGGCCGGACGGCGTGACCATTCGCGGGCGAAGCCCGGCGGCCGGACTCGCCGCCTGGGAAGCCGATCCGTCCAAAGCTGTTCACATCTCCGCCACAACCGTTCATGCCGGGCGGGCACTTTGTTCAATCCACGGAGCGATTGTGGCCACACGCGGCGGCCGGAGCCTTTCGCCCCGGCGCCCCTGGAAAGACCAAGGCTGAAGGAGCCACGCCCCGTGAAGTCCCATCTGAGCGCGCTCGCCATCGCGGCCACCCTGTCCGTTTCCGCCCTCGTCCTCTCCGGTACCGCCCAGGCCGGCGCCACCTTCGACGGCGTGAAGCAGAAGGGCTACGTCCAGTGCGGCGTCAACCTGGGCCTGTACGGCTTCTCCGCCCCGGACGACAAGGGCAAGTGGTCGGGCCTGGACGTCGACATGTGCCGCGCCGTCGCCGCCGCGATGTTCGGCGATGCCGAGAAGGTGAAGTACACCCCGCTGTCGGCCCAGCAG
The DNA here is from genome assembly GCF_016595245.1 of Azospirillum endophyticum. Taxonomy (GTDB): domain Bacteria; phylum Pseudomonadota; class Alphaproteobacteria; order Azospirillales; family Azospirillaceae; genus Azospirillum; species Azospirillum endophyticum. Next base: position 33,124 of record NZ_JAENHM010000001.1, read on the forward strand.
CGCCTGCCGGCGCTCCAGTCCGGCGAGATCGACCTGCTGGCCCGCAACACCACCCGCACCCTGACCCGCGACACCGCCAACGGCCTGAACTTCGCGCCGACCAACTACTATGACGGCCAGGGCTTCATGGTGTCGGCCAAGCTGGGGCTGAAGAGCGCCAAGCAGCTGAACGGCGCCACCGTCTGCGTCCTGCCCGGCACCACGACCGAGCAGAACGTGTCGGATTACTTCCGCGCCAACAAGATGACCTTCAAGCCGGTCGTCATCGAGAAGAACGAGGAGCTGAACAAGGCCTTCTTCGCCGGCCGTTGCGACGCCCTGACCTCCGACGCCTCGCAGTTGGCGGCCATCCGCGCCGCCGAGGTGCAGAACCCCAACGACTACGTCATCCTGCCCGAGCTGATCTCCAAGGAGCCGCTGTCCCCGGCCGTCCGCCAGGGCGACGAGGAGTGGATGAACCTGGTCACCTGGGCCTTCTACACGATGGTCCAGGCCGAGGAGAAGGGCCTGACGTCGGAGACCGTCGACGCCGCCATGACCTCCCCCGACCCGGACGTGAAGCGCCTGCTGGGCGTCACCGCCGGCAACGGCAAGGCGCTGGGCGTCGAGGAGAACTGGGCCTACGCCATCATCAAGCAGGTCGGCAACTACGCCCAGAGCTATGAGCGCAACGTCGGCGCCGGCTCCAAGCTGAAGATGCCGCGCGGCCAGAACGCCCTCTACACCGAAGGCGGCCTGATGTACGCGCCGCCGATGAAGTAAGGCCGCGTATTGCCCCCACCCTAACCCTCCCCCGCCCTCGGCCGGCCAGAGGCCGGTCCGATCGCAGGGGAGGGAACTCCGCCGCCCTACGACAGACTCCCTCCCCCGCCCAGCGGGGGAGGGCCGGGGTGGGGGCAAGTGTCTGCCTGCCTCACTCCCCCGCACGGAGAACACCATGACAAACCCGGTCCAGGCGCTGAACTCCGCGCGCGTGCGGGGGTGGCTGTATCAGGCGCTGTTTCTGGCCTGCACCCTCGCCGTCGCCTGGTATCTCGTCTCCAACACGCTGACCAACCTCGCCACCCGCGGCGTCGCCACCGGCTTCGGCTTCCTCCAGCGCGAGGCCGGATTCGAGATCGGCGAGAGCCTGCTGCCCTATTCCGCCTCCGACACCTATCTGACGGCGTTGGTGGTCGGCCTGCTGAACACGCTGGCGGTGTCGGCCGCCGGCGTCGTGCTGGCGACCGTGCTGGGCGTGCTGATCGGCATCGGGCGGCTGTCGTCCAACTGGATGGTGAACCGCTTCGCCACCCTGTATGTCGAGACGGTGCGCAACGTGCCGCTGCTGCTGCAGCTGGTGGTCTGGTACACGATCCTGAACCGGCTCCCCAGCCCGCGGGAGGCGCTGGAGGTGCTGCCGGGCATCTTCCTCAGCAACCGCGGCATGAAGTTCCCGGTCCTGGTGGAGCATGCCGGCCATGGCTGGATCCTGCTGGCCCTGCTCGCCGGCATCGCCGCCGCCATCGCCGCCGTCCGCTACGGCCGCCGCCACCGCGAGGCCACCGGCAAGCCCTTCCCCACCCTGCCGGCCGTCATCGCCGCCCTGCTGCTGCCGCCGGCCGCGGCGTTCATCACCACCGGCGCGCCGCTCGCCTTCGACGTGCCGGTCCTGGCCGGCTTCAACTTCGAGGGCGGCGGGGCGGTCACCCCGGAATTCACCGCGCTGCTGATCGGCCTGTCGGTCTACACCGCCGGCTTCATCGCCGAGATCGTGCGCTCCGGCATCCTCGCCGTGCCGCATGGCCAGACCGAGGCCGGGCTGGCGCTGGGCCTGTCGCCGGGCAAGATCCTGCGCCTCGTCATCCTGCCGCAGGCGCTGCGCGTCATCGTGCCGCCGCTGACCAGCCAGTATCTGAACCTGACCAAGAACAGCTCGCTGGCCGTCGCCATCGGCTATCCGGATCTGGTCAGCGTCTCCAACACCTCGGCCAACCAGACCGGACAGGTGGTGGAGGCGGTGGCGATGATGATGGTCGTCTACCTCATCATCAGCCTCGCGATCTCCGGCTTCATGAACTGGTACAACCGCCGCGTGGCCCTGGTGACCCGATGAGCAAGCATTCCCCCGCCGATCAGGCCCCGATCCCCACCGCTCCCGTTCCCCCCGCCCATTGGGCCGCCTCCTACGAGGAGGAACCGAGCCAGGCCTCGACCCCGCCGCAAGCCAACGGCATGACGGCGCTGAAGCCCTTCGGCTGGGCGAAGGACAACCTGTTCAACACCCCGCTGAACACGGCGCTGACCGTCGCCTGCCTGGTGCTGCTGTGGCTGGTGGTGCCGCCGATGGCGAACTGGCTGCTGCTGAACGCCAGCTGGTCCGGCAGCTCGGAAGCCTGCCGCGAGGCGGCCGGCGCCTGCTGGTCGGTGATCGTCGTCAAGCACCGGCTGATCTTCTTCGGCACCTATCCCTACGACGAGCAGTGGCGCCCCTTCCTGGCCTGCGCCCTGTTCGTGGCGATGCTGGGCGCCAGCGGCGTCCGCGCCTTCTGGCGGCCCTGGCTGGCCGGTGCCTGGGCGCTGACCCTGGTCGGCATGGGCGTGCTGATGTGGGGCGGCGTCGCCGGCCTGACCTATGTGCCGAACGACCGCTGGGGCGGGCTGCCGATCACGCTGATGCTGTCGGTCTTCTCCATCGCGCTGGCCTTCCCGCTGTCGATCCTGCTGGCGCTGGGCCGCCAGTCGTCGCTGCCGGCCATCCGCACCTTCTGCGTCGGCTTCATCGAGGCGATGCGCGGCGTGCCGTTGGTCAGCGTGCTGTTCATGGCGTCGGTGATGTTCCCGCTCTTCCTGCCGGAAGGCGTCACCGTCGACAAGCTGCTGCGCGCGCTGGCCGGCATGACCCTGTTCACCGCCGCCTATCTGGCCGAGGCGGTGCGCGGCGGGTTGCAGGCGATCCCCAAGGGCCAGTACGAGGCCGCCGACGCGCTCGGCCTCGGCTACTGGCAGAAGACGATGCTGATCGTCCTGCCGCAGGCGCTGCGCATCGTCATTCCGCCCATCGTCAACCAGTTCATCAGCGCCTTCAAGGACACCTCGCTGGTCACCATCGTCGGCCTGTACGACCTGCTGACCGCCGCCACCGTGGCGACGACCGACCCCGAATGGCGTCCCTATTTCGCCGAGGTCTATGTCTTCGCCGGGCTGATGTTCTGGATCTTCTGCTTCAGCATGTCGCGCTACAGCCAGTGGCTGGAGCGTCTGGCCAACCGCTACACCCGCCGCTGACCCGTCCTCTGGAGACCGAGCAATGACCGAGACCGCCATCATCGAACTCCGCAAGGTCGGCAAGTGGTACAACAGCTACCACGCGCTGCGCGACGTCAGCCTGTCCGTCGCCAAGGGCGAGAAGGTCGTCGTCTGCGGCCCGTCGGGCTCGGGCAAGTCGACGATGATCCGCTGCATCAACCGGCTCGAGGCGCACCAGACCGGCCATATCGTCGTCGACGGCATCGAGCTGACCGACGACGTCAAGGCGGTGGAGAAGATCCGCCGCAAGGTCGGCATGGTGTTCCAGAACTTCAACCTGTTCCCGCACCTGACCGTCCTGCAGAACCTGACGCTGGCCCCGATCTGGGTCCGCGGCATGGCGAAGTCCGAGATCGAGGAAATCGCCATGATGTACCTGAAGCGGGTGCGCATCCCCGACCAGGCGCACAAGTTCCCCGGCCAGCTTTCCGGCGGCCAGCAGCAGCGCGTCGCCATCGCCCGCGCGCTGTGCATGCGCCCGGAGATCATGCTGTTCGACGAGCCGACCTCGGCGCTCGACCCCGAGATGGTGAAGGAGGTGTTGGACGTCATGACCGAGCTGGCCGGCGAGGGCATGACCATGGTCTGCGTCACCCACGAAATGGGCTTCGCCCGGCAGGTCGCCGACTCTATTGTCTTCATGGCCGAAGGCTCGATCATCGAGAGCGGGTCGCCGGCCGAATTCTTCGAGAACCCGAAAAGCGAGCGCACCCGCCAGTTCCTGGGCCAGATCCTGGAGCATTGAGGCGGTAAGGCGCGAGGAAGCGGACAAAAGGCCCATGCCGGCGACCATTGCCATCACCGACGACGACGCGGTGACGCGCGAGACGCTGAAGTCCTACCTCATGGACGAGGGCTTCGACGTCCTGCTGGCCCGCAGCGCGGAGGAGCTGAAGGATCTGCTGGCAACCGCCGCGGTGGACCTCGTGCTGCTCGACATCCGGCTGCCGCGCCAGGACGGTCTGACCCTGACCCGCGAGCTTCGCGCGGTGTCGGAGATCGGCATCATCCTGGTCAGCAGCCGGGCGGAGAAGCTGGACCGCATCATCGGGCTGGAGATGGGGGCCGACGACTACATCGCGAAGCCCTTCGAGCCGCGCGAGATCCTGGCCCGGGTGCGGAACCTGCTGCGCCGGCTGAAGGCGCCGGGCGACCAGCGCGACGACCGCCGGCGCAGCTTCGCCGGCTGGACGTTGTGGCTCGACCGCATGCGCCTGACCGACCCGCAGGGCAATCCGGTGCGGCTGACGGGGGCGGAGTTCGAACTGCTGTCGACCTTCGTCTGCAGCCCCGGACGGGTGATGAACCGCGACTATCTGCTGACGGCGACGACGCGGCGCAAGACCGACGCCACCGACCGCACCATCGACAGCCTGGTCCGCCGCCTGCGCCGCCTGATCGAGACCGACCCCGCCGACCCCCGGCTGATCGTGACCGTCCACGGCACCGGCTACCTGTTCGCCGGCGACGTCACGCAGGACGGGTGAGGAGTTCTTCGAACCGGCCAGGATCCCCTCTCCCCCCCCCGGGGAGAGGGTTAGGGTGAGGGGGACGCGCGGCGAGGATCTTCAAGAGCCGCGCACTCCCCATTCGCCACCGAATCCACCCTATGCATCCCCCTCACCCCGCCCCTCTCCCCGGGGGGAGAGGGAGAACTACCCCGAGCAAACTCCCCCGTCGCCTCAGTCTCGCGGCGGCCACGCGCTCGGCAGCCTGGGCCACGGGAATCGCGAAAATTTTTCGCCGTTCCCGTGGCCATATTTTTATGCATCAGGCCGGACGATCCGCCTGTTTTAAAGTCAACCCGCCACAAGCGGCGGCTTTTCATCTTTGCATCCCCTCCAAAATGGAAGTCACGGATCGTTCATCTGCTGAAAAAATCACCGTGTTCTTTTTCTCCGGGCGCTTCACTTGTCTCAAATGCAAACAAAAAGACACGAACTGTTCACAATTTGACGCTAAACCGTTCAAAGGGCCCTGCGACGATGTGCGCGTAGCAATCCGTGAAACCGTTATTGGCGGCGGGGGTTTGGGGCATGACGGCGATCTCGACGAAGGCAGGCGTGACGAAGGCGGGCGGCTCCCTGGACGAGGGCGGCACCCGATACCGCTTCTGGACCCTGCGCCGCGCCATGGTGTCGGTGGTGGGCGTGCTGGTGGCGGCGCTGATCGCCAGCCAGGCCTGGGTGTCGCAACGCTACACCGACTTCGCGCTCGCCACCTTCGACAGCAGTGCGTCGGCGACCCTGCGCGTGCTCGCCAACGACCGCATCCGCAAGAACTACACGGACTGGCTCCAGGGCCATGCCAACGAATGGAGCCGCGACGCCTTCCTGGTCGACAGCATCAACCAGAAGGATCCGGCCAAGACGATGCTGGCGCTGAAGAACATCAACGCGCGGCCCGTGGTGGTCGACCGCGAGGTGCGGCTGCTCTCGGTCGCCGTGTTCGACGCCGAGATGACCCGCGTCGCGACGACCGGCGGGGAGCAGGACAGCGTCGCCACCGTCGCCCCGCTGTTCGAGGCGCTGAAGGCGCGCGAGATCGCCGACAAGCGCCGCCCGGCCAGCCTGCTGTGGCGCGACGGCCAGGGCCGGCCGCTGTTCAGCATGATCGTCCCCATCGGCGGCTTCCGCGTCCTGGGATTCCTCGAGGTGGTGACCGACCCGCTGCCCGCCCTGTCCAGCCTGGGCGCCGTTCTGGACGCCGACATCCGCTTCACCGATGGCAAGGGCGGGGTGCTGTTCGAGGCCAAGGGCAATGAGCCGTCGGCCCATGCCCAGCTCTCCACCACCACCGTCTCGCTCGGCGGCGACGGCGGCCTGCCCTGGGCGACGGCCGAGATCTCGCGCGACGTCTCCGACTTCGTCGGTGCGACCGAGGCCCTGCGCGACGACGCCCTGAAGATGGTCGCCGCCTTCGCCCTGGCCGTCGCCATCGCCGCCGCCCTGCTTCTGCGCGTCGCCGTCTTCGCCAACCTGCGCAAGTTCGCCCGCGCCATGGAGCAGATCGCCGCCGGCGATCTGTCGATCGAAGTCCCCCGCACCGGCCGCGACGAGTTGGCGGTGATGGCGACGGCGCTCCGTCACCTGCGCGGCAGCGTCGAGCAGGTGCTGCTGATGAAGCGGATGGTCGACAGCAGCCCGGTCCCGACGGCGCTCCTGCGCACCGATGGTCAGGTGGGTTTCGTCAACCCCGCCGCCCGGACCTTCTGCGAGGCGCACGGCATCGACCCGGCCGGTCCCGACCTGCTGGCCCAGGGGCCGGACTTCACCGCCGCCTGCACCGACCCCGCCCGCCCGCCGATCCCGCGCCGCACCCTGACGGTGGACGCGACGACGGTGGAGGCCCATGTCGATACCGTGTTCGACGACCAGGGCAACGTGCTGGGCAAGACCCTGTCCTGGACCGACGTGTCCGAACAGATGCGCTCCGCCGCCCTGGCCCGCCAGCTGATGGACGAGGTGCATCAGGTGGCGTCGGGCGTCGCCACCCAGTCGGGCCAGCTGCGCGAGCTGGCTGACGCGCTGCGCCGGGAATCGGCCGGCACCATCGACAGCACGGTCAGCGCCGGCAGCTTCGTCGCCGAGAGCAACCGCAACGCCAACACCTGCAACGACAGCGCGGAGATGCTGATGGACACCATCGGCAGCGTCTCCAGCCTGGCGACCGAGGCGGCCGGGGTGGTCGGCGCCACGCTGGGCGAGCTGACCGCCGCCCGCGAGGTGGTCGGCCAGCTTGGCGAGAACACCGACCAGATTCGCCGCATCGTCGACGTCATCACCGGCATCGCCCACCAGACCAAGCTGCTGGCGCTGAACGCCACCATCGAGGCGGCGGTCGCCGGCGTGGCCGGACGCGGCTTCGCCGTGGTGGCGGCAGAGGTGAAGAAGCTGGCGGAGGAGACCGCCAACGCCACCGTGCAGATCGCCAGCTCGGTCGGCGCCATCAACGGCAGCATCCAGAACACCGTCGGCAGCTTCGCCCGCATCTCCGGCTCGGTCGAGCGCATCAACGAGGTGCAGGACCTGATCGGCGAGGCGGTGGCCCGCCAGACCGCCTCCTCCACCGACATCCGCAGCCGCGTCGGCGTGATCGCCGGCAACACCGGCGAGGTGGCGTCCCTGATCGACGGCGTCAACGCCCAGGCGTCGCGCACCGGCGACATCGCGGCCTCGCTGACCCGGACGGCGAACACGCTGGCCGAGGAAGCCGCTTCGCTGCATAGTCTGCTCGGCACGCTGCGCGCCGGGCAGGCCGCCTGATCCCGCCCGCCGCAAGGGTGCGGCGGATGAGGCGGATCTGGGGGATGGGTGTCGGGATGCGGCTGGTGTTGCTTCTGCTGCTGGCGCTGGTGCTGGCCCCGCCGGCACTCGCCCCATCGGCGCTGGCCGGGGACGGCGACACGCTGGAGCGCATCCACGGCCGCGGCTTCCTGGTCTGCGGCCTGCGCAGCGGCGTCAGCGGCATCTCCTTCTCCGACCCGCAGGGGCATCTCGACGGCTTCCTGGTCGATGTCTGCCGGGTCTTCGCCGCCGCGACGCTGGGCAACGCCCAGGCGATCCGCGTCGTCCGCCTGCCGGAAAAGCCGCAGGAGTTCCAGGCGGTGGAGAAGCACGAGGTCGACGTGGCGCTGACCACCACGACCTGGACCTTCAGCCGCGAGCTATCGCACGACATCGAGTTCCTGATGCCGCTGCTGCACGACGGCCAGGGCTTCGCCATCCACAGCGACGCCACGCCACCACCGCCGCTCGACCGGCTGGGTCCACGCACCGTCTGCGTCAAGACCGCCACCACCACGGTCCGCAACCTTGAGGACCATATCCGCAAATCCGACCTGCCCTGGACGATCCGCACCTTCCAGACGCTGGACGAGGCTTTGCAGGCCTTCCTCGCCCATGAATGCGACCTGCTGACCACCGACCGCACGGTGCTGGTCACCTCTCTGGCCGGCTACCGGCAGGCGGGGATGAACATCTATATCTACCCCGACGTGATCTCGCGCGAGCCGCTGACGCCCTACATCGCGCGCGGCGACCGCAACTGGTACGACATCACCCGCTGGGTCCTCCACGCCATCGTCCTGGCCGACGCGAAGGGCGTCACCGCGGCGGACGTGCAGGCCGGCCGCATTCCCGACGACCCCGAGCTGCATCGCATGCTGGGCCACGCCGGCAGCGTCTCCCGCACGCTCGGCCTGCCCGACGACTGGGCCTTGCAGGCCTTGGCCCAGGTGGGGAATTACGGCGAGATCTTCGACCGCAACCTGGGCGTCCCCTACGGCATGGACCGCGGCCAGAACAAGCCCTGGACCCAGGGCGGCCTGCTCTACGCGCCGCCGTTTAGGTGAAAAATGCCCTCTCCCGCCCCGGGAGAGGGAGGGACCCGCCGCAGGCGGGAGGGTGAGGGGGATGCCAAGAATCCCGAACCGCATGGTTCCTTGCACGCCCCCTCACCCTTCCCAAGCTTCGCTTGGGCCCCTTCCCTCTCCCGGGACGGGAGAGGGTGTTTTCCCCCTACGCCGCCAGCGCCACGCCGAGATGCCGCTCCAGCAGCGCCGGATCGGCCTTCGCCTGCGCCGCCGGCCCGGCATGCACCACCCGGCCGCGGTCGAGGAAGACCACGCGGTCGGCGAAGTCCAGCGCCCGGTCGACCTGCTGCTCCACCAGGACGATGGTCATGTCCAGTTTCGACAGCGCCGCCATCAGCGTGTCGCAGATCACCGGCGCCAGCCCCTCCAGCGGTTCGTCCAGCAGCAGCACCGTCGGCTTGCCGAGCAGCGCGCGGGCGACCGACAGCATCTGCTGCTCGCCGCCCGACAATTCGCCGCCGCCGTTGCGCCGCCGCTCGCCCAGCCGGGGGAACAGCGCGTAGGCCTCCTCCAGCGCCGAGCGCGGACGGCCCTTCAGCCCGGCGACGAGGTTCTCCTCCACCGTCAGCGACTTGAAGATGTCGCGGGTCTGCGGCACATAGCCCAGCCCGGCCGCCGCACGACCCGAACTGTTCATCCCGCCGAGCTCCACCCCATCCAGCTTCATACCGCCGCCATGGCGCGTGGTCTGGCCGACCAGAGTCGCCAGCGTCGTCGTCTTCCCCACCCCGTTGCGGCCGAGCAGCGCCAGACGCCCGCCCGTCGGCACGGCAAAGGAAATGCCGTCGAGGATCAGCGTCTTGCCGTAGCCGGCCCGCAATTCCACGACCTCAAGCGATCCGACCGGTTCAGCGGGCATCGGCGCGGCTCCCCAGATAGACCTCGCGCACGCGCGGGTCGGCGACGATCTCCTTGGCGGTGCCGCTGCACAGCAGCCGCCCCTGCGCCAGCACGACGATGGTTCTGGCGAAGCGGAAGACGAGGTCCATGTCGTGCTCGATCATCAATACCGCCAGATCCTCGGGCAGCCGGTCGATGGCGTCGAGGATGCGCTGGCTTTCCGAATGGGGCACGCCGGCCGCCGGCTCGTCCAAAATCAGCACCTTCGGCTTCATCGCCAGCGCCAGCGCGATCTCCAGCAGCCGCTGCTGCCCGTAGGCCAGCGACCCGACCGCCGTGTGCGCCGCCTGGGTCAGCCCCATGGTGTCGAGCAGCCCCGCCACCTCGTCGGCCAGCCCGGCCACCTTGCCGACGCTGGCGAACAGGCGGAAGGTGCGGCGGTCGCGTTGCAGGACGGCCAGCTCCAGATGCTCGCGCACCGTCATCGACTTGAACAGCCGCGCGACCTGGAAGCTGCGGATCAACCCCAGCCGCACCCGCTCCGCCGCCGGCAGTCTGGTGATGTCGCGGCCGGCCAGCCGGATGGTGCCGGCGCTGGGCGGGATCACCCCGGTGACGAGGTTGACGAAGGTCGTCTTCCCCGCGCCGTTCGGCCCGATCAGGGCACAGCGGTCGCCGGCATTCAGCGTCATGGAGATGTCGGCCGACACCTGGAGGCCGCCGAAATTCTTGGCCAACCCCTCGACTTCCAGAAGCTTCGTCATGCCCGGTCCTCCTTCCTCCGAAGCAGCCCGCCCAGCCGCTCCAAACCCGACGCGATGCCGCCGGGCAGGAACAGGACGATGCCGATCAGGAACAGGCCGATGAAGCCCATCCAGTGGAAGGGGTCGCTGGCGGCCAGGATGTGGTGGATGCCCATGAAGGCCGCCGTGCCGATCACCGCGCCATAGAGCCGCCCGGTGCCGCCCAGCACCAGCATCACCAGCGCCTCCGCCGACCAGGGGAAGCCGGCGCTGTCCAGCCCAACGATGCCGCTGGTCACCGCGGTCAGCGCTCCCGCCACCCCAGCGAACACTCCGGCGACGGCATAGAGCGCCACCAGATAGGATTTCGGCGAGCCGCCGATGGCGGAGATCCGCAGGGGATCCTCCCTAACCCCGCGGCAGGCCAGCCCGAAGGGCGAGCGCATGATCCGCCGCGCCACCAGCAGCCCGGCCACCAGCACCGCCAGCGCGAACAGGTAGGAGGTGCGGCCGAACATGTCGAAGCGGAACAGCCCCAGCACCGGCGCCGGGTCGATGCCCGACAGCCCGTCGCTGCCGCCGGTCCAGTCGCGCGCCTTGTTGGCGACCTCCTGCACGATCTGCCCGACGGCGATGGTCAGCATCAGCAGGGTCAGCCCGCGGGCGTGCAGGATCAGCGCGCCGGTCGCCAGCGCGATTCCCCCGCCGGCAATCCCGCCGGCCGCCAGCATGGCGAAGGGATCGTTGATCCAGTTGACCGCGACGATGCCGGCGGCATAGGCGCCGGTGCCGAACATCGCCGCCTGCCCCAGCGTGGCGATCCCGCCATAGCCGAGCACGAGGTCGAGCGACAGCACGAACAGCGCCGAGGCGGCGATGCGGGTCAGCAGAGCCAGATCGTCCGGCAGCAGCCAGTAGGCGGCCAGCCCGACCGCCGCGACCAGCGGGATGCCGATCCAGCCGAGATCGCGGCGGGCCGCCGGCGGGGTGTGCCGGCTCACCGGATCGCTCATCGGGTCGGGGCGCTCGGCGACGCTCGTCATGCCGCCCTCCCTTTGAAGAAGCCGTGGGGCCAGCGGAACAGGATCAGGATCAGCGCGGCATAGAAGAAGAACTCGCCGAAATTCGGGATCAGGTATTTGCCGGCGGTGTCGACGATGCCAAGCGCCAGCGCCGCCGCCGCCGATCCGAAGATGCTGCCGGCCCCGCCGACCGCCACCACCGCCAGGAACAGCACGATGTAGCGGATGGCGTAGTAGGGCTCCAGCGGAAGAAGCTCCGCCCCCAGCACGCCGCCCAGCGCCGCCAGCCCGGTGCCGAGCGCGAAGGTCGCCAGATAGAGCCGTTCGGTCCGGATGCCCAGCGCCGCCGCCATGGCGGGATCATCGACCGCCGCGCGCAGCCGGATGCCGAAATCGGTGCGCTCCAGCAGCCACCACAGCCCCAGCAGGGTCGCCGCCCCGGCGGCGATCACGAAGGCGCGGTGGGTCGGGATCGCCTTCGGCCCCAGCTCCACCGTGCCGGTCAGCATCTCGGGCAGCGGAATGCGCTTCAGCGTCGGGCCGAACAGATAGTTGATGCCGGCGACGATGACGAAGGTCAGGCCGATGGTCAGCAGCACCTGCGCCAGCTCGTTGGCCGAGCCGTAGATGCGCCGGTACAGCAGCCGTTCCAGCGGCAGGGTCGCCAGCACCGTCAGCGCCACCGCCACGACCAGCGCCAGCCCATAGGACAGCCCGGCTGTCTGCGCGGCATAGGAGGCGACATAGCCGCCGACCATGGCGAAGGCGCCATGCGCCAGATTGACCACCCGCATCAGCCCCAGCGTCACCGACAGCCCGACGGAGATGATGAAGAGGATCATGCCGTAGGCGACCCCGTCGACGGCGATCCCGAACATGGTTTCCATGATGCCTCTCCGTCAGCCCAATCTCCCTCTCCCCCCCGGGGAGAGGGTCGGGGTGAGGGGGAAGCACCGCGTGCCTTGCCCGAAAATCCTGCCGCGCATCCCCCTCACCCCAACCCTCTCCCCAGGGGGGAGAGGGGACTCTCTATTGGTTGGGAGAGGGAAACTCCCCCCTCACTTCGCCACCTTGTACCCATAGTCCGGCTGCTTCGGAAACGCCTCCTTCTCGACATTCTCCAATTTGCCGTCGACCTTTTCGACCGTGCGCAGATAGATAGTCTGGGTGACGTGGCGGCTGTCGGGATCGATGGTCAGCGGCCCCCGCGGGCTTTCCCAGCTCATGCCCTTCACCGACTCCACCGCCTTGGCGCCGTCGATCTTGCCGCCGCCGCCGTTCTTGATCATCTGATAGATGACGTGCACGCCGTCATAGGCGCCGACCGAGCTGAATGTGACGGTGTCGGTCGAGCCGAACATCTCCTTGTGCTTGGCGACGAAGGCCTTGTTCATCGCCGAATCGTGGGCGCGGCTGTAGTTGAAGCTGGTGGTGACGCCCAGCGCCGCATCGCCCAGCGCCGGCAGGTCCGGTTCCTGGGTCAGGTCGCCGGGGCCGAAGAATTTGATGCCGGCCGCCTTCAGGCCGGTGTCGCTGAAGGCCTTGGTGAAGGCCAGGGTCGTCGGGCCGGCCGGCAGGAAGGCGTAGACCGCTTCCGCGCCCGAATCCTTGATGCGCTGCATGAAGGGGGCGAAGTCGGTCGACTTCAGCGGCATGCGGATGCTGTCCACCACCGTGCCGCCATGCTTCTCGAAGGTGGTCTTGAAGGCGGCTTCGCCATCGAGGCCGGGACCATAGTCGCTGACCGCCGACACCGCCTTCTTGATGCCCTGCTTGGCCATGTATTCGGCCAGCGGCACGGTGTTCTGCCACAGCGTGAAGGAGGTGCGGACATAGCGCGGCGACTTCTCCGTGATGGCGGAGGTCGCGGCGTTGAAGATCACGCAGGGAATGTTCGCCTCGTCGATCAGCGGGGCGACGGCCAGCGCGTCGGGGGTGAAGAAATAGCCGGCGAGGAAGGAGACCTTCTCCTTGACGATCAGCTCCTGCGACAGCGCCTTGCTTTGTGCCGGATTCGCCTGATCGAGATCCTTGTAGACGAACTCCACCGTGTCGTTGCCGACGGTCTTGCCATGCTGGGCCTGATAGACCTCGATCGCCTCCCGGAAGGTCTTGCCGGCGACGCCGAACGGCCCGGAGAAGGGCGCCACGACGCCGACCTTGATGGTGGCGGCTCCGGCCGGACCGGCCGCCAGCGCCAGGCCGAACGCCGTGCCCAGCAGCGCGTTGCGCAGAGTCCTCGTCATCGTCCCTCCCACATGTGACCATTGTCCGGTACCGGAAACCTTCGTCCCGGTCGGCGACTGTTTCGCCAACCGTACTGAGGGATGCCCGAACCGTCAAGTTCGATACTTGGCTTAAAGTTCTATAATCGCACGAACTTACAGTCTCGGTTATCCAATTGAAATATTGGGATTTCCAGCTTTCATTCCAGCCGTACTATCGGAAATTCCCAATGCTGCGCCGCAATATGGGCGATAATCGTACATTATGTATGTTTTTCGCCCTTGACAGCCGCCGAACACCGTCGCCACTCTGGGCTTAAAGACGAATACTCGTGCGGTTTCCGCACATTCGGGAGGTCATATGGCTAACATCACGCCCCTGCGCGAGGCGGTGGCGAGCCTCGTGCACGACGGCGACACCGTCGCCCTGGAAGGGTTCACCCACCTGATTCCCCATGCCGCCGGCCACGAGATCGTCCGGCAGGGCCGGCGCGACCTGACGCTGGTGCGCATGACGCCGGACCTGATCTACGACCAGCTGATCGGCATGGGCTGTGCGGCGAAGCTGATCTTCTCCTGGGGCGGCAATCCCGGCGTCGGCTCGCTCCACCGCTTCCGCGACGCGGTCGAACAGGGCTGGCCGCAGCGGCTCGCCATCGAAGAGCACAGCCATGCCGGCATGGCGAACGCCTATGTCGCCGGCGCCTCCAACCTGCCCTTCGCCCTGCTGCGCGGCTACACCGGCTCCGACCTGCCGAAGGTCAATCCCAACATCCGCTTCGTCGAATGCCCCTTCACCGGGGAGAAGCTGGCGGCCATCCCGTCGGTCCGCCCCGACGTGACGGTGATCCACGCCCAGAAGGCCGACCGCCGCGGCAACGTCCTGATCTGGGGCATCCTCGGCGTCCAGAAGGAGGCGGTGCTGGCCGCCAAGCGCTCCATCGTCACGGTGGAGGAGATCGTCGACGACCTGGAGGCGCCGCCCAACGCCTGCGTGCTGCCGAGCTGGGCGCTCTCCGCCGTCTGTCCCGTCCCCGGCGGCGCCTATCCGTCCTACGCTCAGGGCTATTCGGAACGCGACAACCGTTTCTACAAGGCCTGGGACCCCATCGCCCGCTCGCGCGAAACCTTCCAGGCCTGGATGCAGCGCCATGTGCTGGACACCGACGATTTCGCCGGCTTCCGCCGCGTGCTGGCCGAAAGCATGAAGGAGACCGCGTGATGCCGGCCGAAGCCAACGCCGAAACTCTCGATTTCACCGCGACCGAGATCATGACGGTGGCGGCTAGCCGCCTGCTGAAAGACGGCACCGTCTGCTTCGTCGGCATCGGCCTGCCGTCGACCGCCGCCAACCTCGCCCGGCTGACCCATGCGCCGGACGTGGTGCTGATCTATGAATCCGGTCCGATCGGCGCCAAGCCGACGGTGCTGCCGCTGTCGATCGGCGACGGCGACCTCGCGCTGACCGCCGACACCGTGGTCGGCACGCCGGAGATCTTCCGCTACTGGCTGCAGGGCGGGCGGATCGATGTCGGCTTCCTCGGCGCTGCCCAGGTCGACCGCTTCGCCAACATCAACACCACCGTCATCGGCCCCTACGACACGCCCAAGGTGCGGCTGCCCGGTGCCGGCGGGGCGCCGGAGATCGCCTCCCAGGCCAAGGAGGTCTTCATCGTCCTGAAGCAGAGCCCGAAGGCCTTCGTCGCCAAGCTGCCCTTCGTCACCTCGGCGGGCTATCTCGACGGCGGCGACGCGCGGGCCAGGGCCGGCATCCCCGGCGCCGGGCCGACCGCGGTCATCACCGATCTCGGCATCCTCACCCCCGACCCGGTGACCAAGGAACTGACCCTGACCAGCATCCATCCCGGCGTGACGGTGGAGCAGGTGAAGGCGGCCACCGGCTGGGAGCTGAAGATCGCGCCCGACCTGAAGACGACCGAGATCCCGGACGCCGGCGCGCTGGCCGCGCTGCGCGACCTCCAGGCCCGCACCGCCGCCGCCCACGGCCAAGCCGGTGGCGGCGGGGAAGGATGACATCATGACCGAAGCCTACATCTGCGACGCCATCCGCACCCCCGTCGGCCGCTATGCAGGATCCCTGTCGTCGGTGCGCGCCGACGATCTCGGTGCCGTGCCGATCCGCGCACTGATGCAGCGCAACCCCGCGGTCGACTGGGCGGCGGTGGACGACGTCATCTATGGCTGCGCCAACCAGGCCGGCGAGGACAACCGCAACGTCGCCCGCATGTCGGCGCTGCTGGCGGGCCTGCCCGACGCGGTGCCGGGCACGACGATGAACCGGCTCTGCGGCTCCGGTCTCGACGCGCTCGCCACCGCTGCCCGCGCCATCAAGGCGGGCGAGGCCGAGCTGATGATCGCCGGTGGGGTGGAGAGCATGAGCCGTGCCCCCTTCGTCATGGGCAAGGCGGACGCTCCCTTCTCCCGGCAGGCCGAGATCTTCGACACCACCATCGGCTGGCGCTTCGTCAACCCGGCGATGAAGGCTGCCTACGGCGTCGATTCGATGCCGGAGACGGCGGAGAACGTCGCCGACGACTGGAAGATCGCCCGCGCCGACCAGGATTCCTTCGCGCTGCGCAGCCAGGACCGCGCCGCCCGCGCCATCGCCGACGGCAGCATGGCCCGCGAGATCGTCCCCGTCACCATCCGGACCCGCAAGGGCGAGACGGTGGTGACGACCGACGAGCATCCCCGCGCCACCACCATCGAGGCGCTGTCGGCGCTGAAGCCCATCGTCCGCCCCGGCGGCACCATCACCGCCGGCAATGCGTCCGGCGTCAACGACGGCGCCGCCGCCCTGCTGATCGCGTCGGAAGCGGCGGTGAAGCGCTTCGGCCTGACCCCGCGCGCCCGCATCGTCGGCGGCGCCACCGCCGGCGTGCCGCCCCGCGTCATGGGCATCGGCCCGGTCCCCGCCACCCGCAAGCTGCTGGAACGGCTCGGCCGCACCATCGCCGGCATCGACCTGATCGAGCTGAACGAGGCCTTCGCCGCCCAGGCGCTGGCCGTCCTGCGCGAGCTTGGCCTGCCCGACGATGCCGCCCATGTGAACCCGAACGGCGGCGGCATCGCGCTCGGCCATCCGCTCGGCATGAGCGGCGCCCGTCTGGCGACCACCGCCGTCCACCAGCTCGAACAGTCCGGCGGCCGGACCGCGCTCTGCACCATGTGCATCGGCGTCGGCCAGGGCATCGCGGTGATGATCGAGCGGGTGTAGCCGTCAACGTTAGACCCCCACCTATCCTCCCCCACTGGGTGGGGGAGGGACTGCCGCCGCCCTCCCAGACAAGCGCTTGTCCCCTCCCCCGCGAGAGCGGGGGAGGGTTAGGGTGGGGGCACCGTCAGCCGATACCTGACCAGAACAACAACCACAGGCGGGCCCCATGCCCTTCATCGAAGCCGCCGGCATCACCCAGCATTACGACCTGACCGGCCCGGCCGACGCGCCGGTGCTGCTGTTCGCCAACTCGATCGGCACCAGCTTCCACATCTGGGACGCCGTGGTGCCCCACCTGTCGCAGCGCTACCGCATCCTGCGCTACGACATGCGCGGCCACGGCCTGACCCAGGTGACGCCGGTGACGGAAGCGTCCGGCTACAGCATGGACCTGCTGGCCGACGACGCCGCCGGCCTGCTCGACGCCCTCGGCATCGCGCGGGCCCATGTCTGCGGCCTGTCGATCGGCGGCATGATGGCCCAGCGCCTCGCCGTCAAGGCGCCGGCCCGCGTGCATGGCCTGATCCTGTGCGACACCGCCGGCGTCATCGGCCCGCAATCGATCTGGGCCGACCGCATCGCCGCCATCCGCGCCCGCGGCATGACCGCGATTTCCGACGGGGTGATGGCCCGCTGGTTCACGCAAGGGTTCCGCGACGGCCGGCCCGACCAGATCCGCGGCTACACCGCCATGGTCGCCCGCACCACCGAGGACGGCTATGTCGGCTGTTCCATGGCGATCCGCGACGCCGACCTGCGCGCCGCCAACGCCGCCATCGCCGCCCCCACCTTGGTGATCTGCGGCGCGGAGGACGTGGCGACCCCGCCCGGCGTCGCCCGCGAACTGGCCGCCGGCATCCCCGGCGCCCGCTTCGAACTGCTGCCCGGCGCCGCCCACATCCCCGGCGTCGAGAAGCCGGCGGAACTGGCCGCCCTGATCGATGGCTTCCTGGGGGATCTGTGATGGCCGACCGTGAAATAAAGGATAAGGACCTCTACGACCGCGGCATGGCGGTGCGCCGTTCGGTCCTGGGCGACGCCCATGTCGACCGCTCGCTGGAGCGCGCCACCGATTTCGACGCCGATTTCCAGGAATTCATCACCAAGACCGCCTGGGGCCAGATCTGGACCCGGCCGGGGCTGGACATCCGGACACGCAGCATGCTGACCATCGCCATGCTGGCGGCGCTCGGCAAGGACGGCGAGTTGAAGCTGCACATCCGCGCCACCCGCAACACCGGCGTCACCCGCGCCGAGGTGAAGGAAATCCTGATGCAGGCCGCCGTCTATGCCGGCGTCCCGGCCGGAAACCACGCCATCGCGCTGGCCCGCGCCGTCTACGCCGAGATGGATGAAGAGGACGCGAAGAAGGGGTGAAGCCCATGACCGACCCTCGTTCCGACAATCGCACCGCCACCCCTTGGGCCGACCCGCTGCTCGACCCGCTCTTCACCACCGACGCGGCGGCCGACGCTTTCTCCCCCGCGGCACGGCTACAGGGCATGCTCGATTTCGAGGCGGCGCTGGCGCGGGCGGAGGCGGCGGTCGGCGTCATCCCCTCCCATGCCGTCGCCGCCATCGAGGCGGCCTGCAAGGCCGGGCTTTACCGCCTCGACGCGCTGGGGGCGGAAGCGGCGCTGGCCGGCAACACCGCCATCCCGATGGTCAAGCACCTGACCCGCAGGGTGAAGGCCGCCGACGAGGAATCCTCCCGCTACGTCCATTGGGGCGCCACCAGCCAGGACGCCATGGACAGCGGACTGATGCTGCAACTGCGCCGCTTCCTCGACGCCCTCGACGCCGATCTGGCGGCCCTCGCCGACGGCCTGGCCGACCTCGCCGACCGCCACCGTGCCACGCCGATGGTCGCCCGCACCTGGCTTCAGCACGCCCTGCCCACCACCTTCGGCCTGAAGGCCGCCGGCTGGCTCGACGCGCTGGGCCGCGACCGCCAGCGCATCGCCGCCGCCCGTGCCCGCCTCGCCCTGCAATTCGGCGGTGCCGCCGGCACGCTGGCCGCGCTCGGTGATGCCGGCCCGGCGGTGGCGGAGGCGCTGGCAGCGGAACTGGACCTCCCCTTGCCCGCCCTGCCCTGGCACGCCAGCCGCGACCGTGTCACCGAACCGGCTTCGGCGCTCGGCATCCTCGCCGGCACGCTGGGCACGCTCGGCCGCGACATCTCGCTGATGATGCAGATGGAAGTGGGCGAGGCGTTCGAACCGGCCGGCCCCGGCCGCGGCGGCTCCTCCACCATGCCGCACAAGCGCAACCCGGTGTCCTGCGCCGTCCTGCTCTCCGCCGCGATCCGCGCCCCGGCGCTGGTCGGCGGGCTGCTGGCGGCGCAGGTGCAGGAGCATGAGCGCGGCCTTGGCGGCTGGCATGCCGAATGGCAAGCGCTGCCCGACCTCTGCCGCCTCGCCGCCGGGGCCGCCCGCCATGCCCGCGAGACCGTCGCCGGCCTGACCGTCGACGCCGAGCGCATGCGGGCCAACCTGGACCTGACCCGCGGCCTGATCCTGGCAGAGGCCGTCACCATGGCGCTCGGCGACCGCATGGGCCGCATGGCCGCCCATTCCCGCGTCGCCGAAGCCAGCCGCCGCGCCGCCGAAGCCGCCCGTCCGTTGCGCGACGTGCTGGCCGAGGATGCCGAGGTGATGCAGGCGCTGGGCGCCGACGGTCTCGACCGCCTGTTCAACCCGCTGCGCTACACCGGTTCCGCCGGCCATTTCATCGAGCGCGTTCTGACGGACCATAGAGGCGCAAAGCGTCAGCAGGACTGAAAGTCCGAAAAGTGAACCATCGCGGTCCAGTCTTCGCATTTCTGAAAAATGGACCAGAGGTCCATAATGAACCCAACAGGCCGCTCAAGGCCGGATCCCTGCAATTTTCCAAGGAGGCGTCCCGAGATGGACACGGTCGTTCACGAGACGGAGGGCGATTTCGGCCCCCGCGACTGGGCACAGCACCCGCCCTACCTGTCGCCGCTCTACAAATCGACGGTGCTGCGCTCGCCGCGCAAGCCGCTGATCCCGATGAAGCAGGGCCTGTCGGTGCGCAGCGGCCCGGTCTTCGGCCAGGACAGCCTCGATCCGCTCGACCACGACCTGACGAAGAATGGCCGCGTCAACGGCGAGCCGATCGGCGAGCGCATGATCGTCACCGGCCGCGTGCTGGACGAAAGCGGCCGGCCGGTGCCGCACACGCTGCTGGAGATCTGGCAGGCCAATGCCTGCGGCCGCTACGTCCACCGCTGGGACCAGCATGATGCGCCACTCGACCCCAACTTCTTCGGGGCCGGCCGCTGCCTCACCGACGCCGAAGGCCGCTATCGCTTCACCACGATCAAGCCCGGCGCCTATCCCTGGGGCAACCACCACAACGCCTGGCGCCCGGCCCACATCCATTTCTCGCTGTTCGGGCCGTCCTTCCTGACCCGGCTGGTGACCCAGATGTATTTCCCGGGCGATCCGCTGCTGCCGCTCGACCCCATCTACAACGGGGTACCGGAAGGCGCGCGCGAGCTGCTGGTCTCGCGCTTCTCCATCGACGTGACCGAGCCGGTGTGGGCGCTCGGCTACGAGTTCGACATCGTCCTGCGCGGACGCCAAGCCACGCCGATGGAAGGCTGACCCTCATGAGCCAGATGCTGAAACAGACCCCGTCCCAGACCGTCGGTCCCTATTTCGCCTATGCCTGGACGCCGGAACTCTACGGCCGCCGCCCGCTGGCGACCAACCGGCTGGCCACCCGCGACATGCCGGGCGAGCACATCCGCATCGAAGGAACCGTCCATGACGGCGAGGGCCAGATCGTCCGCGACTGCGTGGTGGAGATCTGGCAGGCCGGCGCCGACGGCCGCCACGCCCCCGGTGCCGCCGGCTTCGGCCGCTGCGGCACCGACGACCAGGGCCGTTATTTCTTCGACACGGTGAAGCCCGGCGCCTGCGACGAGGGTCACGCCCCACACATCGCGGTCGCCGTCTTCGCCCGCGGCATGCTGAGCCACGCTTTCACCCGCCTGCACTTCTCCGACGAGACGGCGGCGAATGCGGCGGATCCGGTGCTGGCGACCGTCCCGGCCGACCGCCGCGACACCCTGATCGCGAAGCGCGCCGAGGTACCCGGCGGCGTGGTCTACCGCTTCGACATCCACATCCAGGGCGAACGGGAGACGGTGTTCTTCGACTGCTGAAGCAAGTCCGGGAAGCAGCCCAAAAGACGAAGGGGGCGGACCGGTCGTCCCGGTCCGCCCCCCTGCACCCTCACGGGTATGCGTCGCCTTAATTACTTGCGGGCGGCGGCGATGGCGGCCTGCAGGTCCTTCAGCACCTCGGCACCGCCGTCGGCGGCGTACTTGTCGAAGGCCGGCTTGACCATCTCGCGCATGCGCTCCAGCTCGGCCGGGCTCAGCTCGTTGATCTGCATGCCCTTCTCCTTCAGGTAGGCCACGCTCTGGGCCGACGCCTCGCGGCTGTCCTTGCGCTCGAAGTCGCGCGAGGCGACGGCGGCGTCCTTGAGGATCTTCTTCTCGTCCGCCGACAGGCCGTCCCACCAGCGCTTGCTGGCCAGCATGATCCACGGGCTGTAGACGTGGCGGGAGATCGTCAGGTACTTCTGCACTTCATAGAACTTGGACGACTGGATGGTGGTGACCGGGTTCTCCTGGCCGTCGACCGTGCCGGTCTCCATCGCCGTGAACAGTTCGGAGAAGGCCAGCGGCACCGCGTTGGCGCCGAAGCTGTTGAACATGTCGATGTAGACCGGGTTCTGCATCACCCGCAGCTTGATGCCGCCCATGTCCTCGACCTTGGTGATCGGCCGCTTGCTGTTGGTCAGGTTGCGGAAACCGTTCTCCCAATAGACCAGCCCGACCAGCCCCTTGTCGTCCAGCGCCTTCATCAGCTTCTCGCCGAACGGGCCGTCGAGGACGGCATCCGCCTCCTTCTCGTTGTTGAACAGGAAGGGCAGGTCGTAGACGCCGAAATCCTTGACGACGCCGACCAGGGTGGCGGTGGAGCCCACCATCATCTCCTGCGCGCCGCCGATCAGGGTGTTCTGCATCTGCATGTCGCTGCCGAGGCTGCTGTCGCCGAAGCCCTTCACCTTCAGCTTGCCGCCGCTGCGCTTGGACACCTCCTCGACGAAGAACTTGACGGCGCGGCCCTGGTTACTGTTCTCCGACAGGCCGTAGCCGAAGCGGATGATGCGGGACTTCACGTCCTGGGCAGAGGCGGTCGTGGCGGCGGCGACCGGAGCCAGCAGGGCGGCGGCGATGCCGGTGGCGAGCAGCAGTTTGCGGAACATGGTGTCGGTCTCCCTTAACCGTCTGGTGTTTCGTTGTGTTTGATCTTGTAGGCGTCAGTGGAAGATGTGCAGCGGCACGGTGACGATCTCCGGCACGGCGATCAGCAGCCCGACCAGCACGATGTAGGTCAAAAGGAAGGGCCAGATGCCCTTGGTGGCGCTTTCCAGCGAGATGCGGGCGACGCCGCACACCACGTTCAGCACCGTGCAGACCGGCGGATGGATCAGGCCCAGCGTGCCGATCAGCACGAACATCACGCCGAAATAGGTCGGGTCGATGCCGGCCTTGATCGCCAGCGGGGTCAGCACCGGACCCAGCACCAGGATGGTCGGCGTCAGGTCCATCACCGTGCCGACGGCCAGCAGCAGGACGGCGATGGCCAGCATCAACATCTTGGGATGGCTCATCAGCGGGGCCAGCAGCTCGGTCATCTGCTGCGGCAGGTCGGCCAGCGTCACCATGTAGGACGACACCAGCGCGGCGGCGCACAGGAACATGACCGTGCTGGTGGTGCGCGCCGCCTGGACCAGCAGCGGCACCAGCTGCGGCAGCGTGACCTGGCGGTAGACGAACAGCGCCACCAGCAGCGAATAGACGGCGGCGACCACCGCGGCCTCGGTCGGCGTGAAGATGCCGCCGCGCAGGCCGCCGATGATGATGACCGGCAGGGCCAAGGCCCAGATGCCGTCGATCAGCGCCTTCACCCGTTCCCGCCCGCTCGCCTTGGGCTGCAGCTTCACCGTCATGTCGCGGACGACGAAGATCCAGGCGCCGATCAGGCCCAGCCCCATCAGCAGGCCGGGGACGATGCCGCCCATGAACAGCGCGCTGATCGAGGTGTTGGTGGTCACGCCGAAGATGATGAAGGGCATGCTGGGCGGGATGATCGGGGCGATGATGCCGCCCGACGCGATCAGGCCGGCGGCGCGCGGCACCGGATAGCCGTGGTCGCGCATCATCGGGATCAGCAGCGTGGCGAGCGCCGCGGTATCGGCGATGGCCGAGCCCGACAGGCTGGCCAGCATCACCGACGCGCCGATGGTGACGTATCCCAGCCCGCCCTTGATGTGGCCGACCAGGCTGACCGCCAGGTTGATGATGCGCTGGGAGATGCCGCCGGCATTCATCAGCTCGCCGGCCAGGATGAAGAAGGGCACCGCCATCAGCGGATAGTTGTCGGCGCCGTTCAGCATGTTCTGGGCGACCAGCTGGGCGTCGAAGAAGTCCAGATGGACCATCAGCGCGACGCCGGTCAGAATCAGCGCGAAGGCGATGGGCATGCCGAGCAGCATGAAGCCGAACAGCGAGCCCAGGAAAATGGTGAGCGTCATGGCGGCGTCTCCGTCCGCAGGAAGGTCGTCTGGGCTGGGCTCAATGCTTGACGGCGGCGGCGCCCGGCAGGCCGGCCGCCGGCTCCATCGGGGGGGCCACGGCGGGGCCATGCGACTCCGGATGGTCCATCATCGTGTCGGGGTTGCCGGGAATGCGGGCGCTGGGCTGGTTGGTGACGATCCGCCACAGGTTCGCCAGCACGATCAGCGCCATGGCGATGGCCGGGAAGAAGCCGGCCGCAGCGTAGATGGCCATGGGGAAGCGCAGGACGGTGGAGAAGGTCCCCATGCCGATCAGCAGCTGGATCCAGCTGCCCTGCACGAACAGATACAGGGCGTAGAGAACCATCAGATGCGAGATCACCGCGCAGGCCCGGCGGACCTTGAAAGGCAGACGGCTCTGCAGGATCTCCAGCCCGAGATGGCGCTGGTGGCGCAGCGCCACGGTGGCGCCGAGGAACACCAGCCAGACGAACATCAGCCGCGCGATCTCCTCCGCCGCGACGATGCCGCTGCTGAAGATGTAGCGCAGGACGACGTTGCTGAAGACGAGACCAACCATGATCGCCAGCATCAGCGCCATGATCCATTCGGTGATCCGCTCCAGCAGATCCGCCACGCTCTTCATGCGTTCCCCCCGGCGGCGGAGCCGCCATTATTTGGCCCGGCGGCGGAGCCGCCATTATTCAGACCAGCGGCGGAGCCGCCATTATTGGTTCCGGTGACGCCGGTCTCTCCGGCTTCGCCGCCGGTCAGGCGGGCACAGGCGTCGGCGACGATCGCCGCGGCCGGCAGCGTCACCTCGTAGGACAGGACCGCCTCGTCGGCGCCGGGCATCTCCAGGTCGGCGAACTGGCTGTCGACCAGGGCCGTCGGCATGAAATGGGCGGTCCGCCCGCCCATCCGCGACACGATCAGCGCCTTGTCGCCATGGAGATGCAGGAAGATCACCCGCTTGGCCCCGCCGCGCAACCGGTCGCGGTAGCGCCGCTTCAGCGCCGAACAGGCGACCACCAGCCCGCGCCCCTCGCGGTCCGCCTCGGCGATGAAGCCGGCCAGCGTGCCCAGCCAGCCGTCGCGATCCTCGTCGGTCAGCGGAATGCCGGACGACATCTTGGCGATGTTGGCGGGGGGATGGTGCGCGTCGCCCTCGACGAAGCCAAGACCCAGCGCCAGCGCCAGGGTCTGGCCGACGCTGGACTTGCCGCAGCCGGCCACGCCCATCACCACGACGATCGGCGGCGCGGCCGACGGTTCGGCGGCGGACGCTTCGGCACCCGCCGGCAGGGCGGCTCCAGGAAGGGGCGACGCGATGGGAGGACCGTTCATGAGCCTGTGTTCCCGCTGTCCGGTACAGGGCGGCATCCGCGACCGGGATCGCGACAAGCCACGCACAAGGTTATGTTAGCGCTATCATATTCGAGGCACCCCGTTTAGAGTCAGCCGAGATCGGAAACCCTGGGAACCGCTGTACACGGATGACGTCGAAACGAGAGTTCGCTACTGTTAGCGCTAACCTCGATGCCCGTAAAGAGGTTTGTTCGAGGCACTGACAAACTTGTCGGCATGGCTTGTCGGCAGCGGCTTACCGGCGGGTGCGGCGGACTGTGGAGGAAGGCTCCGCGGGACTGGCGGCTCCGCCCGGTCGTGCTACACAATGCCACCCACCATCCCGCGCGCACCTCGATGGCGGCGGCCGGACTCGGAAGGACACCTCTCCTGTGACGACGGATGGCGATGATCGGCCTGCACCCCCGGCGGTCAAGACGCGCAAGCCGCGCTCCTCGCGCACCGGCCGCGCGACGATGGCGGACGTGGCGGAGCGGGTGGGCGTCAGCGCGATCACCGTATCGCGCGCCTTCAAGCGGCCGGAACTGGTGGTGCCGGAGCTTCGCCAGCGCATCCTCGACACCGCGCAGTCGATGGGCTACGTGCCGAACCAGGCGGCGAGCGCGCTCGCCTCGGCGCGGTCGATGACGGTGGCGGTGCTGATCCCGTCGATGACCAACATGGTCTTCGTCGAGACCCTGGCCGGCATCCACGACATGCTGCTGCCGCGCGGCTACCGCGCCCTCATCGGCGTCACCCACTATTCCCCGGAGGAGGAGGAGCGGCTGATCCGCACCTACCTCCAGTTCCAGCCCGACGGCCTCCTGCTGACCGGCACCGACCACACCGCGGTCGCCCGCACCTATCTGTCGGCGCTCTCCAGCCCGACCGTCCACATGATGGAGCTGCTGGACGACCCCGACAGCCTCAGCGTCGGCTGTTCGCAGGAGGAGGGCGGCCGGCTGATGACCACCCACCTGCTGGCGCGCGGCTACCGCCGCATCGGCTTCGTCGCCGTGCAGCTCGACCCCCGCACGCTCGCCCGCCTCGACGGCTACCGCCACGCGCTGGAGGAGGCCGGTCTCTACGACGAGACGCGAGTCTGGCGCCTGCCCGACCGGTCCTCGATCCAACTCGGTGCGGCGATGATCGACCGGCTGATGGCGGAGAACAGCGACTGCGACGCCGTCTTCTTCTGCAACGACGATCTGGCCCAGGGCGCGCTGTTCCAATGCCAGCGCCGGGGCATCCGCGTGCCCGGCCAACTCGCCATCGCCGGCTTCAACGACCTGCCGGCCTCGGCCTGGACCACGCCGACCCTGACCACCGTCGCCACCCCCCGCTACGCCATCGGCTGCAACGCCGCCGCCATGCTGCTCGACCTGATGGACGGCAAGGAGCCGCCGCAGCGGCGTCTCGACCTCGGCCTGACCTTCATCGCACGGGAGAGCACGTGAGGAAGCACATCCTCTCCGCCCCGCCAATGATCCGGATCAACCGCAGGGCGTAGGCGGCGGCATGGCAGCCGCGCAGGCTCGGCGTCACTGGCCGGCCGGGGCGGGCGTAGACTGCGGGACATGCTGACGCTTCGACATTTGGCGATCGACACCGTCCGGGAGAACGTCGCCTTCCTCAACCGCCGCTGCACCCGCTACCATGTCGAGGATTTCCTCGGCCTCGGCCGGGTGGAGGTGCGGAACGACGGCCGCTCCCTGCTGGCCGTGCTGAACGTCGTCGACGACCCCGCCATCGTCGGCCCCGACGAGATCGGCCTGTCCGACCCCGCCTTCGGCCAGCTCGGCCTGGCGGCGGGCTCCGCCGTCCAGCTCGTCCCCCCGACCCCGCCGGAGAGCTTCGAGCTGGTGCGCGCCAAGGTCGGCGGCGCCGCCCTGACCGACGACCAGCTTGCCGCCATCATCCGCGACATCACCGACCAGCGCTATTCCAAGATCGAGATCGCCGCCTTCCTGATCGCCTGCGCCAGCTTCATGACGACGGCGGAGGTGCTGGGCCTGACCCGCGCCATGATCGCCGCCGGCACCCGGCTGGATTGGGGCGGCCCCGGCGGGATCGCCGGCACCATCGCCGACAAGCACTGCATCGGCGGCATTCCCGGCAACCGCACCTCGATGATCGTGGTGCCGATCGTCGCCGCCCACGGCCTGCCGATCCCCAAAACCTCGTCGCGCGCCATCACGTCCCCGGCCGGCACCGCCGACACCATGGAGGTGCTGGCGAATGTCGACCTGCCGGTGGAGCGCATGCAGGCTTTGGTGCGCGAGGCCGGGGGCTGCCTGGTCTGGGGTGGCCATGTCCGGCTGTCGCCGGCCGACGACATCCTGATCTCCATCGAACGGCCGCTCGCCATCGACACCCGCGAACAGCTGGTCGCCTCCATCCTGTCGAAGAAGGCGGCGGCCGGCTCGACCCATCTGCTGATCGACATCCCCGTCGGCCCCAGCGCCAAGATCCGCAGCGCCGGCGAGGCGGTGCGGCTGCGCAAGCTGTTCGAGCATGTCGGCGACCGGCTCGGCCTGACGCTGGAGGTGGCGATCACCGACGGCTCGCAGCCGGTCGGACGCGGCATCGGCCCGGTGCTGGAGGCGCGCGACGTGATGGCGGTGCTGCGCAACGACCCGGCATCCCCCGCCGACCTGACGGAGCGCGCCCTGCTGCTGGCCGGCCGCATCCTGGAATTCGACCCCGCCGTCCGCGGCGGCTCCGGCAACCGCCGGGCGCGCGAGCTTCTGGAGTCGGGTGCCGCCCTGGCGTCCATGGAACGGATCATCGGCCTGCAGGGCCCGCCGCCCGCCGTCGCGACGCTGGGGTCGCTGGTCGCGGAGGTCGCGTCCCCCGCCGACGGGATCGTGTCGTCGCTCGACTGCTACCGCCTCGCCCGCATCGCGCGGCTGGCCGGCGCGCCCACCGACAAGGGCGCCGGCATCGACCTGCTGCGCAAGGTCGGCGAGCGCGTGCGCCGGGGCGAGCCGCTCTACCGCATCCACGCCGGCACCAACGCCGACTTCACCTTCGCCCAGGCCCATGCCGCGGATAACAGCGGGGTGGTGGTGGGATGAGGTGAGGTGAGGTGAGGTGAGGTGAGGTGAGCAGGAACCAATCTCCTTCTCCCCCTGCTCACGCGCAAACTTCGTTTGCGCTGACGCGACAGGCGGATCGAAGATCCGCCGAATGCGGGGAGAAGGTCGGGATGAGGGGGTTCGGCGCAGCCGAAGAGATCCACGAAGCGGTTCCCCCTCACCCTAACCCTCTCCCCGGGGGGAGAGGGGATAGTCCCGGAGAGGAAAAACAAGGAGCTGACCCCATGTCCCTGTCGCTGACCTTCCACGGCGCCGCCGGAACGGTGACCGGCTCCTGCTTCCGCCTGTCCACGCCGTCGGGCGACGTGCTGATCGATTGCGGCATGTTCCAGGGCACCAAGACGATCCGGGAGTTGAACTACCGCCCCTTCCCCTTCGACCCGTCCTCGATCGCGGCGGTCCTGCTGACCCACGCCCACATCGACCATTCCGGCCTGCTGCCCAAGCTGACCCGGCTGGGCTTCCGCGGCCGGATCTACGCCACCGGCGGCACGGTCGATCTGCTGGAATACATGCTGCCCGACAGCGGCTACATCCAGGAGGGCGAGGTGGAGCGCCTCAACCGGCGCAACCGCCAGCGCGGCCGGGCCGCCGTCCAGCCGATCTACACCCAGGACGACGCCATCCGCAGCCTGCGCCGGCTTCGCCGCGTCGAGTACGACCGTTGGACCGACATCCTGCCGGGCCTGCGTGCCCGTTTCTGGCAGGCCGGCCACATCCTGGGCTCCGCGTCCGTCGAGATCGAAGCCATCGATGGCCTCGGGGGTGGCACCGCCGAGCCCACCCGCCTGCTGCTCTCCGGCGACCTCGGCCCCGGCGGCAAGAGCTTCCACGCCGACGCCGACGGGCCGGAACGGCCGGACTGGATGGTGCTGGAGACCACCTACGGCGACCGCGACCGCACCGACCTGGACGAAGCCGGGCGGCAGGCGGTGCTGCGGGCGGAGGTGTCGTCGGCGCTGGCGGCCGGCGGCGTCCTGCTGATCCCGGTCTTCGCGGTGGAACGCACGCAGGAACTGCTCTACGACCTCGACCGCCTGTTCGACGGCGGCCAGCTTCCCGCGGTGGACGTCTTCCTCGACTCGCCGCTGGCCGACGCGGTGACCGGCGTCTTCCGCCGCCATCTCGACGATCTGGAAACCCACGGCGATCCCTTCACCCGCGCCAACTTCCACCATGTCCGCGGCGTGCCGGAAAGCCAGCGGCTGAACGGGATTTCCGGCGGCGCCATCATCATGGCGGCGAGCGGCATGTGCGACGCCGGCCGGATCCGCCATCACCTGAAGAACCGCCTGTGGCGCCCGCAGGACACCGTGCTGCTGGTCGGCTACCAGGCCCCCGGCACGTTCGGCCGCCTGCTGCAGGAGGGAGCATCCCGCGTCCGCATCCATGGCGAGGAGATCGCCGTCAAAGCGCGGCTGCGCTCCATCGACGTCTATTCCGGCCATGCCGACCGCTCCGCCCTGCTCGACTGGGTGGATGCCCGCCACGGTGTCGGCCACGGCCTGTTCCTGGTCCATGGCGAGGAGGCCGCCCGGGCCTCCATCCGCCGAGCCCTGCTCGACAAGGGCTGGGCGCCGGACCGCATCGCCCTTCCGGCGCTGGACGACCGCGTCGACCTCGCCGCCCCGTGCCCGTTGGTACCGGCCGCCCCTCACCCCCGCCTCGCCCCCGCCGACCTCGCCGGCCGCGACTGGCACAACCATTATGCCGAAGCGCTGCTGGCGCTGCGCCGGACGCTGGACACCGCCCCCGACGACGCCGCGCGCGAGCGCATCCTGGCCGGCGTGATGGGCGCGCTCGACACCGACACCGCGGCGAACGGAGCGAAGCCATGACCCTCAAGCGCCTTCTCGCCGCCGTGGTCCTGCTGGCGCTGCTCGGCGCCGGGGCCGCCTATGGCTGGCGAACGATGCAGGGCAGCCGGCTGCCGGCCGGCTTCGCCGCCGGCAACGGCCGGATCGAGGCGAACGAGATCGACGTCGCCACCAAATACGCCGCCCGCGTCCTGACCATCCCGGTCGAGGAAGGCGATCTGGTGGAAGCCGGCGCCGTCATCGCCACGCTCGACACCCGCGACCTCGAAGCGCAGCTCCGCTCCGCCGAGGCCCAGCTGCGCCAGTCCCGCCGCGCCCGCGAGGAAGCGAACGCGCTGGTCGCCCAGCGCCTCAGCGAGGCCGATTTCGCCGCCAAGGAGCTGGAGCGGGCGCTGATCCTGTTCGGCAAGGGCCATGTCGCCGAACAGCGCGTCGATCAGGCCCGCAACAGCCGCCGCACCGCCGACGCCGCGCTGGAGGCCGCCAAGAGCCACCTCGCCAGCGCCGACGAGGCGATCGCCGCCGTCGCCGGCGACGTCGACCGGCTGACCACGCTGGTCGCCGACGGCGTGCTGAAGGCGCCGCGCAAGTCGCGCGTGCTCTACCGCCTGTCCGAACCGGGCGAGGTGCTGGCCGCCGGCGGCAAGGCGGCGACGCTGCTCGACCTGTCCAACGTGTACATGACCTTCTTCCTGCCGACCGACACGGCGGGAAATCTGGCACTCGGCGCCGAGGCGCGCATCCTGCTGGATGCGGTTCCCGACACCGCGATCCCTGCTGCCGTGACCTTCGTCGCCCCGCGCGCCCAGTTCACGCCCAAGCAGGTGGAGACCAAGTCGGAACGCGACCGCATGATGTTCCGCGTCAAGGCCCGCGTCCCGGAAGCGCTGGTCACCCGCTACATCGAGCGGGTGAAGACCGGCCTGACCGGCATGGCCTATGTGAAGCTCGACGACAAGGCGGCTTGGCCCGACTGGCTGGAATCGAAACTGACTCGGGAAGCGACCTCTTCCCCCCAGAATTCTCCCTCTCCCCCCCGGGGAGAGGGTCGGGGTGAGGGGGACGCACAGCGTGACTTCGCCGGGAACCAGCCACCCTCCGCCATTAAATCCAGCCCACGCGCCCCCCTCACCCTAACCCTCTCCCCGCTTTCGGCGGACCTTTGGTCCGCCTGTCGCGTCAGCGCAAACTTCGTTTGCGCGAGAGCGGGGGGGAGAGGGGATATACCCCAGGGCGAAAGATCATGACTCCCGCCCCAGCCGTCTCGCTGTCCGGCGTACGGCACCGCTACGGCCGGACGGTGGCGCTGGAGGACGCTTCCCTCGACATCCCCGCCGGCGCCAGCGTCGCGATCATCGGCCCGGACGGCATCGGCAAATCGACCCTGCTCGGGCTGATTTCCACGGCGAAAAAGGTCCAGCAGGGCAGCGTCCGCGTGCTCGGCACCGACCTCGCCGACCGCCGTGGCCGCGCGGCGCTCCAGCCGCGCATCGCCTACATGCCGCAGGGGCTCGGCCGCAACCTCTACGCCGACCTCAGCGTCGCCGAGAATCTCCAGTTCTTCGGCCGCCTCTTCGGCCTCGACGCCGCGGAGCGCCGGCGCCGCATCGCCGACCTGCTGGAGTCCACCGGCCTCGCCCCCTTCCCCGACCGCCCGGCCGGCAAGCTGTCGGGCGGCATGAAGCAGAAGCTCGGCCTCTGCTGCGCCCTGCTGCACGACCCCGACCTGCTGATCCTCGACGAGCCGACGACCGGCGTCGATCCGCTCTCCCGCCGCCAGTTCTGGGAGCTGATCGCCCGCATCCGCGCCGGCCGCCCCGGCATGACGGTGCTGGTCGCCACCTCCTACATGGACGAGGCGGAGCGTTTCGACCGGGTCGTGATGATGAACGCCGGCCGCCTGCTCGCCCACGACACTCCCGCCGCCCTGAAGGCGCGCACCGGCACCGCCGAACTGGAGGAAGCCTTCGTCGCCCTGCTGCCGGAGGAGGTCCGGCGCGGCCACGAGCGCCTCGTCGTCCCGCCCCGCCCGCCCGAGCCCGCCGATGCCGAACCGGCCATCGAGGCGGTCGGCCTGACCCGCCGCTTCGGCGACTTCACCGCGGTGTCGGACATCAGCTTCCGCATCGGCCGCGGCGAGATCTTCGGCTTCCTCGGCTCCAACGGCTGCGGCAAGACCACCACCATGAAGATGCTGACCGGCCTGCTGCCCGCCAGCGCCGGCGAGGCGAGGCTGTTCGGCCGGCCGGTGGATGCCGGCGACATGGAGAGCCGCCGCCGCGTCGGCTACATGGCCCAGGCCTTCTCGCTCTATGGCGAGCTGACGGTGCGCCAGAACCTCGACCTGCACGCCCGCCTGTTCGACCTCGATGGCGCCGACGCCCGGCTGGCGGCGCTGGTCGAGCGCTTCGGCCTGCCGCCCTATCTCGACGCCGTGGCCGACCGGCTGCCGCTGGGGGTGCGGCAGCGGCTGTCGCTGGCCGTCGCCATCCTGCACGGTCCGGAGCTGCTGATCCTCGACGAGCCGACCTCCGGCGTCGATCCGGTGGCGCGCGACCAGTTCTGGCGCGACCTGATCGCCCTGTCGCGCGACCAGGGGGTGACGATCTTCGTCTCGACCCATTTCATGAACGAGGCGGCGCGCTGCGACCGGGTGGCCTTCATGAATGCCGGCCGCGTCATCGCCGCCGGCCCGCCCGACGAGCTGCGCCGCCAGCAGCAGGCCGACAGCCTGGACGACGCCTTCATCGGGTTCATGCGGCAAGCTGAGGAGAATGCTCAACTCGACACCCCGCCCACTCCCCCTCTCCCCCCCGGGGAGAGGGTCGGGGTGAGGGGGACGCACAGCGTGACTGTCCCGAAAATCCTCGCTTCGGAACCCCCTCACCCTAACCCTCTCCCCGCCTCTCGGCGAAGCTTCGCTTCGCCTGCCGGCAACACAAGCGGAGCTTGTGTTGGGGGGGAGAGGGGACCCTTCGTCTCCACCCGCCGCCTGCTGGCCTACGCCTGGCGCGAAACCCTCGAACTCCGCCGCGATCCCGTCCGCCTGACCGTCGCCCTGCTCGGCACCGTCCTGCTCATGCTGGTCTTCGGCTTCGGCATCACCATGGACGTGGAAAATCTGACCTTCGCCGTGCTCGACCACGACCGCTCCCCCGAGAGCCGCGCCTATGTCGAGCAGTTCGACGGCTCGCGCAGCTTCCGCGCCACCCCGCCGGCGATCGACGCCCGCGATCTCGCTCTGCGCCTGCAACGCGGCGAGGCGGCGCTGACCATCGAGATCCCCGAAGGGTTCGGCCGCGATCTCCGCCGCGGCAGACCCCCGGAGGTGGCGGTGCGCATCGACGGCGCCATGCCCTTCCGGGCGGAGACGATCCAGGGCTATGTCGCCGGCCTGCACCAGCGCTTCATCGAGGATGCCGCCACGGCGTCCGGCGTCGCCCTGCCCGCCCCGGCCGCCACCCTGGAGATGCGTTACCGGTACAACCAGGCCTTCCGCAGCCTCGACGCCATGGTGCCCAGCGACATCGGCCTGCTGCTGGTCTTCATCCCCGCCATCCTCGCAGCACTCGGCGTGGTGCGGGAAAAGGAACTCGGCTCGATCACCAACCTCTACGTCACCCCGGTGACGCGGCTGGAATTCCTGCTGGGCAAGCAGCTGCCCTACATCGCGCTCGCCGCCTTCAACCTGCTGCTGATGGTGGCGATGGCGGTCACGCTGTTCGGGGTGCCCGTGAAGGGCAGCCTGATCGGGCTTCTGCTCGGCGGGCTGGTCTATGTGGTGGCGACCACGGCCCTGGGGCTGCTGATCTCCGTCTTCACCGCGACCCAGACGGCGGCGGTGTTCGGCACCGCCATCGTCACCATGCTGCCGGCCACGCAGTTCTCCGGCATGCTGCAGCCGGTGGCGACGCTGGAAGGCGGGGCTTGGCTGTTCGGCACGCTGTTTCCCACCACCCATTTCCTCAAAGTGTCGGTCGGCGCCTTCACCAAGGGGCTGGCCTTTCCGGAGCTTCTTCCCTTCATCCTGGCGACCGCCGCCTTCATCCCCGTCTTCCTGGCGCTCGGCGTCGCCTTCCTGCCGAAACAGGAGCGCTGAGCCATGATGCGCTTCCTCCGCAACAGCCTGACGCTCGCGCGCAAGGAATGGATCAGCCTGCTGCGCGACGCCTTCATGCTGGGCTTCGTCGTCTATTCCTTCACCTTTTCCGTCTACAGCCAAGCGACCGGCATCTCGCACGAGCTGCGCAACGCCGCCATCGCCATCGTCGACGAGGACCGCTCGACCCTGTCGCAGCGTCTGGCCTCCAGCTTCCATCGGCCGGAGTTCCAGACCCCGGTGATGATCGGCCATGCCGAGGTCGATCCGGCGATGGATTCCGCCCGCTATACCTTCGTCCTCGACATCCCGCCCGATTTCCAGGCCGACGTGCTGGCCGGCCGCAGCCCGGCGATCCAGCTGCTGATCGACGCCACCGCGATGATGCAGGCCGGCATCGGTGCCGGCACCATCCAGGGCATCGTCGAGGACGAGGTCGGCCGCTTCGTCCGCCGCGAGGCCGACGGCAGCGCCGCCCCGGTGTCGCTCCAGCTCCGCGTCGCCTACAACGAGGCGCTGGATACGAAATGGTTCACCGGCACCATGTCGGTGGTCAGCAACGTCACCATGCTGGCGGTGCTGCTGTCCGGCGCCGCCCTGATCCGCGAGCGCGAGCACGGCACGCTGGAGCATCTGCTGGTGATGCCGGTGCGGCCCGCCGAGATCATGGCGGCCAAGGTGCTGGCGAACGGCGCGGTGATCCTGGTGCTGACGCTGGTGGCGCTCTATGCCGTGCTGCGCGGGCTCCTGTCGGTGCCGCTGGCCGGATCGGTCCCGCTGTTCCTGGCCGGGACGGCGCTCTACCTGTTCTTCGCGACGGCGCTCGGCATCTTCCTCGGCACCGTGGCGCGCTCGATGCCGCAACTGGGGCTTCTGTTCATCCTGATCGTGCTGCCGATGAACATGCTGTCCGGCGGTTTCACCCCGCTGGAAAGTGAACCGCAATGGCTGCAGATGGCGATGCAGCTGTCACCCTCGACCCATTTCGTCGCCTTCGCCCAGGCGATTCTGTTCCGCGGTGCCGGCTTCGACGTGGTATGGCCGCGTTTCGCCGCGACCGCCGGGATCGGCGCGCTGTTCTTCGCCTGGAGTCTGGCGCGCTTCAGAAAGCATCTGGCGAGTTTCCGGTGAAGGAGCGCCCCCTCACCGGAAATTTATCCGATTCGGCTTAATGAATTCTCTATTCGCAGGTTACTTTTTACTGAGCACGTGCACGACGCATCAAAGTCACAACCTTTCTACGCGCACCCCCTCCGTAGTATAGTCTAAGCCCGCTACGATAAATTTCTGGAACAAAATACTCATCCTCGCGCCTGAAAAATATGCCGAATTCGAGCAAAGCAGAAAGCTCCGGCTCTTCCAATCGTTGCACGGCATCTCGAGAAGACCACGGCAATTCACGGAGATTATGCGGCATTCCAGATATTTTCCTAAATATTCCTTCAAGATAAGCATTTTCTTCTCCTGTTTCTTTTACCCTCTCTTCGCTACAAGGCTCTATTGCATCGCGAATTGCCTTCGGCGTCAAAATTCTATCCTCCGAAAATCTATCATGAACATTCGATTTTTCAGCTGAAATATAAATAAAGCGAACCAAATCCCGTGCCTGAAGCACAGTACGGAAATTGGACAGTGACGACATCACCCACTCCAGGGTTCTCGCTTCTTTAGAGTCATTTGAACCGAGCTTCCAACCCCATAGGGGCATCAACGCTTCTGCTCGAGTCTCCTCATCCATCCCAATCAAATCAATAGGCGCCACTACCTCCGGGATGGCCTCTGCCTGTTGTGCTATCCACAGAGCCAAAGCAGCTGCTTCATTCCAGTTCCATCGCAGAGCAAAAGGTTCATATCGGGCCTGAAATTGACCAAAATTCATCAGTAATGCTGATTTTGCTAAGTCTTCGCGAACAAATGCCACAAAACCGATAGATCTATCAGGTGTCTGTGCAAGCCAATCTGGAACCTGCCTCAACAACGACTCCAATGCCACTTGTTCAACTTGATCGGAGTTAAAACGCTGGAAAAGCGTTTCTAATCCATCAAACACGACAACGATCCGACGCTGCCGATTTTTAAGCGCTTCGCGAAGTCTAGCTATACCCGATACTTCTTCTTTTGCTTCATAACCACAGCGTCGTGCAATAAGTTCAAGCCAGAAGTTTCTCCATGCCCCACTTTTCAATGCATCGTCACCAGCTTTGAAATGCCCAACAGCATCTCCAAGGCTTGAATGATCGATGGGAGATCCCGCTCCATCCCGAGTCGCCATTTCCTCAAGCCACTCGGTGATTGCTCGTTTGCGGTCTACATGCAGTTCATCAGGTACGAGGATCGGTACAATTTCAGCATCGACCTGTCCATCAAAATCAGGGATAACTTGCCGCGCAAAGTTCTGCCAAGTTTTTGACTTTACGACAGATGTAAAAGTGTACGTCTTTCCAGATCCCTTGTCGCCAAGAACGACAACATTAGGCAGTTCGCTTCGAAAGCTTGAAACAAGCTTGTTAAGAGAACGGGTAGCGAAAATTCTAGATTGGCTTGCATTCTCAGCATAGACAGATTCTTTAGCGAATTCTGCAAGCATGGCACGTTTCCGCTCAAGCCCCACATTACCATGGGAACTCTGAATTATCGACACCGTGGCCGTTGGAGTAGGTGGTAGATCAATCAGGAATGCGTCCAAGACTTTGGAAGGAAGGTCACTTGCCATCAGCCGTTCTTGGACTTTTTCCAGGTCTGAGGGCAAAATAGAAATGGATGAAAGGCGATCAATAACGATCGGTGCAAGAGATCGATCCAGAAAAGGATTCTCTTCACTCCCCTCGTTAGTTAGCTCAGTAGAAATCTGTCCAATTTCCTGAAATTTTGCGTACAATTTTTCCTCAAGGGATTTAAGAGCATTGTCCCCTTCCTCAATCATTGAGCTATCAGTTGGCTTCTGATTAACAATTACATAAGGAATGTTCTTCAAACGCTCTCCGGTGCTGTCCGTCCATTTCTTAGCAACATCTCGCAATGATTCCAGAAGATGAAGCGTTCCATCAATTGCTTGACCGTTCAATGTTGTGACCAACACATGCTGAAGTCGAGGATCAAGAAAGAGTGATGCTACCAACTCTGACATACCTGCACGCAGGTCGACCAAAACCACATCTGCACCAACCCTCTTTGCTACCGCCCCCAATAATTCGCCCATAAAGAAAGCAGAACGTCGTGTAGAGACCGTCAGTGCGTCTGGAGTAACAAGAGGAGGAGCCAAATCTCGTGTACAAGGCAGAATAAAAATTGAATGAAAAACTTGATCTACCAAGCGCTCGCTTACCAATTCCACAGTATTTTCGGCAGATGGATGCGGATCAGTATGCGCAAGCGCAATCAAATCCGCAAACGATACTTTAGGAACAGGAAGCGTTACATTAAGTAATGCTGATATACCTGGCGCTTCAAAATCAGAATCGACCAGAAGCACACGTCTTCCTTGCTTTGCAAGAGCAAAGGCGAGGGCAAGGGTGATGGTAGTCCGTCCCATACCGCCTTTAGATGAATGGAAAGTCAATATTGGCGGCACATCAGACAATTCGCGAACCGCAGGCAACTCATATGTAGGGTGATAAACAACAGATCGCCCTCGCAGAACGGACGGTCTGAGCTTGATCACCCGATCCACTTCTTCGCCCGAATCCAGTTGCTCAATATCTACAGCAATAAGCCGGTCATTTCCGTTAATTGGCTTGTCAAGGTTGATAATATTTCTCTGTGGATCAAAACGTGGACCAAATAGTTCTCCGAGCCACTCATTAATTTCTCCAATATCCGCACCAAACGTCACAGATAGTATAATACGCGTCGGCAATGGCTCTGCCGAAATTAAGCAATTCGGAGCAGTATCATTCGCCTGCTTGCTGCGCAGCCGATCAAGTATATCAACCCAAGTATAGCAGTAAATTTCGCTGATCATATTGTTTTCCTCAGCCGAGACGCCGATTCAGAACTTGGCAGATACTTTCTAACCAAGTTTCTATTTGATTCCTAAATTGCGGACATACCTTCACGCCATATCTCGCTGCCTCATGTATTTTGAACGGTCGAAATGATAACCCTCTCCCATTGTACATGATAGGAAAATTCCCTGGACAATCTACTATATCGGTAGCGTTAATATTTGCTATTGTGATTAAAATCTCTAAGTCATGGCCATCTTTTTTCCGATAATTTTGATTCATATATTCACCTAGATCCTCTGAGTCTTTTAGGGTATGTTCGTGCATACAGATTGCTTTGAGTCCTGCTTCAGCGGCATAGAACAGCAGCATAAGCCGCGGACGAGTATATTCCGTCAGAGTCTGTGCAGCTTGGTAATTTCTTTTGAATGCCTGCCCCATAGACCTTCTATCAGAGGGTACGCGTGCACTCATCTTCTTCAGCCCTTTATGAAATCCAGTTGAGCACTCTGGAGAATTCTTCCCGTGCCCATTTCTTACCACCTCTGCCACAACTTCCTTCCGCCTACAAGATGTAAAGTTTTTAGGCAATGTAGGACGAAACGTTTTGGTAGCAAATCAGATACAAAGAATGATTTTAGGCATTTACGATGCGGGCCTACGGCGGAGAGCAAGAAATAAAACCAAAAAAAGATACCGGATTTGCGAAATTTACTCATAAAAAAAAGAAAACAAAAGCACTGAATTATTTATAGAAAACGTTGAAATATTTTATAAATATAAAAATTTTCACTGTAACCAACCAAACCTAATGCAGAAAAATAAATAGAAACGAGTCATTAACCTGAAAAACTGCTTCCGAACGAGTTTTCTCTGAAACGTCGTTCGGAAGCGTAAGCACAACGTCCGCCGCATATTATTCGAAAAAAAGCATATGCGGCAGATTAAATTGTATATTAGTGCGACCCGCCGCCCTCGAAGGACGGCGCCGACAGCCCCGAGGCCACCAGCTGCTCGATCAGCGCGCCCTTCAGCCGCTCCAGCCCGTCCTGGCTGTAGGACTCGGCGCGGGCCACCAGCACGTCCTGGGTGTTGGATGCGCGCAGCAGCCACCAGCCGTCGTCGGTCGTCACGCGGACGCCGTCGATGTCGTTGACCTTGGCGCCCGACGCCTTGACCCGGCCCTTGACCTCCTCGACCACGGCGAACTTGCGTTCCTCGTCGATCTGGAAGCGGGTCTCCGGCGTGTTGACCATGTCCGGCAGGCCGTCGCGCAGGGCCGCCAGCGTGGTGTCCAGCTTGCTGACCAGCCCGGCGAGGCGGACGCCGCAATAGAGCGCGTCGTCGAAGCCGTACCACTTGTCGGCGAAGAAGATGTGGCCCGACATCTCGCCGGCCAGCGGCGAGCCGGTCTCGGCCATCTTGGCCTTCAGCAGCGAGTGGCCGGTCTTCCACATCAGCGGGGTGCCGCCATGCTTGGCGATCTCGTCGAACAGGGCCTGGCTGGCCTTGACGTCGGCGATGATGGTGGCGCCCGGATGGCTCTTCAGCACGTCGGCGGCATAAAGCGCGACCAGCTGGTCGCCCCACACCACGCGGCCCTTGTGGTCGATGGCGCCGATGCGGTCGCCGTCGCCGTCGAAGCCGATGCCGATGTCGCAGCCATGCTCCGCCACCGCCTTCTTCAGGTCGACGAGGTTGGCCTCGACCGTCGGGTCCGGATGGTGGTTGGGGAAGTTGCCGTCGATGTCGTCGAAAAGCAGGACATGCTTGCCCGGCAGCTTGGCGGTCAGGCGGCGCAGGATCTCGCCCGCCGCGCCGTTGCCGGCGTCCCAGGCGATCTTCAGGTCGCGGGTGCCGTCATAGTCCTTCAGCAGGCGGGCGACATACTCGTCCTGGACGTCGATCTTCTCCGACGAGCCCTGGCCCTGCTCCCAGTCGGCCTTGCCCGCCATGGTGCCGAGTTCCAGGATCTGCTGGCCATAGACCGGACCCTTGCCCAGCATCATCTTGATGCCGTTGTAGTCCGGCGGGTTGTGCGAGCCGGTGATCATGATGCCG
Organism: Azospirillum endophyticum; assembly: GCF_016595245.1. Taxonomy (GTDB): domain Bacteria; phylum Pseudomonadota; class Alphaproteobacteria; order Azospirillales; family Azospirillaceae; genus Azospirillum; species Azospirillum endophyticum. Next base: position 72,838 of record NZ_JAENHM010000001.1, read on the forward strand.
GCCGCCGCCTCGCGGTCGCGGGTGGCGAAATACAGCATCGGCGTGGGGCCGAGCCCGATGCGCAGGACGTGCAGGCCGGTGGAAACCAGCCCCTCGACCAGCGCCTCCTCCAGGTCCGGCGAGGACAGACGGCCGTCGTAGCCGACGCAGACCGTCTTGCCGCCCTTGCGCACCACCACGGTGCCGAAGGAACGGCCGACCGCGCGGGCGTCCGCCGGGGTCAGCGTCTTGCCGACGATGCCGCGGATGTCGTATTCGCGCAGCACCGTGGGGTGGAAGGTATGGGCTTCGCTCATCGTCTCGTTAGTCCTCTGTTGGACGCCGTCTTTGGACCGTCAGCCGCGGTCCATCCCGCCGGCCGGCGACGGCCGGCCGATGGAGGTATAGGTGAAGCCGGCCTTCGCCATGTCGTCGGGGTTGTAGATGTTGCGCAGGTCGATCATCACCGGCCGCTTCAGCATCGACTTGACCCGACGCAGGTCGAGCGCGCGGAATTCATTCCACTCCGTGAGAATAGCGACGCAATCGGCCCCCTCCAAGGTGCCGTATGCGTTCTTCGCCCATTCCACGCCGGGCAGCAGCTTCTCGGCCTCGTGCATCGCCGCCGGATCGAAGGCGCGCACGTGCGCACCGGCCGCCTGGAGCGCCGGGATGATGTCGAGCGACGGGCTGTCGCGCATGTCGTCGGTGTTCGGCTTGAAGGCGACGCCCAGCACCGCGACGGTCTTGCCGTCCACCGTCCCGCCGCAGGCGGCGATGATGCGCTCGGCCATCTGCTTCTTGCGCTTGTCGTTGATGTCGACCACCGTCTCGATGATGCGCAGCGGGCTGCCGAACTGCTGGGCGGTGCGGACCAGCGCCAGCGTGTCCTTCGGGAAGCAGGACCCGCCATAGCCCGGACCCGGGTGCAGGAACTTCTTGCCGATGCGGCCGTCCAGCCCGATGCCGCGGGCGACGTCGTGGACGTTGGCGCCCACCTTCTCGCACAGATCGGCGATCTCGTTGATGAAGGTGATCTTGGCGGCCAGGAAGGTGTTGGCGGCGTATTTGGTCAGCTCCGCCGTCTCCAGCGAGGTGATGACGATCGGCGTCTCGATCAGGTAGAGCGGCCGGTAGAGCCGGCGCATCACCTCGCCCGCGCGCTCCGACGTGGCGCCGATGACGACGCGATCGGGCCGCATGAAGTCGCCGATGGCCGAGCCTTCGCGCAGGAATTCCGGGTTGGAGGCGACGTCGAACTCGGCTTCGGGACGGACGCGGCGGATGATCGCCTCGACCTCGCGGCCGGTGCCGACCGGGACCGTCGACTTGGTCACCACCACCGTGTAGTGGTCGAGATGCTGGGCGATCTCCTCGGCGGCGCCATAGACGTAGGACAGGTCGGCATGGCCGTCGCCGCGGCGCGACGGGGTGCCCACCGCGATGAAGACGGCGTCGACGCCCTGCATCGCCTCCTTGAGGTCCATGGTGAAGGACAGGCGGCCGGCGGCGACGTTGCGGGCGACGAGGTCGTCCAGGCCGGGTTCGTAGATCGGAATCTCGCCGCTCTTCAGCCGCTCGATCTTGCCGGCGTCCTTGTCGACGCAAGTAACGTGCACGCCGAATTCCGAAAAGCAGGCGCCGGAGACCAGGCCGACATAGCCCGTGCCGATCATCGCAATGCGCATCGCGTCCCCCTCATGTCCTCGAAAGGATGCTGTATGTCTGTGGGATGCCCTGGTGGGTCTTCACCATGGGGCGTTCCTCATGGCCGGCCTTTTCATGCCGCCGGCTCTTTTCTCAAGCCACAATTCTCAAGGCGCAGCCCAAACGCGCGTGCCCGCCGCCGTCCGGGTCAGGGGACGGGGCGGGCGCGGCGTCATGCAGGCTGCCCGTCGGTCAGCAATATTTGCGCAGCATCTCGCGCACCTTGTCGGCCATGTCCGGCCGGTTCAGCGCGTGGGCCAGCGTCGCCTCGATGAAGCCGACCTTGTCGCCGCAGTCGTAGCGGGTGCCTTCGAAGCGCAGGCCGTGGAACGGCTGGTTGCCGATCAGGTTGGCCATGGCGTCGGTCAGCTGGATTTCGTTGCCGGCGCCGCGCTGCTGCTTTTCCAGATGGTCGAAGATTTCCGGCTGCAGGATGTAGCGGCCGATGATCGACAGGGTCGACGGCGCATCGGCCGGCTTCGGCTTCTCGACCAGGCCGCGGACGGTGGCCAGACGGCCGTCGTCCTTCTCGACGTCGAGGATGCCGTAGCTGCTGGTGCGCTCGCGCGGCACGTCGACGACGGCGACGACGTTGCCGCCGACCTCCTCATAGGCCTCGACCATCTGCTTCAGGCAGGGGGTCTTGCCCTGGACGAAGTCGTCGGGCAGCACGATGGCGAAGGGATCGTTGCCGATCAGGGCGCGGGCGCACCACACGGCATGGCCGAGGCCCAGCGGAACCTGCTGGCGGGTGTAGAAGCAGCGGCCGGGCGCGATCTCGCTGTGGCGGACCTCTTCCAGCGCGTCCATCTTGCCGCGCTCTTCGAGCGTGCGGTTCAGTTCGGTATCGGCGTCGAAATGGTCTTCGATGGCGCGCTTGGAGCGGCCGGTGACGAAAACGAAATCCTCGATGCCGGCGGCGCGCGCCTCTTCGACGGCATGCTGCAGCAGGGGGCGGTCGACCAGGGGCAGCATCTCTTTCGGGATGGCCTTGGTGGCCGGCAGGAAGCGCGTGCCGAGACCGGCGACCGGGAACACCACCTTGCGCACGGGTTTCCGCATTGGACGTCTCTTGTGGTTGAGGCGAAGTCAAATCCATGGTGCCACGGCATGGCCCGACCGCAAGCGGAGCCTGCGGAAGCACAAGCGTGGTCACCGGCTTTCTGCCACGCCTTCCGCGACGGCGCAACAGACCTTCCGAGACCGGGCAAAAGGCTAGTCCTGGCGGCCGAAATCAAATGAAAGCCGGCCGAATGTCCTCGTTCAAGCCGGTCTTTATCCGCAAGGTCCGAAGCGGCCCCGCACCTTTCTCATAGGCAGTAACGCTTGGAAAAGCAGCGGAAACCTCTGGCGCGACACCGTGCCGCTGCCTGTCGGCCGACATAGCGTAAATAACTGACTTTCCGTATGACGTTTCATTGCAAATACTTGCGCGAACGGTCCGCAGGCGGCCATGGTGCCGGCCATGATCCCCGACTCGCTTGCCTTCCCGTCTCCGCCTCCGGCCTCGCTCACCGCGGACCAGCTGCGCGCCCGCGTCCTGCACCGGGACGAACAATGCTTCGTCATCGACAAGCCGGCCGGCCTGGCCGTCCACAAGGCCGGCCGCATCACCGACCATCTGGAACTCTACCTGCCCCACCTGGCGGAGCCGGATGGAGAGCCGCCGAAGCTCGCCCACCGGCTGGACCGCGACACCGCCGGCTGCCTGATCCTGGGCCGCATGCCCTGGGCACTGAAGCGCTTGGGCCAGATGTTCGCCGCCGGCCATGTCGAGAAGACCTATTGGGCGGTGGCCGACGGCATCCCGGCGGCGGAGGCCGGCGTGATCGACCTGCCCCTGCTCAAGAAGATCGAAGCCGGTGCGGCGCGCTCCTCCTGGACCATCCTGCCCGACCCGGCCGGCCAGCCGGCCGTCACCGAATACCGGGTCCTCGGCACCGGAAACGGCCGTTCCTGGCTTGAGCTTCGCCCGCGCACCGGCCGCACCCACCAGATCCGCGTCCATTGCGCCGCCCTCGGCTGCCCGCTGACGGGAGAGCCCTTCTACGGACCCGAACGCCGGCCGCCCGGCAATCTGCACCTGCTGGCCCGTTCCGTCGCTTTCCGCATGGCCTTCGAATACGAACCGGTGAGCGCCATCGCCCCGGCGCCGGAGCATATGCGGGACGCGCTGTCCGCCTGCGGCTGGCGGGGGGAGTGAGGGTCGGGAGAGAGGCGGTTTTACCGAAAAAGGGGGACCGCCGACCGGTTCGCCGCATCCCGCTGTTGAAGGAAGTAGCCCTCGCAACCGACGGAGCAAAGAGGATGGGACAGACGGTCACCGACAACCACGCGATGAACCGGTTCGAACTGGCGGTCGGCAGCCAGACGGTCTTCGCCGACTACCGCCGCAACGGCCAGACCCTGGTGATTTCCTACGTCGAGGCCCCGCCTTCGCTGCGCGGCACCGGCGCCGCAGGCCGCCTGATGGAAGGCGTGGTGGAGGCCGCCCGCGCCGAGGGACTGAAGATCGTTCCCCTCTGCGGCTATGCCGCCATGTGGATCCGCCGCAACCGGCACACCGACCTGCTGGCGTGAGAAGGGCTTCAGGCGCAGCCTGAAAGCTGGGAACGTTCCCCGCGAGTGCCTTCCCCGGGAGTGCCGGACGAGGCTATGCGCACGACAGAGCTCAGGCCGCTGCTACCGGACGATGCGGAGGCGTTCCGCGCCCTCCGCCTCGAAGCCCTGCAACGGCATCCAGAACAGGCGGGGCAGCGGTCTTGCCGATGCAGCCTTGACCACCTTGCTCACCTATGCTGCAGAACATGTCGAGCAGATCCATCTGTCCGTCGCGGCGGTCAATGAACGGGCCGTCGGCTTTTACCGACGCCTGGCCTTCGAAACGTTTGGAACGGCACCGCGGGTGCTGAAGGTGAATGGGGTCTATGTCGACGAGCTTCTGATGGTGAAATTCCTGCGCTGATCAGACCTCACCCCAACTCGAAGCTCGTAACCCCGAACATCCGCCCCAAATCCGTCACCGGAGCCGGTCCCAGATACATCCTGGCGGTCTCGAACTGCGGCACCAGCCCCAAGTCTTCCGCCAGCCGCACCGCCACCCCGTTCGGCTCCGGCACATCGAGGAACACCGGGCCGGCGCCGGCTGCCCGAGCGAGCGCCAGCACCAAATCCCGCGCCACCGTCCCGTCCGCAGCATAGAGCGGGCCGATCTTGAAACCGCTATGGCAGGGGCGGATCACTCCGAATCCGATCACCCCGCCTTCCCTCACCGCCGCCAGCGCCGTGGCCCCCGGCAGGGCGATCCAGTTGGCGAGGAAACCGGGGCGCGGGGCTGGGAACAACTCGGCATCCAACGCCGTCAGCCGGTCGAACGGCACCGTCCGGGCGTCCACCAGACTGGTTCCGCCCACCTCGCCGTCCGGCACGCTGCCGCCGAAGCGGATGTTGCGGTGGGACAGGGCGAAGCCCGACTTGCGGTAGTTCTCCTGCTGGGCGACCACGCCGTCGAGGCCGACGGTGCAGCCCTCCAGATGACGCAGCCCAGCCTGCCACAGCCCCCAGCCGAAGCCGCGCCCGCGCGCCTCCGGCCGCACGATGTAGAAGCCGAGGAAGCCGAACTTCCCCGGATAACGGACGACGGAAAGCGAGGCCACCGGCTGCCCGTCCAGCAGCCCGACCAGGAAGCCCGCCGGATCGACGGCATGGAAGGCGCCGGCATCGTACAGTCCGGGGTTCCACCCCTCCGTCCGCGCCCAGTCCACGGCAAGGTCGAGGTCCGCCCGGCTCATCACACGGACCCGGTAGCCTTCGGTCCCCTGCCCCGCGTTGCGTTCCATCTCCACCCCCTTCGAACGATCCGCTTCGATAGAGAGCATAACGCAATCCATGGCGTGCCGAAGGCTATCCAGCGACACAGCCAGAGGCCTCCCCTCAGGATGAGGAGAGGAGACCATACGCGATTTTCTCCCAACCCTTTCCCCAAACTCCGGCATCCATGATAGGAATACCCTCCTGCCCCTGCCAGGAAGGAACCACCATGCCCCGCCGGATGCCGCCCCCCCGATCTGCCTTGCTCACCAAGGGCTTCACCCAGGATGAAACAGTGGAACGCCGCGCAGATTCCTGTTTCACGGCGTTTCAAATGTTCAGCTCGGCACCGCCCCGGCACCACCCCGCCGTCGGGTCAAACAATGGAACAGCACCCTGAACCCTGTTCCACGGCGTTTCAAATGTCCCTTCCGGCGCCGGCCTCCCACCGACCGCGCGCCGTTGCTTTCGCGGCGAAGGTGCGGTTAAGTCCCCGCCGGTTTCCGCTGATCCGCGTCGAGGTCATGCCCGTCGAGTCCCTGGACGCCACCGCGTCACGCCCCGCTTCCGCGTCTTCCGCCCCCGCCCCTGGCCCCGCCGGCAAAGGGGTCGATGCCGCGTTGCGGAGTCTGGCCGGGGCGGCGGCCCTGGTGCTGGGGCCGCTGGCGGCCCTCGCCCCGCGCGGGCTGCCGGTCTGGGCGATCGTCTTTCTGCTGCTGTCGCTGGCCGGACTGGCGCGGCGCGGCGCCTTCGGGCGCATCCTGCGCCTGACGCCGGCGGTCGCCGCGGTGGGCGCCTTCCTGATCCTGGCCCTGGCCTCCAGCCTGTGGAGCCCGTCGGACCGCGCGCTGCAGACCGTGCTGGAGATCGGCTACATCGCGCTCGGCGCGCTGGCCGGCGGCGCCTGGATCGCCGGGCTGCCGGCGGCGGACGCGCGGCGGCTGGCCGGGCTGTTCCTGGCCGGCGGGCTGGCCGGCGGGCTGCTGTTCGCGGTGGAAGCGGCGCTGGACTTCCCGCTGAACCGCTGGTGGAACAGCGTGCCCGACGACCAGCTGCCCAACCTGCTGAACGGCAATGTGCCCAAGCGGACGGCGGCGCTGCTCTGCCTGCTGGTCTGGCCGGCCGCCCTGGCGGTCGACCGTTTCCGACGCCGGGCGCTGGCCCTGCTGGTGCCGGTCGGCTATGCGCTGGCCTGCCTGCCGCTGACCAGCCGGTCGGCCATGCTGGGCATCGCCGCCGGGCTGGTCACGCTGGGCGCCGCCCGTGCCTCCGCCCGCTGGACCCGCCGGCTGTTCGCCGCCGCGGTGACGGCCGCCTTCCTGCTGGTGCTGCCCGCCGCCCTGCTGTTCTCCGGTCCGCTCAACCTCGACCATTCCGCCCTGCTGTTCCGCTCCGCCCAGCACCGGGTCGAGATCTGGGGCCATGCGGCGGAGCGCGCGCTCCGCACGCCGGTGTTCGGCCAGGGCATCGACGCCTCGCGCTCCCTCCCGCCGGAAGGAGCGGTGTCGGACTTCTCGCCGATCGGCGACAGCCTGCTGCCGCTCCACCCCCACAACGCCTTCCTCCAGGTCTGGCTGGAGACCGGGGCGGTCGGGGCGGCGCTGGCGCTGGCGGTGATGCTGATGCTGCTGGCCGCCACCGCCCGGCTCGACCGCCGCGACCAGCCCTTCGCGCTCGCCCTGTTCGCCACGGCGATGGCGATGGGCAGCACCGCCTACGGCATCTGGCAGCCCTGGTGGATGGCAGGCTTCCTTTCCGCCGCGCTGATGCTGCGGCTGGCAACCCGTATCGGGGCCCGCATCGGGGACAAGACACGATGAGCAAGCGTCCGCTCCGCATCCTGGTCATCAAGCTGGGCGCCTTCGGCGACTTCTTCCTGGCCCAGACCACCTTCGCCGCCATCCGCCGCCACCATGCCGGCGACTGGCTGACCCTGCTGACGCTGCCCTCGCTGGCTCCACTCGCCCGGATGAGCGGCCTGTTCGACGAGGTGCTGGAGGACCCGCGCGACCGCTCGCTGTCGGCCTATCTGGCGATCCGCCGGGCCTTGCGCGCCCAGCGCTTCGACCGCGTCTACGACCTCCAGGCGCAGACGCGCACCGACCTGTACCACCGGCTGCTGTTCCCCGGCCCCTGGCCGGAATGGTCGGGCACCGCCCGCGGCGCCTCCCACCCCGACCGCTACGAGGGGCGGCGCAAGGTGCCGGTGCGCGACCGCTATGTCCGCCAGCTCGCCCCCTTCGGCATCATGCCGGACGAGACGCCGGACCTGTCCTGGCTCGACGCCGACATTGCCAAATTCGGCCTGCCGGAGCGCTTCGCCCTGCTGGTTCCCGGCTCCTCCCCCGGACGGCCGGACAAGCGCTGGCCGGCCCGCCGCTATGCCGAGGTGGCGGCGGCGCTGGCCGGCCGCGGCATCGTGCCGGCGGTGATCGGCACCGGCAGCGAGCGCGACCTCGCCCGCGTGATCGCGGAAACCTGCCCGCAGGCGGTCGACCTCACCGACCGCACCAGCGTGCCGGAGCTGGGCGGGCTGGCGCGCCGGGCCTGGGGGGCGGTCGGCAACGACACCGGCCCGACCCACCTGATCGCCGCCGTCGGCTGCCCCACCGTGGTGGTCTTCTCCGACGCCTCCAAGCCGATCCACAGCACCGGCCCACGCGTGCTGATCCACCACCGCCCGGACTTCGCCGACATCGACAGCGCCGGCGTGGTCGAGGCGCTGGATCGCGCCCGGGACAAGGGAGGCGCCTAGCGGCAGAATGGGAACGGTGAAACCTTGGGCATGTAGATCGGGATCCAGTCGCAATGGGTGACCGGGTTCGGCAGCTTGCGGGTTTCGATGATCGGCCAGGCATGGGCCGCCACCACCACCAGCGCCACCACCCCCAGGATCCAGCGCCGCGGCTTCTTGCCGTTCAGCAGCTCCGGCATCCGCGTCAGCACCCAGGCCGCCGACAGGATCGCCAGCGGGTCGGTGTAGGCGGCATAGGCGCGCTGGAATCCGCGCAGCGAGAACAGCGCCTCCAGTCCCCAGGCGACCAGCAGCAGGAACAGCGCCTGCACCGCGGCCAGCCTTTCGCCGCGGCTCCACAGCACCACCGCCCCGGCGATGGCGAACCACTCGACGACGATGGTCTGCGGGATGTTGTCGGGATGCAGGACGATGGTGCGGATCGCCAGAGTGCGGCCGATGCCGGCCAGCAGCAACGCCAGCGTCCCCTCCCCCACAACCTGCCCCTGGCCGTTCAGCGCAGCGCCATGCCGCCAGGACGAGAAGACGAACATGTGCTCGACGAAATTCGCCACGGCGATGGCGTTCTGCTCGTTCCAGCGGATGTCGAGCGTCAGAAGCCCGACCGCCAGCCCCAGCAGCACCGCCGCCGCCCCGGCCACGGCACGGGCCGCCGGCACGCGGTGCACCACCGCATGGACCAGGATGCCGACCAGCACCCAGCCGGCGACGATGCTCTGATAGCCGCCGCCCGACAGCCCGCCGCCGACGGGGGTGTAGGGATAGAAAGCCCGGCCCCAGCCCGCCAGCCCCGCCTGGATCAGTCCGAAGGCCGGCACCGCCGCCGCAGCCGCCAGCAGCCCGGCCAGCGCCGCCGCGCCCCAGCCGTTTCCAGAACCGGTCTCCGGTTCCGCCCGCCGCCCGAACAGAATCGCCGCCACCGGCAGCCCCATCGCCAGGAACACCGCCTGCACCTTGGTCACCATGGCAAGACCGACCAGCAGCCCGCCCAGCGCGAGTTGCAGCAGCGACGCGCCGCCGCCGCCCCGCCCGTCGGCCGGCCGCACCGCCCGCAGGACCAGCAGCAGCCCCAGCACGACGAAGCCGGCCGACAGCAGGTCGGTGCGCATCTGCCGCCCCTGCGCCGTCAGCCCGACGCCGAAGGCCAGCAGGATCCCGGCCAGCAGAGCCACCCGCCGGTCGCCGACCAGCCCGCGCAACAGCGTGGCATAGCCGACGGCGAAGGTGGCGGTCAGCAGGATCGACAGCACCCGCCCGGCCTGGACCAGCGACTGCCACACCGCCTGCGTCGCGGCCACGTCGCTGCCCGGCGGCAAAGCCGACAGCGTGGCGACCGGCAGCAGCCCCACCGCATGCAGCAGCCGGTACCAGAGGTCGATCACCAGGAAATAGCCGTAGCCGGGATGGTCGAAATACTCCTGCGGCAGGTCGTCGCCGAACAGCAGCCCATGATAGGCCAGCACCAGATCCTGGTCGGCATGCACCCAGTAGGGCAGCCGGAATCCGACCAGCAGGACCGACAGCGCCATCGCCGCCGCCAGCCCGGCGCACAGCAGCCACCAGGGCGCCGCCGCGACGCGGTCGAGCAGGGACGGACGGGCGAGGGAGGGTGCAGGCGTCATGATGGGCGCGCTCGCGGTTCGGATCGGCGGGCGCCTTGTGGCACGGAATGCGCCGGTTGGGAACCATCTCCCGTTGCCTCCGGGAACCAGTCCGATCCTGCGGTGTTGCCCTCATGGAACGGCGGAGTCCGGAGTCTTCGCCTCTTTCGTGGTGCCTCGCACGAGTGGCTTTGCAACGTTGGCGGGTCGCTGCCACAAAATACGGTATGGCAGACCCGCCGGGCAGACAAATGGGGGACTCGATGGCCGATACCGACGATATCCAGGAGCGTATCCGACGCCGTGCCCACGAGCTGTGGGAGAGCGAGGGCCGCCCGCACGGCCGCGATTCCGACCATTGGAGCCAGGCGGAGGCGGAAATCCGCGGTGCCGGCGCGCTGGAACCGACCGGCAAGGTCGCCGGATCGCGCAGGAAGACCGCCGCCTCGAAGGCGACCTCCAAGCCCGTCGGCAAGAGCACCCGCGCCGCCGCCGAATCCCTGTCGGAGGTCGCGAACGGCCCGGCGGCCGAACCCGCCAAGCCGGCGAAGGCCAAGCCGGCCGCCCCCAAGGCCAAGGTCGACGCAACTCCGGCCGAAGAGGCTGCTCCCGCCAAGGCTCCTGCGAAAGCCGCCGCCAAGGCGACGCCCGCAAAATCCCCGACTGCAAAGTCCCCGGCCGCCAAGCCGCCGCGCAATTCGAAGAAGGACGGCGGCAAGAGCGCCACGGCCGGCTGATCCCAGCCTCCGCCGGAACCCTTCAGCCCCGAAGCCGGTTGTCAGGGCGATCCTGCAATCTTCTCCGGAGGACCCGTCATGGCCGGTACGCCGTCGATGGACGACTGCATCCGCAACTGCACCGACTGCCACACGATCTGCCTGGAAACCGTCGCCCACTGCCTGAACAAGGGCGGCGCGCATGCGGAGGCCGGGCATATCCGCCTGCTGCTCGACTGCATCGACATCTGCCGCACCAGCGCCGACTTCATGATCCGCGGCTCCCGCTTCCATCACCTCACCTGCGGCGCCTGCGCCGAGATTTGCGCGGCCTGCGCCGATCAGTGCGACCGCATGGCCGACAACGCGATGATGAAGCGCTGCGCCGAGATGTGCCGCCGCTGTGCCGAAAGCTGCCGGGCGATGTCGAGCATGGCCGCCTGATTTTGGCTGCCTACTCCATCACCGCGGCTTCCTCCGGTGCCGGGGCTCCCGCCTTCGGCCGCCGGAGCAGCAGCAGCATCGGGATGACCAGCAGGTTCTGTAGCATCGGCGGCAGCAGCGCCATGATCGCCAGCAGGATCACGCCGATCACGAAGATCAGGATCAGCCCGGTGACGAAATTGCGGTCGCGCAGCAGGGCCGGGTCGAGGGAGGGCTCGGTCTTCGTATTGCCGTGGGCGGTGGCGATGTGGATGGCGAAGACCCAGAAGGCGCAGGCGGCCAGCGCCGTCTGCTTGATCCCCTCGTTCCGCGCCAGGGTGGCGATCACCGACCATTTAGCGCGGGTCAGGCCGAAATGGCAGGCCCGTTGGTCGAAACGGACGCGCATGATGCGCGCGGTGTCGGTCAGGACCGCGCCCAAGCTCACCGAATGGAGGATTTCGGAGCGGGGATCGGGAGAGGAAGACATCGGTCCATCGTAAGCTTGCCTATCATCGGCAATCCTCGCGGCATGCATGGCAGGGCCACGGCGACGTCGCGCCTCTGGCGTCTCAGACAGGATCGCGCCTCTGGCGCGCGCGACAGGAGATTGCTAAGGTGCCCACCCGTTTCGTTCCATTCCTTTCGCCAACTCGCCCAAATCGACCAGCTGAGGACCGATCCATGCCGCACTACCGTTCCCGCACCTCCACCCACGGCCGCAACATGGCGGGCGCGCGCGGCCTGTGGCGGGCGACCGGCATGAAGGACGGCGATTTCGGCAAGCCGATCATCGCCATCGCCAACTCCTTCACCCAGTTCGTTCCCGGTCACGTCCACCTGAAGGATCTTGGCCAGCTGGTGGCGCGCGAGATCGAGAAGGCCGGTGGCGTTGCGAAGGAATTCAACACCATCGCGGTGGATGACGGCATCGCCATGGGCCATGGCGGCATGCTGTACAGCCTGCCCTCGCGCGAGCTGATCGCCGACGCGGTGGAGTACATGGCGAACGCCCACTGCGCCGACGCGCTGGTCTGCATCTCCAACTGCGACAAGATCACCCCCGGCATGCTGATGGCCGCGATGCGGCTGAACATCCCGGCGGTCTTCGTCTCCGGCGGCCCGATGGAGGCCGGCAAGGTCAAGTGGCGCGGCAAGGTCAAGTCGGTCGACCTGATCGACGCCATGGTCGCCGCCGCCGATCCGACCGTCTCCGACGAGGAGGCGGCGGAGATGGAGCGCGGGTCCTGCCCGACCTGCGGCTCCTGCTCCGGCATGTTCACCGCAAACTCGATGAACTGCCTGACCGAGGCGCTGGGCCTGTCGCTGCCCGGCAACGGCACCATCCTGGCGACCCACGCCGACCGCAAGGAGCTGTTCCTCGCCGCCGGCCGCATGGCGGTCGACCTCTGCCGCCGCTGGTACCAGGAGGAGGACGCCACCGCCCTGCCGCGCGGCATCGCCACCAAGGAAGCGTTCGAGAACGCGATGACGCTCGACATCGCCATGGGCGGCTCGACCAACACCGTCCTGCACATCCTGGCGGCGGCGCAGGAGGGCGGCATCGATTTCACCATGGCCGACATCGACCGGCTGTCGCGCCGCGTTCCCAACGTCTGCAAGGTCGCCCCGGCGGTGTCCGAAGTCCATATCGAGGACGTTCATCGCGCCGGCGGCATCTTCGGCATCCTGGGCGAGTTGGACCGCGCCGGCCTGCTGAACCGCGAAACCCCGACCGTGCACGCGCCGTCGCTGGGCGAGGCGCTGGACCGCTGGGATGTGGTGCGCACCCAGGACCAGGCCGTCCACACCCTCTACCGCGCCGCGCCGGGCGGCATTCCCACCGTCGTCCCCTTCAGCCAGGAACGCCGCTGGCCGGAACTGGACCTCGACCGCGAGAAGGGCGTGATCCGCAAGGCGGAGAAGGCCTTCAGCCAGGACGGCGGCCTCGCCGTCCTGTACGGCAACATCGCGGAGAACGGCTGCATCGTGAAGACGGCGGGCGTCGATGCGTCCAACCTCGTCTTCGCCGGCCCGGCCCGCGTCTTCGAAAGCCAGGACGACGCCGTCGCCGGCATCCTGGGCGACGTGGTCAAGGCGGGCGAAGTGGTGGTCATCCGCTATGAGGGTCCGCGTGGCGGTCCCGGCATGCAGGAGATGCTGTATCCGACCAGCTACCTGAAGTCGAAGGGGCTGGGCAAGGCCTGCGCGCTGGTCACGGACGGCCGTTTCTCCGGCGGCACGTCGGGCCTGTCGATCGGCCACGTCTCGCCGGAAGCGGCGCAGGGCGGCGCCATCGGTCTGGTTCAGGATGGCGACCGCATCGAGATCGACATCCCCAACCGCATCATCCGCCTTGCCGTCGACGACCAGGAGATTCAGAGCCGCCGCGACGCGATGAACGCCAAGGGCATGGATGCCTGGAAACCGGCCGGCCGCGTCCGCATGGTCTCTCCGGCCTTGCGCGCCTATGCCGCCCTGACCACGAGCGCCGACCGCGGTGCCGTGCGCGACGTATCCCAGGTGGAGAACATCGCCGTTCGCCGCTGATCCAATGTGAGCCGGGTAGCACCAACCGCCCCCCGAGTCAGACAGAACGGATATTCATCACAAGTAACAATCAAAGCGCCGCGCAAGTCGCGGCGCTTTCTTTTTGCCTCGAATTACATACATAGATATGTTGGTTTCCGCCTGCGCGAAAATCTTGGGCTCCACATCGCTCGGATGTTCGCAAAATTCGAAATGCATGCTCTAATATGTCAACGCGAATTCCGCGAAGGGGGCGGACATGGCGGACACCATGTTGAGCGTAGCGACGGACGAAGGCCGTCCCTGGCAGGAGGCGTCGCGCCTGCCGGGCGATAAGCCGCGCGAACGCAAGGTGGTGACGGCGATGTTCGTCGACATCGTCCGCTCCTCGGCCATGGTGGCCGGCCGCGATCCGGAGGATGCGGACGACCTGCTCCTCTCCATCCTGAACCGCGTGACGGAGGCGGTCCCCCGCTTCGAGGGAACAGTGACCCAGATGCTGGGCGACGGCTTCCTGGCGACCTTCGGCGCTCCCGGCGCCAAGGAGGACCACGCGCTGCGCGCCTGCCTTGCCGCCCAGGACATCCTCAGCTCCACCCGCGACGAACAGGGACGGCCGATCTTCCACATCCGCATCGGCATCAGTTCGGGCGATGCCGTCGCTCATGTGATGACCAATGGGCTGTGGACCGACTACCGCGCGGTCGGCGAATGCGTGCATATGGCCGCCAAGCTGCAGCAGCGCGCCGCCTCCGACACGGCCCAACTCAGCCGCGACACGCTTGACCTTATTCCGGTCGGCGTGGCGGTGCGCCCGATGGGAAGCTTGCGCCTGTCCGACGAGGTTGAGCCGATACCGGCTTTCCTGCTCGACGGAGCCCGCGCCGTCCGCCGGACCGCCACCGACCTGCTCTCGGCCACGGACGCCCCTTATGTCGGCCGGGAGCGGGAGGTAGCGGCCCTGTTCGCCATCACCGCTTCGGTGGAGGCAGGAAACCCGACCCAGCTTCTGCTGCAAGGAGAGGCGGGGATCGGCAAGTCGCGGCTGGTCGGCGAGTTCCTGCGCGCGCCCCGCAGCCGGCGCTGGACCCTGCTGCAATGGCCGCAGATGCCGATCCGCCGGCTGGCCGATCCAGAAGACCTCGAGGCCGTGGCACTGAGCTTGGCCGAGCAGGTGGCAGGCTGTGCCTGCGATGAAGGCATAGGCTGGGTCTGCGAAGCCGCCCGCCGGCGGTCCGGCTCGCTGGCAGGCGACGCCGTTCGCGCGCTGTTCGGCCGGCCCGGGCTGGATCCCCTGTGGGGTGGGCTTGATGCGGCGCAGCGCCTGTCGCTGGCGATCGAAGGTCTGGTGGGGGCGACGCTGGAGCTGGCGGCACCGATACCGCCGGACGATGGGCATGGAATGGCCGGCAAGCCGAGCGGCAGCGCCTTGGTCGGCCGACCATTGCTGGTTCTGGTGGAGGATGCCCATTGGGCACGGCCGGTGATGGTGCGGCTGCTCGACCGGCTGGCGGAAGCGCTGCCGTGGTCGGGCTCTCGCCTCCTGCTGCTCGCCACCCGCCGCCCGCCCCCGCTTGGACCAGAGTCGCAGGAGCAGGGCTGGAGCGGCCGGCCTGGCGGGCAGCGCATCGATCTGGGAATGCTGTCGCCCGAGCAGGTGCAGAACTTTCTGGCCCACTGGCTTGGGCCGGACTGGTCGCTGGTGGAACTGAAAGCCCAGGTCGCCACCCGCTGCCAAGGCGTTCCACTCTATCTGGAGGAGGTCCTGCGGACGCTTGAGGCATCCAATGCCATCGAAGGCACCCCGGGAGCCTACCGCCTGATCGATCCGCTGGTGGTCCACAAACTGCCCCGTACGCTGCACGCCCTGCTGGCCGAACGCATGGACCTGATGACGCTGGAACGGCGCCGCCTGCTGATGAACGCGGCGGTGATCGGCATCACCTTCGATGTCGGGTTGCTGCAGGCGCTGACCGGCCTGTCCGTGCCGATCCTGTCCGACTGCCTGGCCTATCTGGAACGCGCCGGCTTCGTGCTGCGCACCCGCCTGCTGCCCAACCTGGAATATTCCTTCAAGCATGCGCTGATCCAAGAGGTCGCCTACGCCACCCTGACCAAATCCGACCGCCGGGCGCTGCATACCCGTGTGCTGGAGGCGCTGCGCCACCGCCGCGACCACGATCTGCCCAACCGCCTGGACTTGCTGGCCCACCATGCCTTCATGGCGGAAAACTGGCCGGCCGCCCACCTGTTCGGTCGCCGGGCCGGCGTACGGGCGGAACTGCGCTCCCGGCTCGAGGACGCAAGCTGGCACTACCGGAACGCGCTGAAAGCGCTGGACCGGTACCCGGACCGGCCGCGCAAACCGCTTCAACGGATCGACACCTCCATTGCCCTGTCACGGGCTCGGATGCCGCGCGGCTTCACCGACACCGGCCAGTTGCTGGAGGAAGCTCGGGATTTGTCGCTGTCCGTCGGGGATCCGCGACGCTATGCGCGCGCCTCGTCCATGCTTGCCGCCGTGGAGTGGTCGAATGGCAACATAGACCGGGCCGTTCAGTTCATCCGTGAAGGGCTGAGGGCCAATGACGGGAGCTTTGATCGGAGAACGCAGATCCAGCTTCTTGGGCGGCTGGGCGGCATCCTTGCAGAAAAAGGGCTCTATCTGGAAGGTTGTAACGTCCTTCGGTCGGCACGCAAGATGCTGCCCGAGAATTGCCTCCATGAGCGGTTCGGGCTCGCCGTCATCGGCAAGGTTGGAGTCTGTGCCAATCTTGCGAGGAACTGTGCCGAAGTCGGCTTGGAACGTGAAGCGCTCAGCAACGCCATCAATGCAGTCGAATCTGCGGACGCAAGCAACCACAATTTCTCCCGGCTATATGCGTACGAGCATATAGGCTGGACTTACCTGCTGTTGGGAGAGCCGAGTAAATCGATCTCTTATCTTGAAACAGCACATGACCTTTGTGAATCGACACACTCGAAACTGCATAAGCCATTCTTAATGGGAGCCGTGGCTTACGCCAATGCGCTGACCGGCAGAGTCACCGAAGGCTTGTCGCTCTTTCAGGAAGCACTGGCGATCGCCGAGCAAGAGCGGGTCAATGCCTACATCAGCCAGGTGCATCTCTGGCTGGCCGAGACGCATCTTTTGACCGGTGGTCGGGAGCAGGCAATGAAACAGGCGGCGCTTGTCCGGAGACTGGCGTCGTCATCGGGTAGGATCGGCTATCTTGCGAAAGCGGAAGCGCTGGAAGCGGAGGTGGCCTTCATCATGAGCAAGGGCGAAGGCCCCAGACGCGCGCTGGGGCTCGCGGAACGAAATGCAAGGCTCCTGTCCCTGGTCCGGGTCGCGGACAGATGCGCCAAACTGCTGAATGGCAGGGACATCGCGATTGAGAGCCGAGGAACGGATTTCCGCTCGGTTTCATGGCACGGCTAACGCGTCCCGGCCTGCCTGAAGTAATCCAGAACATAACTGCGGATGGCACTCGTCAACGGCATCGTGGCCGGTCGAGAGCTATCGACTTCTTGGCAGAGGTCGGGGACAAGCCGCTTCTGCTTCTTCGCAATCTCGTCCAGTCCACTCCAGATCGCGTTTTCCAGGCGCAACTTCGCATGCCGATCCGTGAGCGGAATGGTCCGGGAAACCACCGTCGGCCACACCATGAGGCTGCGCAGATCGGTACCGCACTCCACATCCGATAGGGATTTTCTTTGAAATTGCATTGGCCGCTCCCGGTGCCGGACGGGGTGAGATCGTCGGCCAGGAACCCTACGTCGCCCCCGCTGCAAGCACTGTGAAGTTCTTCACAGCGGAATGCCCCTTCGCATGTGAAGAGTTTTCCTGTCAGCCACACACTTGAAGGACATTCTTATGAACATGTCGATTTCCCAGGCTTCGATGATCCGTGGCGCCGATGGCCGGCTTTATTCGGTGACCGCCCACGGCGTTTCGGAAGTCGCCGACACCGCCATCGCGACCGCCCGCACCCATGTCCGTTCGGGCGACCGCGCCGGTTTCGAAACCGCGGACCATGAAGCTGCCCGTACCATGATTGCCCCGGGCGCCTGATCTGGCTCCCGGTTCCGGTTCTGCGGACCGTGGCCACCAGCGCCGACGCGTGCTGACCGGCCACGGACCCGGGAACGGGAACATGCTCCTTCGATTCTCCTCGGCCACGGATAAGCCGCGATGCCCTTCGATCTGCTCGATGTCAGAGCCTCCATTTCGGATGCGGTGAAGGCCCATACGGTCGGTACCCACCGGGTCATGGCGCCCGAACAGACCTTGGCACGGGTGGCCCCCTTCCTGCCGATCATGGGGATCACCCGGGTCGCCAACGTCACCGGGCTGGATGGCGTCGGTATTCCGGTGGTGATGGTGACGCGGCCGAACTCGCGCTCCATCTCGGTGTCGCAGGGTAAGGGGGTGACACTCGCCGCCGCCAAAGCGTCGGGAGTCATGGAGTCGATCGAGAGCTACCACGCCGAGCGCATCACCCTGCCGCTGAAGTTCGCCAGCTTCGAGGAACTGCGGTGGAGCCACCCGGTGGTGGACGTCGACCGCCTGCCCCGGCTGTCGACCGGCAACTTCAATCCCAACAGCCCCATCCTGTGGATAGAGGGGGAGGATCTGCTGAACGGCTGCCCGAAATGGGTTCCCTTCGAAATGGTTCACCTGAATTTCACCGTGCCGATGGCGCCTGGTCAAGGCGCCTTCCTGGCCGGCTCCAACGGTCTGGCATCCGGCAACCACAAGGTGGAAGCGATCAGCCACGCCGTCACCGAACTGGTGGAGCGCGATGCGACCACCTTGTGGCGCCTGCAGAATGCCACGACCCAGGCGGCGACGCGGATCGACCTGGACAGCGTCGATGATCCGGTCTGCCGCTCGCTGATCGACCGGTTCGACGCCGCCGGCGTCGCCGTCGGCGTGTGGGAAACCACCAGCGATGTCGGCCTGCCCGCCTTCCTCTGCCGCATTGCCGAGCATGAGGAGTTGCCCCAGCATTCCATCCGCCCGGCCACCGGCATGGGCTGCCATGTGGCGCGCGAGATCGCCCTGTCCCGTGCCCTGACCGAGGCGGCGCAGAGCCGCCTGACCTTCATCGCCGGCGCCCGCGACGACATGCCCCGCACCGAATATGAACGGCATCTTGACCCGGCCCATCATGCCCGCTGGAAGGCCATGATCGTCAACGGCGCCGGCCACCGGGCCTTCCGCGACTGCCCGACCAGCGCCGCCCCTACCATCGAAGCTGACCTCGCCCACCAGCTCGATCGGCTGCGGGCCGTCGGCATCAAGGAAGCGGTGGCCGTCAACCTGACCAAGGCCGAATTCGGCATTCCCGTCATACGCGTCGTCGTACCGGGGCTGGAGGGTGCCGATGACTCCCCCGATTATCTGCTGGGCGAACGCGGCCTCCGCGTGCTCGACGCCCAAGCCATGGAGAAGGCGGCATGAGCGGCGTCTATGTTTTCCTCGGCCCTACCCTGCCACGCGAGGACGCGGCGCTGGAGTTGGATGCCACCTATCTGCCGCCGGTCTCCCAGGGCGATGTTCTGCGGCTGTGCGCCGAAAAGCCGGATGCGATCGGCATCATCGACGGCTTCTTCGAAAGCGTGCCGTCGGTCTGGCACAAGGAAATCCTCTACGCCATCCACGCCGGCATTCCGGTGTTCGGCGCCTCCAGCATGGGGGCTCTGCGCGCGGCGGAATTGTATCCCTTCGGCATGATCGGTGTAGGCGCCATCTTCGAGGCATTCCGCGACGGCCGGCTGGAAGATGACGACGAGGTGGCGGTGATCCACGGCCCCGCCGAATTGGGCTACACCGCCCTGTCGGAGGCAATGGTGAACATCCGCCGCACGCTGTCCGACGCCATGGCGGACCGCATTCTGACGGCCGAGACGGCCCTGCGCGTGGAGTCGATCGCCAAGGAACTTCCCTACCGCGAACGCGGCTATGGCCGGATGCTGCGGTTGGGTGAAGACATTGGCCTGCCGACAGCCGAACTGGCGGCTTTCCGCCGCTGGCTGCCGCAGGGACGTTTCGACCAGAAGCGCGAGGATGCCAAGGCGATGCTGCGCAGCATGGCCCGTCGGCTGGGTCGACGGACGAGCGACGAAACGGCACCGGAAGCCCGTTTCCATTTCGAGCGCACCGTTTTGTGGGAACGAGCCCTGCGCGACGCAGCGCCGCTCGCGATGTAAGAGCGTTTTGGCTAGACTGATCGCGCCGGGGTGGCGATTCCCGCCTTCCCGGCGCGAAACTGTGTCTGGAAGAACGGATGAACGCGCCGATAGATGTCGGGACGGTGTTGAGGCGCAACCGGCTGCTGGGGGAACTCGACGCCGAGCAGATGATGGAAATGCTGGCGCTGGGCCGCATCGTCCGCTTCGATGCCGACCAGATCATCTTCGACAAAGGCGACCCCGGCGATAGTCTCTTCGCGGTGCTGAAGGGCCAAATCGCCATCCGCACCTCCTCGGTGGACGGCAAGACCATGCTGCTGAACATCCTGGAGGCCGGCGATGTCCTGGGCGAGATCGGGCTGATCGACGGCCGGGAACGCACAGCCGCCGCAATAGCCCTGCGGCCGGTCGAGCTTTACCGCATCGATCGCGGAGACTTCATTCCCTTCCTTGAACGCCATCCGCGCCTGTGCACCCGGATGATGGTCGTACTGTGCGACCGGTTGCGGTGGGTATCGGAGAACATCGAAGACGCCGTCTTCCACGACGTCCCCCGCCGGCTTGCCCGCAGGCTGCTGCTGCTGTCGGACAGTTATGGGCAGCAGACAGCGGCTGGCTTGCGGTTGACCCTGCCGCTGTCGCAGGAAGCCCTTGCCAACATGCTGGGTGTCACGCGCGAAATGGTCAACAAATGCCTCGGCGCCCTGCGCAAGACCGGCGCAGTGACATATGCCAAAGGCTTTATCGTCATCAATGATCTGGCCCTGCTCAAGGATATGGCCGGTAATCCCGAACGGACTCCCTAGAGGCTGTTAGGGACTTGTAGGATGGCGACAGCTTTTCCGAGCATGAGACAGGCGA
>NZ_JAENHM010000010.1 GCF_016595245.1 Azospirillum endophyticum
CCACACCGCGTGCGGCTACCCCGAGTCCCTAACAGCCTCTAGCAAAACTCAAAGACACAAGAGGGGATGATATCCCCGCTATCCCATTTCCCGCCTCTGCTATCCCAGACACAGCGGGTACGCGCACCGATAGCCGTCTAGGGTGGCGCCTAGCGAATTCCATCCAGCGTAACCTGCCGGCCTGCGGCGGATGACGGAAGCGGCGATCATGGACATGACCCTCTACGAGCTGCGGGCCAAGCCCGGCTCTCCTGCTGCGGCAGAACCTTCCCCCGGCTCCGTCCTGCTGGTCGACGACGATCCCGATTTCCGCGGAATGGTGCGCACGGCCTTTCTCCGCGCCGGCTACACCGTGCGGGAGGCGGAGAACGGCAATGCCGCGCTGACCATCCTGATGGACCATCCGGTGGATCTGGTGGTGACCGACATCATCATGCCGGAAGCCGACGGCTACGAGGTTATCCTTCGTTTGAAGGAACAACAGTCGCGCCCGCCATTGATCGCGGTGACGGGGGGCAGCCTGCGCCTGCGGATGGAGCTGCCGGGAATGGCCCGGCTGCTGGGCGCCGAGGCGGCCTTCGAAAAGCCGGTCGACCTGAAGGCGCTGCTGGCCGAAGCCGGCCGGCTGATCGCCGCCCGCAAGGCGGATGCCGCAAGATGAACATCCTCATCGTCGACGACGACCGGACCAACCTCTTCATCATGGCCGCCATCGTCCGCCGCCTCGACGATGCCGACCCGGTCACCATGGAGAGCCCGCTCGCCGCGATGGAGTGGCTGCGCGGGAACGAACCCGACCTGATCCTTCTCGACCAGATGATGCCGGACATGGACGGCATGGACCTGCTGCGCCATATCCGCGGGGAGTCCCGCCTGGACGGCGTCCCGGTGGTGATGATCACGGCGAACACCGCGGTGGACATCCGCGTGCGGGCGCTGGACGAGGGCTGCAACGATTTCCTGACCAAGCCGGTCGTCGTGCCGGAGGTCCAGGCACGCCTGCGCAACCTGCTGGCCCTGCGCCAGAGCCGCGCCCTGCTGCGCGATCGCGCCGCCCTGCTGGCCGCCGAGGTGGAGCGGGTGACCGCCGCCCTCCAGCGCCAGGGGGAGGAGTTGGTCACCCGGCTGTCGCGCGCCTCCGAATATCGCGATCCGGAAACCGGCGCCCATATCGAGCGCATGGCGCTCTACTCGAAGCTCATCGCCGAGGCGGCCGGCTGCGGCGGCGCCTATGCCCAGGATCTGAGGAAGGCGGCGCCGATGCACGACATCGGCAAGATCGGCATCCCCGACATGATCCTGCTGAAGCCGGGCCGCCTGTCGCCGGAGGAGATGACGGTGATGCGCCAGCACGCCGCCATCGGCCACCGCATCCTGGCGAACAGCGACATCCCGCTTCTGCGGCTGGCCGCGGAAATCGCGCTCAGCCATCACGAGAAGTTCGACGGGACCGGCTATCCCAACGGTCTGGCCGCCGACGCCATCCCGCTGTCCGGACGCATCGTCGCCATCGCCGACGTGTTCGACGCCCTGACCTCCACCCGGCCCTACAAGCGGTCCTGGACGATGGAGGAGGCGCAGGCCTACATGGTCGAGAACCGCGGCCGGCATTTCGATCCCGCCCTGCTCGACGCTTTCCTGTCGCGATGGGACGAGGTCTGCACGATCCGCCGAGAGAATGCCGACGAGCTGTCCGAACCCCTCCCGGAACAGGCTTGAAGCCTGCCGGCCGTTCCGTCAGCCCGCTGATGCGCCCTCAGTTGACGATACGCCAAGTCCCGTCGGATTGGAGGCACGCGGTGCCGTAGACGGGCTGAGGCCGGCCGCCGACCATGGCGCTGCTCTGGTATTCGCGGCATTGCTGGCCGCTGCGCGAATAATAGACCGGACCGGCCGGGTCGACGCCGACGGACGGGGGCGGGGCGTAATACTGCACCGCTGGCGGCGGCGCATAGACGACCGGCGGAGGGGCGTAATATTGCACCACCGGCGGCGGCGCGTAGTAGCGGTAGGGATGGTAATAGCCGTAGGCCGGGAAAATCGGTCCGACGCCGATGCCGACCGACACCGACGCACGCGCCTGGGCCGCCTCCGGAACGGACACCACCGCTGCGGCAGCGACAACCGCCAGCATCGCAGCACCCAGGGCAACCGCCCTCCGCACCGTCGTCATCATCTGTCTCCCGGTCGCCCCGCCGGTCCGCGTCGGCCGCGGCCTTGCCACCGGCGTGTGGCTCAAGACCGCCATCATACACCGGTCCCGCGGCGCATCACAGGGGTTGCGCGCGGGCGGGCGGCATGCGGGGCGGTCAGATGTCGAGCGGCAAATTGTCGGGATCGAAGCCCAGCTGCTCGACGATGGCGCGGGCGAGCGGGATACTGGTCTCGAAGCGCCATTCGGCCATGCCGGGGCGATATTCCGACACGTTGGGGCGGCCATTGGCGAAACGGCGCGGGTGCAGCTCGTACCAATAGATGTCGCCGAGCGCCACACCCTGTTCCTTCGCATAGGCCTCGGCGATGCGGGGCCAATCATTCACGGCCGGCTGAGGCGACCCGGCCGCCTTGGCGATGTCGGTCTGTTCCAGGAAAGCGACGATGCGCTTTCCTTCGCGCTCGAAATCGGCGACCCGGATGGTGACGGGCAGCTTCCCCTCACGCTGATAGGTCCACTCGCGGTTCTTTTCGACCAAGGCCTTGTCCACGGCAAATGCTCCGGTTCACTCCTGCAAAGGCTAACCGACAGGCCCGCCTTAAGCCAACTGTTCCGTTGCCTTTCCAGGACAGGCGCGAGCCCTTGGAGCCCGCACCGCCCGGGAAGGCGGATCAGCGGTTACCAAAGCACGCGGCTTTTTCTTTGTATACGGGAATTGTGACGCCCGGTGGTCGCCGGGCGCCCGTCTTCCCTTCAGGACCATGCCGTCCGAACGATGGATCCGTCGCCAACCTCCTCGGCAGCCTCTTTCGCCAGCCCGTTCCGCAGTCGCCTCAGTAGCCGAGCGTCATGCCGTCGGGGTTCCGCGGATCCGAATAGCCGTACAGCCCGTCCTCGCGCAGCTGGATGGTCTGGGTGCGGCCCATCGTCGGCTTCACCGCCACCTTGTGGCCCATCTGCTCCAGCAGGCGGACGGTATCGGGGCTGAGACCCTTCTCCACCCTCAGTTCGTCCGGGGTCCATTGATGATGGACGCGCGGCAGGGCGGCGGCTTCGGCCGGGTTCATGTTGAAGTCGATGTGGTCGATCACCGTCTCCATGGTGGTGGTGATGATGCGGCTGCCGCCGGGGCTGCCGGTGACCAGCCAGGGCTTGCCGTCCTTCAGCACGATGGTCGGCGACATCGAGCTGAGCGGCCGCTTGTAGGGCTGGACGGCGTTGGCGTCGCCGCCGACCAGACCGAAGGCGTTGGGCACGCCGGGCTTGGCCGAGAAATCGTCCATCTCGTTGTTCAGCAGGATGCCGGTGCCCTCGGCGACGATGCCGCTGCCGAAGTTGAGGTTCAGCGTGTAGGTGGTGCTGACCACGTTGCCCTGGTTGTCCGCCACCGAGAAATGGGTGGTCTGGTCGCTCTCGTAGGGTGCCGGCTTGCCGGGCTTGATGCTGCTGGCCGGGGTCGCCTTCTCCGGATCGATCTTGGCCGCCAGTTCGTCGGCGTATTTGCGCGAAGTCAGGCCCTTCACCGGCACCTTGGTGAAGTCGGGATCGCCGAGATATTCGGAACGGTCGGCATAGGCCAGCTTCATCGCCTCCGCCATCAGGTGGATCGAGCGGGCGCTGTCGGGGCCATAGTCCTTCAGCGGCCAGCGCTCCAGGATGTTCAGCATCTGGATGATGTGCGTCCCGCCGGAACTGGGCGGCGGCATCGACTTGACCGTATAGCCGCGGTAGCTGCCGCTGACCGGCTCTCGCTCCACCACCTTGTAGGCCTTCAGGTCGTCCTTGGTGATGTAGCCGCCGTGTTTGGACATCTCCGCCGAGATCTTGTCGGCGATGGCGCCCTCGTAGAAGGCCTTGGGCCCCTGCTGGGCGATCATCTCCAGCGAGTTGGCGAGGTCGGCATTGGCCAGCGTCTCGCCGGCGGTCAGCGGGCGGTCGCCCTTGAAGAAGACTGCGCGGGTGGCGTCCCATGCGGCCAGATGGTCGCGCTCGACCTCCAGCAGCCCGGCGAGCTGCGGGGTGACGGTGTGGCCCTCGCGCGCCAGCCTGATCGCCGGGGCCAGCACGTCGGCCAGCGTCATCGTGCCGTATTTCTCCAGCGCATGGGCGAGCCCGGCGACGGTGCCGGGGATGCCGACCGCCAGATGGGTGTAGAGCGAGCGGTCGGGGACGACCTTGCCCTGCTGGTCCAGATACATGTCGCGGAAGGCCTTGGCCGGCGCCATCTCGCGGAAGTCGATGGCGACGTCCTTGCCGCTCTTGGCGTCATGGACGACCATGAAGCCGCCGCCGCCGATGTTGCCGGCGTTCGGCAGAACCACCGCCAGGGCGAAGCCGACCGCCACCGCCGCATCGACCGCGTTGCCGCCGCGCTTCAGGATGTCGACACCGATCTCGGTCGCCAGCCGGTGCTCGGAGGCCACCATCCCGTTCTGGCTGCGGACCGGATAGAAGATGTCGTAGCCGATGTCGTAGCGGACCGAGGCGGTCGGGGACGCCGGCGTGGAGGTGGCGGCCTTCTGGGCAAGCGCCGGTACCGCGACGGCCATCTGCAGGCCGACGCAGAGCGCCATCGCCGCGACCGAGGAACGGGACCGGAAAGCGGGGAACCACATGCGGTGAATCTCCAGAGCGGGATGACAGGTCTGGGGCTGCAGCCCGGGCAACGCAGGATGTCACACCCACACTCCCCGGTCTCCACCCCGTCGCTGGCCTACCCAACAATTCACCATCAGGGTTAATGGCATCGCGCATTCCCGTGAATGAAATGCGACGATCGGTGAACGGATCCGATCCGGTGCGGTGCCGCTCAGTAGGTCTCCGCCATGCGCGAGTGGTCGACGCCCCGCGACTCGCCATAGGAGCCGTCATGGCCCAGCCGGTCCTGGTGATCGCCGGACAGGCGATCCTTGAGCGGGCAATGGCCGCTCATGCCGCGGGCAACCAGGGCCGCACCGACCAGGCCCATGATGGCACCAGGAATGCTGGCGCCCTTGCGCAGGCCGCCCGCGGCCACGGCAAGACCGAGCCCGGTCGAAACGATGCGCTCGCCCATGCCGAGGTTGGTGTGGCCTTCGAAGACGCTGTCATAGGCGTTGCGGATGGTGGATTGAGCGTTCATGGCTGCTCCGGGGGCTGGAATGGAGGGACAATCGCCCTTCCAACGCGGGCGCACCCCGTCGGGTTCCATCGCCGAGCCGAGGCAGGCACCCGAGCCGCCCCCCATTTCCCGGCCGCCGGTCAGCTTTCGACCGCAGCCATTTTCCGGATCGAGCGGACCAGCCGGGCCGGTTCGACCGGCTTGGACAGCACGGTCAGCGCCACCTCCTGCATCGCGGCGGTGGAGGTCAGATCCTCGGCATATCCGGTGACCATCAGGATCGGCGTCTCGTCGCGCCGGGCGCGCAGGGTGCGGGCCATATCCAGCCCGGTCATCCCCGGCATCATATGATCGGTGACGATCACGTCCGGCCGGCATCCGCGTTCGAGCAGCAAGAGAGCCGCCGCGGCGTCGGCGGCTTCGTGCACCGCGAACCCCTCCTGCTCCAGATATCCGGCGGTCGCGGTGCGCACCAGCTCCTCGTCATCCACCAGCAGGACGGCGCAGCCGGTCCCAATCCCGACCTCCGACTCAGCCGTGATCCCGGGCGCGACCCCGGCCCGGCCCGCCGCTTCGTCCTCTTGCGCCGGAGGGGGAGCGGCCTGGGTGGACGGTGCATCCGCGTCCTGAAGCGCGCGCGGCAGATAGAGCGTCACCGTGGTGCCCAGGCCCGGCCGGCTGTCCAATTCCACCCCGCCGCCGGACTGGGTCGCCAACCCATGCACCATGCTGAGGCCCAGCCCGGTGCCGCGCCCGACCTCCTTGGTGGTGAAGAACGGCTCGAAGGCGCGGGCGGCGACCTCGGCCGGCATGCCGGTGCCGGTATCGCACACCCGCAGCACGACATACTCGCCTGCGGCGAGGCCGGAAACCTGTTCGGCACCGACGGTCCGGTTCGCCGCCAGGATCCACAGCGTGCCGCCTTCGGGCATGGCGTCGCGGGCGTTCAGCGCGAGGTTCAGCACCGCCATTTCCAGTTGGGTCGGGTCGATCATCGCGGACCACAGGCCGGGAGACACCTCCGTCTCGATCCTCACCGACTGGCCCAGCGTGCGGCCGAGCAGGCGGCTGGTCCGCTCGACCAGTCCGGCGACGTCGACCGGGATCGGCCGCAGCTGCTGCCGGCGCGAGAAAGCCAGCAGATGCTGGGTCAGGTTGGCCCCGCGCTCCACCGCCTGCAGCGCCAGCCGCGCCGGACCGGTGATGCGCTCGTCGTCGCTGCGGCTGTCGATGACGTGCAGGTTGATGCCGATGGCCTGCAGAAGATTGTTGAAATCATGGGCGACGCCGCCGGTCAGCTGGCCGATCGCCTCCATCTTCTGGCTCTGGAGCAGGGCGTGTTCGGCGTGTTCGCGCCCCTCCACGGCACGGCGGGCGGCATCCATCGCCCGGGTCGCCGCCTCGTAGGCGCTGAACTGGCGGGCCAGCGCCCAAAGCGCCACGAGAAGCGCCGCGGCTCCGACGGCGCCGGCCGCTCCGATGGTCCAGGCCTGGATGCGCCACTCGCCCAGCACCGCATCCAGCTTGCGGGTCACGTTGACGACCAGCGGATAGTCGGACAGTGCCCGTGTCGCCACCAGCCGGGCACCGTCGTTCAACCCGAGGGAGGACAGATAGACGCCGGACCTTGAGCGCTCCAGCACCTTCAGGAACTGGCGCTGCCCCAGCGGCCGGCCGATGTCCGGCAGAAATGGGTGGCGGGCCAGCAGGATGCCGTCGCGTCGCCACAGGCTGATGCTGCCGTCGCCGTCGGGCTGCAGCGCTTTGTAGAGCCTCTCGAAATAGCTGAGTTCGATGGCGCCCAGCACCAGCCCGACGAAGCTGCCGTCCGGGCCGCTGATCCGGCGGGCCAGATAGATGGTCCAGGTGCCGCTGCCGCGATTCTGCACCGGCGCGCTGATAAAGGGTTCCGACGTGTCGTGGTCGCGCAGATAGGCGAAATAATCCCGGTCGGCCACGTTGACCGGCGGGATCGGATAATAGCGCGAGAAGTTGATCAGGCGGCCGTCGGAGGCGATCATCGTCACCGCGTCGAGCTGCGGCAGCCCGGTGATCCGCGCCCGCAGCATCTGGTAGGTATCGCGCCCGCCCATCCGCCGGACATAGTCTTCGGGCGTGGCGATCCCGTCCGACTTCAGCTGCTCGATGATGGTGTTCAGGACCAGATCGACGCTTTGCGTCGCGCGCGTCGTCTGTTCCGTAAGGGACAGGTTCAGGGTGGACAGCTCGCGCTCCGCCCCCTCCAGTTCGCGGTCGCGCATGCTGCCGATATAGTGGACCGTCGCCGTCAGCAGCACGGCGACCGACAGCCCGCCGATCAGCAGCAGGACGCGCAGGGGGCGGCTGGCGCGCAGATGGGCCAGCCAATGCCGGATCGGCGAAACCGGCGTTCCACCGTCCGGCCGCGCCATCCTTTCGGAAGAGATCAAAGCTCGCCTATGGTTTAGTGTCCGACCCATCAGTCGGAATGATCCGGACGCCATAGCGCCGCGTCAAGCTCGTCAAGGTTAATAGGACCCTGCCTATCCCAATCCCGGCCATGACTTTCCTGGATAAGCCTTCTCGGCCGGCAATGCCGGTGGCGGTCAGATCCGCACCCGCGCCGGTGCCGGCAGCTTAAGGACAGACAGGGCGAGGCCGGCGAAGACCAGCAGCCCACCGGCCAGTTTCGCCGCGGTGAAGGTCTCGCCCAGCAGAAGCGCACTGGAACTCATGCCGAAGATGGGAACGAGCAGCGAGAAGGGAGCGACCAGGCTGGCCGGATAATGCCGCATCAGGAAGCCCCAGGCGGCAAAGCCGAACAGCGTCGCCGCCGCCGCGATGTAGAGCAGCGAGCCGACTCCCACCACCGTCAGCGTGGCGAAGGCATGGACGATGCGGTCCGGCCCCTCCAGCGCCAGCGACAGCGCCAGCACCGGCAGCGGCGGGACCAGACTGACCCAGACCATCAGGCTGAACAGGTCGGGGGCCTTGGCTCGCTTCATCACGATGTTCGCCACGCCCCAGGCGGCGGCGGCGGCCAGCGTCAGCCCGAGGCCGAGCAGCGAATCGCCCGCCGGCATCTCCAGCGCGATCAGCCCGACGCCGGCGAAGGCGACGACCATGCCGCCGATCTGCCGCGGCCCCGGCCGATCGCCCAGCAGGAAGGCGGCGAAGATTGCGGTGAAGAAGGCTTGGGATTGGAGGACCAGCGAGGCCAGCCCCGCCGGCATGCCGGCGTCGATGCCCAGATACAGCAGCGGGAACTTCACCACCCCCAGCATCACGCCGATGCCGATCACGAAGCGCCAGGGCACCGGCGGGCCCTTGCGCCAGCCCAGCACCAGGACCGGCAGCGCCGCCAGCGCGAAGCGAAGGCAGGAGAAGAGCAGCGGCGGAAAATCGCGCAATCCGACCTTGATCGCGACAAAGTTGAAGCCCCAGACGGCGGCGACCGCCACGGCGAGCAGAATGTGGGAAGCACGCATGGCGGAGAGGCTAAACGGGTGCCGCCGGCCGGGTCAATCCGCGGTAAGGCGCGCCAGGGCTCCGAAGCCGGGTTAACAGCGGTTTACGAACGTCGAAGTTTCTGATTCGGTGGA
>NZ_JAENHM010000011.1 GCF_016595245.1 Azospirillum endophyticum
AGAGTCCGACTCAGAATCGGTTAGGTTGTTGATGCTCGCGCGATTCGTCGCGAGAGTAGTTTGACGCTGGCGATCATGAGCCAAGCGAGGGCGCTTTCGAGGGTGGCTTCGAAGTCCTTGGCGAGGCGTCGATTTCGGTTGAGCCAAGCGATTGTCCGCTCGACGACCCAGCGCCGTGGGAGGAGTTCGAAGCCCTTTGCGGTATCGGACCGCTTGATGATCTCCAGGGTCCATTCTCCCATCGCCCGCAAAGCGGTTTCGAGCTTCGGGCCGGCATAGCCGCCGTCGGCAAAGACATGGCGGAGCCAGGGATGGGTCTGGCGCATCGAGGCCAACAGCATCGGCGCTCCATCCCGGTCCTGGACATCGGCGGCATGGACGATGGCGGCGACCAGAAAGCCGGTCGTGTCGGTCAGGATGTGGCGTTTGCGGCCCTTGGTGCATTTTCCGGCATCGTAACCGCGCGGCCCCCCCGCTTCCGTCGTTTTCACCGATTGGCTGTCGATCACACCGGCCGTCGGGCTGGCCTCGCGTCCCATCGCCTCACGGGCCGCCCCCACCAGATGGTGGTTGATCGTCGACCAGAACCCGTCGTCCCGCCAGCGGTAGAAGTAGCCCTGAACGGTCGTCCAGGCGGGAAACTCCTTGGGCAACATCCGCCATTGGCAGCCCGTCGTCGCAATATAGAGGATCGCGTTCACGATCGTGCGGAGATCCACCTTCCGCGGGCGTCCACGTTGGCAAGGCGACGGCAGGTGGGGAGAAAGAACCGCCCATTCCGCCTCCGTCGTATCGCTTGCGTAGCGCAACTCCTTCCGCTCATAATTCGGCCGCGTGATTTCGCTCCAGACCATTCCGTGATTCCTTCCTGTGTCGCAACTTGAACGAATCACAGGTCGGCGAAATTACGCAACTTTATTTCCGGTCAGCCTCT
>NZ_JAENHM010000012.1 GCF_016595245.1 Azospirillum endophyticum
CCCCCTCACCCCAACCCCTCTCCCGCGAGGGGAGAGGGGCTTTTTCAATTTCAAACTGTGCGCCTTGTTGCAGGCGCGAGATCTGTGCATCCCGTAGCGCCCAGCGGGGGAGGATAGGTGGGGGCCTAACGTCCTCACCGTTCGAACAGTCCGACCAGTTCCACATGGGCCGACCACAGGAACTGGTCGACCGGCCAGACCTTCGTCAGGCGATAGCCGCCATCCACCAGGACCCGCGCATCGCGGGCGAAGCTGGCCGGATTGCAGGACACCCCCACCACCCGCGGCACCTTGGCTCCGGCAAGCGCCGCCGCCTGGGCCGCGGCACCGGCGCGCGGCGGGTCGAACACCACCGCGTCATACCGGTTGAGGTCCTTGACACCCAGCGGATCTTCGAAAAGATCGCGCCGCTCCACCGTCAGCCGCAGCCCCTGTACCGAACGGCCGAGCGCCGCTACCGCCGCCTCGTCGCCTTCCACGGCATGGACTGCGGCTTGTTGCGCAAGCGGAACGGAAAAAGTGCCGATGCCGGCGAACAGGTCGGCGATGCGCGCCGCTTGCCCCACCCCCTCGCGCACCGCCGCCACCAGGGCGGCCTCGCCCTCCGCGCTCGCCTGCAGGAAGGCGCCCGGCGGTGGCTGGATCGAAACGCCTGCGAAACGGATGAAGGCCGGCCGGCGGTTCGCCACCGGCTCCGGCGCGGCGCGGTCGGCGGGCTGCCAGGCGATGCGGGCGATGCGCTCCGGCTCGAAGGCAACCAGCGCCTCGCGGGCGGCGCGGTCCAGGCTGCGCGGCCCGACCAGCAGCAGATCGACCCCGCCCTCCAGCTCGGTCAGCACCACGTCGGCGCCGCCGCCGTCCGGCAGCAGATCGGCCAGCAGGCCACGCAGAGGCTCCACCAGGGCGAACAGGCGGGGCGCCAGCACCGGGCACTCCTCCAGATCGACCAGCCGGTGGCTCTGCCGCTCGTTGAAGCCGAACCAGACCCGCTTGCCGCGCTTCAGCGCGGCGAAGCGGGCACGGCGGCGGGCGGCGGCGGGCGTCCGTGCCGGCGGCTCCATCGGGACGTCGCCCAGCCCGACCCGCTCCAGCGCGCCGCGCACCATCCCGACGGTCCAGGCGGCATAGGTCGCGTCATCCATCTGCTGGAGCGTACAGCCGCCGCAGCGGCCGAAATGGCGGCAGGCCGGCGGCCGGCGGCCGGGAGCGGGCTCGATCACCTCGAGCAGCTCGGCGCGCACGCCCTCCCCTTTGCCGTCGCCGTCCGCGACACGGACACGCACCCGGTCGCCGGTCACCGTGTAGGGCACGAACAGGCGCAAACCCTCGGCGAAAGCGATTCCGTCGCCGCGCGCACCGACGTCGATGATGGAGACCTCCAACTCCCGGAACTCGGCGGGCGGCTGGGCGGTCTTGCGGGCGGGCGGGCGTCCCTTGGCGAAGGGGCGCTTGGCAGGACGCGTCATGTCTTGGTCCGTCTGGTGCTGGCTGCAGCCCCCCTTTACGCTTCCAGCAGCTTGGCGCGCAACGGTTCCGGAATCGGGGTCGGGCGGTGGGCCGCCTTGTCGACGATCACCGCCACCGCTTCCTGGGTGGCGATGCAGCGGTCGCCCAGGAAGATGGCGCAGCCCAGCGTGATCGAACTGGTGCCCAGCCGCAGGGTTCGTGCGCCAATTCGCACGATGTTGGGATAAAGCAGCTCCGCCTTGTATTCGATCAGGCTGCGGGCCAGCACGACGGTCCACGGAACCTCGTCGGTGAAGCCGCCGACCTGATGGATCAGGGCAACGCGCGCCTGTTCGAAATAGATGCCGAGGGCATTATTATTGACGTGCCCCACCGCATCCAGGTCGTTGAAGCGCACGCGCTCCTCCCACCAGAAGCGATAGAGGTCGGGGCTGGTCAGGTCGGGCGTGCCGGTCATGCCGTCTTCCTTGCCGTATAGGTCAATGCGTCCCCGGACTGTGGCGTATGGTCCGGGACGGCGCAAGCCCGGCCGCCTCGATTGCCATCCTCATTTCCGCCTCTATTTCCGTTGCGGGCCGCGAATTCCCGCGCCAATCGCCGATTGGCCGTGTTATTGGAGTCGGACCAACCCTCCGCAACGGACCGGACGATGAGCAAGGACACCACCAACCAGACGGCCGAGGCGCTGTTCGAAAAGGCGCTGTCGATCGCCGAAAAGCACCTGGACGAGGCGATCAAGGAAGGTGGCCCGCTCGGCCCCTACATCGCCGTCGCCATGATCGAGGCCGCGGTCAACGCCGCCGTGGACGAGACCAGCCACGAAGACGTGATCGACATGCTGCGCGATCTCGCCGCCCAGATCGAGGCGGACTCCGACGAAGCCGAGGAAGACTGAGCGTTACGCCGTCTTCAAGGCCACTGCGGACCCTGCCTGCCGGCGCGCCTCGCGCCGGCGCAGGATCTCGTAGACGACGGCGCCCAGGATGGTCAGCGCGATCAATACCAGCGACAGCGCGTTGACCGCCGGGGTCAGGCCGGTGCGCACCTTGGTCGCGATGAAGACGGTCAGGGTGGTGTCCAGCCCGCGCACGAACAGCGTGGTGTTGTAGTTCTCGAAGCTCTGCAGGAAAGCCAGCAGGGCCGCCGACAGGATCGCCGGCATCAGGTACGGCAGCGTGATGCGCCGGAACACCTGCCCATGCGTGGCGCCGAGGTCGAGGGCGGCCTCCTCCAGCGCCGGATCGAACCGCTCCAGCCTTGCCGAGAACAGCAGCATGGCATAGGCGGCGATGAAGCTGGATTGCGCGACCACGGTCAGGAACAGCCCGCCGCTGACCCCGAACCACTCCCGCCAGAACACCAGGGTCGAGATGCCGACGATCACGCCCGGCGTCAGCAGCGGCGACACCATCAGCGCGTAGAGGAAGGTCCTGGCCCGGCTGTGCAGACGGTCGAGCAGCAGGGCCGCCGCCAGCCCCAGCGGCACCGCCAGCGCGATCACCCCCGCCCCCACCAGCAGGCTGGTGCCCAGCGCCGCCCACATGCGCTGGTCTTCCCACAGCGCCTGGAACCAGCCCAGCGTGAAGCCCATCCAGGGCGTCACGGTGGGAAAGCGGCTGCTGTTGAAGGTCGCCGCCGCCATGATGCCCAGCGGCAGGAACAGATAGCCGAAGAACAGCACCAGATAGGCGCCGGTCAGCAGGCGGCGGAGTCGGGCGGCGGTCATAGGGGCCTTCTCATCGGCTGCCTCATGGGCTGCGAGTTCATTTCGCGATGTCCGCCAGCCCGACGCGGAACAGCCGCATCGCGCCGAGGATGAAGCCGATGCACAGCACCAGCAGGATGAAGGCGTAGGCCGCCCCCTGGTTCCAGTTCCCGCCTTCGAAGAACCAGTTGTAGATGATCTCGGTGAACCAGCGGCTGTTCGGCCCGCCCAGCAGGGCGGGCACGGCATAGCTGCCGGCCGCCAGCATGAAGGTCATGATGCAGCCGACGGCGATGCCCGGCTTGGCATGGGGCAGCACGATGCGGCGGTGGATGCGCAGCCAGCCGGCGCCCAGATCCCGCGCCGCCTCGATCTGGTTGCGGTCCAGCGATTCGATGGCGTTGTAGAGCGGGAAGACCATGAACAGGATGTAGACGTAGACCATGCCGACGATCACCCCGCCGTCGCCGCCCAGGAAGCGCTGCGGCTCGTCGATGATGCCGAGCCCCAGCAGCAGCGCGTTCAGCGGCCCGTTGAAGGCCAGGATGATGTACCAGGAGAAGGTGCGCAGCAGCTCGTTGATCCAGAAGGGCACGACCAGCATCAGGATCAGCAGCGGCAGCCGCCGCTTCGGCGCCACCTGCGCCAGGTAGAAGGCGACCGGATAGCAGACGGCCAGCGTGGTCGCGGTGACCAGCGCGCTGGCCCAGATCGTCTTCAGGAAGATCGCCAGATGGATCTGGTTGGTCCACAGGGTCAGGTAGTTCTTGACCGTGAAGACGTCTTCCGGCCCGCCGAGCTTGGACGGCGGCAGCGACGGCCGGAAGGAGAAGCCGATCATCATCAGCTGCGGCAGCACGACCAGCAGCGCCAGCCACAGCGCGACGGCCAGCAGGATCACCCCGGTCAGGACCGGGCCGTACCGGCGAAGAACCTCCGTCATTCGGGCGCTGCTCCAGCCTGTGGGACCGGTTCGACGCCTAACATGGCGGTTCCCGCCGGCGCAAGCGCGGCTATATGACGATGACGTTCAGACGAGGGGCAGCCGCCGGCTGCCTCGCTCACCCCCGCCCGATCAGCCGAGATTGTGCTTGGCCACCACCGCGGCGAAGTCGTCGCCGAAATGCTCGCCGACGCGGATGACGGAGACGCCGTGCGGGATCTCCTTCAGCGACGGGTGGTCGAGGTTCAGCGAGGTCAGCAGCGCCATCGGCACATGATGGGTCACACTCATCGCGCGCAGGCCGCGGATCAGGTCCAGGCCCGAGAGCCCGTCCATCACCATCGAGGCGATGACCATGTCCGGCGGCACCCGCACCGCGAGGCTGATCGATTCGATGGGGTCGGTCACCGTCATGGTGCGGAAGCCGCAGGCCGCCAGTTCCGTCCCCAGCTTCTTGGCGACGACCTTGGACGGGGTGACCAGCATGATCTCGACGTTGCGGACGTCGACGTCGGTGACCTGGAACTCGTAGCGCACCGGCAGGGCGCGGATGATCCGGTTGGTCTCGGCCAGCAGCGGCTGTTCGGCGCGGTCGACCAGCTCGGAGATGCGGTCGATGAAGATCTGGGCGTCGACCAGCTGCTTCTCGTCCAGCCGCTTCAGGCCGCTGAGGTAATCCTCCAGACGGTGGGCGACGAGGCTGACGGTGGGATAGCCGAAGCTGGTGCCCATGCCCTTGAAGTTGTGGGCTTCCAGCCGCAGGACGCCGATGGTTTCCACATCGGTGCGCTGGCCCTTCACGCGGTCCGCCAGTGTCGCGTTCATCAGCTCCAGCCGATCGCGCGCGTCGTCCACGAACTCCATGCGCAAGCGGTCTTCGAGGTCGTCGGTCGACAGGGGCGAGGCCATGGAACGGATTCCGGATGAGGAAGAGGTACCCCGAAGGTACACCAAAACCCGCCGCCGAAACAGACGCGGCGCGCCCTTATGCCGAAGGACGCGCCGCGCATGATGGAAGAACCGATTTCCCGGAAAGGATCAGAGGCGGGCGAGCAGCCCCTGGAACCAGGCCAGACGCTCTTCGGCCTGGGCGATGTCCAGTTCCAGCCAGGAGGCGAAATGGCCGGCGCTGCCGACATTCGCCCGCTTCAGGTCGCCCAGCCGGGCCAGTTCCGTCTCGCAGAGCGCCACGAGATTGTCGATCTGGTCGCGCTGCGACTCAGGCTCCAGCAGATGCAGGAAGCGCAGCTTCAGCGCGATGACCAGCTTGTTCAGCCCATCGGCCGACGGCGCGCGGACATTGGCGCGCATCAGCGTGTCGAACTCCGCCCGCCCGGCCTCGGTCGGCCCCAGCAAGGCGTTGTCTTCCATGCCGCTGCCGTCCAGCGCCTCGATCAGCCCCTCGTAGCGCAGCATCTCCAGCGAGGTGCCCATCAGGTCGAGCGACGGTCCCATCATGCGGTCGAGGAAATGGCGGACGGCGCCCGCCAGATCGGCATAGCGCAGCGGCCCGCCCTGGATCAGCGTGCCCAGGACGACGAGGCGCACGGCCTCCTTCGGCATCAGCGAGTTGTCACGGTACATGGCGAACCCCCTGGGCGATGCCCCGGATTGCAGGATGGACGGGCAAAGGAAGCGGCCGGTCCGCAGCAAGGAAACTGCGAACCAATCGCAACACTACCCCTCAAAGTAGGGGCGCGCACGCCATCTGTCCAGGGGGCAAAACGTCCGTATCGCCGAAGGGGTCTTTCGAACCGCCTGCCGTCAGGCGGCGAGCCGCAGGTCGAGCCGGCTCCACACGTCCAGCAGCGCGTCGACCAGCATGCCCATCTGCGCGTCGGTGTGCAGCGGGGTCGGGGTGAAGCGCAGCCGTTCCGTCCCGCGCGGGACGGTGGGGTAGTTGATCGGCTGGACGTAGATGTTGTGCCGCTCCAGCAACTCGTCCGAAGCGCGCTTGCAGCGGTGGGCGTCGCCGACCATCAGCGGCACGATGTGGCTGACCGACGGCATCACCGGCAGCCCGGCATCGGCGAACATCCGCTTCAGCGTGGCGGCGCGTTCCTGGTGCCGCGTCCGCTCGGCCTGGCTGTTCTTCAGGTGGCGGATGGAGGCCAACGCACCCGCCGCCAGCACCGGCGACAGCGAGGTGGAGAAGATGAAGCCGGCGGCGAAGCTGCGGACGCAGTCGATCAGCGCGGAGGAGCCGGTGATGTAGCCGCCCTGCACGCCGAAGGCCTTGCCCAGCGTGCCCTCGATTATGGTCAGCCGGTCCATGACGCCGTCGCGCTCGGCCACGCCGGCGCCGCGGGCGCCGTACATGCCGACGGCATGCACCTCGTCGAGGTAGGTCATGGCGCCGTGCTTGTCGGCGACGTCGCACAGGTCATCGATGGGGGCGATGTCGCCGTCCATCGAATAGACGCTCTCGAAGGCCACCACCTTGGGACGGCCGGGGGCGATGCCCGATAGCAGCTCGTCCAGATGCCTGGGGTCGTTGTGGCGGAAGATGTGCTTCTCGGCGCCCGAGTTGCGGATGCCGGTGATCATCGAGTTGTGGTTCAGCGCGTCCGACAGGATCACGCAGTTGGGCAGGATCTTGCCCAGCGTGGTCAGCGTCGCGTCGTTCGACACATAGCCCGAGGTGAAGAGCAGGGCCGCTTCCTTCCGGTGCAGGTCGGCCAGTTCGCGTTCCAGCAGCACATGGTAGATGTTGGTGCCGGAGATGTTGCGGGTGCCGCCGGCGCCGGCGCCCACCTCGTCCAGCGCGTCGTGCATCGCCTTCAGGACGGTCGCGTGCTGGCCCATGCCGAGATAGTCGTTGGAACACCAGACCGTGACCGGACGCTCGTGCCCGTTGGAATCGCGGAAGGTTGCCGTCGGGAAGTTGCCCGCGTGGCGCTCCAGATTGGCGAAGACCCGGTAGCGGCCGTCCTGCTTCAGGGTCGCAATCTGGTTGCGGAAGAAAGTTTCGTAATCCATCGCGCGTTCCCGTTCGCATTCGTCCACAAGGGTCGGCTGCACCGGTCGAAGGCATATGGGTTAGGCCGTTCGCTCGGCGCATCGAGAGGATGGCATGATCATCGCCGACATGCCACCCAGCATTGATCGAAATCAAGCCGCCGACGGATGGGACCTTCGCACAAGCGACGGGCTGCCATGTCCCGCGGATGCCACATGTCGGCCTCCCGCCGATAGGGACCGCGAATGGCCATGACTTGATCGAGGCCTTGGAAATATGGGCTGTACTGTCTCTATGACCATGACGACAGTGTGGGAATGTGCGGTCTTGTCTGGCGTGCTCCACCCGCAATTGGGACGATCACACGCTTGTGCCTGATCGATAGGCCGGCGCCCGCAGCCGGGCGCCGATCCCCCCATGGCGTTTACTTGGTGCCGAACATGCGGTCGCCGGCATCGCCCAGCCCGGGGACGATATACGCGTCCTCGTTCAGGTGGCTGTCCAGCGCCGCGGTGAAGACCTTCACGTCCGGATGCGACTGGTGGAAGCGCAGCACGCCCTCGGGTGCCGCGACCAGCGCCATGAACCGGATGTCGTGGTCGTCCACCCCATGGCGGTTCAGCACGTCGCAGGCATGGGCGGCGGAATTGCCGGTCGCCAGCATCGGGTCGACGACGATGAACAGCCGCCCTTCGGCCGGCGGCAGCTTCACCAGGTATTCGTGCGGCTGCTTGGTCTCGTGGTCGCGGTAGAGGCCGATATGCCCCTCGCGCGCCGACGGCACCAGTTCCAGCAGGCCGGCCGACATGCCGAGCCCGGCGCGCAGCACCGGCACCACCGCCAGCTTCTTGCCCAGGATCACCGGCGCGTCCATCGGCTGCAGCGGCGTCTCGATCCGCTCGGTGGTCAGCGGGATGTCGCGCGTCAGTTCGTAGCCCATCAGCAGCGAGATCTCGCGCAGCAGGGTGCGGAACCCGCCGGTCGACCGCTCCTTGTTCCGCATATGGGTCAGCTTGTGCTGGATCAGCGGATGGTCGAGGATGAACAGGTTGGGAAATTCGGGCAGGGTGCGCATGGAATCCGGATCGCGGCTGACGGTGAGGATGGCCCGATCCTACCGCGCCTGGGGCACCGGGGCCAAGGGGGCTGCACTTGGAGCATCGAGCAGAGCCATCCTTGGACGGAGCGCAGACACTGCTTTCAGCCTTGTCGCCGCATGAACTCGGAGAAAAGCGGCACGCTGAAGTCCAGATATCCATGGTCGGAACTGAAGATCATGCCTTTTGAAATGATGCTTGCCCGAGCCGGTCCGAGGGATTGCTGGGAACGCCCCATCACCTTGGCAATGTCCGCCATCGCATAGGGTCCATCACCAAGTCGCGCCATTGCTTTGACAAACTGAACCTCGGCCTTCGTCAGGCGGTCGATCCGAACCTTGAAAAATCCCTCGTCCAGCCTCGCAAGCGTCTCTGCATAGGCGTTATCAACATCGGCGAAGGTAATTGCCGGTCCCTCCGCATTGTCCCAAACGACTGAGGCCCACTCTTGGATGAAGAAGGGATAGCCCTTCGTGCGTTCGAAT
Organism: Azospirillum endophyticum; assembly: GCF_016595245.1. Classification (GTDB taxonomy): domain Bacteria; phylum Pseudomonadota; class Alphaproteobacteria; order Azospirillales; family Azospirillaceae; genus Azospirillum; species Azospirillum endophyticum. Next base: position 8,657 of record NZ_JAENHM010000012.1, read on the forward strand.
ATCGCCTGCAGCGCTTCCGGTGTGATCGAGGCATCTTCCTCAAGAACCGGCTTCTCGACGGCTTGTCCGGCCGAAACAGGATCCAGCGGCCCCACGGACGGATATTGGAATAGCCGTTCCGAGTATGATTTCGCCTCCCCCGCCAAACGAGCGATTTGCGGGAGACCGGCACCAACCATCAGAACGGGCAGGCCATCTTGCGATATGCGGTGGAGCGCGACGATGAGCGCCGACAGATCGGTTTCGGACAGATATTGAACCTCATCGATCAAAAGCAGCCAGCCACGCCCCGCAGCTTGGGCGGCCTTGCCGATTAGGATGAAAAGGTCCGGTAAGTCGTATTGAAGGTCACCGGTTTCCACAAGCCCAGGCTCGGGCTCCACACCCACTTCGACACCAGCCATCTCAATTTTAAAGATCGATGCAAAATTTCGCAGGCCTTTGAGACCGCGTGTCGCCAGATGCCTTGCCGATTCCACTCCCGACAGGGATCTCATGACTTTCCGCATTTCCGGAAATATGAGGCGGGCCAGACTTTCTCCTTCCGGGGATTCAACCCGGGAGACAAGCAGTCCTTCCTGCTCGGCGTGCCGACCGATCTCATTGAGCAGCACGGTCTTCCCAACACCACGCAAGCCCAGCAGCATCATCGAGCGCGCGTTTCTTCCCTTCACAGCTCGGCCGCAGGATATCCTCGCCATATCGAGGATGGCGGATCGTCCAGCGAGTTCTGGAGGGCGGCTACCGGCGCCAGGAGCGAATGGGTTGCGATAGGGCAATCGGGCGAAGCCTTGAGTTCCCTATATCAGGAAACTCGTCATCCCCGCGAAGGCGGGGATCCAGGCTTTCCCACAAGGTTCGTTCTGCGAACTCTGGATCCCCGCCTTCGCGGGGATGACGGGAAATCCTATAACCAAGACTACGGTCCTTCACCCGATTGCCCTGGGGTTGCGATAGGGATCCATTGGTCCTCCGCAAGTCGTGTGCTAACTAGCGGTTTATAGCGGAGTCTAGCATGAAAGACTAGACTCGCTTAGTTATTCCTAGATGGTCCCATCGGCCCAGGTTGTTGTCCAGCTGGAGGGTAAAGCGGAAATTCAGGAAAGGGCCGAACTACCCCCGCCCCGCCTTCACCGCCACCGGCTTGGGCACCGGCTTGGCTTCCGGCCGGTCGATGCCATAGCGGATCACGCGGTTGCGGCCGGAATTCTTGGCTTGGTAGAGCGCGCGGTCGGCGCAGACCACCAGATCCTCGACGGTCAGGTCGGCGACCGCCTCCACCAGCCCGAAGGACGCGGTGACGGGGACCAGCCGGCCGTCGGGGAGCGTCACCGGCGAGCGCATCAGGTCGATGCGCAGGCGCTCGATCACCGCATAGCCCTCGTCCAGCCCGGTTTCCTTCAGGCAGACCAGGAACTCCTCCCCGCCCATGCGGAAGGCCTCGTCGAAGCTGCGGACGCCGCGGCTGATGACCGCCGCGGTCGCGGCCAGCACCCGGTCGCCGACGTCGTGGCCGTAGCTGTCGTTGATGCCCTTGAACTTGTCGATGTCGCACAGCGCGACGCAGAAGGGCTGGCCGGTGCGGCGGTAGCGGTTGTGCTCGCTCTCCAGCGCTTCGCCCATGCCGCGCCGCGTGCGCAGGCCGGTCAGCGGATCCAGCCCGGACGCCGCAGCGGCGAAGGCGCGCTCCATCCGGCGCAGATGCAGCATGAATTCTTCGAAGCGGCCGACCACCCCTTCATATTCGGCCTCGGTCGGCAGCTCGCCGGCGGACGCCTTCAACAGGATCAGCCGGGCCTGCCGGTGCATCTGCTCATGCAGGTTGGCCAGCTTCTGCACCGCCGGCTGCTGCAGCAGGTCGTCGCGGCTGGCCGCCTGGCACCAGGTGACGAAGGAGGCCGGTGCCGATGCCCGCTCGCCGCCACGGCCGTCGCGGTAGAACACGGCACGCTGCCACTGGCCGATCCAGCGCAGATGCTCGTCGAGCACGGCGCCAAGCGCCTCGGTTGTGGACGGAGTGGTCGAATCGCTCATCAGCGCATCCTACCCGACGGCGCAAGGTCCCGCCATGCGACCAAGATAAGCCGAAGCATTCGTCTAAAACAGGACGCTATCGCGACAGACCCGCGCTATGAGGCGCAGCCCTAAAGCGCGGCGACCGCCGACAGGAAGGCGCGGACCAGCGCCGGATCCTTGTGGCCGGGACGATCCTCGACGCCGGACGAGACGTCGACCGCAGTGGCGCCGGTGACCCGCACCGCCTCCGCGACGTTTTCCGCCGTCAGCCCGCCCGACAGCATCCAGGGCCGCGGCCAGCTGCGGCCGGCCAGGATGGTCCAGTCGAAGGCGATGCCGTTGCCGCCGGGCAGCGCCGACACCTTGGCCGGCGGCTTGGCGTCGAACAGCAGCCGGTCGGCGACCTCCGCCGCCTCCAGCGCCGCGGCCAGATCCTCCGGTCCGCCGATCTTGACCGCCTTCATCACCGGCAGGGCATAGCGGCCCTTGACCTCGGCGATGCGGCGCGGCGTCTCGGCGCCATGAAGCTGGATCAGGTCGAGCGGGACCTGCCCGGTCACATGCTCCAGATATTCGTCGTCGGGATCGACGAACAGCCCGACGGAGCGCACCCCGGTCGGCAGCAGCCGGGCCAGTTCCGCCGCCATCGGCGGGGCGATGGCGCGCGGGCTGCGCGGGTAGAAGACGAAGCCGACATAGCGCGCCCCGCCGGCGACGGCAGCGCGCAGGCTTTCGGGCTCGCTCAGCCCGCAGATCTTGGCGGCGACGCTCATGCGGTCCCCCCAGAGTTGCCATGGATCTCCGCGACGATGCGGCGGGCGGCGGCGGCAGGGTCGGGCTCGGCGGTGATCGGACGCCCGATCACCAGATGGTCGGCACCGGCGGCCAGCGCCTCCGCCGGGGTCATGAAGCGCTTCTGGTCGTTGGTGGCGGCCCAGGCCGGGCGGATGCCGGGCACCATCAGGATGAAGTCGGGACCGCAGGCCGCGCGCACCAGCGCCACCTCGGCCGGCGAACAGACCACGCCGTCCACCCCGGACGCCTTGGCCAGCCTGGCCAGCCGCACCACCTGCTCGGCCACCGGCACCGACTGCCCGACCGCACCCAGATCGCCCTCGTCCAGGCTGGTCAGGACGGTGACGGCCAGGATCTTCGGCCGGCCGGCGCCGGCGGTGGCCGCCGTCTCCGCCGCCGCCCGCATCATCGCCGGACCGCCGGAGCTGTGGATGGTCATGAAGGCCGGCTTCAGCGGCAGCGCCGCGCGCACGCCGCCCGCCACCGTGTTGGGGATGTCGTGCAGCTTCAGGTCGAGGAACAGCGGCGGCCCATCCTCCCCCACCACGGCGCGGACGCCGGCCGGCCCCTGGGCGATGAAGAACTCCAGCCCCAGCTTGATGCCGCCGACGGCCCCCGCCACCTGCCCGGCGAGGCGGCGGGCGGCGTCGATCTCGGTGGTGTCGACGGAGCAATAGATGCGCGAGGCTGGCGCGGTCATGGGAGGCGGTCTCCAGAAACCCGGATGAGGATGGTCCGGCACCCTAGCAAGGGATCGGCTTGGGCGCCAGTTTCAACCCCTCTGCTCGGCCGTCCACCGCTCCAGCGCCGCGAACAGCCCGGCGGCCGTGGCGCAGGCGGCTGCGAGCGCCGCCGGGTCGGCAAGCTCGTCCTCCAGCCGCAGCATCAGCGCCTTCCAGGCCCCGACCATGTCGAGCCCATCCGATGCCAGGAAGCGGGCGCCGCGCCGGGCGTCGTATCCCAGCGCCCGGGTGATCCCCGGCAGCATCGCCCGGCCGCCATGGGCCGAGCCGTCCAGCACGTAGCGCGCCGCCAGCCGGGCCGGCGCGCTGTCCAGCGCCGGCAGCGCCGTCATCTCCGGCAGCGCGTCCGGGTCGGTGCCGAGAACCCGCAGATCCTCGCGCAGCAGCGCCAGCCGCGCCGCGCCCTGCCCCTCCCCCAGCGCCCGTTCCACCGGCGCGTTGAAGCCGTAGAGCACGGCCAGCGCGCGGGCATACTCCTGGTGCGTGACGTCCGGCCGGACCAGCGGCCGCAGCACCGCGGCCTTGTCCAGGCGGTCGTGACTCTCCTGCGTCGCGTCGCGCAGCGCCTGCCTTGCCGGTCCCATGATCCTGTGCTCCCCGGTTTCGGTCAGGTCGGCGCCAGAACGCCGGGCAGCGGTGCCGGACCCCCGGTCGATGCCTGGCTGGCTTCCTGCTGCCGCGTCCACAACGCCGCATAGGCGCCGCGGGCGGCCAGCAGGTCGGCATGATGGCCGCGCTCGATCACCCGGCCGGCCTCCAGCACCAGGATCTCGTCGGCGTCGATCACGGTGGACAGCCGGTGGGCGATCACCAGCGTGGTACGGCCGCGGCTGACCTCGCGCAAATTGGCCTGGATTTCGCGTTCGGTGTGGGTGTCGAGCGCGCTGGTCGCCTCGTCGAACAGCAGGATCGCCGGGTCCTTCAGGATGGTGCGGGCGATGGCGACGCGCTGCTTCTCGCCGCCGGACAGCTTCAGCCCGCGCTCGCCCACCGTGGTCTGGTAGCCGTCGGGCAGCGCCATGATGAAGTCGTGGATGTGGGCCAGCCGCGCCGCCCGCTCCACCTCCGCCGGGCTGGCGCCGGGGCGGCCGTAGGCGATGTTGTAGAAGACGGTGTCGTTGAACAGCACGGTGTCCTGCGGGACGATGCCGATGGAGGCGCGCAGCGAGGACTGGGTGACGTCGCGGATGTCCTGCCCATCGATCAGCACCCGGCCGCCGTTGACGTCGTAGAAGCGGAACAGCAGCCGGCTGATGGTCGACTTGCCGGCACCCGACGGGCCGACGATGGCGACGGTCTTGCCGGCCGGCACGGTGAAGCTGACATCCTTCAGGATCGGCCGGCGCGCGTCGTAGCCGAACTCCACCCCCTCGAAGCGCAGCTCCGCCCCGTCGACCGCCAGCGGCCTGGCGCCGGGATCGTCGGCCACCTCGCGGTCGACGGCCAGCAGGGTCACCATCGACTCGATGTCGATCAGCGACTGCTTGATCTCGCGATAGACGACGCCGAAGAAGTTCAGCGGCTGGTAGAGCTGCAGCAGATAGGTGTTCACCAGCACGAAGTCGCCCAGCGACATGCTGCCGTCGACGATGCCCCTGGCCGCCATGCCCATCACCACCGCCAGCCCCAGCGAGATGATCGCCGACTGGCCGACATTCAGCAGCGACAGGCTCTGCTGGCTGCGCACCGCCGCCTGCTCGTAGCTCTGCAGCGCGCCGTCATAGCGGCGGGCCTCATGCTCCTCGTTGCCGAAATACTTGACCGTCTCGTAGTTCAGCAGGCTGTCGATCGCCTTGGTGTTGGCCTTGCTGTCGGTGTCGTTCATCAGGCGGCGGAACTTGATGCGCCATTCCGACACGAAGAAGGTATAGAGGATGTAGCCCATCACCGTGACGAAGGTGGCCAGCGCGAACCAGACGCTGAACAGCTTCCACAGGATGGCGCAGACCAGCGCGATCTCGACCAGCGTCGGCACGATGGAGAACAGGGTGTAGCGCAGCAGCGATTCGATGGCCCGGGTGCCGCGCTCCAGCGAGCGGGTCAGGCCGCCGGTCTGGCGCTCCAGGTGGAAGCGCAGCGACAGCGCGTGCAGGTGCCGGAACACCGACAGCGCCACCCTGCGGATGGTGCGCTGCGCCACCGTGGCGAAGACGGCATCGCGCAGCTCGGCGAAGACCAGCGAGGTGACGCGGGCGAGGCCGTAGGCGACGATCAGCCCCAGCGGGATGGCGACCGCCGCCCCCGGACCGGCGGTGCCGCCGGCGGAGGCGGGCGTCAGCGCGTCCACCGCATGCTTGTAGAAGATCGGCACATAGACGTTGGCGACCTTGGCGCCGATCAGCAGCAGCATCGCCAGTACCACCCGGACCCGCGTTTCCAGGGAGTCGCTCGGCCAGATGTAGGGACCCAGCGAGCGGATGGCGGCGCGCAGGTCGCCGGACGGGCGGGTGAAGGCGCTGGTGTCGGAGGTCGGCGGAAGACTGCGGCGCATCGGGCTCTTCGGTTGTCTTTTCGGGTCGCGGGAAACCAGCCCAGGAAACAGGCCGGGAGAGGGCGCCGTCCCGAAAATGCTGCACAGGCGACCTAACCTAGGGACCGGTGCCGCATCGTCAAAGCCCCGCGTCCCGGCTTTGACACGATTTTGGCGCGGTGCAGGGGCGCTTTCCCTGCATTTCCCCGGATCATGGCAACGGACTGGAAACCATCTTCCTCTACCCTGCCGGGCGTATCGCGTTCGATCCGCACCGCAGACCAAGGCAGTTGACCATGCAGAACGCCAGTTTCGCCGGCCGATTCAAGGTGGGCACCCGCATCCAGGTGGGCTTCCTTCTGATCCTCGCCCTCCTCGTCCTGGTGGCCGCGCTGGGCGTTCGGTCGCTGTCGACGGTGGAGGGCGGCTTCACCCGCTACGCGTCGACCTCCGACAACTCGCTCCGGGTGTCCGACATCGACAGCTCGGTCGCCGATATGCGACGCAACGTGGTCAACTACTCCTTCTCCGGCAACAACGCGCTGATCGCGCCGGTCCAGGCGCAGCAGAAGAAGCTCGCCGAGTTGCTGCGCATCGCCCGCGACAGCGCGCAGGATCCCGGACGCCGCGCGCTCATCGAGCGCATGGTCCAGCAGTTCGACAGCTACAGCGCCAACTTCGGCCAGCTGGTCAAGCTGCGCGAACAGCGCGACCGGCTGGTGTCGGAGGAGCTGATGCCGATGGGTCAGAAGGCGCGCGAGGGGCTGAGCCAGGTCGTCACCACCGGCATAGCCGCCGGCGACTTCGAGCCCGCCGCCTACGCCGGCCAGGCGCAGGAATCGCTGATCCTCGCCCGCCTCAGCGCCCAGCGCTTCCTGACGGACCCGTCGGCGAAGGCGGCGGACGAGGTGCGCAGCCGGATGGAGGGCTTCATCAAGGCGGCCACCGCGCTGACCGCCCGAATTGCTGACCCGCAGCAGAAGCGCGCAGCCGAGGAGGCGGCACAGACCGGCGGCCGGTATCTCGACGCCTTCGCCCGCGTCGTCACCGCCGTGAACGATGCCCAGGCGCTGGCCTTCAACACCATGACCCAGGAGGCGGAGGAGTTCGCCGCCCTGGTGGACAAGGTCATCCTCGCGCAGACCGACGCCCGCAAGGCGATGCTGACCATTGCGCAGGACGATATGGAGAACACCAGCACGCTGATGATCGGCATGGCGGTGGGCGCCTTCGTGCTCGGCATCGTCGTCGCCCTGCTCACCGCGCGTTCCATCGTCCGCCCGGTGGTCCGGATGACCGGCACGATGACGGAGCTGGCCGCCGGCAACCTCGCCGTCGACGTTCCGGCGCTGGAGAACCGCGACGAGATCGGCAGCATGGCCAAGGCGGTGCTGGTGTTCAAGGAGAACGCCGTCGAGAAGAGGCGGATGGACGAGGCCGAGCGCGAGCGGCTGGAGGCCGAGCGCCGCGCCGCCGAGGCCCAGCGCGTCCGCGAGCAGGCCATCGGCGAGGAGATCGCCGGCCTGATCGACGCCGTGTCGAAGGGCGACCTCGACCGCCGCATCGATCTGGCCGGCAAGGACGGCTTCTACAAGACCATGTCGGAGGGCATCAACCGCCTGACCGACACGGTGGAGGCGGTCATCGCCGACCTGGGCGAGGTGCTGAGCGCGCTGGCCCAGGGCGACCTGAACCGCCGCGTCACCCGCGACTACCAGGGCGCCTTCGAGCAGGTGAAGACCGACGTCAACGCCACCTCCGCCAAGCTGGCCGAGATCGTCGGCCAGATCACCCAGGCGGCGGAGACCATCGCCGCCGCCGCCGCCGAGGTGTCGCTCGGCTCCTCCGACCTCGCCGACCGCACCGAGCAGCAGGCCTCCTCGCTGGAGGAGACCGCGGCCAGCATGGAGGAGCTCGGAGCGACCGTGCGCTCCAACGCCGAGAACGCCCAGCGCGCCAACGTGATGGCGGCCCAGGCCCGCGGCTCCGCCGAATCGGGCGGCGGCGTCGCCGGTTCCGCCATCGAGGCGATGCGCCGGATCGAGCAGTCCAGCCGCAAGATCACCGACATCATCGGCGTCATCGACGAGATCGCCTTCCAGACCAACCTGCTGGCGCTGAACGCGGCGGTGGAGGCGGCGCGGGCCGGCGACGCCGGCCGCGGCTTCGCCGTGGTGGCGCAGGAGGTGCGGCAGCTCGCCCAGCGCTCCGCCCAGGCGTCGAAGGAGATCAAGGGCCTGATCCTGGACAGCGACGCCCAGGTCAAGGACGGCGTCGATCTGGTCAGCAAGGCCGGCCAGGCCCTGGAGGGCATCGTGTCCGGCGTGCAGCAGGTGGCCACCCTGATCGCCGAGATGGCCTCGGCCTCGGCCGAGCAGGCGACGGCGTTGGACGAGATCAACTCCACCGTCGCCAACATGGACGAGATGACCCAGAAGAACGCCGCCCTGGTGGAGGAGACCACCGCCGCCGCCCAGGCGATGAGCGGGCAGGCCGGCGACCTGAAGTCGCTGGTCGGCTTCTTCAAGTTCGAACAGGCGGCCGGCTTCGGTGCCGCTGGCTTCGGCTATGCCGCAGCTCCGCGCGCGATGGCGGTCAACGCAGCCCCGGCGGTCGCCACCACCCGCCGTGCCCCGGCCCCCACCCGGGCCACCGCCGCCAAGCCCGCGGCGAAGCCGGCCGCCCGCGGCAACGGCACGGCCCATGCCGTGACGGCGGCCAAGCCGGCCGGCCGCACCGACTCCCCCCCGCGCGGCACCGCCGCCGCGGTTCCGGTCCTCAAGCACAGCGTCAACGACGACGACGACTGGAAGGAGTTCTGAGCTGACGGCGAGGGTCTCCGCCGAACCGGTGTCAAAGAAAAGGGCGCCCCGCCGATGGCCGGGCGCCCTTTTTCCTGTCAGCAACCTGCCGGCCGGTTACTGCATGAACCAGCCGTGGCTGACGACCAGCGACTGGCCGGTCAGCGCGTTGGAGCCGAAGGACGCGAAGAACAGGGCGGCCTCGGCGACGTCCTCGACCGTGGTGAACTCACCGTCGACCGTCTCTTTCAACATCACCTTCTTCACCACGTCCTCTTCCGAAATGCCAAGCTCCTTGGCCTGCTCCGGGATCTGCTTTTCGACCAGGGGAGTGCGGACGAAGCCGGGACAGATCACGTTGGCCCGCACGCCATGCGCCGCCCCTTCCTTGGCGACCACCTTGGCGAGACCGATCAGCCCGTGCTTGGCGGTGACGTAGGGCGCCTTCAGCGCCGACGCCTCCTTGGAATGGACCGATCCCATATAGATGATGCTGCCGCTTCCCTGCTGGTACATCGTCCGCAGGGCGGCGCGCGTCGTCAGGAAGGCGCCGTCCAGATGGATGGCGAGAAGCTGCTTCCACTTGGCGAACTCGAACTGCTCGACCGGCGCGACGGTCTGGATGCCGGCGTTGCTGACCAGGATGTCGATGCGGCCGAAGGCGGCGACGGCGCGGGCCATGCCGGCATCGACCTGGGCTTCGTCGGTGACGTCCATGGCGACGCCCAGCGCCCGCTTGCCGGTGGGATCGAGGCTGGCCGCCGCCGCATCGGCACCGGTCTGGTTGAGGTCGGCGATGACGACCAGCGCGCCCTCGCGGGCGAAGGTCCGGGCGATCTCCAGCCCGATTCCGCTCGCCGCCCCGGTGACGACGGCGACTTTATCCTGCAAACGCATGGGTCCGCTCCTTGTCAGTCGATGATGGATTCGGTCAATGATGGATTCGGGTGCTTGGGGATGATCGGCCGTCAGGACGGCCGCAGGTCGTCGCGCAGCACGTCGTGCGTGACGGGGCCGCCCAGCCGCGACGGCATCGCCAGCCATTCCGGGTGATCGAGCGTGGCGAGCGTGTCGGCGAGGCCGCTCTCCCAATGCCCGCGCATGCCGGCGTTGGAGAACTCGTAGTCCTTGCTGTCGCGCTCGTAGCTCTTGCGGCGGTAGATCAGGTGGATGATGTTGACCGCCGCCCCGCAGGAGGCGCTGCGCAGCGCCTTGGCCTCCGGCGTGTCCTTGAGATGGTCGGGCAACCGGTCGAGCAGCGAGACCAGCTGGTTGCGCAGGGTCTGCTCGTAGGTGACCTTGTCGGTGTTGAAGCGCGTGCGGCTGGAATAGGTGATGTCCTTCTGCCGCTCCAGCACCTCCGACATGCCGCGCGGCACCTGACCGCCGGCGCTCCACAGATCGACCTGGAAAACCAGCGTGTCGCGGCGTGGCTGGTCCTCCAGCACATGGTCGAGCGGCGTGTTGGAGACGAGCCCGCCATCCCAATAGAACTCGCCGTCGATCTCGATGGGGGCGAAGCCGGGCGGCAGGGCGCCGCTGGCCATCACATGCTCCGGGCCGATCCGGTGGGTCTCGGTGTCGAAATAGATGGAATTGCCGGTCCGGACATTGACGGCGCCGAGAGACAGCCGCATGCCGCCCTCGTTGATGCGGTCGAAGTCGATCAGGTCTTCCAGCGTCTTCTTCAGCGGCGCGGTGTCGTAGACGCTGGTCGGTCCGGCGAAGGGACCGGCCGCCGCCCATTCCACCACCGGCCGCGGACGGAAGAAGCCGGGTTGCCCGGACAGCGCCGTCCGCCAGGCGCTCCATTGGTTGAGAAGGGAAATCGACGGGCCGTCGGGATCGAGCCGCCGCCACAGCGCCTCCGCATGCTCCCAGGGCGAGGGCGGGGCGACGCGGGTCCAGAACTCCGACAGCGCGGCGCAGCGCAGTTCCGGCGGATTGCCGGCGATCAGCGCCGCGTTGACCGCGCCGATCGACACCCCGGCCACCCAGGTCGGATGGATATCGTGCTTGAACAGCCCCTCCAGCACCCCCGCCTGATAGGCGCCGAGCGCTCCGCCGCCTTGCAGCACGAGAGCGACCCGCTCATAAGGGGTGATGAGATCAGCGAAGGATCCGTTGCTCATCAGTGCCTTTCCCAACCAGTCAATCGCTTCGGAGGCGTCGCGCCTCGGGGATCAGAGCAGATATGGGACTGGAATTGAATGCGGCCATGCGGAAACAACCCTGTGAAACAGGAGAGTGCTTCATGGCAGCCATGCCTGTCGCAGGTTACATGCTCTGACCCTCATGGGAACTACATCTAAGGATTACACGACCATTAATTGTCCGTAACCTTCGGCGTTCCTGCAGGATTTTGGGCGGCAGTTGCGCCAAATGCCCGCATTAACGAATCGGTTGGAAATGCGTGCTGCAATCCCCACCGGCTTCGTTTCAGCATTCGCTTTTGGAGGACGCCATGTCCCGCTGCCCTGCCCCGCGCCGCCTTCTTCCGCTCGCCGCCCTGTTGCTGCTGGGCGGATCGCTGGCCGGCTGCGGCGCCGTCACCGGCGTGGCGAGCGGTGCCGCCAGCCTCGCCGGCACCGCCGTGGACGTCGTCGGCACCGTGGCGGAAACCTCTGTCGACGTGGTGACCGCCCCGCTGCGGTAAGGCGTCCGTCCTACCCCACCACCATCGCCGCCAGCGTCTCCAGCCGGTCGGACTCGTGCGCCGGCTTGTCCCAGCGGATGCGGTGGATCCGGGGGAAGCGCATCGCCAGCCCGCTCTTGTGCCGGGTGGAGGGGTGCACGCTGTCGAAGGCGACCTCCAGCACCAGCCCGGCCTCGACCTCGCGCACCGGACCGTAGCGGCGGGTGGTGTGGTTGCGCACCCAGCGGTCCAGCTCGACCAGCTCGGCGTCGGTGAAGCCGGAATAGGCCTTGCCGACCGGCACCAGCTCCTCGCCGCGCCAGACGCCGAAGGTGTAGTCGGAATAATAGCTCGACCGCTTCCCGTGGCCGCGCTGGGCGTACATCATCACGGTGTCGAGCGTCAGCGCCCCGCGCTTCCACTTGAACCACGGCCCCTTCGGCCGCCCGGCCAGATAGGCGCTGTCGCGCCGCTTCAGCATCAGCCCCTCGATGCCGTTCTCCCGCGCGCCCTCGCGCATGGCGACCAGTTCGTCCCAGCCGGCGAAGGGCACCATCGGCGACAGATCCATCCGGCGCGGCTGCACCGCCTCGTACCAGCGCTCCAGCCGCGCCCGCCGCTCGACGAAGGACAGGCCGCGCAGATCCTCGTCGCCGTCGAACAGGATGTCGTAGAGCCGCACCCAGGCCGGCCCGTCGCGCAGCATCTGCGCCGTCACCGTCTTGCGGTTCAGCCGCTGCTGCAGGTCGTTGAAGGGCGCCACCACCCCGTCGCGCGCCACCAGCAGCTCGCCGTCCAGAACCGCATCGAAGCTCATATGGTCGACGATGTCGGGAAAGGCGCCGGAGACGTCGTCGCCGGTGCGGCTGTAGAGCCGCCGCTCGCCGCCGCGCGCCACCATCTGCACGCGGATGCCGTCCCATTTCCATTCCGCGGCATAGGCGGCGGGGTCGAGCGCGGCGCGGTCCTCCTCCTCCAGCGGATGGGACAGCATCATCGGGCGGAAACCGGCGCCGGACCCGCTGGCCGGCCGCTCGGCCCGCCCCTCCAGCCAGGCGAACAGCTCGGCATAGGGGGCGGTCAGCCCATGCCAGACCTCCTCCACGTCGTCGACGCTGATCTCCGGCCGCGCCGCCTTGCCCCAGTCCGCCAGCGCCGTCTTGGCGAGCCGGGCCGACACGCCGATGCGCAGCGACCCGGTGATCAGCTTCAGCAGGGCGAAGCGCCCCGACGAGTCGAGCGTGTCGAGCCAGCCCTCCACCAGCCCCATCACCTGCCCGCGCTTGGCGCTCCGCAAGCCCTCGACCACCTCGTCCAGGCTGGGCGGCAGGCTGTTGGCGCGTTCGGGCCGCTCCGGCCAGATCAGCGCCACCGTTTCCGCCAGGTCGCCGACATAGTCGTAGGACAGCGCCAGCAGGTCCGGATCGACCCGCGTGGCAGCCAGTTCGCGGATCGCCGCCGGCTTGGCCTCGCGGAAGCTGAGCGCCCCGGTCAGCGCGGCCAGCGCCCAGCCGCGCTCGGGATCCGGCGCGGTGGCGAAATGCTCGGCCAGCAGGCGGATCTTGCCGTTGCGCGACGGCATGAAGACCAGCGCGTCGATCAGCGCGGCGAAGCGGTTCACGACGCGTCTCCCCCCAAAGCCCCACCCGAAATCCCTTCCGAATCCTCGTCCTCGAAGCCGATCAGCGCCAGGGCGCGGGCGCGGATGCCGCGGCTGGTGGCGTAATGGACCAGCGCCTCCTCCCGGCCATGCGTCACCCAGACCTCCGGCGCGCCGACATCCTCCAGCGTTTGGCACAGCTCGTCCCAATCGGCATGGTCGGAGATGACCAAGGGCAGTTCCACCCCGCGCTGGCGGGCGCGCTGGCGCACCCGCATCCAGCCCGACGCCATCGCCACCACCGGATCGGCCAGCCGCCGCGCCCAGCGGTCGGCCACCGCCGCCGGCGGGCCCAGCACCAGCGCGCCCTTCAGATCCTCCTTGGCCGCCACCGTCGCCGGCCGCAGTTCCCCCAGTTCCACCCCCAACTCCTGATAGAGCCGGCACAGGGGCTCCAGCGCGCCATGCAGCCAGATCGGCCGGTCGTATCCCGCCGCCCGCAGCAGCGTGATCAGCCGCTGGCATTTGCCCAGCGCATAGACGCCGACGACATGGCTGCGCTCCGGGAACAGCGCCATCGAATGCAGCAGCTTCTGCACCTCCCCCAGGTCGGGGGGATGGCGGAAGACCGGCAGGCCGAAGGTCGCCTCGGTCACGAAGACGTCGCAGGGCACCGGCTCGAAGGCGGCGCAGGTGCGGTCGTGGCGGCGCTTGTAGTCGCCCGACACCACCACGCGCGACCCGGCATGCTCCAGAACCACCTGGGCGCTGCCCAGCACATGGCCGGCCGGCACCAGCCGCACGCCGACGTCGCCGATCCGGAGTCCCTCGCCATACTCCAGCGGCTGCAGGCTTCCCCCCACCCCAGCGCCCATCCGCTGCCGCATGATGGCGAGCGTGCCGGGGGTCGCCAGCACATGGCGGTTGCCGGGCCGGGCATGGTCGGAATGGCCGTGGGTGACGACGGCGCGCTCGACCGGGCGCACCGGGTCGATGTAGAAGCCCCCCGGCTCGACATAGAGGCCCTCGGGCAGGACCTTGATCCATCTGTCGGGATGGGGTCGATCGGAATGGCGACGAGGGGGATTGGATTGGTGTGGAGCGGACATACGTCCTAATATAGGGCGCCCCAACGGAAGAGACAGCGCATGCCCCCGATCCTGCTGCCGACACCCGAGATCGCCGACGCGCTTGCCGCAAAGCGGCCGGTGGTGGCGCTGGAATCCACCGTGATCTCGCACGGCATGCCCTATCCGCAAAATCTGGAAACCGCCCGCGCGCTGGAGGCGGAGGTGCGGGCCGCCGGCGCGGTTCCCGCCACCATCGCGGTGATGGATGGGCGCATCCGCGTCGGGCTGGACGATGGGGCGCTGGAACGGCTGGCGACCGCCGGCCCCACCGCGCGCAAGCTGAGCCGACGCGACCTGCCCATCGCCGTCGCCACCGGCGCCATCGGTGCCACCACGGTGGCGGCGACGATGATCGGGGCGCGGCTGGCCGGCATCTCCGTCTTCGCCACCGGCGGCATCGGCGGCGTCCATCGCGGGGCGGAGACCAGCTTCGACATCTCCGCCGACCTGGACGAGCTGGCGCGCACGTCCGTTTGCGTGGTCTGCGCCGGCGCCAAGTCGATTCTCGACCTGCCCAAGACGCTGGAGGTGCTGGAAACCCGCGGAGTCCCGGTTCTGGGCTTCGGCACGGATGAATTTCCCGCCTTCTACAGCCGCCGCAGCGGACTTGCCGTCGACCATCGCTGTGACAACGCAACGCAGGTGGCGGACATTCTGCGCGCGAAATGGCAGCTTGGCCTGGACGGCGGCGTGCTTCTGGCGAACCCGATTCCCGTGCCCGACGAACTCGACGCCGACGCGATGGAAGCGGCGGTCGCCCAGTCCCTGGCCGACGCGGAGTCCAGGAAAATCAAGGGGAAGGACATCACCCCGCATCTGCTGGCGGCGCTGGAGCGCCTCACCGGCGGACGCAGCCTGACCGCCAACATCGCGCTGATCCGCAACAACGCGCGGGTCGCCGCCGGGGTCGCCGCCGCCCTCGCTGCCGGGTAAAACCGATTGGATAGGCCATACTTCATGGGAGGTAAGGCTTAAGCCTCGGTCCGGGCTTAAGACCCCGTTAACCGCCGAGGCGCAAACCTGTGCTCATCACACGAGCGGAGGCTTTGATGCGCGCACCCAGCAGCACCTCGACCCTGGTTTCCCGGATGATCGCGATGGCCGGCCAAGGCGACGAGGCGCCGGGCATGGCGGAGATGAAGGAGCCTGCCCACGTCCGACGCATCGTCTGGGCCTCCCAGGCGGCCAAGCTGCGGGTGTCGCTGTCGTCGCGCAGCATCCACGAGATCGAAGCCGCGGTCACCGCCGACCTGGACAGCATGGAACTGCCGGAAGTGTTCTTCACCTCCGTCGAGGTGGGCGGCCATGTGGTGACCTGCGACCTGGACGCCTCCGGCACCGCCTCCATCTTCGGCCTGATCGAGGCCTGCGAATATGACGATCTGGTGGAAGAGGCCGGCGACGACGCCCTGTTCGGTGTCGATTGGGACGGCGTCTACATCACCCCGGCCCGCACCCGGCACTGAGCGCGACGCCTCCGGTTCTCCAAGCTCCGCCTCCGCAAAACGCCCCGCAGCCCGCCTGCGGGGCGTTTTGCGTTTCCCGTCCGGCTCCGCCCGGATCGGACGGATCCTGCGCATTCCGGTTCGCCGCTCCGACTCTGAGACGCAATTCGCGATGACGGAAGGAGCCGATCAGGGTCGCCCCTCGCATAACCGGCCCCTCCGCTTTGGTATACTACTTGCGAGAGGGTGGCGGCCCATGCCGTCTCGCAGTTGCAGCGGAGTTCCCATGCCCCGACATCTGAGCGCCCTGCTTGCCGCTGGTTTGGCCCTGACCGTCGTCATCGTCATGACGGTTCACATCGTCTGGCAGGACCGCAAGAGCACCGCCGCTCAGATGGAAGCGCTCGCTGCGGACATGGCCAAGGTCGTCGAATCCCATGTCCTGCACACGACGAAGGGCGCCGGGATCGCCCTGCATCAGGCGACCTCCCTGGTCGACGAGGCCGGCAGCCTGGAAGCGGTGCGGAACGATATCCACTGGCGCCGGCTGCGTGACGCTCTCGCCAATGTGGACGGCGGGGAAACCCTGTGGCTGTTCGATGCCAAGGGTGACGCGATCGTCGGCACCGGCCGGCAGATGGACCGGCCGCTCAACATCGCGAACCGCCGCCATTTCCAGGCGGTGATGGCGGGGGCGGACTTCGTGATCAGCCCGGCCTTGCGCAGCCGTCTGGACGACCGCATCCTCTTCACCATCTCGCGGCCGATCCGCGACTGGACCGGCGATATCGTCGGCATCGCCAGCACCGGGATGAAAACCGAATGGCTGGTCAATTTCTACGCCTTGATGTCGTTCGGGCTGGATACGACGATCACGGTCTTCCGCACCGACGGCGAGATCGTCGCCCGCAGTCCGGATCTGGCCAGCCACATCGGCAAGAACAGCCGGACGGGGCCGCTCTTTCAGGAGCAGCTTCCACGCTCCCCGGTCGGGGTCTACTGGTCGCGGTCGGTGCTGGACGGCAAGGAACGGCTCGCCGCCTACCGGCTGATCCCGGAGCTGAACCTCGTCGTCTATGCCGGAATCGAGGGTGCCTCGGCCTTCGCCGCCTGGCGGACCCGCTCGCTCTGGTTCGTTGCCGAAGTGGCGCTGACCACGGCCCTGGTCCTGCTCGTGCTTCTGTGGAGCGTGCGCATGATCCGCCAGGAGCACCGCGTCCAGATGCGCATGCTCGAAGCCGAGAGCGTCGCGCAGCAACTGGATGCCGAACTGCATCAGGCCCGGCGCGATCCCCTGACCGGACTGCCCGCCCGCCGCCTCTTCCTGGAACTCGCGGAAGGGATGCGCCAGAGCGCCGGCAAAAGAGGACTGGTCCTCGCCTTTCTTTACATCGATCTCGATGGCTTCAAGGCGGTGAACGACCGGCACGGCCACCACGAAGGCGACAAGGTCCTGGCGATGGTCGCCGAGATCATGCGCCGGATGATCCGCGACGGCGATCTGATCGGCCGGCTTGGCGGCGACGAGTTCGTCGTCTGCCTGTCCGGACACGTTCCCGATGTCAGGACCGTCGCCACCAGCGTCGCCGCCCGCATCATCAACGAAGTCCGCGACCTGGGCGCGGGCGTCGGATGCAGCATCGGAATCGCGCTGACCGCGGGCGAATGCGGCGACCTGTCCTCCTCCCTGCGCCGGGCGGATGCCGCGATGTATCGCGCCAAGCAGATGGGAAAGGGCGCCTGGTCCATCCATGAGCCGTCGCAGGGCCCCTGCCTCTCCTGCGACGACAAGATCGTCGCCTGATGCCGGGCGATATCCCGGAGCCGGTCAAGTCGGTTCCGATCAGGCCCGCTCCGATCAGGCCGGCTCGCGACCGCCCGACGGCCGGTTCGCTCCGGCGGTGGGCATGCCGACCACCACATGGTCGTCGACGACCGGCAGGCGGGGCCGCCGGTCCTCCCAGGATGCCAGGAAGGCGTCGATCCGGTCGGCCGGCAGCGGGCGGCTGACGAAATAGCCTTGGATCAGGTCGCATCCCATCAGCGACAGGACCTCCCACTGGCCCGCCTCCTCCACCCCTTCCGCCACCACGCTGCGGTTCAGGTCGTGGGCGATGCGCGAGATCGACGACACCAGGCCGCGCGCGTCGGCCCGGCGGTGGACGTCGTCGATGAAGGCCTTGTCCAGCTTCAGCGTGTTGATCGGCAGTGTCCGCAGATAGGTCAGCGACGAATAGCCGGTGCCGAAATCGTCCAGCGCGATCTGGATGCCGGCCTGCCGCAGCGCGTTCAGCTTCCCGATCGCGGCGTCGAGCGAGCCGATCATCTGCGACTCGGTGATCTCCAGCTCCAGGCGGTGCGGCGGCAGGCCGGTCCGGGCCAGGACCTCCAGCACCCGCGGCACGAAATCGTGCTGGGCAAGCTGGACCGCCGACATGTTGACGCTCATCGTCACTTCGCCGGCCCCGCGGCAGGCCAGCCCCACCGCCTCGATGCAGGCGGTTTCCAGCACCCACAAGCCGAGCGGGATGATCAGGCCGGAATCCTCGCAGACCGGAATGAAGCGGTCGGGCGACACCGGTCCCAATTCCGCATCGGTCCAGCGGACCAGCGCCTCGAAACCGCGGACCCGGCCGTCGGCCGTCGCGACCTGCGGCTGGTAATGCAGGGTGAAGGCCTGACGGTCGAAGGCCAGCCGGACGCGGCTGAGCAGCCGCATGCGCTCCACCACATTGCGGTTCATGTCGGCGGTGAAGGTGCAGATGCGCCCGCGCCCGCTCTCCTTGGCCCGGTACATGGCGGTGTCGGCATTCTGCAGCAGATCGTCGAAACAGCGGCCGTCCCAGGGATAGCGGGCGATCCCGACGCTGCAGGTCACGAAGAAATGCTGCCCTTCGACCGGGAAGGGGGCGGCCATCGCCTGCTCCAGCCGCCGCGCCACCTCCGCCGGGTCCCCGCCCTCGCCATCCTGGACGACCACCACGAACTCGTCGCCGCCCGGCCGCGCGATGAACCGCCCGTCGCCCGCCCCCTTGCGGATGCGCTCGCCCAGCATCATCAGCAGCTCGTCGCCCACCTTGTGGCCGAAGCCGTCGTTGATGAACTTGAAATTGTCCATGTCGAGGAACAGCAGCGCCAGCGTCCCGGCATTGCCGGACGCCTTGGTGTCGGCGATCAGCCGGTCGACATGCTGTTCCAGCCTCAACCGGTTGGGCAGACCGGTCAGGGAATCGAAATGGGCCAGATGGTCCAGCCATTCCTGCTGCCGCTTCTGCGCGGTGATGTCGGTGTAGGAGCCGCCCATCATCGTCGGATTTCCGTGGCCGTCGAACAGGGCCTTGCCGGTGGCGTACAGCCACAGGTAACCGCCGTCACGGTGGCGGACCCGGTATTCCGTCCGGTATTCCGGCAGTTCGCCGGACAGATGGCGGCTCAGCGCCTCCTGTGCCTGCAAGCGGTCGTCGGGATGGATGCGCTCGAACCAGGCCGCCCACGAATCGATGCCGAGCATGTCGATTCCCAGCAGTTCCTGGACCCGGCCGGACAGGACACGGCTGTCCTTGACGACGTCCCAGGTCCAGATGATGTCGCGCGACGCCTCGGCCACCAGCCGCATCCGCCGCTCCCCTTCGCACAGCGCCTCCCGGCTGGCGGTCAGCTCCACGACCTTGGCCTGCAACTGGCGGCGCGAATCGCTGAGCGCCTCGTTGCTCAGCTGCAGCGCGGCCTCGGCGATCCGCCGTTCGCGCAGCGCGAAGGACAGCACCAGAACCATGCCGAACAGCAGCAGCAGGACGCCGCCGACCGTCACCACCAGCCAGCGGTAGGTCTCCATGAAGGAGAAGGGCTTGTTGACCAGCCGGTCGAGCGGCATCAGCCGCGCGGGATCGAGCCCATGGCGCTGCATCTGCCGGTAGTCGGCGGCACGGATGACCGACTGGCGCGTCTCCGCCGACGGGCGGGCCGTCGGCGCGCCGTTCACCAGCGCGGCGGCCAGCCCGCCGACCGCCCGGCCATGCTCCTGCGCGCTCAACAGGCTGCCGCCGGCGATGCCATGGCCCAGCAGATTTTCCTGCAAGCCGTAGATCGGCACGCTGCTCTTCCGGCTCATCAGTTCCAGGAACTGTTCGGGCGGCAGGACCATTCCTTCGGAGTCGGTGGCGTAGGTTCCCAGCAGCACCGCGCTGTCCGGCGGCAGGGCGGCCAACCGTTCCTCCAGCCGGGCGAAGGGCAGGTCGGGCAGGATCTGCCGCTCCACCCCGGCGGGAAAGCGGCCGTCGGCCAGCAGCGCGTCGATCTCGGCATCCAGCCCGATGCCCGTCTCGGTGTGGTCGCGCAGGATGAACAGGTGTCGCAGCCGCGGATTGACCGCTACCGCCATCCGCAAGGTGCCGTCGACGTCCTTGGTCTCGTCGACGCCGACGACGTTGACCTCGCCCTCGGTCAGCCGCCTTGCCGAGATCGGCAGGACGCCGCCATGCACCAGCGGCACCGGACCGTAGATCTCCCGCCGCAATTCCAGGGCGAAGGACAGCGCGGCATCGTCGGTGGAGACGATGGCGTCGACGGTGCCCTTGGGGTGGCGGTAGGCGATCAGCGCCCGCAGGCGCTCTATCCCGCTGGGGTCGGGAAAGCGCTTCCAGTCCAGGTAATAGGGGATGGCCAGCGCATTGGGTGCCGCCGCTGCCAGCGTGACGGAGATGCCGGACGCCTGCCCGTCGGTCCACTCGTAGCCCTGATGATAGGAGTGAAGGATCAGCACCGTCCTGCTCGGCGGGGTCGCCCGCCCGCCCGCCGGCATCGACAGGATCGCCAGCACAAGCAGAGCCAACAGCGGAACGCGGCTGCGCATCCATATGGCGGACCAGATGACGGGCCGTCCGGTCATGGTGCATCCTTCAATGGCTCGCCGGGCAATGGCTCGCCGGGCAATGGCTCGCCGGGCAATGGCTTGTCGGGCAATGGCTTGTCGGGCCGCCCTCCTCGATGGCCGCGCGTCGACAGCCGCACGGCGCCTGAAGAGGCCAGACCCTCCCGAATGGAAGGATAAGCAGCCCGGCCATTTCGGCGCCAGAGCCTTTCAATAGGAACGTCCCCAGGAAACATGGTTAATTTTCTGCGGAAGATTGGAAGTCCTCAATGCTCCTCGCGCATGAGACGTGCCTGAATATTTGTACACGCTCATGTCTTCGTTTGCATCGCGGTCCGGAAAGGCTTCGCCTCATCCGGCACCTGCACAGCCGGCACCGTCGGAGCATAGGGAAGGACCGCTGCATCGTTGCGGAACGGATGAAAGTCAGCGGCTGTTGTCCCGGCGGCACCATCGCCTTTCCCCTTCGGGAGCCCAGCCCGTGTCCGCTGCCTTCGCCCAGCCCAATGCCAAGCCCCTGCCCTATGCGCCATCGGTCGAAAAGCCCGATCCCGACGAGGCGCGCATCTTCGAAGAGCTGGCGGAGACGATGCTGTCGATCAGCGCCAAGACCTTCGAGGACAGCGGCCACGCGAACCGCAGCGTCCATGCCAAGAGCCACGGACTGCTGATCGGCCGGCTGGACGTGCTGGACGACCTGCCGGCGGAGCTGGCCCAGGGCCTGTTCGCGCGGGCGGAGAGCTATCCGGCGATCCTGCGGCTGTCGACGACGCCGGGCGACATCCTGCCCGACAGCGTGTCGACCCCGCGCGGGCTGGCGGTGAAGGTGCTGGGCGTGACCGGCGACCGGCTGCCGGGATCGGAGGACGAGGCCACCCAGGACTTCGTGATGGCCAACGCCCCGGTCTTCTCGACGCCGGACGCCAAGCGGTTCCTGTCGACGCTGAAGCTGCTGGCCGCCACCACCGACCGGGCGGAAACGGCGAAGACGGTGCTGTCGGCCGGCCTGCGCGCCGCCGAACGGGTGGTGGAGGCCTTCGGCGGCGAGAGCGCCACGCTGAAGACGCTGGGCGGCCACCCCGAAACCCACATCCTGGGCGAAACCTTCTACAGCCAGGCCGCCCTCCGCCATGGCGACCACATCGCCAAGCTGGCGATCGTCCCGGTCTCGCCGGAGCTGATCGCGCTGGCCGACGCGCCGCTGACCGTCGACGGCAAGCCGAACGGCCTGCGCGAGGCGGTGGTGGAGTTCTTCCGCGACCATGAGGCGGTGTGGGAGCTGCGGGCCCAGCTGCGCACCGACGAGGCGCGCATGCCGGTGGAGGACGCCAGCGTGCTGTGGCCGGAGGAACTGAGCCCCTACCGCCCCGTCGCCCGCCTCACCGTGCCGCCGCAGACGGCATGGAGCGAGGAGCGGTCGCGCGCCGGCGACGACCGGCTGTCCTTCAGCCCCTGGCACGGGCTGGCCGCGCACCGGCCGCTGGGCTCGATCATGCGGGCGCGGCGCCTCGCCTACGACCGCTCCGCCGAATTCCGCATGGAACGGAACGGCTGCCCGATGCAGGAGCCGGCGACGGGATACCGGCTGCCGGGCTGATGCGTCACCGCTCCCTCCACCCCTGGCAGGATCCCCTCTCCCCCCCGGGGAGAGGGTTAGGGTGAGGGGGTCGCGCGGCGAGGATCTACAAGCATCGCGCACTCTCCGCTCTGCACCAAATTCACTCTATGCACCCCCCTCTCCCCTTACTGCAGGCTGCGCTGCATCTCCTCGAAGGTGCGGGAGAAGCCGTTCAGCGGGAAATCGATGTCGCGCTTGCCGATGCGGGGGGAGTTGACGCGGACCAGGATGGTCGAGCCGTTGCGGAACTGGTCGGCGACGCGGCCGGAGACGAAATTCGGGAACATGCACATGTTCAGCGTCGCCACATGCGATTCGATGCGCGGCTGGCGGTCGACGCGGATGGCGCAGCGGTCGATCAGCCCCTGGCTGGTGGTCAGGAACAGGTGGAAATCGTTGCCGGTCGGAATGATGCTGAGCGCGACGAAGCCGACATCCTTCCCGTCGTCGAACAGGCGGTAGATCATCAGCCGGCAGGTCTTGCTGTCGGTCATCCGGTCGATGTCGCACTGGTTGGTCCAGGCGCCCTCCGGCCCGAAATCGGCGGCGGCCTTGGAGAAGTCCACGGCGGCGGCCGGCCCGGCTGACAGCAGGGCGGCGGCGAACGGGCCGGAGGCGAGCATCAGGCCCATGAATCCCGCGATCGCAGCTGCCCTGAAGCCGCCCAACAGACCCTTTGCACGCATCACCCCGGCCCCCGCCATCGTTCGTGTTAACACGGAATGCGCCATGATAACCGGGGACGGCAGGGGCGCAAGGTACGAGATGCCGCGCATCGGGCAAGGACAGCCCCTCTCCCGCAAGGAGAGAAGGGCTGGACGCCGCCGGACGCGGCGGCACCTCACCGGCAGGCGATCATTCCGGCTTGCGCGTCAGATCCGCCCTTCCTCGAAGTCGCGGAAGGCCTGCATCACCTCTTCCCGCGTGTTCATGACGAAGGGACCGCCCCAGGCGATGGGCTCGCCGATCGGCGCGCCGGCCAGCAGCAGGAAGCGGGCGCCCTCAGGGCCGGCGGCGGCCTCGACCCGCTCGCCGTCGCCCAGCACGATCACCCGCGGGCCCGACAGCGGGCCTTCCCCGCCGACCGTCAGCGTGCCTTCGAACAGCACCAGGAAGGCGGTGTGGCCGGCCGGCAGCGGTTCCGCGAAGGACACCGACGGCGGCAGCGAGACGTCGAAATAGCGGGCGTCGGTCGCCTCGGCCCGCACCGGGCCCGCCGTGCCGCGGGCGGTGTCGCCGGCGATCACGGTGACCGTCGTCCCCTCCTCGCGCCGTTCCACCGGGATGGAGGCGGCCGGGAACTCCTGGTAGCGCGGGTCGGCCATCTTCAGCCGGGCCGGCAGGTTGATCCACAGCTGGAAGCCGCGCATCAGCCCTTCGGTCTGCTCCGGCATCTCCGAGTGGATCAGGCCGCGGCCGGCGGTCATCCACTGCACGCCGCCGGTCTCGATCACCCCCTCATGCCCGTGGTTGTCGGCATGGCGCATGCGCCCGGCCAGCATGTAGGTCACCGTCTCGAACCCGCGGTGGGGATGGTCGGGAAATCCCGCCAGATAGTCGGTCGGCTGGTCGGACCCGAACAGGTCCAGCATCAGGAAGGGGTCGAGCGTGCGCAGCCGGGGCGTGCCCAGCATGCGGGTCATGCTGACGCCGG
Organism: Azospirillum endophyticum; assembly: GCF_016595245.1. Taxonomy (GTDB): domain Bacteria; phylum Pseudomonadota; class Alphaproteobacteria; order Azospirillales; family Azospirillaceae; genus Azospirillum; species Azospirillum endophyticum. The sequence goes on from NZ_JAENHM010000012.1 coordinate 32,434, forward strand.
CGCCGTCGGACGTGGCCATGCCTTCCACGGCGGCGAGCACCGGGCGGACACCGGGGGTGGCGGGCTGGGTGGACATGGCGGCAACTCCTAAAGAACGAACAGCGATGCACCAGAGGTAGTCCTCCCCAACACCGCCGTGAAGCCGGCCCGCCCGCGCCACAGCGTTTCCGCCGGCGCAACAATCATACGAAAAAGGCCGCCGGAGAACCGGCGGCCTTTTCGCGAGAGCCCCTGGGAAAGGGATTTGTCTTAGTGGATGCTCTCGCCGTGCAGGGCGAGGTCGAGACCGTCGCGCTCCACGTCTTCCTCGACGCGCAGGCCCATGACCACGTCGACGACCTTCAGCAGGACGAAGGTGGCGATGGCGCACCAGACCATGGTGTAGAGGACGCCCTGGACCTGGATCCACACGGCGGCGGCGTTGCCCTCCAGCAGGCCCAGCGTGGCCTTGGGGTCGGCCTGCAGGACGGCGGCGAAGCCGCCTTCGCTGTTGGACACCGACATCTTGGCGAAGACGCCGGTCAGCAGGGCGCCGATCAGGCCGCCGACGCCGTGCACGCCGAAGGCGTCCAGGCTGTCGTCATAGCCCAGCATGTGCTTGAGGCTGGTGGCCGACCAGAAGCAGACCACACCGGCGACGATGCCGATGACGATGGCGCCCGTCGGGTCGACGAAGCCGGCGGCCGGGGTCACCGCGACCAGGCCGGCGACGGCGCCGGAGATGATGCCGAGGATCGACGGCTTGCCCTTGACGATCCACTCCGCGAACAGCCAGCCCATGGCGGCACCGGCGGTGGCGATGTGCGTGGCGGCCAGCGCCATGCCGGCGCGCGGACCGGCGGTCAGGGCCGAACCGGCGTTGAAGCCGAACCAGCCCACCCACAGCAGCGAGGCGCCGATCAGCGACAGCACCAGGTTGTGCGGCATGAAGGCTTCCTTCGGGTAGCCCTTGCGCTTGCCGATCACCAGCGCGGCGACCAGGCCGGCGACTCCAGCGTTGATGTGCACGACGGTGCCGCCGGCGAAGTCCAGCACGCCCAGGCCGAACAGGAAGCCCGACGGGTACCAGACCCAGTGGGCGATCGGCGCATAGACCACGATCGACCACAGGGCGGTGAAGACCAGCAGCGAGGAGAACTTCATGCGGTCGGCGAAGGCGCCGGTGATCAGCGCCGGGGTGATGATCGCGAAGGTCATCTGGAACATCATGAAGACCGGCTCGGGGATCGTCGTCGCGACGCCCGATCCCGTCGCCTCGCCCAGCACGAAGGCCTTCGAGAAGTCGAGCCCGTTCAGGAACAGCCGGTCGAGACCGCCGACATAGGCACCGGTGCCGGTGAAGGCCAGGCTGTAGCCGATCACGTACCACAGCACGCTGATCAGGCAGGTGATGGCGAAGCTCTGCATCACCGTCGACAGCACGTTCATCTTGCGGACCATGCCGCCGTAGAACAGCGCAAGGCCGGGGATGGTCATCATCAGCACCAGCGCGGTGGAGACCAGCATCCAGGCGGTGTCGCCGCCATTCAGCGCCGGAGCCGCCGGCGCGGCAGCCGCGGCGGCAGCCGCAGCCGCGGCAGCGGCGGCAGCCGCCGGATCCTGGGCAAGGGCGGCGGCCGGCATGCCGACCGCGCCCAGAGCAACCGCCATCATCGGTGCGGCCATAAGGAACAGACGGTTCATCGAGGCTCCTCTTTCTCCAAAATCGCTCCCACCCCGGTACGGCCGGCGCGGCACCGGAGGTGTTCCGCGCTCGGGCGCCGCACTGGGGCGACCCCGTCCCGGTCGCCCCGTCCCCGGCGAAGACGGGGCGGCGGACGGAACCGAGGACGCCTCCAGCGTTACAAGAAGCGTGCCAGTCGAAAACGGCTTGGAATCGTCAGGGTTGTCCTGAAGCAGGACCCTCGAACGGGCACCCTCCTACGAGTCGCACCCGGTTCTTGCACAGGAAATGAGCAGATTGCGGAGCCGACATTTTGCCGCAATTTTCGGGCTTTCGACCGAAAGGCAGGGCCGGCAGCGGCGAGCCACCCCCGTCCGATCCGGCATTTTGGCTGCCATTCCAGCAAATGATCAAAAAATAGGCAGATGATAGCCTGCGCGACGGTCACCGGAGCGGCATCGGCCAGCGCCTCTACCTCTTCCATCCAGGCCATTCGGCAAGGGGCCGCATACGCCCCTCTTTCCTCCTAGGACCGCCAAGCGGCGGTGCGGCGGGTAGGCCGATGCCAACCTTCCGCCGGGCCTATTGGACATGGCGGCGAGATGTGGCACCGTCAACGCCTCCATATGGAATGGCCGCCGCCGAGCGGCCGCAAGAATAAGGCAAAGGGGGTAACGGCCATGCTCGACAAACGGGATCTGCGCCTCGCACCGCGACGTGCGGTGGCGCTGGTGCTGGCCGGGGGACGCGGAAGCCGTCTGAAGCAGCTGACCGACCGGCGGGCCAAGCCGGCGACCTATTTCGGCGGCAAGTACCGCATCATCGACTTCGCGCTGTCCAACTGCGTCAATTCCGGATTCCGCCGGATCGGCGTGCTGACGCAGTACAAGTCGCACAGCCTTCTGCGCCATCTCCAGCGCGGCTGGAACGTCTTCCGCGGCGAGATGAACGAGTTCTGCGACCTGCTGCCGGCCCAGCAGCGCGTCAGCGAGACCGAGTGGTACCAGGGCACCGCCGACGCGGTGTACCAGAACCTCGACATCCTGCGCGATCACGAGCCGGAATACGTCCTGATCCTGGCCGGCGACCACATCTACAAGATGGATTACGGCGCGCTGCTGCTCGACCACATCGACCGCAAGGCCGACGTCACCGTTCCCTGCATCGCGGTCCCGCGCGAACAGGCGACCGGCTTCGGCGTGATGCACATCGACGAGGAGCGCCGCATCATCGACTTCGTCGAGAAGCCGGCCGACCCGCCGCCGATGCCGGGCCGCCCCGATCTGGCGCTGGCCAGCATGGGCATCTACGTCTTCAACGCCCAGTTCCTCTATGAACAGCTGGAGCGCGACGTCGCCACCCCCGGCTCCAGCCGCGATTTCGGCAAGGACATCATCCCGCATCTGGTCAAGACCGGTGCCCGGATCGTCGCCCATGACTATGCCGACAGCGCCATCATCGACGCGCCCGACAACAGCCCCTACTGGCGCGATGTCGGCACCATCGACGCCTATTGGGAATCCAACCTCGACCTCTGCCACGTCACGCCGCAGCTGAACCTGTACAACCGCGAGTGGCCGATCTTCACCTACCAGGAGCAGCTGCCGCCGGCGAAGTTCGTCTTCGACGACGAGAACCGCCGCGGCATGGCGGTGGACAGCCTGGTGTCGGGCGGCTGCATCATCTCCGGCTCCACCGTGCGGCGGTCGCTGCTGTTCAGCTCGGTCCGCGTCAACTCCTACAGCGAGCTGCACGAGGCGGTGGTGCTGCCGGAATGCGACATCGGCCGCCATTGCCGCCTGAAGAAGGTGGTGATCGACCGCGGCGTCAGCATCCCCAACGGCCTCGTCGTCGGCGAGGACGCGGAGCTGGACGCCAAGCGCTTCCACCGCAGCGAGGGCGGCGTCGTCCTGATCACCCGCGAGATGATCGAGAAACTGCCGAAGGAATAGGAAACCTCCCTTTCCCCCTCCGACCGAAACCGCCCCCTCTCCCTCTCAGCCGTCATTCCCGCGCAGGCGGGAATCCAGCCGACTCAGCGGCTTGACCGCGAAGCTTTCTGGATCCCCGCCTCCGCGGGGATGACGGCCGGGTGAGCGGCAGGCCAGCCGTTCCTCTCTCCGCCTTTCCCTCCCGCCTATCGCCGAGTGCCTTCCCGATGCGCGTCCTCTACGTCACGTCCGAATGCTACCCGATGGTCAAGACGGGGGGGCTGGCGGACGTGTCCGCCGCCCTGCCGCCGGCCCTGAACGCCGCCGGCGCCGACGTCCGCCTGCTGCTGCCCGGCTATCCCGCCGTCCTGAACAGCCTGCAGAACCTGCACGAGGTCGGCGACCTGATCACCGACCTGCCCGGCTGCGACCGCGCCCAGCTGTGCATCGGCCGCACCGCCGACGGGGTCCTCGCCTATGCGCTGAAGGCGCCGTCGCTGTACGACCGGCCGGGCAACCCCTATCTCGGGCCGGACGGCAAGGACTGGGCGGACAACGCCCTGCGCTTCGCGGCGCTGGCCTGGGTCGCCGCCGGCTTCGCGGCGGAGGAGTCCTACGATCCCTGGTGGCGGCCCGACATCCTGCACGGCCACGACTGGCAGGCGGCGCTGATCCCCGCCTACCTGACCCTGCGCCCCGACCGCTTCGCCGGCCCCTTCCGGCCGGGCACCGTGCTGACCATCCACAACATCGCCTATCAGGGCCTCTTCGGCCCCTGGATGATGGGCGACCTCGGCCTGCCCTCCTCCAGCTTCCGCGTCGACGGCGTCGAGTATTACGGCAACATCAGCTTCCTGAAGGCGGGTTGCTTCTACGCCGACCGCCTGACCACGGTCAGCCCGACCTATGCCAACGAGATCCAGACGGCCGAGCACGGCACCGGCCTGCAGGGGCTGCTCGCCACCCGCTCCGACGTGCTGACCGGCATTCTGAACGGCGTCGATTACGCGGTGTGGGACCCGGCGACCGACCCGCATCTGCCCGCCCGCTACACCCCCGATGATTTGGGCGGCAAGGACGCCTGCAAGGCCGACCTGCAATCTGCCTTCGGCCTGGACCGCCGCCCCGACGCGCCGCTGGCCGCCGTGGTCAGCCGCCTGACCTGGCACAAGGGTCTCGATCTGGTGCAGGAGGCGGCCAGCCAATGGGTGTCCTGGGGCGGCCAGCTGGTGGTTCTGGGCAGCGGCGACGCGTCGAGCGAGGCCGGCTTCCGCCATCTCGCCCAATGGCACCCGCAATCGGTCGGCGTCCGCATCGGCTATGACGAGCCGCTGTCCCACCGCATCCAGGCCGGCGCCGACCTGTTCCTGGTGCCGTCGCGGTCGGAGCCCTGCGGCCTGACCCAGCTCTATGCCCTGAAATACGGCACCCTGCCGCTGGTCCGCCGCACCGGTGGCCTCGCCGACACGGTGATCGACGCCAACCCGGCCGCCGGTGCCGACGGCAGCGCGACGGGCTTCCAGTTCGTCAACGCGACCGGCCAGGAACTGGTGTGGGCGCTGCGCCGGACGATGAGCGTCTACCGCAAACCCGACCGCTGGCAGGCGATGCAGCGCCGCGCCATGACGCGGGACTTCGGCTGGCACGGACCGGCGGAGGAGTATATGGAGCTGTATCGCGGGGTGACGAAATAGTAGATCAACTTGCCGCCTGTTTCCATTCATCGAATTCGGAAACTGGCAGCAAGTTGGTTTGGCTCCAGTTGTCCTGGTTCGAGGTTAGCGTCCGTAAGGTTGGCGTCCGTCAGATTGGCGCCCAGCAGGTTGGCGCCCAAGAGGTTAGCGTCCATTAGGTTGGCGTCCGTCAGGTCCGCACTTAACAGGTCGGCGCCTATCAACGTGGCGTCCATCAGGTTGGCGTCCGCCAAGTCGGCGCGCGTCAGGTTAGCATCCGTCAGGATGGCGCGCGTCAGGTCGGCGTTCGTCAGGTTGGCGCGCGTCAGGTCAGCGTCCGTTAGGTTGGCGCCCCTCAGGTTGACACCCGCTAGGTTGGTACCCCACAGGTTGGCACGCGTCAGGTTGGCACCACGCAGGTTGGCGTCCGTTAGGTTGACGCCTGTCAGGTTGACGCCTGTCAAGTTGGTGCCCGTCAGGTTGGTGCCCATGAGGTTGGCACCCATCAGGTTGGCGCCCGTTAGGTGGGCACCTGCTAGGTTGGCACGCGTTAAGTTAGCGCCTCTCAGGTCGGCATCCCTCAGGTCTGCGTCCGTCAGGTCAAAAATGTGGAATGTATGCCGAGCGACGGACCATTCTGTCACAGGGCCAGCGAGGCGATGCAGGGTTGCTGCCAGCATCGCGGAGTTGATGCGGATGGGAGCAAATTTTTCCGCCGGAACGCGGAACATTGCCGCAACGGCACAGAGCATGGCAATCTCGGTGTTGCGCACCAACCGTTCGCTGGTCCGCGAGCGCATCACACCGTCCAGCAAGGGCATGCCCGTTTCCAGACACTCCACCAACAGACTGGACAGGGCGTCCCGCCATCGAGTGACCTCCAGAGGACGGAGACCAGCTTCGGCAGCCACTTGCGCGGCCAGAAAATCGTACGTCGCCCAGTCCATAACCGTCGGACCGCATAGTTCCAGCCAGTCCTTCAATGCAGCATCTATCTTGTTTCGCCTGACCTCCTGCGCGTTCGGCATCTCCGGCAATAGGCGAACCACCCGGCGGGCGGTCAGGAACTAGAGGCTGTTAGGGACTTGTAGGATGGCGACAGCTTTTCCGAGCATGAGGCAGGCGAAA
>NZ_JAENHM010000013.1 GCF_016595245.1 Azospirillum endophyticum
TCGGCTTGATCTCGACACCACATTACCGCGCCATGCGCAGCAGCAAGCCTGCTCGACGCAACAGCCGCAGTTCGATATGTCCTCACCTCACTTGCACGAACAAGCACAGGCTTCGGAACGGAGCGTCGGTCTTGAGCCTTGGTGACCTGGTGGTCATGGCGAGGTGTCAAACACCCGATCCCATCCCGAACTCGGCCGTGAAAAGCCTCCGCGCCAATGGTACTGCGTCTTAAGACGTGGGAGAGTAGGTCGCCGCCAGGTCACTCAGGCTCAAGAGACGCTCCACAACGAAGCTCATGCTTGCATCTTCACTGTCCATCATCCCACATCAGGAACATCCGCGGGGTGGAGCAGCCCGGTAGCTCGTCAGGCTCATAACCTGAAGGCCGCAGGTTCAAATCCTGCCCCCGCAACCACCATTACCGAACGCACCCGTTCCCGAAGGCCGGACGCTCCCGCAGCGCCGGCCTTCGCTGCGTTTGCGCCCAGTCCGAGGCTGAGCAACGCCACCAGATCGCCCTCCAACTCGATCTCGACGCCGCGGGTACCGGCAGTGCTGAAACGCACCGCCACACGCTCGATCACTTGAACCGCGCCGAGAAAGATTGGAAGATACCGCCGCGAGAATGGACGGTCGCCAAGGCACAGATGGCCGTCATCTTCGGCGAGCGCTTCGCAAAGGCGATGAACGCCTGATAATCAACCCGACCCGCCGAGCACGAAATTCCCGACACTCCCTGGGCCGGCGGCGGACCAGCCAGCTGGCCAAGGACCGGGCCTTCGCCCTGGAAAACGTGCAGCTGACGGCCCGCAAGGCCACGACCAACATCGGCGTCATCCACGATCCCGGCCACGCCGAGCCGTGGATCATCGCCATGTCCGCCACGCCGGGATATCTGAAAACGCTCGATTATTCCGCCCGCCGGGCGATCGAACCGATGTTCTCGGACTTCAAGTCACGCGGCTTCGGGGTCGCCGACACCCAGATCCAGCATCCCGACCGCCTCGCCCGGCTGCTGGTCATGGCACTGGCCCTCTACACCGCCGTCTCCACCGGCCACTGGGACGCCGCGACCAACCCCACCCCCGCCGAAAAAAGGATGTGAGACTCCAGCCCGGGAAAGTCGCCCGCTCGAAAACTTCCCATTTCACAAGAGGGTTGCGCCGAATCGCACGTCTCATCCTCAACGCGATCCCACTGCCGCCCCTCTGGGCTCATAAAACTGATGGATGATGAGGACACGATGGGGCATGTGCTCGCTGCCAAGGAAATCGGCGGCAGCAACTCTCTGAGCAGGCCGATTTGCAAGCCGCATAACCCGGTGCCCATCGGTCCGGGGGAAACACAATATCAGATCACAGGCCCAATGCACGGTTATGGCCGACGGGGCGTACGGTGGTGAGCCGGTCTATCGCGCCGTGACCGCCCACAGCCCCGAGGCGGAAGTGATCATCCCGCCGCGCGCGGTCGCCGTGCCGAGCGACACCGCCGAGTGCGCTCCCACACAGCGTGACCGGCACATCCAGATGATCACCGAGCGTGGTCGGCTCGGTTGGCAGCGGGCGGCCCATTACAGCTGGCGCGCTCTCGCTGAGGTGGCGATGCTCAGGTACAAGGTTCTGATCGGACGCCGCCCCCGCGCTCGGACTCTGCCCGCGCAGAAGGTCGAAGCGGCCATCGGCTGCAAAGTCGTGAACGCCATGACCAGCTTGAGCATGCCGGTCTCCCGCAAGTTTGCCTGATCAGCGCTGCCTCGCGGTGGACTCCGCCGTCACGCTGATATGCACACAAAAGTCTGTCTAAGCACTAGACTTTCTTTCGAGCATGCTTTCGGGGCGATCGGAGTTCGGTTGTCGGCGCAACTATCGTGCTAGTATCGCCTTCTTGCTGAACGTCGGTGTCATCGGTGTGGTGTAACGTTGAAGCAGCCCATCCGCGTGCCTTGACTGTATAAGCATCGACATGCCGGTGCATCCGTCGCGCAGCAGCGTCACCGTCACGCTCCGCGATGGCGGTCAGAACCTTGTCATGAATATTGATGACCTGCCGCCGCACGGCCGGCGAGTGAAAGCCTTCTAGATTGGTGGCCACGTGAACACATTCCATGATCGCCCTATAGAAGGAGACCAACAGCTTGTTTTGGCTTGCTTTCACGACCGCAGCGTGCCAAGCGACATTCGCCGCCCGGAAGGCGTTCACGTCTTCCTCGGCATCTTCCAATTGCTGTTGTATCGCCCTCATATGTGCAAGGTCATCGTCGGTTCGGTGCAGCGCAGCGAAACGGGCCGCTTGCGGTTCAATGGCGATGCGAGTTTCCAGCAACTCTTCGAAACTGATCTGCTGCCCCCAGATGAACAGACTCACCGATCGTTCGAAGGATTCCCGGCTTGGGCGACGTACGGCGGACCCACCGTTGCGGCCGGGACGGGTCAAGATCAGCCCTTCGAACTCCAATACGCGCAAAGCGTCGCGCACCGAAGTCCGACTCAATCCCGAATGATCGGCGAGGTCGCGTTCGTTCGGCAGCAGTTCCCCTTCACCGAATTCTCCGGCAAGGATGCGGTCACGGATCTGACGCGCCAGGATGTCCGAAGCCTTCGGGACGACGATTCGGTCGATCTTGGAACCCATACGCACCCACTCATCGCGCCTGTTGCTTTCGGTATGATGATATAATCTTTGACGCTCAAACCACAACAACACTGCATGCCGATCGGCGGTGGGGAGCCTTTTCCCTGCTCCTTCCGACGTCCTGTCAGCTTCGCTTGGCCTGGACCAGTGGGCAGCGGCTTTCGGAGAGCGGCCAGTAGGCTTCACTGGCGGGAACGGTACCAATAATCTTGTAGTAATCCCATGGTCCCTTGGACTCGGTCGGCGACTTTACCTCGGCGACCAGGATATCATGGAGCATCAACCCGTCCTCACGCAATTGCCCACCCTTGGTAATGACGTCATTGATCGGCAACTCCCGCATCTTGGCCATGACCGCCTTCGGTTCGGTGCCACCCGCCGCCTTGACGCCTTTCAGGTAGTGCAGGACACTGGAATAGACGCTCGCTTGAACCATGGTCGGTTTGGCGTTCCGCTCCTTCTCGAAGCGGGCCGACCAAGCGCGGGTCTGGTCGTTGAGGTCCCAGTAGAAGCCGGTCGTCAGCACCATGCCCTGCGCGTGCTGCAATCCCAAGGAATGGATATCGGTGATGAAACTTATGAAGGAGGCGAGCTTCTGGCCGCCCTCGACCAACCCAAACTCATCGGCCTGCTTGATGGCGTTGACCAAGTCGAGGCCCCCGGTCGCCAGCGCCACGATGTCGGCGCCGGAGCTCTGCGCCATCAGCAGGTAAGAGGAGAAATCGCTGATGTTCAGTGGATGGCGCACCGAGCCGACCACGGTGCCGCCGGCCGCCTCGATTGCCTTGGTGGCGTCCTGCTCCAGCGCGTGTCCGAACGTGTAATCGACGGTGATGAAGAACCATTTCTTGTTTTTTCCACCCTGCATGGCCCCCTTGACCGTGCTGACCGCCTGCGTCCGCGTGTTCCAAGCCCACAGGGCGCCGACCGGTGAGCAGGAGGCGTTTACCAGCACCTCGGTGCCGGAGGCCGACGTCATCACCACGGCTTTGTTGCTCTCGGTCGCGACCTGCTGAACAGCAAGCGCTGCGGCACTTGAGGCGATGTCGGCCAGGGCGGTGACACCCTGGGTGTCGAGCCAGTTCCGTGCCAGGGTCGAAGCGATTTCCACCTTGTTCTGGTGATCGGCGCAGAGGATCTCGATCGGACGGTCGAGCACCGTTCCGCCAAAATCGGCGGCGGCCATCTTTGCGGCAACGCAGGATCCCACTCCGCCCAGTGCGCTGAAGGTGCCTCCCTGGTCGCTCAGAAGACCGATCCGCACCGGATCGGCGGCTTTGACCTCACTCATCGCCAGCCCCAAGGAGAAAAGCCCGGCAATGGCCCCCATCCCGAGCGCCCGTCTCGTCGAATGCACGCTGCTCATGTTTGTTTCCTCCTACCTTTTGTTCAAGGCTCGCTCGTCAAGCTTCATTGGCCTGCTGAACGCGGTTGGCTTGCAAAAGTCGGTCAATGTCGATGTCGCCGTAACCCATCTCGCGGAGGATCGCGGAGCTGTGCTCGCCGAGCAGTGGCGGACGCGCGCCCTCCCGGCGTTCCAGCCCATCGAAACGGATTGGCTGGGCAACGGTCTTCAGCGGTCCGGATCGCTCATCGCCATACTCCATCACCATGCCGCGAGCTCGCGTGTGCGGGTGCGCCAGCAGATCCTCCAGAGTGTTGAGAGGGGCCGCCGGAACCCCGGCCTCCGCCAGGATGGCAACCCAGTCGGAGCAGCTTCGCTGGCCGACGAGGCCTTGGACCAGGGCGATGATTTCCGTGGCGTTGGCGACCCGCGCCGCGTTGTCGGCGAAGCGCGGATCCGTTCCCAGTTCCGGTTTCCCGGCGACCCGGCAGAAGCGGCGCCAGAGATTGTCGTTGGGAACCCCGATCAGGATCGGCCGGTCGCTGGCATCGAACAGCTGGTAGGGACAGAGCGACGGGTGACCGGAGCCCGATTTTCCAGGCAGCCGGCCCGAGACCCAGTAGGACTGCAGCATGTAACTCAGCAGCCCAACCGACGTCTCGAAAAGCGATACCTCCAGCTTGGCACCGACTCCGGTGCGGTCGCGGCGGACCAAGGCGGCCAGGATGCCGGCCAAGGCGTTCATCCCGGTGGTCTGGTCGATGGGCGACATCGGTGAGCGGACTGGACCGCCCGTCTCCTCGCCGGTCATCGCCAACATCCCGCTGAACGCCTGTAGGATCAAATCGTAGCCGAGGCCGTCGCTGAGCGGCCCAGCTTGCCCATAACCGGAGATGCTGCAGTAGATCAGCCGCTCGTTGTGCTGGCGCAGGGTGTCGTAATCGACGCCGAGCCGGGCGGCCACGCCGGGGGCGAAGCTCTCCACCACGATGTCGCTGCGGGCCGTCAGCCGGTGCACGACCGCCCGGCCTTCGACGGATTTCAGGTCGATCGCGATGCTGCGCTTGTTGCGGTTGGCGCTGAGGAAGACCGCCCCCATGGAGCGCTGGTAGGGAGGCCAGTGGCGTGTCTCGTCGCCAACTCCCGGCGGCTCGACCTTCACCACTTCGGCTCCGAAGTCGCTCAGATGCTGCGTGCACAGTGGGCCGGCCAGCACCTTGGAGAGGTCGAGGACACGGATGCCGGCCAGTGGAAGACCGCTCGAGACGTCGGGAAGGGGGTCGTTCGGAAGTCCTGTCATGACGCATTTGCCTTCCCGCCGGCCATGTCCGGCTCCTCGTGGAGGGCGATCAACTCGATGCCGTTGACCAGCCGCGCCGGATAACGTCGGCGCACCAGCGGATCGTGGCCGGGGATGATGTGGTTCGGGCCATCGCACAATTCGCTGAGTCGGCGCTGACTCTCCAGCATGTCCTCGGTGTCGACGACCAGGGGAAAGGGGTTGCCGCTCTCGTAATTCGCGTAAAAGTGACTGGCATCGGACGCGAGCACGATGGTTCCGCGCTTTGTCCGCACCGACACGGCTTGCAGACCGCGGCTGTGGCCGGGAAGCAGATGAACGGAGACGCCATCGAACAGGGTGGCATCGCCGTCGGTGAAAACGGTGCGTCCGGCGTAGGTGCAACGGACCACCTCGACGACATCCTCGACCTCGTAGGGAAAACGCATCAGGCGGTGGCACATGCAGCGCCCGGTGGCAAAGGCCACCTCGGCGTCCTGGACATGCAAGGTCGCGTTGGGAAAGCATTCCAGATTGCCGGCGTGGTCATAATGCAGATGGGTCAGGATGATGTGCCTCACCTCCTCCGCCGGCACGCCGACGGCCCGCAGGGCCTCCACCGGGTGATGGAGCAGCCCACGCGAGCGGGAGCGCGAGGTCCGCTCACCGAATCCGGTGTCGACGAGGATCGTGCGGTCCTCGTTGCGGACGATCCAGATGAAGAAATCGAGCGGCATCGGCCCATCATGCTGGTCGCGCCGGAGGAAGTTCTCGTGCACGGTGCGGTCGCCGATCTCGGCGTATCGCAGGGCGTAGACCTCGTAGGGCTCCGGTTCGCTTCGGTTCGGCATTCTCAGGCTCCGTTGGTGTGAAGGGCCCGCTGGGCGCCGCCGTCGAGACCCGCTGCTGCGGTGAGATGCTCTGCGTAGTGCCGCAGGAGGGCTTGACGATCCTCCTCTGGACTGCGGGCCGGAGCAAAGGCGAGAAAAGGCGGGATGGGCTCCAGCCCGATGTACCCGAAGAGCCCCTTTTGGAGCGGCATGAGGGTGTCTTCGACGCTGGCGTAGGCGCGCGGCGTTCCGGCGGTGAAGCGTTCGACCGGGCTGCCAGTGGTCACGGTGACCATGCCTTTGCGCCCGCGCAGCGGCGCCCGATCAAAGCGTCGGTCGCTGTCGTAGGCGAAGCCGACCGACAACACGCGATCGATCCAGCCTTTCAGGATGGCCGGAGGGCCGAACCACCAGAGCGGAAAGTTCAGCATCAGCAGATCGGCCCGCGCCACTTTGGCCTGTTCCGTGGCGACGTCGTTGGCGTAGCTGCCGTTTGCGTGGGCTCGGCGCTGTTCGGTTTGATAGTTGAAAGGACCGTCGGCCAACTCGTGGCGGAAGTCGGCTGGCCCGCCGATCGGCGAGAAGCCCTGTCGATACAGGTCGCTGACCTCGACTGTGTAACCGAGGGCCGTCAGCCGCTCGACGGCGGTGTCCTTCAGGGCACCGCAAAAGCTGTGCGCCTCAGGGTGTGCGAACACGATGAGCACGTTCATGGCTGCTCTCACTTCTGAGGAACCGGCCTCAGCGGCCGGCGAAATCGGGTGGGCGCTTGGCGAGAAAAGCCTGGACCCCCTCCTGGTGGTCATCGGACAGGACCGCCAGCCCCTGTGTCGTCGCCTCCAGGTCAAGGAAGGCTTCCAGCGTCGGCACCGTCATCGCCTTGAACATCCGCTTGGCGAGACCGAAGGCCATGGTCGGTCCAGCGGCCATCTCCCGCGCCAGGGCGTCCGCCGCGCTCTCCAACTCGGCATCGGGCACCACTCGGCTGACGATGCCGAGCGACTGGGCTTCTACCGCCGTCAGGGGCCGCCCGGTGAAGACCAACTCCTTGGCCTTCATGAGTCCGAGCGCTTGGCACAGGAAATAGACGGCCCCACCGTCCGGCGCCAAGCCAACATTTTTGAAGACCATCGAAAAACGTGCCGTTTCCGAGGCAACGATCAGATCCGAGGCGAGCGCCATGGAGAAGCCGACCCCCGCGACGGGGCCGCGCACCGCCGCCACCACCGGCTTTTCCAAGTTGGCGATGGCGGCGATCACGCGGTGCAGCCGACGGAAACGCTCCCGCGTGGAGAAGGCGGTAAAGTGCCCCAGATTGTTGACGTCGCCACTGGCGCAGAAGCCGCGTCCCGAGCCGGTCAGGATCACAGCCCGCACGTCGTCGTCGAACGCCAGGTCGAGAAAGACGTCGCCGAGCGTCGCCTTCAGGGGCTCGGTCAGGGCGTTCAGCCGCTCCGGGCGGTTCAACCGCACGGTGGTGACCGGGCCGGACCGCGAAACCAAAATCTCGTTCATCGCAGGCAACCCTTGATGTGGTTGGAGCGGAACGGATCAGAAGGCAACGCGGTCGGCGCCCTTGAGCGCCAGCAATTCGCGCGCTTCGTCGGGCGTCGCGACCTCCAACCCCAAGCCCTCGATGATCCCGCGCACGGTGCGGACCTGTTCGGCGCTGCCGGCGGCAAGCCGGCCCGGCCCGGCCCACAGCGAATCCTCCAGTCCGACGCGCACGTTGCCGCCCATCGCCGCCGCCATCGCCGCCACCCGCATCTGCGCCGCGCCGGCACCCAGCACCGACCAGCGGTAACCGTCGCCGAACAGCCGGTCGGCGGTGCGTCGCATGTGCAGGACATCCTCCTGGTGAACGCCGATTCCGCCGAGGATGCCGAAGACCGACTGGATGAACAGCGGTCCGCGCACCAGCCCCCGGTCATGAAAATTGCGAAGCGTGTAGAGGTGGCCGATGTCGTAGCATTCGAATTCGAACCGGGTGCCGTTGGCGTAGCCGGTCTCCAGGATGAACTCGATGTCCTTGAAGGTGTTGCGGAACACCAGCTCGCGGGAATTTTCCAGATGCTCGCGTTCCCAGGGGTGCTGGAAATCCTTGTACTTGTTCAGCAGATGGAACAGGCCGAAGTTCATCGTGCCCATGTTGAGCGACGCGACTTCCGGCTGGAAGGTCGCGGCTGGCTTCACCCGGTCGGCGACGCTCATGTAGGGGCTGCCGCCGGTGGTGATGTTCACCACGGCGCCGGTGCGTTGCTTGATCACCGACAGGAACGGACGAAAGGCTTCCGGCGACTGGTCGGGGCGGCCGTCGGCCGGGTTGCGGGCGTGCAGATGCAGGATTGCCGCTCCCGCCTCCGCCGCCGCGACAGCGTCGTCGGCGATCTGTTCGGCGGTGATCGGCAGATACGGCGACATCGACGGCGTGTGGATGGCACCGGTGACGGCGCAGGAGATGATCACTTTCCGGGTCGAAGCCATGGCGTTCCTCCTCAGGATTTTCCTTTTGCGGGAGCCGTCGCTCCGGAAGGTCAGATCACCCGCTCCGCGCGCAGTTCCGCGATGGTCCCGGCGTCGAGACCGAGCAGTTCGCTCAACACCGGCCCGGTGTCCTGCCCCAATGCGCCGCTCGGTCGCAGAGGATCCGTCGGCGCCCCTTCGAAACGCAAGGGTGAGCGGGGCAAGGTGACCTCGCCGTAGACCGGGTGCGACACCTGCTGCAAAAAGCCGCGATCATGCAGATGCGGGTCCGACACCACATCGGACAGATCCCGGACCGGTGCGCAGGGCACTCGATGTGCCATCAGTCGTTCGAACAGTGCGGCGCGGCTGTGCTGGCGGGTGAAGGCCGTCACCAGTTCATCCACCGCGTCCATGTTGTCGACCCGTGCCTTCAGCGAGGAGAAGCGCGGATCCTCCGTCAGATCGGGGCGCTCCATGGCTGCCAGCAGCGACCGCCAATGATGCTCGCCGACGCACAGGATGGCGATGTAGCCATCCTCCGTCTGGTAGACGTTGTAGGGGGCCTCGGCCAGCCCGCCGTGGCGGTTGCCCGTGCGTGACGGGGCCTCGCCCTCGCTGCCGTACCACAGGCCAAGGCTTGAGCTGAGCGAGCTGTAGACCGCCTCCAGCATCGCGACCTCGACCAAACGTCCGCAGCCGGTCTTCTCCCGCTCATAGAGGGCGGCCATCACGGCGCCAAACAGGTGCGCGCCGCCGAAGAAGTCGCACACCGCCGGACCGGAGCGCACCGGCGGCCGGTCGGGAAAGCCCGTGACGCTCATGATGCCCGACATTGCCTGGACGGTCAGGTCCATCGCCGGATAGTCCCGGTAGGCACCGCTCAGGCCGTATCCCGAACCCGAGGCGTAGATCAGACGCGGGTTGACCGCGCGCAGCGCCGCGTAGCCGATGCCGAGACGATCCATCACGCCCGGCGCGAAGTTCTCCAATAGGATGTCGCCGCGCTCGACCAGCCGGCGCAGCAGGTCGCGTCCACGTTCCTGCTTCAGGTCGAGGGTGATGCAGTCCTTGTTGGAGTTGAGCATGGCGAAGGGCAGCGCCGCACCTCCGACCACGCTGCGGCGGCGCAGGTTCTCGCCGCCCGGTGGCTCCACCTTGATCACCCGCGCTCCGGCCATCGCCATCAGGAAGGTCGCGTAGGGACCCTGGTAGATCTGTCCGAGATCGATTACCGTGACACCGCGCAGGGGGTTCTCCCGGTCCATCGCCGTCACCGTCCCTGGAAGTCGGGTTTCCGCTTTTCGGCGAAGGCGGCCGGTCCCTCGCGCGCGTCCTCGGTCGCCTGAAGCAGGCGGTTGACCAGTTGTTCCACCCGCAGGCCGGTCGCCAGATCCATGTCGCGGCTG
The DNA here is from genome assembly GCF_016595245.1 of Azospirillum endophyticum. Lineage (GTDB taxonomy): Bacteria > Pseudomonadota > Alphaproteobacteria > Azospirillales > Azospirillaceae > Azospirillum > Azospirillum endophyticum. The sequence continues at coordinate 9,959 of NZ_JAENHM010000013.1, forward strand.
CGCAGGGCCAGTTCCTTGGCGGCCTGGACCGCCAGCGGCGCGTTGGCGGCGATCCGCCGGGCGTAATCCATGGCGGCGGGCATCAGCTCGCTCCGCGACACCACCTTGTTGATTAGGCCCCAGCGCAGGGCGGTGGCGGCGTCGATGGCGTCGCCGGTCAGCGTCAGCTCCATGGCCAATGCGTAAGGGATTTGCGACATCACCCTCTGCGTACCGCCGTTGCCGGCAACGATGCCGCGCTTGACCTCGGCGAGGCTGAAGGTCGCAGCTTCCACGGCGACGCGGATATCGGTGGCGAAGAGAAGCGTCGTGCCGCCGCCCAGGCACAGACCGTTGACCGCGGCGACGACCGGTTTCCACACCTCCAGCCCCCGGTTCAGGAGCTGGTCGCGCTGAGTCAGCCACATGTCGGAAAAGGGCGTCGGTGCGGAGACGAAGGTTTTGATGTCCGCGCCGGCGGTGAAGGCACGGTCACCGGCTCCGGTGACGATGGCGACCCGGATCTCCCCGTCGTCGCGCACTCGGCACCACGCGTGCGACAAGGCCTGGTAATGCTCCAGGTCCATGGCGTTGAGCCGTTCCGGTCGGTTGATGGTGATGACGGCGATGCCGTCGGTGACTTCGAAATCAATGGACATGGTCGGCGTCCCATTCGGTGGCCGGAATTGGAAAGCCCGCCGCTCGGCGGTGCCGGATCAGCCCCGGCCGGCAAGCAGCGTGCGGGCGATCACCAGCCGCTGGACTTCGGATGGTCCTTCACCGATGCGCTTGATCCTCATCTCGCGGTACCAGCGTTCCAGGGGCATCTCCTGGGCGACGCCCATGCCGCCGAGGATTTGGATGCAGCGGTCCACGACCCGGCCGGCCGTTTCGGTGGCGTACAGCTTGGCGACCGACGCTTCGACCTTGATGTCGTGACCGAGGTCGGCACGCCATGCGGCCTGATAGACGAGCAGCCGGGCGGCGCGCAGTTCGACCTCCGAATCCGCGATCATCCACTGCACCGCCTGCTGATCGGCCAATGGCCTGCCGAAGGTGTGGCGCTGCCGCGCCCAGTCGATGGCGAGTTCCAGTGCCGCTGCGGCAACGCCGATGGTGCCGGCGGCGTAGGGAACACGGCTGTGCACCAGCAGGTCTCCGACCAGGGAGAAGCCTTTCCCTTCGTCGCCCAGACGGTTCTCGGCCGGCAGTTCGTAGTCGGTGAAGGTGACCTCATACGGCGCATAGGAGCGGATCACCGGAACCTTCGTGATGCCGATGCCGGGACGGTCGGTCTCGACGATGAAGGCGGTGACGCCATCGCGTCCCTTTGACGGACCGGTTCGGGCGAACACAATTCCCCATTTCGATTCGCTGGCGGCGGTGATCCACAGCTTGGTGCCGTTCAGCACGTAATGGTCGCCGCGGCGTTCCGCCCGGGTCTGGATGGCGCGGCCGGGATCGGAACCGCCGCTGGGCTCGCTGATTGCAAAGAAGGCTTTGTCGCCGTTGGCGATCGCGGGCACGGCGTAGCGTTCGATCTGCTCGCGGGTGCCGTTGAAAATGACGCTGGGCGGGTCGAAGCCGAAGGCGCCGCAGGCTGGAATATAGGCGCCCATGCGGCATTTCGCGGATTCTTCAGCGACGATCGACTGACCCAGAAGATTGAGGCCTCCCCCGCCATACTCGGCCGGGCTCTGGACGCACCAGAGACCGAGCGACCGCGCCTTCGACTGCAATGCCGTCAAGCGATCAGGGGGCAGTGTGTAGGCGTCGTGCGGCATCTCGGCTTCCAGAGGCGCCACCTCCTTGCGCATGAAGCGGCGCACGGTGTCTTCAAGCAGGCGCAGCTCATCGGGCAGTTCCCAGGCGCCGATGGTGCGCGTGGTGTCGATCTCAGGCACGGCGCGTGTCCCGTTAACCAAAACCTCCCCCTTTCTTGTCATGCGGTCGCGGTGGCCCGCCCGTCCGGTGGCCGGCATCGGTGCGCGTCGGTCCGGCCGGCGGCCGTCCGAGAGGATCCATGAGGGCGGGCCGTCCGCGGCGAGGCGGCGGACGAACCCGATGAAGGCAACGGTATCGCAGGAATGTTTGCTTGGTCAACATTGTAATTCGATATTTTAAAAGATATGATGTTTAGACCAATTTCAATCAGGGATGCCGATCGATGCGCCTACGCTCCTTCCTGTTCGTTCCCGGCGACAGCGAACGCAAGTTCGCCAAGGCAAGCCAGACCAAGGCAGACGCCCTTATCCTGGATCTGGAGGACTCCGTGTCCGGCGACCGCGCCGGTATCGCCCGTGCCATGGTCCGTGGGCATCTGGACGCCTTCCCGCGGGACGGCCGGCGACAGAAGCTCTGGGTTCGGGTCAACGCGCTCGACCATCCGGCGGCGCTTGCCGACATCGCCGCCGTCGTCGGTGGACGGCCAGACAGCATCCTGTTGCCAAAGACCCGTTCGGGCGCCGATGTCACCCAGCTCGACCATTATCTGAGCGCTTTGGAGCAGCGCGAGGGCGTGCCGATCGGAGCGATCCAGATCATGCCGGTTGCGACCGAAACGCCGGTGTCCATGCTGTCCTTCGGCAGTTACGTCGGCTGCAGTCCGCGACTGTTCGGCCTGACCTGGGGGGCCGAGGATTTGGCGGCAGCGCTGCACGCAAGCACCAACCGTCTGCCCGACGGCCGTTACGAGCACACGTACCGGCTCGCCCGCAGTGTTTGCCTGCTGGGAGCCCGTGCCGCCGGCGTGGAACCGATCGATACGATTTGGTCGGACTATCGGGACGCCGCCGGGTTGGCGGAGGACGCAGCGGCGGCGCGGCGCGCCGGCTTCTCCGGCAAGGTGTCAATCCATCCCGATCAGGTCGACATCATCAACGCCGCCTTTTCGCCGTCGGCCGAGGAGATCGACCATGCCCGCCAAGTGGTGGCCGCCTTCGAGACTCAGGGGACCGGCACCGTCGGCCTCAACGGCAAGATGCTCGACATGCCCCACTTGAAGCAGGCGCGGCAGATTCTGGCCTTGATCGACGCCGTCGTGTGATCCATGCAGCTTGGTTAGGAGACAAAGGATGGCACAGCCGACCGACATCCCCGTGCTCGACCTCTCCGGGCCCAACCGTCATGTTCTGCTGGTCCGTCGACCGACCGGCATTCCCCAGACGGAGGACTTCGCCCTCGCCGAGTCTCCGGTTCCTGAACCGGGAGAGGGACAGTTCCTGGTTCGCAACGTCTTTTTATCCGTCGACCCGGCCCAGCGGGGGTGGGTGTCGGCGGAGGTCAACTATTCCGCCCCCGTGGCGCTCGGCACACCCATGCGGGCGTTGGCGGTCGGGGTGGTGGTCCGCTCCCGCGATCCCGAGGTGGCCGAGGGAGACTGCCTGTACGGCTGGTTCGACTGGCAGCACTATGCGGTTGCGGACAAGACCCGGATCGTGGCACGGGCGCGCCACGCGCTGCCGCTTTCGGCCTTCGCCGGACCGCTCGGGATCAACGGCCTAACCGCTTATCTCGCCCTGACGACGCTCGGCCGTCCGGAACCGGGCGAAACCCTGCTGGTATCAACGGCGGCCGGGGCGGTCGGCGGCTTCGTCGGACAGATCGGTGCGATGCTCGGCTGCAAGACGATCGGCATGACCGGCAGCGACGACAAGGTGCGGCTGTGCCGGGAACGTCTGGGGTATGCCGAGGCCTTCAATTACAAGATCGCCATCGGGACGCCCGATGGCTTGTCACAGGAGTTGATACGCGCGATGCCCGAGGGCATCGACGTGTTTTTCGACAACACCGGCGGTCCGATGCTCGACACCGCGCTGCGCCGCATGCGGGTCGGGGGCCGAGTGGTCCAGTGCGGTACCGTGTCGGTGCCGCAATGGACGCCGCCTCCAATGGGATTGCGCAACGAACGCGAGGTGCTGACCCGGCGGCTGAGCTGGTCAGGCTTTGTGATCTTCGACCATGCTCCCCGGTTTGCCAAGGCGATGGACCAGTTGGCAGAATGGGTGGGGGATGGCCGTCTGGTCTACCAGGAGGACGTCAGCGTCGGTCTGGAGCATGCGCCGGGAGCCATCGCCGGTCTTTACGCTGGGGAGAACAGCGGTAAGCGGTTGATCCGGGTGGTGTGACGGGGGACAGACCCGAGGGGCGCCGCCTTTGGAGTTGCACCCCTCGCTTCCGGTCAGTTCCCAAGCGCCGCAGCAAAGGCATCGAGCACCTCGGTCCCCGGCTTGCCGCGCCGGTCCAAATCCTTGGCCCAGTCGCGGCGGATGTTCAACAACGCTCCATGCAGTTTGGCGCGGTCGCCGTCGTTGAACGTTATGGCCGTCATTCCTGCGGCCTGCGCGGCCTTCATCGCCGTCTGTTCGGAAGCTTCGAAACGTTTGCAGGACTCGTGGGTTATCGTGCTTCCGGCCGTCGTTATGGCGGCTTGCACATTGGTCGGCAGCTTGCGCCAGTTGCGCTCGCTCATGGCGTAGGTGCTGAAGATCGTGCCGAAATTCTCGTCGATGGTGCCGGCACGGATCAACTTTGTCAGATCGTACGAGACCACGCTCTGCATGGCAAGCAACGCCCCGTCGATGGTGCCGCGCGACATCGATTCGTAGATTTCCGCTGGCGACATGCGAACCGGAACTGCCTTCACGCTGTGAACGGCAAGGTCCAACGGCCCACCGACGGAGCGGATTTTCAACCCTTCGACATCGGCCAGCGCCTTTACCGGCTTGCTGGAGGAAACCACCATCTGATAAGGGGCCAGGATGTAGGAAAACAGTGGATGGAGTTGAAGGACATCCCATTCCCGGGTGCGCAGGACGCCGCCTGGTGCCAACAGCGTCTCCATTGCCAATGTGCCCTGGCAGTTGCTTGTGAATGCGCCGGGAAGGTCGGCCACTGCCGACAGGGGCATCTTGTCCGATGTGTAGGCCGGGACGACAAGACCGATGTCCGTCACTCCGGCTTGGGTCAGCGCCAGCAGATCCTTGGCCTTGCCGATCTGCTCCGCCGGGAAATGCTGAAACGTCACCTGACCGTTGGTAAGGCGTGTCACCTCCGTCATGAAGAGCTTAGTGGCGTTCTCATGAATAGTGTGGCCGTTGGGAAAAGTGTCGGCAACGCGCAGGGTGATCTGCTGCGCTTGGGCCGGTGCCACGATCGCCAATCCCAGGAGCAGGGTGGAGAGCGCAGCGGCGTGCAGGCCGTTTGACGGCATGGTTGATTTCCTCCTTAACCGTGTGGGGCTGCAACTGTGTCGGGCTTCGGTTTGAAACCTGCCGGCCCCCGTCAGCGACCCATCTGGGCTGGCAGCCATAGAATAATGGACGGCCACGCGACCAGAATGGCGATGGTGACCAGATGGGCGACGAAGTGGGGCAGCGTCCCCTGGAACACCTCGCCGACCGGGCGCCCTGAATAACGGGCGACGATGTAGCAGTTAAGTCCAATTGGCGGTGTAATCATGCCAACTTCGGCCGTCACGATCTTGATGATGCCGAACCACAATGGATCGAAGCCCAGTGACTTGATCAGGGGCAGCACCACCGGTACGGTCAGGACCAGGATAGCGATCTGGTCCATGAAGGCTCCCAGAACGATATACCCGGCCAAAATGATGGCAATGATCACCCAGCGCGACACCTCCATCGCCCCAACCCAGCCGACCAGATCCTGCGTGAGCCGGGTCAGGGTGAAGAAATAGCCGAAGATGCTGGCGCCTAGCAAAATGAAGGCGATCATGCAGGTTCCCTGCACGGCGCGCAGCACTGAGTGCCCCAATTTGGCTGGTGTCGCCTGCCCGTGGGTGATCGCCAAGACGAACGCGCCGAACGCGCCCAGCGCGGACGCCTCTGTCGGCGTCGCGATGCCGCTGTAGATCACACCGGTAACCAGGGTCAGCAGCAGCAGCATCGGGCCGACGACGCGCAGCAGTTCAATCTTCTCCCGCCATGACACGGCCGGTGATCTGGGTGCCCGCTCTGGATGGCGCCACGCAAGAAGGAAGACCGTCAACATGATCGTCATCGTGACGAGGATGCCGGGAATGATTCCGCCGATCAGCAAGGCTCCGATGTTCACCTCCGCCAGAAGGCCGTAGATTACCAGCGCCACGCTCGGTGGAATCAGCATGGCCAGTGTGCCGGAGATCGCCACCACGCCAGCCGCCATTTTCGGTTCATAACCAAGTTTCAGCATGGCCGGTAGACTGGTGGATGAGAGGGTTGCGGCGGACGCGGTGCTGGTTCCGCAAATGGCGCCGAAGCCGGCCCCCGCGAGGGCCGTCGCCATGCCGAGCCCTCCGGGAATCCGGCCGACCAGGGCCGCTGTCGCCCGGAACAGGCTATCGGCGACTCCGCTCAGCAGAACAAACTCCGCCATCAGCAGGAACATGGGAATTGTGATGAGTTCATAGGAACTGACGGTCGACAATGGGGCGTTCTGGAGGATGCCCATGACCATCCCGGATCCGCCGATCATCCAGAGCCCTAGGATTCCTGCCCCCAGCATGGCAAGCCCCACCGGAGCGCCGATCGCCAGAAGCAGGAACAGAACCGCCAAAGCAAGAGCGCCCGTCATTCGAACCCCTCCTTGGCGTGTGTCGCCGCCACCGTCAGCGCGGAATCGACCGGGCTTCCCAAGGCCAGGGCCTGGGCGTGGGCGATGCCGCTTAGAAGAAAACGCGCCGCGATCAGGGAGGAACCCAAGGCAACCAGCAGGGGAGCCGGCCATGTCGGCCACGGGATGCTGCCGGCCAGTACCTCGTCGGCCAGAAAGCCGTCCCAACCGCGTTCCGCACCTGCGATGGCGATGAGCGCGAACGCCAGAGTTCCGATCGACGCGATGAGAATCTCGGAGAAGTCATGCAGCCGACGTGGGAACCGGGCGCTGATTACATCGACGTTTACATGGGAGCCAGAAATATACGCCTTCGACATGATAAGAAAGAACAATCCTGGCATCAGATACATGCCGATCATGTCGTATGACCAAGAAAGCGGCGACGTAAAGATATATCTCATAAGAACATCAGCAGTCACAATGACCATAATCAGAAATATTAAAACAGAGCAGATGGAGTTCATCAGACGTTCTGTGATTTCGATAGGGATTTTGAGGACGGTCAGCACGTTTCCTCCCTTTGGTATTTCTTGTCGATTAAGAATATTTTGGGTGCATATGGCATCGGGCAAGCGGTGACGCACTCCGAGGCGCAGGCCTTTGCAGGCGCAAGCGGAGGCGCAGATCTGTACCAAATGAGCGAAGCTTCGACCGATACCATCATACGGTTGACCATAAATGTATCAGACCGAATGATCGGTTAAAACAATTATTTTATTATCAGACCATTCTATGACCTGCCGCTCACGCTGCGTGGCTCACGCTGCCACGGCGCATAGAGATGTGGGCTTGAATTGAGGCTACGGACCCGACGTGGAAAGGCCGAGTTGCGGCGACAGAAACGGGGAGAGGCATCTTGATGAAAAGAAAGGTCTTCAGGATAAAATGCCAAATGAGCCACGGCTGTGCCAATTATTGATATATATCTATCGGTAGATAGCAAGATAATTGGATTGTATCGAGCTGTTTGACCTGGGAAGAGGCGTGAATACTAGTTAGAATTACATGCTCTGCCTTGGAAGGATATACGCTATAATCATGAATGGATCTCGCATGCCTCATTATATGGGAGCTTGCGAGGGCATCCATCAGGGCGGCTTGGCGGAACTGCTCGATATCGAGCCGATCACGCTGGTGTGCCTGCTCGACAAGCTGGAGCGATCGGCCTGATCGAGCGGCGGCCGCACCCAACCGACCGTCGCCTGCGCCTGCTGCATCTCACCGACAAGGCGCGCCTTGCTACGCCCGCGCTGGGACGATGGGCGCGTCCAGCCCGAACAGATGGGCGGCGAGCGCCTCCGGCAGGGCGGCGGGGTCGGCGAGATGTCGCACCCCCTCGACCATGGCGGCGCCGGCCAGCCCGAAGACGGTCTTGCCCAGGCGCAGACCCAGCGCCACCTCCGACAGGGTGCCATAGCTGTCGCCGACCGCGATCAAACAGTGGCTGGCCTGGGCGATCAGCGCGTTGCGCGCCTCGCCGATGCCAGACGCCAGCACGATGGCGGCATAGGGGTTGGCGGTGGCGGGATCGGCGCCCGGCAGAAGGGCGATGCCCAGGCCGCCCGCCTCCGCCGCGCCACGGCAGGCCGCCTCCATCACCCCCTGGCGACCGCCGCACAGCAGGGTCAGGCCACAGCGCGCGAGGATGGCGCCGGTGGCGTTGGCGGCGGCCAAGGCGGCGTCGGTCGCCTCGTTCGGGCCGATCACCCCGACCGGCGCCCGCAGGGAATGGCCGCCCCGGGTCTGGAACCAATGCAACGCTTGTTCCGGTCCGAGAGCTTGCGCCCCGGCGGGCGCCGGGCCGGCGCTCCAGCCCCGGGTGGTGGGATCGAAGACACGGCCGGCGTGGTGCAGGCGGTTGGTGTCGCGGTCAAGTTCGAACATGGTGATCGGCCTCGGAACGGGCGGCGGCGATCTCCGCCACCGCCATCAGGAAGGAACAGACGGCCAGCAGCAGCACAGACAGGGCGGCGGCCAGCGGAAAATCGGCGCCGGCGTCGGCGATCAGGCTGTAGAGCCGCAGGGGAAGGATGTTGATCTGAGTGCCGACCAGCGCCAACGCCGTGCCATAGGCACCGAATGCCACAGCCGTCACCAGCGCGAAGGAGGCGAGCACGGTGGGCGCCACCTGCGGGGCGAGGATGTCGATCAGGGCGCGCAGCCGGCTGGCCCCCATCGATTCCGCCGCCTCGGTCTGGCGATGGTCGAAATTGGCGAAGACCGGCAGCAGAGTCAGGATCACGCGCGGCGTCAGGAAATAGCTGTAGGCCAGAACCAGCCCCGGCCGGTCATAGAGGAAGGCGGCGATCGCCGCCGGATCGGCGCCCAGCTCCGCCAGCAGCAACGTGGCGAAGCCGGCGCGGCCGAGCAGCAGGATGAAGCCGTAGGCGACGATCAGGCCGGAAAAGGTCAGCGGCAGGGCGATGACCACCTGAAGCAGGGCGCGGCGGCCCGGCGGCAGGCGGGCGAGATGCAGCGCGACGGCCACGCCCAGCACCACCGAGGCCAGCCCCGCCTCCAACCCCAGCAGCAGCGAGTTGCCCAGCGCCGCCAGCAGGTCGCCCTGGGCGAAGACGCGCCGGATGGCGTCTCCGGCCAGGGCCTGCCACGCCACGGCGCCCAGCGGCAGCAGGAAGAAGAGGATCAGCAGCGCCAGCCCCGGCACCGCCAGCAGCAGACGGAGAATGGGCGATCCGCTCATGATCCGGACCCTGGGCGGGCGATGCCGGGACGGGTGGCGGTCATTTGTCGAGAGCCGCCTTGGTCCAGCCGGCATCGACCGCCGCCTTGCGCGCCGCCGCCGCCTTGACGTCGAGGGGACGGACCTGCGGGGCCGGCGGCAGCTTCGCCGCGATGTCGGCCGGCAGGGCGACACCCGGCACCGACGGCCGGACATAGCCCTCGGCGAAGATCGCCTGGCCCTTGGCGCTCATGATGAAGTTCAGCCACAGCCTGCCGGCGTTCGGATTGGGGCCGTTCTTCACCAGGCTGATGCCATAGGGGGCGGCGGCCGATGCCTCGGCCGGGATGACGACGGAGACGGCGTCGCCGAGCCCGTCGGTGTGCTTGGCCTTCAGCCCATCGTTTTCGTAGGAGATCCAGATCGGAATCTCGCCCTTGACGAATTTGGCGTAGGGGGTGGTGCCCTCCACCCGCATCACGTTGCCGGATTTGTGCAGGCGGGCGAAATAGTCGAAGCCGGGCTGGAGATTGTCCATGTCGCCGCCATTGCCGAAATTGGCGGCGAAGCTGATCACCTGGCCGATGCCGGTGGAGCGCGGGTCGAGATAGACGACGCTGTTCTTGTATTCGGGCTTCAGCAGGTCGGCCCAGCTCTTCGGCACCTCCTTCACCAGTTTGGTGTTCACGACGAAGGCGACGGTCAGCGAATGGATGGTGAACCATTTGCCGTCGGGGTCGCGGAACACTTCGGGCAGCGTGTCGAAATTCACCGGCTTGAAGGGGGCGACGACATCCTTGGCCATGGCATCGAAGGCCGACGCCGCGAAATAATAGGCGGTGTCGGCCTGCGGGCGGTTGCGCGCCTTGTCCAGCGCCACCACCGTCGCGGCGGAGCCGAGATCGTTGTAGGTCATCTCGACACCGGGATAGCGCTTCTTGAAGGCGGCGAACTCCGCCGCCCAGTTGGCCCAGGTCGGGCCGGTGTCGAAGGAGACGACCAGCCCCTCCTTCAGGGCCTGCTCGTAGAGGGCGCGTTCGCCGTGATAGAGCTCGTCGCCGGCGGTGACCGCCTCGACGGCGGTGGCTTGGGTTTGGGCCAGCGCGGTGCCGGCGGCCGGCAGGGCGGCGGTCAGCAGGCCGGCCGCCGACAGGGCGGCCGCGGTGATCAGGCGTTTCATCAGGTCAGGCCTTTCCAGGGAAGCCGGCGGGAGGGGCCGGCGGGGAAGGGGGGAAATGCGGGTCAGGCGGGGAGGATGCGCAAACAGTCCGGCGGGATCTGAACCGAGCGGATGTCGCCGCGGGACAGGGTCTCGCCCAGGATCGTGCCGCCCGGCACCGCGAGGTCGTAGCGGCGCAGCGAACCGAGGAAGCGGTCGCGGACCAGCGTCCCGGTGAAGCGGTTGACGGCGCCGTCGGGCGGATCGGTGCGGACCGCCTCCGGACGCGCCAGCAGGGTGACGGCGGTTCCGATCGGGCGGCCTTCGGTGGTGCAGGCCAGCGGCCCGATGCTGGTCTCCACCAGATCCGGCCCGCAGACCGTGGCGTCGAACAGGTTGGCGTGGCCGACGAAGCCGGCGACGAAGCGGTCGGCCGGGCGATCGTACAGTTCCTGCGGGCTGGCGAGCTGGAGCAGGGCGCCGTCGCGCATCACCGCGACCTTGTCGGCGATGGACAGCGCCTCCTCCTGGTCGTGGGTGACATGCAGGGTGGCGATGCCATGTTCGCGCTGCACCGCGCGGATCTCGTCCCGCATCGCCGCGCGATGGGCGGCGTCCAACGCCGACAGCGGCTCGTCCAGCAGCAGGGCGCCGGGAGCGAAGACCAGGGCGCGGGCCAGCGCCACCCGCTGTTGCTGGCCGCCGGAGAGTTGGCGGGGGTGGCGGTCGGCCAGCCCCGACAGGCGGGTGCGCTCCAGCGCCTGACCGGCCCGGTTCAGCCGCTCCGCCCGGCCGATGCCGCGCAGCTTCAGTGGATAGGCGACATTCTCCAGCGCCGTCATGTGGGGGAACAGGGCGTAGTTCTGGAAGACGATGCCGAGATTGCGCAGCCGGGGCGGCACGCCGGTCATGTCGGTCCCGGCGATCCTAATCTGCCCGGCCGCCGGGCTGAGAAAGCCGGCGATCAGCTTCAGCAGGGTGGATTTGCCGCAGCCCGACGGTCCGATGACGGCGCAGAACTCGCCCGGCGCCACGTCGAGGCTGACGCCGTCGAGGCCCGCCCCGGCGGCGGGATAGCGGAAGGCGAGGGAATCGACGACGACGCTCATGACGGCGTCCCTTTCCTGGAGGGAAGCCCGCGCCCGGCCGAAGCCGAGGCGAGGGCGGACAGAACGGCCAGCAGTAGCAACAGCATGGTGCCGGCGCAGGCGAAGCCGGTGGCGCCGTAGAAGGCCTGGAGCAGCACCACCGGATAGGGGCGGGAGAGGAAGCCGGCGATCAGGTTGGACAGCTGGAATTCGCCGATCGACAGGGCGGCCACCATGATCAGGCCGGAGGACAGGCTCTGGCGCAGGCTTGGGATCACGATGCCCAACAACCGCTGGCGGAAGCCGGCACCCAGCGATTCCGCCGCCGTTTCCAGCGTGACGAGATCGAGATGACGCATGTCGGCCACCAGCGTCTGCATCAGGTAGGGCAGGGTCGAGACCACATGGCCGGAGACCAGCAGCCAACCGCTGCCGAGGAAGGGCAGGCTGTCCGATGAGAAGACCAGGATGAAGCCGAACCCCAGCACCAGCGGCGGCGCCGCCACCGGCAGCAGGAACAGCACGCGGGCGGCGGCGCGCACGCCCCGGCGCGAGGCGCCATAGATCGCGTAGGCGAGCGGAACGCCGATGAGCGCCGTGACGGCGCAGGTCGCGACGCAGACGGTCAGGCTGACGGTGAAGGCCCGGCGGAAGCTGGCGTCGGACCAGAGCTGCCCGTACCATCCGGCGGTCAGGCCGCTGGGCAACAGGCTGTTGGTCCAGGACTCCCCCACCGACCCGATGGCGAGCAGGGCGATGGGGGCGGTCAGATACAGCAGATAGAGGGCGGTGACGATTGGCATGAGGTGCCGGGTCTGTAAGTTTTCGATCACGATCTGATCGTTTTCTTACATAGCACGGCTCCATGATCCTTTTGTGACCGTCCGGCTGCATTTCCTGGACATTTCGACTGGTTGTCGGCGCTGGAGCGGGTGTGGGAAACCGTGGCGGGCGACGGCTCCCGCTTGTCAGCGGCGGGGGCTTGCTGTAAGAACCTGATCGTTTTCTTCCACAACCATCCGGCGTGGGGTTTGGGCGGCATGACGGCGCACGGGCAGGGGCACGACCCGGAACAGAGTCTTCCGCTGCGCCAGCGGGAAATCCTGGCGCTGATCCGCGACCGGGGTTTCGTGACGATCGAGGCGTTGGCCGATCATTTCGCGGTGTCCGACCAGACCATCCGGCGGGACATCATCCGGCTCGACGGCGTCGGTCTGCTCCAGCGCTTCCATGGCGGCGCCGGGGTGCGCGACCAGTCGGTCCGGCTCGGCTATGTCGAAAAGCAGGCCATCGCGCCGCAGGGCAAGGAACGGATCGCCGCCGCCGTCGCGGCGCTGGTGCCGGAGGGGGCGTCGGTCTTCCTCGATGTCGGCACGACGGTGGAGGCGGTGGCGCGCGCCTTGCGCGGCAAGCGGCGGCTGCATGTCTTCACCAACAGCCTGTCGGCGGGAAGCCTGCTGGCCGGCCGGCCCGGCATCGACGTGTTCGTCACCGGCGGCGTCGTGCATGGCGCCGATGGTTCGCTGGTCGGCGACGCGGTGATCGCGACGCTGGAGCGCTGCCGGCTGGATCTGGCGGTGATCGGCATTTCCGGTTTCGATGAGGACGGTGCGCCGATGGATTTCGACATGCAGAAGATCGGCATCAAGCGGGTCGCCATGGCTGCAGCGCGCCGGTCGGTGGCGGTCGCGGACGCCGGCAAATTCGCGCGTTCCGCCATCGTCCGCATCGCCTCGGCCAGCGACTTCGGGCTTCTGGTCACGGATTCGCCGCCGCCCGCCGCTCTGGGCCGCGCGTTCGAGAGGGCGCGTCTGGCCGTGCAGGTCGCCGACGGCGAGGAGCGGTAGCTGTCGTTGTAGCGGCCACCAGTCGAGCCGCCATCCGGTTTGCTGGCAACGGTGCCTTCACGGTTGTGTGTAACATGACCGTCGCCACCGCTTCATCATAGAGTCGCGCATCTCGGGCAGAACTATGAGGGAATAAACGGGAGGATGGCACTTGGCCTCGTGGACTCTGAACGTCGTGTCAGCCCCCATGGCGTCCCCAGCCGTGGCACGTTTCGAGGTGCGGCTGGCCACCAGCGCCCGAGAAATTGACGCCGCACAGGCCTTGCGCTACCGCGTGTTCCACGATGAACTCGGAGCCACGCTCGCGAGCGTGATCCCTGGCCGCGATGTGGACGCCTTTGACGCCGTCTGCGACCATCTCGTTATCCTCGACCATGCGCTGAACCATGAAATGGGGGGCGCGATCGTCGGAACTTACCGCCTTCTGCGGCGATCGGTGGCGGACCGGTGCGGCGGCTTCTATTCGGCCACCGAATTCGACATCGCTCCACTGTTCGATCATCCCGGCGAACTGCTGGAACTTGGGCGGTCCTGCGTCGACCCGGCTTATCGCAACGGAGCGACCATGCAGCTGCTGTGGCAGGGCATCGCCGCTTACATCCTGCAACATGACATCTCGTTGATGTTCGGCTGCGCCAGCCTGCCCGGCACGGACATCGATGCGCTTGCCCCCACGCTCGCCTATCTGCACCGCCATCATCTCGCGCCGCCGGCTCTCCGGACACGGGCCCTGCCGGACCGCCGCGTTGCGCTGGACCACTTTCCGGTGCCGGCAACGTCGGGAGAAACGGTGGTGAAGCAACTGGGCGCTCGTGCAGCCGTGGCCGGGCTTCCTCCACTGCTCAAAGGATACTTGCGGGTGGGTGGCTGCATTGGCGATGGCGCCGTGATCGACCAGGCGTTCAACACCACCGATGTTTGCCTCATCGTCCCAATGGATGACCTGTCGGGCAAGTACGCCAAGCATTTTCTGAACCGTACCCACTGATGCTCTCATCCAGAGGGCCAATGCGCGGGAAGCGGAACATCGACAGGATCCAGAGTTTCAGCACCGGCTATTCGGAAGCGCGGGCGAAGTTCCGGATGGCGGCGGACGCGGTTGAGGCCGACGTCGAGTGCTTGGCCAGTCCGATGCTCGGACCCGACGGCGAGGTTTTGTCGACCGACGTCGCCTGGATCGGACCACGTGAGGCAGAGCGTGTGCTGACCCTGATCTCCGGAGTCCACGGCGTGGAGGGGTATTGCGGCTCCGGTGCCCAAGTCGACTGGATGCGGAGCGGCGAAGCGGCGAGGATGCCGGAGGGCACGGCCGCGCTGCTCATTCATGCAGCCAACCCCCATGGCTTTGCCTGGACCCGCCGCGTGACCGAAGAGAACGTCGACCTCAACCGCAACTGGGTGGATTTCGAGACTCGTCTTCCGGAGAACCCGGACTACGAGATGCTGTGCGAGGCCTTGGTGCCCAGGACGTGGACGCCGAAATCGCGGGCGGCCAGCGCCAAAGTCTTCGGCGCGTACATCGGCGCACATGGGTTTCCCAGGTTCCAGGCCGTCGTTTCCGGCGGGCAATACACCGATCCTCGGGGATTGTTCTATGGTGGTCAGGAGCCAACCCGCGCAAGACGCACGCTGTCCGACATTCTCACCGGCCGCTTGTCCGCCGCCCGCCGCGTGGTGGTCATCGACTACCACACGGGACTGGGGGCGTGGGGTGTCGCCGAGGAGATCGTAAGCGAACGCCGCAACACCGCAGTCTTCACACGGGCAGCCCACTGGTTCGGCGCAGGCGTCACATCCAGCGTAGACGGCAGCTCCGTTTCGGCCGATCTGTCGGGCGATGGCTTGATCGGCATCCATCGCTTGCTGCCCCATGCGGAGGTGACAGCGATCGCGCTCGAATTTGGCGTCTGCGCTATTGAAGACACGTTCGACGCCTTGCGTGCGGATGCTTGGCTGCACCGGTATGGAGAGCCCATCTCGACACAGGGACAGCGCATCCGCACCAAAATGCTGGCTGCTTTCTACGACCAGTCCGCGGTTTGGAAAGGCATGGTTCTCGGTCAGTCAAGGTCCGTCATCCGGCGGGCTCTGGCGGGCCTTGATCAATCTGATTGAGCTCCTGAGTGCCTGTTTGCAGGCGTCACGCCCCGATGGCTCGGGGAGCGAGGCGCTTCAGGCGCAGCGAGATGAAGGCGATCCCGGCGTAAGTGGGAAAATTCTCCTTCGTCTACCCGACAATGCTGTTCAATCGCCGGTAGCGCGACAGCCAACCGGACGAGCGCTCTGCCGCACAGGCAATTCCGGTGGGGATGAACATACCGTCGCGGCTGCCGGCACGGGGAGGTTTTTTACCAACCCGGCGTCACCAAAGCTTAACGGGAGTGAACGGGCGCTTGGGCGTAGAGAGGCTTCCTGTACCGGAGCGGCGAATGGCCGCTCCGGGTCGCCACCAGACATCGCCCCATCGACTACGGGAGCTCCCTGATGATCCGCCGCACCACTCTGCCTGGGACTTGTGCGCTTGCGCTGCTGACCATTGTCGCGTCCGCCACGGGGGCTGGGGCCGCAACCCGCCTGACCGTCTACACCGCGCTGGAGAACGAACAGCTCACCCCCTACAAGAAGGCGTTCGAGGCCGACAATCCCGGCATCGAGATCGAGTGGGTGCGTGATTCCACCGGCGTCGTCACCGCCAAGCTTCTGGCCGAGAAGGACAACCCCAAGGCCGACGTGGTGTGGGGGCTCGCCGCCTCCAGTCTGATGATCCTCGATGCGCAGGGCATGCTGATGCCCTATCAGCCGAAGGGTGCGGAGGATCTCAAACCCAGCTTCCGTGACGCCAAGACCCCGCCGGCCTGGGTCGGCATGGACGCCTGGATGGCGGCGATCTGCTTCAACACGGTTGAGGCCGAGAAGAAGAAGCTGCCGAAGCCGACCTCCTGGGCCGACCTGCTGAAGCCGGAATACAAGGGCCAGATCGTCATGCCGAACCCGGCCTCTTCGGGCACCGGCTTCCTCGCCGTGTCCGGTTGGCTGCAGACCATGGGGGTGGACAAGGGCTGGTCCTATATGGACAGGCTGAACGACAACGTCGCGCTCTACACCCACTCGGGATCCAAGCCCTGCAAGATGGCGGCGGCCGGCGAATACCCCATCGGCATCTCCATCGAATACACCGGCGCCCAGCAGAAGACCAAGGGTGCGCCGATCGACGTGATCCTGGCCTCCGAAGGCGTGGGCTGGGAGATGGAGGCGACGGCCATCGTCAAGGGCACCCAAAAGGCCGAGGCCGCGAAGGCGCTCGCCGACTGGGCGGCCAGCCGCAAGGCCAACGAGCAGTATGTGAACTTCTATCAGGTCACCGCCCATCCCGGCGTGACCAAGGAGACGCCGAACTACCCGAAGAACGCGGAGGCGGCGATGAACAAGGCCAACGACTTCGTCTGGGCCGCGGCCAACCGCGACCGCATCCTGGCGGATTGGGAAAAGCGCTACGGCGCCAAGTCCGAACCGAAGAGCTGAGGTCGGCTGCAAGCCGACCGCAGGGGCGGGTGCCTGGACGCACCCGCCCGTCTTTCCGTTTCCTGCCAGGACAAATCGCCAATGACTACCCAGACAACTGCCGCGCCCCATCTCCGTCTGGACTCCATCGTCAAGACGTTCGGGACCTTCATCGCGCTGAAGGGCGTGTCGCTCGACATCCGGCGCGGCGAGTTCGTCTGTTTCCTCGGGCCGTCCGGCTGCGGCAAGACCACGCTGCTGCGGGTGATCGCCGGGCTCGACCCGCAGAGCGGCGGAACGGTGTGGCTGGGCGACCGCGACGTGTCGCGATTGCCGCCGTCGGCGCGCGATTACGGCATCGTCTTCCAATCCTATGCGCTGTTCCCGAACCTGACGGTGTACCGGAACGTTGCCTATGGCCTGAAGCTGGGCCGGGCCGCCGAACGGGCGCGGGTGGAGGAGCTGCTGGCGCTGGTCGGCCTTCCCGACGCCGGCCCGAAATATCCGGCCCAGCTGTCCGGCGGCCAACAGCAGCGGGTGGCGTTGGCCCGCGCGCTGGCGCCGTCCCCCGGCCTGCTTCTGCTGGACGAGCCATTGTCGGCGCTGGACGCGCGGGTGCGGCTGCATCTGCGCCGCCAGATCCGCGAGCTGCACCGCCGGCTGGGCATCACCACCATCATGGTCACCCACGACCAGGAGGAGGCGCTGACCATGGCCGACCGCATCGTGGTGATGAACAACGGGGTCATCGAGCAGGTTGGTGCCCCCGACGAGGTCTATCGCCGGCCGGCCAGCCCTTTCGTCGCCGATTTCGTCGGGGCGATGAATTTCCTGCCCGGCGTTCTGGGGGCGCCGGGACGGGTGAGGCTGGGCGAGCATGGCTTCGAGTGCGGCTTCGACAGCGCCGATGACCATCTGGCGTCCGCGCCCCCCGGTGCCGCCGTCACCGTCTGCCTGCGGCCGGAGGACGTGCAGGTGCGCGCGGCCGGCGGCGCCAACACGCTGGAGGCGGTGATCGAAAGCCTGGAATTCCTCGGTCCCTTCCACCGCGCCCGGCTGGCCGCCGACGGTCTGGGCGATGCCCGCGTCACCGCCGACCTGTCGGCCAATCTGGTGCGCGACCTGTCGCTGGAGTCCGGCCGCCGGCTGGCGGTGACCCTGCCGCGCGAGCGGCTGCGCGTGTTCGAGGCTGTGCGATGAGCATGCTGAAGGTGGCCGCACCGAAGCCTTCCTTCTTCACTGTTCGCCAATCCGGCCGGCCGGTCGATCCGGGCGAGCGCTGGCTGTTCGGGCTGGGGATGGGCGGGATCGCGCTGTTCCTGGCGCTGTTCGTCCTGCTGCCGCTCGGCACGCTATTCCTGCGCAGCGTCTATGACCGCGACGGCGCCTTCGTCGGGCTCGCCAACTTCGCCGCCTTTCTGGAGGCGCCGACGCTGGTGCGGTCGGTTGTCAACAGCCTGACGCTGTCGCTGCTGACCACGGCCGTCACGGTGACGCTGGCCTTCCTTTACGCTTTCTGCCTGACCCGCACCCACATGGCGGGCAAGGGGTTGTTCCGGCTGCTGGCGCAAATCCCGCTGCTGGCGCCGTCGCTGCTGCCGGCCATCGCGCTGGTCTATCTGTTCGGCAACAAGGGCATCCTGCGCGGCCTGCTGATGGGCGAGAGCATCTATGGTCCCATCGGCATCGTGATGGGCGAGGTCTTCTACGCCTTCCCTCATGCGGTGATGATCCTGACCGTGGCGCTGTCCACCTCCGATGCCCGGCTGTACGAGGCGGCAGAGGCGCTGGGGGCCGGTGCCTGGAAGCGCTTCGTCACCATCACCCTGCCGGGCGTGCGCTATGGCCTGATCTCCGCCATCTTCGTGGTGTTCACGCTGGTGGTCACCGATTTCGGTGTGCCCAAGGTGATCGGCGGCTCCACCAACATGCTGGCGACCGATGTCTACAAGCAGGTGGTGGGCCTGCAAAATTTCGGCATGGGGGCGGTGGTCGGCATCGTCTTGCTGCTGCCGGCGGTGCTGGCCTTCGTCGCCGACTGGTTCGGCCAGCGCCGGCAGATGGCGCAGCTGTCCGCCCGCTCGGTGCCGTTCCAGCCGCGGGTGAACCCGGTCGGCGACCGCTTGGCCGTCCTGTTCTGTGCGCTGGTCGGCGGTCTGCTGCTGGGGCTGCTGGGGGTGGCGGGCTTCGCCTCCATCGTTACCTTCTGGCCCTACAACCTGACGCCGACGCTGGCGAACTACGACTTCGCCGAATTCGATGCTGCGGGCTGGAGCAGCTATGCCAACAGCCTGACCCTGGCCTTCTGGACCGCGCTGACCGGTACAGTCATCGTCTTCGCCGGCGCCTGGCTGGTGGAGCGGGCGCCGGGGCGCGCGGCGATGAAGGGGGGCGTGCGGCTGCTGGCGATCCTGCCGCTGGCGGTGCCGGGCATGGTGCTGGGCTTGGCCTATATCTTCTTCTTCAACGCGCCGTGGAACCCGCTGGGCTGGCTCTATCACGGCATGGCGATCCTGGTTCTGGCCACGGTGGCGCATTTCTACACCGTCAGCCACCTGACCGCGGTCACCGCCCTGAAGCAGCTGGATGCCGAATTCGAAGCGGTGTCGGCCAGCTTGAAGGTGCCGGTCTGGTCCACCTTCCTGCGGGTGACGGTGCCGCTCTGCCTGCCGGCCATCCTCGACATCGCCATCTATTTCTTCGTCAATGCCATGACCACGGTGTCGGCGGTGGTCTTCCTCTATGCCCCCGAAACCAAGCCGGCCTCGGTCGCCGTGCTGAACATGGACGATGCCGGCGAGGTGGCGGGGGCCGCCGCCATGGCGATGATGATCGTCCTCACCTCCGCCGCGGTGCGGGCGCTGCATGCCCTGCTGTCGCGGGCATTGCAGGCGCGGACCCAGGCATGGCGGCGGCACTGAGGCCCGACAGGGGGCTGCCGGCCTCGGCCGCCACCTCCCGCGCCAGATCCAGAAACGCCCGCACCACCGCCAGCCGGCGGCGTTCGCGCAGGCAGACCACATACTCGTCCATCTCGATCTCGGCCCCGGGCCCGACACCGGCGATGGGAAGCAGAACCAGACGCCCGTCGCCGGTGAATTCCGCCGCCGAGGTGAAGCCGATCCCCAGCCCGGCCGCAACCGCCTCCACCACCGCCTCGCGGCTTTGAATTTCGATGATGGCGGCCGGCGTGACCTCCGCCGCCGCCAGCGCCCGCTCGACCAGCCGGCGGGTCATCGATCCCGGCTCGCGCAGCACCAACCGCTCCGCCACCAGATCGCCCAGCGCCAGCGCCCGGCGCCGCGCCAGCTGATGCGTCTTCGGCAGCAGTGCCCGCACCGGATCGCGCCGCAGCGGCAGCACATAGAGCCGCGAGTCCCCCGGCACGTCGGCCAGCACGGCCACGTCGATGCGCGTCTCCATCAGCCCTTCCAGCATGGTCCGCGAGTTGCCGACCGCCAGCGTCACCGTCGGCCCCGGATGAGCACGGGTGAAGCGGGCGATCAGCGGCACGGCGTGGAACGGCCCGTCGGCCCCGACCGCCAGCGTCCCACCATCCAGATGCCGCACCCCGGCCAGCAGTTCCATCGCCTCCTGCTCCGCCGCGAACAAGCGGCGGGTGACGGCGAACAGCGCCGTGCCGACCTCGGTCAGCGTCACCTGACGGTTGCCGCGGTCGAACAGGGTGACGCCGTAGGTCTCCTCAAGCGCCTTCACCTCCTGCGAGCAGGTCGGCTGCGTCACGTTCAGCAGCCGTGCCGCCTTGGTGAATCCCCCTTCCGTTGCCACCGCATGAAAGGCGCGGAGCTGGGCGAAATTCATTGATTTCATCTATGGACCCATAGGTCGAATGGATTGGATTTATGATAGGCGAATCCGCGTCATGGGGCCATTCCGACCGTCACGCCTTTCCCTTTCCTGCGGAATTCCCCCATGTCCGACACCGTGCCCTACTTGTTGACCCCGGGTCCATTGACCACCTCCGCCACCGTCAAGCAGGCGATGCTGCGCGACTGGGGATCGCGCGACGGCCGTTTCATCGCGCTGAATGCCGCCATTCGCGACCGGCTGGTGCGGCTGGCCGGCGGCAGCGCCGACAGCCATGTCGCGGTGCCGGTCCAGGGTTCCGGCACTTTCGCGGTGGAGGCGATGATCGGCACGCTGGTGCCGCGCGCCGGCCGGCTGCTGGTGCTGGTCAACGGCGCCTACGGCACCCGCATGGTCCGCATCGCCAAGGTGGCCGGCCGGTCCGTCACCGCGCTGGAAACGGCGGAGGATCTGCCGGTGTCGCCGACCGCGCTGGCCGAGGCGCTCGATGCCGATCCCGCGATCACCCATGTTGCCGTCGTCCACTGCGAAACCACCTCCGGCATCCTCAACCCGATCGAGGCGGTTGCCGAAGTCACCCGGTCCCGTGGCCGGTCCCTGCTGGTCGACGCCATGAGCGCTTTCGGGGCGCTTCCCTTCGACATGGCGGCGCTGGGGGCCGTCGCGGTCGCCGCATCCTCCAACAAGTGCCTGGAGGGCGTGCCGGGCATGGGCTTCGTCATCGCCCGCCGCGATGCGCTGGAGGCCGCCAAGGGCAATGCGCACTCGCTGTCGCTCGACCTGCACGACCAGTGGCGCGGCTTCGAGGCGAACGCCCAGTGGCGCTTCACCCCGCCGACCCATGTGGTCGCCGCCTTCGCCCAGGCACTGGACGAGCATGAGGCCGAAGGCGGCGTCGGGGGACGCGGCGCCCGCTATCGCGCCAATGCCGCCATCCTGATCGACGGCATGCGGGCGCTGGGGTTCGAAACGCTGCTGCCCGACCATCTGCAAGCCCCGATCATCGTCACCTTCCGCATGCCGGCCGACCCGGTCTTCGTCTTCGCCGACTTCTATGACCGGCTGCGCGAGCGCGGCTTCGTGATCTATCCCGGCAAGCTGACGGTGTCCGACAGCTTCCGCATCGGCTGCATCGGCCGGCTTGGCGCGGCGGAGATGACCGCCGCCATCGCCGCCATCCGCAACACCCTGTCCGAGATGGGCGTCGCCTCCGGCGCTCCCTGACCGCTTCTTCCGTTCGAAAGTCCGATCCGATGAGCTTCGTCTATTCGCGCCGCTACACCGGCCCGCTCCTGGCCGTCATCCTCGACTGGGCCGGGACCACGGTCGATCATGGCTGCCTCGCCCCGGCTGGCGCCTTCATGGAAGCCTTCCGCCGCTCTGGCGTTTCGATCACGCTGGATCAGGCGCGCGGTCCGATGGGCATGGCCAAATGGCACCACATCCAGGCGATCACCCGGATGGGGCCAGTGGCCGAGGCCTGGATCGCCGTCCATGGCGCCGCCCCGACCGACGCCGATGTCGACCGGCTCTATGAGACCTTCCTGCCGCTTCAGGTGGAGGTGGTGGCGCAGCATTCCGACCTGATCCCCGGTGCGGCGGAGACGGTCGCCGCCATGCGGGCGCGCGGGCTGAAGATCGGCTCGACCACCGGCTATCCGCGTCCGGTGATGGATGTGGTGCAGCGGGTGGCGGCGGCGCAGGGCTATACGCCCGACATCACGGTCTGCGCCGGCGAAACCCCTGCCGGCCGCCCCGGTCCCGCGATGGCTCTGCGCTGCGTCGTCGAACTGTCCATCTCGCCGGTGGAGGCCTGCGTCAAGATCGGCGACACCGTGGTCGATGTCGAAGAGGGGCTGAACGCCGGCATGTGGACCATCGCGGTCGCCGACACCGGCAACGAGGTCGGACTGCCGCTTGCCGACTGGCAGGCGCTGGCGCCGGACCGGCGCGATGCGCTGCATGCCGCGGCATCCGACCGGCTCGCCAGGGCCGGCGCCCATTACGTGGTGCGGTCGCTGGCCGAGGCGCTGCCGCTGCTCGATGCCATCGAGGCCCGGCTGGCGCGCGGCGAGAAGCCGTGAGCACGGCCCCGGCCGCCATCGACAGGGCACCCATGGATAGGGCCGACATCGTCGTGGTCGGCGCCGGCATCCTGGGGCTGGCCGTCGCCTGGGCGCTGGGGCAGGCGTTGGGACCCGGCGGCGGCCGGTCGGTTCTTGTGGTCGACCGCCACCCGCCCTCGACCCAGGCCACGGCACGGGCCGCCGCTCTGCTGACACGCGCCCGCGGCGATGCGGCAACGGCGGCGCTGGTGCGAGATACCTATGCCGCCATCGCGAGCCTGGAACAGGAGTTGGACGAGGATCTCGGCCTGCGGCAGGTCGGCACCCTGCATGTTGCCGCAAGTCCGGCGCGTGTCGAGGCGATGCGTGCCCTGGCCGCCGACAGCGGCGATCCGATCGAATGGCTGGATGGGGAGGGGGTCGCACGCCTCGCTCCTTGCCTGTCGGCGGAGACCGTCGGGCGTGCCGCCTTCATGCCGATGGACGGCTTCATCGACCCGGTCCGGCTGGCCGACGCCTATCGCCGCTCCGCCCGCCGCGCCGGTGTCCGGATTGGGGCCGGCCTGTCCGTGCAGTCGATCCGGCTGGACCGTGGCCGCGTCGCCGGGCTGCAGACCGACTGGGGCTTCATCGCCGCGCCCGTCGTGGTGAATGCCGCCGGAGCCTGGGCGGCGGGACTGGCCTGGACCGCCAGGGTCGGGCTGCCGCAGGCGCCGGTGCGCAGCCAATATTGGATCACCGAACCGCGCCCCGACCTGTTCCCTCGCGACCTGCCGGTGCTGGTCATGCCCGATGCCGGCGCCTATGCCCGGCCGGAACTGGGCGCGCTGCTGTTCGGGCTGCGCGGTCGCCGGTCGCTGGCGCTCGATCCGGCGCTGCTTCCTGCCGACACCGCCGGGCTCGATCTCCGCGATTCCGACGGCGGCCTGGAAACGCTGGAGGGTGGCTGGCAGGCGTTGGCGCGGCTCTGTCCGCCGCTGCTCCAGGCCGGGATCGCCCATTATGTCTCCGGCCTGTCCACCTACACCGCCGACGGCCACTTCGTGCTGGGGCCGGTCGATGAGGTGGAGGGGCTGTTCATGGCGACCGGCTGCTGCGGCGCCGGTATCGCAGCGTCGGGTGGTATCGGCCGGGCGGTGGCGGCAGCCGTGCTTGGCCGGCCGGGACCGGTGCATCTCGCTCCCTTCGCACCCGGCCGGCTCGGCCCGGTCGATCCCTTTTCCCAGGCACTGCGCGACGCCTGCGCCGCCGCACGGTCCGGCAAGACCGCCGGCTGACGGGCCGACCAACCGAAAGACGACACGATGCAGCCCGACCGTTCCGAAGGCGACGTCAATCTCGGGCCACGGCGGGCACGCTGGATGGCGGACGCGCTCGGCCCCAAATCACGGGTGCTCGTGGACCGTGATGCCGGTGCCTTTCTGAGGCAGTCCCTGTCCACCCCCTGCCTGTCGGCGATCCGCCGGGCCGAGGGCATCTGGATCGAGGACATGGACGGCCGCCGCTTCATGGATTTCCATGGAAACAGCGTGCATCACATCGGTTACGCCCACCCGCGGCTGGTGGCGGCGCTGAAGGCGCAGATGGACGAGTTGTCCTTCGCCCCGCGCCGCTTCGCCTGCGAACCGGCGGCGGAGTTGGCGGAGCGGCTGGCCGCAATCGCTCCGACCGGCCCCGGCAGCCGCGTGCTGTTCGCGCCCGGCGGGTCGGAAGGGATCGAGATCGCGCTGAAGCTGGCCCGCGTCGCCACCGGCCGATTCAAGACGGTCTCCTTCTGGGATGCCTTCCACGGCGCCGGCTTCGGGGCGTCCGGGGTCGGCGGCGAGGCTCTGTTCCGCTCGCACGGGATCGGGCCGCTGCTGGCGGGGACCGAACATGTGGCGCCCTTCGCCTGCTCCCGCTGTCCCTACGGCTTCGACCCCGCCCCCGGCGGCGGTCCCGACCTTGATGCTTGCCGGATGACCTGCGCGCGGATGCTGCGCTACGTGCTGGAAAAGGAGGGGGACGTGGCAGCCGTGGTGGCGGAGCCGGTGCGCGCTGTTCCCTATGTGCCGCCTCCCGGCTTCTGGGCGGAGGTGCGACGGGCCTGCGACGCGGCCGGCGCCCTGCTGATTTTCGACGAGATCCCGACCGGCCTCGGCAAGACTGGCAACCTGTTCAGCCATGAGCCGTTCGGCGCGCGGCCGGACATCCTGGTGCTCGGCAAGGCGCTGGGCGGCGCCATGCTGCCGCTGGCCGCAGTGGTCGCCCGCCCCGGGCTGGACGTTGCCGCCGATCGCGCGCTCGGCCACTACACCCACGAGAAGAACCCGCTGCTCGCCCGTGCCGGCCTGACCACCCTGGACATCATCCGGGACGAGGGATTGGCGGACCGCGCCGCGACATTGGGCGCCCATGCGGTGGATCGCCTGCGCGAGCTGACAGCGGCCCTGCCGGGCATCGCCGGCATCCGGGGCGCCGGGCTGCTGATCGGGGTGGAACTGGCTGACCACGACGACCGCAGCGGTACCGATCGGGCGGAGGCGGCCTTCTACGCGGCACTCGCCGCCGGGGTCAGTCTAAAGATATCGCAGGGAACGGTTCTGACCCTGTCGCCACCTCTGACGATTGCCGAAGCCGATCTGGAGCAGGCACTGGCAATCGTCGCCCGGGCGATCGCGACAACGGCATGATGACGCTTTCATGAATTTTCAAGAGCTTAAGCAACTATCCCATCGCGATGGTGGTTGTTCGACCGGCCGCTTCGGACCGGATTTTGGCTGATGCTGGCCGCCCCTGGCGTCAGACAACCAAATGAGGCTGACCGTGACGGACACTACACTGCCTCCCGGCGTGCCTTCGTCGCACCGCCCTGATCTGCACAAGAAGCCGCACTCCGCGCTGCCTGTGGCGTTCCTCCTCGTGCTGGCCGCCGGTCTCGGTTATGCGGTCCATGGCTTTGTCACCGACCTGCAGCGGGTCGACCAGCCGCCGTTGGCGATCGGCGCGTTCCTGCTCCTCGGCCTGGCGCTGCTGATCGCGTTGGGCTTCGAATTCGTCAACGGCTTCCACGACACCGCCAATGCCGTCGCAACGGTCATCTACACCCACAGCATGCCGCCGGTGCTGGCGGTGCTGTGGTCGGGCGCCTTCAACTTCCTGGGCGTGCTGCTGTCATCGGGAGCGGTGGCCTACAGCGTCATCACCCTGCTGCCGGTGGAACTGATCCTTCAGGTCGGCAGCAGCGCCGGCTACGCCATGATCTTCGCCCTGCTGATCGCCGCCATCCTCTGGAATCTGGGTACCTGGGCGCTCGGGCTGCCCAACAGCTCGTCGCATGCCCTGATCGGCTCGGTCATCGGTGTCGGCCTCGCCAACCAGCTGATGGCACCGGACGGGCAGGCGACTTCGGGCGTGGAGTGGGGGCAGGCCTTCGGCGTGCTGCAGGCCCTGCTGTTCAGCCCGGTGATGGGCTTTGTCCTCGCCGCAGTGCTGCTGCTGGTGCTGAAGCGCGCGGTGCGCAACCGGCGTCTGTTCGAGCCGGCCGATCCCAGCCACCCGCCGCCACTGTGGATCCGCGGGCTGCTGATCCTGACCTGCACCGCCGTGTCCTTCGCCCATGGCGGCAATGACGGGCAAAAGGGCATGGGGCTGATCATGCTGATCCTGATCGGCGCGGTGCCCACCGCCTATGCGCTGAACCGCACGATGCCCGACAGCACCACTCCGGCCTTCCTGGAGACCACCCACCGGGCCGAAGCGGTTCTGCACGCGCATGCCGACGGGCGGCAGCCGACGTCGGCGGAGGAGGCGAGGCGGATGGTCGGCGACGCCCTGCGGACCAAGGAGTTGAACCGGCCGGAGGTCTATGGCGCGTTGGCCGTGCTATCCGCCGACATCGCGCAGGGCGTGCAGAGCTATGGCGCCATCAAGCATGTGCCGGCCGAAGCGACGTCCAACATGCGCAACGACATGTATCTGGCCGCCGATGCCGTCCGCCTGCTACCGAAGGCCGGCGCCAGCCTGCCCGACGAAGAGGCCAAGACGCTGAAATCCTATCAGGAGGCGCTGAACGCCGGCACCCGGTTCATTCCGGACTGGGTGAAGTTCTCGGTGGCGGTGGCGCTCGGGCTCGGCACGATGGTCGGCTGGCGCCGCATCGTCGTCACCGTCGGCGAGCGGATCGGCAAGCAGCATCTGGCCTATGCCCAGGGCGCCTCGGCGGAGATCGTCGCCGCCGGCACCATCGGGTTGGCGGAGATCTATGGCCTGCCGGTGTCGACCACCCACATCCTGTCGAGCGGCGTTGCCGGCACCATGGCGGCGAACGGCTCCGGCCTGCAATGGAGCACCGTACGCAACATGGCGATGGCCTGGGTGCTGACGTTGCCGGCAGCCACAACCTTGGCCGGCATGCTGTACTACCTCCTCCGCCACTTGTTCTGAGCCTTGCATGCCGAACGACGGGGATGTGTTTCATCCAACTGTGATCGTGTCCCGGGGATCATGAATGCCGATCTGCACCCGATGAAACGAATCAAAAAATGAACGAAATCAACGCTATGCCAGTGGGTGGCGTGATCATCACTTACCGACTTCAGGAACTCTGCTGCAGAGAGTATGGTTTCCAAATCATGACAGATTTGGGAGGGGCGGCATGACCAAGGCTAAAAAGGCAAAGCTCAAGCTTCCTAAGAAGATCGCTGGCATCAAAATTCCCAAGCAGCTCAGAAAGCCCAGCGGATCGCTACTGGCGTTCCTGGAGACCGCCGAAGGACGCGAGATTGCCGCCGGGGCGCTGGTGGCGATTGCAGGAGCCCTGACTGGTGGTGGCCGGATTAAGAAGGCAGCCGCCGAAGCCGGCCATCAAGCATCTCAGGCCGGATCAACAGGCGGTACGATTGCGCGAGACGTTGTCGAAGCCGCCGTCGGCGCAATCGCTGACGCTGCTGAGCGTGGACTTTCGCCGCTGGCCGGAGGACAGAAGGAGGAGGGGCCAAGTAGAGGTCGCAAAGGTGCATTGGCGACGACGTCGCTGACGTCACCGATGGACAAGCCGGGTCCGGATCAGAAGAGACACTGAGAACAGGCGTGAAATGTCCGCGTAGGATTTGGTAGCACCCAACTTTGCATGACTGTAGATCACCCATGCTCTTGATGTCGCTCGCGGTGAACGCTGAAAGCTGTCCTCTGCAGCACCGGGCTACGCGCGCTTGCGCCATACGGCAATGGGGTGACGGGACAGCGCCGAGTTGCTATAGCTCGGATCGTCCGTCACCTCATCGCCGATCCAACCGGGAAGCGGAAACTCCTCCGACGCGTGGCTCAGTTCGATTTCGGCGATCACCAGTCCGGAATTGACGCCATGGAAAACATCGACTTCCCAGCAGAAGCCATGGTGATCGACCTCATAACGCGTCTTTTCAATGAGGTCGCCGAGCCGTTGCTCGCGCAGAAGCAACAAAGCGAGATCCAATCCGATTTCCTGCTCGACCTCGGTGCGACTGTATCCGGTTTTGGGTCCTTTGCTGGTCAAGTATGCCTTGCCACGAACGATGCGCACACGGGTGGTGCAGCCGTGCGGCGACGGCAGATAGCCCTGGATGATGCGGCCACCCCTTTTCAGGTGCGCTGAGACAAGTCGATTGACGAGAAAACGTCGTTCAATCTCTTGAGGCATGGCAGTCGCCAGTTATCGTGCTTGGCCGGACGAACCTTATCACCGGAGATAGGATACGCAAGCGTGGACGTCGTACTCCCAGAAGGTTTTGCTCTGCAAACCGTACCTTGGCAATTAAAGCCAGTAGTGAGGCTGGACGGTGTCCTGATTGGTAGAACACCGTCGATGTCCGAAGCCAATGTGCAATCGGCTCCATCTGTGCGATGACGCTCTCACGCGTCAATCCGTCTCGCTGAAGCACGGCCTGCGTCACCGGATCGTCCAGGAGCGCAGCAACGCGACAGCGCCACATCTGCGGTTGCAGGTGGCTCATGGCTCTACTCTTCTGTTGATGCTGATGCCGTCCATCTTATAGGCAGAATGTGACGCTTCCAACCGAGGCGCCCAGATGCTCTTTACCAGCTGTTCAGGCGGCGCAGTTTTGGCGTCTTTTTCGATTGGTTCTGGGTCATCCTGACCAACAGCCGGTCAAGCATGGCGACGGCATCGGCGACATAAGGTCCCTTGTTCAGCATCACGCATTCGGCCCGGGCCGACTTGGCGGCATCCGTCATGTCGCCGCGCGTCGGTATGCCCTTCTTGACCAAACTCTCCAGAACCTGCGTCGCCCAGATCACCGGCACATGGGCCGCTTCGCACAGCCATAGGATTTCCTCCTGCATCTCTGCAAGCCGCTCGAACCCGATCTCGACGGCGAGATCCCCGCGGGCGATCATGACGCCGAAGGGTTGGTGTCTTGCCGCCTGCACGATGATTTCCGGGAGATTCCTGACGGCGACGGGTGTCTCGATCTTGGCGATCAGGCCGATCCGGGACCAATCGGCCGGGCGGCGCTTCGCCAGTTCCTCCTGGAGCAGGCGGACGTCCGCCGCACTCTGGACGAAGGAATAGCCGATCAGGTCGGCGTGCTGGGCGACGAAGTCGAGGCTGTGCCGGTCTTCGTCGGTGAGAGCCAGTAAGCCCAACTCCGTCATTGGGACATTCAACCCCTTCTCCGGCTTCAGCTTGAACCCTTTCGGGCCGGTATGTCGAACGCGGACGACGGCGCCTTCCGGGACGCGTCGCTCGACGGTCCCGCTCAGCTTGCCGTCATCCAGGAAGACGGGATCGCCCTCGGCCAACCGCTCGACGATGCCTGGAGGCTCGCAGGTCGCCTGGACGGGAAAACGGTCCAGCGCCGCGAAGGGCCCCACCGCTAGAGGCTGTTAGGGACTCGGGGTAGCCGCACGCGGTGTGGTTGCCCAGATATTGGAG
>NZ_JAENHM010000014.1 GCF_016595245.1 Azospirillum endophyticum
CTCGACTTTGCGCATTTATGCGGGGAAGCAGATGGCCTGAATGAGGCGGTCGAGCAAGGCGTCTGGGGGTTTTTCGATCTCGTGGTGATGGATTGATGGTGAGAAAGTCATTTGCCGCCAGAGTTGGAAGCGTAGGGTGGCGAGGGCATCGCTGAATGTTGGCTCGGCTTTGTGGTACCAAGGTGCGGCCCATGGAGTGATCGGTGCGCCGCTGGCGATGTCGTTGGTCCACAGCGTAACGAGCGAGAACAGCCCGAACAGGGCCGGAGTGGTGCGGGCGATGGCCGGGTCCGACCATTGCCGTTGGGTCTCAACCCCCAGGTGACGGCGCGCCTCGGCAAAAGTCACTTCGACAGCCCAGCGCCGGACGAACCAGCGTAGCATGTCGAGGGGATCGGCCTGGAAGTCGGTGGACAAGAAGGCCTGTGGCTCGGAGGCGCCTTCCCCATGGCGCACCAGCACCCATCGGATCGGAACCCTCGGTTTGCCGGGGTGATACCACAAGGCCGTACCGGACGTGATCTCCAGTTGATGGTCGCCGCCGCCATACCAGCCGCTTATCCGAACACGGCTCCAGGCGGTTTCACCATCTTCCAGGCATTGAGCCAGGGACGGCAACCGGGCGCCCGCCAGCCGAGGGCGCCCCACCTTTCCCAGCGGGCGTGGCGGCGGCGGTTCGAACAAGCGGGCATCCAAGCGCAGGCGCGTGACGACGGTGAGATGGGCGCGCAGATCGTTGAGCAGTTCGATGGCTGCATAGCTGCTGTCGGCAACGACAATCAACTGGCGGTCAGGCAACCAGCGCCTGACTTGGAGCAGAAGCTGGCGTGCCCAGTCGGTGAGTTTCTTATGCCGACGTCCGGCTTCCCGGGCGAAGCGCTCCGACGGTGCTAGAGCGCTGAGGAACGGCAGCGCCCAGACCCGTCCGGCCCAGGGGATCGGTACCAGCAGCATGACTACCACCCAACGCAGGCCGCTGGCCTTGACGAAGTGACCATGGCTGGAGCGGACCGGGTCCCGATAGATGCCACGGGCCTTGATCTTCGGCCCCCAGCGGCGCTCGATTGTCTCGTCGATACCGACGACCACCGGGCCTTGCGGCACGAAGGTGGCGACCAGGAGAGTGAACAGGCGCCGGGCGACAGCGCGGCTGGACCAACGGTTCCGATTGAGCACACGGTGGAAATTGGCGAAGCCGCCGGTATCGCGCCGTCCCATGATGCTCAACGCTGCCGTCACGGTGCGCCGTCCAGGGGTGAGAAGCGCGCCGGCAACCAGCACCAGGACATGGCCCCAGGTCGGCCGGGTGAACAGCGCCGCAAAAGGCGCCATCCACCGTTCAAGACTGTCTGGAACGGGAGACATGACA
>NZ_JAENHM010000015.1:0-64632 GCF_016595245.1 Azospirillum endophyticum
TAATGTTTTCCCATCGTAACAACACCTTAGCAGATGTTGCACTTGTGGCGTGAGTCCAAGGAATCCAGCCTTTGCAAGCACTCGTGTTGGAAATCCTGGTTCCCCGCCTCCGCGGGGATGACGAGTGGGAGATGTGCACGACTGCCAGATCAGGGCTTTCTTATGTGCGTTCGATTCCTTCACAGGCTCCTTCGCGGGGATGACGGCCGACAAGCGCTTCTGGAAACTCAAGACAGGGCGAGGCCACTCTATCACCCTCCGGCGCGGCGGTATCCCCATACCGAGGCCGGCGGCAGGTTCCGCAGCGTGAAGCCCAACCGCTCTCCCGTCAGGCCCAGTGCCTCGCGGTTCAGCGGCGAATGCGGCATGAAGCTGTAGAGCAGGAAGCGCCCGCCCGGCCGCAGGATGCGGAAGGTGGCGTCCAGCACCTCGCGCTGGAACTCCAGCGGGAAGGTGATCATCGGGATGCCGATCACCACGGTGCCGATTTTGCCGCACAGCGCCTCGCCCAGCAGCTCCGGCGCCTTGCGGCAATCGTCGGCGATGACGGTGACGGCGGGGCAGCGGGCACGCAGATGGCGGGCGAGGTCGCGGTCGATCTCGAAGCTGTAGAGCCGGTCGGCCGGAATGCCGGCCTCCAGGATCGCCGTGGTGATCGGGCCGGTGCCGCCGCCGAACTCCACCACCGCCTCGTCGGGCTCGCGGCGGATCTCGCGGGTGATGCGGCGGCGTAACGCCTGCGAGGACGGGGCGATCGACCCCATCGCCCAGGGATCGGCCAGCCAGCGGCGGAAGAACAGCCAGGACTCGGAAAGCGCGGCGGACGGCGTCTCGGTCATGTGGGCCTCCCTGGATCGGAACGGCCCGCTGTCCATCATCCTGATGCGGCCGTCCTAATGCAGAGTTGCTGCCAGAAGTTGGTGACCTGCGTATGACAGGCTGCTCGCCACCAGCGTCAAAAACACCAGCGCCGCCGCGGTCAGCCCCAACCCGATGCCGATGGCGCCGCCGTCGCGCTCGATCAGCCCCAGGGAGATCAGCACCAGCGCGAAGCCCGGCAGCCAGCCGGTCAGCGGCAGCGGGACGATGCAGGTCAGCGTCAGGATGAACAGCAGCAGCCCGAACCAGCGCTCCTCGTCAATGCGGGCGAGGCGATGGAGCCGCGGCTTCAGCATCCGCTCGATCCACACCAGCCGCGGCATCGCCGCATCCAGCGTCCGCGCCGCCAGGCGGGTGCCGATGGAGCGGCGCAGCAGCCAGTCCGGCAGCCCGGCGCCGCGCCGGCCGAAGGCGAGCTGGGCGGTGTAGAGCACGATGGGCAGGTCGAACAGGCAGGACACGCCGAGCGGCACCGGAGCGATGGTCGGCAGCGCCAGCGCCAGCAGGATGGTGCCGAGCGACCGGTCGCCCAGCGCCCGGATCAGGTCGCCCAGCGTGACCCGCCCCGCCGGCAGGTTGGCGCGGAATCGGGCCAGCACATCCGATGTGCGCTCCTCCTCCTCGCCGTCGCAGACGGCGGGCAGGGCGATGGTGCCGTCCCGCTCCATCTCGGCGCGCTCCATCTCCGCCTGGCCGCTGCCGTCGGAGGCGTCGATGTGACTGCGGGCGCTCAAACGCCCGCCTCCGCCGCCGCGCTTTCGTAGCTTTCGAGCGCCTCCAGCCAGGTCTCCTCCGCGGTCGCCAGCTTCTTCTCCACCGTTCCCAGTTCGATCTGCAGCTTGGTCAGCTTGTCCGACGGGCCGGTGTAGAGCGCGGGGTCGGACATCTTCGCCTCGATCTTGCGCTTCTCCTCGCTCAGCTTGCCCACCAGCGCCTCGGCGTCGGTGGCCTTGCGTTTCAGCGGGGCCAGCGCGGTCCGCGCCTCGGCCGCCGCACGGCGCTGGTCCTTCTTGTTCGGGCCGGCGTCGCGCTCCGCGCCACCCTTCGCCACCGCCCGTTCGGCCTTGGCACGGTCGAGCAGATAGCGGCGGTAGTCGGCCAGATCGCCGTCATAGGCCTGGACGGTGCCGTCGGCGACCAGCAGCAGCCGGTCGACCGTCATCTCGATCAGATGGGGATCGTGGCTGATGATGATGACGGCGCCGGGAAAGTCGTTGATCGCCTCGATCAGGGCTTCGCGGCTGTCGATGTCCAGATGGTTGGTCGGTTCGTCCAGCATCAGGATATGCGGGACTTCCCGGCTCATCAGCGCCAGCAGGAGCCGCGCCTTCTCGCCGCCCGACAGGCTGGCGATCTTGGTCTCCGCCTTGACCTGGGGGAAGCCGAAGCGGCCGAGATGGGCGCGCACCTTCTCCTCCAGCGCCAGCGGCATGATGCGCTGGGTCTGCTGGATCGGCGTCAGCGACAGGTCCAGTTCCTCGGCCTGGTGCTGGGCGAAATAGCCGATGCGCAGCTTGGACGGCCGCCGCATCTCGCCGGCCATCGGCTGAAGCCGGTTGGCCAGCAGCTTGACCAGAGTCGACTTGCCGTTGCCGTTGGCGCCGAGCAGGCCGATGCGGTCCTCCATGTCGATGCGCAGGTCGACCCGCCGCAGGATGACCTTGTCGCCATAGCCGATGCTGACCCCCTCCAGCGCGATGAGCGGCGGCGCCATCTCGTCCGGCGGCGGGAAGTTGAAGACGACCTCGGGATCGTCCTCCATCAGCGTGATCGACTCCATCTTCTCCAGCAGCTTCAGGCGGCTCTGCGCCTGGCGGGCCTTGCTGGCCTTGAAGCGGAAGCGGTCGACATAGGCCATCATGTGCTTGCGCCGCGCGTCCTGCTTGGCCGCCATCGAGGCGAGCCGTTCCTGGTTGGCGCGGCGCTGCGCCAGGAACTGGTCGTAATTGCCGCTGTAGGTGACGAGCTTGCCCTGGTCGATGTGGATCGTCGTCGTCGGAACCGCGTTCAGCAGCTCGCGGTCATGGCTGACCAGCAGGATAGTGTGCGGATAGTTCTTCAGATAGCCCTCGAGCCAGATGGTGGCTTCGAGGTCGAGGTGGTTGGTCGGCTCGTCCAGCAGCAGCAGGTCGGGGCGGGAGAACAGCACGCCGGCCAGCGCCACGCGCATCCGCCAGCCGCCGGAGAAGTCGGAGCAGGGCCGCTGTTGCGCCTCGGCGTCGAAGCCGAGGCCGGACAGCACCTGCGCCGCGCGCGACGGGGCGGAATGCGCCTCGATGTCGGCGAGCCTTGCGTGGACTTCGCCGATGCGCATCGGGTCGGTGACGGTTTCCGCCTCCGCCAGCAGGGCGGTGCGCTCGGTGTCGGCGGCCAGCACGGCGTCGATCAGCGTGGTCGGCCCGCTGGGCGCCTCCTGCGCCACCATGCCCATCCGCATGCCGGCCGGCAGGCTGATGGCGCCGGCATCGGTCTGCAGCTGGCCCGAGATCAGCTTCAGCAGGGTCGATTTCCCGGTGCCGTTGCGCCCGACCAGCGCCACGCGATGCCCTTTGGGCACCACCGCCGTCGCGTGGTCGAACAACACTCGGCCGCCGAAGCGGAAGGTCAGGTCATTGATATGCAGCATAGCGCGCGAGGATGTAGCACGCGGGGGCGCCGATTTGAAGCGGGGCAGGGCGAATGGCACGGCTTTGTCCCGCGCAGGGCGCCGGCTTCCGCAAGGATCGGGCGCGCGGCGAAGCCCGTTCGCCGGCGTCGCGGCCGGGTGCCGGCCGTCCGATTTGTTCGAACACGACCAAGTCGGAGAATGGAAGCGCCACCCGGTCTTTTTTGATTGAACGTCCAATCAATAAAAATCACGCTTCGGATCGGGGACCCGGGATCAGGGAGGCGGGACATGATGCGATTCGGACGACAGGCCCATTACATCCATGGTCGTCCCGTCACGGGCGAGGGAGAGGAGCGCTTCGCCACCATCAATCCGGCGACCGGGGAAACCCTGGCCGAGGTCGCGCAGGCGACGGCCGCGGAGCTGGAGCTTGCGGTCGACAGCGCAAGGGCCGGGCAGGCGGTGTGGGGCGCGATGACGGCGATGGAGCGGGCGCGGGTGCTGCGCCGGGCGGTCTCCCTGCTGCGCGAGCGCAACGACGCGCTGGCGGAAATCGAAACGCTGGACACCGGCAAGCCGCTGAGCGAGACCCGCGCGGTCGACATCGCCACCGGTGCCGACGTGCTGGAATATTACGCCGGCCTCGCCCCCGCGCTGGAAGGACGGCAGATCCCGCTGCGTCCGACCTCCTTCGTCTATACGCGGCGCGAGCCGCTGGGGGTGGTGGCCGGGATCGGCGCCTGGAACTATCCGATCCAGATCGCGCTGTGGAAATCGGCTCCGGCGCTGGCCGCCGGCAACGCCATGATCTTCAAGCCGAGCGAGGTGACGCCGCTGACCGCTCTCCATCTGGCGGCGATCTACGGCGAGGCCGGGCTGCCCGACGGCGTGTTCAACGTCGTCCAGGGCGACGGCCGGGTCGGCGCCCTGCTGGCGGCCCATCCCGGCATCGAGAAGCTGTCCTTCACCGGCGGGGTGGAGACCGGCAAGCGGGTGATGGCCGCGGCCGGTGGATCGACCCTGAAGGACGTGACGATGGAGCTGGGCGGGAAATCGCCGCTGATCGTCTTCGCCGATGCCGACCTCGACCGTGCCGCCGACATTGCCATGATGGCGAACTTCTACAGCTCCGGCCAGGTCTGCACCAACGGCACCCGCGTCTTCGTCCACCGCAGCATCGCGGCGGCGTTCGAAGAGCGGCTGCTGACCCGCGTGCGCCGCATCCGCATGGGCGACCCGCTGGATCCCGACACCAATTTCGGCCCGCTCGCCAGCTTCCCACACCGCGACAAGGTGCTGCGCTACATCGCGGCCGGCAAGGCGGAGGGCGCGCGGCTGCTGGCCGGCGGCGGCGTTCCGGAGGGCGCCGCCTTCGCGCGCGGCGCCTATGTGGCGCCCACGATCTTCACCGACTGCCATGACGGCATGACCATCGTCCGCGAAGAGATTTTCGGCCCGGTGCTGTCGATCCTGACCTTCGACGGCGAGGAGGAGGTGATCGCGCGGGCCAACGCCACCCTCTACGGCCTCGCCGCCGGGCTGGTCACCAGCGATCTGGCCCGCGCCCACCGGGTGATCCACCGGCTGGAGGCCGGCATCTGCTGGATCAACGCCTGGGGCGAATCGCCGCCGGAGATGCCGGTCGGCGGCTACAAGCAGTCGGGCATCGGCCGCGAGAACGGCGTCGAGACGCTGGACCATTACACCCGCGTCAAATCGGTCCAGGTCGAGTTGGGAGCCTATTCGTCGGTGTTCTGAGCCCGTTTTTCAGAGAAGGCCGCTTTTTATAGAAGGGGTGTTCGATGTCGAATAAACCGACCTCCGGAGCCGCTGCGCCGGAGAACGGCGCCGCCATGCCCGCCGCCACATCCTCCTTCGCCCCTGCGGTGCGCGAGTATGATTACATCATCGTCGGCGCCGGTTCGGCGGGCAACGTGCTGGCCTGCCGCCTGACCGAGGATGCCGGCGTCAGCGTGCTGCTGCTGGAGGCAGGCGGACCCGACCACCGGCTCGACTACCGCACCCAGATGCCGGCGGCGCTGGCTTTCCCGCTCCAGGGCCGGCGCTACAACTGGGCCTATGAGACCGAACCCGAGCCGCACATGGACAACCGCCGGATGGAGTGCGGGCGGGGCAAGGGGCTGGGCGGGTCGTCGCTGATCAACGGCATGTGCTACATCCGCGGCAACGCGCTGGACTATGACGGCTGGGCCGGGCTGCCGGGTCTGGAGGACTGGAGCTATCTCGACTGCCTGCCCTATTTCCGCAAGGCGGAGACGCGGGATATCGGCCCCGATGCCTATCACGGCGGCGACGGCCCGCTGTTCGTCACCACCGCCAAGCCCGGCGTCAACCCGCTCTACGAGGCGATGGTGGAGGCCGGGGCGCAGGCCGGCTACGGCCGCACCGCCGACCTGAACGGCTACCGCCAGGAGGGCTTCGGCCCGATGGACCGCACGGTGACGGCGCAGGGGCGGCGGTGCAGCACCGCCCGCGGCTATCTCGACCGGGCGCGGGAGCGGCCGGGGCTGACCATCGTCACCCATGCGCTGACCGATCGCATCCTGTTCGACGGGCGCCGCGCCGTCGGCGTCGCCTATCTGCGCAACGGCACCCCAGTGACGGCACGGGCGCGGCGGGAGGTGCTGCTGTGCGCCGGGGCCATCGCCTCGCCGGCGATCCTGCAACGCTCAGGCGTGGGGCCGTCGCTGCTGCTGCGCGACCTGGGGGTGGAGGCCGTGGCCGACCTGCAGGGCGTCGGCGGCGGTCTCCAGGACCATCTGGAGATGTACATCCAGTATCACTGCCGCCAGCCGGTCTCGCTCTATCCCGCATTGAAATGGTGGAACCAGCCGGCCATCGGCGCCGAATGGCTGTTCCTCGGCACCGGCATCGGCGCCAGCAACCAGTTCGAGGCCGGCGGCTTCATCCGCACCGGCGACGACGTGCCCTGGCCCAACATCCAGTATCATTTCCTGCCCGTCGCCATCAGCTACAACGGCACCAACGCGGTGGAGGCACACGGTTTCCAGGCCCATGTCGGCTCGATGCGCTCGCCCAGCAAGGGACGCGTCCATGCCCGCTCGCGCGATCCGGGGCAGGCGCCCAGCATCCTGTTCAACTACATGGCCGATCCGCAGGACTGGCGGGAGTTCCGCGCCGGCATCCGCATCACCCGCGACATCATGCGCCAGCGCGCCCTGGCGCCCTATCGCGGCGAGGAGATCAGCCCCGGCGCCGATTGCGTCACCGACGCCGACCTCGACGCCTTCGTCCGCCATCACGCCGAGACCGCCTATCACCCCTGCGGCACCTGCCGGATGGGAACCGACGACGGCGCGGTGGTGGATGGCCAGGGCCGGGTGCATGGGCTGGAGGGCCTGCGCGTCATCGACGCCTCGATCATGCCGCGGATCATCACCGGCAACCTGAACGCGCCCACCATCATGATGGCGGAGAAGCTGGCCGACGCGGTGCGCGGCCGCCCGCCGCTGCCGCGCGCCGACGTGCCCTATTACGTCGCCGAGGCCGCCATGACGCAGAAGGAGATGCAGAAGAACCAGCGACTGCGGGCCTGAGACCCGCGCGCCCACAACGACAACCATAAGCAAGGAGAACAGGGACATGGCCAAGACATTCGGTGAATTCTCTGCCGGTAAATTCTCCGCTCTCGCGGTCGGCCTGATGCTGGCGGCCGGGACCGCCGTCCTGCCGGCGGGGACGGCGCAGGCCGCCGATCCGGCATCCTGCAAGGCGGTGCGGTTCGGCGACGTGGGATGGACCGACATCGCGGCGACGACGGCGCTCGCCTCCGTCACGCTCGACGCGCTGGGCTACAAGCCGACCACCAGCGTCTCGTCGGTGCCGGTCGTCTATCTCGGGCTGAAGACCAAGTCGCTGGACGTGTTCCTGGGCAACTGGATGCCCACCATGGAAACCTTCATCAAGCCGGTGCTGGAGGACGGCTCCGTCGAGGTGACGCGCGTCAACCTGGAAGGTGCCAAATACACGTTGGCCGTCCCGACCTACGCCGCCGAGGCCGGGCTGAAGAGCTTCAAGGATCTGGCGAAGTACAAGGACAAGCTGGATGGCAAGATCTACGGCATCGAGGCCGGCAACGACGGCAACCTGATCATCGACAAGATGCTGAAGGCCGATGCCTTCGGGCTGAAGGACTTCAAGATGGTGGAGTCCAGCGAAGCCGGCATGCTGGCCGAGGTGAAGCGCGCGACCCGGGCCAAGAAATGGATCGCCTTCCTCGGCTGGGCGCCGCACCCGATGAACAAGACGATGGACATCACCTATCTGGCCGATGGCGACGACTGGTTCGGCCCGAATTTCGGCGGCGCCACCGTCAGTACCAACGTGCGCAAGGGCTATGCCGCCGAGTGTCCGAATATCGGCAAGTTCCTGTCCAATCTGGTCTTCACCGTGGACATGGAGAATTCGGTGATGGACGGCATCATGAACGGCGGCCGCAAGCCCGAAGCGGTGGCGGCCGAGTGGCTGAAGAAGAATCCCGCCGTCCTGAAGACCTGGCTGTCCGGAGTCACCACGCTGGACGGCAAGGACGGGCTGGCCGCCGCGCAGGCGAAGCTGGGGGCGGCCAAGTCCTGACCCGATCTCCCGCTTTCTAGAAACCTCCTCGACTCCGGCCGCGGCGGGATGCCGGCGCGGCCGATATTTTTGCAAGGCCGGGCGCTGCCCGCTCCAACGAACGCCTTGCCGCGCCGCGAAAGCGCCTCTATAAAGCCGCCCATCCGGCGCCCCGGTCATCCGGCGGCGCCTGCGCGTTTTTAATCGGCGAAAAGCCCCAATCCCGCAGGAGTCACCACCATGGCCGTCGAACGGACCCTCTCGATCATCAAGCCCGATGCCACCCGCCGCAACCTGACCGGCAAGATCAACGCCAAGTTCGAAGACGGCGGCCTGCGCATCGTTGCCCAGAAGCGCGTCCAGCTGTCGAAGGCCCAGGCCGAGCAGTTCTACGGCGTGCACCGCGAGCGTCCGTTCTTCGGCGACCTGGTCTCCTTCATGATCTCCGGCCCGGTGGTCCTGCAGGTCCTGGAAGGCGAGAACGCCATCGCCCGTAACCGCGAGATCATGGGCGCCACCAACCCGGCCAACGCCGCCGAGGGCACCATCCGCAAGGAGTTCGCCGAGTCGATCGAGGCCAACTCGGTCCACGGCTCGGACGCCCCGGAGACCGCCGCCCAGGAGATCGCCTTCTTCTTCGCCGGCATCGAGCTGGTGGGCTGATCCCGCAAGTCTGACCTTCGGTCGGGCTGGCAAAAGGCCGCTCCCGGAAGGGGGCGGCCTTTTTTGCGTTTTGCATCAAGCTCTGGCAGTATCGGAAGCCGTGAACCCTTTGCCCCGCCGATTGCCGGGGCCGATCTCGACAGGAGCTGCCCGCGATGGAATCCCAATCCGCAAAGCCGATCATCGCGGCGCTGCTGCAACCGCTGCCGGTGCTGACCCAGCCGCAGGCCCGCAACGACCTGTCCGACGAATCCGTGGTGCGGCTGCTGGTCCGCCAGTTCATCGACCTCAGCCTGGATGCCTTCAACCAGGTCCTGCAGGGCAAGCTCGACCAGGACGAGGCGGTGGACGGCATCAACCGTCAGGCCACCGCCCTGAACTCCGTCTTCTTGGGCACCAGCGGCTTCGACACCGTCATCACCCATCCCTGGAACACGCCGGACCAGCTCGGCGCCTTCCTGAAGGACGTGGTCGCCCTGGACTACCCCGAGGACGACTGCGTCCGCGCCATGCTGATCCATCTGGCGACCCAGGTGATGCATGCGCTGCGCCTGCCCGACGAGGAGCGCAACGAGGAGGTGGAGGCGCTGACGCTGGATGCCGCCGACCTGCTGCTGGGCCGCGCCCCCGAAGACGACGGCGAGATCGACATCGACATCGACGTCTGAGCGGAGGCATCTCCCGCCCGGCGGCTTCAGCCCGCCGGGGTCAGGTTCACCTCGATCAGCACCGTATCCTCGACGAAGTCGGCGCTGTGCCAGGCGCCGGGGTCGAAGCGGATCACCATGCCCGGCCGCAGGTCGATCGGACCGGCTCCGCAGTTCAGCAGGGCGCGGCCTTCCACCACGATGACGAATTGTTCGTGAGGGTGGTCGTGGCGCGGGGCGGCGGTCCCGGCCTTGATGACGATATGCTTCAGCGATGCGCCGGTGCCGGGAAAGCTGCGCCGCTCCGTTCCTCCCGCCGTCTGGGCCGGAAGATCGCTCCAGGTGATCACGTCGGTCTTGGGCATTGCGGGTTCCTTCCTTTCGATATCAACCGGCATTTCGATTGATACGTACGTCGGCGGTCCCCGGATCTGCGTCCGGCGAACCCGATGGGGATCAAGCGGTCGTATCCGGAGGGAAAGCTTAGCCGCTAAACCTGCTGTTAACGCCTGACCTTCTAAGACGGGAAGGTCCGGCGCCGATCCCAGCGGACACCCATCCTTCCGGCACCCTTCCGGACCGACGGAGGCCCCGTGGACGTTGCAGACGCCGACCGACCGCTCCGCAGTGCGGGTGCCGCAGAACCGGTGTCCGGGCCTTCCCCTCCCTCCGCCTCCGTTTCAGGATTCCTGGCCGGGTTGGCCGGCATCGGCACGCTGCTGGGGGTGTCGGCTGCCGGGCACATCGCATGGCCGATGGCCGGCGCCTTGGCCGGAACCTTGGCCGCCGGCGGTCTGGCCTTCCGGACTGCGCGCCGCGCCGCGGCGGCCGCCACGGCGCTGGCGCGATCGGACGCCGCCCTGCGGCAGGCGCGCGACGAGCTGGAAGAGCTGCGCAGCCGCACCCGCGATTTCACCGCCGTTTCCCCCGGCTGGTTCTGGGAAACCGGGCCGGATCACCGCTATCTGTTCCTGTCCGGCGGACTGACGGCGTTGCTCGGCTGCGATCCGCGGACGGTGTTCGGCGACTCGCTCTTCGATCTGGGAACGCTGGTGGCCGATAGGGCGACCTGGGCGGAATACCGTGGCGACATCGAATCCGGCCGGCCGTTCCGCGACCTGGAGGTGAGTTTCGAGGGGGCGGACGGACGCGATCTGGTGCTGCGGCTCAGCGCCGTGCCGGTGCGCGGAACCGACGGGCGGTTCCGCGGCTATCGCGGCTGCGGCGTCGATGCCACCGCCGAGACGCTGGCGCTGGTGGAGGCGCGCTTCATGCAGGCGGTGGTGCATGACGCCATCGACAGCGTGTCCGAAGGCTTCGTGCTGTTCAGCGCCGACGGCCGCCTGCTGATCTGCAACGACCAGTACCGCCGTGCCTACCCGACCATCGCCGACATGCTGACTCCCGGCCGCAGCTTCGCCGAGATCCTGCGCGCAGCGGCCGAACGCGGCGGCTATGAGGGGGCGGGCGACATCGGCACCTGGGTGGAGCAGCGGCTGACCCGCCATCTGCAGCATTCCGCCCCCGTCGACGGCCGGCTGTCCGACGGGCGCTGGTACCGCATCAGCGAACATGCCACCGGCACCGGTGGCGTGGTGAAGATCCTGATGGACATCACCGAACTGAAGACGCGGGAGGAGGAACTCGCCGACCAGACCGCCCGGCTGAAGCAGACCGTCGCCGCCCTGCGCGAAAGCGAACTTCGCTACCGCCAACTGGTGGAACTGGCACCCTACGGCATCGTCATCTGGGATCGTGCCGCCGTCCGTTTCGCCAACGGTGCCGCCGCCGCGATCCTCGGTGTCGCGGCCGATGCGCTGGAAGGCTGCCCATTGGCCGCTTTCCTGGAGGGCGGCGAGGCGCTGGAGGCGACGCTCGCCACGGCCGCGGACGGGCCGGAGACCGCACCGCGGCGGCTGGAATGCGACGCCCTGCGCCCGGACGGCGAGCGTCGCCGGCTGGAGGTCGCGGCGAGCCCGGCGGTCCGGGACGGCGAGCCGGCGGTGCTGCTGGTGCTGAACGACGTCACCGACCGCCGCCGGGTGGAGGGCGAACTGCAGCGCGCCCAGAAGATGGAGGCGGTCGGGCGGATGGCCGGCGGCATCGCCCATGAATTCAACAACATGCTGACCGCCATCGGCGGCTTCGCCCGCCTGGCGGAGCGCAACCCCGCCGACCCCGACCGCGTGCTGACCTGCGTGCAGGAGATCGCCAAGGCATCGGAACGGGCGGCGGCGCTGACCGGCCAGCTTCTGGACTTCTCCCACCGCCGGGTCGCCGACGAACGGGAGGTGGTGGCGATCGCGCCCCTGGTGCGCGACCTGCGCGTCTTCCTGAAGCCGCTGCTCAGCGCCGGGATCGACGTGACGATCGCGGCGGACGACGACGCGGCCCATTGCCTGGTCAATCCGGTCACGCTGAACCAGGCGCTGCTGAACCTCGCGCTGAACGGGCGCGACGCCATGCCCGATGGCGGTGCCCTGACCATCGCCCTGACGGTGG
The DNA here is from genome assembly GCF_016595245.1 of Azospirillum endophyticum. Classification (GTDB taxonomy): domain Bacteria; phylum Pseudomonadota; class Alphaproteobacteria; order Azospirillales; family Azospirillaceae; genus Azospirillum; species Azospirillum endophyticum. The sequence continues at coordinate 11,896 of NZ_JAENHM010000015.1, forward strand.
AGACGCCGGGCAGCGCCTTCTTCGCCCGCCATCGCGGACTGAAGCCGGGCCGTTACGTGACGATCCGGGTGAGCGACCAGGGAGTGGGCGTGCCGGCCGAAATCCGCGACCGCATCTGGGAACCCTTCTTCACCACCAAGGAGCCGGGGAAGGGCACCGGGCTCGGCCTGTGGATGGTCTACGGCACGGCACAGCAATCCGGCGGTGCGGTGGAGCTGGAAGGAACGGAAGGCCGCGGCGCCACCTTCGCCCTCCATCTGCCCGCCGTCGATCCGCCCGCCGCCCCGGCCCGAAGCGACCCGCTGCAGGTCGTGGAGGGGGAGGGCGCCGTCATCCTGCTCGTCGACGACGAGGAGTCGGTGCGCCGCTACCTGCGCCTCGTTCTGCAGGAGGCCGGTTGCACGGTGGTGGAGGCAGCGGACGGGCAGGAGGCGCTGGACCGCTACGACGAGGCCGGCGGCCTGTTCGACGCGGTGGTCAGCGACGTATCGATGCCGCGGATGAACGGGCTGGAGCTTGCCCGCGCGCTGGAGACCCGCAACCAGCTTCTGCCCATCCTCTTCCTGACCGGCTATGCCTCGCGCGAGACGGCGGCCGGGCTGACGGCGCAGGAGGGGCGGCAGATCGTGATGAAGCCGGTGGCGCCGGAACGGCTGCTGGACGCGCTCCGCGACCTTCTGGCCCTGTGAGGACGGCGATGGAGTCTTCCCGACAGGACGATCCGTCCGCCGCCAGGGCGACACCCGATCCGGCGCCGGACGAGGCGGATGGCGCCGCCCCGGCGTGCCGCGAGCCGGCCGACTTCTACGCCCCGGCCGGGCGGGACGGCGTCGGCCGCTTCTGCCGCCGGTTCCTGGACGAGAACGCGCTGACCGCGACGGAACTGCTGCACCACCCGCGTCACCAGACCGCGCTGTCCAACACCGCCACCTTCGTCGCGATCCTGACCCAGGCCGAACGGGCGATGGACCGCAAGGGGGCGATGACCCCGCTGGTCAACGAGATCGCGCGGCTGACGCGCGAGCGGCTGAAGGAAAACCCGCCGCCCGAGTTCCTGGCCGATGCCTATCCCGGCGTGGCGGCGGAGCTTCTGTCCAGCGGCGGCTTCCTCGGCCGCTTCCTGCTCGATGCCGCCGTCACCCAGCACATCGCCGTCTGCCGCAGCTTCGTCGAGAAGGCAGGCGCGCTGCTGGAACTGGCGGAGACCACCGCGCATCCGGACGCCCTGGCCTCGATCGAGCGGCTGCTCGGCGAGATCCTGCTGAGCGACGCCGGCACGGCATCCTGTGCGCGGGATGCGCCCTTCGCCGTGCTGATCGACCTGATCGTGACGCTGGTCGCCGCCGACCGGCCGATGCCGGACGATGCCCCGCCGGTCTTCCTGCGGCTGGACGCGTTGATGCGGCGGGTGCCGATGCCGGGCCTGCGCGACGCGCTGGCCGCCGCCTTCCGCCGCGAGATGGCCAAGCCGGCCTGCTTCACCATCGCCAGTGCCGGCGACATGTTCGGGATCGAGGCGGTCCAGCGCGAGATCCTGGCGTTGAGCGACCTGTCCGCCCGGCTGCGCGACCGCGACGGCAATTACGTCGGCGGTACCCGGACCGAAGCGGCGCTGCAGCGGCGCACCGCGCTTCTGGTCAACGAGGACACGGTCCCGGAGATCACCCGCGGGCGCAACTACGTGCAGAAGCTGCGCATCCTGTTCGTCCTGCAGAAGATGCCGCTGTCGCCCAGCGCGGGCAAGGCGGTCAACGATTATCTGAAGAGCTTCTTCGACAGCCGCGACTTCGCCGGCCGGCTGCTCGACTGCTGGAAAGAACGGAACGAGAAGCTGAAGGGGCTGGCCGAGGTGCAGCGCATGGTGCTGTCCAGCGCCTTCCATGAGGAGGAACGGGAGTATCTCGGCGGCCAGATCGACGACATCCAGAACGCCTTCCTGCGCACCCAGCGCGTGCTGGCCCCGCTGATCCAGGCGAAGGACGATGCGCCGGCCGACACCGTGCTGGACATCGTCCGGCTGGCGGGGGACGGGGCGATCTGCAGCGGCAAGAGCCGGCTGGCGGTGGCCCGTGTCCTCTACCGCCATTGCCATCGCCCGCGCTTCGTCCGCCATGTGCTGCTGAACGCGCCGGGCGCCAAGGAACGGGCGGCACGGGCGACTTGGCTGCGGCAGTCGCTGGCGATGGTCGGCGTGCCCTTCATCGACCTCGCCGCCCAGCAGGTGCTGGTGGTGGATGACGAGGAGGGGCCGCGCGCCTTCGTCGCCTCCGTTCTGCGGGAACTCGGCATCGGCCGGGTCGACACCGCGGCCGACGGGCAGGAGGCGCTGGACCGCCTCCAGGCCGATAATGCCGCCTACGACCTGATCGTCTGCGACTGGATGATGCCGCGGCTGAACGGGCTCGACCTGCTGAAGCGGGTGCGCGAGACCCGCGGCGACCTGCCTTTCCTGATGGTCACGGCGCTCGCCACGCTGGATGCGGTCAAGAGGGCGCTGGCCCATCACGTCAGCGGCTACATCGCCAAGCCCTTCACGCCGGACCAGTTGGAGGAAAAGATCTTCCTGGTCCTGGCGCAGAAGGAGGCCGGCGACTAGGGGGAAACTGGGGGGCAGTCAGCGGAACAGGCCGGGCGCGACCTCCACGATGACGCCGGTGGTGGAAATGACCAGCACGGCGTCATGGCCGACGCGGACCCAGCGATGGCCGCGCGGCGGACGGTGCAGATGATACGCGGCGGGCTTGACGATCACGTAGCGCTGTGCCCGCCACTCATGCGGCAGCCGTTCGCCGGCCCGCCAGCCGCGGCCTTCCGGCGGACCGGGACGGCGGTCCGGCCAATGGGCGTTGGGGTGTGCTTCTGGAGGCCGCTGGTTCATGTGGCCGGGCGCGCGGTCGTATGGTCCGGGCTGCCACCCCTGGGCCATGGCGGGGGTGCCGGTCGCCGCGGTCACGGCGAGGATCGCGGCGGCCACGGCAAGCAGGGTCTTCTTCATGCTGTCCATCCTATCGTGTCGGGTTGGCCCCCGCTTCTGCCGGGGACGTCCATGGCGATCAGCATGGCGCGCCATCTTTGCCGGCTTGTGTCCGCCGGCCGGTCATTCGGTAACGGATTGTATCCGGCACCAAAGCCCATGCCCGCCTGTTGTGACGGATACATCCGATGGAAGGAGCGATCCCATGGCAGACGAGAAGCCCGCTTCGAGCAACGTGCTTACCAATGAACCGGATCGCGACATCGCCGATCCGCTGGACGCGGCCAGGGCGGTGTCCGACACCGGCAAGCCGATCACTCCCGGCACCGAATCGGCCAAACACATCGACCGTCCGGCCAGGAAGGACAAGGCCAAAAAGAAAGAGTGAGGAGAGTCGTGACCGTTCCCCTCTTCCGCTCCGGGAGAGGGGAACCACGGCTCAGCGCAGTTCCAAACCCGCTTGGCGGAAGGCACGGGCGAGCGCGTCCACGATGGCGGGATCGACTTCACCCGTGCCGTAATCGAGATTCATGACGGCGTACCACGGAACGCCGGCCTTGTTCGCCAGCATCCGTGTCGACCAGCCAAGGCGCAGTCGTGCCTCTTGGCACTGCGACCCGGTCATGATGCGTCGACTCCACACGTTAGCGTCCGCCTTCCATTGCTAGCCGTCCTGTCCGCATTGGGTGGCCACGACGGCCGATCCCAACGGGACCCGAAGGCTATCCACAATAGTGCAAGAATTTGCCGGGCTTGTCATGTGTCGGTTTGTTGCATGGCGAAACGCCCTGCTTTGCCGGATTGTCATGGGACACAATCTCGCTGAATTCGGCGAGAGGCGGGTCAAGGTTCCGTCCACCTGTCATCATGACCGCCGACGAAATCGGGGGCTTGCCGCCGTGGAAGGTCCTCGCCCGCACTTCCGGCACCGTCCCGACCGTCATTCCGGCTTCACAAGGCAATTCCGGCGAGTCTTCAAAGAGACTTCAGCCGACCCTCTTCATCAGCAGGACGAGGTTGCGGCTGCCCTCGCGCCGGTAGCTGGCACTGTCCATCGTCTTCTGGACCAGGAAGACGCCCAGGCCGCCGACCCGGCGGCTGTCCACGTCGCTGGTCAGGTCGGGCGGCGGGGCGTCGGCGAAGGGGTCGAAGGCGTCGGCATCGTCCTCGACCTCGGCGCGGAGTTCGGTTCCATCCAGTTCCAGCCTGACCCGGATTTCATGCGGGCCGGAATCCGGATAGCCGTAGGAGACGGTGTTGGTGATCAGCTCGTCGAAGCACAGGTTGAACTTGAAGGGCAGGTCGGGGGGCAAATCGTTGCGTTCGATGAAGGCGTCCACCGCGGTGGCCAGCCGTTCCAGTTCGGACAGCTCGTTGCGCAGTACCATGTCCAGGCGGTCGGTCACGGTCTCGTCCTCCCGCTCGTCCCCAAGCTGCTCAGCCATGCGCCGCCCCTCTCCGCCCGTTGGTCCGGCCCATCACGCCGCCCGTCATGCCGCCACGCCTGCCACCGCCCAGCGGCGCAGGGCCGTCAGCGCGATCCGCTCGACCTCGCTCCAGCCGAGCCCGCTCGCCATCTCCGCCAGCGCCACCAGCCTGGTCCGCGCACCGGTGTCGCCGACGGGCGCGTTGCCCAGATCGGCGGTCAGCCCGGCGACGAGGCCGTAGAGCATGGTCGACAGGCTGTGCATCAGGGAAGCGCAGTCGGGCGCCGTCAGCCGCGTGGCGAACAGATAGAGCTGTCCGATGCCGCGAAGCCGGGCGGCGAAGCTCTCCGCCGTACCGGAACCCTGGGCGACCTCGCCGCGCAGCTCTTCCACCGACAGCGTGGCGAAGCGGCCGGCGGCGGCGATGAACTCCGACACCGCGTCCTGGGGCAGGCCGCCGGTGGCCTGTCCGCCGGTTTCGAACAGGCGCTGGGCCATGACGATCAGCTCCTCGATGTTGGCGAGGATGATGGCGACGCCGAAACGGGCCAACCCGTCGTTGCCGTCGGTGCAGGCGCGCAGGATCTGCGTCACCTTGCGGATGACCTGCACGGCGAACATCAGCATGGCGCTGCGGCTCTGCGCCAGCTCGGCCTCGGCGCCCAGCTCCTCCAGCGCATGCTGCAGGATTTCCAGCCGCAGGAAGTCGAGCGACAGCATCTGGATGTCCGGATTGTCGCCGTCCATCAGCACCCGGTTCAGCTCGCCGGAATAGAGGAAGAAGCGGCCGGACAGATCGAAGGCGATGCGCGCCGCCGACATCCTGGCCCGGTCGGCGGCCGGCGTCCCGGCCAGCGCGCGGGTCATCGCCGCGAACAGCCGGACCACCGGCATCCAGTCGCGGCGCTGGCTGGCCGGCGCGGCGCGCGGGGCCGGGGTCGCGGCGACAATCAGCTCGGTCAGCGGCTCGATCCCGGCGCCGAGCAGCACCGATTGCCAGCGCTGCGCATCGCCGCCGCTGCCCGCCTGCCAGTCGGCCAGGATATCCAGCAGCCCGGTCAGCTTGCGGGCGTCGATCGGCTGGCCGGGAATGGCGCGCAGCGCCGTCTCCAGCGCCGAAGCCAGGGCGTCGCGGTCACGCAGGGGGGCTGCCGCCGCGGGGATCTCGGCATTGAACAGCGTCAGCTCGGCGGTCGGCGCGGCGGCCCGCATCGTGCCGGCGACGGCCAGCGCATGGCGAAGCGCCTCGGCGAACTCGCCGGCACTGGCATAGCGGTCGGCTGGCGACTTGGCCAAGGCCTTCAGGATCAGGCTGTCGAAGGGCGGCGGCAGGTCCGGGTTGGCATGGGAGGGCGGCGGCGGCTCGACGAACAGGATCTGCTGCATCACCGTGGCGACCGAGCCGGAGAAGGGCCGCCGCTGCGCCAGCAGGTAGTAGAGCACCACCCCGGCGGAGAACAGGTCGCTGCGCGCGTCGGCCTTCTCCCCGCGCAGCACCTCCGGCGCCATGTAGGCGGGGGTGCCCAGCAGGTCGCCGGCCTGGGTCAGGTCGGAGGAGGAGATCTGCGCGATGCCGAAATCGGCCAGCTTCGGCGTCAGGTCGTCCTCGACCACGATGTTGGCCGGCTTGATGTCGCGGTGGATGACGTTGCGGGCATGGGCGAAGGCCAGCGCGTCCAGCACCGCCGCCATCAGGGCGCCGCCCTGCTGCACCGGCAGCGGCGTGTCGGCCTCCAGATACTGCTTCAGCTCCCGGCCCTGGATCAGTTCCATGGCGAGGTAGGGCGCCCCGCCTTGCCCCGCGTCCAGCGTGCCGTAGTCGTGTACCCGCACGATGTTGCGGTGGTCCAGCTTCAGGCCGATCTGCGCCTCCCGCCCGAAACGGGCGAGCACGGCGTTGCGTTCCGCCGCCGCCAGCAATTCGCCGCGCAGCAGCTTCAGCGCCACCGGCTGCCCGGTCCGCCCGTCGGTGGCGCGGTAGACCACGCTCATCGCACCCTGGCCCAGCACACCCTCGACCCGGTAGGGGCCGATCGGTCCGGGAAGCACGCCGCCTACAGCGCCGTCGGGCATCGGAAACTCTCCAGCAGGTTTTTGCCGAAGGGGTTGTTCACGCTGTCGGCCCGCAGGGCGAAGACCGCCTTGCGGGTGCCGACCGTCACCGCGAAGGTGAAGCGGTCCGGCTGAGGCGTGGACTCCAGCTTGCCGTCGGCGAGGAAGTGGAACAAGGCCCAGGGACCCTGGCGCGAGATGCCGGCCGGTTCGCCCGGCAGCGGCGGGCCGAAGCCGAGGCGCACGCTGCTGGTGCCCTCCGCCCCCGGCCATTTCATCACCTGCGGACGGGGCGGGCCGTGCTGGTAGATCAGCGTCTGGCCGTCGACGTCCATCGCCACCTGGGTCGCCTTGGCGTCGAGCTCGACCGGCGTGATCTCGAACACCACCTTGGCGGCGGCGGCCCCGGCCGGGAACAGGCTGTCGCGGATGCGCGCGGCCCGCTCGAACTGGTCGAGCACGGCCGGCGGAATGCCGAGATCGACCTGATCCACCTTCTGCCAGGCCCAGGGGCTGACCGTCATGTCGACGAAGGGGCGCAGGTTGGTGTTGAAGAACTGGTCGATCATCCCGCCGGGCGCGAACAGCTTGGCGAAATCGGCCGAGGTCACGTCCACGGCGCTGTTGGACACCATCGGGAACCGGTTGTCCAAGGCCGCCCGGCAGAAGGGCAGGACCGTGGACTGCCAGGCCTTGTTGATCTGCGACCGCGCACCCCCGGCACTGACCGTCGCCGCGCTCTGCGCCACGGTGGCGACCATGCCGCCGATCGGGTCGGGCAGGTCGCGGGCGAGATTGCGCAGCTGCGCCGCGACGGCGCCCTTGTCGCCGCCGCCGGCCAGCCCGGCCAGCAGCGCGCCGTTCTGGTCGGGCGCGTTGGCCGCCCGCGCGATCTGCTGGTACAGCTCGCCCAGCAGCTTCAGCGACTCGTCCAGCTTGGGCGGAGCCCCGTTCTCGCCCTGCACCAGATCGCGCAGCGGCTTGAAATGGTCGTTGATCGGCTGGCCCGGCGGCGGGCCGGCGGGTTGCAGCGAGACACCGGCCAGCCGCGCCAGATAGGCGGCGTTGGTGCCGGTGGACTCCACCGCCTTCTCGCCTGCCTGCGCCTGCTGGGCGATACCGGCCAGCGGTCCGCCGGCGACCGGACCCTTGCCGTCGGCCGGCTTGTCGCCACCGGGCTTGTCATTAGGCCCGGGCGCCAGCGTGGTCTGCCGCACCATGGCGGTCAGCCACAGCTTCAAGGGCGATTGCGGGCCGGACAGGGTGTTCAGCACGTCGGCGGCCTGGCTCAGGCTGCGCAACGGCACGATCACCACGTCGCCCAGCATCTCGTCCCATTGCCGGGCGTAGCGGTCGAGATAGACGGCGAGGATGCCCTGTTCCAGCCGCTGCGCGCTGGCGACGGCCTGCGGGCCGCTGCTCGGCTGGCCCAGCACCCAGTTCTCGTCCACCAGCGCCTTGGCGACCTTGGGCAGCGCCGGCAGCACCGCCTTGTGGAAGCCGTCATAGGTGTAGAGGCCGGGGACGCCCTCGGACAGCGGCTTGCCCGACGGGCGGATCAGCACGCGCCCGGCCAGCGGCCCGGCATTGTCGACCAGCCGCCAGTCGGCCAGCGCCTGGATCTCGGTCCGGTCGCGCAGCAGGGCGAAGCCGCGTTCGGCCAGCGGATAGCGGGTCAGTCCCTGCCGGGCCTCCTCCACCAACGCCTCGTCCAGCGGGAGCGACGGCAGCGGCGCCGCCAGCATGGCGTCCAGATGGCTGCGCAGGTCGCGCCGCACCCCGTCATAGGCGGGGCCGGGCAGCGAGGCCATCCAGTCCAGCGCCATCCAGTCCGCCACCAGCGCCTTGTCCAGCGCGCCCTTGCCGGACAGCATCAGGTAGACCTTCAGCGCCTGGAACAGGTATTCGGGCCGGCCCCGCTCGCGGCGCAGCTGCTCCTCCACCCGCAGGAAGACGCGCGGCAGCAGCACGGCGTTCAGGGCGCGGCCATAGACCGTATCGCTCTGCCGGCCCAGCCGGTCGCCCTGGTAGAGGCCGCCGGTCATCTCCACCGGCGGCGGTTCGGTCCAGCCGGCGGGGATGGCGCGCAGCGTGTTCAGCGGCGGGACGATGGTGATGAAATCGGTGTCGTCCACCTTGCCCAGCGACCGCGGCGTGGTGGCGAGCGGTGCCAGCTCCGCCTGCGCCTTGGCGGCGGCGGCATCGACCCCGGCGACCAGCGCGGTGTTTCCGACGAAGCTGTTGGCCCAGAAGGCGGCGACCGCCAGCCCGGCCAGCAGCATCGCGACCACCGCCCCGCCGCGCAGCAGGCGCCGCCGCCGCTCCAGCCCGGAATTGGCGCCGACCAGCCCGGCCTCGGCGAAGACCACCTCGCGCAGGGTGCGGGTCAGGAAGAAGCTGCGCCCGCCGCTGGCCGCCGGCAGGGCCGGCCGCTCCAGCCCGAAGGACCCCGCCACCATTTCCGACAGCCGGTCGACCGGCGCGCCGTCCTGGGTGCCGCTGGTCATGTAGACGCCGCGCAGCAGCGCCCTTTCCTCGTAGCGGTTGGGCTCGAAGATCACCATCAGCAGGTCGGCGATGGCCGGCTTGAGCGCTGCCATCTGCGCCGGGAACAGCGTGTCGAGCGACCGGCGCTGGATGTCGGATTCGCCATGCACGCGATCCAGAACCCGGCGGGCGATCCGGCCGGTCAGCGCGTCGAACTCGTCGGCGAATCGGTAGACCGGCGCCTCATCGCCCTTCTTGCCCTCGTCCATCGGGAAGGTGACGCCCCAGACCTGTTCGCGCTCCTCCCGGCTGAGGTCGTCGAAGAACTCGGCGAAGCCGGCGATCAGGTCGGCCTTGGTCAGCAGCACATAGACGGGAACGCGCGACCCCACCTGTCCGCGCAGCTCCTTCAGCCGCAGCTTGAGCTGTTCGGCATGGCCCTTGCGCTCCGGCTCGCTCCAGGTGGCGAGGTCGGCGAGGCTGACGGCCAGCAGGATGCCGTTGACCGGCTGGCGCGGACGGTGGCGCTTCAGCAGGGCGATGAAGTTCTTCCACACCTTGCCGTCGATTGCCGGCTGGCTGTCCTGGGTGATGTAGCGGCCGGCGGTGTCGATCAGCACCGCCTCGTCGGTGAACCACCAGTCGCAGTTGCGCGTGCCGCCGACGTCGCGCAGCGCCGCCCGCCCCATCTCCGCCGCCAGCGGGAAGCGCAGGCCGGAATTCGCGAGCGCCGTCGTCTTCCCCGCCCCCGGCGCGCCGATCAGCAGATACCAGGGAAGCTGGTAGAGATAGCGCTGCCCCCATTTCCCGCCGAACCGCGCCTTGCGCAGCTGGTCCAGCGCCTCGCGCAGCCGGCCGCGCAGCAGGTCGGTCTCCTGGCCGACAGCGTCGGTGTCCGGATCGCCCTTCGCCGCCGGGGTCGCCTTGGACAGCGCCTGCACCATGCGGTCGTTGGCGCTGCGGTGGCGGTACAGCGACCATTGCATCGCCAGCGCCCACACCAGCAGGATGGCGAACACCACCGCCAGTCGGATGGTGGCATCCTCCAGCGGGAAGGCACCGGCCACGGCGACGAGCGGCCCGAGGAACCAGACCAGCGCGCCGAGGCACAGCGCCAGGACCAGCGTCAGGAACCAGCGGGAGGTCAGGGCGGACAGGATCGATTTCAGCATCGGTGTTTCAACATCGGTCAGGGCACCAGCACGATGTCGACGCGCCGGTTGGCCTGCCGGCCTTCCGCCGTCGTGTTGGGGGCGATCGGGTCGGTGTCGCCGCGCCCTTCGGCGCTGAGGCGGCTTCCGTTCTCTCTTGCGGCGTCGTTGCCCAGGATCTCCGTCATCAGCCGCTGGACCTTGTCCGCCCGGGCCTCCGACAAGTCCTGGTTGGACGGGTAGCGCAGCGAGCGGATGGCGACGTTGTCGGTGTTGCCGATCACGGAAATCCGCCCTTTCTCGCTGCGCAGCGCCTCGGCGACATGGCGGAACACCTCGACGTAGCGCGCCTCGATGCGGTCGCTGCCCGAGCCGAAGACGTTCAGCCGGGTGCGGACCAGCACGCGCCCGTCGGCACCGCTCACCTCGACCAGTCCCGCCTTGATGTCGGCGGCCAGCGCCGAGGCGATGCGGTCGGCCACCGTCCGCTGGGGCGGCGGGGTGGGCAGGGTGACCGGCGGTTCGATCCGGGCGACCTGCACCGGCTTGTCCGGGATCAGCCCGGCCAGCCGGCGATAGGCGGCGTCGGACTGGTCGGCCAGGGCGAAGACGAACCAGGCATAGAGCGCGGTCAGCAGCGCCACGATCAGCACCGCCGGCAGCCACAGCGGAACCGAGGCCGCCAGCGGGCGGAAGCCGTCGGCCTCGCCGCGCCAGTGGGGCGACAGGTCGCGCTCGGCCTCGCCGCGCTGCTTGCGGATGACGCGGTACAGCCGGTCGCGCAGCTTCGCCAGATCGCTGTAGCCGCGCGGTGTGACGCGGTACTTGCCCTCGAACCCCAGCGAAACGCAGAGGTAGAACAGCTCCAGCTCCGTCAGGTGGCGGTCGGGCGTGTCCGCCATCTGGTCCAGCAGGTCGAAGAAGCGCTCGCCGCCCCAGGTCTCCTTCTGGATGGTGGAGACCAGGCTCTTGTGCGCCCACAGGCTCTGGCTGCCCCAGGAGGTCGCCAGCACCACGTCGTCCACCGTCGCGCACAGCGCGTAGCCGGCGTTGCGGATCTGGGCGGCGGGCAGTCCGGCCCGCACCGTCGCCGCCTCGAACCGCTGCATCTCGGCGATCACCCGCTCGCGCAGGGACTCGACGTCGCGGTGCTGCGGCAGGTCGCGCACCCGCACCACCATCGCCAGGATGGGGGCGGCGGCGGTGACCAGCGGGTTGTCGCTCACCGCGGTCAGCGCTGCCAGCGCCGCGTCGTCCAGCGGCCGGAAACCGGGAGTGAACGGAGCGGGAGCGGGCGCTGCCGGCATGGGAGCGGCCGGCTTGGCGGACGCGAAGGCGGGGGGCGAGAAGGCCGCCGGGGAGAATGTCGGCGATGGATTGGAGGAGGGGGCGCCCTGCCCGAAGGCGGGTGGCACCAGTCCGGCCCCGCCGCCGGCCGGCGGTGCGGACGGGCGCTGGAACGCCATCGGCTGCATCACCGTGGCGTCGATGTCGTCCGGTTCCTCGAACGGGTTCTTGTCGGGCGGCGGCCGGACACTCATGACGGCCCCTTTATGATCAGGTTGTGCTGGGCGGCCGGCGGCTGATCCACGGCCGGCCGGACGGCGGCGGCCTTCGGCGCGGGCTCGCCCTTGTCGGCCTTCGGCGCATCGGCGGCCGGCTGGCCCGCATCCGATTTGCTTGCGGCCGGCTTGTCGGCAGCGGGCTTATCGGCACCTGGTTTATCGGCACCGGGCTTTTCGCTATCCGGCTTGTCGGCGTCGGGCTTGTCCGTGCCGGTCCCGTCGTCCGTCTTCGCCTCGCCATCGGCGCTGTCCTGGCGGGCCAGCGTGATGCTGCTGTCCTTGGCGGTGAGGACGAAGGTGTTGGCCTTGTTCGGCTCGATCGGCAGCATCGCGCGCCAGCCGGCCTTCTCATAGGCGCGGAAGGCGGCGGCGACGGCCAGCGTCTTGACATCGGGCTTGGGCTGGATGGTGACGGTCTGGCGGCTGTCCGGCGGCACCGCCAGTTCCTGCCGGTCGAGCAGGGTGGGGCCGAGCGTCGCCTTGTCCTGGTCGATGACCTGGAAGAAATCGGCATTGGCGAAGGCGTCGCTGGGGCCGAGCTGGTAGAGCCTCAGCATCACCGGCGACGGCCGCTCGTTCGGATCGGGGTTCAGCGCCGCGGCGCCCACGACCGTCATCTGGATGGTGGTCGGCGGCGGTGCCGGGGGCGGGGCGGAGGAGCAGGCGGACAGAGCCAGCGCCGCGGCCAGGCCGGCGGCGGACACTGTCGTCTTCCGGATCCGCATCCAGCCGGCAATCCTCTGCATCACCACACCTTTCCGCTTATACGATCGGGTATAGCAGGGCACGAAGGGATGGTCATCCTTAACCAAAGGCGCCGTCGTGACAATTCCTCGACCGCCGGCTGGGGAGGTTGAACGCGGGGCACCGGCGGGAGAGACTCGGGCGCAGGGGATGCTCCACAACGCCGCGGCGAAGGGAATAATGCCGGTTCGCGCGGTGTTGGTGGAGTGGATCCCCGGGGGACAATCGACGAAGGTGCCAGCGCCATGTCCACGACCGCCATGTTCACGACGACGTCCACGACCGCCACGCCCACGCTCTGGACCCGGATGAAGGCCGGGCTGGGCGACAGCGAGGCGCAGTACCGGATGGCGGAGAAACTGCGGACGGCCGACGTCGCAGCATCCGTGCAATGGTACCGGCGCGCGGCCCGCCAGGGCCATGTCGCGGCGCAGACCATGCTGGCCTTCCTGCTGGCCAACGGCATCGGCGTGCCGCCCGATCCGCGCCGCGCGGTGTCCTGGTACCGCCGCGCCGCCGCGAAGGGCGATGTCGGGGCGCAGAACAACCTGGGCTACATGCATGAACATGGCGCCGGCGTGCCGTGCGACCCCGCCAAGGCGGCGTTGTGGTACCGGCTCGCCGCCCTGCAGCAATCGGCTCCCGCCCAGGTCAACCTCGCCCTGCTCCTGCTCGACGGCCGTGGCGTCGACCGCGACGAGGTCGAGGCGGTGCGCTGGCTGCGCGCCGCCGCCGAGCAGGGCCATCCCGCCGCCCAGTTCCGCCTGGGCCTGTGCCTGCGCGAGGGCGTCGGCGCCAGCCGCGACCCGGCCGAAGCCGCGCTGTGGCTCCAGGCCGCGGCGGCGGCCGGCGACCGCGAGGCGCTGGTGGCTCTGGCGGAGCTGCGCCAGACCGTCGTCCCGGCCTGGGCCGGCGATGGGGAGGATGAAGAGGAGGCGGAGTGGCAGCATCAGGCGGAACAGCATCCCATGCAGGGGGCGGTGATGATGCCCTCTCCCGCCTCTCGCACAAACGTCGTTTGAGCTGACGGCGTCCGGCGGATCGGAGATCCGCCGGGAGCCCCGGGAGAGGAAGGGAGCTAGGCGATCACGCCGAGCTTGCGCCAGACCGGCAGGCTGTTGCGCAGGCACCAGTCCATGCTGTCGGCGATCGCCTTGCGGCTGGCGTCGTCGGCATTCTCGGGCGCGGCCAGACGGCGCATCGCGTGACCGACCAGCGCGTCCAGCGTCTCCGGCACGCCTTCGCAGAGCCCGTCGTAGAGCAGAGCCTCCATCGTGCTGACATGCAGGCCGGCCCCGCCGACCGACGCGGCGAAGGCACTGCTCTTGCGTCCTTCGCTTGTCGCGAGTTCGTTGGCGGCGGCGCGGTTGTGGGCCAGCACGCCGGGCAGCGGCGTCACCGTCTCCGGCGGGTTCGGTATCGGGATCGCCTGGTTGGAGCCGGTCAGCATGCCGGCGATCTCCACCGCCGACAGGTTGCCGCCGGCTCGCCGAACCTCGGGCAGCTCCATCAGCTCGCCGATGCGGCGCGGACCGTCGGCCAGCGCGTCGAAGATCGGCTCGTAATGCTTGGCTTCCAGCGTCGCCTCGCCGAGCGGCACCTGGATGGTGGTGCGGGCGTCGGCGCGCGGGATGGTCAACGCCATCGCCATGTCCATCAGCATCGCGTCGCGCTTGGCCACGCTGATGCGCCGGGCGCCGCGGACGAAGACGTCGCGGCGGAAGGGACGGCCGACGCAATAGTCCTTGAAGGTCTCGCGCAGGCTGGGCACGCCGATGCTGTCCAGCGCCTTGCGCTGGTCGGGCGTCAGGGCGAGGTCCGGGTAATTCTCGAACAGGGTGGCGGACCCGGCATAGGTCAGCTTCGCCTCGCCCAGTTCGCGGGCGACGTCGACATGGTAGAGCGGCTGCCAGCTGCCGTTCAGGTATTCATGCGCCAGATAGACCGATTGGTCGACCGCGCTCTGCGTCTTGGTCTCGCCGCGCAGCTTGGCGAACATCGCCTCGTCGCCCAGGATCTTGGCCCCGGCCTTGTGGAGCTGTTCGGCGAAGTCGAGGCCGGCCTTGACCTGGCGGTCGCTGCGCTCGTGGACAAGCCCCGAATACTCGTAGAGCAGCCGCTGCAGCGGCATCATCGGCGCCCAGCCCGGCATGGCGTTGTAGCTGACATAGACCAGCCCGCCCGGCTTCAGCTTCTTCGCCAGGAAACGGGCGATGGCGCCGCGGTTCATCGGGCTGACCCAGCTGTAGACGCCGTGCAGCGTGACGAAGTCGAACTCCGGAAGCTCCGGCCCCTCGCCCTCGGCCAGTTCGGCGAAGCTCGCCTCATGGAAGGTGATGTTGGTCAGGCCGGCGGCCTCGGCGGCGTCGCGGGCCCGGGCGATGTGGGCGGGGTGGAAGTCCATCGCATGGAACCGCCCCTGCGGGTTGGCCGCCGCGAACAGCGCCACCGTCGTGCCGTGGCCGCAGCCGAGCTCGCAATAGTCGAAGCCGTTCGCCGTCGACGGCGGGGCGATGCCGTTGATCAGGCAGCTCAGCGTCAGATGTGCCGGCCCCTGCTCACGGTAGAAGCCCGGCAGATATTCGATGTCCGACACATAGCCGGCGCTCCAGTCGCTCATGGGGTCCTCGTTTCAGCTCAAGCCGTTGCCCCCACCCCAACCCTCTCGCGCTGGGCGGGGGAGGGGGCAAGCCGTCCCTCCCTTGCGAAGCGGGGGAGGGAGGGACCCGCGAAGCGGGAGGGTGGGGGCAAGCGGGCAACCACTCACAAATCCTGTATCGGAAACACGGCGTCCTTGCGCTCGACCGGGCTCGGCGCGTGCAGCACCCAGCCGTTCCAGCCCAGCCGCGAGGCGTCACGGTCGTCCTCGCCGGCGGCCAGCCGCGCGGCCGGAACCTGCGGTGCCTCCAGCGTCACCTGAAGCTCGAAATCCAGCTCCGGCCCGACATACATCCGCACCAGATCCTGCAGCTTCCTGAACTCGCGGCCTTCCGGCATGAAGTCGCGGAACTGGTCGTGGTTCAGCGGGCCGATGCGCAGGCGGAACTTGCCCTGGACGTCCCAGGCGCGGTCGCCGGCCAGCGCGTCGATGCCCAGCCGGCAATGCCGCCCCTCCGGGTCGGACAGGCTGGGCAGGCGGGTCTGGCCGTCCGCCGCGATCGGCAGCCAGCCGCCGACGAAGCTCTCCACCGTCACCGGCCGGCCGAGAAAGTCCGACAGCATCTCCTGCAGGTCGGCGGCCGAGCGCGTCCCGCGCGACATCAGGCCGGAATAATGCAGGAGGGTCTCGTCCTCCACCACCAGCCGCTTGGCCAGCGACGGCTGGGCGATGCCGACGAAGCTCGACAGCGTGGTGCTGACCGGGTCGGGGTCGCGCAGGCCCTGTCCGCGCTCGAAGGACACCGGAAGCCGGTACTTGGCCCAGGCGCGGTAGAACAGCGAGAAGCTGCGGTGATGGAAGACGTCGAAGAAGTCACGCAGCGCCCGGTTCCGCTCGCGCAAGCTGCGGATCATCATCTCGGTGTAATGCTGCGGCAGCACGCCCAGCGGACCGACCAGTCCCAGGAAGGCGCCGACCACCGTCGGCTGCCGGCCGTCCACCCCCGCCTCCGCCCCGGCGACCTGGTTGCCGGGGAAGGTCAGCGAGGTGTCGGCGCGCAGGCGCACGACCTCCTCGCGCGGGTCGTGGTCATGGCCGACGGCGTGGCGGCGGACGTTGCGCGGGTCGCGCGGGTCGCGCGCGTCGCGCCGGGCCTGCCATTCCAGCACCCGCACCGCCTGGAAGAAATCGAAGCGGTGGGGGGTGCGGAACAGCCGGTCGATCACAGAAGCGGGCGGTTTCCGGCTCGGGCGGGCCATGTGCGGAGCACTCCGGTGCGGCCCTTGACCGTAGCGGTCAGCCGCGTGAAGGAATTGATCGAGCAGTACAGCCCCAGGAAATGGTCGAGGATCATCGCCAGCAGGAACATGCCGCTGCCGCTGAAGCGCTGCGGGTCGAATTCGATGCCGACGTCGATGCCGCGGCACATCGCGTCGCCCCAGGCGACGTCGCCCGGCCGCGACGGCGCCCGCGCCGTGCCGCGCTTGGTCGTCACCTTGGCGACGCCGTCGGCGATGCCGCGCGTCTCGGCCGAATCGCGGAAGTCGTAGAGCCGCAGGATCTCGCGCAGCGCCTCCGTCCCTTCCGCCCCGCCGGAGATCGACAGGTGGTTCAGCAGCAGGTGGGAGACGAGGCGCCAGCGATGGCCCTTGCGCTCGGCGATGCGCAGGGTCGGGGTCGGCGGCGTCAGGCAGGCGACGCCCGACACCGCCGCCATTCCCTCCATCAGCTTCAGGTGCGGGTGGCCGCCGCCATAGGGAAGCTGCCCGGGCAGGTCGCGGTTGAGGCAGGTCGTCTCCACCGACAGCACCGATTCCGCCGGGCTCGACGGGTCGAAATCGAGGTCGACCAGCGCCAGATGCACTTCGGTCCCTGGATCGCGCCCGCCCGCCGGACGGCGGCTGGCGGTGTAGTAGGTGCGGCTGACCGCCTCGACCCCGCCATGGCGCAGGCCGTAGAAGGGCAGGAAGCGCCGCTGGGTGCCGTTCGGATCGGTGGCGAGCACGCTGTCGACCGAATAGACCTCCAGCGCGCCGGGGCGGCGGGCGTCGGGGACGACGCGGTGTTCGTGCTGGGTCTGGGTCAGGGCCACCGGCTCCGCCCGCTGGCGGAACAGGTTGACCACCGGCGTGCAGCCCAGCGCGAAATTGTCCTTCGACACCGCGCGCTCCAGGTCGCCGTCGGTGCTGTTCAGGTAGATGAAGATTTCCAGGGTGTTGCCGGCCCGGCGCAGCACCTTCGGCGAGATCTTCAGGTCGAAGAACAGGAATTTCTCGGGAAAGGCGAAATATTCGGTGAGCAGCCGGTATCCGCCATGGGAGCGGGCGGGGTAGGGCAGCATGCCCTCGTCGTCGGCGAAGCCGACCGGGCTGATGGCATCGGGGCCGAGGATCACCGCGTTCGGGTCATGCGGATCGTCGGCCAGCGCCACCGAGACGGCGTTGTTGAAGATCAGCTCGTGCAGCGCATAGACCTGCTGCGGCTGGCCGCGCAGGAAGAAGCGCAGGCTTTCCGGCCCCAGCTCGGTGAAGGTCATCTCCGGCACACGGCAGCGCAGGGTCAGCCGCAGCGCCGCCACCGCATCGCCCGCCCGCGGATTGGGCGGCGCCACCAGCGGCCGGCCGCTCAGCACCGCCTGATCCAGGTCGACCGGCCACAGAGTCGCCGGATAGACGGTGCGGAAGCGGCAGCTCTCGCCGCGCAGCGCCTCGGTCTCCAGCTCCGTCCCCTTCGGCACGGTGTGGGCGCCGGTCAGATCCGGGCTGCTCTTCATCTGCACCACCGCCATCGACGGGATCGGCGCCAGATAATGCGGGTAGAGCACGTCGAGCAGGGTGTCGACCAGCTCGGGATAGTCGTCGTCCAGCTTGCGGCTGATGCGGGCGTTGAGGAAGGCGACGCCCTCCAGCAGCCGGGCGACATGGGGATCCTCCACCGCGTCGGCGCTGAGCCGCAGCCGGCCGGCGATCTTCGGATGCGCCTCCGAGAACTCCGCCGCCATGCGGCGCAGATAGGTCAGCTCGCGGTTGTAGTATGGGAGGAGTTCGTCAGCCACGGGCCTTGCTCGTCACGGTGACCATGTTGGAGGTGGGATCGACCACCGAATCGAAGATCATCGGCTCGGGCGCCGGGTCGGCGTGGATCAGCGCCTCGATCCGGAAGCGCAGGGTGCGGTCGGCCGGATCGCTGTTCTCGACCATGCTCACCGCCAGATGGGCGAAGCGCGGCTCCCAGCGCCGGATCGCCGCCTCGATCTTCGCCACGACCTCGCGCCGCCGCGAATCGGTGGCGACATTCTCCACCAGCAGGTCGTGGCAGCCGTAGCCGAGGATGGAATCCGCCAGTTCCGTCAGGTCGTCCGGCCAGCCCAGCACCCGCCGCCTGGTGTTCAGCAGGTTCTCCAGGTCGCGCCGGATCGCCGCCCGCAGATCCGCCACGGTGTGCGGCCGCGGCGCGACATGCTCCGGCGTGTCGTCGAGCAGGCGGTCGAGGACTGACAGGGTGATGGAATGGTTGCGATCCATGGTGGCCTTGGAAAGTGTCCGGTGGATACCCCCACCCCGACCCTCCCCCGCTGGGCGGGGGAGGGGGATTGGTGCTTCAGCAGGAGAAGGCGGAGTTCCCTCCCCCGCTCAGCGGGGGAGGGTTAGGGTGGGGGTATCGGCAGCGCGCCGTTACACCGCGCCCGAGAACTCCAGCGTGCCGAGCTGCATCATCGGAATGGCTTCCTCGCCGACCAGGAAGCAGCGCTGGCCGATCCCGCGCACCGGCGCGTCTTCCGACCACTCCGTCACCCGGCCCAGCTTCACCGCCGCGTCGGCATCGGCCGGGGCGCCGCCATAAAGCGTCGGCAGGTAGACCTCGCCGTCGGGGCCGCCGCGCACCGTCATGTGGGCCGGGCGCCACAGCAGGTCGCGCGGCCGTTCGGGCGCGCGGAACTCGACCTGCTCCACCGTCTCGGTGGCGATCCAGAAATACTTGCCGGTGCTGGTGAAGACCTCGAAGAAGCCGCCGGCCAGATCGTCCAGGTCGCGGAAATCCTCGAAGGGCGTGCCGTCATGGCTGCCGGACACCGGCGGGCGCAGCTCCTCCGCCTGGGCCAGCTTCGCCACCGCGTCGGCGGTGTCGCCGGCGCGAAGCGCCACCAGGGCTTCCAGGTGCAGGCGCAGATGGTCGGCCGGCTGGTCGATGAACTCCGGCACGCGGCCGTCGGCGAACAGCTGGGACCGCGCCTGCTCGGCACGCACCAGCTGGCGGAACAGCGCCATGGTGATGGCGACCTGCGGTTCCTGCGTGCCGATGGTGTCGAGCTGCAGGTCGGCGCGCTCCAGGTTGCCGGCGAAGCTCAGCAGCTCGGCCAGGAAGACGCGGCTGTCGACGTCGGTCGGCTTCTTCTTGATCTCGCCGTTCAGCGCGGTGATCGCCTCGTCGAGGCGGCCCGCCTGGAAAAGCTGGGCTGCGGTTTCGCTCATGATCGATTTCTCCCCCTGGATGAAGCGCCTGACGTCGGACGACGGTGGGTCAGGCGGCCCCGCCGGTCTGGGCCAGTTCGGTCACCAGCTTGAAGGTCGAGAAGACCTGGTCGAGCTGGAAGTGCGGCCGTAGATGGATGATGCATTGGTAGTTGCCGGGCTTGCCCGGGACGGAGCGGACCTGGATGCTGCCCTCGCGCAGCGGATAGCGCGCCTTCTGGTCCATGCTGGCGTCGTCGTTGCCCAGGCAATAGCCGTGCAGCCAGCTCTGCAGGTCGCGCTCGCATTGCTCCGGCGTCACGAAGGCGCCGACGCGGTCGCGCACCATGACCTTCAGGAAATGGGCGAAGCGCGCCACGCAGAACATGTAGCGCAGCATGGCCGACAGCCGGGCGTTGGCCGTCGCCGTCATGTTGGTGTACTGGCCGACCCGCTGCACCGACTGGTTGCCGTAGAAGACCAGATAGGGCGTGTCCTTGCAGCGGCTGACCGGGATGAATCCCAGCTCGTCGAGATCCCGCTCCAGCTGGTCGGACATCGAGACCTCGACCGAGAATTTCTGCGCGACCCTGGCCGCGTCGGTGGCGAAGTCCGGCACCACCAGTTCGGTCACCAGCCCGCCGCTCACCACGTCGCGCTGGGCGCCGCGGATGTCGGCGAACCAGCCATGCTGGAGGAAGGAGCGGATCAGCACCGTGCCGAAGGCGTAGACCGCGTTGCCCCAGCAATGGTCCTCCAGCCGCAGGCCGCCGCCCTGGCTTCCGGCATGGCCGCCGTCCAGCGATTCCTCGCGGAAGCGGAAGCCGTGGCGGGCCTGCGGGTCGTCGCCATAGGGTTCGCGCATCAGCACGCGCGGAAGCGCCACGCCGATGAAGCGGGAATCCTCGGTTTCCTGGAAGCGTTGCCAGCGCTGGTATTCGGTCTGCCGCAGCACCGACTTCAGGTCGAGCGGCAGGCCGAGCTCGTGGAAGGTTTCCAGCCCGAAGAGTTCCGGCGCCGCGCCGACGATCGCCGGGGCGAAGGCGGCGGCGGCGACCTGCGCCAACCCCTTCAGGCCCGACACGTCGTCGGTCGGCCGGTCCTTGCTCGGCCTGTGCTGGACGGCATAATCGCACAGCAGCACGCCGAAGGGGCGTCCGCCGGGCATGCCGAATTCATCGCTGTAGACCTTGTTGAACAGCTGGCTCTGGTCGAATTCGATGGCGCGTTCCTGGTCGCGGCACAATTCGGCCCAGGTCAGGTTCAGCAGCCGCAGCGCCACGGTCTCGGCCGACTGCGCCTGCTTCACCAGCGTGCGCACCCCGCGCCACGAGCCTTCCAGGGATTGGAAGCGCTTGTGATGCAGGATGGCGTTGACCTGATCGGACAGCAGCGCGTCGATCGCCGCGATGTCGCGGTCGAGGGCGGCGCGCAGCTTGTCCAGGCTGTCATGAACGGGAAGCGTGATCCCGAACCACAGGCGAAGCGCCTCTCCCGGCCCCTTCGACTCCAGGAAGGTGTCGAGGAGGCCGGACTCGTCGCGGCCGATCGCCATGTCGACCGCCCGCAGGCGCAACGGCCGTTCCAGGACCGTCGCGTCGGCGTCGTCGGCGTGAAAATCGGCCGCTGCCTGGCTCATGCCGCGATCAGCCGGCCTGCGGGATGCGGGCGACCATGCGCATGGAGGTGGTCAGTTCCTCCATCTGCAGCCACGGGCGCATCCAGGCGACGGCGTTGTAGGAGCCGGGCTTGCCCGGGATCTCCTTGACCTGCACCTTGGCTTCGGCCAGCGGGTACTTCGCCTTCATCTCCTGGCCCGCGGCTTCGTTGCCGTTGACGTAGTTCAGGATCCAGCGGTTCAGCCAGGCCTCGCAGTCGCTCGCCTCCATGAAGGAGCCGATCTTGTCGCGCGCCATGATCTTCAGGTAATGGGCGAAACGCGAGGTCGCCATGATGTAGGGCAGGCGGGCGGAGATCGCGGCGTTCGCGGTCGCCTCCGGCCGGTCGTACTTCTTGGGCTTCTGCGTGGTCTGGGCGCCGAAGAAGACGGCGTAGTCCTGGTTCTTGTAGTGGCAGAGCGGCAGGAAGCCCAGCTTGGACAGCTCGGCCTCGCGGCGGTCGGTGATGCCGATCTCGGTCGGGCACTTGGCGTCGTTGTCGCCGTCGTCCGAGGTGAAGGTGTGGAAGGGCAGGTTCTCGACCTTGCCGCCGCCTTCGGCGCCACGGATGGCGGTGCACCAGCCATACTGCGAGAAGGCGTTGGTCAGGCGCTGGCCCATCGCGTAGGACGCGTTCATCCAGCAATAGTCGTTGTGCTCCATCGGCCGGGCGATGCCGCCCTCGTACGGAGCCTCTTCGTACTCGAACTCTTCGATCGGCTTGGTGTTGGCGCCGTAGGGCATGCGGGCCAGCACGCGCGGCATGGTCAGCGTGACGAAGCGGCTGTCGTCGCTCTCACGGAAACTGCGCCACTTGGTGTATTCGACGCTGTCGAAGATCTTCTCCAGGTCGCGCGGCTTCGACAGCTCGGTCATGTCCTCGAAGCCGAACAGCTTCGGGCTGGCGGCCGAGATGAAGGGCGCGAAGGCGGCCGCCGCGACGTTGGAGACGCCGGTCAGCAGTTCCATGTCGTCGGGATGGTTGGTGAATTCGTAGTCGCCGATCAGGGCGCCGTAGGGCTCGCCGCCGGCGATGCCGAACTCGTTCTCGTAGATCTTCTTGAACAGGTTGCTCTGATCGAACTCGACCGCCTTGGAGATGTCCTTGTACAGGTCCTTCTTCGGGCAGTTCATCACCCGGACCTTGAGCGTCGAGCCCGTCTCCGAGTTCATGATCAGGTAGTTCAGGCCGCGCCACGAGCCTTCCAGCTTCTGGAACTTCTCGTGGTGCATGATGGCGTTGAGCTGCTTGCTGATCTTGGCGTCGATCGCGGCGATCGCACGGTTGATCGTCTGGCCCAGGTTCTTGTTGAAGGTGACCGTGCCGGCCAGCGCTTCCTGGGTCAGGGTGCGCAGCAGCTCCTGCGCACGATCCGGCTCGGTCTGCTTGGTGGCGGCGATGGCCTGGTCGAGGATCGAGAAGCCGGTGCCTTCGGCGACGGCGCCGGCGGCGGCCGCGCCCTGGGACTGTGCGTCGCTCATCGGATCAACCCTCCTTCTTCTCGGTGTCGAGCTCGCCGCTCAGCGCCTTCAGCTCGTCGGTGTTCTGCAGGACGCGCTCCAGCAGGCCCTCCAGCTCTTCCGAGCGGTCGGCCTTGCTCAGCAGGTCGCGCAGCTGGTTGCGGGTCTCCAGCAGCTTGCGCAGCGGCTCGACCTGCTGGACGACGCGGCCCGGCTCGAAATCCTCCATCGACTTGAAGGCGAGGTCGACCGACAGCTGGGTGCCGTCGTCGGCCAGGGTGTTGTCCACCTTCATCTTCAGGCCGGGCGTCATGCGGGCCATGACGTCGTTGAAGTTGTCGCGGTCGATCTGAATGAACTTGCGGTCCTTCAGCGGCTTCAGCGGCTCGGTCGGATCGCCCGAGAAGTCGCCGAGCACGCCGACGACGAAGGGCAGCTCCTTGACGACGGTCGCGCCTTCGGTCTCGACGTCGTAGGTGATGTGGACGCGGGGCTTACGCACGCGATCCAGCTTCTGGTGGATACTCGCCATGTGATCGGACCTCCCTGCTCACGCCGTAGGATAGGCGATGATCGTCAATACCCGGATTGTTCGGCTGGCGGCGGCGCCTTGGCGCCGGACGCGATGAAGAACTGCCGACGGATTTCCTCGTCGGTGATGAGTTCCTGCAAGAGTTCCTGCAAGGACATGCGGCCGCGCCGCACCACCTCCTCCAACGTGTAGGAGATCGGCGAATGCGGTTCTGTCTTGCGGAAAAAATCGGCGACCTGCAAGAGGACCTTGAAGGCCTCCTCGCGCGTTGTCACAGCCCCGCTGGCCTGGACCTTCGCCGTCGCGGCCACCGAACCGCCGCCGGTCGCGACGAGCTCGGTCGAGCCGGACGCGGTGTCGGCCGCCGCGGCCGGCTCGTCGCCGCCCAGCGTCGCCAGCCGGTCGCGCGCGGCATAGTTCACGGCATCCAGCGCCGCGTTCAGCACGTTGCGGATGTTGCCGGCCGGCGGCGAGTCGTAGCCCGCCTTGTCGTAGAGGATCTTGCCGAGCGCCTCGAACTCGTCGATGGCGCCCTGGATGTCCTCCAGCAGCGTCTTGAACTCCGACGCCGGGGTTTCGCGCACGCTCTGCTCGAACTGTTCCCAGGTCAGGGCGCCGTTGTCGATGCGTGCCTGGCGGCGCGCCTCGTCGGTGATCTTCGACAGCTCGATCGCCTGTTCGTATTGCCAGAGCGAATAGGCCATGTCGCCCATCGTCAGCGGAACCTTGCGGATCGGCTGGATCAGCGTGCCGTCGGCGGATTCGCCGTTCAGGCCGGTCAGCGGGCCGACGCGGGTGGCGATGCCGTCCTCGTCCGGGGCCGGGTACAGGGTGTCCCAGTAACGTTCGACCAGGCCGCGCGCCAGGGCGAAGCCGTCGCGCAGGCCGGCATAGCCTTCGGCCCGCAGAAGCGCCTCGATGTACCAGGCGGTGACCTCCAGGTCCTTGGCCTGGGTGCGGAGGATCTTCGGGCTGACGTCGAGGATGGTGCGCCATTCCGGCAGAAGCCCGCCGGCGTCGTCCTCCACATCCATGGAGCGTTCGGCAGCGCGGGCGGCGCTGCGGGCATCCTTGACCGTATAGTAGTCCGCCGAGGCATTCTCGCGGAGGTCGATACCGGTTTCGGCTTCTCCCTCGATCGGTTGCAGCAGTTCTTCAATATCGAAAATCTGCGGTGTCGGCATGAAGGAGAACACCCTTTCCGCATTCGTATGAGGGAAGTCAGAACCGATCGGCGGCGCTGCCGACGATTTGGGAGTAAGCGTTCGAGCCGGGAAATTGATAGCGTTACTTACGACGGTTCGACAAGGCTATTCGTCATGTCCGGTACAGCCGAACGAAATATTGCAGTCGCGTAACAAACCAGCGACCGGACTAACCCAATGCGCTTGACGAAACGCAATTACGGATGAATGCTGCCGGTCTGACGTCGGACCGAAGTTCTCCGGGATCCCTTGCGCGATGACTCCTGACGCCATTCCTCCCGACCGCCGCAGCCCCGCCGCGGTGCCCGTGCCGGTGGAAAAGCGCGATGCCGCCGGCCGCCTGGTCGCGCGGGTCGGCATCGCCGCGGGCATGCTGGAAGGGCCTTGCGTCTTCTATGCGGAGGATGGCGAGACGGTGGTGTCGCGGATGATTTTCCGCGCCGGCCGTCCGGTTCTGCCGCAGCAGCCGGGCGTGCCGTCGCCCTTCCCGTCCGGCGGCCCGGTGGCCGCCGGAAATTCGTCGTTCTGACCGGCAGGAGACGCGAAGCATGCCGCCCGCCGCCCGCCTCGGCGACCTGATCAAGCAGGACACGCCGCACTGCCACGCCCCGATCCACCCGCCGGCCCTGGTTCCGGCGCCGGCGCCTCATCCCGGCCTGCCGCTGGCGATCATCCTGGGCAGCCCGACAGTGCTGATCGGCAAGATGCCGGCGGCACGGCTGACCGACATGTCGGCGCCCTGCGTCCTGCCCGGCTGTGTCCCCGCCGGTCCGGGCATGATCTCCCAGGGATCGGCGACGGTGCTGATCAACAGCCTGCCGGCGGCCCGGATCAACGACATGACCGCGCACACCAGCTGCGTCGCCCCGATCCCCGCGCCGGTCGGCAAGGTGCTGCCGCCCGGCTGCCCAACCGTCATCATCGGCGGCTGACCGCATGCGCCTCGGCCATTTCGAACGCCTTCGCCCGGTCTGCCCGCGCTGCCTCGCCACCCGCGGCACCGCAGTACCGCTGGCGCTCGGGTTCGTCGAGGAAGAGGCCGGGGGCTCGGTGCGCTGGGGAACGCTGGTGTGCGGCGACGCGGCTTGCGCGATGGAGTATCCCATCGTCGACGGCGTGCCGGTCCTGGTGCCCGACCTGCGCGGCTGGATGGCGGCCAACGGCCATCTGCTGACCCTGCGCGCCGACCTGCCCGCGGCGATGGAAGGGGTGCTGGGCGACGGCTTCGGTCCCGACAGCGCCTTCAACGCCACGCGGCAGCATTTGTCCAGCTATGGCTGGGACCATTACGCCGACCTCGACCCGGCGACGCCGCCGGGACAGGCGGGGTCGGTGGTGCGCTGCCTCGAAGCCGGGCTGGAACGGCTGGGCGCGTTGCCGCCCGGTCCGGTGCTCGATCTCGGCTGCGGTGCCGGGCGGACCAGCTTCGAACTGGCGGAGCGGACCGGCGGCCTCGTCGTCGGGCTCGACATGCATTGGCCGCTGCTGATGCTGGCCCGCCGCGTGATGGAGCGGGGCGAGGCGGTGTTCCCGCTGCGGCGGTCCGGCATCGCCTACGACCGGCAGCGAATCGAGGCCCGCTTCGCTGGGGCGGAGCGGGTCGATTTCTGGATCGGCGACGCGCTGTTCCCGCCCTTCGCCCCGCATGGTTTCGCGCTGGTCGCGGCGATGAACGTGCTGGACTGCGTGGCCTCGCCGCCGGCACTGCTCCAAGCGGTCGACGGCGCGGTGGCGGACGGGGGCGGCGCCCTGCTGGCGACTCCCTTCGACTGGTCGACCCAGGCGACGCCGGTGGAGGCCTGGCTCGGCGGCCATTCCCAGCGCGGCGACGATGCCGGCCGCTGCGAGGCGGTGCTGGCGCGCCTGCTGACGCCGGGGGCGCATCCGCAATCGGTCGAGCGCCTGCACGCCGAGGGCGAACCGCTGGACATCCCGTGGACGGTCCGGATGCATGATCGGGCCCGCATGCAGTACAGCACGCATCTTGTCACGCTGCGCGCATGATGCGGGAAAGAAAAGACGCTGTATCGTTCCTTCTGCGAAGCATTGCAGTGGATTTTTCCAAATGGCTTGGCCACAGTTCGACTTGCAGCCGCAGGACGAACCGGCCGGCCGGATGTGCCGATCAGATGGGTTGAGCAGGCGTTCCGGGTGCTCTGCCCGTAACGATTGAAGATACGAAAGTCACACGAAGGGGGTGGAGCTATGGTTGCGGTCGATCTGCAGAGCATGATTTCCCGGCTGAATCCTCTGTGCCGGCGGTCGCTGGAGGCTGCGGCCGGCCAGACGCTGTCGCGCACGCATTACAATTGCGAGATCGAGCACTGGCTTCTCCAGCTGATCGGCGCCGCCGACGGTGACATCTCCGCCATCCTGCGCGTCTACGAGATCGATGCCGGCCGCCTGTCGGCCGACCTGACCCGGGTGCTGGACAAGCTGAAGACCGGCAACAGCCGCGCTCCCGCCCTGTCGCCCAACCTCGTCCAGCTGATGCGCGAGGCCTGGGTGCTGGCGTCCCTGCAATATGGCGAGGGGGCGGTGCGCTCCGGCCATCTGCTCGTGGCGCTGCTGTCCGACGAATCGCTGTCGGCCCAGGCGCGCGACATGTCGGGCCAATTCGCCAGGATCACCCCGGACACGCTGCGCCGCGACCTGCCCAAGATCGTCGCCGACACGGCGGAAGCGCGGACCAGCGCCCCGGTGGCGGCGGCCGGCGGCGGCGCGGCCGCTCCGGCCGGCGGTGCGCCGAAGGCCGGCGGGGCCACCCCCAACCTCGACCAGTACACCATCGACCTGACCGACCGCGCCAAGAACGGCAAGATCGACCCGGTGCTCGGCCGCGACGCCGAGATCCGCCAGATCATCGACGTGCTGACCCGCCGCCGCCAGAACAACCCGATCCTGACCGGCGAGGCCGGCGTCGGCAAGACGGCGGTGGTGGAAGGCTTCGCGCTGCGCATCGCCACCGGCGACGTGCCGCCGGACCTGCGCAACGTCCGCCTGCTGTCGCTCGACCTCGGCCTGCTCCAGGCCGGCGCCGGCATGAAGGGCGAGTTCGAGAACCGGCTGAAGGGGGTGATCGACGAGGTGAAGGGCTCCACCCAGCCCATCATCATGTTCATCGACGAGGCGCACACCTTGATCGGCGCCGGCGGGCAGGCCGGGCAGAACGACGCCGCCAACCTGCTGAAGCCGGCCCTGGCGCGCGGCGAGATGCGCACCATCGCCGCCACCACCTGGGCCGAATACAAGAAGTACTTCGAGAAGGACCCGGCGCTGACCCGCCGCTTCCAGGTGGTGAAGGTGGAGGAGCCGGCCGAGCCGGTCGCCATCGACATGATGCGCGGCCTGACCGCCACCCTGGAGAAGCACCACAAGGTCCGCATCGTGACGGAGGGGCTGATCGAATCGGTCCGCCTGTCCAGCCGCTACATCCCGGCGCGCCAGCTGCCCGACAAGGCGGTCAGCCTGCTCGACACCGCCTGCGCCCGCGTGGCGATGAGCCAGACCGCGACCCCGCCGGCCGTCGAGGACCGCCGCCGCACCATCCAGCTGACCGAGACCGAGGTCGCGATCCTGGAGCGCGAGGAGGCCATCGGCATCGACCATGCCGAGCTGCTCGCCGCGCTGAAGGACAGGATCGCCGCCACCCGGACCGAGCTGGAGGCGCTGGAGACGCGCTGGACCAAGGAGCTGGAGCTGGTCGGCGCCATCAACGAGACCCGCGACCAGCTGGTCGCCGCCCATGAGCAGGGCAAGGCGCCGGCGGCGGACGGCGCGGCTCCCGCCGGCCCGCAGGGGGCCGAGCCGCTCGATGCCGAGGCGCTGAACGCCAAGCTGAGCGCGCTGACCGGCGAGCTGACCGCGCTGCAGGGCGAGGATCCGCTGGTCAAGGTCGCGGTGGACGGGCAGGCGGTGGCCGAGGTGGTCGCCAACTGGACCGGCGTGCCGGTCGGCCGCATGGTCTCCAACGAGATCAAGACCATCCTGTCGCTCGCCGACCGCATGAAGGAGCGGATCATCGGCCAGGACCATGCGCTGGAGGCCATCGCCCAGGCGATGTGGACCAGCCGGGCCAAGCTGACCGACCCGCGCAAGCCGATCGGCGTCTTCCTGATGGTCGGCACGTCCGGCGTCGGCAAGACCGAGACGGCGCTGACGCTGGCCGACCTGATCTACGGCGGCGAGCAGAACGTCACCACCATCAACATGACCGAGTACAAGGAGGAGCATAAGGTCTCCCTCCTGCTGGGATCTCCTCCCGGCTATGTCGGCTTCGGCGAAGGCGGCGTCCTGACCGAGGCGGTGCGCCGCCGGCCCTACAGCGTCGTCCTGCTGGACGAGCTGGAGAAGGCCCATCCCGGCGTGCAGGACATCTTCTTCCAGGTGTTCGACAAGGGCACAATCAAGGACGGCGAAGGCCGCGACATCGACTTCAAGAACACCGTCATCATCATGACGTCGAACGCCGGCACCGACCTGATCCACAAGCTGTGCGCCGATCCGGAGACCGCGCCCGACGCCGAGGGCCTGCTGGAGGCGCTGCATCCGGAACTGCAGAAGAGCTTCAAGCCGGCCTTCCTCGGCCGCTGCACGGTGGTGCCGTACTTCCAGCTGTCGGACGAGAACCTGAAGAAGATCGTCGGCCTGCAGCTGAACCGCATCTCCAAGCGGGTGGCGCAGAACTACAAGGCCGTCTTCTCCTATTCCGACGATCTGGTCCAGAGCATCGTCAACCGGTGCCAGGAGGTCTCCAGCGGCGCCCGCAACATCGAGACCATCCTCAGCCGCACCCTTCTGCCGGAGATGTCGTCCCGCATCCTCGCCCGCATGGGCGATGGCGAGCCGATCACCCGCGTCCACGTCTCGGTCGATGGCGAAGACCGCTTCGTCTACGACATCGCCTGACGCCTTGGGGCGGAGGAAAAAAAGACGGGCGGTGACGCCCGTCACAGCCGCCGCCTCAATTCTTTCGTAACCATACGGTACAGCTCACGCTTAACCCGTTGAGACCGACCCCTTAATCCAGCGAGGAGACAACCATGGCGATCTACATCAAGTACGAGGGCATCGACGGCGAGGCCACCCACGAGACCCACAAGAAGTGGCTCGACGTCGGTTCGCTGCAGTGGGGCGTCGGCCGCGCCATCAGCACCCCGTCGGGTTCGACGGCCAACCGCGAGGCGTCGGAGCCGTCGGTGTCGGAAGTGACCATCACCAAGCTGATGGACAGCTCCTCGCCGAAGTTCTTCGTCGAGTCCTGCACCGGCGCCAGCGGCAAGAAGGTGCAGATCCACCTCGTCACCACCGGCAGCCCGGGCAACACCTATGCCGAGTACACCCTGACCAACGCCCTGGTCTCGGCCTACTCGATGTCGTCGGGCGGTGACCGTCCGTCGGAGTCGATCTCCATCAGCTTCACCAAGATGGAGTACAAGTTCATCCCCTACGACGACAAAAACAAGGCCGGCACGCCGATCTCGGTCTCCTACGACCTGTCGACGACCAAGAGCGCCTAAGTTCGGGACCGGGCATCGCCCCTTCCCCCTCTCCCGCGATCGGACCGACCTTCGGTCGGCCGAGAGCGGGGGAGGGTCGGGAAGAGGCGATGCCCTTCCACGTCAGCAACCTTCCCACATATAGGACCAAGCCCGCATGTCGGATGCGCCCGCCATCTCGCAGACCGGCCGGCTTCTGTCGCTGACCTCGCCGTTGGGCGCGGACGTGCTGATCCCGGTGGCCGTCGAGGGTGAGGAAGGGCTGTCGCGCCTGTTCCGCTACACCATCACCATGATCTCCTCGGAGATGGACATCGCGCCGGGCGACATCCTGGGGAAATCGCTGACGCTGTCCATCGCGCGCAAGGGCGGCGCCCCCCGCGTCGTGAACGGCATCGTGAGCAGCTTCGCCGCCGGGCCGCTGGCGATCCGCGGCTATCGCCACTACACCGCCGAGATCGTGCCGACCCTGTGGCTGGCCACTCTGCGCTCCGACTGCCAGGTCTTCCAGGAGAAGAGCGTCGTCCAGATCGTCGACGCCATGCTGTCGGACTGCGGCGTGACCGAGGTGAAGAAGCAGGGACTTTCCGGCACCCACAATGCCCGGCCGGTCTGCGTCCAGTACCGCGAAACGCATTTCGCCTTCATCGCCCGCCTGCTTCAGGACGAGGGCATCTATTTCTATTTCCAGCACGAGGCCGGCAAGCACACGCTGGTGCTGAGCGATTCGGCGTCGGGCTACACCGACTGCCTGGACAAGGACCTCATCCACGCCGCGGCGTCGCAGGGCAACACGCTCTCCGTCGACGGCTGGTCGCATTCCCGATCCTACGTGTCCGGCAAATGGACGCTGAAGGACTATAATTTCGAGACGCCGAGCACCGACCTGACCGCCAGCACGACGACGGTGCTCAGCGTCCCCGCCTTCAAGCCGCACGAGATGTTCGAGTATCCCGGCGGCCATATGGTCAAGGCCGACGGCACCAACCTCTCCCGCCTGCGCATGGAGGAGACGGAGACCGGCTACGAGCGGGTGGAGGGCAGCGCCACCTATCGCGGCCTGTTCTCCGGCGGCAAGATCGCCATGACCTCTCATGCCGTGGCAGCGGAGGTCGGCATGGGCTATGTCCTGACCGAACTGACGCTGAGCGCCCAGGACCAGAGCCATCTCGGCAATACCGGTGCTCCCCCCTCCCTCTCCTGCCGCTTCGCCGCCATCCCCGATGCCGTCGTGTTCCGCCCGCCGCCCGTGACCCGTCCGCGCACCCATGGGCCGGACACCGCGACGGTGGTCGGTCCCAGCGGCGAGGAGATCTACTGCGACAAGTATGGCAGGGTCCGGGTGCAGTTCCACTGGGACCGCAAGGGCACCGACGACGAGAAGAGCTTCGTCTGGCTGCGCGTCGCCCAGACCATGGCCGGCAAGACCTGGGGCACGATCTTCACCCCGCGCGTCGGCATGGAGGTGCTGGTCGACTACATCGGCGGCGACCCCGACCGGCCGCTGATCGTCGGCTGCGTCTACAACGCCGAGAACATGCCGCCCTACGCGCTGCCCGACAACAAGACGCAGAGCGGCATCAAGACCCGCTCCAGCAAGGGCGGCGACGCGACGACCTTCAACGAGCTGCGCTTCGAGGACAAGAAGGACGCGGAAGAGATCTACTTCCACGCCCAGAAGGACTTCACCCGGATGGTGGAGAACGACGACAAGCTGACCGTCGACCACGACCAGACCATCACCATCAAGAACGACCGGACCGAGACGGTTTCGGAAGGCAACGAAAAGGTCACCATCTCCAAGGGCACCCGCACCGTCACCGTGTCGATGGGCGACGACACCCACGACGTGACGAAGGGCAACCAGACCCTGACGGTGGGGGAGGGCAACCGCACCGTCACCGTCAGCAAGGGCAACGACAGCCACACCGTCAGCAAGGGCAACCGGTCGGTCACGGTCGGGCAGGGCAACGACAGCCTCAAGGTCTCCCAGGGCGACATGTCGATCGACGTCAGCCAGGGCGATTATGCGCTGAAGCTCGGCATGGGCGATATCTCGGTCAAGACGGGCGGCGGAAAGATCACGATGGAGGCGGCAACCTCCATCGAACTCAAGGTCGGGGGCAACAGCATCAAGATCGACCCGACCGGCGTCACCATCAAGGGCACGATGGTCAAGGTGACCGGCGACGCCCAGGTTCAGATCAAGGGCGCGATGACCCAGGTGAACGGCGACGCGATGGTCCAGGTCAAAGGCGGCGTGGTCACCATCAATTGACGAAATGGTAACCATCAATTGACGAAATGCCGTCCAAACTGGGGCGGTCTTCACAGTGGGGTTGGGACGGTGGACATCGGGTTGTTGCCGAAGTTGCGCTTCGCCCGCGCGGCCGAAGCGGTCGCGGGGCTGGATCTGTCGGACGAGGCGAAGGCGCTGTTCGCGCCGAATGCTCCGACGTCAGCCTTCCTGAAGGCGCTGATCGACGCCGAGCTGTATGTGGACGCGATCCGTCTGCTGGGCATGGCCCTGCCGCGGCGCGAAGCCGTGTGGTGGAGCTGCCTGTCCGCCCGCGGCGCGTTGCCGCCCGAGCCCGCCCCGTCCGACGGTGCGGCGCTGCAGGCGGCGGAGGCCTGGGTCTATCGTCCGACCGAGGAGAACCGCCGCGCCTGCTTCGCGCCGGCCGAGGCGATGAATTTCGAGACCGCCTGCGCCTATGCCGCCATGGCCGCCTTCTGGTCGGGCGGCAGCCTCGCCCCGCCCGACGCGGCGGTGGTGGTGCCGCCGGGCGACGGGCTGACCGGGACGGCGGCCGCCGCCGCGGTGCTGATCGCCGCCGCCGCGGTGCCGAAGGAGGTCAAGGCCCGCTACCGCGCGTCCCTGGCCCAGGCTCTGGACATCGCCAACGGCGGCAGCGGCAAGGCAGGGACGTGACCCGATGAAGATGCGCCTGACCCTGATCCAATGCCCGCCCGCCCAGGGCGGCGATATCGTCCGCGACCTCGGAACCGGCCGGCTGGTCATCGGCCGCGGCCCCGATTGCGACTGGGTGCTGAACGACACGGAGCGCGCGCTGTCCAAGGTCCACTGCATGGTGGAGTTCAAGGGCGGCGTCTACGTCGTCATCGACAGCTCGACCAACGGCGTCTTCCTGAACGACGCGCCGACCCCGATCGGCCGCGGCAATTCCGCGGTGGTGGGGGAGGGCGACCGGCTGCGGATGGGCGGCTTCGTCATGCGCGCCGGCTTCGCCGCGGAAGAGGCGCCAGCCGCCAACGACCCGTTCCTGGCGGTGCTGCGCGGCTCCGACGCCCCGTCGCGGCCGGTGGACGCCGCGGAGGGCGACGATCCCTTCGGCCTTCCGGCCTTCAACCGCGGCCCCATGTCGGTGATGCCGATCCCGGACGACGAGGATCTGTTCGGGGAGCCGTCCCGAACCGGCGATCCGTGGGGCGGCAAGCCGGCCGGCGGCTGGGAACCGACCGCGGCGCGCGGCGATGGCTATGGCCGCGACGACGACTGGCCGGGCTCGGCGCAGCCCGATTTCTCCCCCGGCAGCCTGGGCACCATCCGTGTGGCGACCGAGCAAGGCGGCTTCGGTCGCGAGACCGGCGCGGGCATGGGTGCCGGCAATGGCGCCACCGGGATCCCGGACGATTGGCTGGACGACCCGGCCGACCTGACGCCGGTCCCCCTGGCGCCGGCCCACCAGACACCGGCCCCGGCCTCTCCGTTCCAGGCTTCGGCTCCGCCGCCCGGACAGGCCGCCGCGCCCATCCTGCCGCCCGACGACTGGGCCGACGAGCCGCTGGTTCCCCCCGCCTTCGGAGCACGCCCGGCGCCGTCCGTGCCGCCTGCGACCGACCCCCTGGCCCGCACGCTGGCCGACGTCGTGCTGTCGCTGGTCCGGCGCCAGACGGCGCTGGAGGCGATGCTCGGCCTCGATCCGGAAGAGACTCTGGCGCTGGGCGACTCGATCCTGCTCCGTGCCGCCGACGCCGACGATGCGCTGGCCCGCCTGCGCGACCTGCCGGTGGCCGAGGCCGAGGCGCTGCTGCAGGCCGCCGCCGCGGACGCCGCCGCCCACCAATCGGCCCTGCTGGCCGCGGTGCGCGAACTGACGGGGGAGATGGCCGACGGCGGCACGCGGCTGGCCGCGCTCTATCGCCGGCTGCTGCCGATCCACCGTCACGCGCTCGGCGGCTGACGGAAGACGACGACCCATGGCAACGACCACCAGCCTGCAAGAGGAAAAGCGCCCATGAGTTGGGACGACAAGGTCATCTGGTCCGAGGGCATGTTCCTGCGGGCTCAGCATTTCCAGCAGCAGGACCGTTACCTCGAACGGCTGGTGCGTGGCCGGGTCGCCGGCATCCGTCCCTTCGCCTGGGGCATCAGCGAGCTGACGATCAACCGCGAGCTTCTCGCCGTCGGCAAGTTCGCCGTGCTGCGCTGCAAGGGGATCCTGGAGGACGGCACGCCGATCAACATCCCCGACGACGACGATCCGCCGCCGCCGCTCGACCTGCCGGAGACGCTGGCGAACAGCATCGTTTATCTGGCCTTGCCGACGCGCCAGCGCGGCGGCGTGGAGTTCGAGGTCGGCGAGAGCGCCGACGCCGCCACCCGCTATGTCGGCGAGGAGACCGAGACGGTCGATGCCGTCGCCGGATCGGCCAGCGTGTCGCGCATCCGCACCGGCCGCCTCCGCCTGCGCTACCGGCTGGAACGGCAGGAGCGCGCCGGCTACCACTGCCTCGGCCTCGCCCGCATCCAGGAGGTGCGGTCCGACCGCCGCGCCACGCTGGACGAGCGCTACATCCCGCCGGCCCTGAACGTCCAGGCGCTGGCGCCGCTGGCCGGCTTCGTCACCGAAATCCAGGGCCTGCTGAGCAGCCGGTCCGAGGCGCTGGCCGCCCGTGTCGCCGGGTCCAACGGGCGCGGCGCCGGCGAGATGGCCGATTTCCTGATGCTTCAGGTCGCCAACCGTTCGGAGCCGCTGTTCGCCAACATCGCCCGCATGCCCGACATCCATCCGGAACGGCTGCACGGCATGATGCTGTCGCTGGCGGGCGAGCTGTCCACCTTCACCGCGATCAACAAGCGCCCGCCCGCCTTCCCGCCCTACCGGCACGACGACCTCCAGGGCACGCTGGAACCGGTGATGGCGGAAATCCGCCGGTCGCTCAGCGCGGTGCTGGAACAGACCGCCATCCCGATCGACCTCCAGGAACGCAAATACGGCATCCGCGTCGGGACCATCGCCGACCGCTCGCTCATCACCACGGCGACCTTCGTGCTGGCGGTGCGGGCGGAGATGCCGGGCGAGGCCCTGCGCCGCAATTTCCCGGCCCTGGTGAAGATCGGACCGGTCGAACAAATTCGTGAGTTGGTGAATGTGCAGCTGCCCGGTATCCGGGTAAGACCCCTCCCTGTTGCCCCCCGCCAACTGCCCTATCATGCCGGTGCCGTGTATTTCGAACTCGAACGCGGTAGCCCGATTTGGAAACAGCTTGCAACGTCCGGCGGAATCGCGGTTCATCTGGCTGGTGACTTCCCCCAGGTGTCTATGGAGCTTTGGGCGATCCGTGGCTGACGCATCACCATTTGACCGGGTAGGGGAGCGATGAGGCTCGGCGGGGTGTTGGCCCTGCGCACGGGCGCCGTCATCGCCGCGACGGTGGCGACGGCCGTGCTTCTGTCGGTCGCCCTCTCCGGGCTGAAGTTCGAACAGAAGCTGCGCGAGGTCACCGCCTCCCGCCTGACCGTGGTGGCGGACGAGATGCGGCGCCGGGTCGAATACGGCCTGACTCTGGGGCTGGACCTGTCCGAACTGGTCGATCTGCAGGCTCAGGCCGAGCGCGCCGCCTCGGGCGGGGAGATCCTCGGCGTCGAGGTGGTCGACGACCGCGGCATCGTGCTGTTCGCCGCCGACCGCAACGTCGTCGGCCATCCCAGCCCGGTCCGTTGGACCGACGAGTTCGGCGCTACCCTGCGCCAGCGGATCGACGGCGACGTCCTGATCATCGGCACCGGTGTGCGCAACAGCTTCGGCCAGCCCGTGGGCGAGGTGATCCTGCGCTCGTCGCTGTCCGGGCTGCGGGCGCGGGTCGCGGCGGTCCAGGAGGGGCTGCGCCTTGGCACGCTGGCGCTGGTCGCCATTGCCGCGCTGGTGACTCTGGCCGCGGTTTTCATCGTCGTTCGCCAAGGCGGCGGACGGCGCGGGCTGGCCGCCGGCACCACCGGGCAAGGCGGTGATGCGGGATTGGTGGGCGATCGCCTGACTCATGGCATCGCTGGTGCCGACCGCGCCATGGAAGATTTCGAGCGGGAACTGGATGCCATGGCTCCGCTGGGCATCCCGTCGCCGCTGCCGAAAGGGGCCGCATCATGACCCGCGACGGCAAGGCCGTGTCGAAGCCGAAGCGCGACCCGATCAGCGCCCTGGTGCTGAGGCTGACCATCGTCACCGTGGCCGTCCTGCTTCTGGCGGCCGGAGCGGCGTCCTGGCTGTCGCTGCGCAGTTTCGATCCGCTGTTCCAGCCGGAACTGGCGCGCAAGGCGCAGACGGTCGGCGGCCTGATCGGGGCGCAGATCGACCGCGGCCTGGGCGTGCGGATCCCGCTGAACCGCATGACCGGCCTCGACGCCTTGCTGGCGGCGGAGGTGGAGCGCCACGACGACATCGCCTACATCGCGGTGACCGATCCCGTCGGCCATATCGTCGCCGCCGCGGGCAAGCCGCTCGCCGGGATCGCCGCCGTACCGGCCGAACGCCTGACCGGCCCCGCCGACGGACGGCTGGCGCGCGGCTTCATCGATGTCGAGAGGCCGCTGCTGGCGGCTGCCGCCGCCGGCGAACCGGCCGGGGCGCTGCATGTCGGCGTCGACAGCGCCTTCCTGGCGAAGGCTTCCACCGATCTGGCGCTCGACGTTCTGTCGGTGGTCATCGTCTCCGTCCTGCTGATCTTCGAGGTGCTGCAGCTGGTCGTAAATCTCGCCATGCGGCGGGTGCTGACCCTGCGGCTGCTGGCCGACCGGGCTGAGGAGGGCGATTTCCGCGCCACGTTGCCGGCCGTTTCCGGATCGGCGGGGCAAGCCGCCGCCACGGCCGCCGCCACCGACGACCGTGCGCTGGAAACAGGCGTGCGGGCCGCGCTCGACGGCGTGAACGCCCGCTATGCCGGGCTTGCCGCCCGGGTGGCGGAGCTGCGCCGCCGGCTGGGCAACGACGACCCGCGGGTCGACCGGGCGGAAGCCGGGCTGACGGCCCTCGCCGGCCGGTTCCGCTTCCGTGATCCTGCCTCCACGTCGCCGCCACCGGCGCCGCTGAACCTCGTCTTCCTGCGCTTGCCGGTCTTCCTGTTCTGCCTGTCGGAGGAGCTGTCGCGCCCCTTCCTGCCGGCCTATGCCAAGTCCTTTGCCGACGAGGTGCCGTGGCTGACGCCCGACATGGTGGTCAGCCTGCCGATCACGCTGTTCATGCTGATCTGGGCGCTGTCGCAGCCGGGGGGCGCCCGCTTCTCCGAACGCTGGGGCCGGGCGCGGTCCTTCGCCGTCGGGGCGCTGCTGGGCTCCGTCAGCCTGGCGCTGACCGCGTCGGCCGGGTCGCTGTTCGAGTTGATGCTGTGGCGCTGCCTGACGGCTCTCGGCTACGGTCTGGTCCTCATCACGGCGCAGGGCATCGTGGTGGACCACAGCACGCCGCGCAACCGTGCCGCCGGCATGGCGATGTTCATCGGCGCGCTGCTGGCGGCCGGCGTCTGCGGCCCGGTCGGCGGTGGCATCATCGCCGACCAGATCGGTTTCCGCGCCACCTTCCTGCTGGGCGCCGCGCTGGCGCTGGGGGCCGGCCTGTCGGTCAGCCTGCTTCTGCTGCGCGGCCGGGGCGCCGCACGCCCGCCGGCCGGCGCAGCCCCGCGCCCGGCGATGGGAAGCGCCCTGCCGCTGTTCCGCGATCTCCGCTTCTCCGCCCTGATGGTGCTGAGCGCGATCCCGACCAAGATCGCCTCCACCGCCTTCCTCTTCTGCCTCGTCCCGCTTCTGCTGACCGCCGACGGCGCCACCAAGGCCGAGATCGGCCGGGTGCAGATGATGTATTTCGTCGCCTTCATCCTGGTGTCGCCGCTGGCCGCCAGCCTGTCCGACCGCTGGCAGGCCCGGCGCGGCTTCATCGCCGCCGGCGGCATCGGCACGCTGGCGAGCTGTCTGCCCATCGTCGCCACCGATGCGCTGTGGGGGCCGCCGCTGGCCATCGCGCTGTTCGGCCTGTCCCAGGCGCTGGTCGGGGCGCCGCAACTGACGCTGGTTTCACAGATCGCCCGCGAGGGCGGTTTGCAGGAGACCGCAGCCATCGGCTGGTACCGGCTGATCGAGCGGCTGGGCGGTGCGCTCGGCCCGGTCACCGCGATGGCGGTGGCGGTCGCCACCTCCTACCGCGAGGCGATGCTCGGTATCGGCCTGCTGTGCGGGGCGAGCGCCCTGCTGTTCTGGATTCTCTTCCGCACCGGCCGGCCGGCCACCCCGGCATCCCGGCCGCAGGAGGCATGACCGCGATGTTCTTTGACGACGACCTCCTCAAGATTCGCCGGCGCTCGCTGCTGCGGCTTGCCGCCGCCGGCGGCCTTGCCTTGCCGAGCCTGCCGATCGCCGGGCGGGCGCTCGCCGCCGCGGTGCCGGACCGGACCTTCCGCATCACCATGGTCCTCGGCCGTGGCGAGAGCGACAACGAGTTCGGCTTCAAGGACTATCTGGCGCGCCGCGGGCTGAAGGTCGACTACACCATCCGCAACACCGGCGGCGACAACGGCAAGCTGCCGGGCATCATCGAAGAGATCAAGGACACCCGCCCCGATCTGATCTACAGCTGGGGCACGCCGCAGACCCGCGGCCTCCTCGGACCCTTCGACGGTGCCGATCCGCGCAAATACGTCACCGACATCCCCGTCGTCTTCACCTTCGTCGCCGCGCCGGTGGACGCGAAGATCGTGCCCGATCTCGGCCGGCCGGGGCGCAACGTCACCGGCACCATCCACATCGCGCCGATCGCGGTGCAGCTGAACACCATCCAGGCCTATCGCCCGATCAAGCGGCTGGGCGTCGTCTACAACCCGCAGGAACGCAACTCGGTCCTCACCATCGAGGGGCTGCGGGCGGAGTCGGCGCTGCGCGGGCTGGAGCTGATCGAGGAGCCGGTGCCGCTGAACGACCGCGGCGAGCCGATCTCCGCCGCGGTACCCGACGCGCTGGGCCGCGTGGCCAAGCGCGGGGCGGAGGTGCTGTATATCGGCCCCGACACCTTCATCGCCTTCCACAACCGCGCGGTCGTGGCGGCGGAGGCGTTGCGCCTGCGGCTGCCGACCTTTTCGGTGACGGAGCTGATCGTGCGCACCGACAAGGCGATGCTGGCCCTGGCGAGCAGCGCCTACGGCATCGGCCGCTTCACCGCCTTCAAGGCGGCGCAGATCCTGCTCGACGGCGTCAATCCGGCCGACATCCCGGTGGAAACGCTGAAGCGATTCTCCGTCATCATCAACATGCCCACCGTGCGGGCGCTCGAATATTACCCGCCCATCGGCCTGCTGAACTTCGCGGAAATCATCGAATCGTGAGTGGCGAATCAATTGTGAGTGGCGAATTATGAGCGTTCCGCCCCCTGTCGTCCTGCCGTTCGCCCCGGTCCCCCTGCGCGGCGACGCCGCGCGCGCGGTGGCCGCCGTCCGCCTGCGGGCGCTGGCCGCCGACCTGCCGGACGGGCTGGCCGTCCGCATGATGGATCTGGACGATTCCAGCCTGCTCGCCGATTTTCGCGTCCGCGTGGTGGCGACGCTGGAGGATCCCGACCATTACCGCATGGCCGGAGAGGTCGGAAATTTCGTCACCGACCATCTGGGCGACCGCGGCCTGACCGCCGGCATCTTCCGCGACGGGACGCTGGTCGCCTATGGCGCCCTCGGCCTGCCGTCCGGCGACTGCCCCAACCGCGGCCGCGACCTCGATCTGCCGGACGCGGAGCTGCCCTGGGTGGCGCACATGTCGTCCGCCATGGTCGACCCGTCGGAACGCGGGCGCGGCCTGCACCACCGGCTGATCGACTGGCGGATCGAGGTGGCGGAGGCGCTGGGCCGCAGGCACCTGATCACCACGGTCAGCACGCGCAACCACCGCAGCTGGGGCCATCTGGCCAGGCACGGCATCCATCCGAAGCGGCTGATCCGGGTCGGCGGCGATCTGGTGCGGCTGCTGGTCCACCGCGACTTCACCGTCGACCCGGTCTTCGACACCGCCAGCGCCGAGCTGGTGGCGGTGGACGAATTGGCGTCGCGCTGGGACGTGTTCGAGCGTGGCCATGTCTGGGGCCGCGTCGCGGTGGGCGAGGGGGCTTCGCTGCGCTGGTATGCGCTGTGCGGCCGTGAAAAGGGCTGAATCGGGGCGGACGCCGCCTGACGGCCGGCGGTTTGCCTGAAGGGGAAGACCGGGATGGGATCGGGGAGTTTCGGGGCGCGGCTGGCGGCATTCGTGGCGGTGGCGGTGTTCATCGCTGGGCTGTCCGCAGTCGTGCTGTGGACGCGCGAAGAGGCACGCCGCCTGGACGAGGCCGTGGCCTCCCAGGTCAACTTCGTGCTGAGCGAGGCCAAGGAATCGCTGGAAACCCAGCTGAACCTCGGCCTGGCGCTGGGCGACCTGCCGCAGGTCGAGACTTTGCTGGCCCGCGCCCGCGCCGCGCTTCCCGGCATCCAGTCCGTCGCCGTCCTGGACGAAGGCGGCACCATCCTCTTCTCCACCAACGCGGTGGAGGTCGGGGAGGCGCTGTCGTTCCGCCCCGCGGTGAATTCCGGTGGCCCCGACGGCGACGTGAGCGGCTTCTGGTCGGAGGAACGCGGGGCCGAGCGCGCCTACGGCGTCGGCCTCGCAACCAGCTTCGACACGGTGGCCGGCAGCGTCCTGGTGCGGATGCCGGCCGGCGCGATGGCGGAGCCGTTGCGCCATTACGCCCTGACCCTGTCCATCGGCGCCCTGCTGATCGCGGTGCCGCTGGCGCTGCTCGGCTGGCTGGCCGGGCTGCGGCTCGCCGCCGGACCGCGGCGGTCGCTCACCGACATCGCCGCCGTGCTGGAAGGGCTGGGGGAGGGACGCGCCGGTGCCGCTCCGTTATCGCCGGCTCAGTCTCCGGCCCAGTCTCCGGCCCAGGCGCTCGGCCTGCCGGTCCCCGCCTTCACCGACGCGGTGCGGCGGCGCCTGACCATCCTCGATGAGGCGGAGCGCGAAGTCGCCCGCCTGGACGAACTCGCATGAAGATCCGCAGCCACCGCCCCTTCATGATCGGCATCCCGGCCGCCATCCTGCTCGCGGCGGCGCTGGCGATGGCCGGGATCGGGCTGCTCGGCACCTGGCTGGCGCAGGACCAGCTGGGCGAGGCACGCGCCGCGAAGGCCGCCGCGGTGGCGGAAGCGGTGCAGCACGACCTCGAACGGGCCATCGGCTACGGCATTCCCCTTCCCCGCATCGAGGGGGTGGGCTCCTTCCTCCAGGGCATCGCCGGCCGCAACCCCGACATCGGCTTCCTGGCGCTGACCGCCGCCGACGGCGCGTTCCTGCAGGGCGCCGTGACGGCGGTGTCCGGCGGCTCGTCCCTCGACCACCGGGGGCTGGAAGCGCTGGCCGCTTCCTTCCGCGGGCTGGCGACGCCGGAGACCCGCGCGGCGACGCTCCAGCCGATCGAGCGCGACGGCTTCCTGATCCTGCGCGTGCCCGTCCGCGTCGGTCGACTGTCGTCGGAAGGCGGCGGCGGCGGGGCGAGCCAGCCGCCGGCCGGCCATGTGCTGGTCGGCGTCCAGCCGGGGCAGGTGCGGGGCCAGATCGCCCGGGAACTGGCGACGGTGGCGCTCGGCGCGCTGGCGGTTCTGCTGGTGCTGGCCGAGTTGGCCGGCGTGCTGGCCCGTGCCAGCTTCCGCGCGCCGCTGCGCCGGTTGGCCCGCGCGATGGAGGAGGCCGCGGCGGGACGCTTCGCCACGCTGCTGGGCCGCCGTCCGCGCGATCAGGTCGGCCGGCTGCTCTTCTCCTTCAACGCCCTCGTCTTCGGCCTGCACGACCGGCGCCAGCGTTTCGCCGCCCATGCCGACGAGGTGCGCGTCGCGGTCTTCGACGCGCAGGTCGCCGAGGCGGTCGAACGGACCCGGCGGTCGGCGCTGGAAGCGCTCGGCCCCGGCCTGGAGGCCGCTCCCCGCCGCGAGGTCGACGCACGCGCCGACGACATCCACTCCTTCGCGCTGCTGGCCGCGTCCGCCGCGGCGATGCTGGTTCCGGGCGCCGGCGGTGCGCCCGTCATCATGATCGCCCTTCTGCTCGCGGGCGCCGTCGCCGGCCATGCCGTTCCCGGCCGCTGGCGCCGGATCGCCGCCCTGCTGACCGCGCTGCTTCTGCTGGCGGCGGGCGTCGCGGCGTTCGCACTTCCGCCCTCATCCGGGGTGCCGGCCGCCGCGGCCGCTGCGCTGGCCGGCGGCATCGCAGCCGGGCTGGCGCTGTCCTATGTGCGGCGGCAGGCGACGGATGGCGGGCAGGTGCCGGTCCTGCGGGCGCTGGCGGTCGGTATCCTGGCGGCGCTGCTGTGGGCGGCGGCGGTCGACTGGGACGGCGGCATGCTCGCCGCATCCTCCCTGCTTCCCGCCGGGCTGGCCTTGCTGCTGGCGCGGCCCATCGTCGTTCCGCGGAGCTGAGAGGCCCCCATGCTGCTCCAGACCCGCATCATCCTGTTCGTCCTCGCCACCGTCACCGTGGTGGCCGGACTTCTCCTCGGCTTCTCCGCCCTGCGCGAGGACGCCGCCGATCACCGTGCGCGCGAGCTGGAACTCGCCCGGCTCGATACCTCCTGGCAACTCGCCGTGTCGGGCGCGGTCGGCCGCATCGACCAGGGGCTCGGCCGGCTTGCCGGCGACGCCGAGATCGCCCGCGCGGTCGAGGCGGAGGAGCGCGGTGCGCTCGACCGCCGCGTCGCCGCGCTGGGGATCGTCGCGGCCCCGGCCACCGGCGGCATCACCGACGTCAACCTGCTGTCGAAGGCGGGCGACCTGCTTTACAGCAGCGATCCGGCCTTCGACCCGGCGCCGTTGCTCAATCGCGGCTCCCTCGATGCCATCCTGTCCGGGCAGAAGCTGGCGCGCGGCGTCCGGCTGGTGGACGGGGACCGCATGGTGGTGGTGGCCGGCGTGCCGGTCTATGCCGGGACCGGGGCCGGCGGCGGGGCGGGCAGCGGAGCCGGAGTCGCCGGTGCCGCGGTGGCCGGGGTGGATTTCGCCGTGGCGCTCGACGTGCTGCGGCGCACCACCGGCGGGCGCGTCTTCGCCGTGACGCGCAACGGCGCTGCGCTGGACGGCGAGAGCGATCCGCTGTGGCCCGTGGTCAAGCCGCTGGTTCGCCCGGCCGACCGCAGCATCGCCTATGTCTCCGGCGGCGGGCGCCGCTATGCCCTCGCCAGCCTGCCGGTCGCCGATCTGGCCGGCGGCCGCGTCGCCACCGTGCTGATCGCCTCCGACGTCACCCAGGCGGTGGAGGAGCAGGCGCTGTGGTCCGTCGCCTATGTCGCCGCGGTCGGACTGGTTCTGCTGGGGGCGCTGGGATTGCTCTACGGCTTCCTGCGGCGGAACTTCTCGACGCTCGACGGGGCGGTGAAGGCGTTGCAGGATCTCTCCCGCGGCCGGTCGATGGGCTATGTCGAACTGCCGGCCGGCAACGACGAGATCGGCCGCATCGCCGGGGCGGTGGAGGTCTTCCGCGGCGTGATGCGCGAGATCGAGCGCAGCGCCGGCCAGCGCGAGCGCCGCCTGCGCCGCCAGCAGCGCTTCATCCGCCGCCAGATGGAGGCGTTGGCCGTCACCCTGGAGGAGGACGCCCGCCAGAACCTGCTGGAGGAGCTGCGCCAGATCGAGGCGGAGACCCACGACGCCCAGTCGGCCCAGTCCAAGGGGGTCGGCGACGAGCTCGGGCTGCTGGCACTGGGCTTCTCCCGTCTGGCGACGCGGGTCAGCACCCAGCAGGTGCAGCTGACCCAGATGGTGCGCGACCTGCGCGAGGCCCTGGCCGACAAGCGCCGGCTGATCAGCCTGCAGCAGGAGCTCGAGATCGCCCGGACCATGCAGCTGACCATCCTGCCCCAGGTCTTTCCCGACATGGCCGAGTTCGACATCGCCGCGCGGATGATCCCGGCCAAGGAGGTCGGCGGCGATTTCTACGACTTCTTCCCGATTTCCGAGCACAAGGTGGCGCTGGTCATCGCCGACGTGTCCGGCAAGGGCATCCCGGCCGCCTTCTTCATGCTGATCACCCGCACCATGCTGCGCGCCATCGCCGAGTCCGGAGTCGGCCCGGCCGAGACCATGCGCCGGGTCAACAACCTGCTGGCGGCGGAGAACGAGCAGATGATGTTTGTCACCGTCTTCTATGGCGAGCTGGATCTGCGCACCGGCGTGCTGGCCTTCTCCAACGGCGGCCACAACCCGCCGCTGCGCATGACCGCCGCCGGCGCGGTGAAGGAGCTGGAGCGCACCCCGGGCATCGCGCTGGCCGCCATGCCCGACATGCCCTTCGGCGAGAAGAGCGTGACGCTGGACACCGGCGACATGGTGGTGCTGTTCACCGACGGCGTCACCGAGGCCTTCAACGGCGAGGACGTGA
Organism: Azospirillum endophyticum; assembly: GCF_016595245.1. Classification (GTDB taxonomy): domain Bacteria; phylum Pseudomonadota; class Alphaproteobacteria; order Azospirillales; family Azospirillaceae; genus Azospirillum; species Azospirillum endophyticum. The sequence continues at coordinate 56,368 of NZ_JAENHM010000015.1, forward strand.
TGTACGGCGACACCCGCCTGGTCAGCGCGGTCGGACGGCAGGCCGACGCTTCGGTCCGCGACGGGCTGGACGGGGTGCTGGCCGACGTCGCCCGCTTCACCGCCGGCGCGCCGCAGTCCGACGACATCACCTGCCTGGTCCTGCGCTGGCGGGGAAGCACGGAGACTTCTCCCCTCCCCAATCGCCATGCGAACGAAGTCTGTGCATAGGCGGGGGTTGAAGGGCGGCCTTGAAGGGCGGGCATGATTTTTCGCACCGCGAATGCATCGTCGCGCGCTTATCGGCATGCTATAACCCCGAATATGGTAAGACGAGGCGAGGGACGGGTATGAATATTACCGAACAGACGGTCAACGGCATCACCGTGCTGCGGGCGGAGGGGCGGGTCGACAGCGGCAATGCCGGCGAATTCGAAACGGCCCTGCTGTCGGCGATGGGCGGCGAGGGCACGCGCCTCGTTGTCGATATGGCCCAGCTTTCCTACATCAGTTCAGCCGGGCTTCGCTGCCTGCTCGTCGCCGCTAAGGCGGCGCGGACGAAGCGCGGGTCGATCGCCCTGTCCGCCATGGCGCCGCATATCCGCGAGGTGTTCGACGTCAGCGGCTTCTCGTCGCTGTTCGAAATACACGCCGACGCAGAGGCTGCCGTGGCGGCGCTCGGCGGGTGAGGGCTGCGGGGTTGACTTTCGCCGGCCGGTGCCGGCTTTCCGATAGGGCGGTTCCCGAAACGGAACCGGTTGTGCGATGGTAAGTGCCAATCGGCCCAACATCCTGGTTGTCGAGGACTCGCCGGCCGTACGGCTCTCCGTGGCCGGCTATCTCGAGGGTCGGGGTTTCGAGGTGACGGAGGCGGAGAATGGACGGGCGGCCATCCGCGCGCTCGACCGACGCGTCTTCGATCTGATCGTCACCGACGTGCTGATGCCGGAAGTCGACGGAATCGAATTGATCAAGGCCGCCCGCAGCACCCAGCCGGACGTGAAGATTCTCGCCATGTCCGGCGGAGCCCCGAACATGCCGGCCGGTTATCTGCTGAAGATGACGCGCATGTTCAATGCGGATGAGATCATCTACAAGCCCTTCCTCAATGAAGAGTTGGGGGCTGCGGTTGCCCGCCTGCTCGACCGTCCGCCGCCAAATTAAGCAGATGCGGGCGTTTGCCCAATAATGGGGCGCAAAAGAAAGCGGCTTCGGTGCATGAAGCGCCGAAGCCGCAAGTGATGCGTGGAACCAACCGCTCCTCTCTACGCAAGTGCCGTGCCAGGATTCTCCGGACCGTCCCCAGCCGGCCGCTGAAATTCCGGAACGCCATCCGACCGCTCCTGTTGTTCGGGAAACAAGGAGGGCGTCGACACCGTTCGTGACGGGCCTCCTCGAGTCCAAGAATCCTGCAAGAGGGAGCCGACCACGATGGCGCAGTACGAGAATCGGTGGCGAGGCGAAGGCCGCGACTGGCGCGACGACGACCGGGAGCCGAACCGGCACCGCGACTGGGGCGAGACACCCAGGCGGACCGGCGTCTATGACCAGGATGACGGCCGGCAGTATGAGAGCCAGCACGAGAGCATGTATCGCCCGCAGGCCCATCGCCATCAGGACGAGCAGGGCCGCAACTACCGGGACGCCGGCTATGGCGGCCGCGTCGGCAACGAGTCGGGCGGCTTTGGCCGGGAGTCCCGCTATGACAGCGACGCCCGCCGCGACACGTCCCGTGAGACGGAACGGGTCTACGACCGCAACTTCGGCGGCGGCCGCGACATGAGCCGCGGCGGCTACGGCGCCGGCTATGGCGGGCGGTCTGGGTCGAGCGGCTACGGCGGCTATGCCGGTGCCGGCAATGCCGGGACGGAGGGCAATTATACCAGCCGCGACGTCGGCAACGCCGATTACCGCGACCAGGATTACGGCGTCCGCCCCTATGGGGAAACCGACCGCGGCGGTCGTGGCGGCAGCTCGCTCGGCTATGGCGGCCGCGACTATGGCGAACGCGATTACGGGGCCAGGGGCTATGGTTCCCAAGGCGGCGGCTACGAATCCGGCCGCGACCGCGGCGATTGGGATCGTGGCGACTGGAGCCGGCGCGACTTCGGCGGCAGCTCCGCCTCCAGCTACGGCGGTCGCGACCGCGGCGCCGGCCGCAGCCGCTCCTGGGGCGAAGATCGCGGCGGCATGTACCGCAGCCAGGAAAGCCGGGGCAGCTATGGCGAAGACCGCGGCCGCGGCGGCCAGCGCGGCTTCTGGGAACAGGCCGGCGACGAGATCGCCTCCTGGTTCGGCGACGATGATGCCGAACGGCGGCGCCATGAGGACGAGCGCCGCGCCCATCGCGGCCGCGGTCCCCGCGGCTACAGCCGGTCCGACGAGCGGGTGCGCGAGGATGTCAGCGACCGCCTGACCGACGACGCCTACATCGACGCCTCCGACATCGAGGTGACGGTCAGCAACGGCGAGGTGACGCTGACCGGCATGGTTCCCGACCGCCATACCAAGCGTCGGGCCGAGGATGTCGCCGAGTCGGTTTCCGGCGTCTCCCATGTGCAGAACAACCTGCGGGTCCGCAGCCAGGTCGGAAGCCAGGCCGCTTCCGGCTGGGGCAATTCCACCGGTGCCGGCGCCTCCGCCATGGCCAATGCGGGCACCGGCACCACCTCGTCGTTGAGCGCGACGAACAGCGGCCTCCAGGGCTCCGACACCACCGGCACCGGCGCCGGTGCGGGCCTGGGTGTGGGCACGGGCAGCAACACCGGCTCAAGCGCCCCCTCCGTCACCGGCACCGGTGCGGGGAGCAGCGGCGGCCCGGCCGGTGCCTCGGCCGGCACCGGGTCAATGGCAGGCTCGACCACCGGCGTGACCGGCTCCGTCGGCACCGGCCGTTCGTCCGCCACCCGGAGCTGATCGTCCGCGTCAAGCCGCTTTAGCGCAGGGGCGCGAAGCCCGGCCTTCCAGGCATTTCCGCCTCGGGAGGTCGGGCTTCGCGCCCTTTGCGTGTGCGCGGGACCAGCGAAGAAGCGGAGGGAGAGGAGGCTGTCGAACGGCGGGAGTCAGGGGCATTCCCAGCATGACGGCGAATTCATTTTTCTTGGATACTGGTTCCTTGACACTCTAAGGAACTCGACTATCGTCAGTTTTTGAAACCCGTGAGTTCCATTCATGCCTCTCGATGCGGAAGAGATACCCGACTGGCGCGCTCGGCGGCGCGAGGTGATCCTCAACGCCGCGGCGGAGCTGTTCGCCGGCCGCGACTACGCCTCAGTCCAGGTGGAGGAGGTCGCGAAGCGGGCCGGCGTCGGCAAGGCGACGCTGTACCGCTACTTCCCCTCCAAGGAAGAGCTGTATCTGGAATCGCTGGAACGCGCACTCGGCGGGCTGGAGCATAAGCTGAACGCCGAGCTGGCGCCGCAGCAGGTTCCTGCCTCCGTCCGCCTGTCGGCGATGGTTTCCGCCCTGGTCGACACGCTGAGCGAGCAGCTGCAGACGCTCAAGCTGCTGGGCGGCGACCAGTCCGATCTGGCCGACCGCACCCGCCGCATCCTGCGACGCCGCAGCCAGCGCACCGCGACGGCACTGCAGCAGGTGCTGGCCGACGGCATGAATTCCGGCGAGTTCCGCAAGGTCGATCTGGAAATCGTGCCTCTGCTGATCATCGGCATGGTCCGCGGCGGGATCATGCAGCTGGGCGACCGCCCGCGCGAGGCGCTGGAACGCTCGGTCATCGACATTCTCATGTCCGGCATCACCAACCTGCCCCCTTTCATCTAAGCGCATGCCGGCCTCTGGCTCCGGCGTCTGGAGTCCCATCGTATGAGACGGTTTTTCCTGGTCCTGCTGGTCGCCGCGCTGATCGGCGGCGGCGGGTACTATTGGTATGCGACCCACAAGGGCGGGGCGGACATCCGGACGGCGGCAGACGGGGCGAAACCGCAGGCGAACGCATCGGCCGCAACCGCCCGGGCGGTGCCCGTGGTCACCCAGACGGTGTCGATCCAGGCCGTGCCGGAACAGATCGTCACCATCGGCAGCGTCCAGCCGATCGCCGCCATCGCCATCAAGGCCCGCGTCGACAGCGCCGTGGAATCGGTCGCCTTCACCGAAGGGCAGGAGGTGAAGACCGGCGACACGCTGTTCACGCTCGACAGCCGCTCGCTGGACGCCCAGCTCCGCCAAGCCCAGGCCAATCTTGAACGCGACCGCGCCAACCTGGAAAAGGCCAAGGGCGACGTGAAGCGCTATGCCGAGCTGGTGCGGACCAGCGCCATCTCCCGCACCACCTACGACGCCGCCGTCGCCACCTCCGACGCGCTGGAAGGCACGGTGAAGGCCGACCTCGCTGCGATCGAGGCGGCGAAGGTCTCTCTCAGTTTCACCCGCATCACCGCACCGATGGACGGCCGCACCGGTACGGTGAACGCCAAGGTCGGCGCCATGGTCCGGGCCGCCGACACCAACCCGCTGGTCACCCTGACCCAGCTTCGGCCGATCAACGTCTCCTTCAACGTCCCGGAAAAGCATCTGCCGGCGATCCGCGCCGCGATGGCCGCCGGGTCGCTTTCCGTCACCGCCAGCATCGCCGGCGGGCATGGCGAGAAGGCCGAAGGCAAGCTGTCCTTCGTCGACAGCCAAGTCGATCAGCAGACCGGCACCATCCTGGTGAAGGGCGAGTTCCCGAACGCCGACACCCGGCTGTGGCCGGGCCAGTTCGTCGACACCGTCCTGACCCTGCGGGTCGAACAGGACGCCCTGACCATCGCCGATCTGGCGGTGCAGACCGGCCAGAAGGGCCGCTTCGTCTATGTCGTGAAGGCCGACGAGACGGTGGAGGTCCGCCCGGTCACCGTCGAGCGCAACCATGGCGGCCTCAGCGTCGTCGCTTCCGGCCTGAAGGCCGGTGAGCGCGTGGTGGTCGACGGCCAGTCGCGCCTGTTCCCCGGCGCCAAGATCACCGAGAAGGCCGGCGGCAAGCCTGCCGCACCGGCCGGCGGCGAGACCGCCGAAGGCGGCCGGCAGCAGGGCTCCGCCGCCCAGGACGCCGCGGCGCGTAGCACCATGACCCAAGGCAAGAGCACCGGGGGTGCGACGTGAACCTCTCCGAACTCTGCATCCGCCGTCCGGTGATGACCATTCTCCTGACGGCGGCCCTGATCCTCGGCGGTCTGGCGGCCTACCGCCAGCTGCCGACCGCGGCGTTGCCGCGGGTGGACTTCCCGGTGGTCAGCGTCACCGCGACCTTGCCGGGCGCCTCGCCCGAGACGATGGCGGCGTCGGTCGCCAGCCCGCTGGAGCGCGAGTTCTCCACCATCGCCGGCATCGACACCATCACGTCGAACAGCACGCTCGGCAACACCAGCATCATCATCCAGTTCGTGCTGGAACGCGACATCGACGCGGCGGCGGCCGACGTGCAGGCGGCCATCGCCCGCACCCAGCGCCGCCTGCCGGCGGAGATGACGACCCCGCCCAGCTACCGCAAGGTCAACCCGGCCGACCAGCCGATCCTGTTCCTCTCGCTGAATTCGCCGACCTTGCCGCTGGCGAAGCTGAACGACATCGCCGAGACGCTGATCCAGCCCAAGGTCGCGACCTTGCCGGGCGTGGCCCAGGTGCAGATCTACGGCTCGCAGAAATACGCGGTGCGGGTCCAGGTCAATCCGAACGCGCTGGCTTTGCGCGGCATCGGCATCGACGAGCTGCAGAAGGCGCTGGCCGCGGCCAACGCCAACACCCCCGTCGGCACCCTGACCGGCCAGCAGCAGCAGCTGGTGATCGCCGCCAACCCGCAGCTTCCCGATGCCGCCGCCTTCCGCGAGTTGATCGTCGCCTACCGCAACAGCGCCCCCGTCCGGCTGGGCGACGTGGCGAAGGTGCTGGACAGCGTCGAGAACGACCGCACCGCCAGCTGGCTGAACGGCACCCGCAGCATCATGCTGGCGGTCCAGCGCCAGCCCGACGCCAACACGGTCGACGTGGTCGATCGCGTCCGTGCCCTGGTGCCGGTGTTCCAGGCGCAGCTTCCGGCCGCCGCCGCCATCCAGGTGGTCAACGACCGCTCGGAATCGATCCGTCAGGCGGTGGAGGATGTGCAGTTCACGCTCGGCCTGACCATCGTGCTGGTCGTGCTGGTGATCTTCCTCTTCCTGCGCCGCCTGTCGGCGACGCTGATCCCGGCTCTCGCCGTGCCGATCTCGCTGATCGCGACGGCGGGCGGCATGCATCTTCTGGGCTTCTCGGTCGACAACATCTCGCTGATGGCGCTGACGCTGGCGGTCGGCCTCGTCGTCGACGACGCCATCGTGATGATGGAGAACATCGTCCGCTACGTCGAAGAGGGCATGAAGCCCTTCGAGGCCGCCATCAAGGGCTCGCGCGAGATCGGCTTCACCATCCTGTCGATCACCCTGTCGCTGGTCGCGGTCTTCATTCCGATCCTGCTGATGGGCGGGGTGGTCGGGCGGCTGTTCCACGAATTCGCCCTGGTCGTCACCATGTCGATCGGCGCGTCGGCCTTCGTGTCGCTGACGCTGACGCCGATGATGTGCTCGCGCTTCCTCACCCACGCCCACGACCAGAAGGAGAATTGGTTCGGCCGCATGCTGGAGGGAGGCTTCTCCGCCCTGCTGAACGGTTACGGCCGCACCTTGCGCTGGACCCTGCGCCACCGGCCGCTGATGGGGCTGGTGATGATCGCCACCGTCGTCGGCACGGTCCTGTTCTACCAGGCGATCCCCAAGGGCTTCTTCCCGACCGAGGATATCGGCCAGATCCAGGTGACCACCGAGGCGCGGGCCGACATCGCCTTCCCGTCGATGGCCGAACGCCAGCAGCAGGTCGCCGCGATCATGAAGGCCAATCCGGCGGTGGTCGACGTCATCTCCTCCGTCGGCGTCGGCGGCAGCACCGGCAACCAGGGCCGCATGTTCATCACCTTGAAGCCGCGCGACGAGCGCCCGTCGGCGACCGAGGTGATCCAGCAGATTCGCCGGCAGGTCAACGGCATCCCCGGCATGGCGGTCTACATGCAGCCGGTGCAGAACCTGCGCATCGGCGGACGCGCGTCCAAGAGCCTCTACCAGTACACCATCCAGGGTCTCGACCTCGACGAGCTGTACCAGTGGTCCGGCCGGCTGGAGCAGGCCCTGCGCGGCATCCCCATCCTGCAGGACGTCACCAGCGACCTCCAGCTGAACAACCCGCAGGCCTATGTCCACATCGACCGCGAGAAGGCGGCGACGCTGGGCATCGGCGTCGATCAGGTGCGCTCCACCCTCTACAGCGCCTTCGGCCAGCGGCAGGTCTCGACCATCTACACCCCCAGCAACGACTATCAGGTGATGATCGAGCTGGAGCCGAGATACCAGGGCGACGACAGTTCGCTGTCGCGCATCTATGTCCGCTCCGCCACGTCCGGCAAGCTGGTGCCGCTCGACGCCTTCGCCCGGGTGGAGCGCACCGCCGGTCCGCTGGCGGTCAACCACCAGGGCCAGCTTCCGGCGGTCACGCTGTCGTTCAACCTGTCGCCCGGCGCCTCGCTGGGACAGGCCGTCGACCTGATCCGCGGGGCGGAGCGCGACATGGGCCTGCCGGCCACCATCACCACCGGCTTCGCCGGCACCGCCCAGGTGTTCCAGGACGCCCAGTCGGGTCAGGCGCTCCTGCTGTCGGCGGCGGTGCTGGTGATCTACATCGTGCTCGGCGTGCTGTACGAGAGCTTCATCCACCCGCTGACCATCCTGTCGGGCCTGCCGTCTGCGGCGATCGGCGCGCTCGCCACGCTGATGCTGTTCGATGTCGAACTCAGCGTCATCGCCATCATCGGCATCCTGATGCTGATCGGCATCGTGAAGAAGAACGCGATCATGATGATCGATTTCGCGGTGGAGGCCCGGCGCAACGGCATGTCGGCGCGCGACGCCATCGAGCAGGCCTGCCTGCTGCGCTTCCGCCCGATCATCATGACGACGATGGCGGCGATCATGGGCACCCTGCCCATCGCCATCGCCCATGGCGCCGCCGCCGAACTGCGTCAGCCCTTGGGCCTCGCCGTGGTCGGCGGCCTGTGCGTGTCGCAGGTGCTGACGCTCTACATCACACCGTCGCTCTACCTCTACATGGAGGATCTCGGCCAGTTCGTCGGTACCCTGTTCCGCGGCCGCAAGGCGGACATCCCCCACGGCCCGATGCCGGCGGGTGGAGACGACTGATCGCTTCTGGATGCGGCGATCCAGAGTCGTATCTTTGCCATGGCCTTGTCCCGGCGGCTTCCGATCCCGAC
>NZ_JAENHM010000015.1:64645-95583 GCF_016595245.1 Azospirillum endophyticum
CGGGATCGGAAGCCGCGGCGGCATGTGCCGCTACCGCACACCGGGATATCGATGCGCCGCCGAGAGTCCCGGCAGTATCGATGATCTCAAGCGGAGGCCGGGGCCGGCGTCGACATCGTCACCCGGTTCTTGACGCTGGGGCGCTCCTGCATCCTCGCATACCATGCTTGGAGGGCATCGCATTCGTCAGGCACCGGCAACGTCACCAGGCCTGCGAAAATCAGACCGCCGATGACGGTGATGTCGGCCATCGAGAAGAACTCGCCGGCCACGAACGGCTGCTTTCTCAGGATGCCGTCGAAGTAACGCATGCCCCTCACCGCCTTGTCGCGTTGGCGCAATCCCCATTCGGGGTTCTGGTAGAGCTCGACATCAGGTCCAAGCCCCGGCGTGGCGTGGTGGAAATACACGCTGACGGCGTCGAGGAGCTCCAACTCGGCACGCTTGCTCATCATGTGGATCATGCCCTTTTCGCGCGCAGTCCTGCCGGTAAGCAGGGGAGCGTCATCAAGCGCGTCCAGGTATTCGGTGATGGCCGTGCATTCGGCAAGGAGGGTGCCGTCGTCGAGTTCGAGCACCGGCAGCGTGCCTGAGTAGTTCTTGGCGAGGAACTCGGGCGTCTTGTGCTCGCCCTTCCACAGATCGACCGTCACGAACTGGACCTGGGATTGCAAGTTCTTCTCTGCCAAGGCGATCCGCACGCGCGCCGGATAGGGGCCGGTCGGCCAATCGTAAATCTTCATTGCGAACTCCTATCTACCTGCCACTTGATAGGCAACCTATAAGATCTTCACATTCCGGCTGTCAATGTCTATCTGTCACTTGGTAGGTTGGCGGCGGTACAGCGAGGCAATGGAATGAGTGTGAATTCCCGAGAGGCAATCCTGGCGGCGGCCCGCAAGACCGCACAGGCGCATGGCTATGCCGGCTTGAATTTCCGCGATCTTGCGGCCGAGGTGGGCATCAAGGCCGCCAGCATCCACTATCACTTCCCGAGCAAGGCCGATCTCGGTGCCGCTGTCGCCAAACGCTATTGGGAGGATGCCGCGGCTGTTCTCGAGTCCATGCTGGCCGAAATTCCAGACCCGGCCCGTTGCTTGGAGCGGTATCCCGATATCTTCCGCAAGGCGCTCGAGAACGACAATCGCATGTGTCTTTGCAGCTTCATGGCTGCCGAGCTCGACGACCTGCCGGACGCGGTGAAGACGGAGGTCCTGACCTTTGCCGACGTGAATGTCATGTGGCTGAGCAGGGTTCTTTCCGCTGCGGGTCTGGCGAGTTCCAACGAGTGCGAAGCGCGAGCCCGCGCCATCTTCGCCGCCGTCGCCGGTGCCCAGCTCGTCGCGAGGAGCCGCTCGGACATTGCGCTCTATGACGCATTGATCGAAAGCTACCGCGGCATCGGCCTCCTGTCGACCTGATCCGGTTCTCCGAACTCCGCCCATATGGGGGCGGGCCGCAGGGGATGCACCGGCCGGTGTCCCACCGGAAGGTCATCGAAGGGCCAGTGGAAGGCCGTCGCGATTCCTATATGGCGATCTGCGTGATCATCGGCGTGTTCACCCCGGCATCGGCGCGGCGGTAGGCGTCGATGGCCTCGGACCATGGTTCGATGGTCAGGCCGCTGCCCATCGCTTCCTGGTGGATGCTCTGCGCGACATAGCCGGCGTTGGGAAGGGCAGTCAGCGGCACCGGTCCGCCAATGACCGGGCTGGCCCCGTCGTCCGCGGAACCGATGGCGAAGCCGCCCGCCGAACCGCTCGCCGACCGTGCCCGTGCAGCCGTCGCATCGGCATCGGCGCGACCGCTGCCCTGGAGGGCGTCGCCGGTCGCCTCGGCTCCCTGGTTGCCGCGCTTGCGCTCGTCGTCGCCGGGGACGCGGCGGATGGGCTGGACCGCCGCGGCATCGCTCGCCAGCATCTGACGCAGCTTCGCCAAGCCCGAATTGGGCATCGCGCTGGTCGGTGCGGGAAGGGCGGCCAGTCCGGACAAGGGGCGGTTACCTCAAGCGGGCGGGGGAGCGCGGAGTAAGGGGCAAGGCGAGAACAGTATCGCGCATTCGGCGATCTTGCACAAACCGTCCTGACTGCGAAACAGGCTACCGGGACAAAGGTTCCGGAATTCTTAAAATATCCCATAAATGTTCTGAAGCTGCGACCTTGGGATGCGGACGGGGGCTCGGCACGACCCGGCATGGCTGTTACAGTGGGATGGTCCGCCTGCGGACCCGCATAACGATGGATGGCGTGCCTACCTTGTCAGCCCGGATCCCCGACCTTCCGAAGGATCGCCCTTCCCCGGTTGACAGGACCGCGCCGGTACCGTTGTCCGGCGACGACCTTGCCGCGTTCGCGCTGGAACAGATGGACCAGGGCGTGATGCTGGTCGATGCCGACCTGACGGTGCGCGTCATCAACGGCCGGCTCTACGAGATGTTCGACGTACCGCGCGGCTACAGGCCCGGCGCCGATTATGCCCGCATCGTCCAGTTGCTCGCCCGCCGCGGCGAATACGGCCCAGGCGATCCCGATGCCATCGCGGCCCGCCAACTGGAGCGGGCGCGCCTTGGCGATCCGGCGCTCTACGAGCATCGCCGCCCCGACGGCCGCGTGCTGGAGGTGCGGACCCGTCGCACCGCCGGCGGCGGCTTCGTCCGAACCTACAGCGACGTCACAGAGCGTCGCCGGGCGGAGGACGATCTTGCGATCCAGCGCCACCTGCTGCGCCTGACGCTGGAGAACATCGGGCAAGGCATCGTCCTGCTCGACCGTGACCTTCGCTACATCGCCTGGAATGGCAACGCGCTCGATCTGCTGGGCGTGCCTGACGAGATCCTGCGCAGCAGCCCTACCCTGCCGGATGTGGTGCGGCTCCAGATCGCCAACGGCATGGTGGAGATGCCGGCCGATGCCCCCGAATTCGGCGACGACCTGGATGCCAAGACCGCCTGGCTGATGGAGCGTATCGGCCGGCCGGAGCGTGAGTTCGTCTATGCCCGGCCCCAGGGCGACGGCCGCCTCATCGAGGTGCGGGTGGTGCAGTTGCCGGACGGCGGGCAGGTGCGGACCTTCACCGACATCACGGGGCGGGTCATCGCCGACGAGGCGCTGCGCCAGGGCCGTGAGATCCTCACCGGGGTGATCGACGCCATCCCGGCGCTGATCGACGTGAAGGATCGCGACGGCACGGTCCGTCTGACCAACCGTTTCTACCGCGAGACCTACGGTCCGGCCGCGGCCCCGCCGCCGGGAGCGGCGGCCGAGCGGGCTGCGGCCCTCGACCGGCTGGTGGCGGAAAGCGGGCAGGGCGTCCCTTTCCACGAGGACCGCGCCCCCGACGCCACCGGATGCCTGCGCGATTGGCTGAGCACCAAGATGCCGCTGACCGACGAGGACGGCGAGGTTACCCACATCGTCACCGTCGCGCTGGACATCACCGCCCGCAAGCGGGCGGAGGCCGAACTGCGCGACGCCCAGGCCAGCCTGATCCAGGCGGAGAAGCTGGCCTCGCTGGCCCAGCTGGTCGCCGGCGTCGCGCATGAGGTGAACACCCCCATCGGCGTCACCCTGACGGCGATCTCCCACCTTGCGGACGAGGTCGGCCGCATCCGCGCCCTGTTCGAGGAGAACCGCATCCGTCGCAGCGATTTCCAGGACTTCCTGGAGGTGGCGTGGGAATCGACGCAAATGATCCTGTCCAACGTGGAGCGTGCCACCGGCCTGATCCAAAGCTTCAAGCAGGTCGCCTCCGATCAGGCGAGCGGTGAACGCCGGTCCTTTGATCTCGCCGCCTATATCGACGAAGTGTTGCTGAGCCTGCGTCCCCGCCTGCGCCACACCCGCGTGACGGTGGAACTGGACATACCCAGCGGTCTGATCGTCGACGGCTATCCCGGCGCCTTCGCGCAAGTGCTGTCGAACCTGATCATCAATGCGCTGGTCCACGCCTATGACGAGGGTGCGAGCGGCCGCATCCTGCTGACCGCCCGCCGGCTGCCGTCGGGCTGGATCGAGATGCGCTATGCCGACGACGGCAAGGGCATTCCGGCCGAAATCCGTTCCCGCATCTTCGACCCCTTCTTCACCACCAAGCGCGCCACGGGGGCCAGCGGGCTGGGCCTGAGCATCTGCGCCAACATCATGACCGGCACCATGCGCGGCAGCATCGCGCTGGAGGATGGCCCCGGGACCGGGACGCGGTTTTTGCTGAGGTTTCCGGTGGGGTAGTGGCTGCGACCAGGCATGCCGGCCGCTCCGTCCCGTGTCAGGACGCTGCATTCCGGGCCATGATGGCTCCGTAGGGAATTCAAGGCGGACCAGTGGGCCGACGGCCGTCACCCGCCGATATACGCAGCCAACTCTTCGGGCGTTCCATTGGGAAAAGCCTGCTTCAGATGGTCGAGGAACGCCGATACCCGGGCACTCAGCAGCCGTCTCGACGGATAGAGCGTCCACAAGGCGATGTCCGGGCTGTCCGCATCAGCCCAATGCACCAGCGTGCCGTCGGCCAAATCGCGGCTTACCAACGACACAGGCAGGCAGGCGGCGCCGACGCCGGCCCGCACGGCATCCCGCACCATGATCAGCGACGACAGCACCAGCACCGGGGTGAAGCCGATCGCCGCCCGGCCGTCCGGCGTCTTCACATTCCAGGACCGCCGGTCGTCCGCCCGATCACCCGCCGTCCGCACCACGGCAGGTGAAGCGAGGTCTCCGGCCGGACGGGCTAGGCCGGGGCTTGCCACGACCACCAGACGGTCACGCAGGAAGGCCCGTCCGACCAGGGTCTCGTCCGGATCGGGGTTGACGCGGATCACCAGATCGAATCCTTCCTCGACCATGTCGACGGCCCGGTCCTCCGTCGTGACTTCGAGCCTGACTTCCGGATACCGCAATGCGAAGCCCGCGGCGATCTTTCCCATCGCGGTCTGGGAGAACAGCAGCGGGGCGCTGATCCGCAACCGGCCGCGCGGCTTTTCTCCGCCAGACGCGATCGCCGCGGCCGTCTCTTCCAGTTCGGAGAGCAGCAGGCCGGTTCGTTCGAATAGGGCCCGGCCTTCCTCGGTCAGCGCCAGCTTGCGCGCTCCCCGTTCGAAAAGGCGCAGATCGAGGCTCGCCTCCAGGTCCGCCACCCGCCGGGACAGGGTCGCCTTCGGGCGCCCCGATGCACGCGCAGCCCGGCCGACCCCTCCATGGCGGGCGACCAGATTGAAATCGGCCAGAGCCAGCAGATCCATTCGTTCCACCTGTGAGACATCGCGTTCAGAAATAGCGTCTATTGGGCCATCAATGGGCCGCGCATAGTCGGGGTGTCAAGAGGTCCACCCCCCACCCGCAGGAGAGCACCATGATCTATTCGACCGCCACCGTCCCGGTGAACCCGCAAGGCGAGACCACGCTCACCCGCGCGCAAGTCTGGGCCGGCCTGGAGCTGAAGGCCAGCGACGCCCGCGAGTTCCTGCCGCCCGGCCTCTGCACCCGCAGCGAGGTCGTGGAGGAAAGCGCCACCCATTTCGTCCGGGAAGCCACGATCGCCGGCGCCGATCTCCGCGAGATCATCTCCCTGGAACCGCAAGGCAAGGTCACCTTCTTTCAGGCCACCGGACCGCGTGAGGGCGCGATCGTCAACGAGCTGTATGAGGACGAAGCCGGTGCGCTGCAGCTCCGCTTCTACTGCTATCTCGGCCTGCGGGGCAGGGTGCCGAACGGCCCGGAAGAACAGGCCGAACAGGCGCAGTTTGACAGCGACAAGGGCTACAAGGCCGCCCTGCTGTCCACGCTGAAGCGTACCCGCGAATTGCTGGCCGCGGGCCGGCTCTGACCGCCACACGAGTGTCCATCAGCCCGCGGGGCGCCTCTTGCGAGGCGCTTCGCCATCGGAGGCCAACACCATGCAGAATTCCGAAACCGGCACCGTCCAGTCCGCTGCTCCCAGGATCCTGGTCCTGGGTGCCACCGGCGGCACCGGCCGCCTGATTGTCGGCCAAGCGCTGGCGCGGGGGTACGATGTCGCCGCTCTGGTGCGGTCCCCTGAAAGGGCGCGCGGCCTTGACGGGGCAAAGCTCATCGCCGGCGACGCCCGCGACGAGCGCGCCCTGCGTCGGGCGCTCGAAGGCCGGGAGGCGGTCATCAGTGCGCTGGGCACACCCGCCAGCCCGGTTCGCGAGGTGACCCTGCTGTCGTCAGCGACGCAGGTGCTGGTGGACGCGATGAAGGCCGAGAGGGTCGCCCGCCTCGTCACCATCACGGGCATCGGCGCCGGAGACAGCGCGGGCCATGGCGGCTTTCTGTTCGACCATGTAATTTTCCCGCTTCTTCTGCGGAAGGTCTATGCCGACAAGAATCGCCAGGAGGCCATCGTCAGGGACAGCGGGCTCGACTGGGTCCTGGTTCGCCCAACGGTGCTCAACGACAAGCCCGCCCGCGGGGCGGTCCGCATGCTCACGGATCTGTCCGGCTTTCACGGTGGCACCATAGCGCGGGCAGATGTCGCAGGCTTCGTCCTCGATCAGGTTCGCGACGGCGCATGGCTCCATCGCTCGCCGCTGATCACCTCGTGAACGGTCGGGGAGCATGCAGGATATCCCGCCTTATCCCGCGATCAGCTCCCGGATCCGGGCCGCCAGCACCTCCATGGCGAAGGGCTTGGTCAGCACCGACATGCCCGGCTCCAGCTGGCCGTTGTTGAGCAGTGCATTCTCGGCGAAACCGGTGATGAACAGCGTCTTCAGCGCCGGACGGCCGACGCGGGCCAGATCCACCATCAGGCGGCCGTTCATGCCGCCGGGCAGGCCGACATCCGTCACCACCAGATCGATGCGCGTGTCCGACTGAAGAATCCGCAGTCCGGCGACACCATCCGCCGCCTCGATCGCCACGTATCCCAGGTCGTTCAGCAAATCCACCACCAGGAAGCGCAGGCTCGGTTCGTCGTCCACCACCAGGACGGTCTCCCCCTCCCGCGCCGGCTGGGTGACCGCGGCCTCGTCCCGGTTCTCGTCCTCCTCCGCCTCGCCGCGGTGGCGGGGCAGATACAGGCAGACCATGGTGCCTTCGCCGACTTCGGAATAGATCTTCACATGCCCGCCGGACTGCTTGGCGAAGCCATAGATCATCGACAGCCCCAGCCCGGTGCCCTGGCCGATGGGCTTGGTGGTGAAGAAGGGGTCGAAGGCCTTCTCGATCACGTCCGGTGTCATGCCGGTGCCGTTGTCCGACACGCAGAGCGAGACATACTGGCCCTCCTGCATGTCCTGCTGCCGCGCCCCCTCGCGGTCGATCCAGCGGTTGCCGGTCTCGATGGTGATCCGCCCGCCCGCCGGCATGGCGTCGCGGGCATTGATGCACAGGTTCAGCAACGCGTTTTCCAACTGCGACGGATCGACCATCGTTGCCCACAGGCCGGACATCCCGACCATCTCGACCTGGATGGCCGGTCCCACCGTGCGCTGGACCAGCTCCAACATCCCGCCGACCAGCCGGTTGACGTTGACCGCCTTCGGCGCCAGCGTCTGCTGGCGGGAAAAGGCGAGAAGCCGGTGCGTCAGCGACGCGGCCCGCCGCACCGCCCCCTGCGCGGCGATGATGAACTTGTCCAGTTCGTTGATGCGCCCCTGGTCGACCCGGGCGGCGATTCGCTCCAGGGCACCGGAGATGCCGGCCAGCAGATTGTTGAAGTCATGCGCCAGCCCGCCGGTCAGCTGTCCGACCGCTTCCATCTTCTGCGACTGGCGCAGCTGCTCCTCGGCCCGCATCAGCTCGGCCGTGCGTTCGGCAACGCGCTGTTCCAGCGTCTCGTTCAGCGCGCGCAGCGCCGTCGTTGCCCGGTCGCGCTCCGCCTCCACGGAGCGGCGCTCCTGGACGTCCAGCAGCACGCCGGGGAAGCTCAACGGCGTGCCGTCCGGCCCATGCTCGACCCGTCCGTTCGCCTCGATCCAGTAGTAGTTTCCGTCCGCCCGCTTCACCCGGTACTGGTGGGCATAGGCTCCGCCGCGGCCGATGGCCTCCTGGACCGCGACGATCAGACCCGGCTTGTCTTCGGGATGGACGTTGCTGATCACCTGCTCCAGGCTGAGCCCGTCGCGGCCCAGCGAGGGATCGAGGCCGAAGGCGTCGGCGAACGGCTTGTCCACCGTGAAGTGGTTGGCGGGGAGGTCCCAGTTCCAGGTGCCGATGATGGCGCCGGCCGCCAGCGCGAGTTGGACCCGCTGGACATTCTTCCGCGCCAGGGCCTCGCTGATGCGCAGGGCTTCTTCCGCCCGGCGTCGGGCGGTGATGTCGCGGAACAGAACGGAGACCTGGCGCCGGCTCGCCGGTTCCAGCCTTGCGGCCGAGACCTCGATGTAGCGTTCGACCAGCGTGAAATAGCGCTCGAAGCGGATCGGCCGGCCGCTTCGCAGCACGCTGCCATACAGGTCGATCCAGGCGTCCGCCTCGGCGGGGTCCAGTTTCCGGACCGTCATGCCGACCACGTCCGGGATGCCGGTCTGACGCTCGTAACCCGCATTGGCCTCGACATGGACATAGTCGACGAGCGAGCCGTCGGCGTCTTCGATGAATTCGATGATGCAGAAGCCGTCGTCGATGGCGTTGAACAAGGCACGATAGCGGTCCTCGCTCCGGTCTGGCTCATCGGACGTCAATCGCTGTTCCGCCACTCAATTCTCTCCCTCATCCGGTCGAACCACGGGTTCCGTCGCCGCCCTGTTCTATCTGCCAGCAGGCGCGTGAGAGCAATTCAACGTAGTAAATATGCGGAAAGGGCAATTTTCGGCGGATTATGTATTAGGGCAGGATCCCATGCAATCGCACAGTCATGGGAAATGCCACTCAAGGACTTCCGATCGTCGTACAGCTGGGTATCCGTTCCGATCGTTCCGCTTGTCAAAACGCAAGGGCGGCCGAAGCCGCCCTTTCCCATCGAAAGTTGTTTTCGCTTTTCTCGCCGGTCCCGTCGGCAGCGGAGGATATGGTCGGGAACTCCCCGTCCTCCGCAGGCTCCTCACGCCGCGCGGATGCCCGCCAGGAAACGCTCGACCTCGACCTTCATCTGCTCCGACTGGCGGGACAGTTCGCCCGCCGCTCCCAGAACCTGGGTCGCGGCGCTGCCGGTCTGGGTGGCGCCCTGGCTGACCTCGGCGATGTTCGCCGTCACCACCTCGGTGCCGCGCGCCGCCTCCTGGACGTTGCGGGCGATCTCCCCGGTGGCGGCGCCCTGTTCCTCGATGGCCGATGCGATCGACGTGGCGATCTCGTTGATCGAGGTGATGGTGCCGCCGATTCCGGTGATGGCGTTGGCGGCCTCGCCGGTCGCCTGCTGCATCGCCTGGATCTGGCCGGAAATCTCCTCCGTCGCCTTGGCTGTCTGGTTGGCGAGGTTCTTCACCTCGCTGGCCACCACGGCGAACCCCTTGCCGGCTTCTCCGGCGCGCGCCGCCTCGATGGTGGCGTTCAGCGCCAGCAGGTTGGTCTGGCTGGCGATGTCGGTGATCAGCTTCACCACGTCGCCGATGCGCTGGGCGGCCTCGACCAGCCCCTGCACCTGCCGGTTGGTGGCCTGTGCCTCGCCGACCGCCTGGCCGGCGATGGCGGTGGAGCGCGAAACCTGCACGCTGATCTCCGAAATCGACGCGGTCAGCTCGTCTGTGGCCGACGCCACCGTCTGCACGTTGACCGAAGCCTGCTCGGCCGCCGCCGCCGTGCTGGCGGCCTGGCTGTTGGTCTGGTCCGCGGTGTGCGTCATGCTCTGCGCGGTGGCGTCCAGTTCGGTGGCGGCGGCGCTGACCGTGCGCAGGATGCCCGACATGCTGCTGTCGAAGCCGGCGACCAGCCTTTCCACCGCGGCGGTGCGCCGTTCCTTCTCCAGGCGCTCCGCCTCCTCGGCCGCCGCCATGCGGGCGCGGTCCAGCGCGTTCTGACGGAAGACTTCGACGGCACGGGCCATGCCGCCGATCTCGTCGCCGCGGTCCTTGCCCGCCACCTCGACCGACAGGTCGCCGTCCGCGAGGTGGGACATGGTTTCGGTGATGCCGGTGATCGGCTTGACGATGCCGGAGCGGGAGACGGCGATGCTGACCACGACCGCCATGCCGATGCCGCCGACGCCGACCACCAGCATGAGCGTGATCATGCGCGCGCTGTAGGCATCGAGCTCGTCGTTCGCCTGCTGGATGCTGTCGATGTTCCGTTGTGCCGCCGCCTCCATGGACTTGCCCAGCGCCGTGCGGCTGGACCGGCTTTCCGGGGTGTCGCCATGCTTCTGCGCCGCCTCCTGGGAGACCTCGACACCGAGGCGGGCGACCTCGTTGCGGATGGCGATGAAGTCGTTGGCGCTGGCGACCATCTTCTGGAAGTCGGCCTTGCGGTCGGGCGTCAGCAGGCGCTCCCATTCCGCCATGCGCTTGCCGATCATGGCGGTCGAGTCGGTGATTCCCTTGCTGAACAGCAGAGCCTCGTCCTTCGACCGGGCGGCATAGAGTCCGCGGCTGTCCATCACCGTCTTGTAGATCAGGCTGCTGACCTGCTCGGCAAGCAGTGCCCGCTGCGAGCGAACCTGAATTTCGTCGATCTTGCCGCCGAAAGTCTGGATCGCGACGAAGCCGATGACGCCGACCACGGACGCGATCACGGTCATCAGGATGACGACGGCGGAGATTTTGCGGCTGATGCTGATGCGGGTTAGCAGGGTGCCCATGGGCCGGCTCATCTTTGGCAGGAGGAATATCCTGACCATCATACATCAGTATGCATATGAGCCTGTCAACCCAAGTTGCGGCGAATTCGGTCGGTATTTACCTTTCTGTACCGGATTCTAGCCGAAAAATTCAGAAGTCTTAAAAGGTTCTGCCGCATTTGGTCACATGGTCCATAAGACGATGACCTCACCGTAATGGACCCGCGGAGCTGTCCGTCGGTCCAACATTAATAGCCTCGACGGCATTGGCTGTGAGACTTGTTCGTGTGCGATTGAGCAGGCGGGCGAGGTGTTGATCGGAGGCGGCATTGACTTGAGTCCTTGCGATCCGATCGATGGCATCTCGATCCACCGGCCATACCGGTCCCGGCCGCCGTGAGCCCGACCGGCGAACCCTTCCCGCGACGGGCGGGAAGGGCGCCGTTGCCGATCCTGCGACAGATCCTCCGACCGGTTACTCCGCCGCCATCGGCCGCACGGCCGGGGGGGTGCGGAAGGCGTCCAGCATCCGGGCTTCCTTGGCCTTCGCCGTCGCCACATTGCGCGCCTTCACCGGTCCGTAGCCGCGCATCTCCATCGGCAGGGCGGCGATCTCGACCGCCGCTGCCAGATTGTCGCGGGTCAGGCGGTTCAGCAATTCGCCCACCACCGCCTCGTAATCTGCGATCAACTGGCGCTCCTGGCGACGCTCGGCGGTGCGGCCGAACGGGTCCAGCCGGGTGCCGCGCAGGCGCTTGCCCTTGGCCAGCAGGCGCAGGACCGGCAGCATCCACGGGCCGAAGGTCTTCTTCTTCGGTTCGGCCCCATCCTCGGCGGCTTCGCCCATCACCGGCGGGGCCATGTGGAAGGTCAGCTTCCAGTCGCCTTCGAACATGCGTTGGACGTTCTCGACGAAGCCGCTGTCGGTATAGAGCCGCGCCACCTCATACTCGTCCTTGTAGGCCATCAGCTTGAAGTGGGCGCGGGCGACCGCCTCGGTCAGCGCGGTGGAGCCGGAGATCTTCTGCTGCTCCGTCCGGCGGGTCCAGTCGACCAGCGCGTGGTAGCGCGCGGCATAGGCGGCGTCCTGGTAATCGACCAGGAAGCGGTGGCGGCGCTCGATCACCTCGTCCAGGCTGGCGGACGGACGGCGCTGGTCGAGCAGCAGCGACTGCGCGGTCTGCGTCGCCTCCTGAGGCTTCGCGGCGGCCTCGACCGCGGCCAGATCGACGGCGGCGCGGCGGCCCCACTGGAAGGCGTCGAGGTTCAGCTTGACCGAGATGCCGTTCAGTTCGATCGCCTTCAGGATCGACGCCTCGCTCAGCGGGATCAGCCCCTTCTGCCAAGCATAGCCCATCAGGAACGGGTTGGCATACAGGCTGTCGCCCAGCAGCGCCGTGGCGAGCTTCGTCGCGTCGAAGGCATCGACATTGGCCTCGCCGCCGCAGGCCTTCCTGATGTCGCCGACGAGGTCGCGCACCGGGATCACCATGTCCGGCTTCTTGATGAAATCGGCGGTGATGCTGTCATGGGTGTTGATGACGGCGCGGGTGCGGCCGGCGGTCATCTTCGACAGGCCGTCGCCCGCCGCCGCGACGATCAGGTCGCAGCCCAGCACCGCGTCGGCGCCGCCGGCGGCGATGCGGACGGAATGGATGTCCTCCGGCGTGTTGGCAATGCGGATATGGCTGGTGACGGCGCCGCCCTTCTGGGCGAGGCCGGTCATGTCGAGCACGCCGACTCCCTTGCCTTCGATATGCGCCGCCATGCCCAGCAGAGCGCCGATGGTGACGACGCCGGTACCGCCGACGCCGGTGACGTAGAGGCTCCAGGTCTTGTCGAAGGCAGGAGTGACCGGGGCGGGCAGGGCGGCCGCGTCGGCCGACTTCGCCGCGGCCGGCTTCGGCTTGCGCAAGGAGCCGCCTTCCACCGTCACGAAGCTGGGGCAGAAGCCCTTGGTGCAGGAATAGTCCTTGTTGCAGCTCGACTGATCGATCTGGCGCTTGCGGCCGAACTCGGTCTCCAGCGGGATCACCGATACGCAGGACGACTTGGCGGAACAGTCGCCGCAGCCCTCGCAGACCAGCTCGTTGATGACCACGCGCTTGGCCGGGTCGACCATCTTGCCGCGCTTGCGGCGGCGGCGTTTCTCGGTGGCGCAGGTCTGGTCGTAGATCAGGACGCTGACGCCGGGAACTTCGCGCATCTCCTTCTGCACGCGGTCGAGGTCGTCGCGGTGCTCGACGGTGGAGAATTGCGGCAGGCCGTTGCCGATGCCGTACTTCTCCGGCTCGTCGCTGACGACGGTGATGCGCTGCACCCCCTCGGCCCGCAGGACATTGGCGATCGACTGCACGGTCAGCGTGCCGTCGAAGGGCTGGCCGCCGGTCATGGCGACCGCGTCGTTGAACAGGATCTTGTAGGTGATGTTCACCTTGGCGGCGATGGCCTGCCGGATCGCCAGGATGCCGGAATGGAAATAGGTGCCGTCGCCGAGGTTGGCGAAGATGTGCTTTTCGTCGGTGAAGGCGGCCTGACCCACCCACGGCACGCCTTCGCCGCCCATCTGGGTGAAGGTGTCGGTCGAGCGGTCGAGCCACGTCGCCATGTAATGGCAGCCGATGCCGCCCAGCGCCCGGCTGCCCTCCGGCACGACGGTCGAGGTGTTGTGCGGGCAGCCGGAGCAGAAGGTCGGCTTGCGCACCACGCGCGCCACATGGGCCTTCTGCTTTTCCTGCGCGTCGAGGAAGGTGATACGGCGGGCGAGGTTTTCGTTCTCGACGAAGCGCTGCAGGCGGCGGCCGATCACCACGGCGATCTGCGCCGGGGTCAGCTCGCCGGCGCTGGGGAGGATCCACTCGCCCTGCTCGTCGAACTTGCCGACCACCTTGGGGCGGACGTCGGGATTCCAGTTGTAGAGCTGTTCCTTCAGCTGGTTCTCGATGACCGCGCGCTTCTCCTCGACGACGACGATCTCTTCCAGACCCTCGGCGAAGTGGCGGACGCCGTCGCGCTCCAGCGGCCAGGGCATGCCGACCTTGTAGACGGTGATGCCCCAGTCGGCGGCCATCTCCTCGGTGATGCCCAACTCGTCGAAGG
This sequence comes from Azospirillum endophyticum, assembly GCF_016595245.1. Classification (GTDB taxonomy): domain Bacteria; phylum Pseudomonadota; class Alphaproteobacteria; order Azospirillales; family Azospirillaceae; genus Azospirillum; species Azospirillum endophyticum. The sequence continues at coordinate 78,416 of NZ_JAENHM010000015.1, forward strand.
CCTGGCGGACGTCGAGATAGCTCTTGCCGGTGGTGACGATGCCGAAGCGCGGACGCGGGCTCTCCATCACCACCCGGTCCAGCTTGTTGGCACGCGCGAACGCCAGGGCGGCGTACAGCTTGTGCTTCATCAGCCGGTATTCCTGCTCCAGCGGCGGGTCGGGCCAGCGGATGTTCAGGCCGCCCGGCGGCATCGGGAAGTCGGCGGGGACGATGGGAGAGACGCGGTGGGGGTCGATGTAGACTGACGCCGAGGTGTCCACCGTCTCGGCGATGGTCTTCATGGCGATCCAGCAGCCGGAAAAACGGCTCATCTGCCAGCCGATCAGGCCGTAATCCAGGATCTCCTGCACCCCCGACGGGTTCAGGACCGGAATCATCGAGTGCATGTAGGCGTGTTCGGACTGGTGCGGGAAGGTGGAGGATTTGCAGTTGTGGTCGTCGCCGGTCAGCACCAGCACGCCGCCGTGCTTCGAGGTGCCGGCGGCGTTGGCATGCTTGAACACGTCGCCGGAGCGGTCGACGCCGGGGCCCTTGCCGTACCACATCGCGAAGACGCCGTCATATTTGGCGCCTTTGAACATGCCGACCTGCTGGCTTCCCCAGACGGCGGTGGCGCCCAGTTCCTCGTTCACGCCGGGCTGGAACTGGATGTGGTTCTTTTCCAGGAACTTGCGGGCGTTCCACAGATTCTGGTCGAAGCCGCCCAGCGGCGACCCGCGGTAGCCGGAAATGAAGCAGCCGGTGTTCAGCCCGGCGGCGAGGTCGCGCTGGCGCTGCATCATCGGCAGGCGCACCAGCGCCTGGGTACCGGTGAGGTAAACACGCCCCTGTTCGAGCGCGTATTTGTCTTCCAAGGAGACAGTCGCCAGCGCCATTCTTCATTCCCTCCCATCGCTCGGCATCCTGGCAAACTCCAGTGCGGAGTGCTGGGTCGCCGATTTGTTCGCTGGGCAAAAAGGTAATGAAGGCTGTCGTATATCGCAACGCCTGCGGCCGGCCGGATCGCAAAAAGCAAGGATCGGCCGGCAACCGGCGGTGTTCCGTAACGGAGCGTATGGAATGCCCTGCCTGACGGAAATTCCCGCTCCGTTTCCCTTTCGCCCGGGGCCTCTCCAGACGATATGGGGAGGGACTCAGCGTCCGCTCAGGGGCGATTTGCCCGGAGGGGTCGGGCTGCCGCCTTCCGGCCAGCCACCGAAGTCGGTATGGCCGCGGGCGGCGAGCGTGCGGACGCTGGCGCGCAGCGTGCGGATCAGGCACAGCGCCACCGCCATCGACTGCGTGCCGCCGTCCGATCCCACCAGCCAGCGCAAGGCGGCGGCATGGGCCTGCAGGGCATCGACATAGCCTTCGATGTCCGGCTCCACCCAGGTGACGCAGGTGGACAGCGAAGCGACGATGGAGGACGCGGCGGAATCGCCGGCTGCTGCGATCTGCAGGTCGGACAGGGAATGGCGCAGCCGGCTGCCGATCGGGTCGGGCCGGTCGATGGCCGCCTCCAGCTTGTCGAGCGCCAGAAGCAGGCGCACCCGCTTGGGATCGTCGCTGCGCATCGCGGCGGCCCCGCGGTCGGGCGGGGTGGTCGGTAACAGGCCGGGCACCGGGTTCGCGACGGGTGGGATCGCCGGCGGCAGCTGCGACGCGCCGGCGGCGGGCCGGGGAGCGGCAGGCCGCGGGGCAATCAGGCCGGCCGGCGGCGCCGCGCCCTGATCGCCGGAACGGCCGCCGGGATAACCGGAGGGACGCGGACCGTCGCTGCGGGACTCCCCGCCGCCGGTCGCCGTGCGCGGCGTGCCGTCGCGGCGGTTCAGCACGGCGTCGATGCGGCGGGCCAGCGTGGCGGCCGGAACCGGCTTGGCCAGAACGGAGTCGGCACCGGCATCCCAGGCGCTGCGCACGGTGGCGAGGTCGGCATTGGCGGTCAGCACGATGATCGGCATGCTGGGCCGCAGGCTTCCCGGCGACTGGCGAATCCACTGGACCAGCTGCGCACCGCCCACCGGTTCCATCACCCAGTCGGTCACCATCAGGTCGAAGACCTCGCGCCGCAGGGCATCCTTGGCATCCTGGCCGTTGCCGACGGCGGTGATCTGGCCGACGCCCCACAGTCCAAGCATGTCCTTCAACGCCCGCTGGAGCAGCGGGTTGTCGTCGACGATCAGGATCTTGACGGGGGAGGCAGGGCGCTTCGTCATGGAGCGGTTCCGATGATGCGTCTGTGTCTGTCCCCATATCCGCCTCGACCCGCCGCTTTTCATGGGAGGGGGACGGGTAGGCGCCCAATGAGCCACCCCCTGTACCGTTGGGTGGGCCGGGGTATCCCCACAACCGTTCGAAAGGGTAGCCCTCTCGTCGCGCCACCCCTTTCGATGCGCGGCCGGGACGTCGGAGACCGCAGGTCAGGAAACATCAGAAAATCCTGATGTCTGTGGACGCGCCGATCCTCCGCTCCTATGATTTCCCCCGTCATGCCAGGAGAAAGGGCGAAGCGATGGACGGCGGTTGCGGTGGCGGAGCCTGTGGCGGCGGGTCCTCCCGCCCATCCCGCGGGTCGGACGATGTGAGGCGCACCATGCGGACGGCGATGGTGGTGAACGGGCTGCAGGGCGCCCTGCTGCTCGCCGCGGCCGATGCGACGCAGGCGGTCTCGCTGTGGGCGGCGGCCCTGCTGGTGCTCGACCGTGCCGCCGGCCATGCGGTGACTCTTGCCGGCATGGGCCGGCGGCCGGAGTGGCGCCCTAGGCTGTCGATGCTGCAGGGGGCGGCGCTGGCCGTCGCCGCCGTGGCCCTGGTGGCGGCGGCGGAACGCAGCATCGCCGGCATGGCTCTGCCCGACGTGCCGCTGGCCAGCCTGGCCTTGCTGCTGGCCATCGGCGTGACGGTGGCGGCCGCGACCCTGCTGTTCGCCGGCCGGCGTGGCCGGCTGACCCCGCGGGCGATCTGGCTGTGTACGCGCAGAGACGTGTTGCCGCTCGCTGCCGGGCTGGCCGGGCTGGCGGCGAGCTGGCTTCTGCTGGACGGCGCGCCCGATGCGCTGGTGGGGGCCGGGGTCGCGGCGCTGCTGCTGCCCGCCGCCTGGGGATTGCTGCGTGGTGGGGTTGCGGGGAGCGAGGGGGTGAGGCACCCGTAACGGGCGTTCCCCCTCGCTCGACCTCAGGACCGCTGCCGCAGCCGTTCCAGCAGGGCCTTGGTCGCGAAGCCGTCCGGGATTTCCCCGACCGATGCCTGGAACCGCCGCACCGCGTTGCGCGTGTTGGCCCCGACGATGCCGTCGGCCGCCCCCGGCTCCATGCCCAGCGACGCCAGCCGCTGCTGCAGGTCGATGCGTTCGTCCTTGCTCAGCGCCTGTTCCTCGCGTGGCCAGCTGCCGCGGACGCCGGGCCTGCCGGTCATGCGGTCGGCCAGCATGGCGACGGCCAGCGAATAGCTGGTCGACGGGTTGTAGCGCATGATCGCGCGGAAATTGTCGCGCACCAGGAAGGCCGGCCCGCGATGCCCGGCCAGCACCAGCACCGACGCCGTGCCTTCACCGCCCAACTCGCCGCCGTCGAGGTCGCGCACGCCGAGCCGGCGCCATTCCGACAGCGGCTTGGTGATGCTCAGCTCCGCCTGGTCGTAGGGGAAGCCGTCGGGCAGCCTGACCTCCTGGCCCCAGGGCTCGCTCGGCCGCCAGCCGTTGGCCAGCACGAACTTGGCGGTGGAGGCGAGGACGTCGGGCATGCTGCCCCAGATGTCGCGGTGGCCGTCGCCATCCTCGTCCACCGCGTTGCGCAGGAAGACGGTCGGCATGAACTGGGTCTGGCCCATGGCCCCGGCCCAGGAGCCGGTCATCCGCTCCGGCGCGATGTCGCCGGACTCGAGGATGCGCAATGCCGCCAGCAGCTCCGAGCGGAAATAGGCGGCGCGGCGGCCTTCGAAGGCCAGCGTGGTCAGCGCGTCGATGACCGAGAAGTTGCCGGTCGACTTGCCGAAATCCGATTCCACCCCCCAGAAGGCGACCAGGATCTCCCCTGGCACGCCGGTCCGGCGGGTGATGCGGGAAAGCAACGCCGCGTGTTCCTGCAGCTTCTGCCGGCCGTCCTGGACGCGCTTTTCATTCACGGCGCTGTCCAGATACTGCCACACTTGCCGGGTGAACTCGGGCTGGGACGAATCCAGCTCCACGACGCGTTCGGACAGCTTCACCCGCTGGAAGGCGCGGTCGAAGGTCTGCGGACGGATACCCTGGCTCAACGCCTCGGTACGCAGCGCCGCCAGCCATTCCGGGAAGGAGGCGGGCTGCTGCGCAACCGGTTGGGCCGCGGCGGCGGCGGGCGCCGCGGTGCCGGACACCACCGGGGCGGTGGCGCCGGTGCTCTGGCAGCCGGCCATCAGCAGGGTGGCGAGAAGGAGGCGGGCGGAATGACGGAACGGGACTCGCATGCGCTCGACCGTGATCGGAGGGGGAACCGGGGCGTGACCCTAAGACGCCCGGCAGCAAGGCTCAACCGCCAAATCGGCAAGCCTGGGGTGGAATCCCCTCTTGCGGCAGGTGCGCGCTTGCAGGGCCGGCGGACCGTTCCATATCAGAATCCACCGGAACGCCTTCCCGACTCCCGTCCGGCGGGTCTCCACCCGCCGGCGCCGGCCCCGGCGACGACGGTCCCGGACGGGACTGCCGGGGCGGGGACGACAGCCGGAACACCGCCTTCATCAATCGCGTTGAATTGGAGGCGCTTCGACGAAGAGGCCGCCTTCCGTCACGGAACGCCAAGGGTGCCGCCGCCATGAAAATCGTGATCTTCGGCTTGACCAACGGGTATCGCCATGACGGCGGGCACAGGTCGCGCTGGCGTGCGCTGATCCAGGGGCTGGCGATCCGCGGCCATCGCATCGTCGCGGTGGAGCGGACCGGCCCGGACGGACCGGTGCCCTGGACGATCCCCGGCGGCGACGTGCTGTCCTATTCCGCCTGGGACGACGTCGCGGTGGAGGCGGCGGCGCAGGCCGACGACGCCGGGGTGGCGCTGGTGGTGGCGCAGGGCCCCGACGCCCGCCTCGCCGCCGACCTCGTCCGCAACTCCAGGGCGCCGCGCCGCGCGCTCTACGATCCGGAGGCGGCGGTCAGCCTCACCGCGCTGGAGGCGGGGGAGGCGGTGGCCCATCTGCCGGCCGACGGGCTCGGCGGCTTCGACATGGTGCTCGCCTCCTGCGGCGGGCCGGCTCTGGACCGGTACCGGGCGAAGGCCGGCGCGGAGTCGGTGGTCCCGCTCTATCCCTGGATCGTGCCGGAGGCCGACAAGCCCGGCGATTTCAAGCGCGAGTATCTCGGCGACCTCTGCTGCATCGTCGGCGGACCGGACGGCATCCGCGAGGGGCTGGACCGCTTCTTCCTCGACCCGGCCCAGCGGCTGACCCGCCGGCGCTTCGTCCTGGTCGGCGCCGAGCTGCCGGACGGCGTGCCGCGGGCCTCCAACATCCTGAGCTTTCCCGACCTCGACCCGGCGCGGCATGCCGATGTGCTGGCCTCGGCCAGCCTGGCGCTGACGCTGGCCCGCGACGACGAGCGCAGGATCGGCTGGTGCCCGTCGGACCGGATGTTCCTGGCCGCCGCCTGCGGCGCGGCCATCGTCGCCGACCAGTGGGAGGGGCTGGACAGCTTCTTCGAACCCGGCCGGGAGATCCTGGTGGCCGCCCAGACCGACGACGTCACCACGGCGATGATGCTGCCGCGCAACCACCTGACCGACCTCGGCCGCCGGGCGCGCAAGCGGGTCCTGGCCGAACACAGCGCCGAACGCCGCGTGCAGGAGTTGCGGGGCTTCCTGGAATTGAGGGGCGGCGGCGACGACTGACCTTTCCCACGCGACGGAGATGCGCAAAGGCGGGGAGCGGGCTATGGTCCGGTCCCCGTTTTCATTTGTTGCAGTCGAGGGAGCCAGCCGCCGATGCCGACCGTCACCATCCGCCCCGCCGTCGAGGAGGATTGCACCACCATCCTGCGCTTCGTCCGCGAGCTTGCCGAGTTCGAGCGCGAAGCCGATGCGGTCAAGGCGACCGAGGAGGATTTCCGCCGCGACGGCTGGGGAGAGCAGCCGGTGTTCGAGGCGATGATTGCCGAACTGGACGGCGCGCCGGTCGGGTTCGCCTTGACCTTCCGCAACTTTTCCACCTGGGAGGGGCGGCCCGGCCTGTATGTCGAGGATCTCTACGTCACGCCGGATGCGCGGCGCTACGGCGTCGGCCGCAAACTGCTGGCCGCGGTGGCACAGCGCGCGGTTGAGCGCGGCTACCGCCGTGTCGATCTGAGCGTGCTGGACTGGAACCCGGCGCGCGGATTCTACGACCGGGTGGGATTCCACCAGAAGAAGGAGTGGCTACCCTACCGCCTGACCGGCGACGCGCTGCTGGAGCTTGCGGCGTCGGCGGCGGAGGCTGCGGCCGGGAAGGAGTAAGAAACGGGGTCAGACGGCGCGGTTCAACGCGGACGCGCCGATGATCTCAGCATAGTCGGCGCGCTCGGTGCGCAGGTTCGACAGAAGATCGATCAGGCTGTCGCGGACGAAAGCGTCGTCCTGCTCGCCGATGGTGTCTTGCGTCAGCTGGATGAACTGATCGAGAAGCGCGATATGGGCCACCGAGGATGCGTTGATCTTCTTCGAGTTGACGGCGCCGATCATGTAAATCTCCCTTGGCCTGAACGTTCCCGATGGCCTTATCAAGCCATCGGGCCAGTTAAAGACTTCCTAACAAGACTATGCAGCAGGTAATATCTTCGGGGGTACTTCCGACCTAAGGTCACATCGTCTTCGACGATCCCGAAGTGTTAACCCGAACGTCTGGGACGGTATTCCAGTGCCTGCTGCAATCGATCGCTGTTGGATGCCCTGGCGGGTGCCATGCCCCAATGACAACGCACACCGCTATGTCAGGTTTCTCAGAGCGCCCGAGATAATTGGTGGGGGTGACTACCGAAGGGTGCAGTCCCTGCAACCCATTAGGCAGTCCACCCTCTCTGAAAATGCCGGCCCACCGGTAAACCATACCCATTGGAGGGAGGGGCGCCGTATCTCAGGCGGCGCGGCGGGCGGCCACACGGTCGCGAGCGTCGGCGCGCTCCAGCGCTCGGGCGACGAGGTCGTCGAACATCCCGCCGATGGGCGAGTCCGCCGTCTCGGTCCGACCGGCCAGGAGCGGACCTTCCATCAGGATCGATCCTTCCTCCCCCGGGCCGAGAACACGCCAGCCGCGGCTCTTCAACTCCGCAACGCGCGTCCGGGCAATGAACGCACGGACATGGTCGGGTGCCAGATGGTCCATCCTGTTCCCCCAATCGCTGTGCCGATTCTTGTGCCGATCGCTGCCGATCCCGGGCGGGCTTGCGGCGGATCGGCGGATCACTCGGCAAAGCCTACGGAAGAAAAACGAACGCAACAAGAACGAATTTGGAGAAACGCGAGGATTCCCGCCGAGTCGCCCAAGCTTCCGCTTTGGCCGCCCTTGCCCTGGGGGACGGCGCGCCAAAGATCAGGCGGGGGGGTGGGGTTCGCGACCGGCTCCCCCATGAAAACAAGCGGCGATCAGGAGAGTTCAGCCATGAGCGGTGTCCGCACCGAGACCGACAGCTTCGGCCCCATAGACGTTCCGGCCGATCGTTACTGGGGGGCGCAGACCCAGCGCTCCCTGCAGAATTTCCGCATCGGCGGGGAACGCATGCCGGTCCCGCTGGTGCGTGCGCTGGGCATCCAGAAGCGGGCCGCCGCCGCCGCCAACCTGAAGCTGGGGGTGCTCGATCCCAAGCTCGGCGCCGCCATCATGGAGGCGGCCGACGAGGTGATCGACGGCCGGCTGGCCGAGCATTTTCCGCTGGTGGTCTGGCAGACCGGCTCCGGCACCCAGACCAACATGAACGCCAACGAGGTGATCGCCAACCGCGCCATCGAGGCGCTGGGCGGCGTCATGGGATCGAAGACGCCGATCCATCCCAACGACCACGTCAACATGGGGCAATCGTCCAACGACAGCTTCCCCACCGCCATGCACATCGCGGCGGCCGACGAGATCCTGCGCAGCCTGATCCCGGCGCTGGAGCATCTGCGCACCGCGCTGGACGCCAAGGCCGACGCCTTCCAGGACATCGTCAAGATCGGCCGCACCCATCTCCAGGACGCCACGCCACTGACGCTGGGGCAGGAATTCTCCGGCTATGCGGCGCAGGTCTCCTACGGCATCGGCCGGATCAAGGGGGCGCTGCCGCAGCTCTACCGGTTGGCTCAGGGCGGCACCGCGGTCGGCACCGGGCTGAACGCCAGGCCGGGTTTCGCCGAGGCCTTCGCCGAAGAGGTGGCGGCCTTCACCGGCCTTCCCTTCGTCACCGCGGAGAACAAGTTCGAGGCGCTGGCGACCCATGATTCGCTGGTCGACGTGCACGGCCATCTGAACACGCTGGCGGTGTCGCTGATGAAGATCGCCAACGACATCCGCCTGCTGGGCTCCGGCCCGCGCTCGGGCATCGGCGAGCTGTCGCTGCCGGAGAACGAGCCGGGCTCGTCCATCATGCCCGGCAAGGTCAACCCGACCCAGTCGGAGGCGATGACGATGGTCTGCGCCCAGGTGATGGGCAACCAGACCACCGTCACCGTGGCCGGCGCCACCGGCCATTTCGAGCTGAACGTGTTCAAGCCGGTGATCGCCTTCAACGTCCTCCAGTCGATCCGCCTGCTGGCCGACGCGGCGATGAGCTTCACCGACAACTGCGTCGTCGGAATCGAGGCCAACCGCGACCGCATCGCCAAGCTGGTGTCCGACAGCCTGATGCTGGTGACGGCGCTCAACCCCCACATCGGCTATGACAATGCGGCGAAGATCGCCAAGAAAGCCCACAAGGAAGGGACAAGTCTAAAGGAGGCCGGACGGGAACTCGGACTCCTGACGGATGAGCAATTCGATCAATGGGTTCGCCCCGAACGGATGGTTGGTCCAGGCTAAGCTTGGGGTTAGGGTGGGGGTGAGTTGTCCCGGCCGTCCGGCCTTCCTCTGACCACCCCCATCCCCCACCGCGATGCGTTGAGTGACCATGAAGAAGCGTTCGGTCCTGATTGCCGGCCATCCCACCAGCGTCTCCCTCGAGGAAGAGTTCTGGGACGCCTTGAAATCGGTGGCGCAATTCCGCGGCCTGTCGGTGAACGCCCTGATCGAGGAGATCGACCAGACCCGCAGCGGCAACCTGTCCAGCTCCATCCGCGTCTATGTCCTGAAGGCGGTCCAGGGGCGGGGGGAATGAGGGGATCCCGCGGATAGCCGCAGGTGGACACCGGTCCGTCGTCGGCGTAAACGTCGGCACACACGCTTGCTGGCCTTCCGCCATCCGACAAGAACCCGCCGCCATGCCGTCCGCCATCATGCCCGCCGACCTCACCACCCTCGACATCGTCGCCTTCGTCTGGTTCGTCGGCTCCTGGGTCGGCTTCACCGTCAGCCAGCATCATCGGCTGTATGGCCGCAATGCGGTCAACCAGCATCTGAAGATCGTGCGCCGCCATTGGATGGAGCGGATGCTGGAGCGCGAGAACCGCATCATGGATGCGCAGCTGTTCGGCCACACCATGCACAGCTGCACCTTCTTCGCCTCCACCAACATGCTGGTGCTGGCCGCCCTGATCGGGTCCTTCGGTGCGGCGGAGCGGGCGCAGCAGGTCGTCTCCGGCCTGTCCTTCACCGTCCAGACCTCGCACCAGCTGTTCGAGATCAAGATGATGCTGATGGTGGTGATCTTCACCTTCGGCTTCTTCAAGTTCACCTGGGCGCTTCGCCAGTACAATTACTGCTGCGCCCTGATCGGTTCGGCCCCGATGCCGCCGATCCCGCCGGAAGACCGCAAGGTCATGGCCCAGACCATCGGCGAAGCGCTGACGCTGGCGATCACCGCGCTGAACGGCGGGATCCGCGCCTATTACTTCGCGCTGGCGGCGCTGGCCTGGATCATCGGACCGATCCCGCTGATCGCGGCCTCCAGCGGCGTCGTCCTGGTCCTGACCCGCCGGCAGGCCTTCTCCGCCACCGAGAAGGTCATCCGCGTGCAGACCGAGTGGTTGGAAAGAAACGATTCAAGCAAAGCGAAATAATAAGTAAAATCCTACACGTTTTCTTGCGCATGCGACCAAATATCCTCTACCTGCCGGCGAGTTGCGGCGGCTAAGATCGGCGCATCGAAGGATCGCGCGACGACCTGCCGGCGCGGCGCAGAGCACAAGAGGGCGACAATGGACGCTGATACGGCATTGACCATCATGGAAGCCCTGGATCAGGCGGAGGCCCTGCTGAACCGGATGCACCTGCGCGACGGCTATGCCGGCAGCGATACGCTGGCCCGCAACCGGGAACTCCTGAACGCCGCGCGCGACCGGCTGGAACAGGTCCATAGCGTCGAAGGAATGGGCAGTTTCGACGACTGCGTCTTCGGCCGCTCTCCGGCGATGGCCTAGGCGGGTTTTGCAGGTATTCCGAGCCCGTCCATCTGTGGGTGGGTTCGGAATACCTGCTGAGAGTCCGCCCGATGCGTCCATGAGCATCTCGCGGACGGCGAAGGGCGGCACCGGTCGGTTTCAGCCCTTCAACAGCAGCTTGCCGCCGTTGCGCACCCGCGACCAGTCCTTGGCGAAATAGGCGAAGTCGCGGGACGGACGGCTGAACAGGAACCCCTGGGCCAGCGATACCCCCAGTCCGGTCAGCAGGTCGGCATGCACCGCCTCCTCGACCTGTTCGCCGATCAGGTCCAATCCAAGCTGGCGGCAGACGTCGACCATCGAGCGCAGCATCGCCATGTCGCGCGGGCTGTTGACGGCGCCGCGGACGAACTTCCCGTCGATCTTGGCGTAATCGGCCTGGATGCCGTACAGCGACTGGAAGCTGGTCGATCCGGCGCCGACGTCGTCCAGGCAGATGCGGAACCCGCTGCCGCGCAGTTTCTGCAGCACTTCGTTCAGCTTGGCGATATCGGTGACGACGACGGTTTCCGTCACCTCGATCAGCAGCTTCGCCGCCAGCTCGCCATAGGGGGCGACGACCGACTGGAACTGCTTGAGGAAGATCGGGCTCATCAGCGTCTTGGCCGACAGGTTGATCGCCACGTCCGGCAGCTTCGGCTCCTTGCGGAACTCCTTCAGCGTGTCCAGCACCGTCCGGGTCAGCAGCAGATCGAAATCGTAGATCAGCCCGACATCTTCGGCGAAGGTGATGAAGTCGGCCGGTGAACTCATCCCGTCGACACGGGTCAGCGCCTCCAGGTGATGGACGGCACCGGTGGCGATGTCGACGATGGGCTGGTAGACGACGATGAAGTCATGGTTGTCGATGGTCGCCCGCATCTGTCCGATGCGCTCCACCGCCCCGGCCATCAGGCGGTTGGCACCGTCCTCCAGGCTGGAGATGGTGAATTCGCCGCCTTGCGCGGAGGCGAAGGCCTGTACCGTATAGACCAGGGCGCGGGCGGCGTCGGCGGCATCCAGCCGGTCGTCGGCCATATCCAGCGTCCAGGTCCGGATGCCGCCGGGCAGGGCGCCGCCGGCCGCTTCGATGATCTGGGCGATGTGGCCCTGCACCTCACGCCCGTCGATGTCGGCGGCGTGGACGATGCCATAGCGATCGCCGGTCAGCTGGCCGGCACTGTCGCCGTCGGCGGAAATGCCGCGCAGATAGGCGTCAATGCCCTCGCGCACTTCCCCCGCGGCGCCTTCCGGCATCGCCTCCACCATCGCCTGCAGCCCTTCGACCAGCAGCAGGGTCAGCCCCTGGTCCAGCCCCCTCTCGCGGGTGGCCTGGATCCGCTCTTCCAGGATGCCGGCGAAGCCGCCCTGATCCAGCAGTTCGCCCTGCGTCGTGATCCCGGACGCCGTGCCTGCGCCGCCACTGCGCGCCGGAGCGGTCAGCAGAACCGTCAGGAACAGCGAGCCCGGACAGGAATCCAGCCGGCAGCCTCCCAGCAACGCCGGGAACTGCTGCCCGTCGAAGGCCTGGAACAGCACGCGCGACGGCTTGATGCGCGCCTTCTCCCGGATGCGATCGAACAGGACGCGGACGTATTTGCGGTCGCCCGGTGCCACCACCTCCATCAGGTTGGTGCCCACCAGGCCGCCCACCTCGCCCTTGGTCAGGCGGCAGCGGGCACCGGCGGAAAACAGGATGTTCCCCTGCGCGTCCGTCTCGATCAGCAGATCGGCGGCGGCGAAGGCGAAGCCGACGAACCGGTCCCTGTCCCGGCTCGATGTCGGACGGCGTGGCCCGGCCGCATTGGGGATCGGCGCCACGATCGGGCCGATCACGGGAGTGGCGCGTCCGGAATTTTCCTGCTGCAAGGGCATGGTCATGCGGCCGCAAATTACATCGAGGTTTAGAGAGTTTCAGGATGAATGCAACGGAGGGTAACCAATATCGGCCTGAGTTTGAAGAGAAACTGTGTCGGATAACCTTCGTCTTAAAACAAGTAATAATTTGTAACGTCTATTTCGAAAATGCGATCTAACTGCCGGTGCCTCGGCATATGCCATCCATCGTTAGGTTGTCGTTGCCGGAAACCTGAAGTCGTCATCCCCTCCCGGGACTGGGAGGCCTCGGATGCCGCCTGCGATACGCGGCGGTGGCCTCTGCGGACTCTTGCCCGGCTCCTGGATGGCCTCTGACCGGCCGTCTTGCGGCGGCCGTCCAGGAGAGGTCGGCCGGTGCGTCGGGTCAGGTGACTTCCACCACCGCGGGCTGGGCGGCGGTTTTCTGCTTCTTGAGCAGCAGCGCATTGAAACTCGCCTGCCCGGGCATTTCCACGAACCGGTAGGTCAGGGCGGAAACCGCGACCACCGTTCCCAGATAGGCGAGCGCGAGCACGTCCATCGCCCAGGGGGTGCCGAAGGAGATGAAGCGGGTCTCCTCGCCGTCGATCGCCTGTTCGACGAACATTGGCTGGCTCAGCAGCTTCTGCATCACGGTCGCGGCCTTCTGGTACAGGGCGACCACCAGCGCATGCACCATGTAGATCGAGTAGGAGCGGGCGCCCAGCCACTGGAACGGCCCCATCGCCAGCAGTCGCGAGAACGGCCCGCCCTCGAAGGCGAATACCCAGACCACGATGCCGAACAGCAGCGGCGAGGCGAAGGACAGGGCGCTGCCGCGCGCTGCAGCCACGAAGACGACCACCGCAGCCAGGCTGGCCGCCTCGATCGTCCCCGCCATCGGCAGCCGGGCCAGTCCGGCGTGGCGAGCGATCAGGAACAGCCGGTAGACGATATGCCCGGCGAAGAAGCCGTACAGGCAGCGGAAATACCCGAAATCGAAGCTGGCATCGATGAAGCGATCCGACCAACCCATGACGACGAAGGCGCCCGCGGCCGACAGCGCGACGGCGGCGGCGGTCACCACCCATGTACGGCGGGCCAGCAGGCAGAGCACGGCAAAGGTGAGATAGGCGAAGAACTCGGCGCTGATCGACCAGCTCGGCATGTTCCAGGTCAGTTCTTCCTCGACACCCAGGGAATGAACCAGGAAGAGGTTGCTGACGATCGACGAAGGGGCGAACCGCGCGGTGAAGGCCGCGGTCTCGCCGCTCATCGCCAGCGCCTTCACGATCTCAAGCGGAATGAAGGCGACGAGGGTGACCGCATGCAGGGGCCAGACGCGGCCCAGACGCCGAACCAGGAAACTCCCCGCCTTCGGGGCGGAGTTCAATCGTCCGACATAGGCGTGCGTGATGACGAAGCCGCTAAGAACGAAGAAAAAGTCGACAAACAAATAGCTGCCGCGGACGAACGGAACGGAATAATAGTATCCCAGGGCACTGAAGTGGAATAGGGCTACAAACAAAGCGCATAAACCGCGCCAACCGTCGAGCACTGGAAAACGCATCGTTTCTCTCCAAATCTTGCTATCAATCGGGTCAAGATCAGGCCAAATGCCGAACGGGAATCAAAACTTTGGCTGCGGCGGCTTATTATTTTTCTTGGATGACCAATAGGCGGCCGATTACCGATGAGTGAAAGTAGATGCCGGCCCCGCAACCGGGAAACGAAATTCCGATTTATTCCGAACGAAGCCACGCAGGTACCACCCGCAGGTTGCCTGACGTGCAACGCGCAATTTCTGGGGATCGCGGATTTTCCTGCTCGGGCGGGGCGGTCATATGGTCCTGGACGGGGCCTATCGCCGACGGTGCGACCTGCCGCACGGAGTAGACTTTCCGTCGCCTGCCGATTGCCGCCGGGGCGGTACGCCTCCTGCCCCCGCCGGCCGACCCTTCCCAAGCTTGTGCCGGGCCGCCCGGGCCGGCATTCTTCGGCCATCTCGTCGCGGCCGAAAAACCGGATGATGCCCATCCACCGGCGCAGCGCGTGCAGTGGCTGTACATCGGCCGTGGCGGGAACGAATTCCAATCCGGAAATTGCAAAGGCTCCGCCGACCGGTCCGGTCGCGGGGCCTCCGGGTCATTCCGGAAACCGGACAGTCAGCGCCGGCTGAACAGCCGGTTGACATGTCCCATCTTGCGGCCGGGCCGGGCTTCCGCCTTGCCGTAGAGGTGCAGGCGGGCGCCGGGCTCGGCCAGCAGTTCCGGCCAGCGCAGCACGTCGTCGCCGATCAGGTTGGTCATCTCGGCATCCGCCACCCGCTCCACCGAGCCGAGCGGCAGCCCGCAGACCGCGCGCACCAGCTGTTCGAACTGGCTGGTGGCGCAGGCATCCATGGTCCAATGGCCGGAGTTGTGCGGGCGCGGCGCCATCTCGTTGACCAGCACGGCGCCATCGGCGGTGACGAACATCTCCACCGCCAGCACGCCGACGAGATCCAGCGCCTCGGCGATGCGCCGGGCGATGCGGTCGGCCTCCGCCGCGGTTTCCGCCGACACCTTGTCCGGCGCGGCGGGGGCGATGGTGACGTCGAGGATGCCGTCCTTGTGCCGGTTTTCCACCGCCGGATAGGCGGTCATCGCGCCGTCGGCGCTGCGGGCGACGATCACCGACACCTCGCAGGCGAAGGTCACGAAGCCCTCGACGATGCCCTCCACGCCGGGCTTGCCGCCGCCGATGGCCGCCCAGGCCGCCGCCGGGTCGCTGCCGGCCTCCAGCCGCGCCTGCCCCTTGCCGTCATAACCCAGCCGCGTCGACTTCAGCACGCAGCGCGGGCCGATCTCCGTCAGCGCCCGGGCGACCTCTTCGGCGCTGCCGGCGGCCCGCCAGGGCGCCGTCGCGATACCGAGCCGGTTGACGAAGCTCTTCTCGGCGATGCGGTCCTGCGCCACCGACAGCACGTCGGGACCGGGATGCAGGTTGGTGAAGCGGCGCAGATGCTCGGCCGTGGCGACCGGCACGTTCTCCCACTCCAGCGTCACCACGTCGACCGAGCGGGCGAAGCGCTCCAGTGCCTCCAGGTCGTCCCAGTCCGCGACGGTCGACGCGGCGCTGACCTGCGCCGCCGGGCTGTCCGCCGCATCGGGGGCATAGACATGGGTCTTGTAGCCCAGCTGTGCCGCGGCCAGCGCCGTCATCCGGCCGAGCTGTCCGGCACCCAGCATGCCGATGGTGGAACCGGGGGCGAGGCGGGGCAGGGGCTTGCCGGTCATGATCGTCGGGCTTTCGTGCTGTCAGGCGGGGCGCTGTCGGGTCGGATCGCTGTCAGGCCGGATCGTCGACGGGGGCTTCGGCCACCGCGGCGGTCTGGCGGGCGCGCCAGCCGTCCAGCGCGTCGGCCACCGCCGGGTCCATCAGCGCGATGACCGAGCCGGCCAGCAGGGCGGCGTTGATGGCGCCGGCCTTGCCGATGGCCAGCGTGCCGACCGGAACGCCGCCGGGCATCTGCACGATCGACAGCAGGCTGTCCATGCCCTTCAGCGCGTGGCTTTCGACCGGAACGCCGAAGACCGGCAGCGGCGTCATCGACGCGGCCATGCCCGGCAGATGGGCGGCTCCGCCGGCTCCGGCGATCACCACCTTCAGCCCGCGCGCCTTGGCGGTGGTGGCGTAGTCCACCAGCCGCTGCGGGGTGCGGTGGGCGGAGACGATGCGGACCTCGTGCGGGACGCCCAGCGCCGCCAGAGTGTCGGCGGCGTGTTTCATCGTCGTCCAGTCGGACTGGCTGCCCATGATGATGCCGACCAGCGGCTGGGCGCCGGCAGCCGAAGGGGCGCTGTTCGGGGAGTGATCGGCGGACACGGCTTGGCGCTTTCCTCAAGGTCCGGAAAGCGGCGCATTATAGGAAGAGTCGGGCGGCTGTCCAGAGCCGCCAACCATGCCTCGGCCCCTGACCCGGCGGATCCGGGCCCGCGGCTGCGACATTCCGGCCCTTCCTGCGAAACATGGTTCCACCTATGGTGCCGTCATATATGGAAAGGATGGACGCCGATCGTTCCCATCGCCTCTCGCAAGCAGCGGATCCCTCGCATGACAGACACCGTCTCCGGCCAAGACCCCGATCGCGACCAGCGCCAAGAGCATCGCGACATCCGCACCGCGATGGCGGAGGAACGGATGGCCGCCGTCGGCATCGACGAGGCGTCGATCGAAACGCTGGTGCGGACCTTCTACGGCAAGATCATGAAGGACGAGGTTCTGGGTCCCATCTTCGGCCGCGCCATCACCGACTGGGAGCCGCATCTGCGCAAGATGATGGATTTCTGGTCGTCCATCGCCCTGCTGACCAAGCGTTACGACGGCCGGCCGATGCCGGTCCACATCTCACTGGGGCTGGAGCCGCAGCATTTCGAACGCTGGCTGGGTCTGTTCCGCGAGACTGCCCACGAGCTGTTCCAGCCCGACGGCGCCGACTTCCTGATCGCCAAGGCCGAAAACATCGCCCGCAGCTTCCAGATGGGGATCCAGTTCTTCACCGTGCCGAAGAAGGGCTGAACTCGCTTCTCCATCGAGAAAGCTGTCATTCCCACCTTCGATCCTGTGAAGAAATCGAACGCACATGAGAAAGTCCTGATTCGGTAGGCGCGCACGTCTCCCACTCGTCATCCCCGCGGAGGCGCTACGGGATGCACAGATCTCGCGCTTGCGGCAGGAAAAGCATCTTATCGTTGCGCATAGCCCCTCTCCCCTCGCGGGAGAGGGGGTGGGGTGAGGGGGTGCAAACTGAATTTCCCCAGCCTCCGGCCGGCCGCACCCCTTGTGTCTTTGAGTTTTGCTAGAAGAGAAGCCCTGGGGGGTGGGG
>NZ_JAENHM010000016.1 GCF_016595245.1 Azospirillum endophyticum
TCTCCAATATCTGGGCAACCACACCGCGTGCGGCTACCCCGAGTCCCTAACAGCCTCTAGTCGCCCTCGAGGAAAGGGAAGCCCATCCGTGGCGGAGCCGGCCTGCAGATCCAGGACACCCTTCTGGTAGTCCCAATAGCCATCCGACTTCCCCAGCGGAATGCTTGCGAGCGCGAGGTCTCCGTCGATTTCCACCCGTTTCCGATTCGCATCATGACGGAGATTGCCACGCAACCGGGCCAGCTCACTGACGCCTTCACCCGGCGCAATCGTCAACAGCGCACCCAACGCAACATTCTCGGGATGATCCAGGTCGACCTGGATGGTGGCCCGTCCGATGGCGAAATAGCCGACGGTAAGCCAACCCGGCACTGTAACGCCGACAGAACCAAGGCGAAGCTTGCCGTTGGCCCGAGCATTGACGATGGTAGAAGCCTCGAAGCCCCCGCTGTCGAAGAGAGGCACCTTCAGCCTGACAGGCCAATGCAAGATCGGAACCCCATCAGGACCGATACTCACCTCGATCGGCGGACTGCCGAGAACCCGCATGCCGAGACTTGCGATCAGCTCCGTAATCTCTCTATCGCCAGGCGCATCCGCAGAAACGCTCAACGATGGTATCAGCCTGATCCTTATTCCGGCTCCTAATTCACCGTAGTATACCTGCCCCGTCACGAATAATCCGCCCGCATCGCCATTCACACGGATGACGTTGACCTCAACCGGGCCAACCCTGGCACGCTTCCCGCGTAGCTTCGCGTCAATCGCGGCCGCGAGAGAAGAGTTCAGGGCATCAGCCAAATTCATGTTTCCGGTTACCGGAAGCTCTGTCGAAACCGGCTCCGTGAGACCGGGAATGGTCACTCGCAAAGGCAACACTAATCGTGGCCCGTCGCGCAGTTGCAAAGCATCGACGATAGGAGATGCGAAGCCGAGCTGCTTCCTAACCGCCGAGATGAACTTGCCGTCGCTCTCGACATGGATTTGCCCAAGCCGTGCATTGCCGATGTTCTTGAGTGGCGAAAGACATATACGGCCGAGAACCGGCAGATCGGCTGTACAAGCTCTATCTCCGTCGGATTGAAGAGGCAAGTCTGCGAAAGGCGGAATATTCGATGACGCTCGCCGTGCCGCAGTAATTGCCGCGCAGCTCGCGACGGCGGTGGCGATCTCTCCGTTGGCGGACTCCAAGATATTGGAAGTCGCCAGATCAATAGTCAGGATCTTGCTGCATCCCTCGACAATTTCCAGACCAAATTGAATTTTGGTGCCATCAACAACAGCACCCACAGCCGCAGCCTTCACAGGAAGCACCTGCCGTCCCTTGGCAAGAATTTCGTTAAGGATGGCCTGGGCGCTCCCATTGCTGAGCGCAAGTTGCATCTGTCCATTGCAGGAGATGTTCAGTGAAACGCGTGGAGCATAACCGAAAGCCGGTCGAAGATCGGCCTCACCCTCCAAATTAACAGCCGTGCCGCCGTTTACGGCATCACATCCGGCTGCTCGCTCGAACCCGCCAGCATCGAGCTTTACCTTGAGCCCCGCAACAGCTATCTGGCGATACTGTAACGCGAAACCAATCTGTTTGATAACGGCCGCACGCAATGTCGGCGCAAGGTCATCCGCGACCTTTAGGCCGGCTGGTCCCATAGAAACACGAAAGGGAGCTAGAGGGGGCATGCCTGGTAAGGAGAAAGTCGGACGAACCGTCATTATGACGATCGGCCCATCGGCAATCTCCACCTGTTCACTGTCGAGTTTAAGCTGGAAAGGATATTGCAGCAGCGACCCGACGCTTTGCTCCATCTGCCGTATGTCGAGATTGTAAGCCGGTGCCGGCGGCCGGAGGACGTGCAGGGTCTCGCTATCTGCCAAGATCGTTCCATGGAGATTAGTAACGCCGAGCGCAATGGGTATTAGGCTATGACTATCGTTTTCAGTTTTACGCAACTTTAGGAGCAAGTCGAGGTGGCCGACTATATCGCAATTTCTGCTCGGTGATGTGCACGGAACAAAACTGAACCGAAATCCGGCTGCACCGAATTCCCTCGACATTTCATCAAAACACACCTCGAATACACCGGATTTTGAAAAACCTTTTGCCGAATTCATACATTCACGCGACAACTGCTTTGCTATTTTACTTTTTACAAACAATACCTTCTGCTCGATCCCGAGCACATTTTCTGCCATTCGAGAGACTTTAACGATAAGCACTTCAGGTTCATATTCTAAAAATTTTTGACTTTCCGTTTTCCATTTATCAATTATCAAATCGATATCTTTGATGTCGTTCGGAAAATTTGCCGCAAGTTGCTCGCGTTGCGACACTGCATCGGCGACAAGTTCATCCAGATAGGCACGACCCAGTTTGGCGACGGCAAGCCGCTCAGCATTCATATCGTCCCGGATCTGAGCAACCACCCTCTGATAGGAGGGCGCATTGTCACTGATCCAGGAAAAAACATCCGGAGCCAAAAAGAAGATTCCATGAATTTCGGATGGATTTCTTAGTACATCCGGAACATTGGATGTCCAGTGAGCAATAAAATCACTACTTGCCGGGAGTATATTTGCTAATTTTTCTAATCCACTCTGCCGAGAATAATAATCAAGGGCGCCAGCCAGTTCTTTTTGTCCCATGAACATTTCAGCTGCACGCTCAACCGTTGCCAAAAGAGCCTGGAAGCAGCGGAATGCATCGGAACCATTGACGCAAGACTGAGACAGTCTTGGCGCATGAGCCATTTGATCCTGGATAAATGGTATCAAGTATTCCGATGCGATCGCGACTGAAACAGCCGCATCGTCTATACGCAACCGGCAGCCCTCAGGGGCACCACTCCCAGGAGCTTCCGCACATCTTTCAAGCTCTTTGGAAAAAGCCCCTCGAAGCATTTCCGGATTTTGTGGAAGTCCATAACAGTTAAGACCTGACGGATGCTCTATACAATTCGGGCGAAGAAGGGCAGCGGTCAAGTCCGGTTTAACCGCTGATTTGGATAGATTCTGGAAACGAGATTGAGCGTCTTGATAGAGCTGCTGGGAATAGTATGGAAGCACCATGAGTAAATGGTGGTCGAGATTTATACCATTTTTCAATTCGGCACTACCCTTGGCAACCAGAAGATCAGCCATGGCACGGAGTGCGAGGTGTGTTCCCCGTGGAAGCAGCGCCGCCGGTTGAGCATGTGCCATCGCCCGGCAGAAGTGGACCAATGCAGCCACTCTCCCTTCATCAGCCCCAATAGCCCGCGCATCGACAAATGCAGTTGGAACGATGGCGCAATCGTCAGCTTGTGACAACGCGGGCTTTCCAAGTCCAGAAAAGATTACACAGAAGGCCATAATAAAAATTGCAAGACATCGAGTCATATCGCCTCACATATTTCGAGTGTTATAGACTCTTACTTTGATATCCTCAACTTTTATGGTATAAGAAAATAAAGCGAAGTCAACGACACACAATGACGATCGATAGGAGATCTTATTTCGGTAAGGGAAATTATAAACAGCATAACAATTATGTATATTTTACATTTTTACATAATGAAAATACTCTCCCGCCTCTCGTTTCGCATGTGCTACAGGTAAATTTATGTATATTTATCCCAATCGAGAACTGCGATCTACTGGCACCATACAGCTTGGCTCCTAAGCGCTCCTGTCCACTCAAGACGGAACGCACCATCTTGCTTTGGCGTCTCCTCGACAGCCGCTTCCAAGCAGTGGATGCAAGCGCAACGTCAAGATGACTAGCGTGCTTTCTTAACCGCCGCTTACAATAATGGTAATCCCTCGGTCTGGGCAGGCGATTGGGTTGTCCGTGCCGTAAAAGGCACGGCGGAGCTTCACGAGCGGACTATCCGCGTCCAGGGGCAACGGCTTCGCATCGGCGCCACGTTTACGAGGCCCCATGAGAATACAGCCTTCAGAATGGCTAGGCAAGAAACCGGGATGCAGGAGTATAGCTGTGCGCGGCTTGCCATCCGCTCGCTTCACCCCGGCAATTTCAAGCAAGAAATCACCATCGCGGGCGATCTCTCCACAGCTGGATTGCACGAAATTCTTATCGGATCGGTAGCGTAGGACACCTTGATAGGTCCCGGTGGTAATCAATTTCTCGGGGTTCTCGTAGAACCGGCCAATGTTCTGTCCGTTGACGCCGATGTCGCCATAGATGCGATCCACTCTCCGATCGCCATCCATAACTTTGTCTCGTCCGAGTCTAATCAGTTCGAGCTTCAGATCCCTATTTCCATTAGCCGGACAAGTGCCTTGCGCAAAGGCCGCCGTCGCCAAGAGCCATGCAGTAGAAGCGGTAACGACAGCCTGCATAATCCTCATGATCTACGTTTACCTCCGCTCAAGAGCCGAGAGATGCGCACGCCAAATGCGAAAATCGATCATAAACGCGAGTATAGGACGTGGCAAGCACTCCGAATGTGTCGCAGGCGGCGCAACTCGTTGGGTCGGGAGATGTGATGAACAGCCTTTTTACCTCTTTAAGACGGTGCCAAGCTGAAGACGATGAAGGAGGCTATATCGGTCAACAAAAACACTTCACCGCGCCGATCAGGAATTCCTTGTTCCCCTCCGGCCCGGTGATCGGGCTTTCGGTGACGTCCAGCACCCGCCAGCCCGGAAGCGCGTCGAGCCACGTCCGGATGCGGTCGCAGACCTCCTGGTGCAGTTCCGGCTCGCGGACCACGCCACCCTTGCCGACCCGGCCCTTGCCGACCTCGAACTGCGGCTTGATCAGGGCGACCAGCCGCCCCCCCGGCACCACGAGGGCCAGCGCCGCCGGCAGCACGATCTCCAGCCCGATGAAGCTGGCGTCGCACACCACGAGATCGACGGGGTCCGGGATCTCGGCGGCGGTCAGGTGGCGGGCGTTGGTCTTCTCCAGCACCACCACGCGCGGATCGTTGCGCAGCTTCCAGGCCAACTGGCCGTGACCGACATCGACGGCGTAGACCTTGGCCGCTCCGCGGGTCAGCAGAACATCGGTGAAGCCGCCGGTGGAAGCGCCGACGTCGACGGCGGTCAACCCGGTCGGGTCGATGGCGAAGACGTCCAACCCCTTCGCCAGCTTCAATCCGCCGCGCGACACCCAGGGATGGTCCTGCCCCTTGACCGCCAGCGGCGCCTCCGCCGCGATCAGGTCGCCGGCCTTGTCGATGCGCTTGGTGTCGGAATAAACCAGTCCGGCCAGGATCAGCGCCTGCGCCTTGGCCCGGCTTTCCGCCAGCCCGCGTTCCACCAGCGCCACATCCGCCCTCACCCGTGCCATTCCGTCGCCCTTCGCTCGCCCGCAAAGGCGCATTCCTGACGCGGAACCGCAAGAAGAGCAAGCCCCGGCTCAGGGTAACGAAGTCAGGTTAACGGTATGCAACGTAAGGCCCTCTCTCCCCTGGGGCTAATCTATCAACACAAGTACCGTGCGAGGGCAGCGCCCTCGCACAGGGTTGAGAA
>NZ_JAENHM010000017.1 GCF_016595245.1 Azospirillum endophyticum
CCACACCGCGTGCGGCTACCCCGAGTCCCTAACAGCCTCTAGCAAAACTCAAAGACACAAGGGGTGCGGCCGACCGAAGGTCGATGGAAATCAAACTTGCACCCCCTCACCCCAACCCCTCTCCCACGAGGGGAGAGGGGCTACGCGCAACGGTAAGATGCTTTTCTTGCCGCAAGCGCGAGATCTGTGCATGCCGTAGCCCCCCGGGGAGAGGGTCGGGGCGAGGGGGGAATCCGCTTTCAAACGCGATTGCCCTGATCAAGCGCCGCCGTCTCCCTGCGCCGGCTGACGCTCCTCCATCTGCAGGGCCGTCTGCAGGATATGGTCGGCGGTCAGCCGGCGCAGCGCGCCGGCGTCGCCGGCCGCGATGGCTTCGACCATGCGGAAATGTTCGCGGTTCGACTGCTCGATGCGCGCCCGCGTCTTCCACTGCGTGACCGGCGCCGACGGGCCGCGTCCCCGCAGTTCCCAGACGATGTTGATCAGCTCGCGGTTCGACCCCAGCGCCAGTAGCTTGGCGTGGAAGGCGATGTTGGCCTCGTAGAGGTCGAGCAGCGTCCCCTCCAGGATGAGGTCGGCGAAGTGCTGCGCCAGCGCATGAAGCTCGGCGATGTCGGCGGCGGTCGCATTGGCGACGACGCTGCTCGCCGCCGCGGTCTCCAGGATCAGCCGGACCTCGCGCACCTCCTCGGCCTGCCGGTCGTCGGGGGTGTGGACGTGGTAGCCCCGGTTCGGGACATGCCGCACCAGCCGCTTGAGCGCGAGCTGGTCGAGCGCGCGCCGCACCTCCATCCGTTTGGCCTCGTAGCGGGTCTCCAGGTCGATCTGCTTCAGCCACATTCCCGGCGCGAAGACGCCGGCCTGGATGTCGCGCGCCATGCGGTCGACGAGGTTGCCGGTGACGGGATCCGCTTTGACGCTCATGGGACGCAGATGACCTCGCATTCTGTCTGAACCCTCGCTCCGGCAACGCCGGAAGAGGCGCCGTATCGTAAGGCCGCCCCACGCACGCGGCAACGGATGTGGCGACGGATCTCCGGGGGATTCCCTCTCCGCCGAAGGCCAGCCGCCACTCTCCGTCATCCGGACCGGCGGAACGTTGTGTCCGCCGATCATCGGAAAAACGGAATTGCCCCCTTGCCAAGGCGCCGGCGATGTGTAACCAATTTTGGCGCCAATTTCTATACCAATTGGAATCGCGATGACTCTCCTCGACGTGCCGCCGGGCGGCCCTACCGGTGCCCAGGGCGGTGCTCCACAGGACCGCGGCCGGCAAATCTACGACCTCGGCCACACCACGGTGTTCGCCAGCCGGCAGGATCCGCGCTTTTCCTACTGCCTCTATGTTCCGCCGCCGGTCGAGGGCGTCGCTCCGGATCTGGCGGTGGTGGTGCACGGGACCGGCCGCGCCTTCATGGCCTACCGCGACGCCTTCGCCGACTTCGGCCGCTGGAACAACTGCGCCATCCTCTGCCCGCTGTTCCCGGCGGGGGTGCGTGGCGACGGCAACCGCGACGGCTTCAAATACATGCAGGAAGCCGACATCCGGTACGACGAGGTGCTGCTGTCGATCGTCGACGAGGTCGGGGAGCGCTACGGCTTCGACGTCTCCCGCTTCGCGCTGTTCGGCTATTCCGGCGGCGGGCATTTCGCCAACCGCTTCTTCCTGCTGCGGCCGCAGCGGTTGTGGGCGGTTTCGATCGGCGCGCCCGGATCGGTGACGCTGCTCGACCCGACGCGCGACTGGTGGGTCGGCGTGCGCGACATGAAGGCGCGCTTCGGCATCGAGGCCGATCCCGCCGCCATGGCGTCGGTTCCGGTCCAGATGGTGGTCGGCGCCGCCGATTTGGAGACCTGGGAGATCACCCACCGCGAGGACGGCCGCCATTGGATGCCCGGCGCCAACGACGCCGGCCGCACCCGGCCGGAACGGCTCGACAGCCTGCGCCGCTCCTTCGAGGCCGCCGGCCTGCAGGTCCGCTTCGATCTGGTGCCGAACGTCCCGCATGACGGCAACAAGGTGGTCGGCCATGTCCAGGACTTCTTCGCCGACATGCTGAAGCGCCGCCGCGCGGCCAGGGGCTGAGACAGGGGGGACGGACCATGGCGGCAGAGCGGATCGGGGACGCGATGATCGTCGCCCCGCAGCCCGAGGCGGCGGAGGCAGGCGCCGAGGTGCTGGAGCGCGGCGGCAACGCCGTCGACGCGGCCATCGCCTGCGCCTTCGTCCAGGGGGTCGTCGATCCCCAGATGTCGGGCATCGGCGGCTTCGGCTCGATGCAGGTCTACATGCCCGGACGCGGCGTCCACGACATCCTGGAATTCTACGCCCGCGCCCCGCTCGCCGCCCGGCCCGACATGTGGACCGACCTGCTGCTCGGCCAGACGCGCGACGGCTTCGGCTTCCTGCTCGAAGGCGGCATCAGCGAGATCGGCCATCTCGCCGTCTGTACGCCGGGCAGCCTGAAGGGCTATGCCGAGGCGCTCGGCCGCTACGGGACCTTCGACTGGGCCGACGTGATGGCCCCAGCCATCGCCCAGGCCAGGCGCGGCTTCATGGTCCGCCCCCATGTCCACTGGTATTGGTCGCTCGACCAGAGCGGCAGCGGCGAGGTCGATACCATCGACAAGCTGCGCCACAGCCGCACCGGCCGGGACATCTATTTCCGGCCCGACGGCACGGTGAAGCGCCCGGGCGACCTCGTCCTCAACCCCGACCTGATGCGGACGTTGGAACGCATCGCAGCGGGTGGTCCCGACCTGTTCTACCGCGGCGAGATCGCCGGGGAGATCGCCGCCGACATGGCGGCGCATGGCGGGCTGATCGGTCTCGACGATCTCGCCGCCTACGAGGTCTCGACCGCCGCGCCGGTCTGGGGCGAGTATCGCGGGCACCGCATCTCGACCAGCCCGCCGCCGGCGAGCGGCTTCCCGATGCTCCAGCTTCTCCATATTCTGGAGAATTTCGACATCGGCGCGCTGGAGCATGGCTCGGCCGAGCATGTCCGCCTGCTCGCCGAGGCGATGAAGCGGATGACGGTGGACAAGGACAGGCACATGGGCGACCCGGCCTATGTCGAGGTCCCGGTGGACCGGCTGATCGCCAAGGACTATTGCAGGGCGCTGGCCGAGGACATCCGCGCCGGCAACCGGGCCGAGGTCTCGCGGCTCGACAAATCCAGCCGAGACACCACCCACATCTCGGTGGTGGATGCCCGGGGCAACGCGGTCGCCCTGACCCACACGCTGGGCAGCCCGTCGGGCGCCATCACCGACGGTCTCGGCTTCATGTACAACGGGACCATGGCCCGCTTCGACCCGCGGCCGGGCCGCGCCGGCTCCATCGCGCCGGGCAAGCGGCGCGCCAGCTCCGCGGCGCCGACCATCGTCTTCAAGGACGACCGGCCCTTCGTGGTGATGGGGGCACCGGGCGGCAGCTACATCGCCCCGGCGATGGCGCAGGGGATCATGAACGTGATCGACTTCGGCATGCCGATGCTGGAGGCGGTCAGTGCCCCGCGGGTCATGGCGGTCTCCAACACCATCGACGTGTCGAACCGCATCCGCCGCTCGGTCACCGATGCGCTGACCGGGCAGGGCTACGCGGTGAAGCGGTCGTGGCAGAGCTACGCCTTCGCCGCCCTGCACGGCATCCGCATCGACGACGGCATCTGCAGCGGCGGCGCTGATCCGCAGCGGGACGGCATGGCGATCCGCGTGCGGCCGCCCGCCGCGATTTAATCTTTTCGGCGCCAGCCGGCAAAAAGGCCGGCGTTCAACGACAATGACGCATGAACAGAGGGGTAGGTCGATGACGAGGTTCCTGGCAGCCCTGTTGGGCACGGCGCTGGCGGCTGGAGCGGCCACCGCCTCCGCCCAGAGCATCACCGTCGCGCTGAACGCCGACATCCGCAGCACCAATCCGGGCGTGAACCGGGACGACAACACCGATGCCGTCGTCCTGCACATGGTCGAGGGGCTGGTGGGCTACCGCGCGAACGGCTCCGTCGCACCGCTGCTCGCGGAATCGGTCGACCGGTCGGACGACGGCAAGACCTACAGCTTCCGCCTGCGCCAGGGCGTGACCTTCCACAACGGCGCTCCGCTGACCTCGGCGGACGTGCTGTGGAGCTGGAACCGCTACATGGATCCGAAGACGGACTGGCGCTGCCGCTCCGATTTCGACGGGCGGAACGGCCTGAAGGTCGAGAAGGTCGAGGCGCCGGACGACCGCACCGTCACCATGACGCTCGATCACGCCAGCGCGCTGTTCCTCGATGCCCTCGCCCGCACCGACTGCGGCGGCACCGCCATCCTGCACAAGGACTCGCTCAAGCCCGACGGCAGCTGGGACAAGCCGGTCGGCACCGGCCCCTTCCGGTTCGGCGAGTGGCGCCGCGGCGAGTCTGTGACGGTCTCCCGCTTCGACGGCTACCAGTCGCCGCCGGGCGACAAGCCCGACGGCATGGTCGGCGCCAAGCGTACGGCCCTCGCGTCAGTGAAGTTCCTGGTCGTTCCCGACGCCTCCA
The DNA here is from genome assembly GCF_016595245.1 of Azospirillum endophyticum. Taxonomy (GTDB): domain Bacteria; phylum Pseudomonadota; class Alphaproteobacteria; order Azospirillales; family Azospirillaceae; genus Azospirillum; species Azospirillum endophyticum. The sequence continues at coordinate 4,530 of NZ_JAENHM010000017.1, forward strand.
CGGCCAAGGCGGCGCTGGCTTCCGGCGCGGTGGACGTCGCCCAGGTGCTGGAAACCGACGTGCCGGAGCTGAACAAGACCAAGACGGTCGAGGCCGGCTTCTACCCGTCCACCACCAAGCACACCTTCCTGTTCCAGACGCGCGACCCGCTGCTCGGCAACGTCAAGCTGCGTCAGGCGATCGCCGCCTCGCTCGACATCCCGCAGCTGGTGGCCGCCGTGTCGAACGGCGAAGGCAAGCCGAACAATTCCGGCGTTCCCGTCACCTCCGCCTACTACGACGCCGTCCAGGCCAAAGGCTACGCCTACGACCCGGCCAAGGCGAAGGCGCTGCTGAAGGAGGCCGGCTACAAGGGCGAACCGATCAGAATCATCGCCAACAAGCGCGTCCATGTCCCCAGCTTCAACGCCGCGGTGATCGCCCAGGCGATGATGCAGGCGGTCGGCATCAACGCCCAGATCGAAGTGCTGGAGTGGGTGACGCAGCTCGACCGCTACAACACCGGCAATTACCAGATGATGTCCTTCTCCTATTCCGGACGCCTCGACCCGGCGCTGAGCTACGAGCAGTTCTCCGGCCCGAAGGACAGCCAGCCGCGCAAGGTGTGGGACGATCCCGCGGTCCAGGACCTGATCACGAAGGCGTCCACCATCTCCGACGAGGCGCAGCGCCAGGCGGTCTTCGACGAGCTGCACAAGCGCCAGATGGAGGCGACCCCGCTGATCATCTTCTCCAACGGCCAGGAGGCTTGGGCTCACACCAAGCGCGTCCAGGGGGCCGACCCGTGGGAAGGCAAGGCGCGCGTCTGGGGCGCCAGGGTGGTCGGGAACTGACCTTTCGCTGTGAAGGTCAGAGCAATCGCATTTGGCGAATGTGATCTTATGCCAGGAAACCCCGTCATTCCCGCGAAGGAGCCTGTGAAGAAATCGAACGCATCCATCCAAGAGCTGATCGAGTAGGTGCGCGCGTCTCCAATGCGTCATCCCCGCGAAGGCGGGGATCCAGAGCTCCCAGTGCAAGCACTTGCAAAGCCTGGATTCCCGCCTTCGCGGGAATGACGGTCGAGAGGGGCTCATGATGGGATCCGATGTGAAACGCTTCAAACCAGAGGCCTCTATCAGCAAGTCTCCGATTTCTTCACAAAGTCAAAGGCGGGAATCCAGCCAACCCAGCAACTTTTCGCATAAGTTTCCTGGATCCCCGCCTTCGCGGGGATGACGGAAATCCTGTCATAAGGAATGCCACTTTCAGAGGCGATTGCCCTTCCGTGAAGGCGGGGGCGCGGGGCACCCCTTGCGGGAGCCCCGCCGCGGAGAGGAGACGGGCGTGCTGCATTTCGTGTTCAAACGGGTCGCCATGGCGGTGCCGACGCTGCTGATCATGGCGGTGACGGTCTTCGTGCTGATCCGCCTCATACCGGGTGATCCCGCCGCACTGATGCTCGGCGATCTGGCGACCCCGGCCAGCCTCGCCGACCTGCGGGAGCGGCTCGGCCTCGACCAGAGCCTGCCGGTCCAGTTCGGCATCTGGTTCGGCAACGTGCTGCGCGGCGACTTCGGCATCTCCATCACCTCCTCCCAGCCGGTCCTGCCGCTGGTGCTCGACCGCTTCTGGATCAGCGCGCGCGTCGTCCTCATCGCCGTGCTGCTGGCCAGCCTGTTCGCGGTGCCGGCCGGCATGGTCGCCGCGTGGCGCCAGAACAGCAGCACCGACCTGTTCCTGGTCGGGCTGGCGACGCTGCTCTATTCGATCCCGACCTTCTGGCTCGGCCTGCTGCTGCTCCTCTTCCTCGGCCTGCAGCTCAACTGGCTTCCGGTGGTGGGCTACGTGTCCTTCTCCGAGGATCCGGGGGCGGCGCTGCTCTACATCGTCATGCCGGTCATGACCCTGTTCCTGCACGAGATGGGGGTGCTGATCCGTATGTCCCGCGCCAGCACGCTGGAGGTGCTGCGCCTCGACTACATCACCCATGCCCGCGCCAAGGGGCTGTCCGAATCCGCCGTGCTGTGGCGGCATGCCTTCAAGAACGCCTTCGGACCGACCTGGACGCTGATCGGGCTGGTGCTCGGCAACCTGCTGGGCGGCATCGCGGTGGTCGAGACGGTCTTCACCATTCCCGGGCTCGGCCGTCTCCTCGTCGACGCGATCTTCGCGCGCGACTATCCGGTCATCCAGGGCTGCCTGCTGTTCATCGCCTTCGTCTACGTGGCCGTGAACCTCGTGGTCGATCTGCTCTATCCGGTCTTCGATCCCAGGGTGACCGCGGAATGAAACGGCTTTCCCTCAATGTCGTCCTCGGCGGCGCGATCGTCGGCATCGTCGTCGCCGGGGCGGTGCTGGGCGCGGTCTGGACCCCCTACGACCCGCTCAAGATCAATTTCGTCGGCCGGCTGGCGCCGCCGGGGGCCGCCCACTGGTTCGGCACCGACGAGTTCGGCCGCGACGTGCTGAGCCGCCTGATGGCGGCGGCGGCGACCAGCATGCTGATCAGCCTGTCCACGGTCGCGGCGGCCGGCCTGCTCGGCACTGCGGTCGGCCTCGTCTCCGGCTATGCGCGCGGCTGGACCGACCGCATCCTGATGGCCTTCAACGACGCCCTCCTGGCCTTTCCGGCGATCCTGCTGGCGCTCGGCCTGCTGACGGTGGCGGGGGCCAACAGCACCGGGATCATCGTCGCCCTCGGCCTCGCCTACACCCCCTCGGTCGCCCGCATCGTGCGCGGCACGGTGCTGTCGCTGCGCGAGCGGGAATTCGTCGAGGCGTCGCGCGTGATGGGCAATTCGGAACTCTACACCGTCCTGCGCCACATCCTGCCGAACTGCGTCGGTCCGATGACCGTGCTGGCCACCTCGATGTTCGGCTGGGTGCTGCTGGCGGAAAGCGCGCTCAGCTTCCTCGGGCTGGGCGTGCCGCCGCCGGCGCCGACCTGGGGCAACATGCTGGCGGCAAGCCGCCCCTTCATCGCCCAGGCGGTCTGGCTCGCCATCTTCCCCGGCCTCTGCATCTCCCTGACCCTGCTCGGCATCAACCTGCTGGGCGACGCGCTGCGCGACAGGCTCGACCCGCGCATGAGAGGGGCCTCCTGACATGACCGGCACCACCCTCCCCGCCCCCCTTCTCGAGGTGGAGAACCTGAGCCTGGCGGTCACGGCCACCGGCACCGAGGTCGTCCGCGGCGTCGGCTTCGCGGTGGCGCCGGGCGAGATCGTCGGCATCGTCGGCGAGTCCGGCAGCGGCAAGACGCTGGCCGCACGCTCGATCATGGCGCTCCAGCCGCCGGCGATCCGCCGCACCGCCGGCACCATCCGCTTCGAGGGGCGCGACCTCGCCGGCCTGTCGGCGAAGGAGCTGCGGGATTTGCGCGGCGGCCGCATCGGCATGGTTTTCCAGGAGCCGATGACCTCCCTCAACCCGTCGATGCTCATCGGCCAGCAGCTGGAGGAGGGGCTGGCGGTGCATCGGCACGCGCTGTCCGCCGACGAACGGCGCGCCCTGGTGCTTGACATGCTGCGGCGGGTCGGCATCGCCGATCCCGACGGGGCGCTCGCCGCCTACCCGCACCAGTTCTCGGGCGGCATGCGCCAGCGGATCATGCTCGCCTCGGTCATGCTCCTCCAGCCGGCGCTGCTGATCGCCGACGAGCCGACGACGGCGCTCGACGCCGTGGTCCAGCGCGACGTCCTCGAACTGATGGTCGGGCTGACGCGGGCGCACGGCACCGCGGTGCTGATGATCAGCCACGACCTGTCGATGGTCGCGCGCTACACCGACCGCATCATCGTCATGCGCAAGGGCGAGATCGTCGAGCAGGGGCGCAGCGACGAGCTTCTGCGGGCGCCGCGGCACCCCTACACCCGGGCGCTGCTGTCGGCGATGCCGCGACGCCAGCCGGCGCGCCCCGTTCCGCCCGCCGCGACGCCGATCATCGAGGTGCGCGACCTCGTCGTTGACTATGGCGGCCGCCGCGGCCTGTTCCGCAGGGAGTCGGGCAAGCGCGCGCTGCACGGCCTGTCCCTGTCGATCATGCCGCGGGAGGTGGTGGCGCTGGTCGGCGGCTCGGGCTCGGGCAAGACGACTCTCGGCCGCGCCATCGCCGGTCTGCTGCCCCCCAGCGCCGGCACCATCCGCTATGCCGGCCGGCCGATCATGGCGGGCGGCGCGGGATGGGCCGACTACCGCCGCAACTGCCAGATGGTCTTCCAGGACCCCTATTCCTCGCTCGATCCGCGGATGACCATCGGCGCGCTGGTTGGCGAGGCCCTGCGTACCGTGCCCGCCATGGGCCGGCGCGAGAAGGCCGAGCGGGTGGCCGAGGTGCTGTCTGAAGTCGGCCTCGCCGGACCTTTCGCCGACCGCTACCCGCACGAGCTGTCGGGCGGCCAGCGCCAGCGCGTCGCCATCGCCCGCGCGGTGGTCCGCCGCCCGGCCTTCGTCATCGCCGACGAGCCGGTTTCCGCCCTCGACGTGACGGTGCGCGCCCAGGTGCTGGAGCTGTTCGCCGACCTCCAGGCGCGGCACGGCTTTTCCTGCCTGTTCATCAGCCACGACCTCGGCGTGGTCGAACAGGTGGCCGACCGGGTGGTCGTCATGCAGGACGGCCGCATCGTGGAACAGGGCGACCGCGACACCGTCTTCGACCATCCGGCCCATCCCTATACGCGGCGGCTGCTCTCCGCCATTCCCGCGCTGGAACCGGCTGGGGAAGGCGGCGTGCGGCTCAAATGGCGGTTCGACGACGCGGCTCCGGAGCCCGTGCCGTCCTGAAGACGCCGTCAACTTGTTGACCACCCAGTTTCCGCTCAGCCTGCGGATGGTCGAGGAACCGCTGGCGGCGCGCGGCATCACCGTGAGCTACGAGACGGTGCGCCAATGGGCCCGGAAGTTCGGCCCCGAGATCCGCTACCCGGTTGCGCCGACGGGCGCCGCGCCGGGGCGACAAGTGGCACCTCGACGAAGTGGTCCTGACCATCGGCGGCCGCAAATATACCTGTGGCGGGCCGTCGATCAGGACGGCTTCGTGCTCGACGTGCTCGTCCAGAGCCGGCGCGATACCAGGGCGGCCAAGGGTTTGGCGCGCGCAAGCTTCTGAAGGCTCAGGGCCGGGCGCAGCGGGTGCCGATCACCGACAAGCTGAAGTCCTACGCCGCCGCCAAGCGGGAGATCATGCCGGGAGTGGAGCACCGCCGGCACAAAGGCATCAACAACCGGGCCGAAAACTCGCATCAGCCGACCCGACGGCGAGAGCGCCAGATGAAGCGCTTCAAGTCGCCATGTCAGGTCCAGCGGTTTCTCTCCATCCACGATCCCGTTGCCAATCCCTTCCACCTTCGCCGAGGCCACCGACCCGTCGCCGACTACCGTACCGCCCACGCCCAGGCCTTCGAGGCTTGGGCGGAGGTGGCCGGCGCCCGACCTACCAGATCACACTCCTTCCGCAACATCCTTACTCAGCTTAAAGCAGCATCCCGGCTAAAGCTGGATGGGGCGCACCCGCTGCGAACAGGTTCTCATGCTGTCCCCGCTCGCCTCGATGCACCACGGTGACGGCATCGGCCGCTAGGGTGGCTGGTATCAACGGCGCACGGCTTCTACGCCGATCTGCAAGCTACCGCCAATCCGGCATCCCTGCACCACGCCGACCTGAGCGTCAACGGCTTTGCGGAGAACCCGACGCCATTCTCCGCAGAATATGCGGCGAATTGCTTGAGCACTGCGGCGAAAGCGCCTACACTCGCCGCAGGGGATGCGGAGAACGTGAACCATGGCGACCTACATTTGGCAGCGAGAAGACTGGCCGAGCTTCCGCTGGGACGCCGGCGCTCTGCTCTCCCCTCTGGCCGACGCACGGCATCGCCAGGGGCTGTTCCTCGGCAAGATGCGCGACATCGGCATCGATGGCCGTCTTGAGGCCGAGTTGGTGGCGCTGACCGAGGATGTCGAAAAGACCAGCGCGATTGAGGGTGAGGTTCTGAACCCGTCCAGCATCCGCTCCTCCATCGCGCGCCGCCTCGGCATTCCTGACGCCGGACTCGGCCCCACTGATCGGAAGGTCGAGGGGGTCGTCGAGATCGTCCTGGACGCGGCCAAGAACCACGCGGCGCCGCTGACCGACGAGAGGATCTTCGGCTGGCACGCAGCCCTGTTCCCGACCGGCTACAGCGGAAAAGACCGGATTGATGTCGCGCGCTGGCGTAGCGATCGCCACGGCGCCATGCAGGTGGTCTCCAGCACATTCTCGCCGGCCCCGGTCGTCCACTTCGAGGCGCCGCCGGCCGGTTGCGTCCCTGGCGAGATGGCCGCGTTCCTGGCGTGGTTCAACACCCCCCAGCCGATCGATCCACTGCTGCGGGCAGGGCTCGCTCATCTCTGGTTCGTGACGATTCACCCGATGGACGACGGCAACGGCCGTATCGCCAGAGCCATCGCCGACTTGGCGATTGCCCAAGCGGAGCGGAGTGGTCAGCGCTTCTACAGCATGTCGGGCGCCATCGAGCGGGACAAGCGAGGCTACTACGCCGCTCTGGAGGCCGCGCAGAGGGGCGATCTGGACATCACCGACTGGCTTCTGTGGTTCCTCGAATGTTACGCCCGCGCTATCGCCGCCGCTGAGGCCACCACCGACCGGGTCTTCACCAGGGCGAAGTTCTGGATGGCGCAGGACGGCTTGCCACCCTTCTCCGAACGCCAGCGCAAGGTGCTGACCAAGCTGCTCGACGACTTCGAGGGGAATCTGACAACGAAGAAGTGGGCGAGCATCTGCGGCTGCTCCGCGGACACTGCGTTGCGCGACATCAACGATCTCGTCACTCGCGGGCTGCTTGTCAGGAACCTCGGAGGGAGCAAGAATACGAGCTTCACCTTCCGCTGGCCGCCCACGCGACCGCCAGACACGCCAACCGGCTGAGCGCTCCTCCCGTGATGAAATGGCCCAACCTCAGCCGTAGCCGAGGGACATAGCGGTGTTCAACGATCACAGGGCTCGCGTCGGCGCCCGGCTCGCGGCGTAACATTGGGCTTCGCTGCCGGCACCGGTCTCCGCCGCGTCTTTCGTTGGCCACAGGTCAATCAACTTGACGATGCCTCCCGAGGACGCCGCCGGTTCTTCCGCCCCCACCGGGGCCATGGCCTCAATCGAGGGCCAGCAGGGGACCGAAGGCCTCCTCCAGGCTGCTGCGGTGCAGGCCGAGCTTCGCCGGGTTGCCGGGCGTCAGGTTCACCGCGCGGATCAGGCGGCGGACCACCCGTCCCTCCGCCCGCCCGCCCTCCCGGTCGTCCACCACGTCGATGTCGATTATGTTGAGGCAGCCGTAGTCCTGCTCGAAGGCCGACAGCGCCGACAGGCCGGCGCCGCAGGCCCAGGACAGCAGCATGCGGTTCACGCCATCATGGGCGACCAGCGCCAGATGGGTCCAGCCCGGTTGCCGCACCAGCGCCTCGACGGCGGCCACCACCCGGTCGCGCACGGCGGCGAAGCCGTCGCCGCCGGCGAAGCGCCCTCCCTCCGCCGCCGCGTCGAAGCCATAGACATAGGCGGCCTCGCGGTGCTCCTTCGGCACCCCCGACAGCCGGCCGGCGCGGATTTCCAGGAAGTCGGGATGATCCTCCACCGGCAGCCCATGCGGCGCGGCGACCAGTTCGGCCGTCTGCCGCGTGCGGGCAAGTCCGGAACACAGCACGCGGTCCAGCGGAACCCCGGCCAGCAGCGCGCCGGCGGCCCGCGCCTCCTCCCGCCCGCGCTCCGTCAAGGCTGCCAGCTTCGGGTTCAGCGGCTTGCCGTCGGCGTCGTAATAGGCGACATGGCCGTGGCGCAGCAGGTAGAGGCGGCGGCGGGCGGCCGTCCCCTCCAGGGGTGCAAACAGGCTCATCGGCTGGCTCCCTGCCCTTCGGCGACGAGGCGCTTCGGATTGCTCACCGCCAGCCTCGCCAGGGTGATGTCCTTCAGCACCGCCCGCAAGGCCGCCTGCCGGTCGGGCGCGTCGAAACGCCCGGCGTCGATGGCGGCGCAGAGCCGCGGCAGCAGCGCCGGAAGGTCGCCCGCCTCGCCCAGCAGGCCGCCGACGGCGGCGGCCAGGGCCGGCTCGGCCGTGGCGCCGGCGGCCAGCTCCCGCTCGGCGACCCCCAGCGCGTTGGCGATCATCAGGGCGATGAAGCGCTGGTCGGCCGGCACCACCGGCAGGATCGCCTCGCGAAAGCTGCGCAGCGCGATGGCGACCAGGTCGCGGGCACTGGGATCGTCGTTGATCATGCCCCGTCTCCGTTCATAGCGAAGCCTCGACGGCATCGAGGTGGCGCAGGAGGTCCATTTCGATCTCCGGCAGCATCCGGCCGGTCAGCGCCAGTTCCAGCGACGGCTCGGTGCCGGAGATGTGGCGGTCCGCCTGCTGGATGGCGATCACCGCCCAGCGCATGCAGGCGGCGGCCTCCCAATAAGCGACGGCCTTCGGGTCCACCCGCCGTCCGGCGGTCTCCTCGTAGCCGGCATAGAGGTCGCCGCGGTCGGCAATGCCGCCGGCCTCGCGGTCGTTGCGGCCGAAGCGCCAGCAGGCGGCGCAAAACCAGCCCAGATCCTCCATCGGGTCGGACCAGCCCGCGAACTCCCAATCGATGATCGCGGTCAGCTTGTCGCCATCGACCATGTAGTTGCCGGTGCGGTAGTCGCGATGGCACAGCACCAGATCGCCGGGCGGTGGCGCGTTCCGCTCCAGCCAGCGCAGGCCATAGGCCAGCACCGGATCGCTGGCGGCATGGCGCCCGGCCCAGCGGCGGAAATCGGCCGTCGCCTGCAGCGCCGCCGTCGGTTCGGGTTGCGCCAGGAACTCCAGCCCATCCGCACCCGGCCGCACCCGGTGGATCAGGCCGAGCTGCCGGCCAAGTTCGCGGGCCAAATCGCGCCGCGGCTCCTCGCTCTTGACCATGCGGAAGCCGGCGGCGGTGCCCGCCGCCCGCCGCATGATGTAGAAGGGCGCGCCCAGCATCGCCGGGTCGGCGCCGACGAACAGCGGTTCCGGCACGGTGGCGCCGGCGGCGAAGACAGCGCGCAGGACCGCGGCTTCCTCCGCCTTGCCCAGGCTGGCCGATACGCCGGAGGACGATCCGGTGCGCAGCACGCAAGGGTGGCGGCCGGACAGCGGTCCGCCGTCGATCTCCAGCGTCACCGCGAGGTTGAGCGAGATGGCTCCACCGCTGAGCCGCCCCTCGTCGATGACGGCGACCGACTGCGCCCCGGCCCGTTCAGCCAGCCAGGTTTCGAGAGCCGTCTTCCGGTCGGCTTCGAGACCGGCCTTCCCGCCGCCGCTCACCGCCAGCCCCAGAAATCGTCGCCCTCGGCGAGATAGCTGCGGCTCAGCACCATCTTGTGGACCTCCGACGCGCCGTCGACCAGCTTGGCCTGCCGGGCGTAGCGGTAGATCCATTCCAGCACCGTGTCCTTGGAATAGCCCCGCGCGCCGCAGAGCTGGATCGCCGTGTCCGCCGCCTTGAACAGCGTGTCGGCGACCTGGACCTTGGCCATCGACACCTCCTTGCGGGCGAAGCTGCCGCTGTCCAGCGCGTGCGCCGCCTTCATGGTCAGCAGCCGGCCGATCTCGATCTGCATCGCCGTCTCGCCCAGCATCCACTGCACGCCCTCATGCTCGGCCAGCGGCATGCCGAAGCTCTCGCGTTCCTTGACGTAGGCCGCGGCAATCTCCAGGCAGCGCTTGGCGAGGCCGGTCCAGCGCATGCAGTGGGTCAGCCGCGCCGGCCCCAGCCGGATCTGCGTCGCCTTCAGCCCGTCGCCGACCTGCATCAGCACGTTTTCGTCCGGGATCTCCAGCCCCTCGAAGACCAGTTCGCAATGGCCGCCATGCTCCTCCGGTCCCATGATCGGGATGCGGCGCTCGATGCGCCAGCCCGGCTGGTCACGATCGAACAGGAAGGCTGTCAGCCCCTTGCGCGGATCGTCAGAGGTGCGCGCCATCAGGATGAAATGCTGCGCCGTGCCGGCCCCGGTGATGAACCATTTGCGCCCCGTGACCACCCAGCGGTCGCCCTTGCGCTCCGCCCTGGTCTTCATCATCGACGGGTCGGAGCCGCCGCCCGGATGCGGTTCGGTCATGGCGAAGGCGCTGCGCACCCGGCCCTCGACGATGGGGGCGAGCCAGCGCTCCTTCTGGGCCGGCGTGCCGACCATGCTCAGGAGCCGCATGTTGCCGTCGTCGGGGGCGGCGGCGTTGAAGCAGACCGGCCCGAAGATGGAGCGGTTCATCTCCTCGTAGCAGGCGGCGATGCCGACCATCGGCAGGCCCAGGCCGCCGGCCTCCCTCGGCAGCTGCAGGGTCCACAGGCCGGCCGCCTTCGCCTTGGCGCGCAACGCCTCCAACGGCGCCTCGGCAATGTTCTCGTGTTCGTCCCAATTGGCGCGGTCGGCCTCGACCGGAAGGATCTCCTGCTCGACGAAGGCGCGGACGCGGCGACGGATGTCGTCCAGCTCCGGGGAAAGGGTGAAGTCCATGGATCCGCTCCTTATCGTTTAAAGCGACGAGACCAGATGGCCGCCGTCGACGGCCAGCACCGATCCGGTCATGTAGGCGCCGGCATCCGACGCCAGCAGCAGCAGCGGGCCGTCGAGATCGGCCAGCCGGCCGAGCCGGCGCTGCGGGATGCGCTTGACCAGCGCCTTGCCGGCGTCGCTGGCGAAGAAGTCGGCATTCAGTTCGGTCTCGACATAGCCGGGGCACAGCGCGTTGACCCGGATGCCGTAACGGGCCAGTTCCAGCGCCATCGCCTTGGTCAGATGCACCAGCCCGCCCTTGGCGGCGATGTAGGACGAGACCTGCCCCGCCACCCGCATGCCGAGGATGGAGGCGATGTTGACGACCGCCCCGCCCTGGCCGTCGTCGCGCATGCGCCGCGCCACCGAGCGCGCCACGCGGGCGCAGCCGGTCAGGTTGGTGTCGACCACCCGGTCCCACTCCTCCTCGCCCATGTCGAGGAAGGGGCGCGTGGCGGTGACGCCGGCATTGTTTACGAGGATGTCGACGCGGCCCAGCGCTCCCCAAGCCTCATCCACCGCGGCGGTGACGGAGGCCGAATCGGTCACGTCCATGGCGACGACGACGGCGCTGCCGCCTGCGGATTCGATCGCGGCGCGGGTTTCGGCCAGCGCATCGGTCCGCCGCGCCGCCAGGGCAACGCGGGCGCCCGCCTTCGCCAGCACGCCGGCGAAATGGCGGCCAAGGCCGCTCGATGCGCCGGTGACCAGCACCGTCTTGCCGATCAGGTCGATGGTGACGCTCATCGTTTCTCCTATGGGCGGGCTATGGGTGGGACCTCGCGGGACGGGCGCCGATGCGCCATCCCGGTGGCTCCCAAAAAATCGAGCGAGCGCTCGATTTATACCCTCGCCGCCCGTTCCGCGCAAGAATGATTGGCGGCGCGAACGGTGGGCACGGTACCCAGGACCTGGGCAATCGCATCCGGCGGCGGGCCGGCAGGGCTCCGAAGTCAGGTTAAGAAGGGCGCCTATAAGCCCTCTCCCCCCTGGGGAGAGGGTTGGGTGAGGGGGCAGCGCGGGCGGAACGCCCGTGCCAGGGGATTGCCAAGGGGCAGTATGCCCCTTGGCGGCGCGCTAAGCGCGCCGGCCCCCTCACCCTCCCCACGCCTTCGGCGTGGGTCCCCTCCCTCTCCCCGGGGGAGCTAACGTATCAACATATCTCTGTGGACGTGCGGCAGGTTGCCTCGGGGTGAGGAAAACGCTGGCGGGGTGAAGGGGCGGTCTGATTCTGTTCGTGACGTTCTTTGAGCGAGGACGTGACGAATGGACAGTCTGTTGCAGGCGGTGGGGCGCTTTTCCGACCAGCGGCTGGAAAAAGGGGGCAGCGTTTGCTGCAACGTATGGTTGAGTGTTCGACCGTCTGTCTGCGCCGTTTGGCCGAGAACCGCGTCGAGGAGATGCGCTTCGGGCGCTGGCTGGCCAATCCCAAGGTGAGGCTGGCCGCGATGGAGCGCGAGCTCAACGAGCAGATCGGCCCGCGCGTCGCCGGCCTGCACGTTCTGGCCATCCAGGACACCAGCGAAATCAACTATCAGGCCCATGCCCGACGGACCCGCGGCCTGGGCACCGTCGGCAACGGCCGCGACCGGGGCCTGTTCGTCCATCCGGTCCTGGCGGTGGATGCCGAGAGCGGGGCCTGCCTGGGGCTGGTCGGCACCCAGGTCTACGCCCGCACCGAGGCCGCCGCTGCGAACTACCGGGACCTGCCGATCGAGAGCAAGGAGTCGCTGCGCTGGCTGCGCGGGGCCTTGACCGCCAAGCGCGCCCTCGGCCAAGCCCGGCAGGTCACAGTCATCGCCGACCGCGAGAGCGACATCTACGAGGAATGGGATCGGCTGCCGGGACCGGGGTTCGACCTGCTCACCCGGGCCTGTCGCGACCGGGCGCTGAGTGGCGGCGGCAAGCTGTTCACGGCCGCCGACGCCTGGCCGGTGGCGGGACGTCTGGAACTGGAGCTTCCCGCCCGCCCCGGCAAGCGGACCGAGCGCACGGCCACCGTGGAGGTGCGCTACGGCGTGGTCACGGTGAAGCGCCCCAAGCACGGTTCAGACCCCAGCGCCGCACCGACGGTGACCTTGAGGCTGGTCGAGGTGCGCGAAGCGGCCGCCCCACCCGGCGAGGAACCGGTGCATTGGCGTCTGCTGACGACGCATGCCGTCGACAGCTTGCAGGACGCCCTGCGGATCGTGCAGTGGTATCGTCGGCGCTGGCTGATCGAGCAGCTTTTCCGAACCTTGAAATCGCAGGGGTTGGATGTCGAGTCGAGCCAAGTGGAAAGCGCGGAGGCTTTGAAGCGCCTGATCGTCCTGGCACTCCTTGCCGCCACCCACATCCTGCAACTGCTCGGCGTACGCGACGGCTTGATGATCCGGCCATTGGACGACGTCTTCGCGGCCGGGCAGAGCGGCGTCCTGACGGCCCTGTTGCCCAGCCTGGAAGGGCGCACCGCCGCCCGCAAGAACCCCCATCCGCCGCACACGCTGGCGTGGGCAACCTGGATCGTCGCCCGCCTCGGCGGCTGGGATGGATACCCCAAGTCAGCACCGCCAGGACCGATTACCATCGCCCGCGGCTATGCCCGTTTCTCAACCCTGTGCGAGGGCGCTGCCCTCGCAAAGTACTTGTGTTGATAGATTAGCCGGGGGAGAGAGGGCCTTACGTCGCATACCGTCAACCTGACTTCGTTACCCTGGGTGGGCCGGTCGGCTCAGGCGGTGGACACTTGGTCGCGCAGCACCCGCTTGGTCACCTTGCCGTTGGCGTTGCGCGGCAGCGCGTCGCCCAGCAGGGTGACGTAGTCGGGCACCTTGTACTCGGCCAGATTGGCGCGGCAGAAGGCGCGCACGTCGTCTTCGGTCAGGCCGCCGGTCTTGGAGATGACGAAGACATGGATCTTCTCGCCCAGCACCGGATCGGGATGGGCGACCACCGCCGCCTCCACCACGTCCGCATGGCGGACCAGCAGATTCTCGACCTCCACGCTGTAGATCTTGTGGCCGCCGCGGTTGATGACGTCGTTCTTGCGGTCATAGAGCCGCAGATAGCCCTGCGCATCCACCGCGCCGATGTCGCCGGAGCGCCAATAGCCGTCGACGAAGCTGTCGCGGGTGGCATCCTCGCGGTTCCAATAGCCGCGGATGGTCATCGGACCGCGGATCCACACCTCCCCGCTCACCCCCGGCGGACATTCGCGGCCCCCCTCGTCGACGATGCGCAGGTCGCCGCAGGGCACGCACAGGCCGACCGAATCCAGGCAGGCCCGGGTGTGGCCGATCGGGACCACGCTGATGATGGTGGCGCATTCGGTGGAGCCGTAGGCGTTCAGCAGATGCAGCCCGGGCAGCCGCTCCGCCATCGCCTCCACCGTCGCTTCCGGCATCGGGGCGCCGCCGAAACCGCCGATCCGCCAGGACGACAGGTCGTAGCGGCTGAAATCGGCGCGCAGCAGGCAGAGATTGTACATGGCCGGCACCAGCACGGTGGTGGTCATGCGCTCCCGGCTCGCCAGCTCCAGGAAGCCGGCGACGTCGAAGGCCGGCATCATCACGGTGCAACCGGCGACGCGGATCATCGCCATGACGATGGCAACCAGCCCGGTGACATGCGAGGCCGGAACCGCCAGCACCGCCCGCTCGCCTTCGCGATAGTCCCAGCATTCCTCGAAATGCATCGCGGAGTGGATGATGTTGACGTGGGCCAGCAGCGCGCCCTTCGGCTTGCCGGTGGTGCCGGAGGTGTAGAGGATGACGGCGGTGTCCTCCTCCCGCTGCGGTTCCTTCGGGTCGGGAAGGGAGGCGCCGGCTTCCAGCAGTTCCTCGAAGGGGCGGCAGCCCTCCGCCGCGCCGCCGACGGAGAAGCGCGAGACCAGCGACGGCACCTCCGCGGCATCGGGCATCCGGTCGGCCAAACCTGAGTCGTGGACCAGGATTGAAGCGCCGCAGTCGTTCAGGATGCCAGCGATGCCCGGCCGCTGTTCCCGCGCGCTGACCGGCACCGCCACGATGCCGGCGCGCGCCGCCGCCAGCAGGGCGATCAGGAACTCCGCGCGGTTGGTCAGGACCAGCGCCATGCGGTCGCCCGGCCGCGCCCCTTGCGCCAGCAGGGCTGCGGCGATGCGCGTCACCAGCCCTTCCAGTTGCCCATACTTGTAGCGCCGCTCGCCATCGACCAGAGCCTCCCCATCCGGCCGCCGGGCGACGGCGGCGCGGAACAGGGCGTCGATGGTGGCGGGACGCTCCCTGTAGCATGGTACGAGACGCGTGCCGAAAAGCAGCTCGCGCCGTTTGGGAACGCCCGTTCCGTCCGGCCAGGCCATGCCCGTCCTCCCTGACGATTTCGTTGGATTGCCGGGCGGACAACCGGTGCCGCGGTGAGGATGCTGCGCGGGCTCACCGGTGCCGCCCTTGTCGGTATCGCAAAAACTATGTCATTCTATGAACTGAGTGTCAAACAGTGGCACCATCAGTGTAACCAACATTTTTCTGCCGTCTGCCGCGGGCACACTCCGCGCGCCCGATCCCACGCATCGAAGATCGCCAGCCGAACGGCCAAACAACCGGCTGAACAACCGGGAGGAACCCCATGTCGACCCCCCTTTACGTGACCCTCGCCGACAGCCAGATGCGTGTCTGGCGCAGCGGATCCGGCCCGGACCTGCTGGTCCTGCCCGGCCTGATCGAGGCCGCCTCCGTCCGTGCCGACCGGCTGGCGCAGGCCTTGCCCGGTTGGACCGTCACCGCCTTCGACCTTCCGGGAACCGGCGGGTCGGTCACCTGCTGGGCGGAGGACATCGCCGGGCTCGCCGGCCTGATCGCCGATGCCGCCGGCAGGCTCGGCCTGACCGGCTGCCCGCTGCTCGCCTTCGACCTTGCAGCCCCCCTGGCCCGCGCGCTACCCGCCGCCGGCTGGCGGCCGGACGGGCTGCTGCTGGCCGATGCCGCCGCGGCCGCCGGCTGGAGCGGCCGGGATCTGCGCCCCGCCCCGCTGACGCCGCGTGCCGACGGAACCCATCTGGCCGTGCTGTGGGCGCATCTGCGCGATGCCCATATCCTGGAGCCCTCCGACCCCAGCCATCCGGCCGCGACCGGCGCCCCCCTGCCCGGCCCCGCCGACCTGGACGCGATGCTGCGCACCGCCGCCGTCGCGCCGGATCGCTATGCCGCCCTGTGGTCCTTCTGCCTCGACGCCCTGCGCGGGGAGCCCGGCGAGGATGGGGAAGTCCGCGCCGACGGACTGGAAGGGATCACCCGCCGTCTCGCACCGATGGCCGCCGGCCGCCGGGACGCCGCTCCGCCGCCGCCGGCCCGGCCCTTCGCCGACCCGCTGCGGGTCTGGCACGATTACGCCGACACGCCCCATGGCCGCATCCATTTGCGCCGCGCCGGGCGCGGCCGGCCGCTGCTGGCCTTCCAGTCGGCGCCGGGCTCGTCGGCGCCGCTGCTGCCGCTGCTGCACGGGCTGGCGCCGGGGCGGGAGATCATCGCCCCCGACTATCTCGGCAACGGCGAGTCCGACAAGCCGGAGCGGACGGTGGACATCGGCGCGCTGGCCGACGACATGCTGGCGCTGGCCGACGCGCTGGGCCTGGACGAGTTCGACCTGTGGGGAACCCACACGGGCGCCCTGGTGGCGCTGGACCTGACGGTGCGCCATCCCGAGCGGGTTGGCCGCGCCGTGCTGGAGGCGCCGGTGCTGATTGCCGCCGACTTCAGCGCCGACATCCTCGACCATTATTTCCCGCCGATCGCCGCCGATCGCTGGGGGCTGCATCTGCTCCAGGCCTGGAACATGCGGCGCGACATGTTCCTGTTCTGGCCGTGGTACCGGCAGGAGCGCGCCGCCGCCCGCGCCATCGGCGTCCCTGACGCGGCGGTGCTGCATGACTGGACCATGGGGCTGCTGGCGAGCGGCGGCCATTACGACCGCTCCTACCGCGCCGCCTTCCGCTACGATACGCGGGCGGCCCTGGTGCGCCTGACCCGTCCGGCCCTGATCTGCGCCGGCCCGGCCGACATGCTGGTCGAAGGGCTGGCGGAAGCCCGGACGCTGGCGCCTGCGGGGACGACGGTCATACCGACCCCGGCCACCGTCTGGTATCCCGGCCAGGGGGCCCAGGCGGTGCGGGACACCATCGGCTGCTACGCCGCCTTCCTCGACGGAGCGCTGGGGGCCGCGAATCCGCACCCGGTGTCATAAGGCGATACCGCGGTGATCCACTCCCGCTGCCCGCCTCAGCCGCCGATGGCGGACTGGGCGCGGGCGGCGCGGTGCAGCGGCGGGGCCGACAGTGAATGGAGGTTGGCCGAAATCTCCCGCACCGCGTCGCGCATCTCCTCCAGGAAATTGGGCTGGCCGTTGCGGACGATGTGGGGGGTCAGGCCGGTCAGGCTGACCGCGGCGATCAGCCGGCCGTCCGGCTCGAACAGCGGCATGGCGATGGCGGCCAGCCCTTCGATCACGTCGTCGATCGCCACCGACCATCCCCGCCGCCGCACCTCCTCCAGTTCCCTCGCCAGCTCACCGGGGTCGGTGGTGGTGTGGGGCGTCAGGCGGGTCGTCCCGCGGGCCAGCACGCGGTCGACCTCCGCCTCCGGCAGATAGGCCAGCAGCACGCGCGGCGCGGCGCCGCAATTCATCGGCAGCTGTCCGCCGACGATCCACCAGCGCACTTCCACCGAGCGGTCGCTGTGGAACTGGTCGAGGCAGACGGCCGACCCGTCGTGGTAGACCGACAGGAACACCGTGCTGCCGGTCGACTTCGCCAGCCGCGACAGGATGGTGGAGGCGATCTGGCGCAGGTCGCGGCGTTCCGGCACCGCCCCGGCCAGCTTCAGGATCTCGAGCCCCAGGCTGTATTTCTGGCTCTGCGCGTCGAAGGCGGCGAAGCCGTCCTGCACCAGAGTCAGCAGGATGCGCCGTGCCGTCCCCTTGTCGAGCTTCGCCGCACCGGCGACCTCGGTCAGGGTCAGCGTCGGGCCTTCCTGATAGAAGCTGCGCAGCACGGCCAGGGCCCGCGACACCGCGCGGACGCTGAGACCGTTCTTTTCCGTGGCCTGATCCACGCCCTGGTTGTCGTCCTGTCCGGTGTCCATACGTCGAAGCCCCTTATGGATGTCCCGCATCTCTGGTCCAGGCGGAAGTCCTGCCCTCCGCACAGCCGGCGGAAGACGGCAGACCCATGGTCATCCCGCCGCGGTAGCGGCGCCGGCTAGCATTGAAGGTCGGCGCGGAGTTCCGCAACCCCTTTCCACCGTCCCTAACGCGATGCGCCGTCCGTGTCAAACAGTGACACCAATTTTGCCTGTTGACACGATCCAGCGCAAATGGTTTCCTTGGCAAACAAACAAAACGAGCCAAACAGAACAAGCGCGCCCCACCGCCTCTGCGGATGGCAGGCGCCCCATGCTCCGGCACGCCGTCGTCCCCTGATTTCCCGGACCGGCCGCCGGCATCCTGCACGAGGGGAGGACTATGCACACCATCGCCCTTGGTGCGTTCACGGTCACGCGGATCGAGGAAATGCTGACGCCGGGCTTCGACCCCGGCTTCCTGTTTCCGGCCTACGATGAGGCGATCCTGACCCGGAACCCCGAACTGGCCGAACCGAATTTCCTCGACCCGGCATCAAAGCGCCTGATGTCGAGCATGCACAGCTGGCTGATCCGCACCGACCGCCATGTGATCCTGGTCGACACCGGCTGCGGCAACCACAAGGAACGCCACACCCCCGGCTTCGAGCGCTTCCACATGCTGGACAAGCCCTATCTGCGCAACCTCGCGGCAGCGGGCGTGCAGCCGGAGGACGTGACGCTGGTCATCAACACCCATCTGCACATCGACCATGTCGGCTGGAACACCCAGCTGGTCGACGGGCGCTGGGTCCCGACCTTCCCCAACGCCCGCTACATCTACGGCGCGCAGGAATTCAAGCACTGGCGCAGCCCGGAAGGCGGGCTGATCGGCATGCCCGGCAACGGCCCGGTGATGGAGGACAGCGTCCTGCCGGTCTGGGAAGCCGGACAGGTCGAGCTGATCGAGGACGGCGACCGCATCCTCGACGGGCTGTCGGTGGAGCTGGCCCCCGGCCACACCGCCGGCCAGATGTTCGTCCGGCTGGAGTCGGACCGGCACGCCGCCTACTTCACCGGCGACTGCCTGCACCAGCCGATGCAAGTAGCGCGCCCCGACTGGAACAGCCGCTTCTGCGAGGATCAGGCCCAGGCGATGGCGACCCGCCGCCGGCTGCTGGACCACGCGGCCGACCGCGGCGCCCTGGTCTTCCCCGCCCATTTCGGCGCTCCCCACACCGGCTTCGTCCGCCGGACGGCCGAGACTTTCCGGTTCGAGCCGCTCGCGGCCTGATAAATCAGAGGGACATCCCATGAGCATCGCCGCCCTCGACGGCCCGGCCACTCTAATCGACACCCTGCGCACGGCGCTCGGCCCCGACGGCCTGCTGGATGACGAGAAGAGCCGGAATTTCTACGCCAACGACGTGTTCTGGCAGCCGGGCATCGCGCCGCTCGCCATCGCCCTGCCGCGCGACCGCGACGCGGTCGCCGCCTCCGTGCGCGCCGCCCATGAGGCCGGGGTGGCGGTGGTGCCGCGCGGCGGCGGCATGTCCTACACCAAGGGCTATCTGCCCGAAGGCCCGAATTCGGTCGTCATCGACAGCCGCCGGCTGAACCGCATCGTCGAGCTGAACACCGACAGCCTCTATGTGACGGTGGAAACTGGCTGCACCTGGGCGGCGCTGAACGAGGCGCTGGAGGGCACCGGGCTGCGCACCGGCTATTGGGGGCCGCTGTCGGGCATCAACGCCACCATCGGCGGCGCCCTGTCGCAGAACAGCGCCTTCTTCGGCTCCGCCCTGCACGGCACCGTGGCGGAGAGCGTGCTGGGCGTCACCGTGGTGCTGGCCGACGGGCGCACCGTCACCACCGGGTCGGGCGGACGCGTCGGCACCAAGCCCTTCACCCGCTCGGGCGGTCCCGACCTGACCGGCCTGTTCCTGGGCGACAACGGCGCCATGGGCTTCAAGGTGGCGGCGACGCTGCGGCTCCACCGCCGGCCGGAGCACACCGATTTCCTGTCCTTCGGCTTCGCCACCATGCAGGCGATGGCTGCCGCCCAGGTGGAGATGGCGCGGGCGCGCTGCGTGTCGGAAGGCTTCGGCATCGACCGCACCAAGGTCGAGCATTCGGCCAGCGTGAACAAGCTGTCGGATGGGCTGAAGACGCTGGGCAACGTGGCGAAGGCCGGCAAGTCGCTGTTCCAGGGCGCCAAGGAGGCGCTCAGCGTCGCCACCGCCGGTACCGCCTTCCTCAAGGACCACAACTTCACCCTCCATCTGGTGGTGGAGGGGCGCAGCGAGACCCAGCTGCGCGAGGCGATGCAGATTGTGCGCGAGATCGGCGCCCGCCACGGCAAGGAGATCGAGAACAGCGTGCCCAAGGTCATGCGCTCCAAGCCCTTCGGGCCGGTGCGCGGCATGCTGGGGCGCGAGGGCCAGCGCTGGGTCCCGATCCATGCCATCTTCCCGCTGGGCGACGCCGACACGGTGGTCGCCGCCAACGACGCCTTCTTCGCGGAGAAGCGCGGCTTCATGGAGCGGCACGGCATCATCTATTCGGTGATGACCATGACGGTCGGCAACGACTTCTTCCTGGAGCCGGCCTTCTACTGGACCGACGAGATCACGCCGCTGCATGCCGCCAGCCTGGGCGACGAGGTGGTGAAGCCCTGGCGCGACCGCCCGGCCAACCCGGCGGCGCGCAACGCGGTGGCGGAACTGCGCCGCGCGACGCAGGAACTGTATTGCAGCCTCGGCGGCGTCAGTTGGCAGGTCGCCCGCGACTATCCGTTCCGCGAGATCGTGACCCCCGAAACCTGGTCGCTGCTGGAGGGCGTCAAGCGCGCCGTCGATCCGCAGGGGCTGATGAATCCCGGTTCCCTCGGCCTCGGCCGCTGAGGACCGGGAGCGGAGACATCCACGCCATGGGCTACACCATCACCGAGAAGATCCTGGCACGCGCGGCGGGACTGCCCGCGGTGCGCGCCGGACAGGACATCAAGGCGAAGCCGGACTTCGTGCTGGCCTACGACTTCCCCGGCTACACCGACGTCTATTTCAAGACGATGAAGGAGGATTTCGGCATCGAGCGGGTGGCCGAGCCGGAACGCTTCGGTATCTTCATCGACCACATGGTGCCGACCGCCACCGCCAAGGAGGAGGAGCTGCACATCAACACGCGCAACTGGTGCGCGGAGAACGATGTGCCGCTGTTCGAACGGCACGGCATCGGCCATCAGGTGGCGGCCGAGGTCGGCTATGCGACGCCGGGCGCCTTCGTCGTCCATTTCGATGGCCATGTCAGCCAGCTCGGCACCTTCGGCACGCTCGCCATCGGGCTGCGCCGCAACGTGATGGAAGCCTTCGTCAGCGACACGGTGTCGATCCGCGTGCCCGATACGGTGCGGGTGAACCTGCGCGGGTCTTTGCGGCCCGGCGTGATGGCACGCGACGTCTTCCATCATCTGGTGCGGCGTCTGGGCCCGAGTTCCTGCCGCTTCCAGGTGCTGGAGCTGGGCGGGCCGTCGGTGGCGGCGATGTCGACCGAAGGGCTTCAGACCATCACCGGACTAGCCATGTTCACCGGCGCCCTGACCGCCATCGTCAATCCCGACCCGGTGCGGCTGGACTACGCCCTGCCGCGCGCCCGCAAAAAGCTGGAGCCGGTGTCGAGCGATCCGGACGCCCACTATTCGGCGGTCCACGACATCGACCTGTCGGATCTGGAACCGATCGTCGTCGTCCCGCCGACCCCGGCGGATACCCGCGACCTGACCGAGTTCCTCGGGCTGGAGATCAATGCCGGCTATCTCGGGTCCTGCGCCTCGGGCCGGCTGGAGGATCTGCGGGCGGCGGCCAAGGTGCTGGAAGGCCGGCGGGTCAAGACCGGCGTCTCGCTGCACATCGTGCCGACCAGCCAGGAGCTGATGGCGGCGGCGGCGCGCGAGGGGCTGGTCTCCACCCTGGTGGAAGCCGGGGCCTTCGTCTCCTCCCCCAGCTGCGACTATTGCTTCGGCCGCATCGCGACGATGACGGCGGGCCAGCGCGCGGTATCGACCGGCACGCTGAACGTCCGCGGCCGCATGGGCAGCCCGGACTCCGAGATTTACCTCTGCAACGCCGCGGTGGTCGCCGCCTCCGCCATCGAGGGCCGGATCGCCGATCCGCGCCCGTACCTGTGAGGGCCGCCATGACGATGCCTGTTATGCGGGGCCGCGTCGCCTTCATCTTCGATGAGGTGAATTTCGACGTCGACCAGATCGTCGGCGTCAAGAACATCAAGATCACCGACGTGGCCGAACTGGCGCAGGTCGCCATGCAGGCCTACGATCCGGACTTCGCCCTGTCGGTTCGGCCGGGCGACCTGCTGGTCGGCGCCGACAATTTCGGCTACGGCCACCCGCACTACCCACCGATGAAGGCGATGCGCCATCTCGGCGTCAACGGGGTGATCGCGGAGTCCTTCTCGCCCGGCTACTGGCGCGGCGAGGTCAGCATGGGCTTCCCGCAGGTCAGCTGCCCCGGGATCCTCGGCTTCGTCCGGCGCTGGGACGAGATCGAGGTGGACTGGGCGGCGGGCGTGGTCCGCAACCACACCCAAGGCACCGAAATTCCCTTCGAGCCGCTGCCGCAGGCGGATGCCGAGATGATCGAGGCCGGCGGCCTCGTCCCCTTCCTGAAGCGGCAGGCGGCCCAGCAACGCGAACAAAAGGACCATGCCAATGTCTCGGGGATCTGAATTCCGCAACCGCATCCTGGCGCAGAAGACCGTCTGGTCGGCCGGCGCCTATGACGCCCTGTCCGCCCGCTTCATCGAGGCGGCCGGCTTCGACGCGCTGATGACCTCGGGCTTCGGCGTCTCGGCCTCCTTCCTCGGCCAGCCGGATGCCGAGCTGTACACCATGTCGGAAAACCTGACGGTGGTCCGCAACGTGGTGTCGGCGGTCAACGTCCCGGTCATCGCCGACATCGACACCGGATACGGCAATGCCATCAACGTGATGCGCACGATCCGCGAGTTCGAGGCGTCGGGCGTATCGGCCGTCATCATGGAGGACCAGGTGGCGCCCAAGCGCTGCCCGATCTGCGTCGGCGGAGTCGAGGTGATCCCGATGGACGAGGGCGTCGCCAAGATCCAGGCGGCGGTCGAGGCCCGGCGCGATCCCAACATGCTGATCATCGCCCGCACCGACGTGGTCGATCCAGCCGCCGCGATGGAGCGCGGACGCGCCTATGTCGCCGCCGGCGCCGACATGATCCAGCCGATCAGCAAATGCTTCAAGGACATCGACGGCTTGCGCGCCATGCGCGAGGCGGTCGGCGTGCCGCTGTCGCTGCAGCTGCTCGGCTGGCTGGAAAAGCTGTCGGCCGACGAGGTCGAGGAGGTGGCCGGCATGGCGACCTACGCGCTGGTGCCGCTGATGACCGTCGCCTCGGCGCTGAAGGAGAATCTGGCGGCGCTGGCCGAACGCCGCTCCACCCGCGACCTGCCGCGTCCGGTGACCGACCACAACAGCTTCATCGACTTCATCGGCTTCCCGCAGATCGAGGAATTGCAGAAGCGCTTCCTGAAGACCGCCTGACGATCCCTTGCCGGCGGGCATCACCCGCCGGGGCCAAGGGCAACGCAAAAGACGACCAATCCACGGAGGAACCCCATGTTCGGTAGGCGCACTCTCCTTGCCGCCGCGGCGGCCCTGGCCCTGACCCTTCCCGCCTTCGGCGCACAGGCGCAGCAGCCCCCGGTCCGCATCGCCCTCATCGGCCCGATGAGCGGCACCGGCGCCTTCGAAGGCCAGCTCGGCCTGGAGGGCGCGCAGGCGATGGCCGCGGTGATCAACGCCAAGGGCGGCGTCGCCGGCGGCCGCAAGATCGAGCTGCTGACCTACGACGACAAGGGCTCCCCCGAGGATGGCGTCAGCGCCGCCAAGCGGGCGATGGAGCAGGACAACGTCGACATGATCATCGGCGGCTGGTTCAGCGCCGTCGCCCTGTCGATGAAGGAAGTGACGCGCGACAAGATCATCACCGTGATGACCAGCTCCCAGCACCCGAAGGTGACGGAGGAGGGACACAAGTACCTGTTCCGCCTCAACGCCACCTCGGCGATGATGTCGGAGTTCTATTCAAAGGCGATCTGCGAGCGGATCAAGCCCAAGTCCATCGCCTTCATGAACGTCAACGACGACTGGGGCCGGCTGGAGCTGGACAACTACACCAAGCTGCTGACCGGCTGCGGCATCGAGGTGAAGGGGCACGAGTTCTACAACCGCACCGACACCGACTTCACCACCGCGCTGACCAAGCTGAAGTCGCTGAACGCCGACGCGATCTATGTTGCGGCGATCAACACCTCGCAGGGGGCGACGATCTACCGGCAGATCAAGCAGACCGGCTATCGCGGCAAGGTCATCGCGTCGGCCGGCAACATGAACCCGAAGCTGGTCGAGCTGTCCGGCAACTCGCTGGAGCAGGTCTATTCCGCCTCGCCCTTCACCGAGGACGGCGCCGCCCCGTCGCTGAAGCCGTGGCTGGACGAATACCGCAAGGACTACAAGAACGACCCGTCCTTCATCGCCGCGCTCGGCGCCCAGGCGGTCCAGACCCTGGCCTTCGGCATCGACGCCGCCGGCGGCGACCCGCGTGCCTACGACAAGATCGCCGCGGCCCTGAAGTCGCAGGCCGTCCCGACCGTGATGGGGGAACTGCGCTTCTCCGACAAGGGCCAGGCAAGCCAGGCGATCCATCTGGTGCAGGTCCAGAAGAAGCAGATCGTCAGCGTCCGGGATTAACGAGCGGCAGCGAAAGCCCTCTCCCCCTTCTTCCCCCTCTCCCCCCCGGGGAGAGGGTCGGGGTGAGGGGGACGCACAGCGAGGATTCTCGGGAAAATCCCGCCACGCCACCCCCTCACCCTAACCCTCTCCCCGGGGGGGAGAGGGAGCGCCAGGAAAGCCCCCCGACAGGAAGATTCGACATGGATTTCACCGTCTTCGCCCAGCAGATCGCGAACGGCCTGGTCAACGGGATGGCCTATGTGCTCATCGCCACCGGGCTGACGCTGGTCTTCGGGGTGCTGCGCATCGTGAATTTCGCCCATGGCGAGTTCTACATGCTCGGCGCCTACATCACCTATTTCGTCGGCACCCTGTTCGGGCTCGACTACATCGCGGCGGCGGCGATCTCGGCCGTGGTGGTGGCGGGGCTCGGCGTCGCCGCCAACAAGCTGATCTTCTGGCCGCTGCGCCGCGACCACGAATTCACCATCCTGCTGTCCAGCCTGGGCCTCGCCCTGCTGATCGCCAACGGCGGCGAGCTGCTGTTCGGCGCCGACCCGAAATATGTCGAGAGCCCCTTCGCCGACGAGGTGCTGGAGATCGGCACGGTGACCCTGACCCAGCAGCGCGTGCTGGTCTTCGCCGCCGCGGTGGTGGCGCTGGTCGCGGTCTACCTGTTCATCCGCTATTCGCGCTTCGGCAAGATGATGCGGGCGACGGCGCAGAATCCGGACGGCGCGGCGCTGACCGGCATCAACATCGGGCTGGTCCACACCTACACCTTCGCGCTCGCCTGCGGGCTGGCGGCGCTGTCGGGGGCCCTGGTCGGCCCCACCGTGATGATCTTCCCGACCATCGGCAACTGGGCGGTGCTGAAGGGCTTCATCGTCGTCATCATGGGGGGTCTGGGCAGCGTCACCGGCGCCCTCTTCGCCGGCCTGCTGCTTGGCGTCATCGAATCGCTGGGCGGCGGCTACATCTCCCTCGGCTTCATGGAGGCGATCGGCTACGCGATGATCATCGCGGTCCTGCTGTGGCGCCCCAACGGCCTGTTCAGCACGGCGCGGGGTCTGCGATGAACACCACCTCTCATGGGCATTCCCTGGGCCAGCCCCTGGCAATCGCCGGCGGCATCGCCGCCCTGGCGGTCCTGCCCTTCCTGGCCGGCAACGCCTATCTGGAGCATCTGCTGGTGCTGTGGATGCTGTATGCGCTGCTGGCGCTCAGCCTCAACATCGTGATCGGCTATCTCGGCGAACTCACCTTCGGCCATGCCGCCTTCGTCGGCGTCGGCGCCTACACCTCGGCGATCCTGTCGACGCAGCTGGGGCTGCCGCCGCTGTTGGGCCTGCCGCTGGCCGGGCTGGTGGCGGCAGGGTTCGGGCTGGTCATCGGCTATGCCGCGCTGCGGGTGGTCGGGCCGCAATTCGCCATCCTGACGCTGGGCTTCGGCGCCATCCTGTTCACCATCACCAACCATTGGGTGGACCTGACGCGCGGGCCGATGGGCATCACCGACATCCCGCCGATGGCGATCGGCCCGCTGGCCTTCGACAGCGCCCGCCCGACCTATTATCTGGTGCTGGCGCTGGTGCTGGCGACCGCCTGGCTCTGCCACGCGCTGGTCGGCAGCCGCACCGGCCGCGCCTTCCTGGCGGTGCGGGAGAATGCGCCGCTCGCCGCCTCGCTCGGCATCAACGTCTTCCACACCAAGCTGCTGGGCTTCGTCGCCGCCACCGCCATCGCCGGCATCGGCGGCGCCATCTACGCCCACTACATCCGGGTCATCACCCCCGACATCATGGGCGTCCACAACGTCGCCGCCCTGATCATCGTCGTCATCATCGGCGGGCGCGGCACCATCCTGGGGCCGATCCTGGGGGCGCTGGTCTATATCGGCCTGCTGGAATCGCTGCGCGTCGCCGGCCCGCTGCGCATGGTCATCTTCGCGGCCCTGCTGACCGGCACCGTCGTCTTCCTGCCGGGCGGGCTGATCAGCCTGTGGCAGCGCTGGCGCAACGCCCACAAGTCGGAGAACAATCTGCCGGCCACGCCCACCGGTCTGCCCAGCACCGAGGGAGGTGCGAAATGAACTCACCCGCTCAAGAAATTCTGGCGGTCAGCAACCTGACCCGCATCTTCGGCGGCCTGACCGCGGTGCGCGACGTCACCATGACGGTCCAGGCCGGCGAGGTGGTCGGGCTGATCGGGCCGAACGGCGCCGGCAAGACGACGCTGTTCAACATGCTGGGCGGCTCGCTGCCGCCCTCGTCCGGCAGCATCCGCTTCGCAGGCACCGACTGCACCGGCGCGCCGTCGCATGTCATGGGCCAGCGCGGCGTGTCGCGCACCTTCCAGATCACCAGCCTGTTCCCCAGCCTGACCGCGCTCGACAATGTGCGCAGCGCCGCCTTCCGCACCACGCGGGCCGGCTGGGGCGCCGCCATCCTGCGCAGCCCCGCCTACCGGCGGGAAGAGGCGGAGCTGCGGCGCAAGGCGCTGGAGATCCTGGAGTTCTGCGACCTCGACCACCGGGTCGACACGCTGGCCGACGCCATGTCCTACGGCGAGCAGCGCCGTCTGGAGATCGCCATCGCGCTGGCCGCCGCGCCGCGCCTGCTGCTGCTCGACGAGCCGGCCGCCGGCATGAACCCCGAGGAAGGCCAGCGGCTGGTCGAGATGATCCGCCGCATCCGCGCCCGCGGCGTCACCGTGCTGCTGGTGGAGCACCACATGCGCGTGGTCGCCAGCGTCTGCGACCGCTTGGTGGTGCTCGACCATGGAGTGAAGATCGCCGAAGGGCCGCCGGCCCAGGTGCTGAACGACGCGGAAGTGATCCGCGTGTATCTGGGACGGGAGCCGGTCGATGCTTAAGGTCGAAGGTCTGAAAGTCCGCTACGGTCACCGCGAGGCGGTGCACAACGTCTCCCTGACCGTCGAGGACGGCGAGCTGGTCACCCTGGTCGGCTCCAACGGCGCCGGCAAGACGACGACGCTGAAGGCGATTTCCGCCCTGCTGCGGCCGAGCGGCGGGACGATCACCTTCGACGGCGAGCGCATCGACCGGCTGGCGCCGCATCAGGTGATCGAACGCGGGCTGGTCCATGTCCCGGAAGGCCGCCAGCTTTTCCCCGAGATGACGGTGCTGGAACATCTGGAGCTGGGCGCGCTGCGCGGCCGGCCCGGCAGCATGGGCTTCGCCGAGCGGCTGCGCTGGGTCTACGAGCTGTTCCCCATCCTGGCGGAACGCCGCACCCAGAAGGCCGGCACCATGAGCGGCGGGCAGCAGCAGCTCGTCGCCTTCGGCCGCGGCCTGATGGCCAACCCGAAATGCCTGATGCTGGACGAGCCGACGCTGGGGCTGGCGCCGATCATCGTCGACACGCTGGCCGACACGATCAAGAACCTGCACGGCACCGGCATCACCATCCTGCTGGTCGAGCAGCGGGTGGATCTGGCCCTGCGCCTGGCCGACCGCGCCTATGTGCTGGAAACCGGGCGGGTGGTGATGGAGGATTCCGCCCAGACCCTGCTGGCCGATCCGCGCATCAAAACCGCCTATCTCGGGCTGTGACGGGCATGTCCGGCATGGAGGTGGTGGAGCGGGCGCGGGCGATCCTCGGGCCGGCGCATGTGCTGTCCGATCCGACCGACACCGCCCCTTTCCTGGCGGACTGGCGCGGGCGCTACCGCGGGGCCGCGCTGGCGGTGGTCCGCCCGGCCGATGCGGCGCAGGTCGCGGCCATCGTCCGGCTGTGCGCGGAGATCGGCACCCCGCTGGTGCCGCAGGGCGGCAACACCGGCGTGGTCGGCGGCGCCATTCCCGATGCGACCGGCCGCAGCCTCGTCCTCAGCCTGTCGCGCCTCAACCGCATCCGCGAGACCGATCCCGTCGGCGACAGCCTGACGGTGGAGGCCGGCTGCACCCTGGCCGCGGTCCAGGCCGCCGCCGAGGCGGCCGACCGGCTGTTCCCGATGAGCCTGGGCAGCGAGGGAAGCTGCCAGATCGGCGGCACCATCGCCACCAACGCCGGCGGCACCGCCGTCCTGCGCTACGGCCCGATGCGCGACCTCGTGCTCGGGCTGGAGGTGGTGCTGCCCGACGGCACGCTGTGGAACGGGCTGCGGGCGCTGCGCAAGGACAACACCGGCTATGCCCTGAAGCATCTGTTCATCGGGGCGGAGGGCACGCTGGGCATCGTCACCGCGGCGACGCTGAAGCTGTTCCCGCGTCCGCGCAGCGTCGCCACCGCCTTCCTCGCCCTGCCCTCGCTGGAAGCCGCCCTGCGGGTGTTCGCCCGGTTGCGCGGCGCGCTGGGCGACCGGGTGACCACGGCGGAAATCCTGTCGGAACCGCAGCTCGCTTCGGTGCTCGCCCATGTGCCCGGCACCGGCCGGCCGCTCGCCGCCGTCCTGCCCTGGTATCTGCTGGTCGAGGTCACCGACCCGTTGGCCGGCCTGGAGCTTGCCGAGAGGCTGGAGGATCTGCTGGCGGAGGGGCTGGAGGACGGCAGCGTCGCCGACGCGGCGGTCGCCCGCAGCCAGGCCCAGGCCGCTGCGATGTGGAAGCTGCGCCACAGCGTGTCGGAAGCCAACCGCAAGAGCGGCATCGTCGTCGGCCACGACACCGCGGTGCCGGTCGCCCGCATCCCCGACTTCGTCGCCCGCGCCACCGCGGCGGTCGCGGCGGTGCGGCCCGATGCCCGGGTGGTGGCGGTGGGGCATATCGGCGACGGCAACATCCATCTGGTCGTCCTCCTGCCGGAAAGCCTGCGGGCGTCGGCCGAGCCGCTGGACGCCGTCGCCCAGGCGATCAGCGCCGCGGTCCACCGCGAGGCGATCGCCCTCGGCGGCACCATCAGCGCCGAGCACGGCATCGGCCAGGGCATGCGCGACGCGCTCGCCGCCTTCAAGGGACCGGCGGAGATGTCGCTGATGCAGGGCATCAAGCGCCTGTTCGATCCGCAGGGGCTGATGAACCCCGGCAAGCTGGTGGCCCCGGCCCCCGACTGACCGCCACCCGTCGGCATTACGAGGTCGCCGCCGGTGTGCCATCCCGCCCCATCGATCACGGTGGCGGCATCGGCCCGGGTGCACGCCCTCATCCGATCCCGGCGACCGGCCAAGGACGCCCCATCCACCGGGTGGGGCATCTCCTCTGCGCATCCCTGTCAGCTTGCCGGGTTGCGCGCCATGACGATCCAGGTCGCGCCGTCGATCATCACAAGCCGCTCACCGGGACGGCCCGCGAAGGCAGCACGAACCGCGGCCGAAGCGCGGGCACGGATGTCGTCGGGCTGATCGGCGAGAACGCGCGACAGCGGGCCGACCTCGAGCGTCGTCTCCACCGCGTCGTCGATCGCTGCGTCCCGCGTCGCGCCCTTGCCGAACGGGACGGAAGCATCGAAGGGTGTGATGGCGATATCGGTGAAGCCCGCCAGCGTCAGGATGCGCGCCACCCGCTCCCGGTCGCCGAACGAGAATGGGCCGGGGGCTTCGGGATCGGGCGGCGCCAGCGGCGGGACGATGCCCTTGATCGCGCCCATCGGCAGGCGCACCCAATCATTCTCGGCCATGCCGCGCCAGCAGACGAAAACGACCCGCCCGCCCGGCCTGAGCGCACGGCGCATATGAGCGAACGCACCCGTCGGATCGTCGAAGAACATCACGCCGAAGCGCGAGAACAGGATGTCGAACGCGCCTTCGGGCAACTCGGCGCTGCTGGCGTCGGCCACCTGGAACAGGACGGGCGTATCCTGGGGCGCCAGCGCGCGCGCTCTGCCGATCAGCGGCTCGGATATGTCCACGCCCAGCACATGGCCCTCCGCGCCGACGCGGGCGGCCAGATCCAGACTGGACGCGCCCGCGCCGCAGCCGATGTCCAGCACGCGCTCGCCCGTCGCGGGCGCGGCGGCTTCGATCGCGGCTTGGCCGAACACCGCCAGCATGGCGTCGAGCCGGGCCTGGTGGGCGGCCCAGCGCTCCCCGCTTTGGTCATTCCAATCGGCGACCCGATCGGCATCGTGCTGTGCCATGACGTAGCCTTGTTCTGATTCGTTTTTGCCTACGGCGCCGTCGCCTTTGGTGGACGATCGGATTCACGCTGCAAGTCGATTCCGATTTCACGCGATCCGATCTAGGCGATCCCGCCTCCGCCAGCGATCAGGCGCCGGACTTCGACGGACAACCGCGCCCGCGGCAACCGGGGAAGGGAATTCTTGCCCTCAAACCAGCATCGATTGCTGGGCGAAGATACCCGCCATCGCGCCCTGCCAGGATGCGGTGGTGACCGAGGGCATGAGGGGATTGGCGAGGTCGCCGGCGGCGTAGATGCCGGGCATGCTGGTTTGGCGGCGCTCGTCGGTCTTGAGGGCGATGCCGACGGGCGTATCGGCCGTGGCGAGACCCAGTGTTTCATGCAGGCTTGCGGACGGCTTGTTGCGCGGATGGGCGAACAGGATGTCGACGTCGACATTGGGGCCGGTATCGAGCTTGACGGTGGCATCATGGCCCCCGTGACGGGCGATTTCGGTGATCCGGCCATCAATGACGGGTATCCCGCGGTGCGCCAGGTCGGCCTGGATATCGGGTGCAATGTCGTGACCATCCGCGAAGACCGTCAACCTGTCGGTCCAGTCGCGGAACAGCCTGACCTGATTGTGCGACTGCGGGCCGGACCAGACGAGGCCCCAATGCTGGCCGGCGACTTCGAAGCCGTCGCAATAGGGGCAGGGCACGATGGATGTGCCCCAGCTTTCGGCAAAGCCCGGAACATCGGGCATCTGGTCGACGACGCCATAGCTCAGGATCAGGCGGCGCGCCCCAAGGCTTTCGCCAGTGCCGGTGAGGACGCAGAAATTGTCGATGGCGCCGGAGATGCCGTCGGCCCGGACACTGGCCAGCCTGACCGTGGGATACCGTGTCAGCTGCCGCCGCGCCTCGGCCAGGATGTCCAGCGGTGGCTTGTGGTCGTGGCCGAGCAGGCCATGCGAGTGGCCAGCGAAGCGATTGCGCGGCAGGCCGGTATCGAGAACGGTGACCTTGCGGCGGGCACGGCCGAGCTGCAGGGCGGCGGCGAGGCCGGCAAAGCTGCCGCCGATGATGATGACGTCATCCATGGTGACGGAATCCGTATTGTGGATGGAGGGGGGCGGCCTGGGGAAATTCGCTTTGGCGGGCAGCTGAAGCCGGCCCAGTGGCTTGCGCCTTTCGGATACTGCATGGTATCGTAATGCAGGAATTTGGATACTGTCAAGTACCGGAATTGCGATGAGCGAAAAAAGCACCCAGGCCCGGCGGGGTCGGCCCGCCAACGAGGCGCTTGGCCAAACGATCGTCGACGCAGCATACGAACTCTTTATGGAGCTGGGTTTTCAAGCGACCACCTTGGACAAGGTCGCCCAGCGGGCGAAGGTATCCAAGCTCAGCATCTATCGGCACTTCGAGAGCAAGGAGGCGCTGTTCGGCGCGGCCATCGCGGCCCGCTGCCATCGGTTCGCACCACAGGTCTTCCTTGATGGCGTCGGCGGCTCGGCCGAAGAACAGCTGATGGCGGCGGGATCATCCCTGCTTCGCACGCTGTTGAGCCCCGACGTCCGCGGTGTCGAAGCCATGGTCATGGCCGACAAGACAAATCAAGAGTCGTTGAGCAGGCTCCATTACGAAGCCGGTCCCGCCCATGTCATCGCCCAGATCGAAACCCTGTTGCGGCAGTTGCACGCGAAGGCACTTCTGAACGTGCCCGATCCGCTCCGGTCCGCCCGCTTGTTTGGGGCACTTTTCAAAGGATCCGATTTGCTGATCATCGCACGCTTCGATCAGGCGCGAGCAGAGGACGGCGACGAAATCGAATCCTATTGCCGGTCGGCCGTCGCCATGTTCATCGCCGCGCACGGCGGCAACGGCCACGCCGGCGGATAAGCGTCCGTTTGCTCCGGGCAGCTTGGTCGGGACCGTCGTCCAGGCGCTTCGTCACATTGGGTCGGCGCATGCGGCCCAGGCGAGTTCCCGCTGGTGGTGCCGATCGATCGGCCCGAGAGCCGCCCAGCCTTGGATTTCCTGTGCCATTGCTCCCCGCCCCCCAATGACGTCCACTGTTACGTGAAGGATTCGGAAGTCAAACGCTTAACGGAGCACGACCGGGGCAGGCTTCGGACGTCATGGTAAGCCGGCCCTGCGGGATGGCGGAGTACACGCTCTCACCGTGTTCCCGCATCCCGGACAAGCTGGCCGCTTTCGTGTAGGGACCCCTTGGCCGGGATGACGAAAGTCCTCTTACGGGAATTCGGCTTTCATATCCGATCGCCTTGCCGTGGCCCTTGAATTCCGGCGCGAATCCGGCCATGGTCGGCGAACCATGACGTCTCCTGTCCACCATATCCGTGCTCTTCTGCGCGCCGGCCGTGTCCACGCAGGCACGCCCGCCCCGGATCTGGTCGCCTGAGGCAAGGCTCCCGGACCGTCCGGGGCCACCATACTTCGACGATTTCCGCACAATCGAGATAGCCGCCCCGGACCGCAGGACTGCGGCATCCGGGCAGTTGCGCAGGATCGCTGCCGGCCGAAGAGGCGCCCACCGGGAGGCGCGCCCGGCCGCCGCATCCCGCGCCCATCGGCAACCATGGGAAACCCACGATGCGTTCCGCAGGCCAATTTCCGCCCATCGTCCTCACCGCGACCGATCACGACCGGCTTTCCAGCCTGGCCGAAGCCGTCGCCGAGGGGGCGCCCGACGTCTACGATTACCTGTCCGCCGAATTGACCCGCGCGGTGGTGGTCGATGCCGGCGAGATCGCCCCGACGGTCGTCACGATGGGCGCGCGCGTGACGTTCCGGGACGAGACGGCGATGCAGGAGCGGACCGTCACCCTGGTCTATCCGCAGGAGGCCGACATCGCGGCCGGACAGGTGTCGGTGCTGACCCCCGTCGGTGCGGCGCTGATCGGCGTCGCGGAGGGGCAGTCGATCACCTGGTACACCCGCCAAGGCGAGGCGAAGACCCTCAGCGTCCTGCAGGTCGAGCATCCCGTGCAGGGCGCCGGCGCCGCCGCCGTTCCTCCGATCTGAGGCGGGCGCTTCGGGCCTTTCCCGCCGGACGCGCGAAATACGGCGGCGCCCCGCTACGCGACGGGGGAACCGGACCTCGAAGACCGTCTTCGAGGCGCGGCTCCCCCGGCCTGCCGCTGTCCGGGCATGCCGACATGCCGACCTCCCGGACGGTCGCCCGATCTCTGGTCTCCATCGCCCCCGGGCGAAATCCGTCCGCAGGCTGGGTTCCGCACCGAAGCCGCGGCAATGCGGCTACCGCTGCCTCTCGACCAGGGCATTCGCATAGGCGGCCTGGGCGCGCAGGATGTGCTGGGACAGCAGTTCCCCGAGCAGCGCCGCATCCCGATGTTCGAACGCCTCGATGATGCGGCAGTGCTCGCCGAACGACAAATCCTGCTGATCGCTGTGCGGCACCGAGAGATGGGCGCGCAACGCCGCCACCCGGCCGGAGATCGTCCGGTAGGCGTTCGCCAGATGCACATTGCCGCAATGGTTGACGAAGCTTTCGTGGAAAACGGTGTCGGCGCGGGCATAGGCCTTGGTATCGCCCGCCTCGCGCGCCGCGCGCATCGCCTCCAGGGCGGCGGCCATGTCGTCCCGCGTCTCCGTCGGCGCCCTCTCCATGCAGCGTTCCAGCGCGCTGGTCTCCAGCAGCAGGCGGAAGGAGGCGAGCTGTTCGACGTCCTCCAACGTCGGCTGGAAGACGAAGGTCCCCTTCTTCGGCACGATCACCACCAGCCCCTGCTGCTCCAGCCGGGTCAGCGCCTCGCGCATCGGGGTGCGGCTGACGCCGAGCGACAGCCCCACCGCATCCTCCGACAGGGCCTGGCCGAAGGACAGCTCTGCGTTGACGATGGCATCGCGCAGCCGCTCCTCGACGATCGTCGACAGGGGCTTGGGAAGCTCGATCTGCAAGCGGGGTATCATTGTCTGTTCCACGGTCCGCCGGTTGCGCGCGCCCTGTCAGGCCTTCATCGGGCGGTCATCGAACCGCCGGGCCGTCACGCAGAGATAAGCTCTCCAGCTTCGAAGAGCAATATCTTCCATCTTGGACACTGTATCCAAGGTACAGCGTCTTGCACACAGTTTGGCGTCATGATAGAGGGTATCCCCAGCAAACGGGCCGGCCAGACGCCGGAGACACGAAATCATGCGAGGGAAGACGCCGATGGAGATCGTGGCCACCCAGAGGATCCCGGACGCCGAGGGCGGCAGGCGGCTGCCGGACGCGATGCTGGTGGAGCTGCGGCAGCTTCTGGGCACGCGCTTGGCCCTTGGGCTGGCGGAGCGCGAGCAGCATGGGCGGGGCGAGTCCTACCACGCCACCCGGGCGCCCGACGCGGTCTGCTACGCGGAGAGCACGGAGGAGGTGTCGGCGATCCTGCGCCTCTGTTCCGCCCACGGCGTTCCGGTGGTGCCCTTCGGGGCGGGCACCTCGCTGGAGGGGCATGTCGCCGCCCTGCGCGGCGGCGTCTGCGTCGATCTCAGCCGCATGACGCGCGTCATTGCCGTGCGGGCCGAGGATCTGGACGCGACGGTCCAGGCCGGGGTGACGCGCGTCCAGCTGAACGAGGAGCTGCGCGCCACCGGCCTGTTCTTCCCGATCGATCCCGGCGGGGAAAGCACCTTGGGCGGCATGGCGGCGACGCGGGCGTCGGGCACCAACGCGGTGCGCTACGGCACCATGCGCGAGAACGTGCTGTCGATGACCGTGGTGACCGCCGACGGCGAGATCATCCGCACCGGCAGCCGCGCCCGCAAATCCTCGGCCGGCTACGACCTGACGCGGCTGTTCGTCGGCTCGGAAGGCACGCTCGGCATCATCACCGAGCTGACCGTCCGCCTCTACGGCATCCCGGAGACCGTCTCGGCCGCCGTCGTGCCGTTCGAGACGGTGGAGGCCGCCGTCGCCTCGGTCGTGTCGGTCATCCAGTGCGGCATCCCGGTCGCGCGGGTCGAGCTGATGGACACGCGCACCGTCCAGGCGACCAACCGCTACTGCGGCCTGTCCTACCGCGAGACGCCGACGCTGTTCTTCGAGTTCCACGGCTCGCCCGGCACCGTCGCCGAGCAGATCGCGATGACGAAGGAGCTGACGGCCGACCACGGCGCGCTGGATTTCGAATCGGCCAGCGATCCCGACACCCGCGCGACCCTGTGGCGCGCCCGGCACGCCGTCCATTACGCGGTCCAGGCCATGCGCCCCAGCGCCAAGGTGTGGAGCACCGACGTCTGCGTCCCCATATCGAACCTGACCCGCTGCATCGCCGAGACCCAGGCGGACATCGCGTCGGCGTCCTTCTTCGTCGCGATCGTCGGGCATGTCGGCGACGGCAACTTCCATCTCGGCCTCGTCATCGACCCGTCGGTTCCGGCGGAGCTGGAGGAGGCGGACGGCATCAACGACCGGCTGATCCGCCGCGCCATCGGCATGGACGGCACCTGCACCGGCGAACACGGCATCGGTTCGGGCAAGATCAAGTTCATGGAACTCGAACACGGCCGCGCCGTCCGCGTCATGCAGGCGGTCAAGGCGGCGCTCGACCCGGCCAACATCCTGAATCCCGGCAAGGTCCTGCCGGCGGCCTGACCGGCCGGCCCCTCCCCCCGGAATCGCAACGTCTTCACGACAAGAACGGCCGACGCCGTCATTTCGAGGAAACACCCATGCAGAACACCCCGATTTCCCGCCGCGGCCTGATCGCCGGCGCCGCCACCCTCGGGACCGGCCTCACGCTCGGCGCCGGGATCGCCGGCCTGGGCATCGCCGGCTCCGGCCGCGCGCAGGCGGCGGCGCCGATCACCCTGCGCGTCTCCTCCTCCGCCCCGCCGGACCGCTTCGGCGCGCATTACCTGTGGTTCAAGCCGTTCCAGGAGGAGCTGGCCAAGCGCGTCGGCGACCAGATCAAGCTGGAGTATTTCCCCAACGGCCAGCTCGGCCGCGAGGCCGACGTCGTCAACCAGGTGAAGGGCGGCTCGGTCGACATGATGCTGACCGGCGCCTCGATCTGGGCCACCATTGTGCCGGAGTTCGGGCTGCTGGATCTGGGCTTCCTGTTCAACAGCTACGACCATTGCGCCCGCGCGCTCGACACCGGGGTCGGCGCCGCCTACGACGCGATGCTCCAGGAGCGGGCCGGCGTCACCATTCTCGGCTGGGGCTTCCAGGTCGGCGCCCGCAGCATCTACACCAACAAGGAAATCGCCACGCTGCCCGAGCTCAAGGGCAACAAGCTGCGGGTGCTGCCGACCAAGGCCTTCATCGACACCTTCAACATCATCGGCGCCACCCCGACGCCGATGCCGATCAACGAGGTCTACACAGGTCTCCAGACCGGCGTCGTCGACGGCTTCGAGCATGATCCGGGCACGGTGCTGTCCTACAAATGGTACGAGGTGTCGCGCCACTGCCTGCTGACCCGGCACATCTACACGCCGCTGCTGGCCTACATCGGCAAGCGCGGGATGGCGAAGATTCCGGCCGCGCTGGTGCCGCAGTTCCAGGAGGCCGCCGCCGCCGCGACCGCCGCCTGCCGGGCCGAGGTGCCGAAGGTCGAGGAGGAGGCGATGGTCCAGCTGCGCGAGAAGGGCCTGACCTTCCTGGAGGTGAAGCCGGACGAGATGCAGGACCTGAAGCGCCGCATGAGCGAGCAGCTCTACACCGCCTACCTCAAGCAGTATCCCGCCACGGCGCCGCTGTTCGAGAAGATCAAGGCCAGCGCCTGACCGGTCCCCCGCCCCGCCCCCCTCTCCCAAGCGAGGTGACTGTCATGGAGATAGCGCTGCCCCCGCGCAGGGAATACGCCGACACGGCGCTGACCGGGCGCGTGCTCGCCCGTCTCGTCACGGCGATCGAATATCTCGGCGCCGCGATCCTGGCGCTGGACATGGTCATCGTGGCCGCCTCCGTCGTGGCGCGGTATTATTTCCACGCCCCGTTCGACTGGGCGGAGGAGATCGCCAGCGGCCTGATGTCGACGATGATCTTCCTGGGCGCCGCCAGCGGTCTCGGCCGCACCCAGCATATCGGCATCGACGTCGTCGTGAACCTGCTGCCCCCGCGCTGGCGGCCCTTCATCGCCTCCGTCGCGGCCTGGGCCACCGCCCTGATGGCCGGCATGCTGCTCTACTCGACCTACGACCTGATGCTCGACACCCACGGCCAGACGACGCCGATCGGCCTGCCGCAATGGTGGTTCCACCTGCCGGTGCTGCTGGGCGTCGCCGCCATGACGGTGTTCGCGGTCAACAATTGTTTCAAGGCGGAGCCGGCGGCCCGCTGGCCGGCCCTGGCCGTCTGCCTGACCGTCGTCGCCGGCATCCTGGGCTGGAACGCCCTGCTGCCGGACGACACGCTGTCGCCGATCCTGCTGCTCTGCGTCACCGCGATCGGCGGGCTGGTGCTCGGCGTGCCGGTGGCCTTCGCGCTCGGTCTCGGGTCGATGTCCTATTTCCTGATGGACCCGTCGCTGTCGATGCTGATCTGGGCGCAGCAGGTGTCCTCGGGCGCCCATCACTTCGTGCTGCTGGCCATCCCCTTCTTCGTGCTCGCCGGCCTCACCATGGAGGTGAACGGCATGTCGTCGCGGCTGATCGAGCTGCTGCTGCGCATGATCGGGCGGTTCCGGGGCGGGCTGAACCTGATCGTCATCTTCGCCACCATGCTGTTCTCCGGCGTGTCGGGGTCGAAGCTGGCCGACATCGCGGCGGTCGGCGGCGTCATCATGCCGGCGATCCGCAAGACCGGGCAGGACGAGAACGAGACCGCCGGGCTGCTCGCCTGCACGGCGGTGATGGCGGAGACGATCCCGCCCTGCGTCAACCTGATCATCTTCGCCTTCGTGTCCAACATCTCGATCGGCGGCCTGTTCATGGCCGGGGTGATCCCGGCCGTCCTGATGGCGCTGTGCCTGGCCGGCGTCGCGATCTACGCCGGCACCCGCGTCGACCTCGACCGCGTCTTCGTCGAGGTTCCGCGCCGTCCGCTGCTGCCGCTGATCGGCGGCGCCGCGGTGACGCTGGCGATGATCCTGATGATCGGCCGGGGCGTCACCACCGGCATCGCCACCTCGACCGAGATCTCGGCCTTTGCCGTGATCTACGCCTTCGTGGTCGGCGGGCTGATGTTCCGCGAGCTGACGCTGAAGATGACGGTCGCCCTGTTCGTGCGGGCCGCCGCGATGACCGGCAGCATCCTGTTCATCGTCGCCGTCGCCTCCAGCCTGTCCTACGCGCTGACGATCGAGCGCATTCCCGACCAGATCTCCACCGCGATGATCGCGCTCGGCCAGCAGTTCGGGCCGCTCAGCTTCGTGCTGGTGTCGATCGTCATCATGTTCGGCTTCGGCATGATCCTGGAGGGCGCGCCGGCGCTGATCCTGTTCGGGCCGCTGCTGACGCCCATCGCCGGCGCGCTCGGCATCAACCCGCTCCAGTTCGGCGTCATCATGGTGATCGCGATGGGTCTCGGCTTCTTCGCCCCGCCGATCGGGGTCGGGCTGTTCGTCACCAACGCGCTGACCGGCACCCAGATGAAGAACGTCGTGCGGCCGATGATGAAGTATCTCGCGGTGCTGCTGGCGGCCCTGCTGGTCCTGATCCTGGTGCCCGACGTCTCGCTGTGGCTTCCCCGCCATCTGGGGATGATCCGATGACGACGGCGCCGGAAGACTCCGCCCCGGTCCTGCGCTGCGCCTTCTTCCGGGGCCGGGTGTCGCCCGGGCGCGAGGCCGAGTTCGAGGCCCTGCTGGCCGAGCGGCTGGTGCCGCTGTGGCGCCGCTTTCCGGGCGCGCTGGAGGTGCGGCTGCACCGTCCGCTGGACGCCGACGACCACGCGCCGCCGCTGGCCCTCGTGCTGTCCACCCGCTACCCGAGCCTCCGGGCCATGCGGGACGCCCTGGCCTCGGACATCCGCGAACGGACGCGGGAGCCGACGCGCGACCTGCTGGCGATGTTCGAGGGCGAGGTGTTCCACACCACCTTCGCCGTCCAGGATTGCGGCACGACCCCGCCGGGCCTGGCCGCCTCATGAAAACCGGGCCGGCGCTTTTCCGCGCCGGCCGCCAGAACGGGACGCCGTCATGAATTCCGCGAAGACACTGAAGCAACTGCTCGGCCGGGGCGAGATCGTCATGGCCCCCGGCGCACAGGACGCCCTGACCGCCCGCCTCGTCCAGGCGGCGGGCTTCCCCGCCCTCTACATGACGGGGTTCGGCGCCACCGCCGTCCGGTTGGGAACGCCGGATCTGGGGTTGATGACCCAGACGGAGATGACGACCCACGCCCGCGACATGGCGCGCGCCGTCACCATCCCGATCATCGCCGACGCCGACACCGGCTATGGCGGCCCGGCCAACATCGAGCGCACGGTCCGCGAATACCTCCAGGCCGGGGTCGCCGCCGTCCATTTCGAGGACCAGATGGCCCCGAAACGCTGCGGCCAGCTGGCCGGCGTCAAGCTGATCTCCGCCGAGGAGAATGTGCGCCGCCTGAAATGCGCCCTCGCCGCGCGCGGCACCGACGATCTGCTGGTCATCGGCCGTACCGACGCGATGGCGGCGGTGGGACCCGGCGAGGCGATCCGCCGCGCCAAGCTGTACCAGGACGCCGGGGTCGACCTCGTCTTCGTGGACGGCATCAAGACGATCGCCGAGGTCGAGGCCGTCGCCCGGTCGGTCGAGGGGCCGAAGGTCGTCAGCATCGTCGACGGCAACGAAACGACGGCGCTGACGGCCGGCGTTCTCCAGGAGATGGGCTTTTCCGTCGTCCTCTACGCGGTGTCGGCCCTGTTCTCGGCCACCCGCGCCATCGCCCAGACGCTGGCGGCGCTGCAGGCCGAGGGGACGCCGAGGTCGCGGGAATCCGCCATGATGACCTATGCCGACTTCAGCGCCCTGGTCGATCTTGAGCGGTTCAAGACGCTGGACGACGATTTCGGCTGGTCGTGATCCTGCGCCGGCCTTCCGACCCCGAAATTGCGACGTTGCTGCAGCGAGGCGTCGTCTTAAATCGGACTCGATTTGAAGCGTGAATCCGATCGTCACTCGAAGCCTGCAGCGTCGCGCGTTTCAAATTGAACGCATGACGCTGTAGGAGAGGCCTGCCGTTCTCTCCACGTCCTGAGCCGGACGATCAAGGCAATCGGATGAAGGACTCCAGTCGTGAGACTAGGATTTCCCGTCATCCCCACTAAGGCGGGGATCCAGAGTTCGCAGAACGAATCTTGTGGGAAAGCCTGGATCCCCGCCTTCGCGGGGATGACGGCCGAGGGAAGCACACGATGCGATGCGATGCGAGGCGACGCGCTTCAAACTTGAGGCCTCTCTCGGCAAGTCGCCGATTTCTTCACAGGCTCGAAAGCGGGGAACCAGGATTTCCGTAAGAGGGGCAAAAGTCCGGGCGTTCACGGGCGAGTGGCGGCCTTGCGGATGAGGTTCGGGAGGTCGGAGACGCTGCGGGGCCGGCTTCCGGAAAGCCGGGGAGCGGTTTGATCCGGCGGGCAGTTTGCGTTTGCGCAAAGACATGGCGGCCCGGTCGTGTTGCCTTGGCCGGGCCCTCTCCGGGAGTTTTCCAGCGTGGGGGGCCGAACTCGTCAGCGTCGCCCGTCCAGCCAGCAGGAGTGCCAGCAAGGACCGCGCTCCTTCCCTCCGGCTCGATGGACCCAGCCATGTTCCGCATCACCCGCCGCAGCGTGCTCGCCGGCATCGCCGCCGGCTCCGGCCCCGCCTTGCTTCGTCCCGGCCGCGGATGGGCCGCCGCCGCATCTCCGGCCCCGGCACCGCTGGCGGAACTGACCCTGTGGGGACCGCCGGCGGGCCCCTCCATCACGCTGGTGCACGCCATCGCCTCCGGCCTGCTCCGCCCGGTCGCCGACAAGGTCGTGTTCAAGGCCTGGCGGACCCCGGACGAGCTGCGGGCCGGACTGACGTCCGGCACCATGAAGACCTTCGTGCTGCCGACGCAGTCCGCCGCCAACCTGTTCAACAAGGGGTTGGGCATCCGGCTGGTCAACGTGATGACCAACGGGCTGCTGCATCTGGTGTCGGCCGATCCGTCGCTCTCCTCGATAAGCGCGCTGAAGGGACGGACGGTCGCCCTGCCCTTCCGCAACGACACGCCCGAGTTCGTCCTTCGCCGCCTGCTGGCGGCCGGGGGGCTCGCTTCCGACGCGGCGCCCGGCGGGGAGAAGGCCGGCGGGGAGAGGGCCGGCGGGGAGAAGGTCGCGCTGCAGTTCACCGGAACGCCGATGGAAGCGATCCAGCTCCTCGTCACCGGCCGGGCCGACGCCGCCCTGCTGCCGGAACCGGCCGCCTCGGCCGCCATCCTGCGCGCCGGACAGGCGGGCAGGACGGTGACGCGGGTGATCGACATCCAGCAGGCCTGGGGAGCGGCCACCGGGCTCGGCACCGACCTGCCGCAGGCGGGCCTCGGTGTCACCGGCGATTTCCTGGCGCAGCACGCCCCCGCCGTCGAGGCCCTGCACGCGGCGCTGGCGGCCGCCACCCTTTCGGTCAACGCCGGCCCGGCACGGGCGGCGAACGACGCCGCCGCTCCGCTCGGCCTGCCCTGGCCGGTGATCGAGCAGGCGATCCCGCATTCCCGCCTGGTCTGCCAGCGCGCGAGCGCGGCGCGGAACTCGCTGGAGTCGCTCTTCCGCGTCGTGTCGGAGTTCGATCCCAGGATCATCGGCGGCGCGCTGCCCGCCGCCGACTTCTATCTGTAGGCGCTCC
Source organism: Azospirillum endophyticum (assembly GCF_016595245.1). Classification (GTDB taxonomy): domain Bacteria; phylum Pseudomonadota; class Alphaproteobacteria; order Azospirillales; family Azospirillaceae; genus Azospirillum; species Azospirillum endophyticum. Next base: position 46,686 of record NZ_JAENHM010000017.1, read on the forward strand.
ATGGGCAAGACGATGGTTCGCACGATCCTGTCGGTGCTGGTCGACCGGCTGGGCCGGGTCGGGCAACTCCTGTGGTCGGGCTGGGCCGGGCTGGCCGGGCTCGCCCTGTTCGCGGCACTGTGGCAGGCCGGGCACGAGCGCTACGGCGGCTTCATCCTGCCGGCGCCCCTGGCGACGCTGGCCGCCGGCGTGGAGATCGCCGCCGCCCCCGCGGCCTGGGCGCTGGCCGGCCAGACCGCGCTCCGCGCCGTCGAGGGATTCGCGCTGGCCGCCGCCGCCGGCACGGCCGGGGGGCTGGCTGCCGGCTACTCGGCCGCGACGATGCGGCTGGCCCGGCCGATCCTGACCGTCCTGCTCGGGGTGCCGCCCATCGCCTGGATCGTTCTGGCGATGATCTGGTTCGGCTCCACCGACGGGACGGTCGTCACGACGGTGCTGGTCGCGGCGACCCCGGTGGTGTTCGTCGGCGTGGCCGAAGGCGCCGCCACCCGTGACCGCGGGCTGGACGACATGGCCCGCGCCTTCGGCGCCGGCCCGCTCGCCCGGCTGACGACGCTCGGCCTGCGCCATGTCGCCGCCTTCCTGTTCCCGGCGCTGACCGTGGCGCTGGGGTCGGCCTTCAAGGTGGCGGTGATGGCGGAGCTTCTCGCCAACACCGGCGGCATCGGCGGCGCGCTCGCGACCGCCCGCGCCAATCTCGACGTCGCCGAGGCGATGGCCTGGGTGCTGATCGCCGTCGCCGGCCTGATCCTCGTCGAATACACGCTGGTCCACCCCGTCCGGTCCGAATTCGAACGCTGGCGCAACGCCGCGCGGCCCTGGGGCGTCAAGCGTTGACCGTCCATTCGCCACGCCTCGCCCCGCGGGACTGGCGCCGGATCCGCTCGGCCGCCCCCTTCGCATCGTTGAGCGACGGGGATTTCGCGCCGATTGCCGACAGGACCCGCTGCGAGACCCGCCGGGAGGGCCAGACCCTGTTCTTCCAGGACGAACCGGCGGAGGCCTTCTTCGTCGTCCTCGACGGCTGGGTCGTCCTGTCGCGCGACCGCAGCGACGGGACCAGGACCGTCATCAGGATCGTCGGCCCCGGCGAATCCTTTGCCGAGGCGATGATCGCCGAAGGCGCCCGCTATCCCGTCGGCGCCGAAGCCGCATGCCCGCTGCGGGTCGCCCGGTTCGAAACGGCACGGCTCCGCGCGCTCGTCGCCGCCACCCCTGGCCTCGGACTGTCCATCGTCGCGGCGACCTTCCGGCAGATGCACCGTCTGGTCGATCAGATCGAGCATCTGAAAAGCTGGCCGGCAGACCGCCGGGTCGCCGCGATGCTGCTGCGGATGTGCGATTGCCGGGCGGATCGTGACCGGGTGAGCTGTGACGAAGCAGGCAGCGATGCCGGTTCCTGCCGGTTCGACCTGCCGGTCAGCCAGCGCCTGATCGCCGCCAAGCTGTCGATCACGCCGTCGACCCTGTCGCGCAGTCTGAAGCGGCTGGAAGCGCTCGGCGTGACGGCCGACCGCGGATGCATCGCCATCGGCGACACCGCCCGCCTCGCCCGGTTCGCCGCAGGGCAGGGCGGCGAGCGCTGCCGCCGGGCCGGTGAGAAATCGCCCGTGCACGTCGCTTTTCCCGCTCCGACTTGACCAAGGACAAGTGGTCCCCCGGAAGGCCCGATAAAATGCGAACGACTATCACTCGCAATATCCGACCGGCCTTTGGGGGAAAGACCATCATGATCACACGGGCACAGGCAAGCCGCGCGCCCCTTCTTCTCGCCGGCCTCGCGGCGGCTTCGCTGACCGGCACGGCGCCGGAACCGGCCCGCGCGCAGTCGGCGGCGCCGGGGGCCGCCGTCGTCCTTGATGCGGTGACCGTCGAGGGGCATGGCGACGGTGCCGAGGCGGCGGCCCGCAAGCGGCTGGAGGCGATCCCCGGCGGGACCGCGCTGGTGGCGGACGAGGATCTGGCCGGCAAGGCGAACGTCACCGTCTCCGATGCGCTGGGCGGGGTGCCCGGCGTCGTGGTGCAGAATTTCTTCGGCGGCAACGACCAGCCGCGCATCCAGATCCGCGGCTCAGGGCTTCAGCAGAACCCGGTCGAACGCGGCATCCTCGCCCTGCAGAACGGCCTGCCGCTGAACCGGGCCGACGGGTCCTACATCGTCGGGCTGGCCAACCCGCGTCAGGCGGAACTCACGGAGATCTACCGCGGCTACACCGCCAACCGCCTGGGCGCCAGCGTGATGGGCGGGGCGGTCAACTTCATCTCCCCCACCGGCTCCTCGGCGCCGGGCGTCCGCCTGGGCATCGAAGGCGGCAGCTTCGGGCAGCTCAACACCACCGCGCAGGCCGGCGGCCGCGCCGGGGATCTCGACGGGCTGATCCAGTTCCAGCGCAGCCGGCGCGACGGCTTCCGCGACCACAACGGTTCCGAACGCACCGGCTTCGACGCGAATATCGGCGCCGCCCTGTCGGACACCGTCAGCACCCGCTTCTTCGCCGGCTACACCGACCTGTCCTTCGACGTCGCCGGCCCGCTGACCCGCCAGTTGCTGAACTCCAACCCCGAATCCGTCTTCGGCGGCCCCACCGTGGTGAACGGCGTCGCCACCAATCCGGGGCCTAACGTCGTCCGCGACCGGCCGCGCCGCGAGGCCAGGCAGTTCCGCATCGGCAACCGGACCACGGCGACCTTCGGCCCGCATCTGCTCGACGTCGCGCTCGGCTACACCCACACCGACGACATGTTCCGCTTTCCGGTGTCGTCGGGCATCCGCAGGACCGACGGCGGCGACGTCACCGCCGTCGCGCGCTACGCCTACAGCCCCGACGAGACCCAGCCCCTGCCGCTGTTCGAGACGACCGTCCGCTATGTCGTCGGTTCAGCCGACCGCGAGGATTACCTGAACAACGCCGGAACCCGGGGGGCGCTGTTCGGGCGCAGCAAGCTGGACGCCAGCACCCTGTCGCTCCATTCCGGCCTGAACCTGCCGCTGGCCGGCGGGGTCACGCTGTCGCCGGCGGTCACCGTCACCCACGCCACGCGCAAGAACGACGACACCTTCGGCGCCGCGCGGCGGCCCACCCTCGCCTTCAACCCGGCCAATCCGAGGGCGGCGCTGCCCGCCGGGTCGATCCCGGCGGGCGACACCGGCTACGACCGCAGTTACGACGGCGTCAGCCCCAGCCTCGGCCTGACCTGGAAGCCGCACGAGGACCACACCCTCTTCGCCGCCGTCAGCCGGACCTTCGAGCCGCCGACCCACGACGACCTGATCGCCACGGTCAACGGCACGCCCAACAGCAGCGCCGGGCGGCCCAATCCCGCCCAGCCCGGCTTCGTCTCCACCGCCTACCGCACGCCGGACCTGAAGGCGCAGACGGCGACCACCGTCGAGGCCGGATGGCGCAGCCGCCTCGGCAGGGTCTCGATCGACGCCGGCAGCTATTATTCCTGGGTCAGGAACGAGCTGCTGAGCCTGCGCGACGTCACCGGCGCCTCGCTCGGCGCGGTGAACGCCGGGCAGACGCGGCATTTCGGCGTCGATCTCGGGCTGTCGGCCAGCCTCACCGAGAAGCTGGGCGGCCGCATCGCCTACACCTTCCAGGATTTCCGCTTCCACGACGACCCGGTGCGCGGCGGGAACCGGCTGGCCGGCGCGCCGCGCCACGTCGTCAACGCGTCGGCGCGCTACGCCGTCACCCCGGCGCTGTCGCTGAAGGCGGAGGTCGACTGGTTTCCCGGCAGGACCCCGGTGGACAACATGAACAGCGTCTACACCGACGGCTACGCGACCGTCGATCTCGGCGCCACCTACGCTATCACCGAGCATGTCAGCGTCTATGGCGAGGCGCGCAACATCTTCGACAAGACCTATGCCTCCTCCACCCTGATCGTCGATCAGGCATCCCCCACCCAGGCGGTCTATCTGCCGGGCGACGGCCGCGCCTTCTACGCCGGGCTGAAGGTGAATTTCTGACCCGCCGCTCTTCCGACCCGGCTCCCGGCCGGTTCCCCGCCCGACGAAAGCGCATGCCATGAGCCGAGAGACCGCGTTCCCCTCCCCTCCTCCCGCCCCGTCCCTGACCCTGTCCGGCATCGGCCACGCCTATCTCGGGCGCACGGTCCTCGACGCGGTCGACCTGTCGCTGGCGGTCGGCGAGGTGGCGGCGCTCGTCGGTCCCTCGGGCTGCGGCAAGAGCACCCTGGCCCATATCGCCGCCGGGCTGGTCGAGCCGTCGCGCGGCCGCGTCCTGCGGGGCTACCGCCGCCACGGCATGGTGTTCCAGGACCCGCGCCTGCTGCCCTGGGCGACGGCGCGGGCCAACATCGCCTACCCGCTGCGCCTGCTCGGCCTGTCCCGGGGAGAACGGCGGGACCGGGCGGAGGAGGCCGCCGGACGGGTGGCGCTCGATGCCGCCGACCTCGACAAGTTTCCCGTCGAACTGTCGGGAGGCATGCGCCAGCGCGCGGCCATCGCCCGGGCGCTGGCGGTCGACCCCGACTTCGTCTATTTCGACGAACCCTTCACGGCGCTCGACGTCGCCCTGAAGCGCCGCCTGCAGGATCTGGTGATCGGCTCCTCGCGGGCCGCCCGCTTCGGCGCCCTGTTCATCACCCACGACCTGATGGAGGCGGTCCGCATCGCCCACCGCGTCCTGGTCATGGATGTCCTCGGCCGCGGCATCGCCGGGTCGCGCATCGTGCCCGGCGAACCGGGCGGCCGCGACGACGGCGACCTCTACCGGCTGGTCGGGGCTTTCCTGGCCGACGATCCGCTGTTCCGCCACATCCACGACATCGACGAAAGGCGGGTCCCATGACCGCCCTCGGCCGGACCGGCCCCATGCCGCCCCTTGCCCGCATCCTCGGCGACGAGGGGTTGCGGCTGTTCTTCCCGCTGGCGGCCCTGCATGCCGCCCTGTGGCCGCTGCTGTGGGCCGTGGTCGCCGGTTTCGCCCTGCCCGTCGACGGCACGATCCCGCCAAGCCTCTGGCACGCCCATGAAATGCTGTTCGGCGCCTTCGGCGCGGCCGTGATCGGCTTCGTCACGACCGCCATCCCGGAATGGACCGACACCCGGCGGATGCAGGGACGCGCCCTGTTCGCCCTGGCCGGGATCTGGGGCCTCGGGCGGGCCGGCGGGCTGTTCGGCGGCGACGCGGCGGCCGTCGTCGCCGCCGTCGCCGACACCGTCTGGCTCGTCCTCCTTCCCCTCTATGTCGCGGCGGTGTCCTGGCGCAAGCGGACCGCCCGCCTGTTCGGCATGCTGGTCTGGCTGGGTGCGCTGGCCGTGTCCGGGGGCGTCGTCCACGCCGCCTTCCTCCTTGGCGACGTCGGGCTGGCGCAGGCCGGACTGCACCGCGCCGGTCTGGTCCTGCTCGGGCTGCTCGGGCTCGTGCTGGCGCGGATCGCGGTGCCCATCACCAATCTGGTCCTCGATCCCGGCGGCACCAGTTCGCCCTACAGGCCGCATCCCGGCCGCCTCAACCTGGCGCCCGGGCTGGTCGCCGTCGCGCTCGCCGGGGACATCGCCGGCGTCTCGCCGGCCGTCGGCGCCTATTTGGCCATCGCCGCCGGAGCCGCCTTTCTCGACCGGGTCGCCGAGGCCTTCGTCGGCCGCGAGTTCTTCCGCACCGAGATCCTGGCGCTCGCCGGATCGAGCCTGCTGGCAGGGTCCGGACTGCTGCTCGCCGGCGCGGCGCGGCTGGGCGCCCCCTTTCCCGAGACGCCGGCCCTGCATCTGGCGCTGATGGGCGGGCTCGGCCTCGGCGTGCTGGCGGTCTTCGCCGTCGCCGGGCTGTTCCACACCGGCCGGGCGCTGCCCCTGCCGCGGCCGGCCCGGCTGGCGATCCTGCTGCTGGTCGCGGCGGTGCTGCTGCGGGTCCTGCCGGACCTCGGCGTGCTGCCCCCGCCGCCCGGGCCGCCGCATGCGCTGGCGGGGCTGTCCTGGGCGGCGGCCTTCCTGCTTTGGCTCCGCATCTACTGGCCGTTCCTGTCGGCCCCCCGCATGGCGGACGCCGATGTCTGCTGATCCGTCACCGTCGCCCCGGCCGGCCGGAGCGGCTCCGGCCGCCGCCGGTCCGGTGCTCCGCCCGCTCGTCCTGTGCGCGGCGCTCTACGCCGCCGGCCTCATCGCCGTCTGGGTGCCGTGGTTCCTCGGCTTCATCAGCCTGGACGTGGATATCCCTCCCGTCGCCTGGCACGCCCACGAGCTGCTGTTCGGCTTCGTGCCGGCCGCCATCGCCGCGGTCCTGCCGGTGGCCGGGCCGGGCCGGACAGGGTGCCGGCCAGGGCGCTGGCCAGGGCGCTGGATGCCCGCCGGGCTGGTCGCGGCATGGCTGGCGGGGCGGCTGGGGGTCGCCGCGTCGCCCACCCTCGGCCCCCTGGCGACCGCACTGGCCGCCCTGCTGTTCCCCCTGGCGCTCGCCGCCCTGGCCGGGCGGGAGATCGCGGCGGGGAACCGGCGTATCCTGACGGCCCACGGCGTGCTGTGCGTCCTGATCGGTGCCCAGATCCTCTTCCATTGGGAACTGTGGCGCTTCGGGCAGAGCGTTTGCGGCACACGCTTGGCCGTGGCGGCGATGGTGACGCCGGTCATGCTGGCCGGCGGCTGGGGCCGGTCGGACCCTGCCGGGCCGCACCCGATCGGCAGGTCGTCGATCCTCTTCCGCCTGGACAGGCTGGCGGCAGGTCTCGGGATCCTGGCCCTGACCGCCTGGGTCCTGGCCGGCCGCGGGAGCGTGGACCGGATGATGCGCGGGACATTGCTTCTGTCGGCGGGAATCGCGCTGTCAATCGCGTTGCCGGTGGCGTTCGCCCGCAGGCCGCGACCGTTTGGGCAACTTTGCGGGATGGCCGCTCCGTTCACCGTCACCGCTTCTGTCACCCGTGCTTTCGTTCCGGCCGGTTTCCTGGCCGCCGCCTGGGCCTCGTTCACCGCCGTCCCCGCCTATGACGGTGTGGCGGTGCACGCATGGACGGCGGGCGCCGTCGGCGGCATGATGCTGGCGGCGGCGGATCGTTCCAGACCGGTGCGCCCCCTCTCGTGGCCGACAGCCGTGATCCCCGTCGCCGTGACGGTTGGCGCCGTCACACGGATCGCCGCCGCTCTCGCCCCGCAACAGACGATGCTGCTGGTTCCGTTGTCCGGCATCGCCTGGATCATCGCCTTTCTGCTGTTCGGCATCGCCTGCTGCCGCTCCACCCCGATGAGGCTTTGAGGACGCGGCAGGCGTTCACCGGGCGGCCTTTTTCAAGTCGCCCAGGCCGGTACCGTCCCCCCCTGCGATCTTCCGGTGCCGCCGTGATGTCGACCGGCTGGACGGCGGGGCATCGAGGATTTTCATCCCGGCATTGCCGCGGAACACCGCTTGGTATAGGAATAATAGCACATTCTAAAATCACGGAGCCGCTGCCATGCCCGCCGATTGCCTGAATCCCGCCGCTCATGCCGCTGCCCCCGGCGGCCGTCCTTCCAGCAGCCTTCCCCATTGGGTGGCGGAGCCGCCGGAAGCGCCGGAGGGGCTGGTGCCCGGATCGCGCTTCCATGAAGAGCAATGGGTGATGGCCGCCGGCATGCTCGCCCGCGGCGCGTCCTTCCTCAACGTCTCGCGCGCCATGGGGTGCAGCCGCACCACCCTGTGGCGGGCCTATTACGGAGCAAAGGACTTTCGGCGGCGGGTGTGGTGGGAACGCCAGACGCTGAACCGCGAATCCGACCTCCGGCTCGCCTCCCTGCACGGGCTGTTGGCGGAGCAGCTGGAACGGCTGGTGTCGGCCGGCGATCCCGCCACCATCCGCTGGCTGGCCGACCGGCTCGGTCTGTTCTCCACCCTCGACGACACCAAGGCGCCGGGTGCGGCGGCCGGACCGTTGCCCGGTCCGCTCCCTGATCCCGTGTCCGCTCTGGCGGCCCAGCCGCTCCCGGATGACGACCCCGACGGCGACCCCGGCATCGCCGCGGTCGCCGCCGCTGCCGCCGCAATCGCCGACGACGATGACGATTCCGTGCCCGGCGCCTTCCGCGAACGCACCCCGCCCGACCCCAGGGCGGTCGCCGCCATCCTCGCCCAGCCGGAGGCCGAGGGGCCGAAGGGCGTCTATCCCTGGACCCTCAACCCCGACGACCCCTATCCCAATCTCGGCTCGGCGCAGGAGCGCCGGGGCGACAAGGGGGCGTTCCGCCGGTGAAGGGATGGCCGGTGAACGGATGGAACGCTGAACAGGGCGGGCCGCCATGGTTCACCCGGTTTCAAACGTTCCATCCGCCGCCCGGCCGCCGCCCGCAGACCCCCGCGGACGTCCGCCTCAGTGGCTGATCATCCACGGCCGCGCGGTCGGGAAGCCCTTGGCCCCGTCGGGGGTGCGCAGCACCGACCGCCCCTTTCCGCTGCTTCCGCAGCCGCAGCCGGGGCCGTGCTTATGCTTGGGGCCGACCTCGGACAGCAGGCTCGGCCGGTCGGCGCTGCGCTCGTTGGTGGCGTGGGCCGTCCGCGTCGCGGCGGAGACGGTGGAGAAGGCCGGCGTCCTGCGGATCACCCGCCGCGACGGCACCTCGCAATAGGGACAGGGCTGCGGCAGGCTGCTTTCCGCCATCGGCCGCATCTCGGTGAAGTCGCCGCAGGTCGGGCACTCGTAATCGTACATCGGCATGGCGCCGCCTCCTTCCTCTGCCGGTTACACGCGGTCGGGGGCGACCGGCATGTCGACGTCGCCGCTGATGAACTTGGTCGGGCCGTCGGCGTTGGGCGTGATGTCGAAGTCGAAGATCTGCGTCGGCAGGAACAGGGTGGCGCAGGCGTTGGGCACGTCGACCACGCCGCTGATGTGGCCCTGGACCGGGGCGGTGCCGAGGATCGAATAGGCCTGGGCGCCGGAATAGCCGAACTTCTTCAGGTATTCGATGGCGTTCAGGCAGGCCTGCCGGTAGGCGACATGGACGTCCAGGTAATGCTGCTCGCCCGCCTCGTCGACCGAGATGCCCTCGAAGATCAGGTAGTCGTTGTAGGTGGGCACGATCGGGCTGGGCTTGAAGATCGGGTTCCTGATCCCGTACTTCGCCATGCCGTCCTTGATCAGGTTCACCTTCAGGTGCGCCCAGCCCGCCATCTCGATGGCGCCGCAGAAGGTGATCTCGCCGTCGCCCTGGCTGAAATGCAGGTCGCCCATCGACAGGCCGGCGCCCTTCACATAGACCGGGAAATAGATGCGCGAGCCGCGCGACAGATCCTTGATGTCGCAGTTGCCGCCATGCTCGCGCGGCGGCACGGTGCGCGCGCCCTCCGCCGCCGCCTTGTCGCGGGCCTCGCCCTTCAGCCGGCCCATATGGGCGGTCGGCGCATAGGGCGGGTTGGCGAGGCCGGGAACCCGGGTCGGGTTGGTGTCGATCAGCGCCTGCTCGCGCTTGTTCCACTTGGCCAGCAGGTCGTGCGACGGCAGGCAGCCGATCAGGCCGGGATGGATCAGCCCGGCGAAGCGCACGCCCGGAATGTGGCGCGACTTGGTGAACATGCCCTCGAAATCCCAGATCGACTTCTGGGCCAGCGGAAAATGCTCGGTCAGGAAGCCGCCGCCGTTCTGCTTGGAGAAGAAGCCGTTGAAGCCCCACTGCTGCTGCGGGAAGGCGCCGATGTCCAGCAAATCGACCACCAGCAGGTCGCCCGGCTCGGCCCCCTCGACCCCGACCGGGCCGGACAGGAAATGGACCTGGCTGAGGTCGACGTCGCGCACGTCGGCGGCATCGTCGTCGTTTTTGATCTGGCCGCCGGTCCAGTCGTAGCATTCCAGGATGAAGTCGTCGCCCGGCTTCACCGTCACTGCCATCGGGATGTCCGGATGCCAGCGGTTGTGGATCATGTCGTTCTCGTAGGGAGACTGCGACAGGTCGGCCTTGATCAGGGTGTCAGCCATGGTTTGCTCTTCCTTGTTTTGCGGATTGTTGAGCGGTGTTGGCGTGGTCGCACGGCCCCCACCCCGACCCTCCCCCGCTGGGCGGGGGAGGGGGAGAGGAGCCTTGTCGGTGCGGCGGCAGTCCCCTCCTCCGCCCAGCGGGGGAGGGTTAGGGTGGGGGCACCGGCGGGAGACCTAAGCCGCCAGTTCCCGGAAGCCGTCCGGGAAGGGATTCGGCTCGATCAGGTCCCGGGTCTCGAAGACCACGTCGAACTGGCCGTCGCGCCGGGCGCGGCCGATGCGGGTCCGGGTCCACAGGTGATGGTTCTCGTGGATGCGCAGGGGGCCGGCCGGCGCCCCGGCGAACTCGATGCCGGGCGAGGCGGCGGCGACGCGCGCCACGTCGAAGCTGCCGGCCTTTTCCACCGCCAGCTTCCACAGCCAGGGGCCGAGATAGGCGTTGTGGGTGACGTCGCCGATGACGCTGTCCGCCCCCCACATCGCCTTGAAGGCGGCGACGAAGGCGCGGTTGGCCGGCAGCTCCAGGCTCTGGAAATACTTGGCGCAGGTGAAGGCGCCGGCGATGTTGTCGCCGCCGATGCCCATCATCTCGTCCTCGGTGACGCTGTTGGTCATCAGGATCTGGCGGTCCAGCTCGATCCCGGCCGCCTTCAGCTGCTTGTAGAAGGCGACGTTCGACCCGCCGACGACGATGGCGTAGATCACGTCGGGCTTGGCCGCCCTGATGCGCGCGACGATGCTCTCGAAGCGGGTGTCGCCGAGTTCGGCATACTCCTCGCCGACGACGCGGCAGCCCTTGGCCTCGATGTGGCGCCGGGCGATGGCGTTGGAGGCGCGCGGCCAGATATAGTCCGACCCGACCAGGAAGAAGCTCTTGGCTTTCTTCTCGCGCATCACCCAGTCCAGCCCGGCCAGGATCTGCTGCGTCGCCTCCTGCCCGGTGTAGATGACGTGTTTGGACTGCTCCAGCCCCTCGTAGAAGGTCGGGTAGTAGAGCAGGCCGTCGCGCTTCTCCAGCACCGGCAGCACCTCCTTGCGCGAGGCCGAGGTCCAGCAGCCGAAGATCGCCGCCACCTTGTCCTGCGCCAGCAGCTTGTCGGCGCGCCCGGCGAAGATCGGCCAGTCGCTGGCGCCGTCCTCCTGGACGATCTCGATCCGCCGGCCCAGCACGCCGCCGGCCTCGTTGATCTGCTGGATCGCCAGCATCTCCGCCTGGATCGACCCGCCCTCGCTCAGCGCCATGGTGCCGGTGGCGGAATGCAGGATGCCGACCTTCACCGCCTCGTCGGTGACGGCGATGCCGCTCTTGTTCACCACGGCGGTGGCCGGCGCGCCGGCAGCCAGCCCCTGGGTGCGCCGCACCGTGGCGGCGGCCAGCCGTCCTGCGACTGAGGCGCGGCGGCGCAGCGCCGATTGCAGGCTGACCTCCGCCAGGAAGTTGTTGACCTCGCGGCTCAGCTCGTCGGCATGGCCGGCCACCTGGGAGGCGACGCCCAGCACCTGCCCGGCCGCCATGCCGGTGTCGGACGCCGCCTCCGAGACCCCGGTGATGTTGGACGCCACGCTTTCGGTGCCGCGTGCCGCTTCCTGGACGTTGCGGGCGATCTCGCCGGTCGCCGCCCCCTGCTGTTCGACCGCGGCGGCGATGGCGGCGGCGATCTCGTTGATCTCGGCGATGGTACCGGCGATGGAGCGGATGGCGGCCACCGCCTCGGCCGTCGCCGACTGGATGGCGCCGACCTGGGTGGCGATGTCCTCCGTCGCCCGGGCGGTCTGGTTGGCCAGCGTCTTGACCTCGCTGGCGACGACGGCGAAGCCCTTGCCGGCCTCCCCCGCCCGCGCGGCTTCGATGGTGGCGTTCAGCGCCAGCAGGTTGGTCTGGCCGGCGATGCCCTGGATCAGCCCGATCACCTGCCCGATCCGCCCGGCGCTGTCGGCCAGGCTCTGCACCACCGCGTCGGTGCGGCGGGTGTCGGCGACCGCCTTGCCGGCGATGGCGGCCGAGGACGCGACCTGCCGGCCGATCTCCTGGATCGAAGCCGACAGCTCCTCGGTCGCCGTCGCCACGGTCTGGACGTTCATCGACGCCTGGGCCGAGGATTGCGACATAGCCGCCGACAGCCGGTTGCTGCGCTCGGCGGTGTCGCTCATCGCCGTGGCGGTTTCCGTCATCTCGCCGGCGGCCGACGAGACGGTCTGCACCAGCCGGCCGACCTTGCTCTCGAAATCGCGGGTCAGCGCCTCCAGCCGCGCGGCGCGCTCCTCGCTCGCCTTACGTTCGGCCTCGCGCTCCGCCTCCCGGGCCTCGCGCAGCTCCGCGGCGGCGGCGATGCGGTCGAGGGCGTCGGCAAGCTCCTGCACCGGATCGTCGCCCGGATCGTTCCCCGTGCCCGACAGAGCCGCGGCGCGGGTGCCGAGCGGACCGAGCGCGGCGTCCCGCCGGTGCGCAAAGGCGGCGGCGGCGGCCGCCAGCGCCGCGGAAACGACGAGGCCGGCGGTCGCCACGTCGGTCGAACCGGTCAGCGGCACCGCCATGGCGGACAGCAGGGCGACCACGGCACAGGCGGTGGATGCGGACTTCGCAGCAGTCATGGCGCTTCCCTCTGTGGTGGAGAGGCGGGATGCGGAAGGGCGGAGGGACGGCAACCTGTCTGGGGGTCAGACCGACAGCAGCCGCGCCACCTTGGCCTCGTCGATGCGGTCGCGGCTGTCCTCATGGACGATCTCGCCGTTCTCGATCACCAGCACGCGGTCGGCGATGTCGAGCGCGAAGCTCAGCACCTGTTCCGACACGATGATGCTCAGCCCCTTCTCGTCGCGGATGCGGCGCAGGGTGCGGGCCATCTCGCGGATGATCGACGGCTGGATGCCCTCCGTCGGCTCGTCCAGCAGCAGGACCTTCGGCTTGGTCGCCAGGGCCCGCGCGATGGCGAGCTGCTGCTGCTGGCCGCCCGACAAATTGCCGCCGCGCCGCCCCTTCATCTCCAGCAGCACCGGGAACAGCTCGTAGAGGTCGCCCGGCACGCTGCGTCCGCCATGGACGGTCAGCCCCGTCTCGATGTTCTCCTGAACGGTCATGGCCGGGAAGATCATGCGGCCCTGCGGGACATAGGCGACGCCCTTCGCCACCCGCTCGTAGCTCTTGAGGCCGGTGATCTCGGTCGCGCCGATGCGGATGGCGCCGGACCGCGCCGGCACGATCCCCATCAGCGACTTCATCAGCGTCGTCTTGCCCATGCCGTTGCGGCCCATGACGGCGACGATCTCGCCCGGCTCCACCGCGAAGTCGAGCCCGTGCAGGACCTCGCTCTCGCCGTAGGACACGCGGAGTTGGTTGACGGACAGCATCTGTTGATCCCCCGCTCAGTGGCCCAGATAGACTTCGACGACCTTGGGATCGTTCTTCACCCGCTCCATGCTGCCTTCCGACAGGATCTTCCCCTGGTGCAGCACGGTGACGCGGTGGGCGATGTCCTCAACGAACTTCATGTCGTGCTCGATCACCAGCACCGACCGGTTCTGGATGATCTTGTTGAGAAGCTCGGCGGTCTTCCTGCGCTCGTTGACGCTCATGCCGGCGACCGGCTCGTCCAGCATCAGCAGCTCCGGGTCCTGGATCAGCAGCATGCCGATCTCCAGCCACTGCTTCTGGCCGTGGCTGAGATATTCGGCGCGCTGGTCGAGATTGTCGGCCAGGAAGATCATCTCGGCGATCTCCGCCACCCGCTCGCGCACCGCGGCGTCGCGCTTGAAGGCGAGCGCGCCGAACACGGTACGGCCGCGGGGATAGGAGATCTCCAGGTTCTCGAACACCGTCAGGTCGTCGTAGATCGACGGGTTCTGGAACTTGCGCCCGACCCCGGCCTTGACGATCTGATGCTCCTTCATCGCCGTCAGTTCCTTGTTGCGGAACTTGATGGAGCCGCCGGACGCCTTGGTCCGTCCGCAGATCAGGTCGAGCACCGTGGTCTTGCCGGCGCCGTTCGGGCCGATGATGACGTGGATCTCGTTGCTGTCGACGTAGAAGGACAGGTCGTTGACCGCCTTGAACCCGTCGAAGGAGACGGTCAGCCCTTCGACCGCCAGCAGGTAATCGGTGGAATTCGCCATGGGATCCGTCCCTCCTCAATCGGCGGCGGTGTGGGGCGGGATGATCGGCGCGCCGGCATCGGCGGCCTCATCAACCCGTCCGGCCGCCGTCCGGCGCAGCCGCGGCGCGATGAATTGCTGGTAGAGACCGGCCAGGCCGTTGGGGAACACCATCACCACGCCGATGAACAGGGCGCCCATGGCGAACAGCCACAGCTCCGGGAAGCTCTCCGACAGCATCGTCTTGGCCCAGTTGACCAGCAGCGTGCCGTAGACCGCGCCCAGCAGCGACAGCCGGCCGCCGACCGCGCAGTAGATCACCATCTCGATCGACGGCACGATGCCGACGAAGGACGGCGACATGAAGCCGACCTGGAGCGTGAACATGGCGCCCCCCACCGCCGACAGCGCCGCCGCGAAGCAGAAGACGAAGATCTTGAAGTTGGCGACGTCGTAGCCGGAGAAGCGGACCCGGTCCTCCTTGTCGCGCAGCGCCACCAGGATGCGGCCCAGCTTGGAGCGGCGGACATAGAGGCACAGCAGGATGCAGCCGATCAGCAAGGCGGCGTTGACGAAGTACAGCACCAGCTTCGCCTCGTCGGTGCGGATGTCCCAGCCCTTCAGCGTGCGGAGATCCGTGATGCCGTTGATGCCGCCGGTGTAGCCCTGCTGGCCGACGATCAGGATGGTCAGGATGGCGGCGAAGGCCTGGGTGATGATGGCGAAATAGACGCCGCCGACCCGCCGCTTGAACATCGCCAGCCCGACGATGAAGGCCAGCAAGGCCGGGACCGCCACCACCGCAATCGTGGCGAAGGTCAGGCTGTGGAACGGCTCCCAGAACCAGGGCAGCTCCTTCAGCTGGTTCCAGTCCATGAAGTCGGGAATGCCGGGGGTGGACTGGATTTTGGTCGCTTCCGGGCTGGACGCCTCCAGCTTCAGGAACATCGCCATGCAGTAGCCGCCGATGCCGAAGAAGATGCCCTGCCCCAGCGACAGGATGCCGGCGCTGCCCCAGCACAGCACGAGGCCGAGCGCCACGAAGGCGTAGGTCAGGTACTTGCCGACCATGTTCAGCCGGAAGATGTCGAGCCCGAGCGGCAGGACGATGACCAGCAGGGCGGCCAGCAGGAGAATGCCCACGATGTCGCCGTCGATGCGCCCGACAAGACGGCTTTGAGGGGTGCGCGTCATGGATATGCCTCCTCAGCGGCGGACTTTGAGGACGAACAGGCCCTGCGGGCGCAGCATCAGGATCACGACGACGGTCAGCAGCGTCAGCACCTTGGCGGTCGAGCCGCTGAGGAAGAACTCCATCGTCGACTGCGCCTGGCTGATGGTGAAGGCCGACGCGATGGTGCCGACCAGGCTCTGGGCGCCGCCGAACACCACCACCAGGAAGGTGTCGACGATGTAGAGCTGGCCCGAGGTCGGCCCGGTCGATCCCACCATGGTGAAGGCGCTGCCCGCCACCCCGGCGATGCCGCAGCCGAGCCCGAAGGTGTAGCGGTCGACCTTCTCGGTGTTGATGCCGACGGCGCCGGCCATCACCCGGTTCTGCATCACCGCCCGCACGCCCTGGCCCCAGCGCGAGCGGAACATCACGGCGTAGATCACGATTGTGATGGCCATGGTCAGGCCCATGACGAACAGGCCGTTGATCGGCACCTCGATGGTGTCGGTGACGGCGACCGATCCCATCAGCCAGTCGGGCAGCACCACGCCGACCTCGCGCGCGCCGAAGACCGAGCGGAAGACCTGCTGGAGGATCAGGCTCAGTCCCCAGGTCGCCAGCAGCGTGTCGAGCGGGCGGCGGTAGAGGAAGCGGATCATCCCCCATTCGACCAGCATGCCCAGCGCCCCGCTGGCGAGGAAGGCCAGCGCCATGGCGATGAAGAAATAGGCCGGGAACAGGGCCGGCGCGTAGGTGGAGATGAAATTGGAACAGAGATAGGTCACATAGGCGCCGAGGATCATGAACTCCCCGTGCGCCATGTTGATGACGCCCATCTGCCCGAAGATGATGGCGAGGCCAAGCGCCATCAGCACGAAAACGGAAAACAGGATGAGCCCCGCGAATCCCTGCATGGCAAAGATCGACCCGAGCTCGGCCAGGCTGTAGCCCTCGAACATGATGGGAACTCCTGTGACGCTTGCCCCCACCCCGACCCTCCCCCGCTCTCAGCGGACCTTCGGTCCGCCTGTCGCGTCAGTACAAAGCGCAGCTTTGTGCGAGAGCTCTCGCGGCGGAGGGAGACAGGAGCTTTGTCGGCGTTCGGCGGCAGTCCCCTCCCCTGCATAAGCGGGGGAGGGTTAGGGAGGGGGCAATCGAAGCCGATGCCCCGCCGCCCCTTACTGGTAGCCCTTGGGGAAGGGGTTCGGCTCGATCAGGTCGGCGGTCTCGAAGACGACGTCGAACTGGCCGTCGGTGCGGGCGCGGCCGACGCGCGTCTTGCTCCACAGGTGATGGTTCTCGTGGACGCGGACATAGCCTTCCGGCGCGCCGGTGAACTCGATGCCGGCCGACGCGGCGGCGATCTTGTCGATGTCGAAGCTCTTGGCCTTCTCCGCCGTCAGCTTCCACAGCCAGGGGCCGAGATAGCCGGCCTGGGTGACGTCGCCGATCACGCTCTCCCCGCCCCACATCTTCTTGAAGGCGGCGACGAACTTCTCGTTGTTGGGGTTCTTCAGCGACTGGAAATACTTCATGCAGGCATAGGCGCCGGCGATGTTCTCGCCGCCGATGCCCAGCATCTCGTCCTCGGTGACGGAGATGGTCATCAGCGTCTGCTTGTTCAGGTCGATGCCGGCCGCCTTCAGCTGCTTGTAGAAGGCGACGTTCGATCCGCCGACGACCGAGGCGTAGATCACGTCCGGCTTGGTCAGCTTGATCTTGTTGATGACCGAATTGAACTGGGTGTGGCCGAGCGGGAAATACTCTTCGCCGACCACCTTCTGCCCATGCATCTCGATGTGCTTGCGGGCGATCTTGTTGGAGGTGCGCGGCCAGATGTAGTCGGAGCCGATCAGGAAGAAGCTCTTCGCCCCCTTCTCCTTCGTCACCCAGTCCAGCCCGGCCAGGATCTGCTGGGTGGCTTCCTGCCCGGTGTAGATGACGTTCTTCGACTGCTCGAGCCCTTCGTAGAAGGTCGGGTAATAGAGCATGCCGTTGTACTGCTCGAACACCGGCAGCACCGCCTTGCGCGAGGCGGAGGTCCAGCAGCCGAACACCGCCGCCACCTTGTCCTCGACCAGCAGCTTGCGCGCTTTCTCGGCGAAGGTCGGCCAGTCGCTGGCGCCGTCTTCCTGGATCACCTCGATCTTGCGGCCCAGCACGCCGCCCATCTCGTTGATCTGGGCGATGGCCAGCTTCTCGGCCTGCACCGAGCCGGTCTCCGAGATCGCCATGGTGCCGGTGGTGGAGTGCAGGATGCCGACCTTCACCGTGCTGTCGGTGACCGCCAGCTTCGTCGTGTTGACGGCGTCGGTCGGCAGCGCCTGGGCCAGCGCGCCGCGCGGCAGCAGGCCGATGGCCGGCAGCGCCGCCATGCCGAGGAGGAGCTTGCGGCGGAGCGGCGAGTGCGCGCCGCCGGTGAGCTTGTCCGCATTGATCTTGTCCGAGGACATGAAACCTCCTGTGTTGGCCGTTGTCGCCTTGCAAAGCCGCCCACGACCGGGCGAGGGCCTTTTGAAAGGCGGTATTTTTTGGGGGGAGTTGGCGGAACCATCCGCGATATGACGGGCCGATGGTTGGCCGAAAGGTGCGGTGCAGCAATACGTGGATTTGCGTATAGGGGTGCCGGACGGCAAATCGTTATAAAATCACGCCAATGCGGAATCGGCCGGACACTCGCGACCACCCGAAAGCGAGTGGAGCAGTCGTGTTCTCTCGCAGGAAAGAACGGCTGCCCGGCTTTGTTGTTCGGCCGATTTATTCCTGACAGACTGACAGGACGGCAGGCTTTACTATGGGTGTCGCATAGAAACGGGGTTCTTGAACAATCTGTAGAGCGGACTGATTTTCAGGAGGGCGAATGGGGCCGATGGCGGGACGCCAGAGGGTGATCGCGGTCCGGCGGACCTACAACAGGTGGGTCGCCAACCAGACGCTGGAGGATTACGCGCTGCGCTTCACCGCGCGGAAGGCGCGGCGCTGGTCGCCGTCGCGCGTCGCCAACACGGCGCTCGGCTCGATCTCCTTCCTGGCGCTGGAGGCCATCGGCGGGGCGATCACGCTGAATTACGGCTTCACCAACGCGCTCTTCGCCATCCTGGCAGCCGCCGCCCTGATCTTCGCCAGCGCTCTGCCGATCAGCTATTACGCCAGCCGCTATGGCGTGGACATGGATCTGCTGACGCGCGGCGCCGGCTTCGGCTATATCGGCTCCACCATCACGTCGCTGATCTACGCCTCCTTCACCTTCATCTTCTTCGCCATCGAGGCGGCGATCATGGCGACGGCGCTGGAGATGGCCTTCGGCCTGCCGCTGGCCGCCGGCTATGTCGCCAGTTCGGTTCTGGTGATCCCCTTGGTCGCCTACGGCTTCACCGTCATCAGCCGCCTCCAGCTGTGGACCCAGCCGCTGTGGCTGGCGCTGCACGCCCTGCCCTTCCTGTTCATCGCCGTCCAGGACGGCGAAGCCTTCACCGCCTGGACCCGCTTCCCCGGCCGGGCGTCGGATACGGGCGCTGGCGGCTTCGACCTGATGCTGTTCGGCGCGGCGGCGTCGGTGGTGTTCTCGCTGCTGGCGCAGATCGGCGAGCAGGTCGATTTCATCCGCTTCCTGCCCTACGACCCCGACGCGAAGGGCCGCCGGAAACTGTACTGGTGGACGGCGCTGGTGGCGGCCGGGCCGGGCTGGATCGTCATCGGCACGATCAAGCTTCTGCTGGGATCCTTCCTGGTGGTGCTGGCGCTGCAGAATGCCGTGCCGCTGGAACTGGCGGCGGAGCCGACGCGGATGTATCTCGTCGCCTTCCAGTATGTGACGCCGTCGCCGCAGCTGGCGCTCGGCCTCACCGGCCTGTTCGTCGTGCTGTCGCAGCTGAAGATCAACGTCACCAACACCTATGCCGGCTCCATCGCCTGGTCGAACTTCTTCTCGCGCCTGACCCACAGCCATCCCGGCCGGGTGGTGTGGGTGGTGTTCAACGTCGTCATCGGCCTGATGCTGATGGAACTCGGCATCTACAAGACGCTGGAACCGGTGCTCGGCCTCTATTCCAGCGTCGCCGCCTCCTGGATCGGCGCCCTGGTCGCCGATCTGGTGGTGAACAAGCCGCTCGGCCTCAGCCCGCGCCATGTCGAGTTCAAGCGCGCCCATCTCTACGACATCAATCCCGTCGGCGTCGGCGCCATGCTGCTGGCGACGGTGCTGTCGATGCTGGCTTTCCTGGGCGGGTTGGGGACGACCCTGAAGGTCTGCGCCCCCTTCCTCGCCTTCGCCACCGCCTTCCTCGCCGCCCCCGCCATCGCCTGGGCGACCCGCGGCCGCTACTACATCGCGCGCCGCCCCTTCGAGGACTGGAACGGCGAGGAGGCGATCCGCTGCCGCATCTGCCAGCATGCCTTCGAGCCCGACGACATGGCCTTCTGCCCGGTCTATGCCGGGGCGATCTGCTCGCTCTGCTGCTCGCTGGACGCCCGCTGCGGCGACGGCTGCAAGCGCGACGCCCGGATGGGCGTCCAGCTCCGCCACGCGCTGGATGCCGTCCTGCCGCCGCGGGCGGCGACGGCGCTGAAGGCCCGGCTCGGCCATTATCTCGGCGTCCTGCTGATGCTGGCGCTGGCGGTCGGCGCCGTGCTGGCGCTGGTCTATGTCGAGGTCGCCTCCGTCAATGCCGAGGCGCAGGCGCTGATCCGCAGCACGCTGTGGAAGGTCTTCTTCATCCTGATGATCGTCGCCGGCGTCGCCACCTGGCTGTTCGTGCTGGCCCGTGAAAGCCGCAAGGTGGCGCAGGAGGAAACGCACAAGCAGACCTCCCTGCTGATGCAGGAGATCGAAGCGCATGAGCGCACCGACGCCCAGCTTCAGAAGGCGAAGGAGGCGGCGGAAGCCGCGAACCTCGCCAAGAGCCGCTATCTGGTCGGCATCGGCCACGAGTTCCGCACGCCCTTGAGCGCCATCTTCGGCTATTCGCAGATGCTGGAGCGTGATCCGGCCATGCCGCCGCACCGGGTGGATGCGGTGCGCGTCATCCGCCGCAGCGCCGAGCATCTGTCCGGCCTGCTTGACGGGCTGCTCGACGTGTCGAAGATCGAGAGCGGCCGGCTGCAGCTGAACCGGGCGGAGGTGCGTTTCGGCGACCTGCTCGACCAGCTCGTCGGCATGTTCCGCCTCCAGGCGGAGGGCAGGGGCATCGCCTTCCGCTTCGAGGCGCCGGAGGATCTGCCGCCGGTGGTCTTCACCGACGAGGGCCGCATCCGCCAGATCCTGATCAACCTGCTCTCCAACGCCATCAAGTTCACCGACAGCGGCACCGTCTGCCTGCGCGTGCGCCACCGCAGCCAGATCGCCGAGTTCGAGGTCGAGGACACCGGCCCCGGCATCGTCGCGACCGATCTGGAGCGCATCTTCCAGCCCTTCGAGCGCGGCTCGGCAGCCAACCCGATGGTGCCCGGCATGGGGCTCGGCCTGACCATCACCAAGCTGCTGACTGAGGTGATGGGCGGCGAGATCACCGTGACCAGCACGCCCGGCAAGGGCAGCCTGTTCCGGGTGCGGCTGATGATGTCGGCGGCGATGCTGTCCACCGCCGCCGCCCAGCCCGACCTGCCGATCCGCGGCTATCACGGGCCGCGCCTGACCGTGCTGGTCACCGACGACGACCTCGCCCACCGCAACCTGCTGGCCGATCTGCTGGCCGAGCTTGGCTTCACCGTCTTCAAGGCCACCGACGGCCCGAGCTGCCTCGCCCTGGCGGATCTGCACCGGCCGGACATCCTGCTGCTCGACATCTCGATGCCCGGCATGAACGGGCTGGAGGTGGCAAGGCGCCTGCGCGGCGCCGGCCATGCCGAGACCACCATCGTCCTGGTGTCCGCCGACACCCGTGAGGATCGTCTTGTCGACAGCCGGGACGCCGACGGCGGCCAGCCGCAGGACGGCTTCGTCGCCAAGCCGGTGTCCATCCCGAAGCTGCTCGCCTGCATCGGCCGGCTGCGCGGCATCGATTGGGAGTATGAAGCACCCGCCGGCACCGACGACGGCCCGCCGGACTTCGCCGCGTCGGAGCTGCCGCCGCAGCACCACATCGCCGAGCTGATCCATCTGGGCCGCATCGGCTATGTCCGCGGCATGCAGGCCAAGCTGGCCGAGATCGCCGCCGCCCATCCGGAGCTGGAGCGCTTCGTCGGCCGCATGCGGACGCTCGTCAGCAATTACGACCTGAACCAGTATATGGCCGCGCTGGAGGCGGTGTACCGCGATGACAGCCATGATGATGCCAGCCATGACGATGAAATCCGTAACCAGACCGCGTGACGTCGTCCTCGTCGTCGACGATTCGCCCGAAGCCCTCAGCTTCCTGACCGACGCGCTGGAAGAGGCCGGGGTAACCGTGCTGGTGGCGCTGGACGGCCGCAAGGCGCTGGCGCTGCTGGAGCAGGTGACCCCGGACGTCATCCTGATGGACGCCATCATGCCGGGGCTGGACGGCTTCGAAACCTGCCGCCAGCTCAAGCGCAGCAGCCAGGTCGCCCATGTCCCGGTCATCTTCATGACCGGCCTGACCGAAACGGAGCACATCCTGAAGGGCTTCGCCGCCGGCGGGGTCGATTACGTTACCAAGCCGATCATCGCCGAAACGCTGATCGCCCGCATGTACGCCCATCTCGCCAACGCCCGTGTCGCCCAGAGCACGCGGGCGGCGCTGGACGTCACCGGCCGCACCCTGCTGGCCACCAATCACAAGGGCGAGGTGCTGTGGTGCACGCCGCAGACCACCCGCATGCTGGAGGCGGCCTTCGGCTCCTCTGCCGACGGCCTCGCCACCGGCGTCTCGCTGCCGGAGGAGGCGCGCCGCTGGCTGGCCGACCGTCAGGCCGGCGGTGCCGGGCGCAAGCCCGACAGCGTGGTGATCGCCACTCTTGCCGACGGCCGCCGCCTGCGCCTCAGCCCGGTCGGCCAGACCGGCCCCGACGAGATCCTGCTGCAGCTGGCCGAGGAATCCGGAGCCGGCGAGGACAGGCAGCTGAAGGACAAGCTGTCCCTGACCCCGCGCGAGGCGGAGGTGCTGATGTGGGTCGCCAACGGCAAGCCGAACCGCGACATCGCCGAGATCCTCGGCCTCAGCCCGCGCACGGTCGACAAGCATCTGGAGCAGATCTATGCGAAGCTCGGCGTCGAGAACCGGGCCGCCGCCGCCGCGATGGCGGTGCGGGCGCTGAATGGCCGCTAGGACGCCGGGTCTTTCATCCAGTCAGCTTGGCATAGATCGCCGGTAGCAGCCCCGGCAGGCGCTCGACGCGGTCGACCGCAAGCACGTTGCGCCGGCCGAAGATGTGGTGGTGCGTCCCGGGATCGCCGCCCAGCGCCACGCAGACCACGTCGATGCCCCGGCCGGCCAGCTCCTGCACCGCCTTGCGGGCGTCCTCCACCAGATGGCGCGGGTCGGGGCAGTCGATGTCGGATGGCTCGCCGTCGGTGACCAGCAGCAGCAGGCGGCGGAGCGTCGGCTGGCCGGCGAGCAGCGAACCGGCATGGCGGATCGCCGCCCCCATCCGCGTCGACCAGCGCCCGTCCAGCCCGGCAAGGCGCCCGCGCGCCGCCTCGTCATAGGCGTCGCCGAAGCGCTTGACCGGCAGCCACTGCACCGCCTCCCTCCCGTCGGACCGGAAGCCGGCAAGGGCGAAGCGGTCCCCGGCCGCGTCCAGCGCACCGGCCAGCAGGTCGGCCGACCGGCGTTCGAGGTCGAGCACCGTGCCGTCTCCTGCCGGATCGTTGGTGGACTGCGAGGCGTCGAGCAGCAGCAGAGCAGACAGGTCGCGGCCGCGGCGCCTCACCCGCTGGTAGACCTGCATGTCCGGGGCATGGCCCTGGCATCGGGCGACGGCCGCGGCGATGCAGGCGTCGAGGTCCAGGCGGTCGCCCTCCCGCTGCCGCCGCAGCCGCTCCGGCCGCGCGACGACGGCATGGCGGATCAGAGCGTGCACCCGGCTCGTCAGCCGTCGGTCGTCAGGCGCATCCGACATCGGCCGCCGTTCCGGCACGCACTCCACCACCCGGACGAAGTCGGGCCGATGCAGACCGATGCGATGGTCCCATTCCGGATGGCGCGCCACCGGCTGCATGGCAGCCGCATCCGCTACGGCAAACGGGGCCGGCCGTGGCAGGGATCGTGGCGGTCCGTCGCGGCGGTCGCTCTGCTCGGCCTCGATGCGGTCCGGCCGGACCGCATCGAGCGGATCGTCTACATCGCGCGGTGGCTCCGGTGGGGTGTCGTGCAGCCAGAGACCGCCATTGTCGTCGCGGTAGGGCGGTTCGACGCGATGGCCCCGGGCGTTGATCTGGACCCGCATCTTGCCGAGGTCGCCGGCCAGTGTGCCACCGAGCATCAGGCTGAAATCCGGGTCGTCCCAGCGGTCCGGCCGCTCGAAGAACAGCCGCTGTCCCTTGTCGACCCAGGCGTTGCCGTCGCGATAGGCGGGATCGAACAGGGCCCGCGCCATCCGCTCCATCAGATCGGCCGCCATCAGCGACGCCGACGGCTCCGTCCGATGGAAGGGAGCCCACAGCCGCCGCAGTCCCGGCAGGCGGCGCATGGCCAGATGCTCCACCCGCGCATCCTCGAACAGCGAGACGACGAGGATCAGCAGGGGTTTCAGCCCCCTCGCCGGCCAGGGGCGCGAGAACATCCGATGCGCCCCGACATGGGCCAGCGCCGCGCGGTAGAGGTCCATGCCGGGCCAGACCGCAGGCAGCCTGACGAGGGCGTCGTCGAAACGGGGCCGCATCGCCGCCGGGTCACCGTCCTGCGGCAAAGGCCGCAGGGGCGGATCGATTCCCCACAGCGCCGCCACATAGGCCTTCAGCCGGCGTTCGGCATCGGCCAGGGCAACCCCGCTTTCCATCGCCGGTCAGAAGCAGGCGCCGACCGCCGCCGCCAGCGCATCGCGCAGGTCGGGATCGTCGGTCAGGGGCAGCACGACGGCCATGCGGCAGGCTGCTTCGGGCGCGACACCACGGGCGATCAACCGGCCGGCATGGATCAGCATGCGGGTCGATGCGCCCTCTTCCAGCCCGCGGCCGCGCAGGTTGCGGCTGCGCTCGCCCACCGCCACGACGCGGCGGGCCAAGGCCGGCTCGATCCCGGACTCATGCGCGACGATGTCGGCCTCGATCCCGGCCGCCGGATAGCCGAACTCCAGCGCGGCGAAGCGTTGCTTGGTGGACTCCTTCAAATCCTTCGCCACGCTCTGGTATCCCGGATTGTAGGCGACGACGAGTTGGAAGTCCGGGTGGGCGGCCACCAGTTCGTTCCGCTTGTCGAGCGGCAGCGCCCGTCTTTCGTCGGTCAGCGGATGGATGACGACGGTGGTGTCGGCCCGCGCCTCGACGATCTCGTCGAGATAGCAGAGGGCGCCATGGCGCACCGCCAGGGTCAGCGGCCCGTCCTGCCACACCGTTCCCTGGGTCTCCAGCAGGTGGCGGCCGACGAGGTCGGAGGCCGTCAAATCCTCGTTGCAGGCCACGGTGACGAGCGGCCGGCCGAGCCGCCAAGCCATATGTTCGATGAAGCGGGTCTTGCCGCAGCCGGTCGGCCCCTTCAGCATCACCGGCATGCGGTCGGCGTGGGCCGCCTCGAACAGGGCGATCTCGTCGCCGGTCGGGCGATAATAGGGTTCCCGCTCGATCCGGTAGGACTGGAGCGCCATGCCTGCGCCTTTCGCAATGAGACTGCCCAGCGGTCAGCGGTGCGCCGGCTCTTCCGTTGGGATGCCGTCGATCGGGCATTCGGGCGTGCCGACCGTCTTGCGGGTGAAGGATTCCACCATCGTCCGCGTGCCCTCCGGGTCGCTCACCCACTGGCGATAGAAATCATAGGGACAGGCCGCCTCGCCCTTCACCCCGTCATGGCTGTTGATCATGCCGGTGTAGCCGCGGTGGACCAGCTTGAAGAGGTGGTTCTCCGACTGGCCGTTCCTGCGGAAATCGCGGATCAGCATCTTCGACAGCTGGGCATACTGGATGCCGTACTCCTCCTCACCGCATTCGCCCAGTGTGCGGCCGTCGAAGCCGACGATGGCGGAATGGCCGAAATAGGAATAGACGCCGTCGAAGCCGGCGGCGTTCGCCACGGCGACATAGACGTTGTTGGCCCAGGCCATCGCCTTGGCCATCAGCACCTGCTGGTCCTTGGCCGGATACATGTAGCCCTGGCAGCGCACGATCAGCTCCGCCCCCTTCATCGCGCAGTCGCGCCAGATTTCGGGATAATTGCCGTCGTCGCAGATGATCAAGCTGACCTTCAGCCCCTTCGGCCCGTCCGACACATAGGTACAAGTGCCGGGATACCAGCCCTCGATCGGCACCCAGGGCATGATCTTGCGGTATTTCTGGACGATCTCGCCCTGGTCGTTCATCAGGATCAGCGTGTTGTAGGGCGCCTTGTGCGGGTGATCCTCATGCCGCTCGCCGGTCAGCGAGAAGACGCCCCACACCTTCGCCTTGCGGCAGGCCGCGGCGAAGATCTCCGTCTCGTCACCGGGAATGGTGGCGGCCGTCTCGTACATCTCCTTGGAATCATACATGATTCCATGGGTCGAATATTCGGGGAAGATGACGAGGTCGAGGCCGGGCAGTCCCGTCTTCATGCCGATCACCATGTCGGCGATCTTCCGCGCATTCTCCAGCACCTCCGCCTTGGTATGAAGGCGGGGCATCTTGTAGTTGACGACGGCGACGCCGACGGTGTCGTTGCTGCTGGTGATATCGCCGTGGATCATCTCGGTCTCCCTGCATGACGGGGGCATGGGGCGGAGCGTGCGGGAAGCGGACCGAATTCCCGGCTTCCCTGCTGTTTTCGCACGTCTCTTCGTCGCCACCGATCATCGGGGAGCGGCCGATCGACGGGAATACGCGATTCCCCGTATGGGCGATCGGGGAGAAAGCCCGGCGATCATTTCATCCGGCGCAATGATGAAGTGCCGAACCCGGTCATTCTCGCGGTGGGGCAGATGCAGCAGTCTGGTGATGCGGAACGGGAATGACCCCGTCCAACAGATCACGGACCCTGAAAATGAAGCTCTATCATCACTCCCTGTCGGGCCACGCGCATCGGGCTCGCCTGTTCGTCTCGCTGCTCGGCCTGCCCCATGAACTGGTCGAGGTCGACCTCGCGGCGGGCCAGCACAAGAGCCCCGAATTCCTGAAGCTCAATCCCTTTGGCCAGGTTCCGGTCCTGGATGACGCGGGCGTGATCGTCACGGACTCGAATGCGATCCTGGTCTATCTCGCCAAGAAGGCGGGGCGCGGCGACTGGCTGCCGGAAGACCCCGCCGGTGCGGCCGCGGTTCAGCGCTGGCTCTCCGTGGCGGCCGGAGAAGTAGCCTACGGCCCGGCAGCCGCCCGGCTCATCACGGTGTTCGGAGCGAAGTTCAATGCGGACGAGGTCATCGGCCGGGCGCACACCCTCCTGGCGCGTCTCGAAAGCCGGCTGAGCGGGCAGGACTGGCTGGTCGGCGACCGTCCGACGATCGCCGACGTCGCGATCTACAGCTACGTCGCCCGGGCACCGGAGGGCAACGTCGACCTCCGGGCCTACCCCTCCGTCAATGCCTTCCTCCGCCGCATCGAGGCGCTGCCGGGCTTCGTTCCCTTCGCGCAGACACCGGTCGGCTTGGCGGCCTGATCTGCCGACCTGACCCCGCAACCCCCGGCATGGGATACCGACGATGACCGCGACACTGACGACGCTGCCGACATGGCATGAGGGTGAGACGTTCATCCAGGAGAAGCTGGGGGTGGCCGAGCGGATGGCGGCCGTCGGCCAGCGGGTGATCCGCGACCATATGCCCGACCAGCACCGGGACTTCTATGCCCAGCTTCCCGTCATCGTGCTGGGCAGCGTCGATCCGGCAGGCGACCCGTGGGCCACCCTCCTCACCGGCAAGCCGGGCTTCCTGTCGTCGCCGACGCCGACGCAGCTCGACATCGCCGCCCATGCCGATCCCGGCGATCCGGCGAGCGCAGGCATGCGGGACGGCGACCCCGTCGGCCTTCTGGGAATCGAAATGCACACCCGCCGCCGCAACCGCATGAACGGCATCCTCACGGTGGCTGAGTCCGGATTTCGGGTCGATGTCGACCAGAGCTTCGGCAACTGTCCCCGCTACATCCAGCTTCGCGACCTCGGTTTCGCCAGGGATCCGGCGGAGCCCTTCACCGGCTTGGTGGAGGAACTGCCCCAACTCGACCCGTCGGCGCGTGCCATGATCGATACGGCGGACACCTTCTTCGTCGCGACCTACGCCGACCGGGCCGAGCGCCGGCAGGTCGACGTGTCCCATCGCGGTGGCAAGGCGGGCTTCGTCCGCGTCGCCGAGGACGGTACCCTCACGATCCCCGACTTCAACGGCAACCTCTTCTTCTCGACGCTCGGGAACATCGTCCTCAACGGCAAGGCCGGGTTGGTCTTCGTCGATTATGAGAGCGGCGACATGCTGCAGATGACCGGCGACGCCGAGGTGATCCTGGACTCGCCGGAGATCGCCGCATTCCAGGGAGCCGAAAGGCTGTGGACCTTCCGGCCGCGCCGCATCCTGCGCCGGGTCGGCGCGCTGGCTCTGCGCTGGTCGTTCCGCAAGGACGGCTGGTCCCCCAGTTCGCTGATGACCGGCGATTGGACGCAGGCGGCGGCCCGCTTGCAGGCGGCGACGCTGGCGACGGGCTGGCGGCCCTACCGGGTGACGAAGATCGTCGACGAGACTCCGGAGATCCGCTCCTTCCACCTGCAGCCCGCCGATGGGGCAGGTCTTCTTCCCCATGCCGCCGGTCAGCATCTGCCGATCCGCGTGACCGTTCCCGGTTCCGACAAGCCCGTCGTCCGCACCTACACACTGTCCGCTGCGCCGTCCGACGGCCTCTACCGCATCAGCGTCAAGCGCGAAGGGCTGGTGTCGCGCCACCTGCACGACACCATCCGCGTCGGCGACATCATCGAAGCGCGAGCGCCCGACGGCAGCTTCACCATCGACCCGCAAGGGACGAGGCCGGCGGTCCTGCTGGCCGGCGGTATCGGGATCACGCCGCTGCTGGCGATGCTGCGTCACATCGTCTACGAGGGTCTGCGCAAGCAGCGGCTTCGGCCGACCATCCTCGTCCAGGCCGCGCGCTCGAAGTCCGATCGCCCCTTCGAGCGGGAGATCGCCGAATTGGTGAACGCCGCGCAAGGGGCGATCAGATGGATCCGGGTCCTCAGCGATCCAGGCCAAGCCGAGGAAGGCGTCGACTACGACGCAGCCGGCCGCATCGACATGGCCCTGCTGACGCGTTTCCTGCCGTTCGACGACTACGACTTTTACCTGTGCGGTCCGCCGTCCTTCACGCAGGCTCTGTATGACGGGTTGCGCAGCCGCAACATCGGCGACGGGCGGATCCATGCCGAAGCCTTCGGACCGTCGTCGCTGAAACGCACGGCGGATGCGGGTGCCGCCGTCGCGGTCCGTCCCCCGCCCTCCACCAAACCGGTGTCCGTGGCCTTCCTGGACTCGATGAAGGAAGACCGCTGGACACCGGCGTCCGGCACATTGCTGGAACTGGCGGAAGCGCGCGGCCTGACGCCCGAGTTCAGCTGCCGCGAAGGCACATGCGGAACCTGCCGGACCAAGCTGCTCAAGGGGGCCGTGACCTATGTCCGGGAACCGACCGCAAGCATCGCCGACGGCGAGGTCCTGATCTGCAGCGCCGTGCCGGCCGAAATGGGGCCGGATGAGGAAAACCGCATCCAGCTCGCCCTCTGACACAAGCTTTCCCCCACAACCGGAGAAAAGACGATGTCCTACATTCCGACCCCGGCGACCATCGAAGACGCCCCCGAGGCATCGCGCGCGATCCTGGAGGGCGTGCAGAAGCAGCTCGGACGGGTGCCGAACATCTTCCGCCTCGTCTCGAACAGCCCGGCGGCGCTGGGCGGCTGGACCGCCTTCCAGGGCGCTCTCGGCAAGGGCAAGCTGCCGCCGGCGACCCGCGAGCGGATCGCGCTCGCCATGGCCGAAGTGAATGGCTGCGACTATTGCCTGTCCGCCCACAGCTTCACCGGTGCCAAGTTCGCGAAGCTCGACGACAGCGAGATCGCGGCCAACCGCCGCGGAAGCTCGAACGATCCCAAGGCCGCTGCGGCGGTGGAGTTCGCCAAGGAACTGGCGGTTGCCCGCGGCGCCGTCGGACCACAGGCAATCGAGGCGGTGCGTGCCGCCGGCTATGGCGATGCGGAGATCCTCGAGATCATCGCGCATGTCGCCCTCAACACCTTCACCAACTACGTCAACGAAGCGCTTGGCACCGAGATCGACTTCCCCCGCATCGACGGCCTCGCCGCGTGACCTGAAGAACGGGCGGCAACTCCCCTGCCGTCCTCCTCCCCTGCCCTTTCTCAGTCCATCTCAAGGAGCATTCCATGTCCCGCCCGCCGCTTCCCCCCTTCACCGAAGACACCGCCATCGAAAAGGTTCGGCTCGCCGAGGATGGCTGGAACAGCCGCGATCCCGCGAAGGTCGCTCTCGCCTACACCGAGGACAGCCGCTGGCGGAACCGCGCCGAATTCGTGACCGGCCGCGCCGAGGTCCAAGCCTTCCTCACCCGCAAATGGAACAAGGAGCTCGAGTATCGGCTGATCAAGGAACTCTGGGCTTTCGCGGGAAACCGCATCGCCGTGCGCTATGCCTATGAGTACCGCGACGACAGCGGCCAGTGGTACCGCGCCTATGGCAACGAGAATTGGGAATTCGCCGAGGACGGGCTGATGCGCGCCCGGCATGCCAGCATCAACGAACACCCGATCGCCGAGGCGGACCGCAAATTCCGCTGGCCGCTCGGCCGCCGGCCGGACGACCATCCCGGTCTCAGCCATTTCGGCTTCTGACGCCGATATCTGCCAACGAGGATTGCCGTCTTGGCTGGATTCACTCTCAACGAGCGGGCGCGGTTGTCGATCGAACTCGCTCTGACCGCCGGCAGCGGTGACGGGCCGCTGCTGCGCAGGCAGGATGCCGACGCCAGGAGGCTTGGCCTGACCGGAGCCGAAGTCGATGCGGCGAGAGAGGGATCCAGCTTCGACTTTCCCATCTCACAGGCGATCGCGCTCGCACTCGCGTCGGGCGACGAGGATCGCGCGGTGCGGCGGGAGCGTGCGGCAAGGGCCGGGATCGATGGCCCGACCTGCCTGGAAATCGAACATCTGGCGGCGGTCTTGCTGAAACCCCTGTCCGCAAAGGACCGGCATCATGGACCATGACCTTGGAAACCCCGTTCTGCGTCCCTTCGCGGCGGTCGCCGCGCTGTGGCCTCGCCTGCGGCATCCGTTCAAACTCCGTTTGCCGGACCGGCAATCGCCCGGCTATTACGAGGATATGCTGAAGCTGGATCCCGGTGCCGGTTCAGAGTCACTCATGAAAATCCTTTGAGCGGGCGGGAGGCGGCGGCAGATGGATCGTTGGCAGGCGATGAGGGTTTTCGCGAAGGTGGCGGAGACCGGGAGCTTTGCCGAGACTGCCCGCCTCATGCACCTGAGTGCGCCCGCGGTGACGCGTGCCGTGGCTTCGCTGGAGGATGTGATCGGCGCCAGACTGTTCGTCCGCACGACGCGTTCGGTCAAGCTGACAGAGGCGGGGATCCGCTACTTCGAGGATTGCCGCCGGATCCTCTCGGACATTGCCGAAGCGGAAGCAGCGGCAGGCGGTTCTTATGCCTCGCCCGCCGGGACGCTTGCCGTCACGGCCTCCGCACTGTTCGGCCGGATGCATGTGCTGCCGATCGTCACCGAGTTCCTGAACACCTATCCCGCGATGCGCGCCCGGACGCTCTTCATCGACCGGCCCGTCAACATTGTCGAGGAGGGCATCGACGTCGCGGTACGGATCGGCCATCTGCCGGATTCCGGCTTTACAGCCGTCAAGGTCGGGTCGGTCCGGCGGGTGATCTGCGGCTCTCCCGCCTATTTCGAGCGTCATGGAGTTCCGGCGGTGCCGGCCGATCTCAGGAGCCACCGGATCGCCGCCTCGACCAGCGCATGGGCGTCGCCGGAATGGCGGTTCGCGGGAGATCAGCGGGTGACGATCGACCCTGTCCTTCAATGCAACACCAATGAAGCGGTCATCGCGACCGCCAAGGAGGGCTGGGGCCTGACGCGGATCCTCCACTATCAGATCGGCCCTGCCCTCGTCGAAGGGACCCTGCGGATCGTGCTCGGAGACCATGAAGAGCCGCCATTGCCCATCCATGTCCTCTACCCCGAGGGACGCCATGCTCCTGCCAAGGTGCGGGCGTTCGTCGACCTGGCGGTTGCCCGCCTGCGGGCGAATCGTCTGCTGAACTAGCGCGACCGGACTTCGGAACCTCCGGCGGAATTTGCATTCGAAAACCACGAGCAAGCGCTCAGCGCCGGATCATCGCTTTCAGCCATGGTGAAATCGCGAAGACGTCGGTGAAATAGCCTTGCTGGATCACCGCGCGTCCCGCCTTGTGGATGTTGGCGGGTAGCGCCCCCAACTCCCCCTTCCGGGTCACCACATGGATGGCGCGGCGGAAGCCGGAGGTCGGCAGCGGCAGCACGCGCATATGGGTCAGGTGCTGACGGCTTTTCACCAGCGCGGTCGGCGGCAACAGGCTCCATCCCATCTCCTCGGCGACCATGGCCATTACGGTATCGGTCGCATCGAAGGCGAAGCTGCGCGGCACCTCCATGCCCAATCGCCGCAGATGCTGATCGACCAGCCGGCCGAGCGCGCTGTCCGTCGTGCTGCGGATCAGGGGCAAGGTGCGCGACAACGCCCGCAGCGCGGCCTCATCGACGATTTCGGGGCAACTGCGCGGCAGCAGCAGCACGAAGGGCTCGGTGAGCAGGCACAGGCTGTCGACCTGATCCATGTCGTCGAAGCTGTCATTGGTGAACAGCACGTCCAGGCGGCGGGCGAGGAACTGCTCGCGCAGCTGCCCGCACAGCCCCGACACGATGCTGAAGGATGGCACATGGTCGCGCAGCCGTTGCAGTAGCCGCGGAATGAAAGGGGCCGCCAGCGTGTCGATGCAGCCGATGCGCAGCTCCGGCATGAAGGGGGCGTCCGCTCCGCCGATTGCGGCCGGCAATTGCCGTGCATCGGTCAGGATGCGGTTGCTCCAATGCCAGAGCCGCTGCCCGGCGGCGGTCAGTGCCATCGGCCTGATGCTGCGGTCGAGCAGCTGAGTGGCGAAGGCGGTCTCCAGTTGGCGGATGACATGGGATACCGCCGATTGGGTCAGCCCAAGCCTGCCGGCGGCGCGGGTCATGCTTCCCAGCTCGGCCACGGCGACGAACACCTCCAGGGATCCCAGGTCGAAGTCTCGGTGATGCATGGGGCTCCGATCCGCGGGGTGGCGTGGCAGATTGCCATCTGCATACTATGTTATGACCGCCGTTGTCATGAATGCGGCTCATCCCGATCATGAGTTAAATTTCTTTAGCGACCGGGAACAGGGATTCCGCGGCAGCCTGACGGCTCGCCTGCAAGTTCCGCTGGAGCCCCCTGCCATGACGCTGTCCCCTGATGACATCCCCTCCCGCACCGCCGTGGCCCGCCGGATCGGCGACTGGGTGGCGGGGGTGCGGCGACGCGATATCCCGGAACCGGCTGCCGCCGTCGCGCTGGATTGCATCGTCGACACGCTGGGAGTGGCGCTCGCCGGCACCGGGGACGCGGCGGCCCGGTTGGCAGCGGACGAGGCGCGCGCCAGCTATGCCGCCGGTCCGTCGCGCCTGCTGACCGGCGGCCGCCTGTGCGCGGAGGGGGCCGTCTTTGCAAATGTCGCGGCCGCCCACGCGCTGGATTTCGACGACAACAGCTATGCCGGCTTCGTCCATGGCTCAGCCGTCGTGGTGCCGACGGCGCTTGCCATGGTCGAGGTGGCGGGTGGCGGTGGAAGCGACCTGCTCACCGCCGTCACGGCCGGCGCGGAGGCGCAATATGCCTTGGCGGAGTCTGTCGGCAACGGGGTCTATCATGACGGCTGGTGGACCACCGCGTTGTTCGGCGCCGTCGGTGCCGCCGCAGCCGGTGCAAAGGCGCTTCGGCTGGACGGACGGACGACGGCTGACGCCATAGCCTTCGCGCTGTGCGGGACCGGCGGCATGCGCGCCTGCTTCGGTACCGGCGCCAAGCCGCTGCTCGCCGCGCAGGCCGCCGCGAATGGAGTGCGCGCCGTCCGGCTGGCCGCGCGGGGTTTGTCGGTACCGCATGGGGTGGTGGAGGATCCGCGCGGCTTCGCCCGGCTGATCGCCACCGACCGGTTCGATCCGGCTGCCGTGGAAGCGCTCGGCCGGTGCTGGCGCCTGCTCGATCCCGGCATCGACACCAAACTCTATCCGGTCTGTCTGTCGGCCCATGCCGCCATCGATGCGGTGCGCGACCTGATGACCGAGCGGGGCCTCACATCCCACGATATCCGGTCCATCCAGTGCCGCGTCCCGCCGGTGGTGGCCGCCAACCTGACCTATGGCCAGCCGGCGACGGCGGGAGAAGCCCGCTTCAGCCTGCCGTTCGCGGTGGCCTGCGCGATGCTGTACGGAACACTGGCGCTGGAGCATCTGGACGAGGCGACGCTCGCCGACCCGCTGCTGCGCCAAGCCGCCGGACGTGTCTCGATGACCGCGGACCCCGACTGGAACGCCGATCCCGGACGCGCCCGCATCGCGCCGGAGGGCGCGGAGGTGAGCGTCGAGACGATCACGGGGGAACGCCTCGTCCGTTTCTGTGCCTCGGCCCGCGGCACGGCGGCCCGGCCGCTGTCGGCAACGGAGCATGCTGCCAAGTTCCGGACCTGCGCCGCCCGCGCCATCGGACCGGATGCGGCAGAACACCTCCACCGGAAATTGTGCCGGATTGAAGCGGAGGTCGGCCTGTCGGGCTTGTTCGACCCTGCCCACCATGCGGACCGTTCATGATGCCGATGAAAATCGATCATGATGAGCGGCCGGCGCATCGGCATCGGCCTGCTTTTTCATCAAGCGCAACCATCGAACCGTCTTGGGAAAACTCAGGGAAACCAACAATTTCATCGAAAGTGCGCTGCACAAAATCTGATCGCCATGGCTGCATGCCTATAATTTAACCCGATTGTGACCCTGATCTGCGTCCTGCCGCCGCCCTTTCCTCCAGCCGCGGCCCTGTGAGACCGTTTCGATCAAGCAGGAACCAAGGCCCGCCGCAAGGGCCGGCAAACAGAGGGGCTTTCATGATGATGCGACGTTTGGTGGCACGCACCGTGCTCTCGGCGATCCTCCTGTCCGGGACAGCGATGGCGGTCCAGGCCGCGGGTACGCTCAAGGTCTCGGTGGATTCCAACCTGAACACGTTGGACCCCGCCAAGATGAAGGGCGGCCAGGAGTATGTTGCCGCCTATCTGATCTTCAACGGCCTGACCGTCATCGGCCATGACATGACGGTGAAGCCCGATCTGGCCGAACGCTGGGAGCGCAGCGACGATCTGAAGACCTGGACCTTCCACCTGCGCAAGGGCGTGAAGTTCCACAACGGCCGCGAGCTGGAGGCCGAGGACGTCGTCGCCACCATCGCCCGCATCCAGGACAAGGCGACCGGCTCCACCGCCCGCGTCAATTTCGAGATCGTGGAGTCGATGAAGGCGCTGGACCCGCTGACCGTCCAGTTCCAACTGAAGAGCCCCTATGCCGGCTTCGCCGAGCTGTTCGGCGAGCGGCAGGCGCGCATCGTCCCGCGCGACGCCGTCGACACGCTGGCCTCCAAGCCGATCGGCACCGGCCCGTTCGAGTTCGTGTCCTTCGCCCCCGGCGACCGCATCGTCCTGAAGCGCAACCCGAACTACTTCGAGCCGGGCCTGCCCAAGCTGGATGAGGTGATCGTCCGCATCCTGCCGGAATCCTCGGCCCAGGTGGCGGCGCTGACCACCGGTGAGCTGGATCTGGTGTGGAACCTGCCGCTGGAGGCCATCGACAAGGTCAAGGCCGACCCGAAGCTGAAGATCGATTCCGTCCCGACCTCGACCTGGGACGGTGTCATCATGAACAACACGGTGAAGCCCTTCGACGATCCGCGTGTGCGCAAGGCGGTGGCGATGGCGCTCGACAAGCAGGCGATCACCCAGATCGCGCTGTTCGGCAACGGTACCCCGACCCACTCGCCGATCCCGCCGAGCCACCCCTACTACAACAAGGATCTGAAGATCGCCAAGGGCGACCCGGCCGGCGCGAAGAAGCTGCTGGCCGAGGCGGGCTACCCCAACGGCTTCGAGGTCACGCTGCACACCCCGGCCGGGCGCGCCACCCGCGAACGGCTCGGCCTCGCGGTACGCGAACTGCTCAAGCCGGCCGGCATCACCGTCAATGTCCAGCGCGTTCCCTTCGACGTCTTCCTGAAGGATATCGAGGGCAAGGCCGGCTTCTACATCGACGGCTTCTTCAGCCGTCCGACCATCGATACGTCCGTCTATCCCTGGTACCACTCGCGCGGGTCGTGGAACACCGCGCTGTGGAGCTATTCCAATCCGAAGATGGACACGCTGCTGGACGGCGCCCGGCAGGCCAAGAGCGAGGATGAGGCGAAGTCGCTCTATACCCAGGTCCAGGCGCTGGCGGTGGAGGATTCGCCCGGTGTCATCCCCTACGTCATCAACCACATCAACGGCCTGAGCGCCAAGGTCCATGGGTTCCATTCGCACCCGATGATGTTCCTCGACCTGCGCGACGTGTCGATCGATTGAGGCCAACCGGGGACCGGACGCGCCCGCCGCGACCGGTCCCCCTTCTTCCCGCCGGGGATGCTGCCATGCTTGCCTACACGCTGACCCGTCTCGTCTATCTGGCGCTGGTCCTGGCCGTCATGTCGGTCCTGGTCTTCCTGGTGACGCAGGCGATGCCGGGCGATGTCGCCTCGATGATCGCAGGCCAGTTCGCCTCGAAGGAGGTGGTGGACGCCATCGCGGTCAAGCTGGGTCTGGACCAGCCGCTGATCGTCCAGTACGGGCATTGGGCCGCCGGCATCCTCCGGGGCGACCTCGGCCGCTCGCTGGTGCTGGAACAGCCGATCGCCCCCATCCTGCTGGAGGCGCTGGGTCGGTCGCTGGTGCTGGCGGTGGTGGCGCTGGCTGTGGTGGCGGTGGTCGGCATCGGGCTCGGCGTCCTGGCGGCGGTACGGCGCGGCAAGCTGACCGACCAACTGGTCTCCGGCGTCTCCTATCTCGGCATCGCGGTGCCCGACTTCTTCTGGGCCAT
Source organism: Azospirillum endophyticum (assembly GCF_016595245.1). GTDB lineage: Bacteria > Pseudomonadota > Alphaproteobacteria > Azospirillales > Azospirillaceae > Azospirillum > Azospirillum endophyticum. The sequence goes on from NZ_JAENHM010000017.1 coordinate 83,124, forward strand.
CGTGCTGGTGCTGGTCTTCGGCAGCTACCTGAAGCTGCTGCCGACCGGCGGCTATGCTCCGATCACCGACGGCTTCCTGCCCTGGGCCTCGCATCTGGTGCTGCCGGTGGTGACGCTGGTGCTGATGCTGCTGGCCCGCATCGCCCGGCTGACCCGCTCCAGCATGATCGACGTGCTGCAGACCAACTACGTCAAGTTCGCCCGGGCCAAGGGCATGCCGGAATCGGTGGTGATCCTGCGCCATGCGCTGAAGAACGCGCTGCTGCCGACCATCACCGTGCTCGCCATCGATTTCGGCCTGATCCTTGGCGGCGTCGTGGTGATCGAGACGATCTTCTCCTATCCCGGCATGGGCCGGCTGCTGCTGTTCGCCATCCAGCGCCACGACCTGCCGCTGATCCAGGCGACCATCCTGATCGTGTCCGCCGCCTACTGCCTCGCCAACCTGACCGCCGACCTGCTCTACGCCTTCGTGAACCCGAAGATCCGCCACGGCATGAGGGCCTCCTGAGATGACCGACGCGACCCCCGTCCAATCGGCTCCGTCCCGCGGCCTCCTGGCGCGCCTGCCGTCCCTGCCCGTCTCGCTCATCATCGGCATCGTTCTGCTGGCTCCCCTGGTGGTGGCCGCCGTCGCGGGGGGATCGCTCGCCCCCTACCCCTACGACGAGATGAACATCATGAGCCGGCTGCAGCCGCCGGGCGCCGATTTCTGGTTCGGCACCGATGAGTTCGGCCGCGACGTGTTCAGCCGCACCCTGGTCGGCACCGGCAGCTCGCTGGTGATGGGCGTCGCCGCCACGGCACTGAGCCTGCTGGCCGGCGTGCCGCTGGGTCTGATCGCCGGCTACAAGGGCGGGCGCGTCGGCGAGGCGATCATGCGCGCCATGGACGTGCTGATGTCCTTCCCGCCGATCCTGCTGGGCATCCTGGTGCTGGCCGTCACCCCGCCGGCGCAGTGGAAGGCCATCGTCGCCATCGGCATCGTCTATGTGCCGCAGGTGGTCCGCCTGACCCGCGCCATCACGCTGGAGCTGATGCAGGAGGAGTTCATCACCGCCGCCCGCCTGCGCGGGGAGAGCGCCGCCTACATCCTGTTCCACGAGATCCTGCCGAACATCTGGCCGCCGCTGGCGGTGGAGGCCAGCCTGCGCGTGGTCTTCGCCATCCTGCTCGGCGCCTCGCTCAGCTTCATCGGCATGGGGGCGCAGCCGCCCTCCTCCGACTGGGGCCTGATGATCAGCGAGGCGCGGCCCTTCGTGGAACAGGCGCCGTGGATCGCGCTGTGCCCCGGCTTTGCGCTGGCCACGGCGGTGATCGGCATCAACCTGCTGGGCGACGGGCTGCGCGCCCTGCTCGACCCGCGCAACACGGGAGCGCACTGAGATGATGACCGCTCCGCAAGCCCGCCCGGCGGTTTCCCCGGTGGTCGCCAGCGCATCGGCACCTAAGCCGGCGCCGCTGCTGGATGTCCGCGGCCTGACCATCAGCTACGGCAACGCCCGCGGCACGCTGCGCGCCGCCAGCGACGTCGGCTTCGCCATCCGCCCCGGCGAGGTGATGGGGCTGGTCGGCGAATCCGGGTCGGGCAAGAGCACCATCGCCATGGCCATCCTCGACCTGCTGGGCGGCGGCGGCCGGGTGGACTCCGGCGAGATCCTGTTCGACGGCACCGATCTGCGCAAACTGCCGGCGTCCGAGCGCCGGGCGCTGCGCGGCGACCGCATCGCCGCCGTCTTCCAGGATCCCTTCACCTCGCTGAACCCGGCGCTGACCGTCGGCCGCCAGATCGCCGAACCGCTGATCCAGCACAAGGGCCTCTCCCCCCGGCAGGCCGCCGTCCGGGTCGAGGACCTGTTGGCCGAGGTCGGCATCCGTGATCCGCGCCGGGTCGCCGCCGCCTATCCGCACGAGCTGTCGGGCGGCATGCAGCAGCGGGCGCTGATCGCCACCGCGCTGGGCTGCGAGCCGAAGCTGCTGATCCTCGACGAGCCGACCACCGCGCTGGACGTGACGGTCGAGGCTCGCATCATCGAGCTTCTGGCCAAGCTGTGCGACAGCCACAAGCTGAGCGCGCTGTTCGTCTCGCACAATCTCGGCATTGTCAACCGTATCTGTCAGACCGTCACCGTCCTCTATGGCGGGGTGGTGGTGGAGACGGGGGCGACCGGCCGCGTGCTGTCCCGCCCGGCCCATCCCTATGCCAAGGGGCTGGTCGCCGCCCTGCCGCGCATCACCGCCGACCGGCGCCACCGCCTGCCGTCGATCCCCGGCACCGTCGCCAAGCTGTCCGGGTCGCCCGCCGCCTGCGTCTTCGCCCCGCGCTGCCCCTTCGCCGAGGAGACCTGCCGCAGCCGGCCGCAGGCGATGCTGACGGACGGCGACGGCGATGGCGTGCGCTGCTGGAAGGCCGACGCGCTGGCCGGCACCCCATGGCCGGACGAGGAGGCCACGGGGCTCCGCCGGCCGCGGACCGGGGAAACGGCGGAGACGCGCTCCGCCCCGCTGGTGGAGGTCGACCATCTCCGCAAGATCTACGGCGCCAGCCGCTCCATCCTGCCCTGGCTACGCCGGGCCGGCACCGTGGCGGTGGAGGATGTCTCCTTCACCATCGGCCGTGGCGAGGTGGTCGGCGTGGTCGGCGAAAGCGGCAGCGGCAAGAGCACCATCGGCCGTGCCCTGCTGGCGCTGACCGAACCCAGCGCCGGCACCGTGCTGTTCGACGGCGCCGATCTGACCCAGCAGGTCAAGCGCGGTGATCAGACCCTGCGCCGGCGTGCCCAGCTGGTCTTCCAGAACTCCGCCGCCTCGCTGAACCCGCGCAAGACGGTGGGGGCGGCGATGGACCGGCCGCTGGTGCTGGCCGGCCGGGCGGACGCGGAGGAGCGGCGCAAGACGATCGCCGGCCTGCTGACCCGCGTCGGCCTGCCGGCCGCCTATGCCGACCGCTTCCCGCATGAGCTGAGCGGCGGCGAGCGCCAGCGCGTCAACATCGCCCGTGCGCTCGCCACCGATCCCGACTTCGTCGTCTGCGACGAGGCGGTGTCGGCGCTCGACGTGTCGGTCCAGGCCAACATCCTGAACCTGCTGGCCGAACTGCGCGACGAGATGGGGCTGTCCTATCTCTTCATCACCCACGATATCGCCGTGGTGTCACACATCGCCGACCGCGTGCTGGTCGTCTATGGCGGCACCATCTGCGAGGAAGGCCCCATCGGCCGCGTGCTCCGCCCGCCCTACCATCCCTACACCGAGGCGCTGCTCTCCGCCGTGCCGCGGCTGGCCGGGGATGGGCCGGAGGCACCGCGCATCCTGCTGGAGGACGCCGCCACCGCTCCCGGCGGGCGGGGCTGCGCCTTCGCCGCCCGCTGCCCGCGCAAGCTGGGGGCGGTCTGTGACGAGCAGGCGCCGCCGGTCCATGAGACCGCCGACGGCCACCGCATCGCCTGCCATATCCCGCTGGCGACGCTGGCCGAACGCGCGGCGGTCTTCCCGGAACTCGCGGACGCAGACGCCCTGCCCCGCTGACCGGGTCCGTTGCGAACGCCTTTCCCACCGGCGCTCCCGAAGCAGGGCGCCGGACGCCTTTCCCTTGCCTTTCGATCCAAACCCCAACCAAGCCAGGGCATCCGCCATGACCGTCCACACCCGCATCCGCCAGTTCAACACCAAGAAGACCTATCCCGAACAGGCGCTGGACAACGATCTGTGCCAGACCGTGGTCGCCCGCGGTACCATGGTCTTCGTCCGCGGCCAGATCGGCCAGAACCTCGACACCAGCGAAAGCGTCGCCGTCGGCGATGCCGCCGGCCAGACCGAGCAGGCGATGGCCAACATCAAGATGCTGTTGGAAGAGGCCGGCTCGCAGCTGGAGCATATCTGCAAGATCACCGTCTACATCACCGACCCGCGCTACCGCGAGCCGGTCTACCGCACCATCGGCAAGTGGCTGAAGGGCGTCTATCCGGTGTCGACCGGTCTGGTGATCAGCGCGCTCGCCCGGCCGGAATGGGTGGTCGAGGTCGATGCGATCGCGGTGATCCCCGACGCCACCTGAGGCTCCGGCCCCGTTGCCGACCGTTCCGCCAACCGACAAGAAGAACCGCCACCATGAGCACCAGCCTGACCAACCCGCCGCGCCGCGAGCTGCAGAGCTTCCTCGACTTCCCGATCTGCACCGACCTCGACCAGCTCGACGGCCATATCGGCATCCTCGGCATCCCCTACGGCGATCCCTACTCGATCGACGAGGTGACCAACGACCAGACCAACGCCCCGACCTGGGTGCGCCGCTATACCGAGCGGGCGCTGCGCAAGCTGGAGCGCTGGGATTTCGACATCGGCGGCCCGCTGCTGGGCGGCAAGGACATCAAGGTGGTGGATTGCGGCGACGTGAAGGCCGATCCCCGCAACCTCGACCTGCATTACGCCAACGCCGAGGCGGTGGTGCGGCGGATGCTGGCCAAGGGCATGCTGCCGATCGTCATCGGCGGCGACCACGGCATCCCGATCCCGGTGCTGCGCGCCTATGACGATCAGGGGCCGATCACCCTGGTCCATATCGACGCCCATCTCGACTGGCGCGACGACGTCAACGGCGCCCGCAACGGCTATTCCAGCCCGATCCGCCGTGCCGCCGAGATGGACCACATCGGCCGGATCTTCCAGATCGGCCTGCGGTCGGCCGGCAGCGCCCGGCCGGAAGAGGTCGAGGCGGCGATTGCCTATGGCGCGGTGCTGGTGCCGGACGTGGAGTTGCAGGACATCGGAATGAAGGCGGTGCTCGACCGCATTCCCGACGGGGGCCGCTACTACCTGACCATCGACGCCGACGGCATGGACCCGACCATCATGCCGGCGGTCAATGGTCCGGCGCCGGGCGGCGTCACCTATCCGCAGATCCGCACCCTGATCCATGGCCTGGTCGCCAAGGGCCGCGTCGTCGGCATGGACATCGTCGAGATCACGCCGAAGAAGGATCTCAACGGCATCACCGCCATCACCGCCGGTCGCATCATTTGCAACCTGATCGGCAAGACCATCCAGGCCGGGTATTTCGACGCCAAGTGACGGCCACGGAATGACGGCAGTGGAGAGGATGGAACGATGACCGCCGCGCGCCGGCTCGACCGGCTTTTCTGCGACCGGGCGCTTTTGGCTGATGGCTGGGCGTCGGGGGTGCTGCTGCGCTTCGACGCCCAAGGTCTGATCGTCGCCATCGAAACGGGGCTGGACACTCCGCCCGCCGGGGTGGAGCGTGCCACCGGGACGGTCATCCCCGGTATGCCCAACCTGCACAGCCATGCCTTCCAGCGGGCGATGGCCGGGCTGACCGAGCGGTCCGGTCCGGCGGAGGACAGCTTCTGGACCTGGCGGGAGGTGATGTACGGCTTCGTCCGCCGCATCGATCCCGATGGGCTCCAGGCGGTGGCGGCGATGGCCTATGCCGAGATGCTGGAGCAGGGCTATACGTCGGTGGCGGAGTTCCATTACCTCCACCACGACCCCGACGGCCGCCCCTATGCCGACCCGGCGGAGATGTCGATGCGCATCCTGGCGGCGGCGGACGCCGCCGGGATCGGGCTGACCCACCTGCCGGTGCTCTACGCCCAGGGCGGCTTCGGCGGGCAGCCGGCAGGGGAGGGACAGCGGCGCTTCCTCAGCGATCCCGACCGGCTGCTGGCGATCGTCGAGGCCTGCCGCAGCGCGCCCGGCAGCCACCGTACCGGCCTCGCCCTCCATTCGTTGCGCGCGGTGTCGCCCGATGCGATGGCGGCGGCGCTGGACGGGCTGTCGGCGCTCGACCCGGCGGCGCCGGTCCATATCCACGTCGCCGAGCAGACGGCCGAGGTCGATGCCTGCCTCGCCTGGTCGGGGAGGCGTCCGGTGGAGTGGCTGCTCGACCGCGGTTGGCTGGGGCCCTCCTGGTGCCTTGTCCATGCCACCCATGTCACGCCGGACGAAGTGGCGGGCATGGCCGCATCGGGGGCGGTGGCAGGCCTCTGCCCGACGACGGAAGCTGATCTGGGTGACGGGCTGTTCCCGGCGCGCGACTTCCTGGCGCAAGGCGGGCGCTTCGGCATCGGGTCCGACAGCCAGATCATCATCGACGCGGCGGAGGAACTGCGGCTGCTGGAATTCGGGCAGCGACTTGCCACCAAGCGGCGCAATCTGCTGGCACCGGGACCCGGGGCCTCGACCGGGGCGGCGCTCTACCGTGCAGCGGTAGCCGGGGGCTCGCAGGCGCTGGGGCTGCCGGAACCGGCCGGCGGGCTCAGAGCCGGACAGCGCGCCGATCTGGTCGTGCTGGATCCGGACGATCCGCGCCTGTACGGCCGCAGTGACGACACGCTGCTGGACACCTATGTCTTCGCCGGCGCCCGCAATGCCGTGCGCGACGTGGTAGCGGGAGGGCGGCTGGTGGTGCGGGACGGCCTGCATGTCGATGCAGAAGCGATCCGCAGCGGTTGGCGCCGTGTCGTCGACAGGTTGCAGGCTGCCTGAACACCTTCCGGAACAGACAAGGACCAATCTCCGATGACGGCGACCATCGATATCCTGGAGCGGCTGGTAGCCTTCAACACCGTCAGCCGTGACAGCAACCTCGACCTGATCCGCTGGGTGCAGGAACGGCTGGAGGCCGCCGGCGTGGCGACATGGCTGGTGCCGAGCGAGGATGGACGCAAGGCCAACCTGTTCGCGACGCTGGGACCGGCGGACCGCCCCGGCGTCCTGCTGTCCGGACACAGCGACGTGGTGCCGGTCGAAGGTCAGGCTTGGAGCAGCGATCCCTTCCGGCTGGTCCGCCGCGACGGGAGGCTGTTCGGCCGGGGCACCGCCGACATGAAGGGCTTCATCGCCGCGGCGCTCGCCCTGTTCGACCGCGCCGCCGAGCGGCCCCTCTCGCAACCGTTGCATCTGGCCCTGTCCTATGATGAGGAGGTCGGCTGCCTCGGCGTGCGGCGGCTGATCGAGATGATGGCCGCCCTGCCCGTCCGCCCGCGCTTCTGCATCGTCGGCGAGCCGACCGGCATGCAGGTGGTCACCGCCCACAAGGGCAAGACCGCGCTGCGCGCCGACTGCCGCGGGGTCGAATGCCATTCGAGCCTGGCGCCACAGGGCTTGAACGCGATCCACATGGCAAGCGACCTGCTGACCGGGTTGCGCCGCATCCAGGACCGGCTGCGGGACCAGGGCGCGCAAGACGATGCCTATGACGTGCCTTGGACCACGATTCATACCGGCGTGATCCGGGGGGGCGAGGCGCTGAACATCGTGCCCAACCATTGCCGTCTCGATTTCGAAATCCGCCACCTGCCGCAGGACCCGGTCGAGCCGTTGCTGGACAGCATCCAGGCCGAGGCCGAGGCCATCCTCCGCCGCCTGCGTCCCGATTTCCCGTCCGCCGGGCTGAGCATTGGCGAGCTGTCCAGTTATCCCGCGCTCGATACCGACGACACCGCCGATGTGGTGGCCTTCGTCAAGGCGCTGACCGGCGGCAACAGTACCGGCAAGATCTCCTTTGGGACGGAGGGCGGGCTGTTCCAGCGGCGGCTGTCGATGCCGACCGTGGTGTGCGGTCCCGGCAGCATCGGCGAGGCCCACAAGCCCGACGAGTTCATCGCCGAGGAGCAGTTGGCTGCCTGTGACCGTATGCTGGACGCCCTGCTCGTCCAGCTGGCCTGATGGCGTTGTCCGCGCAATACCGGTGCCTCGCGACGGAGCGCCCGGGCTCTTGGACGGGGACCGTCCGGTGTCCGGCGGTCCGGAGAGTATCGACCACAGGTCGGAGCTTTTCGGAAATGGTATCAGGGCACTGCGAGCGCCCCATGCCGGCGTAGCTTCCCGGCAGTCTGATGCCGGTAGGCGCGCCATGCTAAACAGCTCCAGTCGCTGCGGGCGGGCGCAAGCCGCCCACGCGGGTCAGGAATTTCCGGATGGGGTATCCGGCGGGTGACGCCAAGGGAAGGAGGGGGCGGTCGGCCGCTCCCTTTTTCCAGGACATCCCCGGTCAAGGCCAAGTCGCGCCGGGACTGTAGAGCCCGATCGCCAAACTGGCGTTGTCCCGTCCGGCAAATCCGAGGCCCGCCCCGCTTGCCGGGGCTGCCATCTCACGCTGGTCGACCATGCTGGAACTGCCGGTCTCCGGTGTCGAGAAGCGCGGGAGAGCATCCTCCAAGCGTGCATCGGCCAAATTGGCGAAGCCGGGGATGCCGGTCTGGGACCCGCCGCCCTGAAGCTGGTTTGCGGCGGCCAGCGTCACAGGCGGCCTGGAGATCGTCGGAAAGACGAAGGTCGGCCGTCCTTCGCGAGCCCCATACTCAACATAGTGCTTCGTCGCTGCGGCGGTATCGGTGCCGAACGCGGCCCGCAGATCCGCGTTGGCGGCGAGATAGGACTGAACGTCGAACCCCGTGGTCTTTCGCCCTTCCGCCCGCCCATGGTCGAGGTAGTGGCGCGCGCCCGCCTTTACGTCGCGGCCGAACGCGAACAACAGGTCAAGATTGCTCGCCAGATATCCATAAGTGTCGAAGGTCACCGACCGTCCCTCGGCCAAGCCGGTGGTGACGAAGTGCCGGGTTGCCGCCGCTTCATCGCGCCCGAACGCCGCCTCCAGGTCGCCATGGCTCGCAAGGTAAGCGTCCGGATTGAAGCCGGCCGTGCTCCGCCCCTCCCGGAAGCCGCTATGGACGTAATGGTCGGTACCGGCCGCCTCGTCGGCGCCGAAGGCGCGGACCAGGTCGGTGTTGCTGGCGATGTATTCCAGGGCATCGAACCTCGCGCTGCGTCCTTCCCAGATGCCGGCGACCAAGTAATGGTAATTCGCCGCGCCGGGGTCGGCTCCAAAGGCGCGCAGCAGATCGGGGTTGGCCGCGAGGTAGGATTGGGCCGTGTAGCCGGCGGGGAAGGCCCGATCGGCCGGCACGTCCGGACCATAGAGATACCGGATCGCCGCAGTGTCGTACGGACCGATCTGACTTTGGAAACCGCCCGTGTAGCTCATCACCGTGTTGCTGGTCCTGTCCTCTCCAGCCGGAAGCGTGACGCCCGTTCTCAGCGGCTCGAACGGGTGCTTGAGCCCCAATGCATGCCCCAACTCATGCAAGGCCAGCCCGACATTGATCTCACTCCGGGTGTTGAAATACACGTCACCGCCAGCGTCATATCCGGGGTAGCTGGCATATCCACTCAGGCCATCGGACCCCGTGGCTCGGAAGTCATAGGCGCCAATCTGGATTTGCCCACTGCCGCTGCCGACTTCCATCATGATAACGCCCGAAGCGTTGTCCCAAATGGTGGCCGCGGTGCGCACCGCAGCCCTCTCTGTATCCGTGAGCGGTCGTGAAGTGGCCGACGCGGCCTGCGGCATATGGCTCGGCAGCGTTTGGTCGAACGAATAGGTGACGACGGTAGGCGAGCCGAGCGGTCGAACATAATTTGTATTTAGCGGATAATTGCGGAAATTAGTCCAACGAACATCATTGCCGACGATGAGTGAGTTGACCTGAATGCTGTAATCGACCGCCATAATAAGGCTCCGTGGGTTCGGCTTTCTTGGAGTACCTATACCTCTATATCGCTTGAAGGGGCGGCGTCCAAGGTGTCGCAGTCGGAGAGTGCCCCGGCGCTACCCGACCTCGCCCAATCCATTCTTGACGGGATCCCGGATCTCGAAAGGAAGCAGCAGGGAGGACCGCCACGGTGGCTCGGTCCGATTTCCTGGATGGGCGATCGACCAAGCGGGGCGATGTGAGTAAGAGCGGCAGTTGGTCGAGTGTCTCCGCAAGCTGTCGAGCACGAGTCTGCGGAAGTCTTCGGTTCCGAGTTTCGGTCGAAGGGCTGAAAGGCAGTGTTTCCGCCGCTTTTCCTGACCCTGTGCTCGGTCGGTGCGGTCGAAAGGACAAGGTTGGCGACGAGACGCTACGATGATCACACTCAGCCCTTCCGATCGCCGTTGACAGGGTGAGTGTCTCATTTTATGCGTGGAGCCGCTGAACTCGAATTGCTGGGGGAGAGAGCTATGCTCGGCGAGCATTTGAAGGTGTATCGCGAGGCTCGTGGGCAATCGAGGGAGGACTTTGCGGCGTTTCTGAACCAGGGCCTGGGTCGCTCTTACGATCGCCAGCGGATCTCGCGTTGGGAAAATGGGGGGGAGCGTATCCCACAGGCCGTCGTCGTCTTCGTCCGCAAGCACCCGGTGCTTCCCGTCGAGAAGCCCGGCCCGGCGCTCGTCGTGTCCCTGGCGAACCAGAAGGGCGGGGTGGGCAAGACCACAGGCTGCGTCAATGTCGGCCGTATGCTGGCCGACCGCGGCTACTCCGTCGTGCTTGTGGACTCCGACCCCCAGGCCAACGCTGGAATCCATCTCAGTGTGGACGTCGTCGCCTGCGAGGAGGCCGAAAAGACGCTCTATTACGTCCTCAAGGGGGTCGTGAATGCCGAGGATTGTCTCGTCGAGACGCGCAACCCGCGCCTGCGGGTTCTGCCATCCTCGCTCAAACTGGCCGAAAGCGAGACCGAACTTGCCGCTCAGCAGTTTTCGCACAACACGTTGCGTAGCCGCCTCGCCGAGTTGCGCCGCAGCGTCGACTTTATTCTCATAGACTGCCCCCCCACACTGGGGCATTTGGTGACCAACGCTCTGGTGGCCAGCGATACGGTCCTGATCCCCTGCCAGACGCAGCCCCTCGCCTTCATGGGCATGGGCACTCTGCGCAAACAGATCGACTTCGTGCGCGAACGCGGCAACCCCGCCCTCTCCCTGCTCGGCATCGTGCCGACGTTCTACTCGGGACGCACGACCCAGGATCAGGCCACCCTGAAGGATATGCATGAGACCTATGGGCGGGAGATTCACATCTTCCCGCCAATCCCCACCACCACGCTTTACCCGCAATCATCGGCCGGTGGCGACGCTCTGGTCGCTTTCAATGCCAAGGCCCCTGGCGTCGGCACTTTCGACATGGTGGTGCAGACCTTGATCGGGGAGCGCGACCATCGCGTCGTAACCACCGCACACGGAGTGACGGCGCATGGCTAAGGGGATTCCGCGCTCCAATATGGGGCTCATCACCAAAAGCAGCGATCAGACCAGCACCAACCCGGTGCGGCTCGACAGCAACGCGCTGACCGGCAAGGCCGTGCCCTTCGAGAGGCCATTCGCCTGCGACATCGGGCTGGTGGTTACCAATCCCGATCAGCCGCGCAAAATATTCCGCGAAGAGGACCTTGCCTCTTTGGCCGCCTCGCTTGACAAGCATGGCCTGAAGCAACCGATCGGAGTGCAGCAGCAGGCCAACGGCGAATATCTCCTTGTATGGGGAGAGCGGCGCTGGAGGGCGGCAAGATCGCTTGGATGGCCGACCATCACCGCGGTCCTGACCGCGGGTGACCCGCTTGAGGTGGCGTTGGTCGAGAACGTGCAGCGTGTCGACCTGTCCCCGTTCGAGCAGTCCGATGCACTGCAGGGGCTGAAGGAGCGTCACGGGTATACCGACGAGGCGCTTGCCGGTATCGTCGGCAAGGACCGCAGCATGATCTCCAAACTGCTCCGATTGCAGTCTCTGCCTGAAGCTATCCGCTGGGAATATGCGGATCATGAGCCGACGCTCCGCTTTCTCCTCACTCTCACCCGAGCCGCGTCGGAAGCGTCCGCCCTTGCCCTGTGGAATCAATGGAAGAGCAGCGGCACGGCTGGAGAGTCCGAGCTTGGCGGTGAACCGCGGCACGCGAAGAATACAGGAGAGGACGGTGAGCGCCCCTCCCGCAACCCGGCTGACAAATCGCCGGAGATGGCGTTGAGTGCCCTGCCACAGCGGGTGTTCCGCGTCATCACTAGGGCACAAGAGACCATTGGCGCGATGGTCGAGAAGCCGCGCCCTTTGACCGACGAGGACTGGGAGCGTCTGACGCAGATGCGTTCGCTGATTGACACCCTGCTCCAACAGCGAAAGGCAGGGAAGACGTGAAGTGCAATGGGAACCGTTCCCATTGCACACTCCTTCGGCCGGCTGCGTGTCGGCGTTCGCAGGCGACCGATCCTCGTCCGGCACGTTGCTTGATTGTGTCTGGGTCAGAACGGTTGAGGGGGGGCGTCACTGGCCCCTGTCAAATGGCTGTTCCTGCTGACCTGTCCAATGGGAACGGTTCCCATTGATGAAACAAGCGCATTGACCGCAGCACACTGATGTGCAATCGCCCCGCTGTTTTTGAACCCGGCATCCATCCAATCGGCGCCATGAAAAACAACAGGGAACAGCTTATCCAGGCCGCCAATCCGTCCAAAGAAACGGAGCCACTGCTCATTTTGCGCGAGAGCCGCATGCAGGCGAGATCGCAGCGATCATATGCAGGTTCCTTTCCGGGCTTCTCAAGAGCGCCGCGAGCCCGGCTGACGCCCATTCGACCTTGACATCCGTTTGCTACCTTACAAATATTGTATGGTAGCAAACGAAATGGAAGGCTCTTCACATGCGGGATCAGGCGGATACCGACGCCTCCGTGGGAGCGTGGACGAAGCGGTGTTATCTTGCGGGCCGCGCGCTCATGGACGCGACCTTGCGGCACTATGATTTGGGATCCACGCAATGGTATGTTCTCTGGCATCTCGCGCACAACGGCGCGTCCGTTCAGCGTGACCTCGGACGTGCCCTCGAACTCGAACGCGCGACCTTGAGCGGCATCATCTCCACTCTCGTCCGTAAAGACTTGGTGGAGCAGACCTCGAGTGGAGAAGATCAGCGTCAGCGTCTATTGACGTTGACAGGCGCTGGTGAGGCGCTGTGGCGCAAACTTCCCGACCTTTCGTTCATTCACGAAACTGCTTTTGGCGGCATCGACGAGGCCGAACTGGCCACGACCGTTCGGGTCCTGCAATCGGCGACCGAAAGGCTGCAGACCCTGTTGCGAAAGGTTTGAGCAAATGACGGTACTGATAACCGGAGCCACCGGGCTCGTTGGCGAACGACTTCTTCCACGGTTGGTGGATGCCGGCTTCGCCTGCCGCGCCCTGCTGCGGGCGGGCAAATCATGCCCCCATGGCTCAGAGGCCGCGACGGGAGACATTCTCGACCCTTCGACCCTCCCAAACGCCATCCGAGGGGTTGCCGCCATCGTGCATCTGGCCGCCGTGTTTCGCACGCAGGATGCCGATCTCATCTGGAAGAGCAACCTCGACGGGACACGCAACCTGATTGCCGCCGCAAAGGCTCATGCTCCTGATGCGCGGTTCATCATGGCGAGCACCAGCCATGTCTACAACAAAGACCATCCTCATCCGGGACGAGAAGACGACCCGCTCGATCCCCAGCAGGCCTATCCGGCGAGCAAGGTGGCGGCAGAAAGGGAATTGCGCGAAAGCGGTCTGAACTGGTCTATCATACGCTTCCCTTTCGTCTATGGCGACGGAGACGGACATCTCGAAGCTCTTCCCAATTACGTCAGAAATTGGCATCCGGCCCAGCGCATGAGCACGGTTCATCATCGTGATATCGCCACCGCGGTCAAGCTTGCGCTGGCCGGCGCATTTGATCGGCGCATCGTGAACGTCGCGGACGAGGCGCCAGCTTCCATCTATGAGCTCTTAAGCATACTGGGTGCTCGGATGGAATCGAGCGCTGAGCCACTTTCAAATCCCTGGCACCTGCACGTAGACGGTTCACTTGCCCGCAGCCTGGGCTTTCGCCCCACTGTCAGAACCGTCCATCAGGCCCAGCAAGAGGGGCTTTTATGACCACTAAACTCGGAATGCAGGAGTGAACCGCCCCGGGTTTCCCGGTTGCGTATGGGGACGCTATCCTGGTCCACGTCGTGTACCACGGCCACCGCTCTTGCCCGGAGACAGTCACGAGCCAGGTGCAGGGCCACGCGCCTTGCTCGGCATCCGGCCGAATTGGGCCTTGAAATCACGCGAGAAATGCGCGGTATCGGCGAACCCGCAATCGAACGCGATGTCGGTGATCGAGCGGCGCGTGTTCTCCAGCAGCCAGCGCCCGTAATCCAGCCGCAACCGGCGCTGGAAGGCCGCCGGCGACACGCCGAGCGCCGCCTGGAAGGCGCGCTCCAACTGTCGGGCGCTCACCCCGACATAGCGGGCGATGGCGTCGACCGACGGCGGGGAATCGAGCCTCTGCTCGATGAAATGCGACGCCTGCCGGACGCGGATGTCGGCGATGCCGTCCAAATTGGCATAGAAATGGGCTTGCGGCAGCGCGGCGGACCGGATGTCCTGCAGCATCATGTGACGGACCGCCTGCCGCGCTTTCTGGCCGCCGCAGTGCCGGCCGACGAGATAGAGGCCGAGATCGATGGCGGCGGTCGATCCCGCGCAGGTGATCAGGTCGCCCTCGTCGATGAACAGCTGGTCGACCGTGGCGGTGACGGTCGGGAAGCGCTCGCGGAAGGTGTCCAGGACGTTCCAATGGACGCACACCCGCCGGCTGCCGACAAGGCCCGCCTGGGCGATGGCGAAGGTCCCGGTGCAGACGCCGAGCAGCCGGACGCGGCCGCCCGCCGCCCGCCGCAGATAATCGGTCAGCTGTGCCGGCTGCAGGGCGTTCCGGTAATCGTTGCCCCCGCAGACCGCGACGTAGTCGAAGGACGTCGGATCGCGCAGATCCTCGTTCGGCGTGACCAGCACGCCGCAGCTCGATCGCCGGGCCTGCCCGCCGAGGCTCATCACCGTCCAACTGGCGTCGATCTGCCGGCTGCGCCCGCCGAGATCGGCGGCGAGCCGGACCGCGTCGATCAGCCCCGAAAAGGCGGTCAGCGTGAATTGATCCAGAAGGACGAAGCCGATCCGCAGCCGGGGGACCGTGCCGGGGTCGGTACCGGACGGGGAGCGGGGGGACGCGCCGGAAAGGGATCGGGTGCCGGAGTGTTCGCTGCTCATGTCGGAATTATTCAAGCATCCGTCCGCATTCTTCTATCGGAAAAAGCCACCCCCTCGCTAGCATCGACCTTGTTGCAAGGGTTTTACGCCCGAAAGGGCCGACATCGAGGGAGAGCGTCATGACTTCTCTGCGTGCTGCCACCTGTTGCGCCGCTCTGATGGCCGGCGCCGCCTTCTCCCAGCCCGCTGCCGCGCAGACTTCCCTGACCGTGGCCTGGTACGGCGGCAACTGGGGCGAGGCCTTCCGGACCTGCGTCGCCGAACCCTTCACCAAGGCGACCGGGATCAAGGTCGTGCCCGAGATCGGCACCTCGACGGTGACGCTGGCCAAGCTCCAGCAGCAGAAGGGGGCGCCGACCATCGACGTCGCCTGGATGGATGGCGGCATCAGCGAACTGGCGCAGGCCGCCGGCGTCACCGGGGCCATCGACCCGCAGGCCGTGCCGAACCTCGCCAAGGTCTCGCCCGAAGCGGTCTACAAGGCCGACGGCGCCGTCTTCGCGGTGGGAACCGGCTACTACTCGCTGGGTCTGACCTACAACACCCAGAAGGTCAAGACGCCCCCCACCTCGTGGAACGACCTGTGGAAGCCGGAATTCGCGGGCGCCGTCACCATCCCGTCCCCGGCCAACTCGTCGGGCGTTCCCTTCCTCCTGTTCCTCAACAAGATCTGGGGCAATCCGGCCAACGACCTGTCCAAGACCTTCGCGAAGCTGAAGACCCTCGACACCGCGCTCTATTTCGACAGCTCGGGCGCGGCCTCCAACGCCTACCAGAGCGGCGAGGCGATCATCGGCGCCCATTTCAGCGTCGGCGCCTGGGATCTGGCGGACAAGGGCCTGCCGATCGGTTTCGTCGTTCCCAAGGAAGGCGTATGGGCAACCGACGCGCGCCTGCATCTGGTGAAGGGGACGCCCCGCGCGGCCGAAGCCGCACGCTTCATCGACACCGCCCTGACCCCGCAGGCCGCCTCCTGCCTCGCCGAGAAGCTTTATCTCGGCCCGTCCGTGCAAGGCGTCTCCGTGGCACCGGACATCGAGCGCAAACTGCCCTGGGGCGTCGGCGGGTCGGTCAAGAACCTGCAGCTTTTCAACTGGGCCGACATCAACCGCGACCGGGGCGCGATCACCGACGCTTGGAACCGCGAACTCGCGCGCCAGTAAGGGGGACGAGGCATGCTCCCGGCCCTGCTGTCCATCCGCGATCTCGGCAAGCGCTTCGGTGGATTCCACGCGCTCAAGGGCGTCTCGCTGGAGGTCGAGCATGGCGAGTTCATCGCCCTGCTCGGCCCCAGCGGCTGCGGCAAGACCACGCTGCTGCGCTGCATCGCAGGTTTCCTCACTCCCGATTCCGGCGACATCCGGATCGGCGGGGATAGCGTGACGCGGCTGCCGCCCCACCGGCGGCCCCTGAACACGGTCTTCCAGAACTACGCGCTGTTCCCCCACATGAGCGTTCTCGACAACATCGCCTATGGCCCCCGCCGGCACGGCGTTCCGCGGGGCGAGGCGGCGGAGCGCGCGGCGCAGGCGCTGCACCTGGTCGGGCTGGAGGCGCTGGGCGCGCGGTACCCGCGCGAGCTGTCCGGGGGGCAGCAGCAGCGCGTCGCCCTGGCGCGCGCGGTGGTCAACCGGCCCAAGCTGCTGCTTCTGGACGAACCGCTGAGCGCGCTCGACATGAAGCTGCGCAAGCGGATGCAGATCGAGCTGAAGCATCTCCAAGAAAAGCTGGGCATCGCCTTCGTGTTCGTCACCCACGACCAGGAGGAGGCGATGAGCATGGCCGACCGGATCGTCGTGATGAACCGCGGCCTGATCGAGCAGGTCGGGTCGGGGACGGCGGTCTACGCGACGCCGGCCACGCGCTTCGTCGCCGAATTCATCGGGGAGGCGAATTTGCTGCCCGGCGCGGCGGACGGCGACGGCGGGCTGCGGCTGGCCTTCGGGACGGCGGCGGTTCCTCATCCCTGCCCCCATCCCGGCCCCTGGCCCGACATCGACGCCGGTCAGAGCCGCACCGGCGTGCTGCGGCCCGAGCATCTGGAGCTTCTCGACCGCGCCGACGAGCCCGGTTTCCTCACCGAGCGCGGCATCGTCGAGGACGTGATCAACACCGGCGGCCAGACCCTCGTGATGGTCCGGGTCGGCGACGCCCTGCTGGCGAGCCGCCGCCTGGGCATGCCGGGCGCCGGCCTGGGCCGGGGAACCCAGGTCGTCGTCGGCTTCCGCCCGGAGCATCTGCACGTCGTCGTCGGCGAGCCGGCGCCATGACCGCCGCCCTGACCGGCGACCCCGCGGTGGCCCCCGCCGCACCGCCGCCCACCGCCCTGCGCCGCGCCCTGCCGCTGCTGGCCGCCCCCGTCGCCTTCTTCGTGGCCTTCTTCGCCGTGCCGATGGTCGTCGTGCTGTCCTCCAGCCTGATGGCCGGCGGCGCGCCGTCCCTGGCGAACTACGCCCGCGTCCTGCTCGACCAGTATCATTGGGACGTCCTGGCCGTCACCTTCCGGATCGCCGCGCTGACCACGCTGGCCGTCACGCTGCTGGGATATCCGCTGGCCTATTATCTGGTGCGGGTGGTGTCGTCGAACGCCCTGCGGCGAAGCTGCGTCATCCTGCTGCTGCTGCCGCTGTTCACCAGCAACATCGTCCGGTCCTTCGGGTGGATGATCCTGCTCGGCCGCAACGGTCTGGTCAACGACACGCTGGTCGGCGTCGGGCTGCTGGAGCGGCCGGTCCGCTTCCTCGGCACCGAGACGGGCATCGTGATCGGCCTCGTCTACATCCTTCTGCCCTTCATCGTCCTGGCGGTCGGCAACGCGCTGGCCACGGTGGATCCGACGCTGGAGGAGGCCTCGGCCGATCTCGGCTCCAGCCCCTTCACGACCTTCTGGACCGTGACCTTCCCGCTGTGCCTTCCCGGCCTGATCGCGGGCGTGATCATGGTCTTTACCCTGGCGGCGAGCGCCTACGTGACGCCGGCGCTGCTGAGCGGCGGCAAGATCACCGTCTTTCCGATGCTGATCTTCCAGCAGTACAGCACGGTGTTCGACGTCCATTACGGCGGCGCGCTCAGCATCACGCTCCTGGTCTTCACGCTGGTGCTGGTGGCGCTGGCCGGACGGATCGGCAACGGCGGAGGCAACCGGTCATGATCGCGCGCGTTCTCCTGCGGATCGTCGCCTGGGCGGTGATGACCTATCTGGTGCTGCCGCTCGTGGTCATCATCGGCGCGTCGCTGACCGCCACCAGCTATCTGGCCTTCCCGCCGCAGGGCCTCACGCTGGACTGGTACGGGCGGATGCTGGCCGACACCTCCTACGTGGCGGCCTTCGGGACCAGCACGGCGCTGGCGCTGGCGGCCACGGCCGGGGCGGTGCTGCTGGCCCTGCCGGCGGCCCTGGCCATCGCGCGCCATGATTTTCCCGGCAAGCGGACGCTGCTGTCGCTGCTGATGTCGCCGCTGGTGCTGCCGCACGTCGTGCTGGGCGCCGCCCTGCTGCAATACTGCGCCGCCCTGGGCCTGATGCGCAGCTTTGCGGCCCTGCTGGTCGGCCATGTGGTGATCGTGACGCCCTTCGTGCTGCGCTCCGTCCTGCCGCAGCTGACGCCCGAGCAGCGCGCCCTGGAGGAGGCCTCGGCCGACCTCGGTGCCCGGCCCTTCGAAACCTTCCTGCTGGTGGTCCTGCCGCAGATCCGCGGCGGGCTGACGAGCGGGGCGATCTTCGCCTTCATCTCGTCCTGGATCAATGTCGAGCTCAGCATCTTCAACACCACCGCCGAGCTGACGACGATCCCGGTCAAGCTCTTCAACTACGTCCAGTACACCATCGACCCGGTCATCGCCGCAGTGTCGTCGATCACCATCGCGGTGGCGGCGTTCACCATCGTTCTTCTCGACCTGACCGTGGGGCTCCACGTGCTGTCGAAGCGGCGCTGACCCCGTCCCCGTCCTTCATCCCCTTTCTTACCGCCAACACCCCGAGAGGCCCCAAGTCATGCGCAAGCAAGACGTGTTCGACGTTGTCTACACCCACACGGAGGGCGAGCCGCTCTGCATCATCCACAGCGGCATTCCCTATCCTCCCGGCTCCAGCATCCTGGAGAAGCGCCAGTTCCTGGAAACCCACTATGACTGGCTGCGCTGCGCCCTGATGCGCGAACCGCGCGGGCACAAGGACATGTTCGGCGTCTTCCTCACGCCGCCGTCCGGTCCGGACGCCGACGCCGGGCTGATCTACATCGACGGCACCCAGTATTCGCACATGTGCGGGCACGGCACGATCGCCGTGGCCATGGCCATGGTGGCGCTGGGGCTGGTCCGGCGCGGCGAGGGCGACCGCACCACCATCCGCTTCGAGACCACCGCCGGCCTCGTGGTCGCCGAGGTGGCGACGGACGGCGACGCCGTGCTGTGGACCCGGTTCGAGAACGTGCCGGCCTACGTCGCGGCCCAGGACGTGCCGTTCGAGCTGCCCGAGATCGGCCCCCTGAAGGCCGACATCGTGTGGGGCGGCAATTATTTCGGCATCATCGACCTGACCGGCACCACGTTGCGCATCGGCGCGGAGAACGGCACGGCCCTGTCGCGCTACGGCGTGCTGGCGCGCGAGCAACTGCGCGAGAAGGTCGCCATCCAGCACCCGGCCTCGGCCCACATCAACAACTTCAACTTCGTGACTTTCTGGCACGAGCCGACGATCAAGGGCGCCTTCTACAAGAACGTCCATGTGTTCAGCGCCGGCCAGTTGGACCGCTCGCCGGGCGGCACCGGCACCAGCGCGATGATGGCCATGTTCGAGGCGCGCGGCAAAATGACGATCGGCCAGACGATCCGCTCCGAGGGCCTGCTGGGCAGCGGCACCTTCGAGGGCTGCCTGCTCGGCGAGACCCGCCTGAACGGCGTGCGCGCGGTGCGGCCGACCGTCAAGGGCACCGCCAGCATCCTGGGGACGGCCCGCTGGGTCATCGACCGCAACGACCCGGTCGGATCGGGCTTCCTCGTCGCCTGATGGAACCGGCGGCGGCCCCGGTCCATCGGAACCCGGGCCGTCGCCGATCCCAGTGATCGTTGGGAATTTGCAAAGGTCAGGATCCGAGGTGGAGTGGTCGCCCAAGCAGCTTGAGCGCTGCTTCGTGGAAGACCTCGCCCAGAGTCGGGTGGGCGTGAATCGTTCCCGCCACATCCTCCAACTCCGCCCCCATTTCCAGCGCCAGCGCGAACTCTCCCGACAGTTCCGAGACATGGGTGCCCACCGCCTGGATGCCGATCACCCGCCGGTCGTCCCGGCGGGCCACCAGCCGAACGAAGCCGCTCTCGCCGGCGTCCAGGGTCAGCGCGCGGCCGTTCGCGGCGAAGGGGAACTGGTCGACGATCACATCGATCCCCTGTGCCGACGCCTCGGTCGGCGACAGGCCGACGCTGACGATCTCCGGCTCGGTGAAGCAGACCGCCGGGATCGCGGCCGGCGCGAAGCGGCGGCGGTGGCCGGCGATGATCTCCGCCACCATCTCGCCCTGCGCCGACGCCTTGTGCGCCAGCATCGGCTCGCCGACCAGATCGCCGATCGCCCAGACATTGCGCATCGAGGTCCTGCACTGGTCGTCCACCGCGACGAAGGCTCCCCGGCGCTCCACGCCCATCGCCTCGAAGCCCCAGCCCTCCAGCCGGGGACGCCGGCCCACGGTCGACAGCACGGCGTCGACCGGCAGGCGGATCATCCCGCTGTCCGCCGTCTGTACGACCAGCGCCTGCCCATTCCCCTCGGCTTCCATCCCCAGTGCACGGGCCCCGAGATGAAGGGTCACCCCGGCCCGTTCCAGCCAGCGCCGCACCGGATCGGTCAGAGCCGCGTCGTACAGCGGCAGGATGCGCGGCTGTGCCTCGACCACCGTCACCGTGGAGCCCATCTTTGCGAAGGCGCTGCCCAACTCCAGCCCGATATAGCCGCCGCCGACCACCACAAGCCGGCGGGGCAGCCGCTCCAACGACAGCGCTTCGGTCGAGGACAGAACCGGACCGGCGAAGGGAAGATTAGGCAGCGGCACCGGTTCCGAGCCGTTGGCGAGGATCACATGCTCCGCCCTCACGGTCAGCGGACCGTCGCTGCCCTGGACGGTGCAGGTCTTGGCGTCGGAGAAGACCGCCCAGCCACGCAGCACGCGCACCTTCGCCTTGCGCAGCAGGGCTGCCACGCCACCGCTGAGGCGGTCGACGATGCCGTCCTTCCAACGCATGGCGGCGGCGAGATCGAGACGCGGCGGCAGGTCGAGCGCGATGCCGAAACGGCCGTCGCCCAGCGACTGCTCCATCGCCTCGAACCGGCTGGCGACATGGATCAGCGCCTTGGACGGGATGCAGCCGCGGATCAGGCAGGTACCGCCCAGACGGTCGGCCTCGACCAGCACGGTGTCGAGCCCCAACTGGCCGGCGCGGATGGCGGCGACATAGCCGCCCGGCCCGCCACCGACCACGAGCACCTTGGCGGTGACGGTCTTTGCGCTGGGTATGGTCATTGCGGTTGGTCCATGAAGAGGGTGGCGGGCTGTTCCAGCGACGTCTTCACCCGCTGGACGAAGGAGGCGGCGTCCCAACCGTCGACGATTCGGTGGTCGAAGGAGCAGGACAGGTTCATCATCGACCTCACGACGATGCTGCCCTTGCGCACCACCGGCCGCTCGACGATCCTGTTGACGCCGACGATGGCGACCTCCGGCCGGTTGATGATCGGCGTGGTGGCGAGGCCGCCCAGCTCGCCAAGGCTGGTGATGGTGATGGTGGAGCCGCTGAGCTGCTCCCGCCCGGCCTTCCCGTCGCGCGCGGCGGCAGCCAAGTCGCGGATCGCGTCGGCGGCCTGCCAGAGGTCGAGCGTCTCGGCATGGCGGACGACCGGCACCACCAGCCCGCCCGGCGTCTGCGTTGCGATGCCGGCATGCACCGCCTCGAACTGCTGGACGACATTCGCCGCATCGTCGTAGCGGGCGTTGATCTGCGGGAACTTCGGCAACGCCCGCACCAGGGCACGGACCAGGAAGGGCAGCAGGGTCAGCTTCGGTCGCGCTCCGCCACTCTCGGCGTTGAGGTGGAGGCGCAATTCCTCCAGGGCGGTGACGTCGATTTCCTCGATGTAGGAGAAATGCGGGATGTGGCGCTTGGCCTCCTGCATGCTCTCGGCGATCCTGCGGCGCAGGCCGCGCACCGGCACCTCCGACACCCCGGTTCTGGCCGAGGAGGACGGCCGCTTGGCCAAGGCGACACCGCCGCCCTCAACCCCTCCGCCAGCGAGATGGCGGTCGAGGTCGCGGTGCAGGATCCGGCCGCCGGGGCCGGAGCCGGCAACGAACTGCAAAGGAATGCCAAGGTCCCAGGCACGGCGCCGCACCGCGGGCGAGGTGGTCGGCTTGACGCCGGGCGGCCGGCGGACCAGAAGGGCGGGCGCGGCATCCAGTGCGGGGGCACCAGCGGCGGGCATTGCAACGGTGGCTGTCGGGAGCACCGCTGCGGGGACGTCATCGAGCGGGTCATCTGGGGCGTCACCGGGGCTGTCGCTGGGCACCTGATCGCCCGTTCCCTCGACTTCCAGCACGACCAGATCGGAACCGACCGCCAGCATCGCGCCGGGGGCGCCGTTGAGCGACAGCACCGTGCCGGCGACCGGCGAGGGGATCTCGACCGTCGCCTTGTCCGTCATCACGTCGACCAGCGTCTGGTCTTCGGCGACGCGGTCGCCTGGCGCGACATGCCAGGCGACGATCTCGGCCTCGGCGGTGCCTTCGCCGACGTCGGGCAGCTTGAAGACATAGCGCGCCATGCTCACTCCTCCATCACGCGGCGCAACGCCTCGGCGATCCGGGCCGGGCCGGGGAAATACTCCCACTCGAAGGCGTGCGGGTAGGGCGTATCCCAGCCGGTGACCCGCTCGATCGGCGCTTCCAGATGGTGGAAGCAATGCTCCTGCACCAGGGCGGACAGTTCGGCGCCGAAGCCGCCGGTCCGGGTCGCCTCATGCACGATGACGCAGCGGCCGGTCTTGCGCACCGACGCCTCGATCGCCTCGATGTCGACCGGCACCAGGGTGCGCAGATCGAGGATCTCGGCATCGACCTGCGCGTCTCGGGCGGCGGCCATCGCCACATGCACCATGGTGCCGTAGGCGAGGATGGTGACGGCAGTGCCGCTGCGCACCGTGGCCGCCTTGCCCAGCGGGATGGCGTAATGGCCGTCGGGCACCTCGCTGGCGGGATGCTTGGCCCAGGGCACCACCGGGCGGTCGTGATAGCCTTCGAAGGGGCCGTTGTAGAGCCGCTTCGGCTCGAAGAACATCACGGGATCGTCGTCCTCGATGGCGCTGATCAGCAGCCCCTTGGCGTCGTACGGGGTCGAGGGGATCACCGTCTTCAGCCCGGCGACATGGGTGAAGATGGCCTCCGGGCTTTGGCTGTGGGTCTGGCCGCCGAAGATGCCGCCGCCATAGGGCGCACGCACCGTGACCGGTGCCGTGAACTCGCCGCCGGACCGGTAGCGCAGCCGCGCGGCTTCGGAAATCAGCTGGTCGCAGGCCGGATAGATGTAGTCGGCGAACTGCATCTCGGCGACCGGGCGCAGGCCGTAGGCCGCCATGCCGACCGCGATCCCCATGATGCCGGCTTCGGTGATCGGGGTGTCGAACACCCGTGCGCGCCCATGCTTGCGCTGCAGCCCGTCGGTGCAGCGGAACACGCCACCGAAATAGCCGACATCCTCGCCCAGAACGACGACGTCGCCGCTCCGCGTCAGCATCACGTCCATCGCCGCGTTCAGCGCCTGGACCATGGTCATGGTCGCCATCGCTCAGACCCCCGCCTGCCGGCGCTGGCGCTCCAGATGCCAGGGCATGGTTTTGTAGACGTCCTCGAACATCGTGCGGGCCGAGTGGTACGGTCCCTTGTCGAGGGTGCCGAGGGATTCGGCCTCTTTCCCGGCGGCCTGGACCGCCTCCGCAACCTCCCGCGCCAGATCCTCCTGCCGGGCCTCCGACCAGACGCCCAGCGCGATCAGGTGCTGGCGCAGCCGGTCGATCGGATCCCCCAGCGGCCAGTGGGCGCCGGCATTCTCCGGCCGGTATTTGGCGGGGTCGTCGCTGGTGGAATGGGCGGCCGCGCGGTAGGTGAACAGCTCGATCAGGCTCGGGCCGAGGTTGGCGCGAGCCCGCGCCGCCGCCCAGCGCGTCGCCGCGAAGACCGCCAGGAAATCGTTGCCGTCCACCCGCAGGCTGGGGATGCCATAGCCGAGGCCGCGCGCCGCGAAAGTCGTGCGCTCCCCGCCGGCGATGCCGTGGAAGGAGGAGATGGCCCAATGGTTGTTGACCAGAGTGAGGATCACCGGGGCACGGTAGACCGAGGCGAAGGTGAGGGCATGGTGGAAGTCGCCCTCCGCGGTGGCGCCTTCGCCGATCCAGGCCGCGGCGATGCGGGTGTCGCCCTTGATCGCCGAGGCCATCGCCCAGCCCACCGCCTGGCTGTACTGGGTCCCCAGATTGCCGGAGATCGAGAAGAAGCCGGCCTCCTTGCTGGAATAGAAGACCGGCATCTGCCGGCCCTTCAGCCGGTCGCCGGCATTGGAGAAGACCTGGCACATCATGTCGACCAGCGGCCAGTCACGGGCGATCAGAAGGCCCTGCTGCCGGTAGGTCGGAAACAGCATGTCGCTGCGGTCGACCGCCATCGCCTGCGCGACGGCGATCGCCTCCTCCCCGGTGCATTTCATATAGAAGGAGGTCTTGCCCTGGCGCTGGGCACGCTGCATGCGCTCGTCATAGGCGCGCACCGTCATCATTGACCGCAGCCCGCGCATCAACGTGTCGGGGGCGAGCGCCGGGTCCCAGGGACCGACGGCATGCCCCTGATCGTCGAGCACGCGCACCAGATCATAGGCCAGATCGGTCATGTCGGCTGCAGGACAGTCGATGGCGGGACGGCGGGCGGTGCCGGCCGGCTGCACGGCGAGGCCAGTGAAATCGATCTCGCTGCCGGGCCGCTGCGGAGGCTCCGGCACATGCAGACTCAACGGCGCTGGAACAGGCATGGGGGCATCCATGGCAGTCCTTCCAATGGCAGGGGCTGGCATCGGACGCTGTGTCCGAGCGGCGGCGGTTGCTGAAGAATGAGGGGATGAGGAGGCGGCTCTGGTCGCGCGCCTTCGTGAGTGATCCCCTGCGTCCGATTATACCGTTGGCGCAGCGAATTTTCTTTGCGTTCTAATGCCTCTTATGGAGAAAGTACGCATCATTCAATTCGTGCTTTGCGGTTTCGTTAGAGGAATTCATGCAGATCGAACTTGACGCGATCGACCGCCGCATCCTGGCTCTGCTGCAGTCGGACGCCCAGCTGTCGAGCGCCGACATCGCCGAGCGGGTCGGATTGTCGCAAGCCCCCTGCTGGCGCCGGATCAAGCGGATGGAGGAGAACGGCGTCATCCGCCTGCGCGCCACCCTGCTCGACCGGAAGAAGCTCGGGCTGAACGTTCTGGTGTTCGCACAGGTGAAGCTGGCCGCCCATGACCGCGCGACCCTGCCGGAATTCGAGGAAACGGTGCGCCAGTTGCCGGAAGTGCTGGAATGCTACACGCTGTTGGGAGCCACCGATTACATCATCAAGGTGGTCGCACGGGACGTCGAATCCTACGAGCACTTCTTCCGCGAGAAGCTGTCCCAGCTTCCGGCGGTGCGTGAAACCAACTCGGCCATCGCACTGTCCGAGATCAAGTATACCACCGCCTTGCCCCTGTCCTTGCTTGAAGGACCCGACCGGCCGGCACGTACGGCAAAGGCCCGCTGATGCCTGCGCAAAAGCAGCGGGTTCGATGGTCTGGACCCAAGGATCGTCTCCATCTCAGTGCCCCCCTTCCAGATAGGCCGAGCGCACCTCCGGG
>NZ_JAENHM010000018.1 GCF_016595245.1 Azospirillum endophyticum
GGCATGCCCCACCCCCCAGGGCTTCTCTTCTAGCAAAACTCAAAGACACAAGGGGTGCGGCTGGCCAGAGGCCTGGAAATCTCAGTTTGCCCCCCTCACCCCAACCCCTCTCCCGCGAGGGGAGAGGGGCTTTGCTCAACGCCAGACTGCATGAATTGTTGCAAGCGCGAGATCTGTGCATCCCGTAGCGCGAAGGCGGGGATCCAGGCTTTCCCACAAGGTTCGTTCTGCGAACTCTGGATCCCCGCCTTCGCGGGGATGACGGGATATCCTATAAACAAGACTATGTTCCTTCACCCGATTGCCCTGAATAAGCCGGCCACCGGCCGGAAACGGTTCGCCAACGCCGTTCCGAGACCCTCACCCCGCTTGGCTCTGCCCCCTCCACCATCGTCCCGTTCCCGGTTTTCAGAAAACCCGCGGAAAAGGACAAATTTCCTATAATCTTCGCGAAGGTCCCTCCATCCTGCGGAGCAAAGCCATGCCTCTCGCCACCCGTACCCTCGCCGAAGACCGTTTCCCCTGCTGGGCCGAAGAGCCGCCGGTGCCCTCCGAAGGCTTGCTGGTCCCCGGTTCCCAGTTCCACGAGGAGCAATGGATCATGGCCGCCGGCATGCTGTCCCGCGGCAACAGCTTCCTCCAGGTCTCCCGCGCCATGGGCTGCAGCCGCACCACGCTGTGGCGGGCCTATTACGGCTCCAAGGATTTTCGTCACAGGGTGTGGTGGGAGCGGCAGGCGCTGAACCGCGAGGCAGAGTTGCGGCTCTCTTCGCTGCGCATCCTGGTGGCCGAGCAGATCGAGCGGCTGGTCACGGCCGGCGATCCCTCCATCGTCCGCTGGCTGGCCGAACGGCTGGGGTTGTTCGCCGCCTTCGACCTGCCCACCGCCACCCGGCAAGCGGCCCCTCCGTCCGACGATCGGCCAGCCGCCAAACCCGCCCCGAAGCCGGAGGATCCCCCCGCCGTCACCGTCGCCGAACTCGACGACGACATCCCCGGCGACCTGCGCGAGCGCACCCCGCCCGATCCGCGCGCCGTCGCCGCCATCCTTGCCCGCCCGGAGGCGGCAGGCCCCAAGGGTGTCTTCCCCTGGACCCTCAACGAGCATGAGCCCTATCCCAACCTCAACCCCGGCCCGGTGAACCGCCGCGCCGCCGGTCCCTTCACCCGCTCCCGCTGACGCCTCCGCCGGCAGATGCGACATCCGCCGGAAAACGTTCCACGCCGTTCCACCCCCCAGCCGCCGAGATCGCCCAGACGAGGCCACCATGTGACAACCGACGACACCCCTTGAACCGTTCCCGCCCGATTGCTATTCGCCGTTCATCGGTGGACACTTCTCCCGCGCGCCGGGGGCGGGATTGGAAAGGACTGGATCCGTATGGACAAGCTGCATGCGATGCGCGTCTTCATCCGGGTGGTCGAAGCGAACAGCTTCTCGAAGGCGGCGGAAACGCTGGGGCTGCCGCGCGCCTCGGTGACGACGACGGTCCAGAACCTGGAGGCGGCGCTCGGCGTGCGCCTGCTCCAGCGCACCACCCGCAAGCTCAGCCTGACGCTGGACGGCGCTGCCTATCTGGAGGGCGCCAGCCGCATCCTGTCGGAGATCGACGAGATCGAATCCACCTTCACCACCGCGCGCAAGACTCCGCGCGGCCGGCTGCGGGTGGACATGCCGGGCTCCATCGGCCGGCTGGTCATCATTCCTTCGATCCACGAATTCCACGACAAATACCCCGACATCGATTTGATGCTGGGGCTGGGCGACCGCGCCGTCGACCTGATCCAGGAGGGGGTGGACTGCGTCGTCCGCGTCGGCGAGCTGGCGGATTCCAGCCTGCTGGCGCGGCGCATCGGCGCCGTCCAGCAGATCACCTGCGCCAGCCCGGCCTATCTCGCCGAGCATGGCGTGCCGAAGACGATCGAGGATCTGGACCGCCACATCGCGGTGAACTATTTCAGCAACCGCACCGGCCGGAACATGGAGCTCTGCTTCCAGCGCGACGGCGCGGTGGAGGAGGTCACCATGAAGGGCGTCATCTCCGTCAACGACGCCGACGCCTACGTCACCTGCGGGCTGGAAGGGCAGGGCATCCTGCAACCCGCCCGCTTCATGGTTCTGCCGCATCTGCGCAGCGGCGCCCTGCGCGAGGTCCTGTCGGACTGGCGTCCGCCGCGGATGCCGATCTCCGCCGTCTACCCGCACAACCGCCACCTCTCGCCCAAGGTGCGGGTCTTCGTCGACTGGCTGGCCGAACTGTTCGAACGCTGCCCGCTGCTCCAGGGCGAGGAGCTGCCGGGCGACCTGTGCGAGAAACACGAGAAGCAGAAGGCCCAGAAACCCAAGGCGCCGGTGGAGCGGGAGGAGGTGCGCGACTGCGTGATGTGAGGCCGCTTTACCCCGCCGTCTCCATCAGGGCCCGGTAAGCCATCTGGTCCTCGTGCAGCCGCAGGAACACGGCGTATTTGGCGTCGTGATAGGCCCGCATCGGCCCCTCGGCTGGCTTGATGCTGCGGCCGGCGCGGCTCATCCCGGCCATGCCGGCGGCGATGTCGGGGAAGGCGCCGCCCGCCACCGCCCCCAGCACGGCGGCGCCCAGCAGCACCGCCTCCGGCTCCTCCGGCAGGACCAGGGTGCAGCCGGTGGCGTCGGCATGCGCCTCCAGGAACACCGGATTCTTGGTGCCGCCGCCGCAGGCGAGGATGGTGTCGATGGCAAAGCCGCGGCCGTTCATCGCGGCGACGATGTGCCGGGTGCCATAGGCCACCGCCTGCACCGTCGCCAGATAGAGCAGCGCCAGATCCTCCAGCCCGTCGGACAGCCGCAGGCCGGCGATGGTACCGCGCAAACTGGCATCGGCCCGCGGCGAGCGGTTGCCGTGGAAGTCGGGCAGCACATGCAGGTCGCGGGTCAGCAGCGCCATCGGTTCGCCGCTGCGTTCGGCAAGATCCGCCAGTTCCTCGTTCAGCAGTTGGTAGACCGTGGTGCCGCGCTGGGTAGCTTCGGCGGCAAGCTCGCCATGGCGGGGATGGCCCTGCACCACATGGTCGATCAGCGCCCCGGTCGCCGACTGCCCGCCCTCGTTCAGCCACAGCCCCGGCAGCATGGCCGAATGATAGGGGCCCCAGACGCCGGGGATGAAGCGCGGCGCTGCGGGGCTCATCACCATGTGGCAACTCGACGTGCCGCCGATCAGCGCCAGCCGCCGGTCGAAATCGACGGTCCCCGCCGCCTCCAGCGGCACCCCGATCACCCCGATCCCGCCGGCATGGGCGTCGATCATCGAGGTGCCGACCGCGATGCCCGGCGTCAGCCCAAGCTCGCGCGCCGCCTCGGCGGTCAGCCCGCCGGCGACGGCGCTGCCGACCTCGCCGACCTCGGTGCCGATGCGGGCATGCCCCTCATCGACCAGATCGCCCAACCCGATGGCGCGGATATAACCGTCGTCCCAGCGTCCCTCATGCCCCAGATAGGTCCATTTGCACACCAGCGAGCACAGCGACCGCCGTGCCGAGCCGGTCGCCCGCCAGGTCAGGAAGTCCGGGAGGTCGAAGAAATGGGCGGCCCTGCTCCAGCTCGCGGGAAGCCTCTCCTTCAGCCACAGCAGCTTCGGCGTCTGCATCTCCGGCGACAGCCGCCCGCCGACATAGCGCAGCACCTCGTGACTGCCGGCATTGATGCGGTCGGTCTGGTCGATGGCGCGGTGATCCATCCAGACGATGACGTTGCGGGCGTCGTCGCCCTCCGGATCGACCGTCACCGGCCGTCCGGCGGCGTCCAGCACCACCAGCGAACAGGTGGCGTCGAAGCCGATGCCGACCACCTCCGGCGTCTCGGCGCAGGCCGTCAGCGCCTCCCGAACCGCGGCGCAGACGGCGGCCCAGATGTCGTCGGAGGATTGCTCCGCCCACTCCGGATCGGGCTTCCACATCCGGATCGGGCGGGCGGCGGCGGCCAGCCGGCGGCCGGCAAGGTCGAAGATGCCGGCGCGGGCGCTGCCGGTCCCCACATCCACCCCGATCACGGCGCGTGTCATGGCGTTTCCTCCATCCGATGCTTACAGGCTGGCGCAGAAGGCCTCGAACGCCTCGCGGCCGGCATAGGATTTCTGGGTGCCCAGCCGGGTGATGCTGTCGGCGGCATAGCGCACCGCCATGTGCAGCGCCGCATCGAGGTCGCGGTCCTCGACATAATAGCGGGCGAAGCTGCCGATGAAGGCGTCGCCGGCCCCGGTGGTGTCGACCGGCGTCACCCGCACCGGCTCGATCCGCCGCGTCTCCTCGCCCTTGGTCACCAGCAGCGCGCCGCGGGCGCCCAGCGTGACGATCACCGTGCGGATGCCGCGGTCGATCAGCGTGCGCGCCGCCGTCTCGGCCTCCGCCTCCGAGGTCACCGGCAGTCCGGAGATGGTCGCCAGCTCGGTCTGGTTCGGCACCAGGAAGGTGACCTGCTCGATCCGCTTCGGATCGAGGTCGGTGGGGGCGGGGGCCGGGTTCAGCAGGGTCTCGATGCCGTGCCGCGCCCCGAACTCGATGGTGTGGTAGATCGTCTCCAGCGGGACTTCCAGCTGCATGACGATCAGGTCGCAGCCCTTCAGGTCTTCCGCCGCGCGGTCGATGTCGGCCGGCGACAGCAGGGCGTTGGCGCCCTTGATGATCAGGATGCTGTTCTCGCCCGATGGCTCGACGAAGATGGGGGCGACGCCGCTGGAGGTGCCGGGCACCCGCTCGACATGGCGGGTATCGATGCCGGACTCCTCGAAGTTGCGGATGGTGTTGTCGGCGAAGACGTCGTCGCCGACCTTGGTGACCATCATCACCTCGGCGCCCAGCCGGGCGGCGGCGATGGCCTGGTTGGCGCCCTTGCCGCCGCATCCCATCTCGAAGCGCGGCGCCTCGATGGTCTCGCCGGGGCCGGGCATGCGGGCGGTATAGGTGATCAGGTCGACCATGTTGCTGCCGACCACGGCGATCTTGCCCATCTTCGGTTCCTCCTCTTACAGCGCCCTAAATCACAACGCCCGGATGGCGCATTCCTCGGCTTCGGCCTCGTCGGCGGTCAGGTAGCCCAGCCGCACCGAGAAGCGCCGGGTCTCGCCGCCCGCCAGCGTCTGCACATTGCCTTTCGCGCTTTCCGCATTGTAGCCCTCCGGCTCGCAGGTGGAGGGCAGGGCGAAGGCGCAGACCTTCTGGTCGCTGTTGACCAGCACCCAGCGCACCGTCTTGGGGAACTCCCGCGTGCTGTAGGCGATGTGGAAGGCGTCGCCCTCGCGCCGCCGCATCATCACCGCGGTGCCGCCCTCGTCATCGGTGCGCAGGCCGCGGATGTAGAAGACCTGCTCCGGGTCGTAGCGTCCGGGTTCGTCCAGCACCTCCATCACCGCCGGATCGCGGGCGAGGTCGGCCAGCAGCGCGTCATAGGCCGGGCTGCGCGGCACATGGGCCGGCACCACCGTGCGCACCGCCGTCGCCTCCGGTGTGAAGGGGGCGGGCTGGACGATGCGGGCGCCCTCGGCGAAGGCGAAGTTGACGTGGCACATGTACATCAGGTCCATGGCGGCGCCCGACAGGTTCTCCACCGCCATCCCGATGTCGAACAGGGCGGAACCGGGGCGCAGCACCACCCGCGGGCGGGCGACGTAATGGGCGCCGAAGCCCATCACATACTCACGCCGGCCGGTGACCGCCATGTAGGGGCCTTCGTCGTCCTCCCCCACCTCCAGCCCGGCGGCGTCCATCGGCGCGCAGGGCATCTCGCCATGCAGGAGGTGGCTGTCCTGCGGGCCGGGGCAGCCGTTGCGCAGCAGTCCGGAATGGAAGGCGAAGCAGCCGTAGGTGCCGACGATCTCGGTTGCCGGACGCGGCATGTCGAACATGTTCGCCATGGTCAGGTCGACGCCGTCGAACACGGCATCCCACACCATCTGGCCGTAATAGGGCAGCACCACCAGATGCCCGCGCCGGTTGGACAGCCGCACCGCCTCGATCCCGCTGTCGTAACGGAACAGGCTGGCGGTCATGCCGTGCGCCTCGGCGACCGGGCGCTCGGCCTCGCCGAAGAAGCTTTTGCGGAAATGGATGGCGGTTCGGACGCTCATGGGATTTCCTCCCTATCGGAAACCGGCTAGCGGGTGCGGTTCTTGTAGGCGTTGATGGCGATGACCAGCAGAAGGAACGCGCCCCAGATGAAGTCGATCAGGTGGTTGGAGAAGCGCAGGATCTGGAAGCCGCTCGACAGCAGCATCAACGCCGCCACCGCGATGGTGATGCCCAGCACCGTGCCGCGCCCGCCCGCCGGATTTGTCCCGCCCAGCACGGCGATCAGCACCGCCTGCAACAGGTACGAGGTGCCGTAATCCGACTTCGCCGCGTTGGTCCGCCCCGACAGGACGATGCCGGCGACCGAGGCCAGAACGCCGGTCAGCATGTAGCTGTACAGTACCATCCGCTCCCGCTTCAGCCCGGCGAACAGTGCCGCCTTCGGGTTGGTGCCGATCAGCATCAGGTTGATGCCGAGTGCGGTGCGGCTCAGCACGAAGGCGATCAGCGCGGCGATCACCGCGAACAGCACGAAGGGCGTCGCCAGCCCCAGGATCTTGCCGTTGCCGAGGAAGGCCCAGGCGGTGGGGAAGCCGACGATGGCCGGCCCGCCGGTCAGCACGATGGCGAGCCCGGTGAAGACCTGTCCCGTCCCCAGCGTCGCCAGGATCGGCGTGATGCCGAGCCGTGTGATCAGCAGCCCGTTGACCGTCCCCGCCACCAGCCCGGTGCCGAGCGCGATCACCCCGCCCAGCAGGACGGTCAGGATGCCGGCGTCGGCGATGCCGGCCGCTCCCGCCATCTTGTGGAACAGCACGCCGGCCAGGATGCCCGACAGATTGGCGACCCCCACCACCGACAGGTCGATGCCGCCGGTCAGCATGGCGATCATCATCGCGATGGAGAGCAGCCCCAGTTCGGGGAAGATGTAGGTGATCGATTCGAAATTGTAGTAGCGCAGGAATTTGTCGGGGCTGAGCGCCGTCATCACGGCGAAGATCAGCACCGTCATCACCAGAAGCTGGACGATGTTGTTGTCGCGGTTGATCAGGCTGCGGATGTTCATTTGGGTTTTCATACTCCCGCCTCCTCAGGCCGCCCGGCGGCGGTCGCGCCACGCCGACAGCGCGGTCGCGGCGATGACGATCAGACCCACGACGACGAGCTGCCAGGTGGTGTCCACGCGCATGATGATCAGGCTGTTCTTGACCATCACCAGCATGAAGACGCCGAGCATGGTGCCGAGCACGCTGCCCCGCCCGCCGAAGATCGACGCCCCGCCCAGCACCACCGCCGCGATGACGTCCAGCTCCAGCCCGACGAAGTCGCGCGGGTTGGCCAGCCAGATCATGCCGCTGTGCAGGAGGCCGGCAAAGCCGGCCAGCGCGCCGGCAACGCAATAGATGAAGAAGATGGTCTTGCGCAGGTCGAAGCCGGCGCGCCGCGCCGCCTCCGGATCGCCGCCCAGCGCATAGGCGCTGCGGCCGATCATGGTGTAGCGCAGCACCAGATGCATGGCGAGCGCCAGCCCGAGATAGATCAGCACCATCGCCGTCAGGCCGTAGGTGGTGCCGTCGGCCTTGGTCACGCTGACCACGTCGGTGCGGGCGAAGTCGATCAGCGCGGTCGGCATCTTGTTGATGTTGATCATGCTGGTGCCGACGACGCCCAGCAGGAAGCCGCGCACCATGGCGCTGGTGCCCAGTGTCACGATCAGCGGGATCATGCGGAACTTGTAGACGAAGAAGCCGTTCACCGCGCCGAACGCCAGCCCCATCAGGGTGGCGGCCAGCAGCGGCAGCACGACGCCGTTGTAGCCCAACGCCAGCATGCCCTTGATCGTCAGATACATGGCGGCGACGGCGAAGGCCGGGAACGACACGTCGATGCCGCCGGAGATCAGCACCAGCAGAACGCCCATCGCCATGATGCCGATGATCACGTTGCTGCGCATCAGGCTGAACAAATTGTCGAGCTGCCAGAAGGCGGGGTTGATCGTGCCGATGAGGACCATGGCGAGCAGCAGGATGCCCGCGATGACCGTTTCCGACCGGCGGAGCAGGGCCATCGGTTCCTCCCTCAGGTAAAGGTCTTGAGCCGGTCGCTGACCGTCTCTTCGGTGACGGCGGCGGCGGGCAGATCCTCGATGAAGCACCCGCGATGCATCAGCACGATGCGGTTGCAGTTCTGCACCAGCTCCAGCACGTCGTCGGAGATCATCAGGACGGCGAGGCCGTGATGCTGCGCCAGCTCCCGGATCTTGGCGTGGATTTCCGCCTTCGACCCGACATCGACGCCGACGGTCGGGCCGTTCAGGATCAGCACGCGGGCGTCGGTCAGCAGCCAGCGGGCCAGCACCACGCGCTGCTGGTTGCCGCCCGACAGCTGCATCACCGGCTTCTCGGCGGTCGGGGTGGCGATCTGCATGGCGCGGACCATGCCCTGCGTCATCTCCTCCGCTTGGCTGCGGTCGATCACCAGCTTGGGCGCCAGCCGCTCGTAGGAGGTGGCGAGCATGTTGCGCTTGATGCTCTGCGGCAGGAACAGCCCCTCGGTCAGCCGGTCCTCCGGCACATAGGCGATGCCGGCGGCGATGGCCTCCTGGGTCGTGCGCAGCCGAACCGGCGCGCCGTCGATCAGGATTTCGCCCTTATAACCGGGGACCATGCCGAACAGCGCCAGGGCGAGATCGGTGCGGCCGGAACCGAGCAGGCCCGACAGCCCGACGATCTCGCCCGGCCGGATTGCGAGGCTCAAATCCTCGCACTTGCCGGGCACGGTCAGGCCGCGGATCTCCAGTCGGGGCACCGGCGGCGGGCCGGGCGGCGGGGTCCAGGCATAGGGTTCGTTGAGGATGTCGCCGCCGGTCATGTGGCGGGTGATCAGCGCCTCGTCAAAGTCGCCGGTCGGCCCCTCCGCCACCTTGCGGCCGTTGCGGATCACGGTGATGCGCTCGCTGATCTCCAGCATTTCGCGCATCTTGTGGCTGACGAACAGGATGGCGATGCCGCGCGCCTGGATGTCGCGGACGATGCGGAACAGCGTCTCGACCTCCTTGCGGGTCAAGGCCGTGGTCGGTTCGTCCATGATGATCAGGCGGGCGTCGGACATCAGCGCGCGGGCGATGGCGACCAGCTGCTTGCCGGCGGTCGGCAGCGAGGCGACCTCCGCATCGAGATCCAGCTCCACGCCCAGCCGGTCGACCGCCTCGCGGGCGATGGCGCGGGTGCGCCGCCAGTTCATCAGGCGCCGCTTCTCGCCGAGATGGACGTTCATCGCCAGATTTTCGGCGACGGTCAGGTTCCCGAACAGGGAGAAGTCCTGGTAGATGACCTGGACGCCATGGGCGATCGCCTCGATCGGCGTCATCGCAGCGATCGGCTTGCCGTCGATCAGGATCTCGCCGCCGTCCGGCCGGTAGACGCCGGACATGATCTTGATGACGGTGGATTTGCCCGACCCGTTCTCGCCGGCCAGGCAATGGATCTCGCCGGGCTTGATGACCAGCGACATGGCGTCCAGCGCCACGACGCCGGCAAACACCTTCCGGATGTTCCGGAGTTCGATGAAACCGTCCGACATGTCTTCCGCCCGGCGGTTCGAGGAAAGGATGAAGACGCGGGCGCCGGCCGCCGTTCTTCCCGGCCGCCGGCGCCCGCCCTTGGGTCGTCAGAAGTCGTAGGAGCCCATGTTCTCCTTGGTGACGCCGACCCAGCCCTGGCCGTACAGCAGGTTGGCCTTGGCCCCCTGCGGCGTGGTCAGGGCGGTGTAGCCGGGCAGGCCCAGGTTCAGGCCGGCCTTGATCTGGTCCTTTTTGCCGTCCAGCGCCATCACCGCCAGCATGTTCATGGCATAGCCGGCCACCGCCGGATCCCAGAACTGGATGTACTGGATGTCGCCCTGGGTCAGGTACTGGCCGGCCACCGACACCAGACCAGTGCCGGAGAAGAACAGCTTGTTCTTCAGCCCGCGTTCCGCCACCAGACGGCCGGCGCCGGCCGAGGTCGGCATCGGACCGCCGACGATGCCCTTCAGGTCCGGATAGGTGGTCAGGACTTCCTTCAGCTTGTTGTAGTCGGTGTTTGCGTCGTCATAGGTCTCCAGACGGTTAGTCACCATCTGCATCTTCGGGAAATGTTCCTTCTGATAGGCGACGGCGCCGTCGATCCACTCGTTCTGCGACTTCGAGGTCAGGCTGCCGACGGTGCAGACATACTTGCCCTCGCCGCCCATCGCCTTGCCCAGCACTTCCATCAGCTTGGCGCCGTAAGCGAAGTTGTCGAAGGCCTCCAGCACATAGTCGGCGTTCTGGATGTTCGACGCCTCATGCGCGATCACCACAATGCCGCGGTCGCGCGCCTTCTTCAGCACCGGCTCCACCGCCTCGACCGAGAAGGGGACGATGGCGATGGCGTCGACGCCCTGGGCGATCAGGTTCTCGACCAGCTGGACCTGTGCCGCCGCGTCGGCCTGGCTCGGCCCGACCATCCAGGTGTCGTGGCCGGTGTCGCTGGCGAACTGCTTCACGCCGTCGCGCATGCGGTCGAACCAGGCGATGCCGTCGACCTTCACCACGGTGGCGATGGTGTATTTCTTCTTGGTGGCGTCGGACTTCAGCGTCTTGACGGCATCCGGGGTCGGGACCGGATCGGCGGCCATCGCCGGCCCGGCGACCAGCGACGCGGCGACGATGAGCGAGGACAGCAACTTCTTCATGTCGGCGTGACTCCCATGAGAGGCGATGAGCGCCATGCGGTGGGAGAAATCCTCGACCCACCGCCGGTGCCGGGGTGTTTGCCACCCGCTGCGCGTTCCGTTTTTGATGATGCCGTGCCGGGTGGGACGGACGGAACCCCCGCCCGCCCGGCACGCTGTACAGCGTGTGCGCCGCCGTCGGTATCAGCCGCCGATGATCGCCACGCTGGCGCTGGCGCCGATGCGCGAGGCACCGGCCGCGATCATGCGGCGGGCGTCCTCGGTGGTCCGCACCCCGCCCGACGCCTTGACGCCCATGCCGTCGCCGACGGTACGGCGCATCAGCGCCACATCCTCGGCGGTGGCGCCGCCCCCGGCGAAGCCGGTGGAGGTCTTGACGAAATCGGCCCCGGCCTCCTGCGACAGGCGGCAGGCCAGGACTTTCTCCTCGTCGGTGAGCAGGCTGGTCTCGATGATGACCTTCAGCAGGGCGTCGCCGCAGGCTTGGCGGACCGCGGCGATGTCGTCGCGCACCTCGGTTGCCCGACCGGCTTTCAGCAGGCCGATCGGGATCACCATGTCGACCTCACGTGCGCCGTGGCGCACAACCCATTCGGCCTCGTCGGCCTTGATCGCCGTGGGATCGGCGCCGAAGGGGAAGCAGATCACGGCGCAGGGCGCCACCGGCGAGCCGGCCAGCCGGTCGGTCACCAGCGGGATGAAGACGGGGTTGACACAGACCGCCTTGAAGGCGTGCGCGCGCGCTTCGTCGCACAGCCGCTCGACCTCGGCGGGCTGGGCATCGGGGCGCAACAGGGTGTGGTCGATGAACGGAGCCAGACCGGCCGCATCGGCCGGAACGCTGGGTATCGGCATCTTGGTCCTCCCGGGGAGCCCCTTGTCCTTGGGGGCTCTCCTCGATTGTCGCCGGGATGCCGACACCGCATCCAAATCCGTTGCGATGTTAACATCCTAACATTTTCTGAAAGGATAGTTCCATGCTGTCGCAGGATGTGTCAAGATCAATACATAGGATTGTGATCTTGACCACGGCCATCCCGTTCACGGCCCGATGCCATCGGGATTAACTCGCCTGGATTGCGGGATTTGGACATGTCGATGAGAAGAGCCGAGCGTCTGAACCGGTTGCAGTCCACCCTTGATGCCGGCGGCTATCTCCGATTGAAGGATGCCGCCCATCTGCTGGGCGTCTCGGAGATGACGGTGCGGCGCGACATTGCGTCCTGCGGCGGCCGCTTCGCCTATCTCGGCGGCTACATCGCCGGCGGGCCGGAGAGCGCCGGGGGGATGGGATACATCCTGGACCGCGAGCGGGACGCCCACATCGAGATGAAGCGGGCCGCCTGCGACGCGGCGGCGACCCTGTTGAAACCGGGGGAGACGGTGTTCATCGACTGCGGCACCACCACCACCCATCTCGCCAGCCGCATCCCGGCCGAAAGCCGGATCACCGTGGTCTGCTACGCCATGAACATTGCGGAGATCGTCTGCAGGAAGCCGGGCGTGCGCGTGGTCATGCTGGGCGGCCTCTACCATGCCTCCTCGGCGTCCTTCTCCAGCCCGGAGTCACTGGAGATGCTGCGCGGCATCGGCATCAACACCGCCTTCATCTCGGCCGGCGGCGTGCATGAATCGCTGGGGATCAGCTGCTCGAACTTCCACGAAGTGGAGATCAAGCAGACCGCCATCGCCAATGCGGTGACCAAGGCGCTGGTGGTCGACAGCAGCAAATTCGGCCAGGTCAAGCCGGCCTTCTTCGCCAAGCTCGACAGCTTCGACTTCCTGTGCTGCGACGACGGGCTGGAGTCCGCGCGGGCGGAGCGGCTGGCAGCGGCAGGGGTGCACGTTGTCCCGGCCTGAACGCTACCTCAAGGAGGCGATGGTCGATCGGTTCGGGCAGAGCTGCTCATGCTCCCCGCCGGCGCCGCCGGCCAGCAACCGGGCGCAGTCGCGCGCCTTGCGGCACTGCATGCACACCCGCAGGAGATCCCGCATGACGTCGCCGTGGTCGGCCTCCAGTGCCGGAGCGTCGATGCCGTGCAGGGCGAGTGCTGCCGGCAGCAGGATCCGCGCATGGGTGCCCCGGGAGACGGCCGCCAGATCGCTCTCCGCCAGCCCGGCCTCCTGCAGCACCGCCTTGCGGTCGAGCGGCTCCAGCGAGGCCAGCACCCGCATCTCCCGTCCGGTCCGCCACCGGTCGAGCAAGGCGGCGTAGCGGCCTTTGGGGGTGATGGACAGGGAAGTCGGCATGGCGGGATGTCCTTGAATTAATCACTCGATTAATATCGCAGGACCGAGCCGGGGAGGCCTTGATCTGGATCAGTTCCGGGGTGGCGGAGCCACCATGCCGGCGGTGACGAAGCTGGTGATGGCGTTCAGGATCTCGTCCGGATCGTCCAGATTGCAGATGCCCGGCGCCATCTCCTCCAGC
Source organism: Azospirillum endophyticum (assembly GCF_016595245.1). GTDB lineage: Bacteria > Pseudomonadota > Alphaproteobacteria > Azospirillales > Azospirillaceae > Azospirillum > Azospirillum endophyticum. Next base: position 13,187 of record NZ_JAENHM010000018.1, read on the forward strand.
CGGTGGGTGTCGGAGAAGGCGTAGAGATAGGCGCCGATCATCAGCGTCATCCGCCAATAGACGTCCTTCGCCGCCAGATGCGGCAGCGCTTCGCGCAGGGCGTCGGTGAAGCTGCGGGTAGAGGCCTCGTAGGCCTCGTTGCGCAGCTTGTAGGAAATCTCCGGCGGTTCGGTGTGAAGGCGCGCCTGCAGCCGCATGAACGTGCGGCCGGCTTCCGTCGCCCGCATCGACAGGGCCGGCATCAGGAAGGCGCGGACGATGTCGTCTACCGCCGGCGGCTTACCGGTCTGGCGCAAGGCTTCCAGCCGCTGCACCCGGTCTTCCGAAATCTGCCGCCCGCGCCGCAGGAAGACCTCTTCGAACAGCCCGTATTTGGAGCCGAAATAATAATTGATCAGCGCCTGCGTCACCTGGGCGGCGTCGGCGACGTTGCGCAGGCTGGTGCCGGCATAGCCGAGGTTGGCGAACTCGATCTCCGCCGCGTCGAGGATCTCGTCGCGCACGTTGCTGATGCCTTCCGGCCGTCCGGGACCGGCCCGGCGGCGTTGCGGCGGGCGCCCCCGCTTGCCTGCCGTCTCCGGAGCCGCCGCTTCCGGATGTGCCGCCGCCTTCGACTGTGAGCGTACTGATTTCATGGAATCCGCGGAGGGTTCGTCCCTGTCGCGGAGACGTATAACATCTTTGGGCAAGGGCACATCCACTCCTTTCACCCCGTCAAAGCGTCAGCACACGCTCGGCGGGTACGACGTCGCCGTATTTCTGGGCGATGTCGAACAGATTGGCCTCGTGCGGAGCGATGGCCCGGTCGCCGACGCAGTCGGACAGCACCACCGGCCGGAAGCCGTGGCACATGGCGTCGACCACGCTGGCCCGCACGCATCCCGAGGTGGTGCAGCCGGCGACCAGCAGCGTCTCCACCCCTTTCTGCGTCAGCCAGGGGGCGAGGCCGGTGCCGAAGAACGCCGATGGGTTGGTCTTGCGCACCACCAGTTCTCCGGCGGCCGGCGTCAACTCCGGAACGATGGCGCTGGCCGGGGCGTCCTCCGTCAGCGTCAGCATACCCGGAACCTTGATCGAGAAGACCGTGGCGTCCGATCCGTCGTCGGCATAGACGATCCGGCTGTGGGCGACCGGCCAGCCGCGCTTGCGCGCCTCGCCCAGCACCGTCACCGTCCGCGCGATGGCGGGGGCGATGTTGCCGCCGCCGAACACCGCCGGGTCGGCGAAGCCGTTGACGAAATCGACGATCAGCAGGCCGATCCGGCCCTGGATGCCCAGCGACCGGCCGAAGCCCTGGCGCTCGTAGACCGCTTGTGTCGGCTCGCTCATGCCACCGTCTCCTGTTCGAGGAGGCGGCCGCTTCGGACCACCTCGCGCCCGTCCAGCCGGACGGTGCAATTGCGCATGGGGATGTCGATGTGGCAGGCGGTGGTGCGCGATCCGCCGCCCTCGTTGTTCGGCCCCATCGAGAACAGGAAGTTGCCGGCGAAGGCACGGGCGTCCATGCCGATGGTGCCCTCACGGTCGTAAAGGCCGAGCGTCGACCAGCGCGCCCGCTTCTGCAGCCCCCAGCCGACATGGGAGACGGCATAGGCCTCCCGGTCGTCGAAGACCTCCATGTAGTCGTTCAGCAGGTCGGCATCCATGCCGCCGGTGATCGCAGTGACGTAGCCCTTTTCGACAACCATCTCGATGCGGTCGGTGACGTAGGACTTCATCGGGAGCAGGATGTCGCCGCGCTCCAGCACGACGCGGCCCTCCGCCTTGCCCTCGTTGGGGAAGGTCAGGCTGAAGCCGCTCGGCCAATGGTCCCAGCGGCCGGGCTCGTCGACGAAGCCGTATTCCTGGATCGCCGGGAACTCGCCCAGCGGCAGCCGCAGATCGGTGCCGGCGGACGAGGTCACCGTCATCTCCTTCGTCCCCGCCAGCAGGGCGGCGGCCTCGGCGACGCGGGCCTTGTCCTCCAGGCTGGGCAACAGGCGGACCAGCACCTCCGGCGGCTCGACGGCCAGCAGGATGCGGGTGCCGCTCTCCAGGATTTCCGCCTGCTCGGGCGAGAACAGCAGCGTCATCAGGTCGAGAACGATGTCGCTTTCCTTCAGCGCCGCGATGGCGGCGCGGTTCCCGGTCAGCGGCGTGGTGCCGAGATAGGCCAGGCTGTCGCGGCTGTGCGCGAACTCGGCGTTCATCGGCGGCAGGTCGAGCCGGTTTACCACCGCCCCCATCATCCCGGCGGCGATCCGCGCGGTCTGCAGGGTCTGCGGATGGGTGTTGGCGCTGGTCAGCAGGGTGACTGTGTTTCCGGGCTTCAGATTCGACAGGGTGAGGACATGGGTCCAGGCGCGGACCATGTCGGCATCGCTGACGGACATCGCGGGGGTCCTTTCGGTTGGAGGTCAGACCGGCTTGCCGAGGAAATCGCCGAATGCGCGGTAGAAGCCTTCCTCATCGTCCCAGGGGATCATGTGGCCGGCATTCTCTACCCGAACCACGCCGATGGCCGGGTTAAGATCGCGGATTTCCGCCTCCTCCTCCGACAGGATCACGCCCCCGCGGCCGGCGGCGATCAGCAGGGCCGGGCAGTGCAGGCGCGGGAGGTCGGCGTGGATGTCGTCCGTCCGGAAGCCCTCATAGGCGGTGACGATGGCCCGCTCGTCGCAGGTATGCAGCCATTCGGCGCGCAGGCGCAGCTGCTCGTCGGTCCAAGTAGGGCAGAAGGGACGCATCGCCTCCAGATCGGCGCCCTGCGTCATCAGGCGGATGGAATCGACATACCAGGGGAGTTGCGCCGGATAGGGGCGGCGGCCCGGTCCCGACACCGGCGGATCGACCATGACGAGGCAGCCGGGTTCCGCCCCATGACGGCTGACGGAGCGCAAGCCGATGCGGGCGCCCATCGAGTGACCGACCAGCGCATAGTCCGCCAGACCCAGTTCCGCCGCGAAGGCGGCGACGTCCGCGGCCATGGCGTCCAGCCCATAGTCGAGCGTATCCGAGGTTTCCGACAGGCCGCGGCCCCGGGCGTCCAGCACATAGGTATCGAAGCCCTTGCCGAAGCGTTCGGCGACGAAGCCCCAGGTCGGAGCCGGGCTGGTGATGCCCGGCACGATCACCACCGGACGGCCGGCGCCGCCGTAGCGCAGGTAATGCTGGCGAATGCCGTTGGCACGGACGTTGGCTCCGTATTGGAAGGTGCTGCTCATGCCGCCCTCCCTCAATAGGCGCCGGAGAGAAGGGCACCGGCACCGGGCACCGCCGTCTTCAGGCCCAGCGCCTTCAGCATGGCGTAGGTGGTGGCGGCGGCGGCGGTGACCACCGGCTTGCCGGTCATCGCCTCGACCTTCGCGATCACCGGCAGCGACGGCATCTGGACGCAGGCCGACAGCACGATGGCGTCGACGTTGCCGGTGTCCATGCCGGCGACGATCCCGGGGAGGTTTTCGGGATCGTGGCGACCGACGGCGATATTGTCGGGGATCTCCAGCGCCCGCCAGTCGGCGACCTCGACCCCTTCCTGCTCGATGTAGTCGATGACCAGCTTGGTCAGCGGTTTCATGTAGGGGGCGACCAAGGCGATCCGTTTGGCACCGATGACGGGGAGCGCATCGACCAGCGCACCGGCGCTGGTGATGACCGGGGCCGGTGCGCCGTTCTCCGCGGTGCGGCCCTGGAGGCGTTCCTGCGAGACGCGGTGATAGCCGCGGCCCATGCTCATGATCGCGACCAGGCAGGCGTAGCCCAGCACGTCGACGCGGGCGTCGGTCAGTTCGAGCGCGCAACGGTCGGACTCGCCGTCCATCGCCGCCAGCTCCTCCTTCGCCACCGTCTTCATGCGCATGCGGCTGGAGTGGAAGGTGAAGCGTGTGCCGTGCGCCAGCGCATGGGCGGTCAGCATCGCCGGAATCTCCGTCTCCATCGTCGTGTTGGAGCTGGGGACGATCTGGCCGATGCGATAGGTGCGGATGGTCATTGCGGTGCGGTCCTCAGGCGGCGAGTTCGGAAGCGGCGGCGACGCCGGGGCGGAACTTGCGGGCGTCGTACTCGTAGACCCAGTTGGCCTGGATGCCGGTGGCCTGCGGGTTGATCAGGCCGCGCAGCCAATAGACGAAGTCGCGCTTGGCCTGGGCGAACGGGGAGGGCAGGTGGTAGGTCCGCCCGCGCTCCCGCGCCTCCAGCTGGACCCGGCTGGTGCGGGGCAGCCGCTCGCGCTCGTAGTCGCGCAGGGCGGAGGCGACGTCGTGGCCATGGCCGTCCAGCGAGGCGGCGAGCACATAGGCGTCCTCGATCGCCATCGCCGCACCTTGCGACAAAAAGGGCAGCATCGGGTGGGCGGCGTCGCCCATCAGCGTCACTCGGCCCTTCGACCAGCCTGTCATCGGATCCCGGTCGAATAGGCCCCATTTGTAGACGGTGTCCACCCGCTGGAAGAGCGTCTCGACATTGCGGTGCCAACCCTGGAAGGCGTTCAGCAACTCGTCGCGGCTGCTGGGCGCGTTCCAGTTTTCCTCCACCCACTCGCTGGTCTCGGCGACCGCGACGATGTTCACCGCCTCGCCACCGCGGACATAGTAAGTGACGACATGGCTCTTCGGCCCGAACCAGAAGGACGCCTCCGGCGCCACGAAATCCACCGGGCCGCCGACCGGCACCACCGCGCGGTAGCACATGTGGCCGGTAAATCTTGGCGCCTCTGGTCCAAACAGTGCGGCCCGTACGGCGGAACGCACGCCGTCTGCGCCGACGATCAGGTCGGCCTCGTACTCGCTGCCGTCGTCGAAGGTGGCGACGGCACCGTTCGGCTCCTGCCGGACGCCGGTGCAGCTGACCCCGAAGGTCGCAACGGACTCCGGCACCACCGAGGCGAGGATGGCATGCAGGTCGGCCCGGTGGATGTGGATGAAGGGCGCGTCATACAGGGTCGGGCAGTCGGTCAGCGGCGTACGGAAATTCTCCCGTGCCGTGCGCCAGTTGCGGCCGGCCAAAGCCTGCGGCAGGAAGCCGGCCTCCAGCATCTTGTCGAGCAGCCCCAGGGTCTTGATCACCTTGACGGCGTTCGGCGTCATCTGGATGCCGGCGCCGATTTCGCCGAAACCGGGGGCGCGCTCGAACAGGCGCACCTCGAAGCCCCGTTGCAGCAGGCAGCCGGCCAGCGCAACGCCGCCGATGCCGCCGCCGACGATTCCGATACGCGGTTTGCTTCTCACTATACCCTCCAAGGAATCGGCCAATTATTAATCGGCCGTTCGTTTAATTAACTTCTGCGCTCAATGCCAGCGATTTGGCGCCGATGGTTCGGGGGTTTCTCGGCGCTCAGCCGCCCAGATAGGCCTTCAGCAGCTCCGGGTCCCCGCGCAGTTCCGCGGCAGGGCGGGCGGCGGCAATGCGGCCGGTCTTGACCACATAGGCGCGGCTGGCGACGGCCAGGGCGTTGTGGATGTTCTGCTCGACCAGCAGCACAGTCACGCCATGGGCGTTGATGGCGCGCACCACGTCGAACACCTCGTCGGCCATGCGCGGACTGAGGCCCAGGCTGGGCTCGTCCAGCATCAGCAGGCGCGGTTCCGACATCAGCGCGCGGGCGATGGCCAGCATCTGCTGCTCGCCGCCGCTGAGCGTACCCGCCATTTGCCTGGCCCGTTCGCGCAGGCGCGGAAAGCGATGGAAGGCCATGCCCATGCGGGTGCGCACCTCCTCTTTCGACCGGCAGAGATAGGCGCCGAGCGCGATGTTCTCCTCCACCGTCATGCCCGACCAGACGTGGCGTTCCTCCGGGCAATGGGCGATGCCGGCGGCGACGATCTCTTCCGGCGGGCGGTTGGCGATCGGTTTTCCGTTCCAGGCGATGCTTCCCGACCGCGCCTTCAGCAGGCCGGAGATAGCGCGCAGCGTGGTGCTCTTGCCGGCGCCGTTGGCGCCGATCAGCGCCACCGTCTCCCCGGCATGGACGTCGAGCGAGATGCCGTGCAGCGCCGCGGTGCTGCCGTAGGAGACATGCAGGTCCCGCACCCGCAGCACCGGTTCTGTTCTGCCTGCGACCGCGTCCGGGGCGTCCATCGTGATGGCGCTCATGCCGCCGCCTTGCCGAGATAGGCCTCGGCGACCTTCGGGTTGTCCAGGATCTCGCGCGGCTCGCCTTCCGCCAGCATCTGGCCGAAGTTCAGCACGACGATGCGGTCGCACACGCCCATCACCAGCTCCATGTTGTGTTCGACGATCAGCAGCGACTGCACGGCCTTGCCGATCAGCGTCTTCAGCGTCTCACCGAACAGCATGGCCTCGTGGCTGTTCAGTCCGGCGGCCGGTTCGTCCAGCATCAGCAGGGTCGGCTTGGCTGCCAGCGCCACGGCGACCTCCAGCAGGCGCAGCTCGCCGCAGGACAGCAGATGCGCCGGGGCGTTCATGCGGCGGGACAGGCCCATGGTCTCGACGATGGCCGCCGCACTCTCCCGTGCCTCGCGTTCGGCGCGGCGGACCTTCTCGCCGGGAAAGAAGGTGGCGAGCAGCGATTGCCGGCCTTCCATGTAATGCCCGGTCAGCACATTCTCGAAGACCGTCAGCCGCTTCATCACGTTGGTCTTCTGGAAGCTGCGGATCAGGCCGAGCCGCGCGATGGCGTGCGGCCTGTGGCTGGTGATATCGGTGCCCTTGAAAAATACCCGGCCTTCGGTCGGTGCGTAGAAGCCGGTCAGCATGTTGAAGCAGGTGGTCTTGCCGGCGCCGTTGGGGCCGATCAGCCCGACGATCTCGCCGGGAGCAACCGCGAACGCCACCTGCTTCACCGCGGTGATGCCGCCGAAGCGCATCGTCAGGTTCTCGGCCCGCAGGAGCGGTTCGGTCATGCGGAGGGCGGTCATACGGTGCGCTCCTCGATGGCGGGGGAAAGGGACGGGGCGTCGCCGCGCTGTTCGCGGCGCCGGGCGACGAAGCCCATCAGGCCGTTGGGCAGGAACAGCACGATCGCCATGACGATCAGCCCGAACAGCGAGAGGCGCAGCTCCTGCAACTCGCGCAGATATTCCTCCAGCAGGGTGACGATGACCGCACCCACCACGGGACCCAGCAGCGTGCCCTTGCCGCCCATCAGCACCATGATGATGATCGTCGCCATGAACGAGAAGCGGAACACCTCCGGGCCGACGAAGGAGATGTAGAAGGCATAGAAGCCGCCAGCCAATCCTGCCAGGAAGGCGCCCAGCACGAAGGCCTGCATGGCGGTGCCGAAGGGGTTCACGCCGATCGACTGTGCGACGTAACGGTTCTCTCGCACCGCCACGGCGGCGCGGCCGGCGTTGGAATAGACGAAGCGGTAGGACAGGTAGAAGGTCACCGCCGCCAGCCCGAGAACGATGGCGAGGAAGACGGTCTTGTCGGCGATCCCGCCCTGGCCGACCCCGGCCAACCCCATCGGGCCGTTGGTCAGGCCGATCCAGTTGTTGGCGACGATGCGCAGCACCTCGGCGAAGGACAGGGTCACGATGACGAAATAGGGGCCCTGCAGGCGCAGCGTGATGGCACCGATGGCGAGACCGAACAGGGCGGCCACCACGCCCGCCGCCGGCACCGCCGCCCACATAGGCCAGCCGGCATTCACCGACAGCAGTGCCGCGGTGTAGGCGCCGGTGCCGAGGAAGGCGGTGTGGCCGAGCGAGAATTCGCCGACATAGCCCACCACCAGATTCAGGCTGTTGGCGAGGATGGCGTAGAAGATCGCCATGACGGCGAGGTGCAGGACGTACTGGTCGGTGACCGCGAAGGGCAGCAGCGCCGCCAGGACCCCGAGGGCGAGGAGGATGTTGCGTTCGAGCGTCATGTCAGGCCCTCTCCGCCCGGATCGAGAAGAGACCCTGCGGCCGCAGCACCAGGATCAGGATGACCAGCAGGAAGCCGATGATATCGACCATGCCGGTGGCGACGTAGCCGCCCCACAGTGCCTCGGCGACGCCCAGCAGCAGGCCTCCGGCGATGGCACCGGGGAAGCTGCCCATACCGCCCAGGATCACCACGACGAAGCTCTTCAGGCTGACCAGCCCGCCGACCGACGCCTGGGCCGAATAGATGCTGGCCAGCAGCATGCCTGACAGCGCCGACAGGGTGCAGCCGAGCGCGAAGGTCGCGGCATAGACCTGCTTGGTGCGGATGCCGGCCAGGCTGGCGGCCATCGGGTCCTGGAAGGTGGCGCGCATGGCGCTGCCCAGCCGGGTGCGATGGATGATGGCGTGCGCGCCGAAGATCAGCGTGACGCCGATGGCCATGGCGAGCAGACGCATCTTGGTGATGGTGACCGGGCCGAGGAAGATCGGCCCCTCGGTGATGGCGCGGGTGACCTTGAGCGGCGCCGGGCCGATGGCGAGGAGGGTGATGTTGACCAGGAAGATCGACAGTCCGATGGTCAGCAGGATGCCCGGCTCCTCGCCCTGGCCGCGGACGCGCTCGATCAGGAAGCGGTCCACCACCCAGCCGAAGCCGCCCATAGCCAGCGCCACCAGCACCAGCCCCGAGAAGAAATCGAGCCCGAGGTAGGTGGTGGCGAACCATCCGACCACGCCGCCCAGCATGTAGAATTCGCCATGGGCGAAGTTGACCACCCGCATCAGGCCGAAGATCAGCGTCAGTCCCAGCGCCGACAGCGCATAGAAGACGCCGACCACCAACCCGTTCGTCAGAAATTGCAGGAACAGATCCATTGCAGTCTCAGCCTCGCTGTGGCGTGCCGCCTCACTGCGGCGCTTCGACGGGGGCCGACGCGACGACCTTGGGCGTCCCGCCTTCGATGCGCACCAATACGGCGTCGAAGCCGTAGGCTTGGCCCTTGGCGGTGAAGCGGTATTCGCCGTTCGGCGCCTTGTACTCGGTCTTTCCCAGCGCCGTGCGGATGGCCTCCGCATCGGTGCCGCCGGCTCGGGCGATGGCCTGTGCCGTGATGTTCAGCGCGTTGTAGCCGGCTGCCCCATACTTGCCGGGCTTCACCTTGTATTTGGCCTCATAGGCCTTGACGAATTCCTGGTTGCGCGGCGTGTCGACGCTGGAGACGTAGGGAACGGCGGCATAGATCCCCTCGGCCGCGTCGCCGGTCAGGTTGATGAAGTCAGCGGTCGCCCAGGATCCGACGCCGAACACCTTGCTCTGCACTCCCATCTCCTGGAGCTGCTTGACCAGGATGGAGCCGTCCTGCGTCTCGGCCGCGACGAAGATGCCGTCGGGCTTAGCAGCGCGCAGCTTGGTCAGCAGGGTGAAGAAATCGGTGGAGCCGTGGTCGAAATATTCGGTCAGGGCCGTCTTCACGCCCAGCGCCGACAGGTCGCGGGAGAATTCCTCCACCCCGCCGCGGCCCCAATCGTCGTTGACGCCGACATAGGCGACGGATTTCAGTTTCAGATCGTTGGCCAGGATCTTGGCGAAGGCCTTGGCCATCAACGCGTCGGTTTCGGCGGCGCGGAAGAACCAGGGATTGTTCTGCTCGGTCAAGGCGGCGCTCGACGACACGCCGGTGACCAAAGGAATCTTGTATTTCTGCGCCACCGGCATGATCGCCGCAGTGGCAGAGCTGCAGAAGGCGCCGACCAGGACGGCCACCTTGTCCTTCTGCACCAGCTTCTCGACCGCGTTCACCGAATTGGCGGGAGCGCATTGCCCGTCCTCGATGACCAGTTCGACAGGCTTGCCGAGAACGCCGCCCTTGGCGTTGATCTGCTCCACCGCCAGCTTGGCGCCTTCGACCACCGACTTCCCGTTGTAGGCGACGGAACCCGTAAGCGGTTCGACCAGACCGATCTTGACACTGTCCTGCGCATTGGCCGGACCAGCCGCAGCGACGCCTGCGGTGAGCGCGCATCCCAGAACGTAGCGGTACATCTCTAACCCTCCTGTCCCTTGCGGAAATCCGCATAGATTTTGTGGTTTTGCGGAATTGCATGTGACCCCACGCCTGCGCGGGCCCCGGCGATGCCGGAGGCGTGCACAGGGATTGCCCCCATTCGGGGTTCTTCTACGCCCTGTTTCAGTCAGTTAGGCGATTTTATTGTTCGACTAATTAATTCTTTGTCCGACGTTAACGAGGGCTGCGGCCCCCTGTCAATCCTGTTTCTTGCGTCGCCCGTCGTACGTCTTCATTGTACGCCGTGAGCGTCAAAGCAAAAAACAGGCCAATGGTGGGGACCGGGAAAGGGCGGTGGGAATCGCGGAAAGCGACGATACCGGATCAGCGGAGCCCCGGGCGGGAATGGCTAAGAGGCGTGCATCCGCATGGGTTCGGTGCAATGTGCTCAAACCCTGGGCGAGGATTTTGGTTTGCCGGCACCAGAGGCAAGTGCCTGGTGACCGGCTTGGAGGCCGTCGATGATCGCCTGTCCACGCTCCAGCAGATAGCTGCGCAACTGCGCATGCACCGGCAGCAGCGGCAGGCTGCGGCGGTGGGCGATGTACCAGGACCGCATCAGCGGCAGCCCTTCCACCTTCAACTCGCGCAGCATGCCCAGTGCCAGTTCCAGGTCTACGGTGTGGCGGGACAGCAGGGCGATCCCGATGCCGGCCATGACCGCCTGCTTGATCGTCTCATTGCTGCTGGAGGTCATGACGATGTTTGGCGTGAAGCCGCGGCTGTTGAAATAAGCGTCGGTCAGCGCCCGCGTGCCGGCCCCTTCCTCCCGCGCGATGAAGCCGCTGCCGGCCAGATCGGACAAGCGCAGGGCCGGGGCGTCGGCCAAGCAATGGGTCGGCGCGCAGATGATGCTGCTGGGATGGCGGGCGAAGGGCTCGCCAAGCAACTCCTCCTCGTCCAGCGGACGGCCCATGATGGCGAGGTCGACCTCGCCCTTGGCGACCATCGCGTTCACCTCCCGCCGGTTGCCGTCCTGGAGATGGATCGACACGCCCGGCCGCTCCTCGCGAAAGCGGGAGATCATGTGCGGCGCGATGTATTTGGCGGTGCTGACCAGCCCGATGGTGACGTTGCCGCCGGTCACCTCCCTTAGCGCCTGCATCCGCCGGTCGGCATTGTCCAGCGCCTGGAGGACGAGTGCCGCATGGTCCAGCAAATCACGTCCGGCCTCCGTCAGCACGACGCCTCGTCCCATCCGCTCGAACAGTGGGAAGCCGCAGTGGCCCTCCACCTGCTTGATCTGGAACGAGACTGCGCCGGGGGTCAGGCCGAACTGCTCCGCCACCCGGGCGAAGGACAGGCTGCGGGCGGCGGCGGTGAAGATCTGGAGCTGGCGCAGGGTGGCGTGCTGGATGGTCAACGGCCGCTCCAGTCATCAGGGATTCCTATCCATACTGTGCTGTGTATTTGAATTTTCCTCAACAGTGCGTGTGGCTAACATTTTCATCGGAACGAACCTAACGCCATCGGCGAGGTGAAGACGATGAATTACGTATCGACGACGCTCACTCCTGACCAGAAGGCCGGCAACGCGGTCGTCAGCGACCCCAAGGCCCGTTACCGGCCCGGCGTACTGAAATACCGCCAGATGGGCTATTGGGAACCGGACTACGAGCCGAAGGACACCGACGTGCTCGCCGTCTTCCGCATCACGCCGCAGGACGGCGTCGATCCGGAGGAAGCGGCGGCCGCGGTCGCCGGCGAAAGCTCCACCGCCACCTGGACCGTGGTGTGGACCGACCGGCTGACCGATTGCGAGCGCTATCGCGCCAAGGCCTACCGCGTCGATCCGGTGCCCGGCACGCCCGGCCAGTATTTCGCCTACATCGCCTATGAACTCGACCTGTTCGAGGAAGGGTCGATCGCCAATCTCACCGCGTCGATCATCGGCAACGTCTTCGGCTTCAAGCCGCTGAGGGGTCTGCGGCTGGAGGACATGCGGATCCCCGTCGCCTATCTGAAGACCTTCCAGGGACCGGCCACCGGCATCGTGGTGGAGCGCGAGCGGCTGAACAATTTCGGCCGGCCGCTGCTGGGCGCGACCATGAAGCCCAAGCTGGGCCTGTCCGGCCGCAATTACGGCCGCGTGGTGTACGAGGCGCTGAAGGGTGGGCTCGACTTCACCAAGGACGACGAGAACATCAACTCGCAGCCCTTCATGCATTGGCGCGACCGCTTCCTCTACTGCATGGAGGGGGTGAACCGCGCCATCGCCGAGACCGGGGAGGTCAAGGGCACCTACCTGAACGTCACCGCCGCCACCATGGAGGACATGTACGAGCGCGCCGAGTTCGCCAAGGAGCTGGGCAGCGTCGTCATCATGATCGATCTGGTGATCGGCTACACCGCGATCCAGTCGATGGCGAAATGGGCGCGGCGCAACGACATGATCCTGCACCTGCACCGGGCCGGCCATTCCACCTACACAAGGCAGAAGAGCCACGGCGTGTCCTTCCGGGTGATTGCCAAGTGGATGCGCATGGCCGGCGTCGACCACATCCATGCCGGTACCGTCGTCGGCAAACTGGAAGGCGATCCCAACGTCATCCGCGGCATCTACGACACCTGCCGCGAGACCCATGTCGCGCAGAATTTCCAGCATGGCATCTTCTTCGACCAGCCCTGGGCCGGGCTGAAACGGGTGATGCCGGTGGCGTCCGGCGGCATCCATGCCGGGCAGATGCACCAGTTGCTGGCGTATCTGGGCGAGGACGTCGTCCTGCAGTTCGGCGGCGGCACCATCGGCCATCCCGACGGCATCCAGGCCGGCGCCACCGCCAACCGCGTCGCGCTGGAGGTGATGGTCAAGGCGCGCAACGAGGGGCGCGACATCTGGAACGAAGGGCCGGAGATCCTGCGCGACGCCGCCCGCTGGTGCGCTCCGCTGCGGGCGGCGCTCGACACCTGGAAGGACGTCACCTTCGACTACGCCTCCACCGACAGCGTCGATTACGTCCCCACCCCCACAACGGCGATGTGAGAAGGAGAGAATTCCATGCGACTGACACAGGGCCAGTTCTCCTTCCTGCCGGACCTGACGGACGGGGAGATCACCCGCCAAGTGCAATACGCCCTCGACCAGGGCTGGGCCGTGGCGGTGGAGTTCACCGACGATCCGCATCCGCGCAACAGCTATTGGACGATGTGGGGCAATCCCATGTTCGATCTGCGCGACGCAAAGGGCGTGATGATGGAGATCGACGCCTGCCGCGCCGCCCATCCCGACCAGTACGTCAAGGTGCTCGCCTTCGACAGCTCGCACGGCTTCGAGACGGTGCGCATGTCCTACCTGATCAACCGCCCGGCCGAGGAGCCCGGCTTCGAGCTGCTGCGTTCCGAAGGACCGGGGCGGCGTATCGGCTATACGGTGCGCAGCTATGCCACCGGTCGTCCTTCCGGGGAGCGCTATGGCGGGGAGACCCGTCATGGAACGTGAGCTTGGGGCCGGACATCTCCTCGCCCCCTCGATCCTCTCCGCCGACTTCGCCCGGCTGGGCGAGGAGGTGGAGCGGGTGGCGGAGGCCGGATGCGAAGTCATCCACGTCGACGTGATGGACAATCATTACGTTCCCAATCTGACCATCGGTCCACTGGTCTGCGCCGCCATCCGCCCGCGCACCCGCGCCGTCATCGACGTGCATCTGATGGTGCGGCCGGTCGATGCGCTGGTGCCGCTGTTCGCCAAGGCCGGTGCCGACATCATCAGTTTTCACCCCGAGGCATCCGATCATCCCGACCGGACCCTGGGCCTGATCCGCGAGCTGGGCTGCCGCGCCGGTCTGGCGCTGAATCCGGCCACGCCGCTGACCCATCTCGACCATGTGATGGACCGGCTGGATCTGATCCTCGTCATGTCGGTCAATCCCGGTTTCGGTGGCCAGTCCTTCATCCCGTCGGCATTCGATAAGATCGCCCAAATCCGTCGCCGCATCGACGGTCACCGCGAGCGCACCGGCCGCGACATCCGCTTGGAGGTGGATGGCGGCATCAAGCCCGACAACATCCGCACTGTCGCCGATGCCGGGGCAGACCTTTTCGTCGCCGGCTCCGCCATCTTCGGCGCGCCCGACGCCGACGGCGGCTATCGCGGCGTGGTCGGCCGCATGCGCGCCGCGCTGAATGCGCAGCCGGCGGAGTTGACCGCACCGGCATGGAGGGTGGCATGAGCGAAGCCGCCGACCTGCTCGACCCCGAAGCCCGCGACCGACCACCTGACAATCAGTTGATCGACCTCGACGCACTCTATCGCGAGTCCGGCATCTGCGGGATGCTGGCGGGAATGGATCGCGAACTGGTCGGCCTGACGCCGGTGAAGACGCGCATCCGCGAGATCGCTGCCCTGCTGCTGGTGGAACGCGCACGCCGCAGCATCGGCTTCAAGGCGGAACCGCCGTCGCTGCACATGTGCTTCACCGGTAATCCCGGTACTGGAAAGACCAGTGTGGCTCGCCGCATGGCCGGGCTTCTCCACGGGCTGGGTTACATCCGGCGCGACCACGTGGTCGGCGTCACCCGCGACGATCTGGTCGGCCAGTACATCGGTCACACGGCACCCAAGACCAAGGAGGTGCTGAAGCGCGCCATGGGCGGCGTGCTGTTCATCGACGAGGCCTATTATCTCTATAGGCCGGAGAACGAGCGCGATTACGGCCAGGAAGCCATCGAAATCCTGCTCCAGGTGATGGAGGACAACCGCGACGACCTCGTTGTGATCCTTGCCGGCTATCGGGACCGCATGGAGGTCTTCTTCCGCTCCAACCCCGGCATGGCATCGCGCATCGCCCACCATGTCGATTTCCCCGATTACGAAGCCGATGAATTGCTGGAGATCGCCCGGCTGATGACGGCGGATATGCAGTACCGCCTGGAGCCAGAGGCCGAACGGGCGATGGCCGACTACATCCTTCGCCGCATGGCGCAGCCGCGCTTCGCCAACGCCCGCTCCATCCGCAACGCGCTGGACCGCGCCCGGCTGCGGCAGGCCAACCGCCTATTCGAAGCGCGCGGCAGCGCCATCGGCGCCACCGACCTGCTGACCATCGCCGAGGAGGACATCCGCCGGAGCCGCGTCTTCACACAATAGGCCGGCAACAAGCCGGCCGTGCAAAACACGAGAGAGGGGGAACCGATGCCGCACCGTCACACGACCTTCAGCAAATTCATCATCGAGGACCAGCGCCGCCGCGGCGGAGCCGACACCGACCTGACCGCCCTGCTCAACGACGTGCAGACCGCGTGCAAGTTCATCGCCCGCGCCGCCGCCCGCGGGTCGCTGTCGCCGGTGGCCGGCCAGCCCGCCGTTTCGGCCCCCGAGCCAGGCGTCAATGTCCATGGCGAGACGCAGAAGCCGCTGGACCTGATCGCCAACGAGATCATGCTGCGCACCTGCGAGTATGGCGGCAAGCTCTGCGGCATGGCGTCGGAAGAGATGGAGGAGCCCTACCGCATCCCCCGGGAATATCCCCGCGGCCGCTATCTGCTGGCCTTCGATCCGCTGGACGGCTCGTCGAACGTGGACGTCAATCTGACGGTCGGCACCATCTTCTCCATCCTCAAGGCACCTGACGGCGTGGACGAGCCGGAGGTCGAACATTTCCTACAGCCCGGCACCCAGCAGGTGGCGGCCGGCTTCGCCCTCTACGGCCCGGCCGACATGATCATCGCCACCTTCGGCGAGGGCGTGCACGGCTTCACGCTCGACCGCGAGATCGGCGCCTATACGTTGACCCACCCGGACATGCGCATTCCCGATCATGTCTGCGAGTTCGCCATCAACAGCTCCAACGCCCGCTTTTGGGAGCCGCCGGTGCGCATGTATGTCGAGGAATGCATCAAGGGCAGTTCCGGCCCGCGCGAGGCGGACTTCAACATGCGCTGGATCGCGTCCCTGGTGGCGGAAGTCTACCGAATCCTGATCCGCGGGGGTGTCTTCCTCTATCCGCGCGACGCCCGGCCCACCCACAAGCCCGGCCGGCTGCGCCTTCTCTACGAGGCGAACCCGATCGCCATGCTGGTGGAGCAGGCCGGCGGGGCGGCAAGCACCGGACGGCAGCGCATCCTCGACATCAAGCCGATGGCCCTGCACCAGCGTGTGCCGGTGATCCTGGGCTCGAAGGCGGAGGTTGAGCGGCTGGTCGCCTACCACGCGGCCTACGACCGGGGGGAGGAACTGTCCTTCCACGCGCCGCTGTTCGGCAGCCGGTCGCTGTTCCTGGCCTCGGAAACCGCGGCACTCGGCTGAAGGAGGAGGATGCCATGTCGGCCCGTCACCCGATCATCGTCGTCACCGGTTCCTCCGGTGCCGGCACGACCACCGTTACCCGCACCTTCCAACAGATCTTCCGCCGGGAGGGTATCGCCGCGGCCATCGTCGAAGGCGACAGTTTCCACCGCTATGACCGGCGGGAGATGCGCGCCAAGGTCGCCGAGGCGCAGGAGAGCCCCCATTCGACCTTCAGCCATTTCGGCCCCGACGCCAACCTGTTCGAGGAGTTGGACGACCTGTTCCGCAGCTATGGCGAGACCGGCGGCGGCCGGACCCGCCGGTATCTGCATGACGAGAAGGAGGCTGCTCCCTACGGCCGGGATCCCGGCACCTTCACCCCGTGGGAGGAGATCGACCCTGGGACCGACCTGCTGTTCTACGAGGGACTGCACGGCTGCGTGCGCACCGACCGCGTCGATCTCGCCCGCCACGCCGACCTGAAAATCGGCGTCGTCCCCATCGTCAACCTCGAATGGATCCAGAAGATCCACCGCGACCGCAACATGCGCGGCTATTCGGAAGAGGCCATCGTCGACACCATCCTGCGGCGCATGCCCGACTACGTGAAATACATCTGCCCGCAGTTCAGCAGCACCGACGTGAATTTCCAGCGCGTGCCGACGGTGGACACCAGCAACCCCTTCATCGCCCGCGACATCCCGACCTCGGACGAGAGCATGCTGGTCATCCGCTTCACCCGGCCGAAGGGCATCGACTTTCCCTATCTGCTGTCGATGCTGAAGGAAAGTTTCATGACCCGGCCCAACACCATCGTCTGTCCGGGCGACAAGATGGCGCTGGCGATGCAGCTGATCTTCACGCCGATGATCTGGCAGCTGGCCGACCGCAAGAAGAAGGCGTTCTGAGGAACGCTGGAAAGCAACATCGGGGAGGACGCCGACCATGGATGCATCCGTCACCGCGGCCGTCGAGGTCCGCGAACAGGGCCGGCTTGCCTTGCCGCCCGACATGCCTGACCGTGGCTCCGGCCGCCGCATGCTGGCGAACGCGTTGCGCGTGCTCGCCATCGATGCGGTGGAGGCCGCGAACTCCGGCCATCCCGGCATGCCGATGGGCATGGCCGATATCGCCGAGGCGCTGTGGCGCCGCCATCTACGCCACAACCCGGCCGATCCGCGCTGGCCCGACCGCGACCGTTTCGTGCTGTCGAACGGGCACGGCTCCATGCTGCTCTACGCCCTGCTGCACCTGACCGGCTACGACCTGCCGATGGAAGAATTGCGGCGTTTCCGGCAACTCGGCTCGCGCACCCCGGGGCATCCGGAATATGGCGTCACGCCGGGAGTGGAGACGACCACCGGTCCGCTGGGGCAGGGTCTCGCCAACGCCGTCGGCATGGCGCTGGCCGAACGGCTGCTGGCGGCGGAGTTCAACAAGCCGGGGTACCGGATCGTCGATCACCGAACCTTCTGCTTCGTCGGCGACGGCTGCCTGATGGAGGGCATCAGCCACGAGGCCTGCTCGCTCGCCGGCACGCTGGGGCTGGAAAAGCTGGTGGTCTTCTATGACGACAACGGCATTTCGATCGACGGTCCTGTGAGCGGTTGGTTCACCGACGACACGCCGCGGCGCTTCGAAGCCTATGGCTGGCGGGTGCTCCGCGAGGTCGACGGCCATGATGCCTACGCGCTGGATGCCGCCATCGATGAGGCGCTGACATCCTGCGGCAAGCCGACGTTGATCTGTTGCCAGACGGTGATCGGTTGCGGTTCTCCCAGCCGGGCCGGATCGGCGGACGTGCATGGGGCGCCGCTGGGCGCGGCCGAGGTCACCGAGACCAGAGCCGCACTCGGTTGGGCCTCTCCGCCCTTCGTGTTGCCGGAAGAGGTGCGGGCCGGTTGGGATGCCCGGCGGCGTGGCGCTGCGGCACAGGCCGACTGGCAGGCCCGCTTCGACGCTTATGCCGACGCCCATCCGTCGGCTGCCGCCGAATTCCTGCGGCGGATGCAGGGCGAGTTGCCGGAGAGTTTCGCCGCCGCAGTCGACGCCTGGATCGCCACCGTCGCGGAGCGGGCGGAATCGATGGCGACGCGCAAGGCCTCCCAGCAATCCATCCGGATGTTGGCGAGCCTGCTGCCCGAACTGCTGGGCGGATCGGCGGATCTGACCGGCTCCAATCTTACCGACTGGCCGGGAAGCGGCGGCCGCCACCTCCATTACGGCGTGCGGGAGTTCGGCATGGCCGCGGTGATGAACGGCCTGGCGCTGCATGGCGGCATCATTCCCTTCGGCGGTACTTTTCTGGCCTTTTCCGACTATGCCCGCAACGGTCTGCGGCTGTCGGCGCTGATGGGGCTGCGCGTCGTCCATGTCTTCACCCATGACGGCATCGGCCTTGGCGAGGATGGCCCGACGCATCAGCCGGTCGAGCATGCCGCCAGCCTGCGCTTGATGCCGAATCTCGACGTTTGGCGCCCCTGCGATGTCCTGGAAACTGCCATTGCCTGGCGTGCCGCGGTCGAGAGGCTCGACGGACCGACCGCCCTGCTGCTGTCGCGCCAGACCTTGCCGGCCCAGCAGGGCGCGGATCGGGTGCGCGATGCCGCCCGCGGTGGCTATGTGCTGACCGATGACGGGAAGCCCGACGTGGTGCTGATCGCCACCGGGTCGGAAGTGCCCATCGCCATGGAGGCGCGGCTTCTGCTCATCCACCGGGGCATCGCCGCCCGTGTCGTCTCTATGCCTTGCTGCGAGGTCTTCGAGCGGCAGGATCCGGCATGGCGCCGGACTGTGTTGCCGGACGGTGTTCCACGGCTGGCGGTGGAGGCCGGGGCGACCGGCTTGTGGCGCGCCACTGTCGGGCTCGACGGCGACGTGGTCGGGCTGGACCGCTACGGGGAGTCCGCTCCCGCTCCCGACCTCTACCGCCATTTCGGCATTACGGCGGACGCGGTGGCGGATCGCGCCCAGCGCCTCTGCTTGCCCCAGTCCTGAATTCCCGATCCTGAACCGGAGACCTCCCGCGATGGCCCTGATCTCCCTCCGACAGCTCCTCGACCATGCGGCCGAGCAGGGCTATGGCGTGCCGGCCTTCAACATCAACAACATGGAACAGATCCAGGCGATCATGCAGGCGGCGGACGACTGCGCCAGCCCGGTGATCCTCCAGGCCTCCGCCGGCGCGCGCAAATATGCCGGCGAGCCGTTCCTGCGCCACATGGTGCAGGCGGCGGTGGAGATGTGGCCGCACATCCCCGTCTGCCTGCACCAGGACCATGGCGCCAGCCCGGCCGTCTGCCAGCAGGCCATCCGTTCCGGCTTCACCAGCGTGATGATGGACGGCTCGCTGCTGGACGACATGAAGACGCCGGCCGGCTATGACTACAACATCCGCGTCACCCGGCAGGTGGTGGAGCAGGCGCATGCCGTCGGCGTGTCGGTGGAGGGCGAGTTGGGCTGTCTCGGCTCGCTGGAGACCGGCCGGGCAGGGGAGGAGGACGGTTCTGGCGCCGCCGGCACGCTGTCGCGCGACCAGTTGCTGACCGATCCGGAGCAGGCGGCGGACTTCGTGGCGCGGACGGGGGTGGATGCGCTCGCCATCGCCATCGGCACCAGCCATGGCGCCTACAAATTCAGCCGCTGCCCGGACGGCGAGGTGTTGGCCGTCGAGCGCATCCGTGCCATTCACGACCGCATCCCCGACACCCATCTGGTGATGCACGGGTCCTCCAGCGTGCCGCAGGAGTGGCTGGAGATCATCCGCGCTCATGGCGGCAGCATCCGCGAGACCTATGGCGTACCGGTCGAGGAAATCCGCGAGGGCATCCGCAACGGCGTGCGCAAGGTCAATATCGACACCGACATCCGCCTTGCCATGAGCGGCAGCCTGCGCCGCGCGATGATGACGCGGCCCGAGGAGTTCGACCCGCGCAAGTTCCTGGCCGAAGCGACCAGGGCCGCCGGCGCCCTGTGCCGGGACCGGTTCGAGGCCTTCGGATCGGCTGGGCAGGCCGACCGCATCGTGCCGTTGCCGCTGGAGCGCATGGCCGCCCGTGCCGCGGTGCTCGAATCTGCGGCGATGGAACGACGATCGCCGGTGATGATGGCGTCCGGCTGAGGGAGAGGGAGTTGGCAAGACCGGCGCCGGTGATCTTCGATCTGGATGGAACGCTGATCGACAGCGTCCCCCATCTGGGCCAGGCCCTCAACCGCCTGCTCGGCGAATGGGGTCGGACGTCGGTGACCGACGCCATGCTGCGCTCCTTCATCGGCGACGGGCCCCGGCGGCTGGTGGAGCGTGGTTTCGCCGCCACCGGCCGTGCGCTGTCGAGGGAGGAGGTCGGGCCGGCTTTGGCCCGTTTCCTCGATTTCTACGCCGTGCTTCCCGCCGACCCCGGCAGCATCTATCCCGGCGTGCCGCGGACGCTGGCGCGGCTGGCCGGTGCCGGTCATCCCATCGGCCTGTGCACCAACAAGCCCCAAGCGATCGCCCGCGACCTGCTGGATGAATTGGAGCTTCTGCCCTTCTTCGGCGCCATCGTCGGCGGCGACAGCCTGCCCCAGTGCAAGCCGGCACCGGAACCTCTGCTTGCCGTGCTGACTGCGCTGGGTGGGCCGTTCGCCGGTGCGATCATGGTGGGGGACGGTCCCAACGACATTGCCGCCGCCCATGCCGCCGGAATTGTGTCCATTCTCGTTTCTTACGGTTATGGCGGCGAACCAGCCGACCTTTCCGCCGATCTGGTGATCGACCGCTTCACCGACCTTCCGGACGCGCTGGAGGCCGTTCATCGGAATCTTGCCTCACCCCATCCGACATTCCCATTCGGCCGAAGCTGAGGATAATTTAGATTGCTGACATTCGGTACCGGATGCGTTAGCGTGGCATCTGGTATACGACACGCCAGGAACTTGGGATCGCGACAGCCAGAAGCGCGAACCACCCAGCAGAGGCCAGAACCGCCGTGACCGCATTCCCCCCGATCATCAGCGCGACGCCGCCCGGCGGCGTTCCTGCCCGCAGCATCCATCCCGGCTCCGGCCGCCGCAAGACGCGCGACCAGCAGAAGGGCCGTCAGGTCGATCCACTCAGCCTTGATGAGGTGAGGGCGCTTCTCGGCGACCGGTCTCGTCAGGCCGACCTGCTGATCGAGCATCTCCACCTGCTTCAGGACCATTACGGCTGCCTGCATGCCCGCCATCTCGCCGCACTTGCGAAGGAGATGCGGCTGGCGCTGGTCGAGGTGTTCGAAGTGGCGTCCTTCTACGCCCATTTCGACATCGTGATGGACGGCGAGCCGGCACCGCCGAAGCTCACCATCCGTGTCTGCGATTCCCTGAGCTGTGCGCTCGCCGGGGCGGAACAGCTCCACGATGCGCTGAAGGCCGGCGTCGACGAGCGCGATGTCCGCATCCTGCGCGCGCCCTGCATGGGTGGCTGCAACAACGCGCCCGTGGTGGCGATCGGCCATGCCCCGCACGAGAATGCCACGGTGGACAGCGTGCTCGATGCCGTCGCCCATGGCCATGTCCATCCGGACATCCCCGATTATCTGGGCTTCGACGCCTATATCCGCGGCGGCGGCTACAAGATGCTGGCCGAATGCCTGAACGGCGCGCGCGACGTCGATGCCGTGTTGAAGGGGCTGGAGGATTCCAGCATCCGCGGCCTGGGCGGCGCCGGCTTCCCCACCGGCCTGAAATGGCGCTATGTCCGGGCGGAGCCGGGACCGCGCATGATGGCGATCAACGGCGACGAGGGCGAACCGGGCACCTTCAAGGACCGCTTCCACCTGGAGCGTGACCCGCACCGTTTCCTGGAGGGTATGCTGATCGGCGCCTGGACGGTGGAGGCGACAGACGTCTACATCTATCTGCGCGACGAGTACCCGCAATGCCGGGAAATCCTGCTGCGCGAGATCCCGAAGGTCGAGGCCGCCGGCTTTGCCCGCCACACCCGCATCCATCTGCGGCGAGGCGCCGGCGCCTACATCTGCGGCGAGGAATCGGCGATGCTGGAAAGCATCGAGGGCAAGCGCGGACTGCCCCGTCACAAGCCGCCCTTCCCGTCGGTGGTCGGTCTGTTCGGCCGCCCGACCCTGATCAACAACATCGAGACGGTGTTCTGGGTCCGCGAGATCCTGGAGAAGGGCGGGGCGTGGTTCGCCGGCCACGGTATGAACGGGCGCAAGGGGCTGCGCACCTTCTCGGTTTCCGGCCGGGTGAAGGAGCCGGGGGTCAAGCTGGCCCCGGCCGGCATCACCCTGCAGGAGCTGATCGACCAATACTGCGGCGGCATGGCCGACGGCCACACGCTGAAGGGCTACTTGCCCGGCGGCCCCTCGGGCGGCATCCTGCCGGCGTCGATGGCGGACATCCCGCTCGATTTCGGCACGCTGGAACCGCATGGCTCCTTCATCGGCTCGGCCGCCGTCGTCGTGCTGTCGGACAAGGACAACATGCGCGACGTGGCGCTCAACCTGCTGAAGTTCTTCGAGGACGAGAGCTGCGGCCAATGCACGCCCTGCCGGGTCGGCACCGAAAAGGCCGTGCGCCTGATCAGCGAACCGGAATGGGATGAGGAGCTGCTTGCAGCGCTCGCCACCGTGATGGGCGACGCGTCGATCTGCGGATTGGGGCAGGCGGCGATGAACCCGATCAAGCTCGTGATGAAGCATTTCCGTGAGGACTTCGTGTCGCGCCAAGCCGCAACCGGGTCGCAGGGGTAAGGAGACCGACATGTCCAACGGCATCACTTTCACCCTGGACGGCGCCGAGGTCGAGGCACGCAACGGCGAGACGATCTGGCAGGTCGCCACCCGGCTCGGTACCGAAATCCCGCATCTCTGTCATCGGCCGGAGCCGGGGTACCGGCCGGACGGCAACTGCCGGGCCTGCATGGTGGAGATCGAGGGCGAGCGCGTGCTCGCCGCCTCCTGCATCCGCAAGCCCAAGCCCGGCATGACGGTGCGCACCGCATCGGAGCGTGCCAAGGCCTCGCGCAAGCTGGTCTTCGAACTGCTGCTGGCCGACCAGCCGGAGCGGAAGGCCGCGCACGACCCCAATTCGACCTTCTGGAATTGGACCGACAAGGTCGAGGTTGCCGGAAGCCGCTTCCCGGCCGTGGACAGGCCGACCAAGACCGACGACATGTCGCACCCGGCGATGGCGGTCCAGCTCGACGCCTGCATCCACTGCAACCTGTGCGTCCGCGCCTGCCGCGAGGTCCAGGTCAACGACGTCATCGGCATGGCCGCACGCGGGCATCTGGAAAAGATCGTCTTCGATTTCGACGACCCGATGGGTCAGTCCACCTGTGTGGCCTGCGGCGAGTGCGTGCAGGCCTGCCCGACCGGCGCGCTGATGCCGGCGACCCTGGTGGACGAGAAGGGCGTCTACGCCAACGCCCCCGACCGCGAGGTCCATTCGGTCTGCCCCTATTGTGGGGTCGGCTGCCAGCTGACCTACCGGGTGCGTGACAACAAGATCGTCGCCGTCGACGGCCGCGACGGGCCGTCCAACCAGAACCGCCTGTGCGTGAAGGGCCGGTTCGGCTTCGACTACGCCCATCACGGCGACCGGCTGACCGTGCCGCTGATCCGCAAGGAGGGCGTGTCGAAGCACGACGTCGACATCGACCCGATGAATCCCTTCACCCATTTCCGCGAAGCGAGCTGGGACGAGGCTCTGGCCGCAGCGGCCGGGGGGCTGCGGAAGATCCGGGACGAGCGCGGCGGCAACGCGCTGGCCGGCTTCGGGTCGGCCAAGGGGTCGAACGAGGAGGCCTACCTGTTCCAGAAGCTGGTCCGCACCGGTTTCGGCACCAACAACGTCGATCACTGCACGCGGCTGTGCCATGCCTCCTCGGTCGCGGCGCTGATCGAGGGCGTCGGGTCGGGGGCGGTGTCGGCTCCCTTCATGGCGGCGGAGGATGCCGAGGTCATCGTCATCATCGGCGCCAACCCGACGGAGAACCACCCGGTCGCCGCGACCTTCTTCAAGAACGCGGCGGAGCGTGGGGCGAAGCTGATCGTCATGGATCCGCGCGGGCTCGCCATGGCGCGCCACGCCACCCACATGCTGCAGTTCACGCCGGGCCGCGACGTGTCGATGCTGAACGCCATCCTCCACACCATCATCGCGGAGGGGCTGTACGACCGCCAGTATGTCCAGGCCAACACCGAGGATTTCGAGGCGCTGGCCGAAACGGTCAAGGATTACCCGCCCGAGGAGATGGAGAAGGTCTGCGGCATTCCAGCCGCCACCCTGCGCACGGTGGCGCGGCTGTTCGCCCGGGCCAAATCGTCGATCATCTTCTGGGGCATGGGCGTGTCGCAGCACATCCACGGGACCGACAACAGCCGCTGCCTGATCGCGCTGTCGCTGGTCACCGGCCAGATCGGCCGCCCCGGCACCGGCCTGCATCCGCTGCGGGGCCAGAACAACGTCCAGGGCGCGTCCGACGCCGGCCTGATCCCGATGTTCTACCCCGACTACAAGTCGGTCGAGGACCCGGAGGTCCAGTCCTTCTACGAGAATTACTGGGGCACCAAGCTGGACGGCAAACGCGGACTGACGGTCGTCGAAATCATGGACGCGATCCATGACGGCCGGATCCGCGGGCTCTATGTCGAGGGCGAGAACCCGGCGATGTCCGATCCCGACGTGACCCACGCCCGCGAGGCGCTGGCCATGCTGGACCATCTGGTGGTCCAGGACATCTTCCTGACCGAGACGGCGAAATACGCCGACGTGGTGCTTCCGGCCTCGGCTTGGCCGGAGAAGGACGGCACCGTCATCAACACCAACCGGCAGGTCCAGATGGGCCGCGCGGCGGTGCCGTTGCCGGGCGAGGCGCGCCAGGATCTCTGGATCATCCAGGACATGGCGCGCGGGCTGGGCCTGAACTGGACCTACAGCCATGTGTCGGAGGTGTTCGCGGAGATGGTCGGGGCCATGCCGTCGCTCGCCAATATCACCTGGGAGCGGGTGGAGCGCGAGGAGTCCGTCACCTATCCGGTGGACGGTCCGGACGAAGCCGGCCATGACATCGTCTTCGGCAACGGCTTCCCGACCAAGTCCGGCCGCGGGCGCTTCGTGCCGGCGCGGCCGATCAATCCGGCGGAGACGCCCGATCTCGACTATCCGCTGGTGCTCACCACCGGTCGCCAGTTGGAGCACTGGCATACCGGTTCGATGACCCGGCGGTCGAGCGTGCTGGATGCGGTCGAACCGGAGGCGGTCGCCTATGTCTCGCCGCACGACCTCACCCGTGCCGGCATGAGGACCGGCGATTACATGCTGGTATCCAGCCGCCGCGGCACCATTCGCCTGAAGGCCCGCATCGACGACCGCATGCCGGTCGGGCTGGTCTTCATTCCCTTCGCCTATGCCGAAGCGGCGGCGAATGTTCTGACCAATCCGCAGCTCGATCCATTCGGCAAGATCCCGGAGTTCAAATACTGCGCGATCAAGATCGAACGGGCAGAGATCGCGGAGGCGGCGGAGTAGCGATGGGCAATTTGGCCATGCAGGCGGCGACCCGCGTCACCGCCTGTGGGTCGATGCCGGCGGTCCGCTCCCCGCCGCACAGAGCACCGCGGAAGCCGAGATAGTCCGGCGCCAGGGCTGACAGGGCCGGGATGTCCGAAACCCGCAACGACCCGGCCAGCCCGGTCAACAGATGATGCGCCTTTGCGCAGGACACGAAGGCACCCAACTGCGCATCGTTCCAGTGGTGGCGCAGGCCATGGCGCTTGCCGGAGGTGTCCAGCATCGCCCCGCGGAAGCCGGCGGCGGCAAGCCGGTCGATCGGCAGGCAGCAGGGATCGCCCGGCCACAAATCGGCGAAGAGCACGGCGATCAGCCGCGCCCCCTCCGCCGCAAGCGGTGCCAGCGCGTCGATGCAGCGGTCGGGCGCACCGTCCGGCGCGAAACCGATCTTGACGAAATCCACCCCGGTGGCCGCGATCCGGCGTGCTGCCGGAAGCACGGCATCGGGCCGCATCGGATGGTCGCCGATGGTGGCGCTCAACCGTGGCCGCTGCTGATTGGCTGCCAAGTCCCGCACCGCCGCGGCGATGTCCCCCGCGTCCCAGGCGCCGAGTGCCCCGGCGGCGGGGTCCTTCAGGTCCAGGATGTCGGGTGCCGTCGGCAGGATCAGCGAGATTTCCGCCGCGTTCGCGACACTGGCCAGCCATCCGGTCATGAATCCTCTCCCGCGCGGTGAGCGGCGATGCGGGCCATCAGCCAATCCCAGGCCTCCAGTTCCGGCGGGCCGGCGGTCTTGCCGATGGCGATGGTCAGATAGTCGATCTCGCACGCGATCTTGTCCATGGGCAGCATGTGCAGCCGGCTGACCAGGATGGCGGCTTCGATCACCGCCGCCTGCGCCCGGTTGAAGCCGCGGAAGCTGGCATGCGCCGCGGCATGGACGGTGCGGCAATGGAAACGCGGGCGTACCGGATCGTTCTCCATCTCCACCACCGCTATTTCCTCGTGCGACAGGCAGTGGGCCAGGCGCGGTGCGTCGATCCTGTCCGCCGGAACGGTCGGCCACTCCCGGCGGCGTCCGCTGATGCAGCCGGCGAAGACCCGGACATCGTCGGTGTGGTTGACGACGGCGCAGCGCCGGGCGAGCAAATTGTCCAACGTCCGCGACGGCCGGAACGGGGCCAGCACCAGCCGTTCGCCGTCACCATCCAAGTCGACGGTCACCCCCATCGGTGCCACATGAGGCCGCCCGTCGACGCCGGTCGTGGTGATGATGGTCTCGCGGATCAGGGGCATGGGTCGCTTCGCTTGGTCGGGCCGGTGGCGTGGAAGGCGCTGGGGTCCTCCCGCGGCTCATCGGTCGCGGCCCCCCAGCGCAATTCGCTGTCTTGGGCATAGCGTTTGCCGAGCTGCCACGCGATTTGTGCCCGGGCCAGTTCCACCCCCAGGTAGAAGGCATGACCGGAGTCGGTCGTCGGATCGAGTTTGGGGAACAGGTCGAAGGGATCGGTGGCGCGGTGAAGGCCGTCACGGTTGTAGAGGTGGATGCCCTCGGCACTGACCTCCACACGGTAGTTAGGATCGCGGATCCGCGCGGCGGTCTCCGCGATCTGCTCGGCGCTGCGGACGAAGGGCCGGCGGTCGCGCAGGCAGAGCAGGCCGTTGCCGAAGCCGCGCGGCATGCTGTGCGCGGCACGGGCGGCGAAGAACTGACGCCGCGCCGTGTCGAACTCGCGGATTGCGCGGCGGCAATGCGGGCTGACCTGCACCGCCAGCACATTGCCGATGCGCAGCTCCGAAACCACACCCATCAGCACGGCGGTGATGCCGGAGGTATCGGCGTCGGTCAACTCGGTGACATTGCCGATGCCCATCAGGATCTCGGCGTCGGGCCAGCGCTCCCGCACCGCATGGTAGCGCAGCAGGGACTGGGTGAAGCCATGGTGGATCGGCTCCAGGATCGGATCGACCAGGAAGCGACGGCCGCGGTCAAACATGGCGTCGACGGCCCGGCCGAGGCTGTCGAGATCGCGCGGCGTGGTCGGGATCAGCACGGGTACGGCCCCTCCCTCGTCGACAAGATGGATCGTCTCCTCGGTCAGGCTGAGCAGATAGTCTGCACCGGCCCGGTTGGCACGGCGCAGCTCTTCGGCATTCAGGGAGTCGACACTGACGGTGAACCCGGCACCGTGCAGCGCGTCGATCGCCTCTTCCAGATGGGGAAAGGGTGTGTCCGGCAGGCAGCCGAGGTCGATGACGTCGGCACCGTCGCGGCGAAGCTCCGCTGCCTTGGCCAGAATGGCGCCGATTTCACGCGACGGTGCGTCGACGATCTCGGCAAAGATGCAGGTGTCGTGGCGGCTGAGGTCGAGGGGACGGGCCTGTCGTTGGAAGAATTGCGGCAAATCCTCGAGTTCGTCCGGGCCGCGTTCGACCGCGGTTCCGAAATGCTCGGCCAGAGCGCCGAGATCGCCGCGGAACCTGCCCGGCAGCAGGATCAGGTCGGCGCCGCGCGCGGAGTCCAGTCGCCGCAGAACGATGTCGGTGGTGGCGAGTGCCGCGACCTTGACGCCGAGATTGACGATGGTCGTCTCGAAGGGCAGGGGGGAGAGCGATTCCAGGACCTGCCGCAGCCGCTCTTCCGCCAGGGAGCCGGTCAGGAAAAGGATGTGCCGGGCCATGCCGCCTCCCGGTCCCGCGCGTCCGGAACGATGGAATTGCGCCGCGACGTCTCGGCTGCCGGTTCGGCGACCAAGCTCCCCGTCATCGCGGCTGGTCCCGCGCGCCGGTCAGCACCACGCCGACGCCGGCCGCCTGGGGAAGGATCTCCAGCTTCTCCACCTGTACCCGGGCGAAGACCGCCTGCGGCGGCGACAGGCACAGCGCCAGCAGCTTTTCCGCCAGCACCTCCAGAAGCTGGATGTGGGGACTTCGGCTGAACGCCTCGACACCCTGGATCAGGTATTCGTAGGAGACGACCGCATCAAGATCGTCGACGAAGGGACGGTTGGGCACTTCGACGGTGACGGTCAGGCTGACGCGCACGCGCTGGGTGCCGGTCTTTTCATGGTCCCAGACGCCGATGCGGAAATCGCCGACATAGTCGCGCAGCACCAGATCGTAACGCCGCGTCACGGCGGCCGTGCGCGGCGGTGGCCGCAGGACGTTCATGATGCTGCTGTAGCCGCTCTGGGATTCGTCCGGCATTTCTCGGTTCTCCCCGCCGCCCGATCCGGCGGCATATGGCCACTCATCGTTTGGCCGGAGCATGGTCCGCCAGCCGATGCTCGACCAGCCAGCCGACACCGCGCGACCAGGCGGTTTCATTGTCGCCGCGGATGTCGCCCCGCGCCATCGTCACCGTCTGGCCGGTGGCGACATCCTCGACGACGACGCCGATCCACAGGATCAGGCTGCTGACCTTGCGGACGATGCCGAAGACGACCAGATCGGCGCCGGCCGCACGCGCGATGTCTCGTTCGCAGCCGTCGCAAGACCTGATTTCCGTCCCCGGCGGCACCAGCCGGGCCATGGTGGCCCCGTCGACGACGTCGTAACCCTTGGCATTCAATCCATCACGGAGCTCCCCGCTGACGCGTTTCAACCACTCCGCATGGTTCGCCGAAGGAGCCTCGCCGCTGCTGTCCTCCAGTTCAAGATCCAGCACCAATGTCCGCGCCGATGCGGGTGCCGCCGCAAAAGCCACCGCAAACGCCGCCGTCAGGCCCAATGCGGCTATGGCGATGATAGCGGCTCCGGCTCTCCTCCCCACATGATCCATCGGGCTTCTCCTTTTGCGCACCGGTTCCGATTGCGCCGGATCGTTGGTGGCGCCATCATTCATGCCATGCAACGAATTTCCTTCGTCCCGGGGACCGCCTTCGCCGCGCTTCTGGCAACGACCATGATCGTCGGGGCGCCTGCTGCCGCCGGCGCGCAGGATCCGAAGAATCCCGATTGGCCCTGCCCGCAAATCCTGGTTCCGGCTTTGTCGCCGGCCTCCGTCTGGGACGGTCCGCCGATCGACGGACTGGGAGATGCGTGGCAGCGTGATGCGGTGGTCGCCACCCTGGTGCGGCGCGCGGCCGACGACAACGTCGACCCCGCCACCCTGGAACCGGAGGCCGAAGCGCTGGCTGGCCCGATCAAGCAAGGCGGGAAACCAGAAGAGAAACAGGAAGCGGAGCGAGAGCGGGACCGCAAGTTGGTCCTGGTTTTCGCCGGAACCTTCCAGACGTTGGACCGCCAGCGCACCGCGGCCATCGCCTCGATCGAGCGCTATGCCCAGCACCAGCGGGCTCTGCGCGAACGCATCGCCGCAGCTTTGCGCGATCTCGACGCCGCAGCGGGCGATGCATCCCGTACGCAGGAGATCAAGGACGCCATCGCCTGGAACCGCCGCATCCTCGACGACCGTCGGCGCGCGCAGGGCGCGGTGTGCGAGCAGCCGGCCCGGATCGAGCAGCGGCTCGGCCAGATCGCCCGGATGCTGTCGGCGCTTCTGTCCTGAGTCGGTCACTCAGTTCGCCATTTTGGGTTCGGGCCGGGTTCCGGAACCGGGTTCCGGCTCGACCGTGGCGAGATCATGGCCCGCGGCCTTCCAGCCGTCGGTGCCGGCCGGATACCACTTGACCGCCTGATAGCCCAAGGCAATCGCGCGCTTGGCGGCATTCCAGCTCATCCAGCAATCCGGCTGGCAGAACACCACCAACGGGCGCTTGCGGTCGCCTGCGGTCAGCGCCTCGAGGCTGGTGCGGAAATAGGCCTCCTGTTCCACCGACGGCGCGCCGTATCCGACATTCGGCAGCCAATGCGCGCCGGGAAGGCTGTGATGCGGCGGCGGCACCCAGCGGCTGTCCGGCGTCAGCCCTTCCGGCTTCGGAGGGCTCGGCAGGACGTCGATCAGGATGGCGCCGGCCTTCGCCAGCCGTTCGACCTCCGCCGGGCCGACCGTTTCGGCGCCACGGAGGGCGGGCGGGGTCGGAGCCCGGTAGTCGGCCATGCGATAGCCGTCAGGTTCGGCCACCTCCGCCCGGATGGTCCCGTCGGCATTGGCGAGCGGGACATGGTATTCGGCCAGGATGCGGTCGATGTCGCCCTGGCGGCGGACGATGAAGTCGTTCAGCCAGTGCCGCCAGTCCGGCTCGTCCGGGCGGATGCCCATCGAGATCATGTATTGGAAGGGCGATGCCCCCGGCTCGTCCATCAGCGGCACGACCACCATCGGCACCTGTTGCCGGGTGGCGAAATAGCCGGCGATGGGACCCCAGAGGATGGCGGCATCGGTGCGCGCCGCCGCGACGTCCTGCAGCGCC
This sequence comes from Azospirillum endophyticum, assembly GCF_016595245.1. Classification (GTDB taxonomy): domain Bacteria; phylum Pseudomonadota; class Alphaproteobacteria; order Azospirillales; family Azospirillaceae; genus Azospirillum; species Azospirillum endophyticum. The sequence continues at coordinate 44,097 of NZ_JAENHM010000018.1, forward strand.
TGTTCGGCGGGGTGATGGGCGCGCGTGTCGGTGTCGAGCTGGTAGGGCTCCAGGTTGGTCAGCCCGTGGCGCAGCATCACGGCGGATGGCGGGGTGCGGGCGACGACGCCGATGCGTGCGCCCTGCAGCGACGGGTCGGCCAGCGTCTTCGCCGTGATCCCGGAATCCTTGCGGTAGACCAGTGCGTAGGTGGAGCGGTAATAGGGGTTGGTGTTTTGCATCAGCTCTTCGCCGACCGCGGTTCCCATCACCAGGTCGCATTGGCGGGTGCGCAGCGTGTTGCGGACGAAGCCGATGGTCTGCGGCCACCACGTGAAGGCCAGCGGCACCTTCAGATCATCGGCGATCAACTGGGCGATCCGGTTCTCGAATCCTTCCCTGCGGTCGTTGGAGAAGGGAAGCAGGTTGGCATCGGCACAGACACGCAGCACCTCGGTAGGAATGCCTTCCGCCTGCGCCGCTCGGGCGGATCGTCCGACAGGCATGGCCGCCACGCAGAGCGCGACGGCCACGAAAACGGCATGCCTCGGGGAGGGGAGCCGGCGGTTCATCGCGGCCTCACGACGGCGACTTGAACCGCTCGGGTCGGCCGCGGCCGATCTTGTCGTCGGAACGGGCCTTGAGGTAGCGGTAGATGTCGGCGAGGTTCAGCATCACGTTCGGATCGGAACCGAAGTTCGGCATCACCTTGTCGCCGGTGGAGCCCATGTTCTTGCGGCCGTTGGTCACCACGTCGGTGAATTGCCAATAGTCCATCCGCTTGAGCGAATCGGCCAGCGCCGGTGCGAAGGACGAACCGAGCCCGTCCGGCCCGTGACAGACATGGCAGGACGAAGCATAGCGCCGATAGCCGTTGTAGGTCCCCTGGTCCACCTTGCCGTCGCGGACCGCGTAGAGCGGCACGCCCTGGTCATCGGTCAATTCTTCCGGTTCGGCGACCTTCGCTTCCTGTGCCTTGCTGCCGCTCTGCGAGGGCTGAGCCGCCTCGTTCGCCGTCGCGGGCTTCGCCGCGGCTTGGTTTTCCGATGTCTGGCCTTGCGCCGGTTTTTGTGCGGCATCCTGCTGGCCGAACGCCGTACCGAGGGTCACGGTTGCGGTGAACCCGGCGGCGACGCACAGCCCGATCAGGTATTTGGGCATCTCGCTCTGTCTCCCCACTGCCTTCATGCATAGGCGCCATCAGCTTGGATGAGGGCGGGCACCGGTTCCCGGGAGGAGCCGGTGCCCGCTCTTGCGTCATTGGTTGTCCGGCAGGGCGAAGACGGTCAAAGTGCCGCCCAGCTGGGTGTATTCCCCCAGCGCCTTGTGCGCGCCGACCGCGCCTAACCCTTCCTGCTCGCCGGTCAGACCGGCGGCCAGCCCGATTCCGGCCCAGCCGCCGACGCCCGACAGCACCGCGATGTACTGCTTGCCCTTGTGCATGTAGGTGTTGACGTTGCCGATGATGCCGGACGAGGTCTTGAAGTTGTAGAGATCCTTGCCGTCCTTCAGGTCGAACGCCTTCAGATAGCCTTCAAGCGTCCCGTAGAAGCCGATGCCGCCCTTGGTCGACAAGGCACCGCTCCACACCGCGAAACGTTCGGGCTTCGACCAGACGATCTTGCCGGCGGCCGGATCCCAGGCGATGAAGTTGCCCATGCCGCCATGCGAGTCCGGGGCCGGATACATGCTCAGCGTCGCGCCGACATAGGGCTGGCCGGCCGAATACTCCACCTTGAACGGCTCGTAATCCATGCAGATGTGGTTGGTCGGCACATAGAGCAGGCCGCTTTCCGGCGAGTAGGAGGCCGGCTGCTGGTCCTTGGACCCCAGTGCCGCCGGGCAGACGCCGGTGGTGTTGTGATCCTCGCCCTGGGCGAAGGTGCTGTATTTATCGTTCACCTTCGGCCGGCCGGTCTTCATGTCGATCTCGCTCGCCCAGTTGACGGACGGATCGTATTTCTGCGCGACCAGCAATTCGCCATTGGTGCGGTCGATGGTATAGGCGAAACCGTTGCGGTCGAAGTTGATCAGGGCCTTGCGCTTCGATCCGCCGATGGTGACGTCGGCCAGGATATTCTCGTTGACGCCGTCATAATCCCATTCGTCGAAGGGTGTCTTCTGGAACACCCATTTCGCCTGTCCGGTGTCGGCATCCCGGGCGAAGATGGTCATCGACCATTTGTTGTCGCTCTTGGCCCGGTCCTTGTCGACGGCGCGTTGCGCCGGGTTCCAGGTGCCGGGATTGCCGGTGCCGTAATAGATCAGGTTCAGTTCGGGATCATAGGTGTACCAGCCCCAGGTGGTGCCGCCGCCGATCTTCCATTGGTCCGCCGGCCAGGTCTTGATGCCCAGATCCGGTTCGCCGATCGGCTTGCCGAGCATCATCGTCTTTTGCGGGTCGATCATCACGTCCTTGTCGGGACCGGTCGAATAGGCCCGCCACGCCATCTTGCCGGTGTTGATGTCGTAGGCCGTCAGGTGGCCGCGCACGCCGAACTCGCCGCCGCTGATGCCGACATAGACCTTGTCCTTCACCACGAGCGGGGCGGCGGTCAGCGTCTCGCCCTTGCTGGCGTCGCCATTCTTGGCCGACCACACCACCTTGCCGGTTTCCGTGTCCAACGCCACCAGCGTGTTGTCGGCCTGACCCAGGAACAGCTTGTTGCCGGCGACCGCGACACCACGGGTGACGGTGTCGCAGCACATCACCGGGATGACGGACGAGTCCTGCTTGGGCTCATACTTCCACTTGATGCGGCCGTTGTCGTTCAGGTCGAGCGCGTAGACGATGTTGGGAAAGGGGGTCGATATGTACATCGTATCGCCGACCACGATGGGGCCGCCTTCGTGCCCCCGCAGCACGCCGGTGGAGAACTGCCACACCGGCCGCAGGTTCTTCACGTTGTCGCGGGTGATCTGGTCGAGCGTGCTGTAACGCTGTCCGGCATAATTGCCGAGTTGCAGCGCCCAATTCGCCGAATCCTTCTGGTTCTTGAGGATGTCGTCGTTGGCAGAGGCGGCGGTGATGCCGATGGTGGCGGCGGCCGCCTGGATCGCGGCGGTGACGAGCAGACAGCGCACAAAGGGGCTCATATGTTTCCTCCCGTTTTTTAGCGATGGTCCGTGGTCCCAGGGACTGTGCGGCGACAGGCGGCGGCTTCGGCAAAGGCGGTCTTCGTGAGGGCGGTGTCCCTCGACGGTTGATGCGTGGCGTCGACCAGTAAGGCGTCGGGCAAAAGGGTCCCCGGCGCTCCAGAATCCAAGCTGCTGTTGCATCGCCGGCGTGCGGGCCCTAAGTGCCCATGCACGTCCGTTGGCGGGGTTCTAAACTGCCCCGCACTATGTTGGCGATGCTGACATTCAGTGTGATCAAATAAAGATAGGCTGTGAAGATTATTTTCCGCTACCGTGCGAAAGTTTTTGGAAGAAGCGAAATTTCGGAGAGGTCAGGTCGATATGGGTAATCAATACGGATAGGCGCGGCGAAGCTGCCGCTTCGGATGTTATGCCTGTTCCGCCGGTCCACCCCTCCGTGCCCAGAATCCGCGCCCGGGGTCGTAGGCCAGAACCGCGGCACCGAGAAACAGCGCAAGGCAGCCGGCCACCCACAGCAGTGCCGGCACGTCGACTCGGAGATACAGGCTGAAGCGGATCAGTTCCACGGCTTGGGTGAAGGGATTCCAGGCGGCGATCTGGTACAGCGTCGGGCTCCCCTCCCTGATCCGCCAGAGCGGGTAGAGGGCGGAGGAGGCGAAGAACATCGGGAAGATCACGAAGTTCATCACCCCGGCGAAATTCTCCAACTGCTTGACGAAGGACGACAGCAGCAGGCCGAGCGCTCCCAGCATGAGCCCGCTGAGCAGCAAGGCCGGCAGTGCGGCAAGGTAACCCAGCGGCGGCGGCTCCACCCCCCACAGCCATGCGATGCCGAGGAACACATAGACCTGCGCGATCGACACCGCGACGCCGGCCAGCAGCTTGGCGACCAGCAGGTACCAGCGCGGCAGCGGGCTGACCAGCAGCGTCCGCATGCTGCCCATCTCGCGGTCATAGACCATCGACAGGGAGTTCTGCATGCCGTTGAACAGTTGGATCATCGCGACCAAGCCGGGCACGACATACTCGTCGTAGAGGATGTAGGTCTCGTAGGGCGGGATGATGGACACGCCCAGGACGGCACGGAAGCCGACGGCGAAGATGGCCAGCCAGACCAGCGGCCGGACCAGCGCCGCGAAGAAGCGTTCACGCTGGTGCAGGAACCGCAGCCCCTCGCGCACGATGATGCTGCGCAGGCAGTACCAGTAGGTGGCGGCGTTCATGGCCGGCGCTCCCCTGTCGTCAAGGCGGCGAAGGCGGCTGGAAGGGTGGCGGCGCCTGCTTCGGCGCGGACCGCACGCACGGTGCCGGAGGCCCGCAGCCGGCCCTGGTGGAGCACGACGACGGAATCCTCGTCCGTCGCCTCGTCCATCAGGTGGGTGGCCCACAGGACCGCCAAATCCTGACCGCGGCAGAGCGCGCGGACATGGTCGAGGATGTGGCGGCGCGACTCGGTGTCGAGGCCGACGGTCGGTTCGTCGAGCAGCAGCAGCTTCGGACGGTGCAGCAGGGCGCGGGCGATCTCCACCCGACGGCGCTGGCCGCCGGACAGGGCACGGACCCTGTCGTCAGCGCGGTCGGCAAGGCCGATGCGCTCCAATTCCTCCCGCGCGCGGGCCTCGCAGTCGGAGGGCGCCATGCCGTGCAGGCCGCCATGATAGCGCAGGTTCTGCCGCACGGTGAGGTCGAGATCGAGCGTCGGCTGCTGGAACACCACGCCGATCCGCTCAAGCGCGCGGGTCGGCTGACGGCGCAGGTCGAAACCGAAGATGCGGATGGCGCCGCTCCGATTGGAATAGAGCCGGGTGATCAGCGAAAACAGCGTGGTCTTTCCGGCTCCGTTCAAGCCGAGCAGCATGGTGAAGCCGGCCGGCGGCACAGCGAAGGACACATGGTCCAGCGCCATGCGCTTGCCGAAACTGTGGCTCAGCTCCTCCACCGCGAGGGCAGGCACGGCCTGGGCCGGCGGGCCATGGATCGCGGGAATCGACGGAGGATCCGCAGGGATCGCGGCTTCGTACATCCAATCTTCCCCCCAGGCGGCACCGCACCTGCGTCAGATCGGCGGCGTCGGTTCGGCGGCCCTCGCCCTTGTTCGGAAGGGTCATTGCAAAGACGGCGCCTGCGCATGATTGTTGGGATTGCGGACGAATGTTCAAGAAGTTTTCGCGAGGAGAGCGGAGCTTGACCCCGAAGACGGTCCCGGAAATGGTGGTGGTGGCGCTGTCGGCGCGGGCGCTCGCGGCCAGCGCATGCCGTGGCGGGCGGCGCGTCGTCGCCTTCGACCTGTTCGCCGACGCCGATACGGCGGCCATGGCCCACAGCTGCCTTGCTCTGCCGTCGCCGCGCTTGAGCATTCCCGGTGCGGCTTTGCGGCGGGCGCTGGCCGTGCCGGAGCTTCATCGGCTGCCGTTGGTCTACGGCGCCGGTTTTGAGGATCATCCCGACCTTCTCGCGGCGCTGGCCCTTGACCGGCCGGTGATCGGCAATGGTGCCGAGACGGTGAAGCGCTTGAAGACTCCCATGGTTTTCGCGGCTCTCCTCGCCCGCCTCGGCATCCCGCATCCGGAGATCGCCGCATCGCCACCGGCCGACCCCGGAGGCTGGCTGATCAAGCGCGCCGGCGCCAGCGGCGGTGCCCACATCCGGCCGGCCGCCTCGCGACTGCCGGCCGGCCATTATGCCCAGCGCCGCATGGCCGGGCGACCGGTGTCCCTGCTGTTCCTGGCCGATGGCCGCCGCGCGATGCCGGTGGGCTTCAGCCGGCAATGGGTGGCGCCGGCAGCCGGCCAGCCCTACCGCTACGGTGGTGCGGTCGGTCCGCTGCCGCCATCGTTGTGCGGGGCGACCGGCGCTGCAATGATCGTCGCGGCGTCTCGGATCACCGCCGCAGTGGGGCTCGTCGGGCTCAACAGCGCCGATTTCCTGGCCGGACCGGCCGGCTGGTGCCTTCTGGAGATCAACCCGCGGCCGGGGGCGACGCTCGACCTGTTCGATCGTCCGCCGATGCCCAGCCTGCTGGACCTGCATCTGGCCGCCTGCGCCGGGGAGTTGGCTGCCGAACTGCCGCCGCTTGCGGGGTGCCGTGCCGCAATGGTCGTCTACGCGTCCGCGCCGGTCCCGCTGCCGGATCGCCTGCGCTGGCCGGACTGGACCGCCGACCGTCCACGGACGCCGGCACTCATTCCGGCAGGCGCCCCGCTCTGTACCGTGATTGCCGATGGCCCTGATATGCTGGAGGCCCGGCGGCTCGCCGGCCGGCGCGCGCGCGGCCTGTGCCTGCGTCTTGCCCTGGCGGAGGCCGCATGAGCGGCGCGGTCGCCCTGTTCACCGACGGGCTCGACTGGCATGCGGCGCGGCTGGAGCGGGCGATCACGCGCCGGGGAGTCGAATGCCGCCGCGTCCCGCTGAATGCCTGCGGTTTCGCCGTCGGACGAACGGAGACGGGGCTTCTGCTTCCGGGTTTCGGCGACACTCTGCCGTCAGGAGCCTTCGTGCGGGTGGTCGGGCAGGGCAGTTTCGAACAGGTGACGCTGCGGCTGGGGGTGCTCCATGCGCTGGATCGCCTGGGGGTGCCCGTCTACAACACCGCCCGCGCCATCGAACGCTGCGTGGACAAGAGCACCACCAGCTTCCTGCTGGCCCATGCCGGCCTGCCGACGCCGCCGTCGATAGCCGTCCAGTCCGCCGAGATGGCCCGCGCTGCGGTCGAGGCGGTGCCGGACAGCGTGCTGAAGCCGTTGTTCGGCGCCCAAGGCCGCGGGCTGCGTCGTCTGTCGCGGCCGGACGAGGTACCGGAGCCCGACGCCGTCGCCGGCGTCTATTACCTGCAACCCTTCGTGCCGCCACTCCGAAAAGGCGAATGGCGCGATTGCCGTGTCTTCGTCGTGGGGGGCATCGCGGTGGCGGCGATGATCCGCCACGGCCGCGGCTGGATCACGAATGTCCATCAGGGAGCCAGCTGCGAGGCCCTCGGGCCGGACGGCATCGTCGCCGATCTGGCGGTCCGCGCCGCAGCCGCGGTCGGAGCCGATTATGCCGGTGTCGACCTGATCGCCGATCCGGACGGCGGGGATCGCTGGCTGGTTCTGGAAGTCAATTCGATGCCGGCATGGCAGGGATTGCAGTCCGTCAGCAAAATCGACATCGCCGCCGTGCTGGCCATCGATTTCATCCGCCGGGTTGAGGGTGGCGCGGCAGGAGGGACGCAATGAGCGCATGCATGCTCCGGCTCTTTCCAGGTGCACCGGAAGAGGTCGCGCTTCCCGGCGCCTATCTCGCCCACCGTCTGCATGAGCGGGGACGTGTAGACGCTCCCTTCGTCTATGCCAGCTTCGTCAACAGTCTGGACGGGCGCATCGCCTTGCGCGATCCCGCCACGGGAGAGAGCCGGCTGCCGGGCGGACTGGTCAGCGGCAATGACTTCCGGCTGTTCCTCGAACTCCAGGCGCAGGCGGATTGTCTGATCACTCATGGCGGCTATCTGCGGGATCTCTCCGCCGGCCGGCTGGACGACGTGCTGCAAGTCGGCATGCAGGAGTCTGCGCGGGAGCTTGCGCAGTGGCGGGTGGACAACGGCCTGCCACCCCAGCCGGCCATTGTCATCGCCAGCGCCAGCCTGGACTTCCCGATGCCGGACTCGCCGGCTCGTCACGGCCAGCGTGTGCTCATCGCCACCGGTGCTAGCGCGCCGGCCGACCGGATCGCGCGTTGGCGCGCCGCCGGATACGAGGTGCTGATTGCGGGGTCCGGGGCGTCGGTGGAAGGTGGCCCGCTGGTCCTGGAATTGGGGAGCCGGGGGCTGCGGAGCCTCTATCTGCTGACGGGGCCGCGGATGCTCGACACCATGCTGCGGGACGGCAGGCTCTCACGGCTTTATCTCACCACCGCGCATCGTCTGCTTGGAGGGGAGAGTTTTCACAGTATGCTGTCCGGCCCGGAACTGGGTGATGCTGGCCGGCTGCGGCTCTGCACGCTGCATTATGATGTCAGCGCGCCGGACGGTACCGGGCAGTTCTTCGCCCATTTCGAGCCGCGGCCGGCCTGAGTGGAAGACGTGGAAAGTGGAAGGACGTTTGAGGGAAGGATCGCCTGCCGGTTACAAGCCGGCGCAGGCGTAGGCGTTGATCTCGGTGCCGACCGAAATCTCGACAATGGTCGGCTTGCGCCAAGTCTTCATGTCCGCTTCCTCCGCTGGGATGGGCGATCAGGCAGGATTGCCGGGGAGCCCATTAGGAAATTGTACCCGTGGCACGGCAAGGCGGCCATAACCCGAACGGATAGCAAAGTGAGAATTATGGCTAGTTCTTTGTGCGATGCAGAAAGGGAGATCCATGAGGGATTTTCTTAGAACTGGAATAAATTAACGCAATAGCTCATGATTCAGTGTGTTGTTAAATAATTCTATCAATTTCCTAAAAATCGGAAAACTTGATGTGGAAGATTTGAAAGGCGGTTCGCGGTGCGGTGCAGACCGAAGAAACGCTTGGTCAACGGAAGGTATTTCGTCCTTTTCCGTCGAACGGCAGGATGCGTCATGAGTGCCCGGCACTGGTCCCCCGCCTCTGCGATCACTGGAGTGGGACCAGCCGGCTTGACCGTTCGAACACGCCATTGCTTTCCGGGTTGATCGGCCACACCACGTCGACGGTATCGGTGAGGTGTGACCGAAGGAGACAGGGCTCCTCCGGTCCCTGTGGGACTGACCACCATTTCGTATCTGCCATTCCGCAGGTCGGGTTGTCTGCGGCCCGCGGCTTGCGGTATCGGGAGGCTTCCCGGGCGCAGCACTGCTGCCACCCCGGAGGCCCCCCATCCGATAACACGTCTTCGGCCTTGGTCAGGCGGCGAAGGGATGCTTGGCCGAATCCTTCTGATTCAGCAGATCCTTGAGGGCCGGATAGCCGGACACCGCGCGTTCGATGGCTTCCTTGGTGGCGCGGTAATTGTAATCCTGGATCTTGGCGTTGTCCTTGGCCTCCCAATGGATGAAGACCCCGACACAGATGAAGATGTTGTCGATCTCATCCTGTGGGATGGTGCCCGCGGCGACGCAATCGGCGACCGCCTTGGCGACGCCATGCTGGGCCGGGCCGAACATCTGCACCGCCTGTTCCGCGCCCTTGATCGTCACCTTGTTGAACAGGATGGTCGAGGGCTTGCATTGCAGGTTGGGGGCGATGACCGCCAGAAGGCTGGTGAAGCCGTCCTTGTTGTTGGTCAGCGCATTGCAGAAGGCGGTCTCCGCAGCACTGCCGCGGGGGCCCATGATCAGGTCGATGTGGGCAACCTCGTTGCCGTCACCGACCAGAGATTCGCCCACCAGTACACGATTGATTTTCGGGGAAGACCCCTGCCACATGCCCATCGCCGCTTTCTCCCATGCATTTTGAAATCATTGGAGGACCGCCGCAGGTCATGCGGGCACGCCGGTTGCGCCGATCCAGCATGACTGATTGCTGGATACCTGCGGGCACGGCGTCGGTCACGGGCGGCATTATGGCATCTTGTTTGTTTTGCCAACAAACTCTCAAAAGGGGTCGGGAGTAACTTGAAATCGCAACCGCCGCCGTTCCGCCGATCTTATCCGCACCGGGAGGGCACGGCCTTTCGGGCAGAGCTACCCCATCTTCGGGAGGGCGGCGGCCGCGATTCCTTCAGGAAACCGCGGCCGGTCCCGGTTATTGGTTACCCTGCTGCTTGCCGTTCGACTGGCCCGAGCCGCCCTGGGTGACCGGAGAACCGCCGATCACGCCCTGCCTTTCCTGCTGCAGGGAGCCGCCCGGCAACTGTCCGGTCGGTGCATTGGTACCGTCGGTGGAAGCGCCGGAGCTGCCCTGGGGGACCGGTGCGCCGCCGATCGCGCCCTGGCGCTTGCCGGGCAGGGAGTCTGGCGGCAGTTGTCCGCTGGTCCCGGCCGGGGCGTTCTGGGTGGTGGTGCCAGTGGAGTTGCCAGTGGAGTTTCCGGTCGAGTTGTTGGTGGATTGCGCTGAAGCCGGCAGCGCGGCAATCGCGAAGCCGGCAGCCAGTGCAAGGCCTGTCAGGGAAATGGTTTTGAAGGGTTTCATCGCGAGTCTCCGGGGATGGACAATCCTGGCGAGGCGGTCAAGGACCCTTCGATCCTGCCGCGCGCCGCGTCGGGCCATCGTCGACGGATTCGCCGACGCACCCGGCCTTCCCCATCAACCGGGCGATCCGGTTACGGGTTCCGCGTCGGCTTACGGTTTGACGACGATGCCCCAGGGGGCCCCGCCGACCGGGATGCTCTTGATCACCTTGTTGCGCTCCAGGTCGATCACCGACAGGTCGTTGCTGATGCCGTTGGTGGTGTAGAGCCGTTTCTCGTCGGGCGAAAAGGCGAGGTTCCAGACACGCTGGCCAACCAGGAAATACCGCTTCACCTCGAAGCTGTCGGTGTCGACCTCGGCGATCCGGTTCGCCGGACCCAGCGCCACGAAGGCGCGCTTGCCGTCGCGTGTCATCTGGATGCCCACGGCCTGGATGGCCTCGCGTCGGACACCGGTGACCTCGAAGCGGATCTTCTTGATCACCTTGTGCGCCGCCGCGTCGATCACGCTGACCGTCCCGCCGATCTCGCTCGATACCCAGACCTGCTTGCCGTCGTCGGTGAAACGGGCGACGCGTGGGCGGCTGTCCACCAGCACGTTGCCGACGACGGTATGTTTCTCCGTGTCGATGAAATGCGCCATGTTGGTGGTTTCGGAAGTGTTGACCAGGATCCTGCCGTCGGGGCTGATGCCCATGCCTTCCGGTTCGACGCCGACCTGGATGTTGCCGATGGCTTTCCGTTCGGCGACGTCGATGACCGTCACCATGTTGTCGTTCTCGTTGGCGACATAGAGTTTCTTCCCGTCCGGCGACAGCACGAACAGCTCCGGGTCGGGACCGGAGGGCAGCGTGTGGACGATCTTGCCGCTGGCGATGTCCAACACGTCGATACGGTTGTCGTCGCCGACGCAGACATAGAGCTGCGTGCCGTCGGCGCTCAGCGTGATGCCGCGCGGCCGGCGGCCGACCTTGATCTTGTTCTTGATCTGAAGGCTGTCGCCGTCGACCACGGCGATCTGATTGTCCTTCTCGTTGGATACGAAGATGGTTTCTGCGAATGCGGGCTCGGCGATGAGGACCGGGCCGGCGAGAAGCAGCAGGGAGCAGGAGAGTAGAAATCGCATGGTGTGGTCCGCCCTATCGGTTGAGACGGCATTTGCTTTCCGGCGCATCGTCGCCGAGCGTGTCGAGAGGCGTTACGGGGTGGAGAAAACCCTCCTGCGGCGATACGGAGACCAGCATCCTTGGTCCGGCGATCAGGATGGGCTGGCGCATCTGCCCGTCCCAGGCCCTGAAGGACAGCGCCTCGCCCTTGAAACCGGCGAGTTCGAAATCGGGGCTGTGCAGATAGGCGGACAGGTCGTCGAAACCGGCGGCGTTGGTGCGGGCCGCTGCCTCGCCGATGCTGCGCACGGCCAGCCAAGCGGCATAGTCGCGCGGCGTCATCCAGCGGCCGGCCAGTTTTTCGAAACGGCTTTGCAGCTGGGTGCCGCCCCACTGCTCGTTCACCCGCGACCAAGCGGTGGCGGTCAGACCCTGGGTGCCGGCGACCGGACGGGGATACCAGGTGCGTCCGTCGAGATAATCGCCGAAATCGCCCGCTTCGTCGGCGACGACCAGCACGTCGTAGTCGGCCCCCTGGGTGGCGAGCGGGATGTCGGATTGGATGGTGGTGACGCCGGTGTCGGTGCGCCGGTTCCCCGTATCGAAGGTCCAGGATTTCTCATCGACGATCCGGCCGCCGAAGCGCTTGGCGGCGCGGCGGACGGCTTCCGCATACAGCGCATCGCCGGGATCGCGCCCGCTCAGCAGGCTCCACCGCGTCCACTTCTTCCAGGCGAGATATTGTGCCAGCGCGTCGGCCAGCATGCGCCGGCTGGGGGCGGTGTGCAGGATGTTGGTCCGGCACCGTTCGTTGCGCAACGTGTCGTCGGTGGCGCGCGCGTTGAACAGCAGCATGGATTTGGCTTCGGGCAGACCGGCGGCGGCAAGGAGCGCGTCGGCCGGCAGATCGGCGACGACGAACCTCACCCCCTCGTCGGCCAGCGCCTTCACCCCGGTGGCGATGTCGCCGTCCTGCGGCAGGGTCTGCTCCACCAGCCGGTAGCTCTGCTTCAGGAACGCGCCGGTCATGTTGTTGTCCGCCAGCGCGAGCCGGGCGCCCTGAAGCCCCTCGTCCGTCGCGACCGGCTCCAGGAAGCTCAGCGGCGTGCGCGGATCCTCCTGGCGCGCGAGATAGCCGATCAGGATCACCGTTGCACCGGCCTCCTGAGCGCTCTTTCCTTGGCTCTGGGCCATCGCCGGTGGCACAAGGGCGAGGAACGCGACGATCGGCAAGGCCGCAGCGTCGAAACGGTGCAGCCGTGCCGATAAGTCGGTTCGTCGTTCAGGCCATCGCCAAAATCTCACCATGCCCTCCTTCAGCAACATCGCCGATGAACCGATGAGCGCGGGTGGTGCCCGCACGCTCGACCCAGCTCCCGGTTCCCTGCAGCGCGCGCCGCAGCAGATGCAGGAACAGCCAGTCGCGCGTGCCGCCGTCGGCGAAGTTGTCCGGGGCCGTATCCTGCGGCCGGCCCAGCAGCAGCGTGCCGCGCCGCATGCCGAAGCCGGGATGCGGGCCGCAGCCTCGGCCGGCGGCCAGCGTGCCGGCGACCATGAAGCCGGCGGCGAAGGCGCCAACCGCACCGTCGACGACGATGATGCCGCGCCTCATCCGTTCCGCCACGCGGTCTCCGGCGGAGCCGCCGACGCTGATCAGCCCGCCGCGCATTCCCAGCGGCAGGCCGGGCAGGGCTCCGCCGAGCGCCTCGCCGGCATCGCCCTCGATGCGCAGCTGGCCGCCACCCATTCCGGCGCCGGCGTGGCCGCCGACATCGCCGTCGACCAAAATGCGCCCGGACGTCATGCCGGCACCGACCCGCTGCAGGACGGCACCGATCGGCCGGATCAGCAGGCCTTCGGCCGCATCGCCCGCCGACAGGTCGAACATGTCACCCACGGTCGACTGGCCGCCACCGCAAGGCAGCGGCAACCCGGCGACAGTCTCCACCGTCCGTCCGGCCAGCCGTTCGGGCAGGATGGCGGACATGTCCACCATCGTCCCGGCCTTGCCGCGGAAGGTCAGGGTCATGCCGCTCATGCCATCACCTCGCGGAGGTGGAAATGGTGCGGCCCGAGCTTGCCTCCGTAATTCCCGGCGGTGATCGCCAGCACGCCCGCCGCCGTCCCGCCGGCCGTGGCGGCGGCGATGCCGGCCCGCATGCCGGTGCGGATCGCCGCCTCGTCGGTGCCGTCCAGCACCAATTCCAGCACCGCCTCGACATCCGGTGTCAGCAGCGTTTCCGGTTCGACCGCCCGCAAGGTCGGGCAGAATCGCGTGTTGGTGGAGGCGATCAGCGCCTTGTATTTCGAGCCGACCTTGGAGCCCGACCGCACCACACCACCGGGGAATGGAAGGATGATCCCAGGCAGCGGCCGGATCGCCGCGACCGCCGCCTCCGCCGCGGCGAGGCACAGGCGGTGGCTGGCCGCCAGGATCAGGAAATTGCCGCCGCCGATCCCCTTGGCCACGGCGACGCTGTCCTCGCAGACGAACTCGCCATCCATCACCGGCAGGCGCCAGAAGCGGCGGTCACCGAACTTCTTGGAGATCTGGTGACCGTCGGCGAAATAGCGCAGGCCACCGCCGAGCGGAATGCGCTTGGTCCCTTCCAAAAGCCCGGCGTAGCAGGCCGACCCCGGCGAGGTCATGATGCATTGCCCGACCCGGTTGACCACGAGCTTGGCGAGATCGCCGGTGGACATGCCGAAGATCATCACCGCGGCGCCCGGCCGGCTGTCCGGCGTCTCCTCCGCCGTCAGCAGGCGCTCCACCGCCGCCTCGCAGCCGCAACCGATGACCGAGGTGGCGAAGCCGGTCAGGCTGGATGTTGCCGCATCCACCCAGGCCGGCGTATCGGCGGTGATGACCAGCCGCGTGTAGGTCATCGGAAACGCCTCGGCGAAGGTATCCTCGATGCGCACGCCGTTGATCCGCATCTCCGTCATCACGGCACCTCCCGCCGTCGGCAGGGATGGAGCTGCGGACCGGCCCCATGTCGGATCTCCGCGTCGCCTATCCGGAAATGCTTGATCGGCAGGCCGATGCGCTCGTCGAAGTGGCGGGCGATGCGGCGCTCGATCAGGTCGTCGAAGCCGGGACGGATGACATGGGTGCAGCCTGTGGCCATCGCCACCAGGGTGCCGTCCCGCACCACCAGCCGGCCGCTCTTGAAGACCAGATCGGGCCGTTCGAACATGGCGCGGCGGTCAGGCAGATCGCTGTAGACGGTGACGTCGGCCGAGGCGCCCGGCGCCAGGTGACCGCGATCGGAAAGTCCCAGGATGCGGGCGGGCGCCGCGCGGGTCATGATGGCGATCTCGGCCAGGGTATATTCGCGGGTGATCGAGCCCAGCGTGGTGTGGGCCGGCGCGTCGGGATGGATCTCCGCCAGCTTCGCCAGCCGGTAATCGCGATCCATCAGCAGCCGGATCAGCTCCGGATAGAAGGTGAAGGGCGCGCCGTTGGGGTGGTCGGTGGTCAGGAACACCCGCCAGGGATCGTCGAGCAGGAGGAACAGCTCCAGCCCGATCGCCCATTGCAGCGCATTGACATAGGAGCTGTCGCGATACCGGAAGGGCACTACGCCGCACCCCGCATCGCATTCGATGTCCATCGCCAGCCATTTGCGCGGATGGGCGAGCGGCGCGGTATGGCGTTGCGCCATGGTGTCGGCCGATGCGGTCACCGTCTGTCCGAACATCACCTGTCCGATGTCCACCGACAGGGACGGCGTCCGGTTCACCGCTTCCGCCAGCGCTGCGGCACCGGAAGAGAATTTGCGGTCGCCCGCCGTATCGTAGCTGTGGAACTGGATATGTGTCATGTGCATGGGCAGGCCCGACGCCGCCTGGATGGTGTCGAGCGTCGTCGCGATGTTGCCGGGAACCCCCAGGTTGCAGCCATGGACATGCAGCGGGTGGGGCAACCCCAACTCGTAAACCGCCCGGGCCAGCACCGTCAGGACGCTGCGCGGCGTGACCCCATAGTACGGACCGACCTCGTCCAGGTCGAGCTTGCGGGCATTGAACTTGAAGGCGTTGATCCCGCCGGGATTGACCACCTTGACGGCAAGGCTCTGCGTCGCCGTCAGCATCCAGGCGACATAGTCGTTGACCGCAGCCTGCCCGGCGTTGGTGGCGATCAGGTCCAGCAGGAAATCGTCGTTTCCCAGAACCAGATAGCCGCCGGTGTCGATATAGGGGATGTCGCTCATCTCCAGATGCGCGTGCCGGGCGTTGGACCCCAGCATCGCCGGCTCGAAGGCGGCGGTGAATCCCATTTCGATGTAGCGGGCGCCGGTGGTGTGGGTGGAAGGGGTGGCGATGCCGCTGCCTCCCCCGCAGCCGCAGGGGCTGCCGGCGAAGCGATGCCGGTCATGCTCCTCCCCCATCAGCAGGCGGGCGAGGTTGACCTTGCCGCCGGCGATGTGGCTGTGGATGTCGATGGCTCCGGCCATCACCACCTTGCCGGTCACGTCATGCACCGCGTCGGGCGTCGCCCCCGGCCCGGGATCGCCGACGATGCGGCCGTCCCGCAGCCAGAGGTCGGCGACCTCGCCATGCCGGCCGTTGGCCGGGTCGAACAGCCGGCCGCCGGCAAGCTTCGTCAGCATCCGGCAGCCTCCCCGCCAACAGTATTGCCGACAGCGGTTCCGTCCAGCGCCGCCCCGTCCAGCGCCGCCCCGTCCAGCGCCGCCAGGATCCGGCCGATCACGGTGGCGACGCTGGACAGGCCCCTGTCGATCAAGGCACCCGCATGCAGCGCGACCACGCTGTCGGCACGGAACACGTCGCCGGCATGGTCGATGCCCGGCGTCCCGACCGGAATGAACAGCGCCGGCTCCGGCGTCACCGCCAATTCCGGCGGTGCCAGCATGATGACGGCGCCGCCCGTGTCGAACAAAGGTATCTCCGGGCGGAAAGCGGAAATCCACAGGGTCACGTCCGCATCCCGGAGGCGTTGCCGCCAATCGAACCGCTCGGGGTCGTGCAGCGGCACGCCGGCGTCGAAGCCGGTGCGCAGCGGAAAGCCGGTGCGCCAAGCGCAGGCCTGATTGGCACCGATCAGGTTGTCCGCTCCGGACAGCGGCAGGCCGGCGCAGCGGGTGGTGCCGTCCACGCTGCGGATCAGCCGGACCAGCCCCTCGACGATCAGGTCCGGCTGCGGCGTGTCGAACAGCCCCGCGGCCCAAATCACCACGGCATAGCGGGCGGCACGCAGCCGAACCGCAAGCTCCATCATCGGGTCGCCGTCCATTGCCCGGCCGGCCAGCGCCGCCCGCAGCCTGCCCACCAGCGCCACCAGATCCGCCGCACCGCCATCCAAGCCGTTCACCTCGATCCGGCCGGCAAGACACTGCAGGGTCTCCGGCAGCGGTTCGCCGCCCAGGAAGACGACGCTTCGGGCTCCGTCGGCAACGAAGGCCGGTTCCGGGAGCACCCAGCGTTCCCACAGGCGCGGAAAGGCGGCAGCCGGGTCCGGTCCGACGACGAGGACGAGGTCGCAGCGGTTGCGCAGTTCGGCCAGCGTGGTGGCCGACCAGCCGAAGCGGCGCAGGACCGCCAGATTGCGGAACAGCGCCTCGGACCGCTCATGGTCCACCGTCGCCCCGATGCGTTCGCCCAGGGTCAGGGCGGCGAGCACGCCGTCCACATCGGCAGCCAGCCCGGCGATCGACGGCGCACGGCCGGCTCTCAGCAGCCGGGCTGCCTCGGTGATGGCGTCGTCCATGGCGACGGCGGCACCGGCCATGCGGGCGTTCGTCGACACGGCCGTGGACCGGCGGAACAGCCGGTCGGCCTGCGGACAGCCGCTGGGCCGCGGAGCGATGCCGGAGTCGTCCTGGTCGATTCCGACGTCGCCGCAGCCCAGGCCGCAGAACGGACAGAGAGTATCGGGGTGGAAGGTCATGGCCCCCCAACGCGGCTGATTGAAACGATTACCGGAGCAGGAAGTCAGATCGATGGATCCGAAATGGACGGTCGTCTTCGCGGCAATCCCTCCGGGCATCCATTTCCGAATGGAATGTCGGATGCTTGGGAACGGCCGGCTCCCGACAGGTGGAGCAATCGGTTCATGCCGGTTTCCTCCCTCGATCGCCGCACCCCGTTTGGGTTACCGCGCGTGGATACTCGTTCGCGCTACGGACAATTTTGTTCGTAACGCTAACATTGTGCGGTGACCCGCGCAAAGGGAATGCAGATGAGCCATCAGCGCAATCGGATAGGGGAGGTTTGGGTTCATGCTCCCGCGCGCCTGCACGCCGGCTTCGTCGACCTCAACGGCGGGTTGGGGCGCCGCTTCGGCAGCTTGGGCATCGCCATCGACCGGCCGGCCATCGTCCTGCACGCCCGCCTCGCCGACCAGTTGACCGTGAACGGGCCATCGGCCGACCGTGTCCGCCGCAGCATCGAGCGGCTGGGCCGCGAAGCGGGATTGTCGGATGCCGTCGCGGTGACGGTGGAGGAAGCGATCCCGCCCCATGTGGGCCTGGGGTCCGGCACCCAGACGGACCTTGCGGTCGCCGCCGCGCTCGTCTGTCTCGAAGGGCGGGGAACCGGCTCCCGCGAATTGGCTCGCGCGCTGGAACGGGGCGCACGGTCCGGCATCGGTCTGGCCGCCTTCGAACAGGGCGGCGTGCTGCTGGACGGCGGTCGAGGCGGGCTGGATGCGGCACCGCCGGTGATCGCTCGGGCGCCGTTTCCCGAGGATTGGCGCATCCTGCTCCTGCTGCATCGCGGCGGCCATGGCCTGCACGGCGCGCCGGAGGCGGAGGCTTTCCGCCGGCTGCCGGCCTTTCCGTCCGACGCTGCGGCCCATCTCTGCCGGTTGATGCTGATGGTCGCCCTGCCGGCGCTGGCCGAACGCGACGTGGAGCGGTTCGGACAGGCGATCGGCGAGCTTCAGCGCACGGTCGGCGACCATTTCGCCCCGGCCCAGGGCGGGCGCTTCACCAGCCCGCTGGTGGCCGAGGTGCTGGCTTGGCTGGAAGGGCAGGGGATTGCCGGGGTCGGCCAAAGCTCCTGGGGGCCGACCTGCTTCGCCATCGTCGGCGACGCGGGGCTGGCGGAGCGGCTGGCCGGCGAGATGCGCGTGCGTTGGGCCGGTTCGCCGCTGGAGGTGATGGTTTGCCGTGGACGCAACGTCGGTGCGACCGTGCGGAACCTGTCGGCCGAAGCGGTCGCCGCGCCCCCGGTGCGTTGGGCCGCGGGTGAATGACCGGATCGTTGAACGACTGGAAGGAGGCAGGCATGAGCGCCCCATACGTGCTGCACATGATCACGCCGCTGGCGAATGTCAGCCCGTTCGACGTCAACATGGCGGTGGACGCCGGCATCGACACGGTAATTCCCTATACGGGCATCGAGACCGCGCAGGTCGAGGCCCTGACCCAGGACGCCATGTTTTCCCGCGATCCGAGGAACGCGGTGCGCACCGGCCTGTTCATCGGCGGACGCGACGCGGCGATGGCGCTCGACATGCTGGAGGCGGCGCGCAAGGCGATGTTTCCGCCCTTCCGGATCTCGGTCTTCGCCGACCCCTCGGGCGCCTTCACCACCGCCGCCGCCATGGTCGCCGTGGTCGAGCGCGCCTTGCGGCGGTCGGGGCTGGATGGGCTCACCGGGCTCGCCGTCCAAATCTATGGGGCGACCGGCGTCGTCGGCGGCATCGCCGGCCTGATCGCGGCACAGGCCGGCGGCAACGTCACGCTGGTCAGCCACCGCGGCGTGCCGGCGGTCCAGGGCAAGGCGGAGGAGTTCGGCCGGCGCTATGGCGTGGCGCTGTCCTGTGCCGACACCTCCGCCGCAGGCAAGGCGGAGCTGATGGAGCGGGCGGAGGTCGTGCTGGCCTGCGGCAAGGCGGGGGTCACGGTGCTGACTGCCGACGATCTGCGGGCGGCCAAGCGCCTGCGCGTCGCTGCCGACATCAATGCAGTGCCGCCGGCCGGCGTGGAAGGCGTCGGCGTGCAGGACGACGGGGCGCCGTTGCCGGCCCAACCGGTCGCCGTCGGCATCGGCGCACTCGCCATCGGCAACGTCAAGTTCAAGGTCCAGCATCGGCTGCTGGAGCAAATGCAGACCGGCGGCAGTGCCGTCGCCTTCGATTTCCAGAACGCGATGGACGCGGCGCGGGCCATCGCGGGAAAGGCCTCATGATGCGGCAGCGTCCCAGCCTGTCGGCTCTCGCCGGCCCGCTCGCCGCCGCCCTGGTCGCCGATGCGGTGCCGCTGCGGCTTGGTATCGACGTCCTGGCCGGTGCGACGATCGTGGATGGCGGGATCGCCCGTCCCGGCGGGCTGGAGGCCGGATGCCGCATCGCCGAGCTGTGCATGGGCGGCCTCGGCCGGGTGACCCTCCAGGCCGGCATCCAGCCGGATCTCTGGCCCTTCCAGGTGGTGGTGCACAGCACCGATCCGGTGCTTGCCTGCCTGGGCAGCCAATATGCAGGGTGGAGCCTGTCGCACAAGGAAGAGGGCGGATCCTTCTTCGCCCTCGGCTCCGGTCCCGGACGTGCCATGGCCGGCAAGGAAACGCTGTTCGACGAGTTGGGCTATGCCGACAGCGGCGGCCATGCCGTGCTCGTCCTGGAAAGCGATGCCGTCCCGCCGGCACCACTGGTCGAACGGATCGCTGCCGATTGCGGGGTGGGGACGGATCGGCTGACGCTCGTGCTGACGCCGACGGCAAGCCTCGCCGGCACGGTGCAGATCGTCGCCCGCGTGCTGGAGGTGGCGATGCACAAGGTGCATGCGCTGGGTTTCCCGCTGGACCATGTCGTCGACGGCATCGGGGCCGCCCCCCTGCCGCCGCCCGGCAAGGGCTTCGTCGAGGCGATGGGCCGGACCAACGACGCCATCCTGTTCGGCGGCACCGTCCAGCTTTTCGTCACCGGACCGGAGGATGCGGCCGCCGATCTGGCACAACGTCTGCCGAGCACGGAGTCCCGCGATTACGGACGCCCCTTCGCCGAGGTGTTCGCGGCGGTGAACAAGGATTTCTACGCCATCGACCCGCTGTTGTTCGCCCCCGCCCGCGTGGTGGTGACGGCGCTCGACAGCGGCCGCAGTTTTCATGGTGGGCGACTTGCGCCCGATATGCTCGATCGTTCTTTCGGAGGGACGGGGCGCGCAGGGCCTGGAAAATGAAAGCTGCGGTGGCGGAGCTGTTCCTGGCAGCCTGCCGGGCGGAGGTGATGGCGCTGAAGCCCGGCAACGTCCATGTGCACGCCGCCGGCCATGGCATGACGGTGGAGGACTTCTTGCTGTCGGCTGAGGCTGCGGCGCCGGAGATCGCGCGGGCGGATGCCGCGGTCGGCGAGCGGATCCTGCGGGCGGTGCGGGCGACCCGGAGGGCGGTGAATTGCAACACCAATCTGGGCATCCTGCTGCTGTGTGCCCCGCTTGCCCGCGCGGCCGAAATGCCGGCGGTTCGGCCGTTTCGGGACAGGGTGTCCGCCGTGCTGGCGGCGCTGACGGTGGGCGATGCCGATGCCGCCTTCGAGGCGATCCGCCTCGCCGCACCGGGCGGACTTGGCCACGCTGCCGAACACGATGTCGCGGAACCGGCGACGGTGGATTTGCGCAAGGCGATGGCGGCGGCCCGGTCGCGCGACCGCATCGCAGCCCAATATGCCGACGGCTATCGCGATGTCTTCGACATCGGCGTCGTCTGCGCGCGGTCGATGGCGGATTGCGATGCCGTCTCGTTGGCCGAAACGGTGTATCTTGAGTTCCTGACCGCCTTCCCCGACAGCCATGTCCTGCGCAAGCATGGAGAGAATGTCGCGGCGGTCGTACTGGCCGAAGCCCGCGAGGTGCGTCGGCGGGTGGCGGAGTCCTCGTCGGCCGCCGAACGGCGCGAGCATCTGTTCGTCTTCGACGCGCGTTTGAAATGGCAGGGCATCAACCCGGGCACCTCCGCCGACCTGACCGTCGCCAGCCTCCTTGCCTATTGGCTTGAAGGGCGAGGGACGGAGGACCGGGAAGCCGAGGAAAGAGGATGACAAGCATGACGACCACGCTCGGCCTCGATGTCGGCGGCGCGCATCTGAAGGCGGCTTGGCTCTCCGGCGGCGAGTTGATCGACGTGGCACAGGAGCCGTGCCCGCTTTGGCAGGGCCTCGACCGGCTGGAGGCGGCGCTGGCGACCGTCGCCGGCCGTCATCGTCCGGTCGCCGTCGCAGCGGTCACCATGACCGGGGAACTGGTCGATCTCTTCGCCGACCGCGCCGACGGCGTCGGACAAATCCTGGATGCATTGGCGTCGGCGCTGCCGGGGGTAAGGCTTGAGATATTCGCTGGCCCCACCGGCTTCCTGCCGCCGGGGGAGGCGCGTCGCCGGGTGGCGGAGGTCGCTTCGGCCAACTGGCATGCCACGGCGGCGCTGGCGGCCCTGGCCCTGCCGGAGGGGATCCTCGTCGACATCGGCAGCACCACGACCGACATCGTTCCTTTCGCCAACGGACGGGTGCTGCACGCCGGCTATACCGATGCGACGCGGATGGAGACGGGGGAGCTGCTCTACACCGGCGTCGTCCGCACGCCGGTCATGGCGGTCGCCTCCCAGGCTCCCGTCGACGGCGTCTGGCGCGGCGTGATGGCGGAGTATTTCGCGACCATGGCCGATGCCCACCGGCTTGCCGGCACGTTGCCGGAGGGTGCCGACCTGCATCCGACGGCCGATGGCCGCGACAAGGGGCCGGAGGCCAGCGCGCGCCGCCTCGCCCGCATGGTGGGGGCCGATCTGGGGGAGGGGGATCATGCGGCCGGCGGTGCCGTCTGGCGGCGGCTCGCCGACCATTTCATCGACCGGCAGATCCGCAAGGTCGAGGATGGGCTGGCCCAGGTCGTCTCGCGCGGGGTGGTGCCGGACGAAGCCCCCGTGGTCGGGGCGGGCGTCGGCCGCTTCCTGGTGGAGCGGGTGGCCGCCCGCACCGGCCGCCCCTACCGCTTCCTGATGGAGGCGGCGACGCTGCCGGACTGCTGGCGGTCGATCGCCGCGGATTGTGCACCGGCGGTCGCGGTGGCGCTGCTGTGCGCCCTGGGCCGGTCGCCGGATGGCGCGCGGCGGGGGAGGGTGGCATGGGCATCCGGCTGAGCCGAGCGGCCGCCACCGCGGCGCTGTGCCTCCTCGCGGTGGCGGTACCGGCATCGGCGGAGCCGCTCGCCGTCACGGAGATCGCGCCCGGCATCTTCGTCCATCAGGGTACCATCGCCGAACCGGCGGCGGACAACCGCGGCGACACCGCCAACATGGGCTTCATCGTCGGCGACGACGGCGTGGCGGTCGTCGACAGCGGCGGCACGCCGGAGTTGGGGCGGCGCCTGCGCGAGGCCATCGCCGCCCGCACCGGCAAAAGGCCGGTCATCGTCATCAACACCCACATGCATCCCGACCATGTCTTCGGCAATGCCGCCTTCGCCGATGTGCCCATCGCCGGCCACGCAACTCTCCGGGATGCGCTGGCCGCCCGCCAGGACGTCTACCGGCAGCGCCTGACCGAGGAACTGGGCGCGGAGGCGGCGGGCGGAATCGCTCCGGTCCGGGTCGACAGGCCGGTGGCCGAGGAGGTGCGGATCGATCTCGGCAACCGCATCATCGTGCTGACCGCCCATCCGACGGCGCATACCAACAACGACCTTACCGTTTTCGACCGCAAGACGGGGACGCTGTTCGCCGGTGACCTGCTGTTCATCGACCATCTTCCGGTGGTGGATGGCAACGCCCTGGGCTGGCTGCGGGTGATCGACGGGCTGGAGCGGATGCCGGCAATGCGTGCCGTTCCCGGCCATGGTCCCGCCGTTGTCGACTGGCCGAGCGCGCTCGACGCCGAACGGCGTTACCTGACGGTCCTGGTGGACGGGGTGCGGCGGGTGCTAAAGGCGGGCGGCGGCATCCAGGATGCGGTCGCGCGGGTGGCGGAGGGCGAGCAGGACCGTTGGCTGTTGTTCGATGCGTATAATCCGCGCAACGTCACGGCAACCTTCGCGGCGCTGGAATGGGAATAGGAGCGGACAGCGGGACGACTACGGAAAAGCCAAGGAGGGAGCGATGACGCAATATCCGCTATCGGGGCTTCTGGCAGGGCTTCTGCTTGTCCTGTCCACGCCGGTGCCTGTCGCCGCCGCAGACCGGGCGGACGACGTGGCGCGCTGGGACCTTCTGCACGACATGTATTTCAAGGACCGCCCGGTCGAGGAGGCCGGCGGCCGCATCCGGATCGAGGCGCCGGCCCGCGCCTATGACGCCGCCCTGGTGCCGGTTCGGGTGGAAGTCGAGCCGTCGCTGCGCCTGAAGACGCTGTCGCTGCTGGTCGACAAGAACCCGGTGCCGCTGGCCGCCACCGTCCGTTTCGGTCCGGCCAGTGCCGGCAGCGGTATCGAGACACGCCTGCGCGTCAATGAATACACCAACGTCCGCGCCTTGGGGGAGACCCAGGACGGCCGGCTGCTGATGGCGGAGGCCTATGTCAAGGCGGCCGGCGGCTGTTCCGCCCCCGCCGTCAAGGATCCGCAGGAGGCGCTGGCGCGCCTCGGCCGCATCAAGGTGAAACTGCCGGACACGCTGGCCCCCGGCAGCCCCGCCACCGTCCAAGTCATGATCAGCCATCCCAACAGCAGCGGGCTGCAGTTCGATCAGGTCAGCCGCACCTACATCCCCGCCCATTACATCCAGTCCATCACCATCCGTTCCGGCGGCCAACTGGTGCTGGAGGCGGAGACCGACATCTCGATCAGCGAGGATCCGAACCTCCGCTTCAGCGTCGTCCCGATCGAGGGCGGCAGCCTGGAGGTGGTCGCCCATGACACCAAGGGCGCCAGCTTCGCCCGGACCGTTCCGTTGACAGCGGGAGCTGGGGCGGACGGACCGGCGCTGTAGCCGCCGCCTTCTCAGAAGCACTGGCGGTCGGCGGCGACCTGGGCCTGACGGAAGCGGTCCATCAGGTCCTTGGCCCAGCCGGAGCTGCGGAATATCCCGGCGCGCTCGCCGGGCAGGTCGGACATCACCTTGACCGTCTCGATGGCCGTGTAGTCGTCATAGGTGATGCGGTCGGCGATGGCGTCGATGCT
Source organism: Azospirillum endophyticum (assembly GCF_016595245.1). Classification (GTDB taxonomy): domain Bacteria; phylum Pseudomonadota; class Alphaproteobacteria; order Azospirillales; family Azospirillaceae; genus Azospirillum; species Azospirillum endophyticum. The sequence continues at coordinate 68,417 of NZ_JAENHM010000018.1, forward strand.
GCAGGCGCATTTTTCCATGACGATGTGCGACTGGCCGTTGGATGCCATGCAGGCGATCACGTAATCGGCCCGCGCCGCGGTGGGGTAATCGTTCGCCGGACCCGCGGCGGCGGGAACGGTCGACAGCAGGGTGGCCGCGAGGACAAAGGCGATGCGAACTGGCATGGCCGGAAGTCTCCAGTCTTGTTCCGCGGACGCTTGCCGGGATGGCTGCGCCGAGGGTCAGCGATGATTGCATGCATTACAATCACGGATGCTGATTGATTTGGTCCACTCCAAAGGGGTGGGCATCCTTCCGAGGGGGGCATGATGGAGGATGACGAGACCCGGCTTACCCTGCGCCCGCTGGGTCTGACCGCACCGGAACAGGCCCTGCCCGGAGCCCGCCGGCTGGCCGGAGGCTGGCTGTGCTTCGATCGCTGCGAGGCGGTGCTGCGCACACCTGCGGGCAAGGCAACAGGCGGTGCGGCGGACCGCAGGATCCTGCCGCTCGCGGATCTCGATAGCTGGGCCGGCGGGCTGCCGGATCCGCTGCGGCGATCCTGCCGCCTGTGGCTGGAGCGGCTGACGGCGGAACGGCCGCCGGTCGCCGGGCTTTCCCTGGACCGGCCGCGCCTGATGGGCATCGTCAACGTCACCCCGGACAGTTTTTCCGACGGCGGATGCCATGCCGACGCGGATCGGGCGGTCGCCCATGGGATCGGGCTTGCCGAGGCGGGAGCCGACATCGTCGATGTGGGGGCGGAATCGACCCGCCCCGGTGCGGCTGCCGTCCCGGCGGAGGATCAGATCGCCCGAGCCGTCCCGGTGATCGCCCGGCTGGCGGAGCGGGGGATCCGAGTCTCGGTCGATACCCGCAGCGCCGCCGTGATGACCGCCGCGCTTGCCGCCGGCGCCCGGCTGGTGAACGACGTTTCCGGGCTCCGTCATGATCGCCGGGCATTGGCGGTGGTGGGCGACGCCACGGCCCGTGATCCCGATGTCGCGGTCGTCGTCATGCACATGCGCGGCGAGCCCGCCACCATGAACCAGGCGCCTGTTTACGAGGATCCGGCGCTCGACGTGTACGACGAGTTGGCCGAACGCCTGCGGTGGTGCGAGGAGGGCGGGCTCGACCGTGCCCGGATCCTGGTCGATCCGGGGATCGGCTTCGCCAAGCGGATGGAGCAGGGGGCAGCCGTCGCCCGCTCCCTATCCCTGTTGCACGGGCTGGGTTGCGGGGTGCTGGCCGGCTTCTCACGCAAGGGGCTGGTGCGGGGCTGGGCGGATTCCACGGCGCCGCGCGACCGGCTGCCGGGCTCGCTCGCCGCAGCGATCATCGCCTTCGAACAGGGCGTCCAGATCCTGCGCGTTCACGACGTGCGTGAGACCGCGCAGGCACGCGACGTCTGGGAAGCCCTGCGGCTGCGCTGAGGCTTCCCCGGCCGTCCCGTCAGACCTGGCGCGGCTCGCACCTCCAGCGGCGGACGGTGTATTTCGGGTGCTGTTCCGCCCATTCGGCGGCCCGGAACAGGCCGGTGCGCGAGCACGCCATCACGTTGACGAACGGTTCCTGGAACTGCGGGCGTTCGACGCTGCAGCGGTCGGGGTTGGAAACGAGGCAGACCACGAAGAGCAACTCGATCATGACATCTCCAGCCGTCATGGATGTTGCGGGCGACCTCGGTTCGGCGCCTTTGATCGGCGGCGGCCGTCCAGGTTCATGGGCGGGGTTATGTTGCAGTGCACACAAATCACGCGCCGGAGTCAAGGCGGATGGTTTATGGAAAGCGATTCCCTGTGAACACCAGGAGCCGGCCGATCGTTTCGATATGGTTCCTTCCTCATCCGTGCAAAGCCTTCGCGAGAAAGCGGTCGATCAGCCGGGCGACCGTCTCGCTGTCGAGCTCGTCCAATCGGCAGGTCAGCACGTCGGTGGTCTTCACCGGCGCCAGGAAATTCCCGGATACCGAGGTCGTGCCGTCTTCCCCGACATGGACGGTCATATAGGCGCGCGGCGCATCCTCCGCGGTGTCGATGGAGGTGAAGTGGACGATGGAACGCGGCATTTCGTGGACGAGGTCGATGTCCTCCTGGAACCACACGGTGCCGACCTCACGGACGATCGCTTGCCGGGAGTCGACGATGGGCCGGATGATGCGGTCGTGCAGATCGCGGATGTCCTGCAGCACAGTCACCTTGCGGCCGTCGCGGGAGCCTTCGCCGAAATGCTCCGTGGTGTCGCGCTTTGCCGCGTCCAGCATCCGGCGGGTGCGGACCACGGCATCGACCAGCCGGCTGGTGGCGTCCGAATGCATCGCGTCTGGCTCCTCCTGGAATTCGGTTGCTCATCGGTCGGCCTGCCGGTGTTCGCGGCCGGTCGGTGCCGACAGGTCGCCCACGGGATCCACCTTGCGGGTCAGATAGTCGGTCGCCGACAGGGCGAACAGGACCGCCAGCCAGAACAGGCCGGCAGCTGCGGCGGCACGGGTCAGCGCCGGGGCGCGGAACAGCTTCATGAACAGCGCCAGCACCAGAAGCGCCTTCGCCACCGAGATGCCCAACGCCAGCACGATGTTCAGCGGGCCAGGCATCGGCACATAGGCCAGCCCCAGCGTCGCCGCCAGCAGCGCCACCAGAGCCGCCCAGGTGAACAGGTAGCTGCGGGGAATTCCCGTCATGGTCCGCTCCGTCCGACCAGATAGATCAGCGGGTAGAGGAAGATCCAGACGACGTCGACGAAGTGCCAGTACAGCCCGGTCACCTCGACCGGTGTGTAATAGCCGGACGAGAAGCTTCCGCGCCGCGCCCGCAGCGCCAGCCATACGATCAGCCCGATGCCGATGGTGACATGGATGCCGTGGATTCCGGTCAGCAGGAAATAGAGGAAGTAGAACAGCTCGATCGTCCGGGCATGCGGGCCGTCTTCATGAAAATTCAGCCCCGGCACCAGATGCTCGGTCCATTCCCCATGATATTCATAGCCCTTCAGCCCGAGGAACAGCAGCCCCAGCAAGGCCGTGACCGCCAGCAGCCGGGTCAACGCCTTTCGCCGGCCCTGCTCCGCCGCATGGACGGCCAAGGCCATGGTGAGGCTGCTGGTCAGCAGCACCAGCGTGTTGACGGAGCCGATGACGATCTTGGTGTGGCGTCCGGCCTCGGCCACGCCGGCGGGATGGCTGGCGCGCAGCCAAGTGTAGGCCAGCAGCAGCCCGCCGAAGAACAGGATCTCCGTCGCCAGGAATACCCACATGCCGAAGGTGGCGGCCTCCGCCTGCTGGTCCGTCGTGGCGTATTGCGGCTCGGGCCGCGGGAGGGGGCCTGCCTCAGACATCCTGCGGCTCCGGTTCCGGCCGGTACTGGTAGGGCGGCCGGGTGACGGTGGGCATCCGGTCGAAATTGTGGGTGGGCGGCGGGGACGAGGTCTGCCATTCCAGCCCGGTCGCCGCCCAGGGGTTGGATCCTGCCCGCTTGCCGCGGAACAGCGACCAGCCGAGATAGAAGAAGGGCAGGGCATAGCCGGCGGCCAGCACCGACGCGCCGGCCGACGAGAGGATGTTCCAGGCCTGGAATTCCGGCGGGTAGGAATAGTAGCGCCGCTCCATCCCGAGATAGCCCAGGATGAATTGCGGGAAGAAGGTCAGGTTGAAGCCGAAGAAGATCAGCAGCGCGGCGATGCGCGCCCACCATTCGGGATAGAGCCGTCCCGTCACCTTGGGCCACCAGTAATGCAGCCCGCCGAAATAGGCGCTGACCATGCCGCCGACCATGATGTAGTGGAAATGCGCCACGACGAAATAGGTGTCGGTGACATGGACGTCGAAGGCGAGGTTGGCGACGAACAGCCCGGTCAGCCCGCCGATGGTGAACAGCCCGATGAATCCCAAGGCGTAGAGCATCGGCGCGTCGAAGCTGATCCAGCCCTTGTGCAGCGTGGCGGTCCAGTTGAACACCTTGATCGCCGACGGCACCGCGATGACGTAGCTGAGCAGCGAGAAGACCAGCCCGGCATAGAGCGAGATGCCGGCGACGAACATGTGATGCGCCCAGACGAAGAAGCCGATGACCGAGATGGCGATGCTCGACCACACCACGAACTTGTAGCCGAACAGCGGCTTGCGGGCGAAGCAGGGCACGATCTCGCTGATCACGCCGAAGCCCGGCAGGATCATGATGTAGACCGCCGGGTGGGAGTAGAACCAGAACAGGTGCTGGAACAGCAGCGGGTCGCCGCCCAGCGCTGGGTCGAAGATGCCCACCTTCAGCAGTCGCTCCGCCGCCACCAGGATCAGCGTGATCGCCAGCACCGGCGTCGCCAGCACCATGATGACGGAGGTGGCGTAGTTCGACCAGACGAACACCGGAAGCCGGTACCAGGTCATCCCCGGCGCCCGCATCCTGTGGGTGGTGACGATGAAGTTCAGCCCGGTGAGGATCGAGGAGAAGCCGACGGCGAGCACGGCGGCCAGCGCCAGCACGACATAGCCGTTGGAATAGAGCGAGGAGAAAGGCGTGTAGAAGGTCCAGCCGGTGTCGACCCCGCCGATCAGGATGGCGAACAGCGCCAGCAGCCCGGCGCCGACATACAGGTACCAGCTCAGCAGGTTCAGGCGGGGGAAGGCCAGATCCTTGGCGCCGATCATCAGCGGGATCAGGAAATTGCCCATGGTGTTGGGGATCGACGGGATCAGGAAGAACCAGACCATCACGATGCCGTGCAGCGTGAACAGGCGGTTGTAGATGTCCGGCGTGAAGATACCGGACGGCGTCACCAGGTTGAGCCGGATCAGCGTCGCCGCCGCCCCGCCGACGAAGAAGAAGACGGTGATCGACAGGGTGTAGAGGATGGCGATCCGCTTGTGGTCCCTGGTCAGCAGCCAGGAGCGCAGCGTGACGCCTCCCTCGGTCAGGTAGTTCCGGGTGGCGACGACGGGTTCGTCCGGCTTGCCGGTCACGGTCGCGCTGGTCATTGGGCGGGCCTTTCCACGCTGCCGGCTTGGGAGGTGCCGGCCGTCCCGTCGGCCAGCGACTTGATGTAGGCGACCAGCTTCAGCAGGTCGTCCTCGCCGATCTGCCCGGCGAAGGACGGCATGACCGGCGGGTAGCCGGCGGCGATCTCCGCCTTCGGCATCAGGATCGAATCGCGGATGTAGCGGTCGTCGGCGATGACGGTGCGGCCGTCCTCCAGCGGCACCGGGCGGCCGAACAGTCCCTCCAGCCGGGGGGCGCGGACGGTGCCGGCGCCGCCGTGGCAGCCGCTGCAGCCGTAGCTGCGGAACAGCGCCTCCCCCTCCTGCGCAAGGCTGGGGCCGGGGTCCTGGCTGTCCAGCCAGCGCTGGAAGTCGGACGGCTGCATCACCACGACGCTGCCGCCCATCCGGGCATGCCAGGTGCCGCAGAACTCGGCGCAGAACAGGCGGTAGTCGCCGACCTCCGTCGGGGTGAACCACAACGTCTCGTAGCGGCCGGGGAGGGCGTCCTGGCGGATGCGGAAGGCGGGGATGGCGAAATCATGGATCACGTCCTCGGAGGTCAGCACCAGCCGCACCGGCCGGCCGACCGGGACATGCAGCGTGTCGATCTCGCGCTGGCCGCCGGGATGTTCGATCTTCCACATCCATTGCTTGCCGACGACATAGATGTCGGTGGCGTCCTTGGGCGGGCTGTGGATGTCGACATAGAGCTCGGCCCCCCAGAAATAGAGGCCGAGGAAGGCGATGAAGGTCGCGGTGGTCCAGGCCACCTCGACCCTCCAGGTGCGGCCCAGCCGGTTGCCGCGCTCCACCTTGCTGTTCTTCCGGTAGCGGACGCAGAACAGGATCATCAGGCCGAAGACCAGCAGCAGGATGAAGGCGCTGGTGCCGAGCAGGGCGGCGAACAGCCAGTCCATGTCGGCGGCGTGGGCGGAGGCGGTGGGAGGGAGGAGTTGCAGGCTTCCCATGGCCTCACCCCTTTCCCGGCCGGCGGGTGGCGCGCCACACCACCAGCCCGACCGCCAGGATCGAAGCGGCGCCGGTCGCCTGCATCAGGCGGCCGACCTCGGCGTTGTATCTGCCCTGCGCCGGGTCGTAGCCGTAGCAGAGCAGCAGCAAATGGTCGGCGACCGAGCCGACGGCCCCCCGGGAAGCGTCGACCAGCCCGAGCCGCAGGTCGGTGGGGTCGTAGCCGATCCCCAGGATGTAGCGGGAGACGGTCCCGCCCGGAGACACCAGAACCACGCCCGCCGGATGGGCGTATTGCCCCGTCGCCTCGTCGAGGCGGTAGGGGAAACCGGCTGCGCCGGCGAGGCGGCGAACCTCTCGCCCCCGATCGGACGGATCGCCGATCAGGGGGTGAATGGCACCGGCCAAGGCCGGGTTCCGGTCGAAATGCCTCGCCTTCAGCGCCGCGGCGTCGGCCGGGCCGTCTTCCGGATCGATGCTGACCGCCATCACCGCATAATCCTTGCCCGGCGTCAGCGGCACCTGGGCCAAGGCCGCCGCCAGATCGCCCAGCACCACGCCGCACAGCGTGGTGCAGCGGAAATAGTCGAAGACCAGGACCAGCGGCCTGTCCGCGTCGAACAGCGACGCGGTGGTGATGGCATGGTTGGCCTCGTCGCGCAGCCTGATATCGCGCGGCAATTGCGCGCCCGGATGCTGGTCGAAGGCAAAGTCCTTGAAGCTTCCGGGCAGCAGGGCGGTCGGCGCCGCCTGGGCGGGGGCTGGCAGGGCGGTCAAGGAACCGAGCAGGCAGCCGAGCAGGGCGGCGATGGCGAGCCGTCTCATCGCCGGCCCTCCTGCCTTGCATCCGCCGGCCAGTCGGGAATACCGTCCCCGGCGACTTGGCGCATCGCCTCGTCGATGGGGATATGGGCGATGCCGTGCTCACGGTCGGCCCAGCCGTAGCCGGCCAGCCGGCTCATCGACTCCGCCTTGTAGCGCTGCCAGTCGGCGGCGGGATCGGTCTGAAGACGCGGCTCCGGCATCGGCGTCGTCAGCGCGCGGTTCTCGTCCCTGGCCGCCTGGGGGAAGATCAGCAGCAGGGAGACCACGACCGTCCCGATCAGACCGGCGGCCAGCCCGCCCAGCAGCGGGAACAGCCAGGGCGGGGTGTCCCGCATCTCGAAGCCTGTATCGGGATTGCGGCCCCCCGGATGCGGCGTCGGCCGGCCGCGGCCCCGCCTCAGCCAGCCGAACAGCAGCGCCGCCGCGGCGGCGATGCCTGACCGGGCGATTCGGGTGGCCTTATCCATGGCGGACCCCCGATGCCGGAAGGCCGGCAGTCCGGGGGGCGTGCCCGTTCCGGCCGGAGGGCAGCCGGCCGGCATCCAGGCGCCACAGAAGCACCGCCGTGCAGGCCCCGCCCATCGCCAGCGTGGCGGCGGGGGCGAACCAGGTGAAGCCGCCGTCCAGTCCCGGCAGGATCAGCCACCAGCATTCCATCAGATGCGCCGCCAGCAGCAGCAGGCTGACGGCGGCCAGTCCGGCCCGGCTGCGCTTCACCGGCCACCAGATCAGCGCGGCGAAGGGCAGCGCCCCCTGCGCCAGCGCGCCGAGCGCCGCCACCCAGCCCCAGCCGCCGGACAGGCGGGCGACGTACCAGGTGATCTCGTGCGGCAGGTTCTCCTGCCAGACGATCAGGAACTGCATGAAGGACAGGTAGAACCACAGCAGGACCGCGGCGGTCAGCAGGCTGCCGAGGTCGCGTCGCTGCCCGGCGTCCGTCCGTCCGACCAGCATGGCCGCCAGCGTCGCCAGGGCCAGGGCGCCGAGAAGCTGGCCGCCGACGATCATCATCCCGTAGATGCTGGAGCCCCAATCGGGCTCGATCGACATGAACCAGTCGAAGGAGGCGAAGGTGACGGTCAGCCCGAGCAGGATAAGCCCGGGCGCCGCCAGCGGGTTGCGGCCCCGGCCCGATCCCCGCAGCGCCGCCAGGGCCAGCCCCAGCCAGACCACGGCATAGAGCGCCGCCCGGCCGTAGAAGAAGGGGGCGTTCAGGTAGAAGCGGTTCTTCAGAGGCGCCGCCTCGGCCGCGCGTGCCCAGGGATACAGTTCCGGCAGCAGGAGCAGCACCGGCACCAGCAGCAGGAGCATCAGCGGCAGGAGCACGACCATCACCCGCAGGGGGGGCACCGCGGCGACACCCCAGCGCCCGCCGGTCAGGTCATGGGCGAACAGCAGCATCATGGCGCCCAGCGGCAGCCCGATCCAGAAGGCGAAGGACGCCAGCCAGCCGCGCAGCACCGCCTGCGGATCGGCCAGCGCGCCGACGGCGCAGACCGCACCGCCGGCCAGCGCTGCGGCGATGGCGGCGAGGAGCGGGCGGCGGCTCATCGCAGCGTCCCCCGCACGGCGTCCGGCAGATCGGCCGCGGCGGCGTGCTGGCTGGCCTGCAGGGCGCGGATGTAGGCGGCGATGGCCCAGCGGTCGTCGGGGGCGACGCGGTCGGCATAGGCGTACATCGCCCCCCAGCCGTTGGTGGCGACATCGTAGAAATGGCGGGTCGGGGCGTTGCGCAGGGCATCGCTGTGGAAGGAGGGTGGCCGCGGGAAGCCGCGCTGGACGATCATGCCGTCGCCGTCGCCGAGATAGCCATGGCAGGGCGTGCAGTGGATCTCGTAACGCTCCTTGCCGCGGGCCAGCAGGGCGGGGGTCAGTGCCGGAGGCGGCTGCGGCCGGTCCTCGCGCGCGACGGTGTTCGGTGCCGGCTGCGGCGGCCAAGCTCGGCCGTCGGAGGTGGAACTGGCAGGCGTCCAGGTCTTGTCGCGCGGCTGCTTCGCCATGTTGTCGCAGGCGCCGAGCAGCGCCGCCGTGCCCAGCAGAAGCGCCGGCAGAAGGACAGCAGGGAACAGCCGGGTCATGCCGGCACCTCGTCGATCCGCACGCCGTCGCCCTCGGGCAGCAGTTGGCGCAGCAACTCGCGGTCGTCGCGCCCCTCCCGCTCCGCGATCCAGATCAGGAAGCGGTCCTGCGAGGCACGCTCGAAGCCCGGCGCATCGAAGATCGGGTCGTAGAGGCGCGGCAGCCGGCAGAACCGGCAGAAGGCGAGAAAGCCGACCAGCAGGATGGCCAGCGCCGCCAACTCGAAGGTGCTGGGGGCGAAGGCCGGCCAACTGTTCAGCGGCCGGCCGCCGATGTTGAGCGGATAGCTCAGTGCCATTCCCCAATATTGCAGGAAGAAGCCGCCGACCGCACCCAACCCGCCCGCCGCCACGACGATCAGCGGCAGCGCCCGTGCCTGGCGTCCCAACAGTTCGTCCACCCCCTCCACCGCATGGGGGCCGTAGACCTCCAGTTGCGAGAAGCCTTCCTGCCGCAGGCGCCGCAGGGCCTCCAGCATCGCGTCGGGGTCATCGAAGGCGGCCAGCCTGCCCCGAAGGCTGTGCCCGGTGCCGCGCCGCACGCTCATCACCCGCCCCCCGCCTGTTTCTTGTGGAGGAGGTCGCGCAGCTCGAACATCGACACCATCGGGATGAAGCGCAGCGCCAGGAAGAATCCGGTCAGGAACAGCCCGACCGACCCGGCCAGAGTCGCCCAGTCCCAGACGGTCGGCACGAAGACGAACCAGCTCGATTCCGAGTGGTTCCGGTGCAGGCTGCCGACGACGATGACGTAGCGTTCGATCCACATGCCGATCACCACGCAGAGCGCCACCAGGAACAGCAGCGGCCGGTTCAGCCGCAGCGGCCGGACCCACAGCAGTTGCGGGACGAGGCCGTTCAGGACGATCTTCGCCCAGTACCAGGGGGCGTAATATCCGGTGAGCAGCGAGGTCATCACGGTGATCTCGCGCTCCTCCCCCCGGTAGAAGGGCATGAACGCTTCGATCAGGTAGCAGTAGGACAGCAGCAGGCTGGCGGTCAGCATCAGCCGGGCCAGCACGTCGAGGTGGCGCAGCGTGATGACGCCGGTCAGTTCCAGCGCCCGGCGCAGCGGGATGACCAGCATCAGCACGACGGCGAAGCCGGACAGCGCGGCGCCGAAGACGAAATAGGGCGGGAACTGCGTCTCGTGCCAGCCCGGCGTCAGGCCGCCGGCGAAATCCAGCCCGACGATGCTGTGGATGGAGCAGACCAGCGGCGCCATCAAGGCGGCGAACAGCCCGTAGAGCATCCTGAACTGGCGCCAGTGCTGCGACGATCCCTGCCAGCCCAGCGCTAGCAGTCCGTAGAATATCCGCTGCCAGCGCCGCCGCGCCCGGTCGCGCAGGGTGGCGAGATCGGGGAGCAGCCCGACATACCAGAACAGCAGGGACCCCGCGACATAGACCAGGATGGCGACGAAGTCCCAATGCAGCGGGCTGCGGAACTGCGGCCACAGCGCCATGGTGTTGGGATAGGGGAACAGCCAGTAGAAATACCACCAGCGCCCGAGATGGATGACCGGCATGATCCCGGCGCAGGCGACGCAGAACACCGTCATGGTTTCGGCGATGCGGCTGGTGGCGCTGCGCCAGTCCGACCGGGTCAGGAAGAACAGGGCGGAGATCAGCGTCCCGCCGCTGGCCATGCCGACCCACCAGACATAGTTGCCGATGGCGAAGCCCCAGGCGATCGGCCAGTCGATGCCCCAGATGCCGACGCCGCGGATGAACAGCCAGCCGACCGCCGCCAGGAATAGGACGAACAGCCCGAAGGACAGCCCGAAGCCGACCCACCACCACAAGGGCGTGCGGCGTTCCAGCACGAGGCCGCTGACATGGGCGGTCACCGCCAGGGCCGTCACCCCCGGTTCGACCACCCGCGCCAACTCCTGTCCGGTCTCGGTCGATGCGTTCACCGGCTCACGCCTCCCCAAGCTCGGGGTTGGGATTGCGCAGCCGCGCCTGATAAGTGGTGCGCGGCCTGGTGTTCAGGTCGGTCAGCACGCCATAGTCGAGCGGACTCGCCTTGCGCCGGCTGACCGCGCTGTCGGGGTCGTTCAGGTCGCCGAAGACGATCGCCTCGGCCGGGCAGGCCTGCTGGCAGGCGGTCTTCACCTCGCCGTCGCGGATCGGCCGGTTCTCGCGGTCGGCGGCGATGCGGGCGTTGCGGATGCGCTGGACGCAGTAGGTGCATTTCTCCATGACGCCGCGCGCCCGGACCGACACGTCGGGGTTCCAGGACATCGGCAGCCGGTTGTCGTCCGCCGCATAGTTGAAGTAGTTGAAGCGGCGGACCTTGTAGGGACAGTTGTTCGAGCAGAAGCGGGTGCCGACGCAGCGGTTGTAGACCATCACGTTCAGCCCGTCGGCGTCGTGCATGGTGGCGGCGACCGGACAGACCACCTCGCAGGGCGCGTTCTCGCAATGCATGCAGGTCATCGGCTGGAAAAGGGTCTGCTCCGGCGCCGCCGCTTCGCCCTCGTACCAGGTGTCGATGCGGATCCAGTGCATCTGGCGGTTCCGCAGCACCTCCTCCTTGCCGACGACGGCGATGTTGTTCTCGCCCTGGCAGGCGGCGGTGCAGGCGTTGCAGCCGATACAGGCGTCGAGGCTGATCGCCATGCCCCAGGCGTTGCGCGGATACTCGTAAGGCGGATAGAGCGAATGCTCCGGCTCCTCGCTCCGGGCGAAGCCGGGATCCCGGCGGAACGCGTCGAGCGTGGCGTGACGGACCGCGTCGGGAGAGTCGATCATCTGGTGGTGCTGGGTGGCGGCCAGCCGGTGGGTCTCCCCGGTCTTGCGCAGCTCCACCCCGGGCAGCTGCCAGAGCTGGTCCAGCCGGCGCAGTGGGAAGGCGTCGAAGCCGACATCGCGCCCGACCCGGCCCACCACCCTGCGGCCGAAACCGAAGGGCAGGGTGACGCAGTCGGGGGCATGGCCGGCCAGCCGCCAGACCGGCGCGCGGAGCGTGCCGGCGGCGCTGCGCAGCTCCACCACATCCTCGTTCTTCAGGCCGAGCCGCTCCGCGGTGGCCGGCGCGATCAGCAGGGCGTTGTCCCAGGTCAGGGTGGTGAAGGGGCGCGGCAGCTCCTGCAGCCAGCCGAGATTGGCGTAGCGCCCGTCGCGCAGCCACGGGTCGGGCCGGAACAGCGCGGTCAGTGTGCCGCCGCCGGTTGATGCCGGAATCGATGCCGGGGGAGGCGGCAGGCGGTCCGCCAGGCCGGGCAGCAGGGAGACGGACAGCGGGGCGGCGGCGCTGTCGGGGACGATGCCGAGGCGCAGGGCGTCGGTCCACATTCCGTCGGCATCGCCCTTGCCCTGGAAGCGCTCCATCCAGGTCGCGCGGACGATGGCGTGGCCGTCGGGGCGGGTCTCCCCGTCGAGGACGGCCAGCAGTTCCTGCGGCGACCAGCCGCCCCACAGCGGCCGGGTCTGCGGCTGCTGGATGGTGACGGTGCCGTCGAAGGCCCGCAGGTCGCCCCAGCGTTCCAGCTCATGCGCCTCCGGCACATGCCAAGTGCAGAGCATGGCGGTCTCGTCTGGCGCGGTGCCGAGATGGACCGAAAGCGGGACCTTCGCCAAAGCGCCGGCGAAGTCGAGGTCGGCGGGCGCGGTGAAGACCGGGTTGGCGCCGAGGGTCAGCAGCGTGTCGACCCGGCCGGCCGCCATGTCGGCGACCAGCCCCTTGAGCGAGTCCCCGTGGTCGACCGGATCGGCCTCCACCGGCTCGATGTAGGTCACCGTTTGGCCGGGTGCCCCCAGCGCGTCGTTGATGGCGTGGACCAGCGCGTGGACGGCGGGCGGCTGTGCCGGCCCGGCATGGACCAGCGCCGTGCTGCGGCTGGCGGACAGGTCGCGGGCGACAGCGGCCAGCCAGCCGGGCGCATTCCGCCGCCACTCCGCCGGCCCGGCCCCGAGTTCGGCGGCGAGCGCCCGCACCGCCGCCTCGATCTCGTTGGGGCGAACGGCGAAGCGGTGGTCGGCACGGGCGCCGGCCAGGGTGGGTGAGCTTTCGATCGCGTAGAGGCGGCTCATCTCCTCCGGCCGGCCCTCCCCGGCGGCCCGGCGGCGGCGGGCGAAGTCGCGGGCGTAGCGCAGATGGCCGGGAGCGCCGTCGAGAAAGTCGCTCTCGATCGCCAGGATCGTCTTCGCCCGGTCCAGGTGCAGCAGCGTATCGACCGGCCGGCCGAAGGCCAGAACCGATCCGGCCCGCAGCGTGTCGCGCCCGTCGGCTTCCCAGCGGTGCCACTGCATCGCCGGGAAGCGCCGCTTCAGTGCGGCGACCTGCCGGGCCAGCGTGGGGGAGGTGACGGTGCCGGTCAGCAGCCGAAGCCCGCCGCCGCCGTTCGCCGCCAGGGCGGGCAGGCGGTCGACCAGCGCCTTGAGCATCCCGTTGGTGCTCGCCGCCCGGCCGGCTTTCAGCACGCTGCGCGAGCGGTCTGGATCGTAGAGGTCGAGGATGCCGGCCTGGATGATCGGGTCGAGCGCGCCCAGGCTGGCGGGATGGTCCGGATTGCCCTCCAGCTGGACCGGGCGTCCCATCTGCTGGACCACCAGCACGCCGTCGGCATAGCCGCCGCGGCTGATCGCGGTGGCGACATGGCGGGCGACGCCGGGAACCAGGCCGGGCGGCGTGGTGACATAGGGGATCGCCTGATCCGCCGCTTCCCCCGCCGCTTCCCCAGGGCCGCAGCCGGTCAGGCCGGCCAGCGCAAAGGAGGCGCCCATCAGCTCCAGCAGCCGGCGGCGGCCGACGCGTGCCTCCGCGAGATCGGGCAGGCCGGGGAACTCGGCGCGCAGCATCTCCAGCACGGCCGGTTCCCGCGCCAGCTCGTCCAGGCTGCGCCACAGCGACCGGCCGCTCCGGCCGGCCAGCCTGCCTTCGATCCTCTCGGCCAACTCCTTCCGCGCCGTCATCGGTGGCACACCGAGCAGTCGGACAGGGTTTCGGGATGGATGTGGTAACGGGCCATCAGCTGTTCGCCCGACGGCGTCGCCGCGGTCGGTTTCCAGTCCATGTCGAAGACCGCCTCCTTCGGGCGCAGGTTGGGGGCCGGATCGCGATGGCAGTCGAGGCACCAGCTCATCCGCAGGCTCGCTCCCTTCCAGGTCAGCGGCATGCCGTCCACCGGCCCGTGGCAGGTGGTGCAGGCGACGCCCTTGGCGACATGGATGCCGTGGTTGAAGAAGACGTAGTCGGGCAGCGCGTTGACCCGGTTCCAGCGGATCGGCGTCCCGGTGGCGAGGCTCTGCCGCACCGGGGCCAGCAACTCCGCGTTGGTCCAGATCTGCGAATGGCAGGTCATGCAGGTGTGGGTCGGCGGCAGCCCGGCGGTGGCGGAGACCTCGACCGACGTGTGGCAATAGCGGCAGTCCAGCCCCAGCCCGCCGACATGATGCTCGTGGCTGAAGGGGACCGGCTGCGGCTGCGCGATGCCGACCCGCGTCGCGTAACTGGTGTTGGGGAAGAACCACGCACCGCCGGCCAGCGTGATCAGACCCGCCAGCAGGGTGTAGAGCACCAGTTTGGTCAGGATGTTGGCGGTGGGACCGAAGACACCCGGCACGGCTCGGGGCTCCCGTCACGCAGCCGGGGCTGCGGACAGCTCGAGGAGCAGGCGTCGATCCATGGCTTCCAGTCTCCCTGGCCCGGCGCGGCGGGCATCGGCGAGGGCCGGCATGGGCATGCCACCCCCACGCTACAAGGGTCCACTCGCGGTCTGGTTCCATGACTTCGGTCGGGCTAGCCCGACTGCCCCGGCCTTTCCGCACCCCGGCACCGGTTCGCATCCGGCGGTGGGATGGAACGGCGTGGAACGCTTTCCGGCTGATGTTCCATCCCCGGCCTACCGGCGCCGGGAGAAGGGGCCGGCGGCGCGGCCGTTCGCCGGCCCGGCGGCGAGGCTGGGATAGGGATCGTCGGGGTTGACGGTCCAGGGATAGACGCCCTTCGGGCCTTCGGCCTCCGGCCGGGCGAGGATGGCGGCGACGGCGCGCGGATCGGGCGGGGTGCGCTCGCGCAGAGCGCCGGGGAGGTCGTCGTCGAGTTCGGGGACGGTGACGGTGGGCGGGTCTTCCGGTTTGGGGGCCGGCTTCGGGGCGGGGGGATGGTCCGGTTGGGCGGCTTGCCGGGTGGGGGTGGGCATGTCGAGGGCGGCGAAGAGGCCGAGGCGTTCGGCCAGCCAGCGCACGGTGGAGGGATCGCCGGCAGCGACCAGCCGCTCGATCTGTTCGGCCACCAGGATGCGTAGCGAGGAGAGGCGCAGTTCGGCCTCGCGGTTCAGCGCCTGCCGCTCCCACCACACCCTGTGACGGAAGTCCTTGGAGCCGTAATAGGCGCGCCACAGCGTGGTGCGGCTGCAGCCCATGGCGCGGGAGACATGAAGGAAGGAGCTGCCGCGGGACAGCATGCCGGCGGCCATGATCCATTGCTCCTCGTGGAACTGCGAACCGGGGACCAGCGCGCCTTCGGAAGGAACCGGCGGCTCTTCGGCCCAGCAGGGAAAATGGTCGTTCTGGAGGGTACGGCTGTCGACGGGCATGGCGTGGCTCCGCAAGCGGGAAGGGGAAACTTGCGGAGAATATAGGAATTATTTCTCTTATCGGTGGGCTTTTGCAAAAGCGGGATGGGGCGCTGCCCTTTGCCGCAGGCGGAAGGGGGGCATGGGGTGATAAATGCCCTCTCCCGCCCCAGGCGCTGCGTGATGCACACGACTTGTAGCGCAGGAAGGATCCCCTCTCCCCCCTGGGGAGAGGGTTAGGGTGAGGGGGCGGCATGGCGAGGATTCTCGGGATAGCCACGCAGTGCATCCCCCCCCCCCCCCCCCCCCCCCCCCCGGGGGGGNNNCCCCCTCACCCCGACCCTCTCCCCGGGGGGGAGAGGGGGATTGTGGCGAAGCTGATGCCAAAGGCTGCGATCGATGACCGGTGTCCCGTACGACTGCGACGTTCTGGTGGTGGGGGGCGGGAATGCCGCCCTCTGCGCCGCCATCGCGGCGCGGCGGGCGGGTGCCGCCGTCCTGCTGCTGGAGGCGGCGCCGAGGGCGCTGCGCGGCGGAAACGCCCGCCACTCCCGCAACATGCGGGTCATGCACGACGCTCCGACCCCGTGGGTGCGGAGCAGCTATCCCGCCGACGACTACAGGGGGGAGTTGCGGCGGGTGGCGGGGTACGCCGCCGGGACCGATGACGGGCTGGCGCGCCTGTTCGTCGCGGACAGCGCCGGGATCGTCGACTGGCTGGCCGGCAATGGCGTGCGGTTCCAAAGCGCCACCGACGAGATCCTGCCCTATTCGCGCAAGACCGTCTTTTTCCTGGGCGGCGGCAAGGCGCTGGTCAATGCGCTCTATGCCACCGCCGAAGGGCTGGGGGTCGCCATCCGGTACGGCAGCGAGGTGCAGGCGCTGCATCTGCGCGACGGGGCGCCCGCCGTCACGGTCGGGCGGCCGGGCGGTTCCGCCCGCGGAACCGGGACCGTCCGGGCGCGGGCGCTCGTCGTCGCCTCCGGCGGTTTCCAGGCCGATCTCGGCTGGCTGCGGCGGCAGTGGGGCGGGGCCGCCGACCAGTTCACGGTCCGCGGCACTCCCCAGGCGACCGGCATCCCGCTGAAGGCGCTGCTGGCGGCGGGGGCCGAGCCGGTGGGGGCGGCGGACCGCTGCCACAGGGTGGCGGTGGACGGCCGGGCGCCGCGGTTCGACGGCGGTATCGTCACGCGGCTGGACGGCATCGCCCACGGCATCGTCGTCGACCGGGATGGCCGGCGCTTCGCCGACGAGGGGGCGAGCGTCGGGTCGGGCCGCTACACCGCCTGGGGCGATCTGGTGGCGCGCTGTCCGGAGGCCATCGCCTTTTCCGTCTTCGACGCGGCGATCGGCGAGCGGTTCCGGCCCTCGATCTTTCCGGCGGTCCGGGCCGACGGCATCGGCGAGCTGGCGCGGGCGCTCGGCATCGATCCGCCGGCGCTGGAGGCCACGGTGGCCGGCTTCAACGCCGCGATCGCCGATGGCGGGGCGACGGCGGGTCTCCATCCGCCGAAGACGCGGCTGGCCGCGCCGATCACGGTTCCGCCTTTCGGCGCCTATCCGGTGCGGGTCGGCGTCACCTCCACCTGTCTCGGGGTGCGGGTCGACGGGCGGGCGCGGGTGCTGCGGCGGGATGGGACGGCCCTCGACGGGGTCCATGCCGCGGGGGTGGTCATGGCGCCGAACATCCTGGGCACCGGCTATCTGGCGGGGAGCGCCATGGCGGTCGGCGCGGTGTTCGGACGCATCGCCGGGCGGGAGGCGGCTGCCCATGCCCTGCACTGACGCTGGCGTGGAACGGATCGCGGCGGAGGCCCGCCGGGCGCTGGACCTCTGCAATGCCTGCCGGTTCTGCGACGGCTATTGCGCCGTCTTCCGAGTGTTGAGGTC
Organism: Azospirillum endophyticum; assembly: GCF_016595245.1. Taxonomy (GTDB): domain Bacteria; phylum Pseudomonadota; class Alphaproteobacteria; order Azospirillales; family Azospirillaceae; genus Azospirillum; species Azospirillum endophyticum. The sequence goes on from NZ_JAENHM010000018.1 coordinate 85,654, forward strand.
GCGGCGGACGGTGTCGGCGGCCGATCTGGCCTTCCTGTCCAACCTCTGCCACAACTGCCGGTCCTGCTATCACGCCTGCCAGTACGCGCCGCCGCACGCCTTCGACCTCAATCTGCCGAAAAGCCTCGCCCTGGTCAGGCAGCAGTCCTATCGCGACCATGTCTGGCCGGTGTGTGTCAGGGGACGCCCGCCCGGCTCGGGCTGGGGCTTCGTCGCTGGCGTGACGGCGGCCTCGGTGGCGCTCGTGGCGCTTCCGGTCCTGCTGTCGGTGCCGCCGGAGCTGCTGTTCGGGCGGCAGGCCGGGCCGGGCGCCTTCTATCGGCTGGTGCCGTGGGGGGCCATCGCCGGGGTGGCCGGGGCGGTGCTGCTGTGGTCGCTGCTCGCCATCGGCCTCGGCGTCGCGTCGTTCTGGCGCGGCATGGGGCCGGCGCCGGCGGGGGTGGCTCTGCTGCCGGCCTTGCGCGACGCCCTGTCGGACGCCGCCAGCCTGCGCAATCTCGGCGGCGGCGGGGCCGGCTGCAACGACCGGGACGAGCGCTTCTCGCAGGCGCGGCGGCGGTTCCACCATGCGCTGTTCTACGGGGTGATGCTGTGCTTCGCCGCTACGGTCGTGGCGACCGTCTATGACCATGTCTTGGGCTGGCAGGCGCCTTATCCGCTACTGAGCCTGCCGGTGCTGCTCGGCGGGCTGGGGGGAGGCGGGATGGTGGTGGGAACCGCCGGGCTGGCGCTGCTGAAGCGGCGCGCCGATCCGGCGCCGCTGGCGCCCGGTCTGACCGGCGCGGACTGCGCCCTGCTGGGGCTGCTGTTCCTGGTGGCGGCGAGCGGTCTCGCGCTGCTCGCCCTGCGCGAGACGGCGGCGATGGGGCCGTTGCTGCTGGCCCATCTGGGCCTCGTGCTCGGCTGGTTCGCGACGCTGCCCTACAGCAAGTTCCTGCACGCGCCCTTCCGGTTCGCCGCTCTGCTGCGGGCGGCGATGGAACGGCGGGGGCTTGATTCCCTCTCCCGCCCCGGGAGAGGGAGGGGACCCACGGAGTGGGGAGGGTGAGGGGTGATCCAAGGAACCATGCGGTTCGGGATTCTTGTCCTGCCCCTCACCCTTCCCACCGCTTCGCGGTGGGCCCCGAGGTCGCTTGCAAGTCTCGCGACCGCATTCCGCCTACGACTGCGTTGCAGTCGTCCAGCCTGCGGCCGTCGGCTCCATGCCCTCTCCCGGGACGGGAGAGGGGAATTTGGGTCGACGGTCAGCCGCGGCCCAGCTCGCCATCCACCCGGCGCCACAGGCCGAGCGGGTTGCCGTCGCGCAGGGACTCCGGCAGCAGGTCGGCGGGGATGTCCTGGTAGCAGACCGGGCGCAGGAAGCGGCGGATCGCCAACGTGCCGACCGAGGTGCTGCGCGGGTCCGAGGTCGCCGGGAACGGGCCGCCATGCACCATCGCGTGGCAGACCTCCACCCCGGTCGGCCAGCCATTCGCCAGGATGCGGCCGGCCTTGCGCTCCAGCGTCGGGATCAGCCCCGCCACCGCAGCCCTGTCCGCCGCGTCCATCTGCAAGGTTGCCGTCAGCTGCCCTTCCAGCTTTTCGGCGACTGCCGTCATCGCCGCCACATCCGGGCAGCGGATCAGCAGCGAGGCGGCGCCGAACACCTCCTCCTGCAACTCAGGATCGGCCAGGAAAGCCTCGGCCGTCGTGGTGAAGAAGGCCGCCTGCGCCTGGTTCGGCCCGCTGCAGGCCAGACCGCGCGCCAGCATCGTCACCGCGCCGCTGCCGGCCAGCTTCGCCACGCCGGAATCGAAAGCGGCATGGATGCCCGGCGTCAGCATGGTCGAGGCGGCGCTGCCGCCGAGAGCCTCCGTCGCCGCGGCGACGAAGCGGTCGAGGTCCGGCCCGTCCACCACCAGCAGGATGCCGGGGTTGGTGCAGAACTGCCCGGCGCCCATGGTCAGCGAGGCGACGAACGCCTTGCCCAGCGCCTCGGCCCGCGAGGCCAGCGCCGCCGGCATCAGGAAGACCGGGTTGATGCTGCTCATCTCGGCATAGACCGGGATCGGCTCCGGCCGCTTGGCCGCCACCTCCATCAGCGCCAGCCCGCCGCGGCGCGAACCGGTGAAGCCGACCGCCTTGATGCGCGGATCGGCGACCAGCGCCGTGCCGATCTCGTTGCCGGTGCCGAACAGCAGCGAGAAGACGCCTTCCGGCAGGCCGCAGGATGCCACCGCCGCCTGGATGGCGCGGCCGACCAGTTCCGAGGTGCCGGGATGGGCGCCATGGCCCTTGACCACCACCGGGCAGCCGGCGGCGAAGGCCGACGCGGTGTCGCCACCGGCCACCGAGAAGGCGAGCGGGAAGTTCGACGCGCCGAACACGGCGACCGGCCCCAGCGCGATGTGGCGCTGGCGGATGTCGGCGCGCGGCAGCGGCGTGCGGGCCGGCAGGGCCGGGTCGATGCGGGCCTCGACCCAGCTTCCCTCGCGCACCACCTGGGCGAACAGGCGGAGCTGGCCGACGGTGCGGCCGCGCTCGCCCTCCAGCCGGGCGCGCGGCAGGCCGCTTTCGGCCATGGCGCGGGTGATCAGGTCGTCGCCGATGTCGAGGATGTTCTGGGCGACCGTCTCGAGGAAGGCGGCGCGCTGCTCCAGGCCGGTCTCACGGAAGCTGTCGAAGGCGGCCCAGGCCAGCGCGCAGGCGCGCTCCACGTCCGCCGCGCCGCCGCCGCCGAAGACGGGGTCCAGCGCCTCGCCGGTGGCGGGGTCGACGGCGCGGAACTCGCCCTGGCTGCCGCGATGGGCGGTCGCGCCGATCAGCATCTCGCCGGTGATGGTCATCTTGGGGTCTCCTTCAAGGGCGGAGCGCCGGGGGAGGGGCGCCCGCCGACAAGAGCGGCCGGACATTCGTTGGAGAGGCGATCTATCATGACATCGGTCATCATACAAGTGGGGCGGTGCGGAGCGGCCCCGATGCGTCGCCTTTCCACGGGCTGGCAGGCCGGCTTGTCTATTGTCGTATAGGTTTTGGGGGTGTTAACTCTGGACATGGAGTGGTGACGGGCGGTCCGTCCCGGAACCGGGTTTGGGTGAGGATGGTGATGACAGCGCGCAGGCGCCGGGACCCGCTGGCGAAGCAACTGGTGGATGCCCTGGCCGAACGGATCTCCAGCGGACAGTTCAAGAGTGGCGACCGGCTGCCGAGCGAACAAGACCTGATCGACGAATTCGGCGTCAGCCGCACCGTGGTGCGCGAGGCGATCGCCAACCTGAAGGCGGTCGGCATGGTCTCCACCCGGCAGGGGCTGGGGGCCTTCGTCCTGCGCGACGCCGCGATCCTGCCCTTCCGCATCGAGGAATCGACGCTGGAGGCGGTGAACGAGGCGATCTCGGTGCTGGAGGTCCGCATCAGCCTGGAATCGGAGGCCGCCTACCTCGCCGCCATCCGCCGCGACGACGCCCAGCTTGCCCGCATGCGCGAGGCGCTGGACACGATGACGGCGGCGGTGGAGGCGGGCGAGGATGCCATCGACGCCGATCTGGCCTTTCACAGCGCCATCGCCGCGGCGACCGGAAACAAGCATTTCCTGGCCCTGTTCTCGTATCTCGGGTCGCTGCTGATCCCGCGTGCCCGCGTGCGCTACGGGCATCTGGAAGGCGACTCGCGCCGCCAATATCTGCGGCGGATCAACGACGAGCACCAGACCATCTATTCCGCCATCGAGCGCCAGGACCCGGAGGGCGCCCGCGCCGCGCTGCGCCTGCATCTGAACGGCAGCCGCGACCGGCTGCGTGTCGGCGGCGATTTCAAGGCGCCCGCCGCGACGGGGTGAGCCGCTGCCCATTGCGGGATGAGGAGACCAGAAGGGACGCTGCCGGACCGCCGGTTGCGTCCCTTTTGCTTTGTGCGAAAGCATATGGCCCCTCTCCCGCCTCGGGAGAGGGAAGGGGCCCGCCGCGAAGCGGTGGGAAGGGTGAGGGGCTAGGCACGAAGCCATGCGCTTCAGGTTCCTTGGAGCACCCCTCACCCTCCCCACTTCGTGGGTCCCCTCCCTCTCCCGGGGCGGGAGAGGGCGTTCGGCGCCGGACGGCGCCCGCTGTCGCCGACCACGGATTGGTGGGGAGGCGGATTGCCGCTGCCTGCACCAAACCACTTGTATGATGACTGATATGATGGTAGTCGTCCTGTCATCGGACGCCGCCGGTGTCGAACGGACCGCCATCCCGAACGCCGCCCCGGCCATCGTCCCAAACCACAATCGGCCCGCAGCCTTTTTCCTGCGGATCGTCTCCACCGTTTTCCAAGGATGCTCCCGATGGAACCGCAAGCCCTGAAGGCCGTCGTCAGCGAAGGTCTCCTGTCGTTCCCGCTGACCGATTTCACCGCCGACGGCACCTTCGAGCCGGGCGGCTATGCCCGCCGCCTGGAATGGCTGAAGCCCTACGGCGCGTCGGCCCTGTTCGCCGCCGGCGGCACCGGCGAGCTGTTCTCGCTGACCCCCGACGAACACAAGGGCATCGTCTCGCTGGCCGTCGAGGTCTGCGGCAAGGAAGTGCCGATCATCGCCGGCGTCGGCTATTCCACCCGCATCGCCATCGAGATGGCGCGGGCCGCCGAGAAGGCCGGGGCCGCCGGCATCCTGGTGCTGCCGCATTACCTGACCGAAGCCGACCAGGAGGGCGTCGCTGCCCATGTCGAGGCGATCTGCAAGTCGGTCGGCATCGGCGTTATCATCTACAACCGTGCCACCTGCAAGCTGAGCGCCGACCGTCTGGCGACGCTGGCGGAGCGCTGCCCCAACCTGATCGGCTTCAAGGACGGGCTGGGCGACATCGAGATGATGACGACCATCCGCCGCAGGATGGGCGACCGCTTCAGCTATCTGGGCGGCCTGCCGACCGCCGAGGTCTATGCCGCGGCCTATCGCGCCATCGGCGTCCCGGTCTATTCGTCGGCCGTCTTCAACTTCATCCCGCGCACGGCGATGGAGTTCTACCAGGCGGTCGCCGCCGGCGACACCGCCACCACCGACCGGCTGCTCGACCAATTCTTCCTGCCCTATCTGGCGATCCGCAACCGCAAGGCCGGCTATGCCGTCAGCATCGTCAAGGCGGGCGCCGCCATCGTCGGCCGTCCCGCCGGCCCGGTGCGCGCGCCGCTGGTCGATTGCACCGCGGCCGAGGTCGAGGACCTGCGCGCCCTGATCGACGCGCTGGGACCCCAGTAAGCCGCTAACCCGCGGCAACGAACCATCGCCGGACGGGCAGGCGCCGGGCTTCATCCCGGATGCCGGACACAAGGTGCAGCCAGCAAGCCGGATCCGCCAATCGGGTCCGGGAACGGACTGCCGCGCCTGCCCGCCCTCATGCCTTGAGGGAGGAAATTTCATGACAATCGAGAGCACCGCCGCCAACGCCGAGCGCGCGTCCTATTCGACCGCCGCCGCTGCCGCCGCCCCGCCCGCCGCCAAGCAGACAAAAGTCCGCTATCTCATCCTGGCGATGCTGTTCCTGGTCACGGTCATCAATTACGCCGACCGGGCGACGCTGTCGATCACCGGCCCCGTGATCTCGAAGGAGCTGGGGATCAACGCCGCCGAGATGGGCTTCATCTTCTCCGCCTTCGGCTGGGCCTATGTGCTGGGCCAGCTGCCGGGCGGCTGGCTGCTCGACCGCTACGGGTCGAAGATCGTCTATGGGCTGAGCATCTTCATCTGGTCGGTCTTCACCCTGATGCAGGGCTCCATCGGCTTCTTCGCCGGCGGGACCGCGGTCATGGTGCTGTTCGCCCTGCGCTTCGCCGTCGGCTTCGCCGAGGCGCCGTCCTTCCCCGGCAACAGCCGCGTCGTCGCGGCGTGGTTCCCCGGACAGGAGCGGGCGACCGCGTCGGCCATCTTCAATTCCGCCCAGTATTTCGCCACCGTGCTCTTCGCGCCGCTGATGGGCTGGCTGACCCATTCGTTCGGCTGGCACTGGGTGTTCGGCGTCATGGGCGGGCTCGGCATCGTCATGGCCGGCGTGTGGATGAAGACCGTCTACGCGCCGAAGGACCATCCGCGCATCAATCAGGCCGAACTGGACCACATCGCCGCCGGCGGCGGTCTGGTCAACATGGACGACGGCCAGAAGAAGGCGGTGTCGGCCGAGAGCGGAGCGAAGTGGGATTACATCCGCCAGCTCTTCGCCAGCCGCATGATGGTCGGCATCTTCCTCGGCCAGTTCTGCATCAACGCCATCACCTACTTCTTCATCACCTGGTTCCCGGTCTATCTGGTCCAGGCCCGCGGCATGTCGATCCTGAACGCCGGCTTCATCGCCTCGATCCCGGCGATCTGCGGCTTCGTCGGCGGCATCCTGGGCGGCGTGATGTCGGACGCCATGCTGCGCCGGGGCTATTCGCTGACCGCGGCGCGCAAGACGCCGATCGTGCTGGGCATGGTGATGTCGATGGCGATGATCGCCTGCAACTACACCGACCTCCAGTGGGTCATCGTGTCGCTGATGGCGCTGGCCTTCTTCGGCAAGGGCATCGGCGCTCTCGGCTGGGCCGTGATGTCGGACTGCGCGCCGAAGGAGATCACCGGGCTTAGCGGCGGCGTGTTCAACATGTGCGGCAACCTGTCGTCGATCTCGACGCCGATCATCATCGGCTACATCATCCAGAGCTCCGGCTCCTTCAACGGCGCCCTGGTCTTCGTCGGCGCCAACGCCCTGATCGCGGCGGTCAGCTACCTCGTCGTCGTCGGCGAGATCAAGCGGATGGAACTGAAGAAGTAACGACCGGCGGGGTGGGGTTCCCGCCCCGCGTCCAACTCCACGTCGAACGGTTCGGCAAAGGGTCTTTCCCATGTATATCGGCGAACAGCTCATCAACCCCACCGACAAGCGCCTGCGCCTGTCCGCCCAGCTCGGCGCCCGGGGCATCGTCATCGACAGCCGGCCGAACGTGCCGGTGATGGCAGGCGACGATGTCGAGGCCGGGCTGTGGGACGGCCGCAAGGTCGCCGACCAGCGCAAGTGGGTGGAGGGCCATGGCCTGACGCTGGACTGTCTGGCGCTCGACGTCGGCTCCATCCTGCTCGACAGCCTGCGCGCGCCGGAGAAGGCGGCGGCCACCGCCGAGCGGCTGCGCCACAACATCCGCGCCGCAGCGGACGGCGGGGTGGATACCGTGAAATACACCGTCGCCATGGTCGGCATCACCCGCACCGGCGTGGTCGACGGCCGCGGCGGCATGAAGTGCAGCACCTTCCGCGCCGACGAGTACAAGGCGGAGAACGACGCCCGCTTCTCCTACTGGGGAACCGTGCTGCCGGAGGACGAGACGGGGACCAAGCCGTCGCCGCTGGCCGCCCGGGGTGCGCCTGAGACCTGCGGGCAGGTGATGGCGAGCGAGGCCGGCGGCGTCAGCGAGGCCGACGGCTGGCGCGCCATCGAATATCTGGTCGAGGCGATCCTGCCGACCGCCGAGAAGGCCGGCGTCAAGCTGGCCTGCCACCCGCACGACCCGGCCTATCCGCCGGGCGGCCTGAACGGCGTCCACCATGTGCTGGGGTCGCTCGACGGGCTGCGGCGCTTCGTCAACCTTGCGCCGGAGAGCAAGTCGCTCGGCTTCAACTTCTGCCAGGGCACCATCGCCGAGATGTCGCGCGATCCGACCGGGACGGTGCTGGAGGCGATCCGCGAGTTCGGCCCGCAGAACCGCATCTTCATGGTCCATTTCCGCAACATCAAGGGCGGCTACCTCGACTTCCGCGAGGCGATGCCGGACGAGGGGTCGGTCGACATGGCGGCCTGCATCCGCGCCTACCGCGAGGTCGGGTACCAGGGCATCCTCTGCCCCGACCATGTGCCCTTCTCCGAGGTCGATCCCGACCGCGAGCGCTTCTTCGCCTTCGCGCTCGGCTATACCCAGGCGCTGCTGCAAGCCGCCTGATCCGTCCTTTTCCCGCTTTCGAGACCCCGCATCATGGTCCCTCAGATGTCGTCGCCCAAAGTCACCGAAATGCTGGTCGTGCCGGTCGCCGGCCAGGACAGCATGCTGCTGAACCTGTCGGGCGCCCATGCGCCCTATTTCACCCGCAACGTGGTGATCCTGAAGGACAGCGCCGGCCATACCGGCGTCGGCGAGGTGCCGGGCGGCGAGCGGATCCGCCAGACGCTGGAGGATGCCCGCGCCCTGGTGGTCGGCCAGCCGGTCGGCGCCTGGAACGCCATCCTCAACAGCGTGCGCCAAGGCTTCGCCGACCGCGATTCCGGCGGGCGCGGTTTGCAGACCTTCGATCTGCGCATCACCATCCATGCGGTGACGGCGCTGGAGGCGGCGCTGCTCGACCTGCTGGGCCAGTTCCTGGAGGTGCCGGTGGCGGCCCTGCTGGGCGAGGGGCAGCAGCGCGACGCGGTGGAGATGCTGGGCTACCTGTTCTATGTCGGCGACCGCAACAGGACCGATCTGGGCTACCGCGCCGAGACGGACGCCAAGGACGACTGGTTCCGCCTGCGCAACGAGGTGGCGCTGACCCCCGACGCGGTGGTGCGGCTGGCCGAGGCGGCGCACGAGCGCTACGGCTTCAACGACTTCAAGCTGAAGGGCGGCGTGCTGCGCGGCGAGGAGGAGATCGAGGCGGTGACGGCGCTGGCCAGGCGCTTTCCCCAGGCCCGCGTCACGCTCGATCCCAACGGCGCGTGGTCGCTGGAGGAGGCGATCCGGCTGTGCAAGGGGAAGGGCGACGTGCTGGCCTATGCCGAGGATCCCTGCGGCGCCGAGCGGGGCTATTCCGGCCGCGAGGTGATGGCGGAGTTCCGCCGCGCCACCGGCCTGCCGACAGCCACCAACATGATCGCCACCGACTGGCGCCAGATGGGCCATGCCATCCAGTTGCAGTCGGTCGACATCCCGCTGGCCGACCCGCATTTCTGGACCATGCAAGGGTCCGTCCGCGTCGCCCAGATGTGCCATGAATGGGGCCTGACCTGGGGGTCGCACTCCAACAACCATTTCGACATCTCGCTGGCGATGTTCACCCATGTCGCCGCGGCGGCACCGGGCCGGATCACCGCCATCGACACCCACTGGATCTGGCAGGACGGCCAGCGCCTGACGAAGGAGCCGTTCCGCATCGAGGGCGGTCTGGTCGCCGTGCCGCAAAAGCCGGGGCTGGGCGTCGAGATCGACATGGACGAGCTGGCGAAGGCGCACGACCTCTACAAGCGGCACGGGCTGGGCGCGCGCGACGACGCCACGGCGATGCAGTACCTGATCCCCGGCTGGACGTTCGACAACAAGCGGCCGTGCCTGGTGCGGTGAGGTTGATCCTCCCTCTCCCGTCCCGGGAGAGGGAAGGGGCCCATGGCATCGCCATGGGAAGGGTGAGGGGTTTGGCACGAAGCCATGCGGTGCAGGTGCCTTGGATCACCCCTCACCCTCCCCACCGCTTCGCGGCGGGTCCCCTCCCTCTCCCGGGACGGGAGAGGGCGTTTAAACTCCGGATATCCCGACACAGTCAGGGCAAGCCATGACCCAGAAGCCTCTCTACATCCTGGTCCATCCCGAGGACAACGTCGCCATCGTGGTGAATTCCGGCGGGCTGCCGCCGGGGACGGAGTTCGAGTGCGGGCTGGTCCTGACCGACTTCGTGCCGCAGGGCCACAAGGTGGCGCTGGCCGACCTGGACGAAGGGGCGTCGATCGTCCGCTACGGGCAGGTGATCGGCACCGCCGCCCGCCCGGTGCGCCGCGGCGCCTGGATCGAGGAATCGCTGGTCCGCCTGCCCGCCGCGCCGGATCTCGACACGCTGCCGCTGGCGACCGCCGTGCCGCCCGACGCCCCGGCGCTGGACGGCTACACCTTCGAGGGCTACCGCAATCCCGATGGGACGGTCGGCACCAAGAATGTGCTGGGCATCAGCATCAGCGTGCAGTGCGTCGCCGGGGTGATGGATTTCGCCATCGAGCGGATCAAGAAGGAACTGCTGCCGAAATACCCCAGCGTCGATGACGTGGTGGCGCTGAACCACACCTACGGCTGCGGCGTGGCGATCAACGCGCCGGGCGCCGTGGTGCCGATCCGCACGCTGCAGAACCTCGCCCGCAACCCCAACCTGGGCGGGGCGGTGATGGTGGTCGGGCTGGGCTGCGAGAAGCTCCAGCCGGAACGGCTGCTGCCGGCCGGGGTCGAGCCGAGCATCGTCACCTTGCAGGACGAACGCCACCAGGGCTTCGGCGACATGGTCGCCTCCATCCTGGAGATGGCCGACCGCCGGCTGGCCCAGCTCAACGAGCGGCGGCGCGAGACCTGCCCGGCCTCGGACCTCGTCGTCGGGCTGCAATGCGGCGGCAGCGACGCCTTTTCCGGCGTGACCGCCAACCCGGCGCTGGGCTATGCCGCCGATTTGCTGGTGCGGGCCGGGGCGACGGTGATGTTCTCCGAGGTGACGGAGGTGCGCGACGCCATCCATCTGCTGACCCCGCGCGCCATCGACGAGGAGACCGGCCGGGCGCTGATCCGCGAGATGCGCTGGTACGACGACTATCTCCAGACCGGTTCGGCCGACCGCAGCGCCAACCCGACCCCCGGCAACAAGAAGGGCGGCCTCGCCAACGTGGTGGAGAAGGCGCTCGGCTCCATCGCCAAGTCGGGCACCAGCCCGATCGTCGGCGTGCTGTCACCGGGAGAGCGGGCGACGCGCAAGGGGCTGCTCTATGCCGCGACGCCGGCCAGCGACTTCATCTGCGGCACGCTGCAACTGGCGTCGGGCTGCAACATCGAGGTGTTCACCACCGGGCGCGGCACGCCCTACGGCCTCGCCATGGCGCCGGTGATCAAGGTGGCGACGCGGACCGAGCTGGCCTCCCGCTGGCACGACCTGATCGATGTCGACGCCGGCCGCATCGCCACCGGCGAAGCCAGCATCGAGGATGTGGGCTGGGAGCTGTTCCGCCTGATCCTGGAGGTGGCGAGCGGCCGCAAGCAGACCTGGGCCGACCATTGGGGCCTGCGCAACGCGCTGACCCTGTTCAACCCGGCGCCGGTGACCTGACCTGAGCTGACCGGAGACGGGATCCGAAGACCCCCGCCGTGGAGATGACCGGAGCAACCGGCGCCTGCGGCGGGGACATCCACATAATGGAGGAAACTATGGGACGCCGCACCGGCATCGCGCTGGCGATGCTGCTGACTTCCGCTGCCTTCGCCATGCCTGTTCCGGCACTGGCCGACAGCTTCGCCTACGTGTCCAACGCCGGCAGCAACGACATCAGCGTCTTCCGGCTGGACAGCAACACCGGGGCGATGACCCCGGTGGGGACGGCGCCCTTCGTCGGGGTGGACAAGCCCGGCTCCTCCACCCCCCTGGCGCTCAGCCCCGACCGGCGCTTCCTCTATGCCGGCGTGCGCTCGCAGCCCTATCAGGTGCAGATCTTCGCCATCGACGTGGCGACCGGCAAGCTGAGCCATCTCGGCAGCGGCCCGCTGGCCGACAGCATGGCGAACATCGTCACCGACCGCAGCGGCAAATACCTGTTCAGCGCGTCCTACGGCGGCGACAAGGTGGCGGTGAACCCGATCGGGCCGGACGGCAAGGTGGGGGCGCCGCAGCAGGTGGTGGCGACCGGCAAGAACGCCCATTCGATCCAGCCGTCGCCCGACAACCGCTTCGCCTTCGCCACCAACCTTGGATCCGACCGGCTGGTGCAGTTCCGCTTCGACGCGGCCACCGGAGGGTTGAGCGAGAACGATCCGCCGTCGGTGGCGCTGCCGGCGAAATCCGGTCCGCGCCACATCGTCTTCCATCCCGACGGCCGCCACCTCTATCTGGTGGACGAGCTGGACGCCGCCGTCGCGGTGTTCGCCTACGACCCCGCGACCGGCAGGCTGGCGGAGAAGCAGCGCTTGGCCTCCCTGCCGGCGGACTTCAAGGGCGAGCCCTGGGCCGCCGACATCCATGTGACGCCGGACGGACGGTTCCTCTACATCTCCGAACGGCGGACCAGCACCATCCGCTCCTTCCGCATCGACCCGGAAAGCGGCCAGCTGACCCCGCTCGCCAGCGTGGCGACGGAGGAGCAGCCGCGCGGCTTCAACATCGACCCGAGCGGCCGCTTCCTGGCGGCGGTGGGCGAGAAGTCCGACGGCATGACCGTCTACCGCATCGACGGCGGCAGCGGCGCGCTGACCACGCTCGCCCGCTATCCGGCCGGCAAGCAGCCGAACTGGGTGGAGTTCGTCGCCGTGCCGTAAGGCGCCGGCCTTGCGGGCCGGTCAGCCGGCCCGCACCTGCGCCAGGAAGCGGCCGACCTCGTCGCGCAGGCTGTCGGTCTGCATCGACAACTCGCGCACATTCTCCAGCACTTCGTAGGCGACCGTGCCGCTGCGCCCGGCGGCGGTGTTCACGCCACCGATGCTGGACGACACCTCGTGGCTGCCCTGGGCGGCCTGCTGGATGTTGCGGCTGATCTCGCGGGTCGCGGCCCCCTGCTGCTCGACCGCCGAGGCGATGGAGGTGGCGACGTCGTTGACCCGGCCGATGACCTGCGCCACGTCCCTGATCTCGTGCATGGCCTGGGCGGTCTCGCTCTGGATGCCGGCGACCTGGGCGGCGATCTCCTCGGTGGCCTGGGCGGTCTGGTTGGCGAGCGCCTTGACCTCGTTCGCCACCACGGCGAAGCCGCGCCCCGCCTCGCCGGCACGGGCCGCCTCGATGGTGGCGTTGAGCGCCAGCAGGTTGGTCTGGCTGGCGATGGAATTGATCAGCCCGACCACGGCGCCGATCCGCTCCACCGCGCCGGCCAGCCCCTCGACCTTGCCGTTGGCCCGTTCGGCACTCTCGACCGCCTCATGGGCGATCTGCGCCGATTCTCCGACCTGCCGGCTGATCTCGTTGATCGAGCTGGTCAGCTCCTCCGTCGCCGCGGCGACGGTCTGGACGTTGGCGGAGGTCTGTTCGGTCGCCGCGGTGACGGCGCCGGCCAGCCTGCCGGTCTCGTCGGCGGCGCGCGTCATGTCCTGGGCGCGCCGTTCGATGGCGTCCGCCTCGCCGGCGACGTCGTGGATCAGGTTGCCGACGGTCTGTTCGAAATGGCTGGCGAGCGTCGTCATCGCCTCCCGCTTCTCGGCCGCGGCGCGCTCCGCCTGCTCGGCTTGGCTGGCTTCCAGGCTGGCCTTGGCCTGGGCATTCTCCTTGAACACCTGAAGCGCCTGCGCCATGCCGCCGATCTCGTTGCGCCGCGCCGCCTCCGGGAAGGTGACGCCAAGGTCGCCGGCGGCGAGCGCCGTCATATTGTCGCGCAGCCGGTGCAGCGAGCGCACGATGTCGCGGTTGACCAAAAAGGCGATCAGCACCAGCGCGGCGATCAGCGCGGCGGTGGCGGCGCCCGTCCTGGCCAGGAACTCGTGATAGGCGGCGTCGATGTCGTCGGTGTAGACCCCGGAGCCGACGATCAGGCCGAGCGGTTGGTAGCGCTGCACGTAGTTGGTCTTCAGCAGCGGGACGTCGGACCCCAGCTTCGGCCAGACATAATGGATGATGGCGTTGTCCTGCCGGCGCAGCGTGTCGACGATCTCGCGGACGAAATACTTGCCGGCCTTGTCCTGCAGCCCCATGCGGTCGGTGCCGACCGCCTTGTGGTTGGAGGGGTTGGCGACGGCGATGCCGTTGAGGTCGTAGGCGAACAGATAGTCGGCGCCGTCATGGTAGGACATCGCATGCACCGCGTTGCGGAAGCGCGTCAGCGCCTGCTCGCGCGGCAGGGTTCCCGCCTCGACCTCCGCATTCAGCCCCTTCGCCATGCCGACCGCCATCTCCACCGCCGAGCGGATGGTGTCGATGCGGTCGTCGACCATGCGCTGGTGGGCGAAGCTGCTGCTGATGGCGATCACGACGGCCGGGGCCAGGACGGACAAGGCGACCAGTGCGGTCAGCTTTGCGCGGATCGTCAGATTTTCCAGGAGTCTCATGGGTGCCTTCATGTCGCGCGCCATCGGGGAGCGACAACTGATATACTACGGAGGATGGGGTCGGTTGAATTCGTATTGGCTGATTGCAGTAATAAAATAATGCCACTGTGTTAAAAAAATCTTCATGGTGGTGGTCACGGCCCGGATGGGCGCCAAGTGCTGCCGATGGTTGCCGGATCATCGACGCCGTCCGGCAAATCGGTGAAAAGCGGAGTGTGGCGTCCCCGAAGCGCCAGTTCCTGAACCAACCGATCGGTCACCGAAGGGCTCTCGGATGGTCCCGCATCGGGAATGATGACGGTGCACCGCTTCAGGACTGCGTCCAAAGTTCGGCGAAGGCCGTGACTTGGTTCTCGACATCGCGAGGCGACGGCAGGGGGATCGGCAGAGCGGCATCCCCAAGCGCGACCAGCAATCCGGCATAGTCGCGGAGTCCGAGACGCTGGACAGCATCGCTTCGGGCCAGGCGTCCCTGCGAGTATGCCAGCAATGGATTGTCCGTGACAGGAGCAGCGCCGTCGGTAACCACCGCTTTCAAGGGCTTCCGAATGATTGCCATCATCTCGCCAAGGCTTTCTCATATAAGTTCGATTTCTTCACAGTCTCGGAGACGGGAATCACGTGCGCCCTTGTGCAGGGGTCAAATTTGCCAGATGCGATTACCCCTGAGGGGTCAGAGTGACCTCGGTTAAAAGTCAAATCGAAGGGTCGGCGCACTGCGGCTGCTCCGATGCGCACCCAGCACAGCTCAACCCGCTTCACCGCTTCGCGGCGGTCTCCATGGCGGAGAAATGGGCGAGCGTCGGGCCGGCGACCTCCCGCAGCAGGGCGACGAAGCGTTCGGCCGCCGGCGACAGGGAGCGGCCGGCCTTGCGGATGAAGCCGATCCGGCGCACCAGCCCGGCGGTGCGGATCGGCTCCACCACGATGCCTTCGCAGGAGGCGGCGTCGACGGCGGATTCCGGCAGGACCGAGACGCCGAGACCGGCCCGCACCATGCCGACCGCCGTCGACATGTAGTTCGCCTCGCAGGACAGGCTGATCTCCAGCCCTTCCTTCTCCAGCGCCCGTTCGACCAGCGAGCGCACGCTTGTGCCGCGCGCCGTCAGGATCAGCGGGTAGGCGACGATGTCCTTCAGCAGCAGCGGACGCCGGCCGTTCAGCGGGTGGTCGGCGGGGAAGAAGGCGCACATGCGGTCGCAGAGGAAATCGATCACCTCGACGTCGCGGTCGGGACCGACCCGGCTGCCGATCCCGAAATCGACTTCCTCCGCCTTGACCAGCTGGATGATCCGCTCGGCGACGACGTCGCTGACCCGGACGTCGATGTTCGGGTGGTCGGCGGCGAAGCGGCGGATGGCGATGGGCAGCAGCCCGGCGGCGACCGACGGCAGGGTGGCGACCGACACCGTGCCGCGCCGCAGCCCGGCCAGATCGTGGCTGACGCTCATCACCGCATCCAGCTCGGCCAGCACCCGCTGCAGGGCGGGCAGCAGATCGCGGCCGGCCTGGGTCAGCACCACCTGACGCTTGTTGCGGTCGAACAGCCGGACGCCGAGGCTCTCTTCGAGCTGGCGGATCTGCACGGTCAGCGCCGGCTGCGACAGGTTGACCTCGGCCGCCGCCCTGGTGAAGCTGCCGAGACGCGCCACCGCGACGAAGGCCTTGATATGTCTCACTCCCTGGAGCATGGCGCGCCTCTTATAGAAAAATCAAATTACCGTGATACAACAAATTCATTTCTCTAATCTGATTGTGGGTTCGTACAGTGTCAATCGCGGACACCGGTCCGGCATGGTGCGGCAAAATGGCTGAGCTATAGAAAGCCCCGCTCCCAGTCCCTTCGCCGGCCGTCTTCGCAAAAGATGAAGTTTTATTGAAATCCGCTTGGGCGGCGTTACTCGGGGACCGCAACCGGCCGCCCGCAGGACTCCGCCGTGGTTCTTCGCCTGGGACGAAGGGATCGCGCAGCGGACGGAAAACAACAATAACAACGGCCATAGAGCGGCCATAGAGGAGGTCACATGCTCGCGTTACTCGGCCTGGCCACCATCGTCGTCCTGCTGACGGCGATCATGACCAACCGGATGTCGCCGCTGGTCGCGTTGATCGCCGTGCCGATCATCGCGGCGCTGGCGGGCGGCTTCGGTCTCGAAACCAGCAAGTTCATCATTTCCGGCATCCGCTCCATCGCGCCGACCGCCGGCATGTTCGTCTTCGCCATCATCTTCTTCGGCGTCGTCACCGATGCCGGCATGATGGACCCGATCATCGACCGCATCCTGCGGGTGGTCGGCACCAAGCCGGCGCGCATCACCGTCGGCACCACCCTGCTGGCCCTGCTGATCCATCTCGACGGGTCGGGCGCCGTCTGCTTCCTCATCACCATTCCGGCGATGCTGCCGCTCTACGACCGGCTGGGCATGGACAAGCGCATCCTGGCGCTGTGCGTGTCGATGGCGGCGGGCGTCAACTTCCTGCCCTGGACCGGGCCGATGATCCGGTCGGCCGCCGCGCTGAAGGTGCCGGTGACCGACATCTTCAATCCGCTGATCGCGGTGCAGGGCGTCGGGCTGCTGTTCATCTTCACCGTCGCCTTCCTGCTCGGCAAGCGCGAGGAGCGGCGTCTCGGCCTGTCCTCCCCGCATCTCGCGGCGGGGGAGGCGCGGTCGGTCGGCGCCATGGGCGTGGACGCAACCCCGGTCGGGCCGGCGCCGCGCGTGCTGACGCCGGAACAGATCAAAATCCGCCGTCCCAAGCTGTTCTGGGTCAACCTGATCCTCACCGCCGTCATCATGGCCGTGATGATCGAGGGGGCGGTCGACCCGGTGGTGATGTTCATGGTCGGCACCGTGCTGGCGCTGATGATCAACTATCCCGACGTCAAGATGCAGAAGGAGCGCGTCGACGCCCACGCCAAGGCGGCGCTGATGATGGCGAGCATCCTGCTGGCGGCCGGCGTCTTCACCGGCATCATGACCGGCACCAAGATGCTGACGGCCATGGCGCAGTCGGCCGTCGCCTTCGTCCCGCCGGAGATGGCGCAGCATGTCCCCTTCGCGCTGGGCATCCTGTCGATGCCGCTCAGCCTGCTGTTCGATCCGGACTCCTATTATTTCGGCATGATGCCGGTGATCGCCGAGGTCTACAAGACGCTGGGCGGCGACCCGATCCAGATCGCCCAGGCCTCCGTTCTCGGCCAGATGACCGTCGGCTTCCCGGTCAGCCCGCTCACCCCCGCCACCTTCCTCGTCGTCGGCCTGTGCGGCATCGGGCTGGGCGAGCACCAGAAATTCTCGATCCCCTATCTGTTCGCCGCCTCGGTCGTCATGACCGTCGCCGCGGCCGTCCTCGGGGTCATCCCCTTCTGACGCGGCGGAAGAATGGCCGCATACAGGAGTACCATCATGAAGACCATCCGCATCGGATCGGGCGCCGGCTATTCGGGCGACCGCATCGAGCCGGCCGTGGAACTGGCCGAGAAGGGCGACATCCGCTATCTCGTCTTCGAATGCCTGGCGGAGCGCACCATCGCCATCGCCCAGGGCGCCAAGCTGAAGGATCCGACGCAGGGCTATGACCCGCTGCTGGCCGAACGCATGCTGGCGGTTCTGCGGCCCTGCCATGAGAAAGGCATCCGCATCGTCACCAACATGGGGGCGGCCAACCCGGCCGCCGCTGCCGCGAAGACGCGGGACATCGCCCGGTCGCTCGGCCTGGAAGGGCTGAAGATCGCCGCGGTGTCCGGCGACGACGTGCTGGAGACGCTGAAGACCGGCGACCACCGGATCGAGGAGACGGGGGAGCCGGTGTCGGCGATGGCCGGCAAGCTGGTGTCGGCCAACGCCTATCTCGGCGCCGCCCCGATCGTCGAGGCGCTGAAGTCCGGGGCCGACATCGTCATCACCGGCCGCGTCGCCGACCCGGCCCTGTTCCTCGCCCCGCAGATCTTCGAGTTCGGCTGGTCGATGGAGGACTGGGACCGGCTCGGCAAGGGGACGGTGGTCGGGCATCTGCTGGAATGCGCCGGCCAGATCACCGGCGGCTATTTCGCCGACCCCGGCGTGAAGGACGTCGCCGCGCTGGCCCGGTTGGGATTCCCGATCGCCGAGGTGGGGGAGGACGGCAGCGCCGTCATCACCAAGGTCGCCGGCTCGGGCGGCGCGGTGACCACCGCCACCTGCAAGGAGCAGCTGCTCTACGAGATCCACGACCCCGCCGCCTATTTCACGCCCGACGTGGTGGCCGACTTCTCGCGGGTGCGCTTCACCCAGGAGGGGCCGGACCGGGTGCGGGTGAGCGGCGCCGGCGGGCGTCCGCGCCCTCCAACGCTGAAGGTCTCGGTCGGCTATCGCGACAGCTTCATCGGCGAGGGGCAGATCTCCTACGCCGGTCCCGGCGCGCTGGCGCGCGGCCGGCTGGCGCTGGAGATCGTGCGCGAGCGTCTGGCGCTGACCGGCGTCGAGGCGACCGAACTGCGCTTCGACCTGATCGGCGTCGATTCCATCCACGGCAACGCGCTGTCCACCGCGGGCGGGCGGGAGCCCTACGAGGTCCGCGTCCGCGTGGTCGGCCGCACCGGCAGCCTGAAGGAGGCGCAGCGCATCGGCAACGAGGTCGAGACCCTCTACACCAACGGCCCGGCCAGCGGCGGCGGCGCCACCAAGTCGGCCAAGGACGTGGTGGCGATGCTGTCGGCCCTGCTGCCCCGCGAGCTGGCAAAGCCCGCCATCGAATTCATGGAGGCCTGACATGAAACTCCGCGACATCGCCCATTCCCGCACCGGCGACAAGGGCGACATCTCCAACATCTCCGTCATCGCCTTCGACGAGGCGGACTATCCGCTGATCGAGGCCCATGTCACCGCCGACCGCGTGAAGGCCCTGTTCCACGAGGTCGTCCATGGCGAGGTGGTGCGCTACGCCATCCCCAGCGTCGGCGCGCTGAACTTCGTGATGCGGCAGGCGCTGGGCGGCGGCGTGACCCGGTCGCTGGCGCTCGATGCCCATGGCAAGTGCCTGGCGTCGGCGTTGCTCGACCTCGAAGTCCCCGACCGCGCGGCGTGAGGGATCAGCACGCCGGCGGCTGGAAGCCGTGGCGCTGCAGGATCGTTTGTCCGGGCGGGGAGAGCGCGAAGTCGAGGAACCCCCGCCCGCGTTCGGCGTCGCTTGGGCATGTATTGGAAAGAGCACCGCATTTGGCCCCCTCTCCCCCTACGGGATGCGCAGATCTCGTATCCGCGAAGAAAACACAGCCTCTGGTGGTGAATAGCCCTTCTCCCCTTGCGGGGCGGGATCGGCCAAACGCCAACGGCGTTTTGCCG
>NZ_JAENHM010000019.1 GCF_016595245.1 Azospirillum endophyticum
AGCCAGGATCAAACTCTCAGGTTCAGATCGCGGACCGAAATCCACGACTGACAGGACCGCCGATAGCGATCTCCTGAAACGTCGATACTGTTACAGTTTCTCTGCTCAAAAGATGCACAGACGATCCTCGATTGTGCCGATCCCCTTAAGAACCAACACCCCAAGGCCGCAACGGCTACCAACTGCCGCCGCCTGCGCATCCCTTCTCACAACACGGTATGTACTTGTCAAAGAACCCGCAACGCCGAGACGCGTCGCACCGGCCGCTCTTCCGCATCCNCGTCGCCTTCCGTATTTTTATGTTCGCTGAGCCGACTGATATTTTCGTCAGAGCAGCCCGAGCGCCCGCAATTCCGCCGCCATCTCGGCCGGCAATTCATCCCCCGCCCCGCCGGCGGCGGAGAGATCCTGGGGAGCGGCCTCGGCGGCCAGATAGCGCCAACCCTGGAACGGACGGTGGGCGGTCGGCACCGTCTGCACCCGCTCGGCGGCGATCTGCAGGGTGCAGTAGCTCTCCCCTTCCTCGTCGGTATCGGTGTCGATGGCGAGGATGGGCTGGCGCACCAGGACGCTGCCCTTGATCACCCAATAGATCGAGCCCCCGGCCAGCAGTTCGTCGCCGCGCTTGGGAAGACGACGGGTATAGACGGGAATGCGGGTCCGGCCGCCGGCCGTCACGGCGCGGCGGTCCTGAAGCTCCGCCAGATGGTCGAGGTCGCGGACGCCGACGGCGAGCTTGATGAGATGGAGAGGCATGGGGACCGTGAAGTCTCTGACGTGAAGGACGGAGTGGCGGCTAACATAGCGCGCCCCCTGACATAGTGCGCTATGCAGGATTGTCCCGTGGATGAGGCTGCGGAGCGGATGCGGCCTCAGAGCAGATCGTTGCGGTCCGGCCGGCCCGCCGGCCGGGTATGGCCGATGATTGCGCTGAAGCCGAACAGCAGCAACAGCACGCCCATGACGATCTCAATGCCGCAAACCAGCCGAACAGGTCCGGATACCGGGTGGATGTCGCCATAGCCGACGGTGGCGAAGGTCACGATCGAGAAATAGATGCCCTCGGCGAAGGTGATGTCGCGCCGAACACCCTCGATCACGAAATTCGGCTCCGCCATGAAGCGATCCATGATGGTGTAGATGGCACCGAACAGGATGATGCAGAGCGAATAGAAGGTCAGGAAGGCGAAGGCCGGCAGGACCAGACGTGCCGATTGCTGGAAGAAGCCTTCGAAGAGCAGGCCGGCATCGAGCAGGAAGATGGCGATGTCGCGCGACACCAAGACCACGATGACGGCAATCGCCGACATCGCCAGCAGGAAGACGGCGCCAACCGTCTGCGTGTCCATGTCCTGTCCCGGCACCAGGAAGGTCAGGGCGCCGATGCCCCAGAGCGGCGCCATCCACAGGAAGATGCGGTCGAAATGGCCGCCTTCCCGCAGCCTGCGCGACATCACGATCCGTCGGATGTCGCCGGCCCGCCACCAGGCCCCGCCGAGAAAGCCGAGCAGCGGCATGGCGAAGGCGATGCTCTGCGTCAACGGGCTGATGTTTTGGAAATTGCTTTCGAGGAAGAACACGAAGATGCAGGCGTAGACGCCGATGAAATTGGTCAGCGCCAAGGTGAAGAACTGGCTGCCGGGAAACAGGTAGTGGAAGGCGCCGACCACGAGGCCGACCGATCCCAGCAGAACGAAGGTCAGATTGCCCGACACCGACCGGATCGACAGCGCGATCAGGCCGAGCAGCAGTGCCGTCAGCAAGGCCCCGCCCAGCCAGGACTTCGACGCCCCCTTGTTCCCGTGGGCTCCCCCATGGCCGGCATGTGGGCCGTTGGGAGGAACCGCCGGGGGCGGGCTGCTCGTCCGGGGACGGCGGTCGGGAACGATCTGATCCATGGGGCGGCAAACCGGTAGTCTTATCTCCTGCTTATAGCGGTTTGCCCGGCCCGACCGTCAGCACTTTCCACCCCCACGGCGACGCTCCGGAGGCTCCGCCTCACCAGCCGCCGGTGGCGAGCCAGCGATCGACCATGTCGAGCCGGTCCCACCCCCAGAAGGGCTCCCCATCGACAATGACGAAGGGCGATCCGAAGACGCCGCGGTCCACCGCATCGTCGACCTCGGTCCGCAGCCGGTCCTTGACCACCGGATCCTGAAGCGCGGTGGTCACTGCGGCGCGGTCGATGCCGAGGCTGCCCAGCGTCTTCGCCGCGATCTCCGCCACCGCGCCGGCCGGGCCGATGTCCTGTCCCTCGCCGAAATGGGCATGGAAGAGCGCCCGCGCCAGGAGCTTCGCCTGCTCCGGATGGTCGTCGCTCAGCCAATAGAAAGCGCGCGAGGCGGCGACGCCATTGACCGGAGCGGAATCGGGAAAGGTGAAGGGTGCGCCGGTCAGCCGGGCGATACGCCCGACGTCATGGGTCAGATACTCGCCGCGCAGGGGCTGCTCCAGGTTCGGCTTCATGCCCGTCACCTTGAAGACGGCGCCGAGCAGGATCGGACGCCAGGTGACGGTGCGGCCGTGATTCGCCGCCAACTCGTCGATGCGCAGACTGGCGAAATAGCCGTAGGGCGAGGCGAAGTCGAAATAGAAATCGATGGGATCCGGCACGCGCGTTTCCTCCCCGTTCGGTTTTCCGGAAAGGCTAACGCGGGCGCGCGGCAGCGTCCAGCGGGGCGTCCGGGGGAAGGCTTGCCTCCCGGACGCTACCCCATCAGACGGTCCGCACCTTGGTATCAAAGACGTAGCCGGCGCCGCGTTCGGTCTTGATGATACGGGGCTCCTTCGGGTTCGCCTCGATCTTGCGACGCAGACGCAGGATCAGCACGTCGATGGAGCGGTCGAACACCTCGGCGCCGTCGACGCGGGTGAGGTCGAGCAGCTGGTCGCGGGTCAGCACCCGCTGCGGCCGCTTGACGAAGGCGGCGAGCAGGCCGAACTCCGCCTTGGTCAGTTCCACCTCGCGCCCCTCCTGCCCGCGCAGGCGCTGGGCGGTGAGGTCGAGTTCCCAGTTGGCGAACTGGACGACGGCACGCAGTTCGTCCGGATTGCGGGGCGGGCGGGCGTCGTTGGAGACGCGGCGCAGGACCGCCTTGATGCGGGCCAGCAGTTCGCGCGGGTTGAAAGGCTTGGTCAGATAATCGTCGGCACCCAGCTCCAGCCCGACGATGCGGTCGACGTCCTGATCCTTGGAGGAGAGGATGATGACGGGAATCTGCGATTCGGTGCGGATCTGACGGACCAGTCCCAGCCCATCGCCGTCGGGCAGCCGCAGGTCGCAGACCACGAGGTCCACGGGATCGCCATCCAGGGCCTGGCGGGCCGATGCGGTATCCTGCGCCGTCGTGACCCGGTAGCCCTCTCCCGCCAGATAGGAGGCCAAAAGCTCCCGAATCGGCTCGTCGTCATCGACCGCGAGAATGTGCATGCCTGTTACCTCCCCAGCCCTTCTTATCTCACGCGCGAGCGGCACGCAATGCGTTACAACCCCGTAACAGCCGCGGCCAATTCGCCGACCGCATGAGTTGGCTGAAACCACCGGCCACACCGGCGACACAAAAATACCTTTCCGCAGACATTAACCAGAAACGGGTTGCGGTTTAAATCCAGACCATCGAACAGGGGACGCCCGCCACAGGAGGGTCGGACCAATCCGTGATGGGAGAGTTCACCGCCATGCCGAACATCGATCATTGCCTTGAACGCCTGGCCTTGCTCGACCGCGCCGACCGCCTGCTGAACGAGGTGCGGGTCTATGGGCAGCATGGCTCGATCCGCGAAACGCTGGCGCAGCACCGGCTGCTCCTGGGCGAGGCGAGGCGTCACCTCGATTCGGCGCGTTCCGTCGGACGGCTGGGCTGAGGCCTCCGATCAAGACCGCCATCATGCCCGTCTGCAACGCCCCGGCGGCGATGCCTCCCCACCGCGTCACGTCCCAGGCCCAAATTCAGGCGAGAACCGCGAAGCGCCTGCCTGCCGATGGCAACCGCCGTCCGGCGACGGAGCGTTGCGCCCACCATTCGGGCTGCATGCCGGGCGCCAAAGGCCACGGCCCATGCTGGCGCGTCGCTGTGGCGCGCGATGATGGATCGCTGGCTGGCGGCAGCACCCTGACCGGCCGGGATTGGCCCCCTCCCCCCAACGCTCTCCCTATTCCCGCCCGATTTCGTGCCTATTGCGAGGATCGGGAGTCACAGAAACGGAGAGACCCACCATGACCCGCGCCATCCTTCTCGCCTCCACCGCCCTGCTGATGGCGGCACCGGCGGCCCTGGCGGCGACATCGGGGACGGCATCCGGGCCAGCATCCGGAACGACGGGCGGACAGCTGGCGTTGACCCGGGTCCTGCTGTCCACCGGCGGCGTCGGCTATTTCGAATATGAGGCGACGGTGAGCGGCGATGCCGACCTGTCGCTGGAAGTGCGGCGCGACCAGGTCGACGACGTGCTGAAGAGCATCGTCGTCTATGACGACAAGGGCGGCGTCGGCACCATCGGGCTGCCGGGGGCGGAGCCGCTGGACACCGCCTTCCGCGAACTGCCCTTCTCGGCCGACGACCTGACCTCCCCCGCCGCCCTGCTGAACGCGATGCGGGGAGCGGAGGTGACGTCCGGCGGCTCCCGCCAGTTGACCGGGCGGCTGATGTCGGTGACGGAGGAGACGGTGCGACTGCCGGGGAACGACGCCACCACCACGCGCCACCGGGTGACGCTGATGACGGCCGACGGCCTGCGCCAGCTGGTGCTGGAGGAGGCCGACGCGTTGCGCTTCACCGATCCGGCGGTGCAGGCCCAGATCGACCGGGCGCTGTCGGCGGTGGCCGAGAATGCCCGGCGGGAGCGGCGGCGGCTGACCGTGCACAGCCACGCGCCGCAGGACGGCCAGGCGACCGGCGAGCGGCGGGTCCGGGTCGGCTATGTCGCGGAGATGCCGCTGTGGAAGGCGACCTACCGGCTCAGCCTGGAGGCCGGGTCCGCACAGACCGGACAGGCGCAGGCAAAGGACGGCAAGGGGGCCCTGCAGGGCTGGGCGGTGCTGGAGAATCTCAGCGGCGAGGACTGGCGCGACGTCGATCTGACCGTTGTCTCGGGCAACCCGGTCACCCTGCGGCAAGCGCTCTACACACCCTATTTCGTCGAGCGCCCTGAAGTGCCGGTGGAGGTGCTCGGCCGGGTCCTGCCCAGCGCCGACGAAGGCACGGTGACGTTGAACGATGCCCGCCCGGCGATGCGACCGCGGTCCGAGTTGTCGCGCACCGTGGCGCCGCCCGCGGCGGCGATGGCCGCCCCCCCGCCGATGGAGGCCCCGCCGGCCCCGGCACCGATGGGTGAACCCCTGGCGAAGGCCGCGCCTTACGGCGCCGCTGCTGGCACGCCTGCAACCGGGGGGGCGATGGCCGCGGTGCGCGGCGCCGAAGCCGGTGCGGCGGAGGGCGCGCAGGTTCTGTTCCACTACCCGCAGCCGGTCAGCGTGCCGAACGGCGGAACGCTGATGATGCCGATCGCCGCTCGCGCCCTGCCGGTGGAACGGGTGGCGCTCTATCAGCCCGCCACCGACCCCCGCCATCCGCTGGCATCCCTGCGGCTGCGCAACGACGGCGACACCGCCCTGCCTCCGGGGTTGCTGACCTTCTACGACCGCAATTCGGGCGATGGCGCTACCGGCTCCGGAGCCGGCGCCGCCTATGTCGGCGACGCGCGCATGGCGACCCTGCCGGCGGGCGACAGCCGGCTGCTGTCCTTCGCCGTCGATCAGGCGGTCACTGTCGACCGGGAGGAGAAGCCGAGCCGCCGCCTGTCCCGCGCCACCCTCGCCGACGGCGTGCTGACCCTGTCGGTCACCGACCGGCAGAGCACCACCTACACGGTGGCCGGCGCCCCGGACACCGATCGCACCGTGGTGATCGAGCATCCGCGCCGCTCCGGCTGGGAGCTGGCCGAACCGGCCGACACCAAGCCCGACACGACCGCCGCCGCCTACCGCCTGCCGCTGGCGGTGCCGGCCGGCAAGACGGTGACGCTGACCGCCACGCTGGAACGGCCGCGGCAGGAGCGCATCGTCCTGATCGACCTGAGCGCCGACCAGATCGCCGCCCGCGCTTCCGCCCCGGAACTGCCGGCGGAGGTGCGACAGGCGCTGACCACGCTGGCCGGCCTGCGTGCCGCCGTCGCCGAGAAGGAACGGCGCATCGCCGAACTGGAGGACGAGCGGACCGAGCGCATCGCCGACCAGGACCGCCTGCGTGAGAACCTGAAGGCGCTGCCGGCGGGCAGCGACCTGCACAAGCGCACGCTGGCCAAGATGGGAGAGGCGGAGAACCGCCTGGACGGCCTGGCTCGCGACCTGACCACCGCCCGCGCGGAGGCGGAGAAGGCACGGCAGACGCTGCGCGAGCGGGTGAAGGCTTTGGCGATCTGAAGACTTTTGAAGACTTCGGGGGGGCGGCGGGGTTCCGCCCCCCTTTCGGGTCCCGTCCTTTTACAGCGTCGTCGCGCTGCAATAGGCCCAATCCTCGCCCTGCAGGCCGAAGAAGGCGGCGACCGGCTTGCCGCTGGAGCGGTCGACGACGACGCGGAAGCGGCTGCCGGTGCAGGTGCCCTGGGTCTGCTTGGCGAGCGGCAGCTTGACGTGCTTGGACTTCAGGCAGGAGTCCGACATCTTCGGCGGGTTGGCCGGGCCGTCCACCTTCTTGCCGTTCAGCACCATGTAGTAGTTGGTGGCCTGCCCGCCCTTGACGTCGGCCTTCACCTCGATCTTGCCGAAGCGCGACTTGTAGAGGCCGGCATCCTGTTCGCCGTCCGGGGCGCCGCCCGGCAGCGAGCGGAAGGAGATGGCGGCACAGGACGGCGGGTCCTTGGCCTCCGCCGGAGAGGCGGCCAGTGCGGCGAATCCGCCGGCCAGCAGAAGGGCGGCGGCCAGGGACGGCAGACTTACGGACAGCGGGCGTGCAGACAGCATGAAAGACCTCTTTCGAACCGGTTGAACCATCATTTCGGCATCACGCAGAAGGCGGTCTGCTGCATCAGGGCGCAGTCCTTCTCCACGCCGCCATCCAGCATCGACACCTCGACCTGGGTGATCACCAGGGTGCGGCCCGGCTTCACCACGCGGGCGCGGGCGATCATCAGCTCGCCCTTGGCCGGCGACATCAGGTTGATCTTGAACTCCACCGCCAGCACCTCCGCCCCGGCGGGCATCAGGCTCAGCGCGGCATAGCCGCCGGCATTGTCGGCCAGCGTGCTGACCATGCCGGCATGGAAGAAGCCATGCTGCTGGGTCAGGTCGGCGCGGAACGGCAAGCGCATCTCGCAGAAGCCCGGCTCCATCGCCGCCATCTCGATGCCGAGCGTCCTGCAGATCGGCTGCTGTTCGAAGGACGCGAAGCAGCGCGCCTTCCAATCGGGGGTGCGGGGTTCGAAGGTGGCGGGCACGGGTGCGGGTCTCCGGGAAAAGAGCGGTGCGCGACAGCCTGCGTCAGCCGCCCCGCCGGATCAAGCGGCCGAACGGAGTGCGCGTCACCTTGTCCGCCCCCTTGCCCGTCAGCCCCCCGATGTCGGCTGCCGCAATCAGCCGCCGATCAGTCCCATCTGCGGGCTGGACGGTTCGGCATGGGCGCGCATCGGCATGCGGCCGGCCAGACGGGCGGCACGGCCGGCGCCGACCGCGTCGCGCATCGCCGCCGCCATCCGCACCGGGTCGCGCGCCTTCGACACCGCGGTGTTCAACAGCACGGCGGCACAGCCGAGCTCCATCGCCAAAGCGGCATCGGACGCGGTGCCGATGCCGGCGTCCAGCACCACCGGCACCGGGCTGCGGGCGCAGATCGTCTCGATGGCATGCGGGTTGCGGATGCCCATGCCGGAGCCGATGAAGGCCCCCAGCGGCATCACCGCCGCCGCCCCCAGATCGGCCAGCTTGCGGCAGGTCACCGGATCGTCGTTGCAATAGGGCAGCACGACGAAGCCGTCGTTCACCAGTTCCTCGGTCGCGCGCAGCAACTCCTCCACGTCGGGATAGAGCAGTTCGCGGTCGCCGATGACCTCCAGCTTGATCCAGGGAGTGTCCAGCGCCTCACGCGACAGCTGGGCCGTCAGCACGGCCTCCTTGGCGGTCAGGCAGCCGGCGGTGTTGGGCAGCAGCCCGACCGGGCCGGTCGGCCGCCCGGCGGTGGCGCGGGCCAGCACGTCGACGAGGCTTTCCGAATAGCCGTCCAGGCTGATGCGCCGGATCGCCAGCGTGACCAGTTCGCTGCCGCTGGCCGCCAGCGCGTCGAGCATCACCTGCTGATTCGGATAGCCGGCGGTGCCGAGGAACAGCCGCGAGCCGAAGCTGCGCCCGGCGATGGCGAGGGTGTCGGTAGGAGACATGGGGAGTGCCTTCGCAAAGGCCCTCTCCCGCGACCGAGTTGGGAAAATCCCCCTCTCCCCCCCGGGGAGAGGGTCGGGGTGAGGGGGATGCGCAACGGGATCTTCGGGAAAATCCTGCGGTGCCACCCCCTCACCCTAACCCTCTCCCCGGGGGGGAGAGGGGATTCTTCC
The DNA here is from genome assembly GCF_016595245.1 of Azospirillum endophyticum. GTDB lineage: Bacteria > Pseudomonadota > Alphaproteobacteria > Azospirillales > Azospirillaceae > Azospirillum > Azospirillum endophyticum. Next base: position 8,542 of record NZ_JAENHM010000019.1, read on the forward strand.
CGGGCTGCGCGCGGGAGAAGGAAATATGACAGGGTCAGCCGCCCTGGAGAGGGCGGACGATTTCCAGGCTGTCGCCGGGCCGGAGCGGGGTTTCGGACCAGCGGCGGCGGGGGACGACGGCGCCGTTCAGCGCGACGGCAATGCCGAACGTCCCGGCGGCGATGCCGCGGCCGGCCAGAAGCTCGGCGACGGACGCGGCGGCCAGCGGTTCCTCGCGGCCGTTGACCCGGATGGCATCGCGGAGGACGGCGCTCATGCGGCGGCTCCCGCCGCAACGAAGCGGTCGGCGGCGAAGGGGCGCAGCAGCGAGTCGATCTCACCGGTCAGCACCAGCCGGGCGATGCCGTCGGCGGTCACCGGGGTCAGCAGGATGCCGTTGCGGTGATGGCCGGTGGCGTGGATCAGGCCGGGAATGCCGCTCTCGCCCAGGATCGGCGCATCGTCGCGGCTGCCGGGGCGGAAACCGGCCCAGGCTTCCTCGATCGGCAGTTCGGCGATCCCGGGCAGCGCCCGCCATGCTCCCTCCAGCAGGGCGAACTGCCCGCCGGCGGTCAGTCGATCGTCGAAGCCGCGCTCCTCCGTCGTGGCGCCGATCAGCAGCCGGCCGTCCAGCCGCGGGATCAGGTAGGTGCCGGGGGTCCACACCACATGGCGCAGCAGCGGCAGCCGGATGTCCATCCGCAGGCAGAGCATCTGCCCCTTCACCGGCCGCACCGGCGGTCTGGCGGCGGGCGGCAGTCCCGGCACGCCGGCCGACCACGCCCCGGCGGCCAGCACCACCCGGTCGGCCCGGTGCAGCGTTTCAGCCACCCGCACCCCCACGGCGCGTCCGCCCTCCACCGCCAGCGCCACCGCGCCGCAGCGCTCGTGCAGGCGGGCACCGGCGGCCTCGGCGGTGCAGCGCAGGGCGGCCGCGACCTTGCGGTTGTCGACCTGATGATCACCGGCACAGAACAGGGCGCCGGCGACACCCGGCTGCAGGAAGGGCTCGCGCCGCCGCACCTCCGCCCCGCCCAGCCATTCCACCGGCAACCCCAGGTCGCGCTGGAAACCGTGCAGGAAGCGGACCTTGGCGGCATCGTCGGCGTTCAGCGCGATGACCATGGTGCCTTCGGTGCGCAGGTCGACGGCCATGCCGCTCGCCGCTTCCAGGTCGCGGGCGAAGTCCGGCCACAGAGCCTGGGAGGCGCGGGTCAGCGGCAGCAGCCCCTCCTCGCCCGGTTCGGTCTCCACGCAGGCGGCCAGCATGCCGCCGGCGGCATGGGTGGCGCCGCGCCCGGCCTCGCCGCGCTCGAACAGGTCGACGCGGCAGCCGGCCGACGCCAGCCTCCAGGCGATGGCAAGGCCGATGCAGCCGCCGCCGATGATGGCGACGGACGGACGACTCCCGGATCCGGGACGGGAAAATGGATGCGGTTCTGGCGCATGGACCATGCGGCGGCTCCCTTCGCTGGCATTACCCAGACAGGTTCGATGGGTGTGTTCTCAGCCGCGCGACCACCGCGCGGCACCCCAGGCCTATGGCTTGCCTTATGCCAATGTTTCGCTGGCCCCACAAGCGGAATCGACCCTGTCTCCCTCCCGCTTCCGCGGCAGCGGGTCCCGCCGCGTCACAGCAGGAACACCGACGCCAGCCCCAGGAACCCCAGGAACCCGACGACATCCGTCACCGTCGTCAGGAACACGGCGCTCGACACCGCAGGATCGACGCCCAGCTTTTCCAGCCCGAGCGGGATCAGCGCGCCGCTCAGCCCCGCCACCACCAGATTGATGATCATGGCGAGCCCGATGACGACGCCGATCAGCGGGCCGTACCAGACAAGCGCGATCAGTCCGACCATCACGGCGAAGATGCCGCCGTTGATCAGCCCGACCAGCAGTTCCTTGCCCACCACGCGATAGGCGTTGGCGGAGGACAGTTCGTGCGTCGCCAGCGCGCGGACGACGACGGTCAGCGTCTGGGTGCCGGCATTGCCGCCCATCGAGGCGACGATGGGCATCAGTACCGCCAAAGCCACGATCTGCTCGATGGTGCCCTCGAACAGCGAGATGACGCCCGACGCCAGGAACGCGGTGAAGAGATTGACGGTCAGCCAGCCGACGCGGCCGCGGGCGATGTCGGCGATGCCGCTGAACACGCCGGTGTCGCCCGACCCGCTCAGCTTGCGCAGGTCGTCCTCCGCCTCCTCGTCGATGATGCGGACGACGTCGTCGACGGTGATGACCCCGATCAGCCGGCCGGCGGCGTCGATGACGGGGGCGGAGACCAGGGCATATTGACGGAACAGGTTCGCCACCTCCGCCCGCTCCATGGTGGCGGGGATGGCGTCGACCTCGCCGGTCACCAGATCGGCGATGCGCACGGCGCGGCGCTGGCGCAGCAGGCGCGACAACGGCACCGCGCCCACCACCCGGTGCATCGGGTCGACGATGAAGATGTCGTAGAAATCCTCCGGCAGCGTGTCGGTCGCGGCCCGCACGAAGTCGATGGTCTTGCCGACCGTCCAGAATTCCGGCACCGCGACCAGCTCGCGCTGCATCATGCGGCCGGCGCTGTCCTCGTCGTAGGTCAGGTTCTCCTGCACCAGCGCGCGTTCGGCATCCGGCAGCTTCGCAAGGATTTGCGCCCGCGTCTCGGCATCGAGATCCTCGATCAGCTCCACCGCGTCGTCGGTGTCGAGGTCGGCGACGGCGTCGGCGAGTTCCTGCGGCTCGAACCGTCCGATCAGCGATTCGCGCAGGTCCGGGTTCAGGTAGGACAGCACCTCGCCGTCCAGTTGGACGGGAAGCAGGTCGATCAGGTCGGCGCGTTCGGCCGGCTCGGCCTGTTCGATCAGGTCGGCGATGTCGGCGGCATGCAGCCCGCCCAGCCGCGCCAGCACGGCGTCGCGTTCGCGAGCGCGCAGCAGGCCGACGATCTCTTCCACGAATTCCGGCTCGACGCCGTAGGGGCGCTCGTCCTCCGCCTCATATCCCGGATGCGGGGTGCCGTGGGCGTGTTCCGGGGAGTGGCCCTGGGAACGAGCCACGCTGTCCGGCCGCAGGTCCGGCGTGCGGGGATCGGTGTGCATGCCGGCACCCTCCCTTCGACGATGCAACTCCCGAATGCCGGCCCCGGTCTTCGGCAGGACGGCGACGACATGGGAACGGCGGGACGGCTGCGCGACATCGGACGGCAGCCGGCGGCGTTCGGGGCTTGCGGGTTGTGGAAGCCTGCCGACCGGTGACCCGGCGCAAGGGACGGGACCGGTGCCGGCGGAAGCGACCCCGACATAGAGGCGCTATTCCCGTTTGTCCAGCCCGGTTCGGCGCGGAACGGCGGGATCGGCCGCTTTTGCCATCACGCCCCAGCGCTGCGCCGGGCCGCGTCGGGCCGCCGCATCGAGATCCGTTAGCGGGAAAAGCCACGGAAAACCAAAAAGGGCGGTGCCGCACTGCGCACCGCCCGTCGTCACGACCCGGCAGTCGAACCGAACGGTCCGCCTGTGTTCCACAGTCAGGTCGGGCTGGGAACCGCGCCGGCCGGATCGACGCCAAGCTTGGCACGGGCGAGGCCATTCAACGCCTCCGTATCGGCGAAGACGTAGCCCTTTTCGACCAGCTTGGACGTGTAGCTCTTGTTGTAGAGAAACGCGGCGATGATGCTGGAAATGTTACCGGTGAAGAAGGCGAGCAGCGTCAGGAGAAGCCCCATTCCCCAGTCGCCGCGGAACAGGGCGGGAAAGCCACCGAAGAACAGGGTGGTCCAGCTGAATCCGACCAGCCCCTTCTTGGTGAGTCCCGTCTGTGGGTGCTTCATCATCACGACAGTCGCCATAAAATTCTCCACATGTTCAGTAGGCCGGATGGCCCGGCACAGCGCCAGCCATCGTCAATCTCAAACAGATGATATTACCACTTTCGATAAGTAGCAAGATCAGACCATGTGAAACTTCAAACCATTGCTGTCCATTGGGATCATAAACCATGTTGCTTTTTTTATTTTGTTATCCGGATTGATATCAAATATTTCAGCATCTTATAGTTGCTCATTCTAAAGCTCATATCCCAAAGCCAACCTGGCGGACATTCCAAACCTTTCTTCCCGCTCCTGCGGGTATCTTCCGATGCGCCGTTGACCATCCTTGTCATAAAACCGCAACACTGATGCCTAATTCTTGTCCATCAAAGGAGTCGCCGTGGAGGCTCTGCATCGTCTCGACCAGTCACTGCTGCTGTGGTTGAACCAGTTCGCGGGACATAGTGCAGCTCTGGACATGGCGGTACGCGGGGTCGCCAACATCTATCTCGTCAAGCTGGGGCTGTTCAGCGCGGCGCTGTGGTGGCTGTGGTTCCGCCGGGAGGAGACGGAGGCCGGGCGCCGGCTGGTGGTGGACGCCATCGCCGCCGTGGTGCTGGCCGTCGCGGCATCCATCCTGATCCAGGCGGTGATGCCGGCCCGGCCGCGCCCCTTGCACGATGCCGGCCTTTCCTTCGTCCCGCCGATCGGCCAGGACCGGGACGCCCTGAAGAACTGGAGTTCCTTTCCCAGCGACAACGCCGCCCTGGGATTCGCACTGGCCGCCACCTTCCTCCGCGCCTCGCGCTCCTGGGGACTGCTGGCCTGCCTGTGGGCGGCGGTGGTGATCGCCCTGCCGCGGGTCTATCTGGGCCTGCATTACCCCGGCGATGTCGCCGGTGGGGCCCTGCTCGGCTTCCTCGGCGCCTATCTGGTCGCCCGGCTGCTGCCGATGGATGGCATCCACCGGCTGGTCCTTTGGGCGGAAGCGCGCTGGCGTCCCTGGTTCTACAGCGGCGCCTTCCTGGCGATCTACGAGATGATGGTGCTGTTCGAGGATGTCCGCCGCGCCGCCGGGGGCGCCGCCAAGCTGCTGCACGCGCTGGCGGGATAGGGTCCGGCAGAGGCCCGATACGAAAAAGCCCGCTCGGTCTTGCGACCTGCGGGCCTTTCGTCTTTCCCGTATCCCCGGGATGGTCCCATCTGCATGGGAATGTGGTGCGGTCGAGAAGACTCGAACTTCCACGGGTTGCCCCACAGCGACCTCAACGCTGCGCGTCTACCAATTCCGCCACGACCGCATCAGGCTGGTAGTCCCCGACGCTCGCTTGCGCGCCTCATCGGGTGGAGCGGGTAGATATCAGCTTCCCGAGGGTCGATCAAGCGCTACAATCATCATCTGCGAAGAAAAATTCGGATCGGCCCTCCGGCCGCTCCACCGCCACCGCCAGAGCCCCATCGCCAGAGACCGATCGAATGACATCCCCGACGAGCCTTTCCGCCAGTCAGCCCGACACGCCTACCGTCCAGCCTGCTGCCCCGCCCGCCCCCCAACCCATCGAGTGGCGCATCTCCAACGAGCCGGTGCCCTACCCCGACGCCATCGCCGCGATGGAGGCGCGCGTCGAGGCCATCCGCGCCGGCACCGCCCCGGAACTGGTCTGGCTGCTGGAGCATCCGCCGCTCTACACCGCCGGCACCAGCGCCCGCGACGAGGATCTGCTGGAGGCCGACCGCTTCCCCGTCTACCGCAGCGGCCGCGGCGGCCAGTACACCTATCACGGGCCGGGACAGCGGGTGGCCTATGTCATGCTCGACCTGAAGGCGCGCGGCGCCGACATCCGCGGCTTCGTCCGTGACCTGGAGGCGTGGATCATCCGCACGCTTGCCTCCTTCAACATCAAGGGCGAGCGGCGCGAGGGCCGCGTCGGCATCTGGGTCGACAAGCAGCCCTATGGCGGGCTGAAGGGCCAGGAGGACAAGATCGCCGCCATCGGCGTGCGGGTGCGCCGATGGGTCAGCTTCCACGGCATCGCCCTGAACGTCGAGCCGGACCTGTCCCATTTCGGCGGCATCGTTCCCTGCGGCATCGCCGAGCACGGCGTCACCTCCGTCGTGGCCCTGGGCCAGCTGGTGACGATGGAGGATGTCGATTCCGCCCTGATCGCCGCTTGGCCGGAGGTGTTCGGCGGCCCGATGCGGGACGGAGACGAGGCCTAATACTTCTTGAACCCGCCGGCGGCCGGAGTGGCGGCCGGGTTGCCGGCGGGGCTCACGCGCGGGTCCTGGTTGTCCATCGACTGCACGGTGCAGCCGGTCGAATCGCCGTTGCGGAACAGGTAGATCTTCTTGCGGTCCGCCTTCCGGCCGGGGTCGTTCAGGTTCAGCCCATGGCCGAAGGCGACGCCCAGCACCTCGCCCTTGTAATAGGCGCGGAACCGCATCGGCGCGATCTCGTTGAAACGCAGGGCGGCGCAATCCTTGCTCAGTTCCTTCTCGAACTTGCCGGCCTTGCGCCAATCCTCCTTGGAACGGATCGTCATCCATTGCGACGGCAGCGCATACTGCACGATGGGCGGCGCGATGGGCAGGTTCGATCCCGGCTGCGGCGCCGCCTGATGGCCGGGCTCCGTCCGCTCCAGCGCACCGGCCAGCGCAGGCGCGGCACCCAGCAGCGTCAGCCCGCACAGCCAGCAGGCCGCCTGACGGCGCGCATCAAATCCGGACATCGACCCCACGCTCCGTCATCTCGCCGACCGGCCTTTCCCCTGCCGGCATCTCCCCTGAGGAGGATTCGCCCGCCACGGTCCCCAGCCGTCCCGAAAGCGACAGAGACATTTCAATCCTCCCGCCTTCGGCCGGTGCACCCAACGGGGACAGCGTCACCGTGCCTTCCAGCCCCTGCGGCGGCCCCGTCATTGCCGCGGTCAGCCCCGCCATGACGCGGCCGAGATCGTCGATGGCGAGGCGGTCGGTCTCGACCGTCAACCCCTTGCCGGGCCGGATGGCGGTGCGGATGGCGCCGAGCAGGAGGGCCAGTCCTTCGGGCCTCGCCTCGGCCGGCACCCGTGCCAGCATCAGCAGCGCGTCATCCAGCCGCCAATCCACATGCCCCCGGGTCCCGGCGAGGCCGATCCCCCGGATGTCGATCGTCACGTCCCGGCGGGTTTCCTCCGCCAGTAGACGCAACTCTCCGCCGGAACCATCCAGCGCCGCGATGGCGGCCCCGCGCTCCCCGGCGCCGAAGCGGGCGGCGAGCGCGGCCTCCGCTGCGGCGGCATCGCTCCCGTCCATCCCGAAAGCGGTCAGCAACCGGCCGAGATCGCGCGCCAGCGCCTGGATCGCCGGCTCCAGCCGGTCGGCAAGGTCGATACCGGCCCATTCGGACGGACGGGGCGGCGCGTCATCAAGGACCTCCGGCCCCAGGCTGAGGCGGACGGCCGGATCCCGTCCGGGAGTTGCGGGGGCCTTCGAAGCCGGGACAGCCGCGGCCCCGCGCACGGCACGGCCCTTCGCCTCCGCCGCCTTGGCGAAGACGCCGGTGAGCATGGCCTTCATGCCGCCCACATCCGGCTTCCTGGTGGTCATCCCGGCTGTCGTCCCAAAGCCGCCGCACGAACCGCTGCGGTCGCCAGCATGCCTCCGCCATGGTTAGCGGAAGGCTAATGCCAACCTCACGCCGTCGGGCGCTGCTCGAAGCCGGCCATGCCCGGGTCCTGCTCCGGTTCGGACACCACGTCGCGGACGAGGGCCGAGGGCGGACCATGGCGGCAGGCCTCCAGCATGCGGTCGACGGCATCGGCGGGGCCGGCGAACAGCGCCTCCACCGTACCGTCGCTGCGGTTGCGCACCCAGCCGGTGAGACCGAGCCTGCCGGCCTGATCGACGGTCCAGCCGCGGTACCACACACCCTGCACCTTGCCCTGGATGCGGACGCGCACCGCCTTCCGTTGGCCGGCACCGCGGTCGGCGCTCATGCAGCACCTCCCGTCGCGGCGGCATCCCGTGCGGCGGCATCCCGTGCGGTCTGGGCGCGCTTGCCCTGCTCTTCGTCCAGCAGGGCCTTGCGGGACAGTTTCCCGATCATGGTCTTGGGCAGTTCCTGGCGGAACTCCACGACCTTCGGCATCTCGATGGGCGACAGCTTGTCCTTCAGGAAGGCGGTCAGCTCCGCGGCGGTCAGGGTTTGTCCCTCGTCGAGCCGGACATAGGCCTTGACCGTCTGTCCGCGATACTCGTCCGGCACGCCGGCGACCACGCATTCGGCGACCGCCGGGTGCAGGTAGATCGCCTCCTCCACATTGCGGGGATAGACGTTGAAGCCGCTGCACAGGATCATGTCCTTGATGCGGTCGACGATGGTGGTGTAGCCGTCCTCGTCCATCACCCCGACGTCGCCGGTGTGCAGCCGGCCGTCGACCAGCGTCTGCGCCGTCTCGGCCGGACGGCGCCAATAGCCCTTCATCACCTGCGGCCCGCGGATGCAGACCTCGCCCTTTTCGCCGGGGGGCAGGACACGGCGCGGCTCCTCCAGGCTGACGATCTCGACGATGGTGCCGGGCAGCGGCAGGCCGATCGAGCCCTTCTTGTCACTGTGCAGCACCGCCGGGTTCACCGTGGCGACGGGGGAGCATTCCGACAGGCCGTAGCCTTCGACCAGCGTGCAGCCGGTCGTGCGCTCGAACGCCTCCTTCACCTCCAGCGGCAGCGGCGCCCCGCCCGACATGCAGAAGCGGATGGAGGACAGGTCGAAGGTCTCCAGATGCTTATGGTGGTTGATCGCCGTGTAGATGGTCGGCACGGCGGGGAACAGGGTGATCCGCTCCTTCTGCAGCGTGCGCATCACCTGTTCCAGCTCGAATCGGGGCAGCAGGATGATCTCCGCTCCCAGATGCAGGCCGAAATTCATCACTGCGGTCATGGCGAAGACGTGGAACAGCGGCAGCACGCCCAGCATGCGTTCCTGCCCGTCCCCTGGCCCGTCCCCTGGCCCGTCCCCCGATGCACCCGCGCCGCCTTCGCCGGGCTTCCGCTCCTTGGCCGCGTACCAGGTCGCGCACTGGACGGTGTTGGCATAGAGGTTGGCGTGGGTCAGCATGGCGCCCTTCGGCACGCCGGTGGTGCCGCCGGTGTATTGCAGGACCGCGACGTCCTCGCGCGCGTCGATGGCGACCGGGCTTGGCCGGCCGTCGTTGGCGACCAGCCTGGCAAAGGGGATGTGGCGGTCGTCGCGCGGGATCGCCGCGATCTCCGCCTTCTTGGCGATGGGGAACAGCCAGTTCTTCGGGAAGGGCAGGATATCGGCCATGCGGCAGATCACCAGCCGTTTCAGCCCGGTCTCCGCCAGCATCCGCGCCATCTTGCCGTAGAGCAGCTTCAGGTCCAGCGTGACCATCAGGTCGATGTCGCTGTCGCCGATCTGGTGGGCCAGTTCGCGTTCGGCATAGAGCGGGTTGAAGTTCACCACCGTGCCGCCGGCCTTCAGGATGGCGAAGAAGGCGACGACGTAATAGGGGGTGTTGGGCAGGAACAGCCCGACCCGCGTGCCCTTTCCCACCCCGATCTCCTGGAAGCCGCGGGCGGCGCGGTCGACCAGACGGCCGAGGTCGCGGTAGCTGGTGCGCTTGCCGAGGAAATTCAGACAGGGCTTGTCGCCATGGCGGGCGACGGCGGCCTCCAGCAGCTCGGTCAGCGGCCGCATCGGGATGGGCATCGCCCAATCGACCGTCGGCGGGTATGAGCCCAGCCATGGATAATCGGGCAGCTTGCGGGCGGCGTCTCCCATAGCGCGGTTCCTCCCCAGAGTTCTTGTCCCGGATGCCGGTTTCCCCGACATCGCCACGCCCCGAGCCTACGCTGCGGAACGCTAGATTGTCCCTTGGAGAGGAGATGGGATCGCCGCCACCCCGAACAAGCGGGGGATGGGCAAGCAGGAGGTGTAGCGAGTGTAGGCAGATACCCGTGCGCGTGTGCCCTATCGCCAGCCGCGCAGACGGTGCAGCACTTCCACCGCCATCCATTCGGCGAGGTTCCCGTCCTCGCCATCCAGGAAGACGGCGACCGAGACCGGAACCGGCCCCGGCGCGTGGTAGGCCGCCGGCGTCACCCCCGGGCCGCCGCCGGTGTGGCCCCAGTAGGGACCGGCCGCCGGATCCAGCTCCACCATCATGCCCATGCCATAGGCCGGCTCGACCCAGGGCCGCCCGCCCATCGGCCCGCCGACCGGCAACCCGTCCCGCATCCGCCGCAGCGGCACGGCCGGCAGATACTCCTCCGTCAAGCCATGGACGAAGCGGCAGGCATCCGCCGCCGTCATCGCCACCACCCCATGCGACACCCAGCCGGGATGATAGGCATCCGCCACCGGCGCGCCACCGAAGGCCGGGCTCGGCCCGAAGAACAGCCCGTCGAGGTCGGAGCGGTCGCGCAGCAGCGCCGCACTGGTCAGGCCGAGCGGGGCGAAGACCTCGCGCTCCAGCATCTCCGCCAGCGGGGCGCCACCCGCCCGCTCCAGCAGCCGGCCGATCAGCAGATAGCCGATGTTGGAATAGGCGAAGGAACCGACCGGGGGGCCTTCGACTTCACAGCGCGCCAGGAACTCGTCACCGCTCCACGGCTCGCCCCCGGCGGCGACGGCGGCATGGTAATCGGCCCGGCCGCCATAGTCGGGCAGCCCGGCACGGTGCATCAGGATCTGCGCCACGCTGACCGATCCCGGCCGGCCGGCCAGCTCCGGCAGCCAGCGCTCCGCCGGCCCATCGAGATCGACCACGCCGCGCGCCGCCAGCCGCAGCACCCCGGCGGCGAGGATGGTCTTGGTCAGGCTGTAGACCAGGGCCCGCCGCCCCGACAGGTCATCCGTCCCCGGCTCGCCCCCCAACTCGCCCCGCAATGCGCGCGGGCGCAGAACCAGCGTGCGCACCGCCGCGCCATCGCCGGCACCGCGGCCGCCGGCGATGGCGACCAGTGCGGTCCGGGCGGCCGGGCTGGCGCCCTCCTCCTCCAGCAGGCCGGTCAGGGCGGCGGCCAGCAGCTCCTGGTCGATATCGGCGCCCGCCGCCCCATTCTTGTCCTTGCCCATCGCCTGCCCGCTCCCCAATGACCCATTGCGTTCACCACCCCGAATAAAGGCCCGTCCTGTGGCGTAGGGGAATCGGGTTCATTCCCACTGGGAAGACCCGCAGGTCTGCAATTAACCATACTTAGCCGCATTACTTAACCGCACTGGGAAGCGCAGTTGGCCGCTGTTGTCCGCCTCGCGCCTGCGCTATTCTATGGGCATAGCTTCCGCGGAGGGCCGTCCCATGCCCGTGATGGATGCAGACCAGCGCCGGAAACTGGAAGAACAGTTGATCCGCAAGGCGGAAGACGCGTTGCGGATCTTGCGGCGGGAGGCGGAAACCGGCGATCCCGCCCGGGTCGACACATTGGCCGAGGCGCTGGCCGGACTGCTGAAGACCCGCGAATTCCCCAGCCAGCGCGCCGCCGAGTTCCGCGACCTGTCGCGCGCCCATCAGTGCGGCGCCTACCAGCGCAGCGTCGATTCGCTGCTGGTCCAGGCCGAACGCTGCGGCCATCGCGGCGATGACAAGGGGCGCAACGCCCTGCTGACCCAGGCCAAGGATCATTTCGCCAAAGCCCTGCGCCTCGGTGCCGACGGCGAGTTCCGCCATGGCGTCGAACGGCGGGTGCAGGCGACGCTGATGACCAGTAAGGACGGCGTGGACGACCGCACCAAGCAGGCGGCCAAGCGCAGGCTGGAGCAGCACGATGTCGGCGCCAAGCCGCCCAACGGCATCGAGCATCGCCGCGCCATTCGCTACGCCGACCCGGTGCTGGCGGTGGAGGCGGAAGGGCGCCGCTGCACGACGATCAACTGGTCGACCCGCGGCCTGCTAGTGGATTTGCCGCCGGCCGAGTTCGGCCATGCGGTCGGCGGCAAGCTGCGGCTTGAGCTGTACTGTCCGGAGGTGCCGGAGACGGGCGGACGGCGGGTCGGCGGCCGCCAGGTCGCGCATGTCGTCCGCCTCGATCCCGACCGTCACGCGGTGGCCCTGTCCTTTCCCGACATCAGCACCGTGGTGCTGGACCTGATGCACGCCATGAAGGATGCCGGCATCAAGCCCGAACCGGAGCGCTGAGTGCAGGGACCCTCATGGCCGCGCCGTGCCGGTCGGCCCGGTGCCGGCATGTTCCTTCAGGATCCTGGGCAGGATCCTGGGCGGGATCGTGGCCAGGATCGTGGAAAGAACCGCAAGGGCACCCTTGACCATCCGGCCCCGTTCCTTCATCCACCGATGAAGCGTCCATTGCGGCCGCGCACCAGCGGATGTTCGTCCGGGCCGGCGACAGCCAGCAGGCCGTTGATGCGGGCCCCGGCTTCCGCCGGCAGGCAGAACAGGTTGATCCCCATGCCGAGCCCGCGGATCTCCGTCCCGTCGTCGACCAGTCCATGGCCGAAGATCGGCTCCGACCGGCCGGCGAAGTTGGCGGGGTTGTGGAAGGCCGGCAGATACCAGTAGCAGGCATAGCCCAGCGCGCCGAGCAGGCGGATCAGGGCGGCCGAGCGGTCGGGGCGGTCGTTCTCCACATACAGGACCGGACGGTCGCGGGCGATCAGGCCGCGTGCCCCCTCCAGAACCTCGGCCTCCATCCCCTCGACGTCGATCTTGATCAGGCGGATGCGCCCAGCCCCTCCCTCGCCGGCCAGCCGGTCCAGGCGATGCACCGGCACCGGCCGGTCGCCGGCCAGCGCCTCCAGCGACAGCGCGCCGTAATTGCCGTCCTCGTCCATCGCCACGGCGGCGAGTTGCAGCATGCCGTCGGCGGCCCCGGCGGCGGCCAGCAGCCCGTCCGCCCAATCCAGCCCGTTCAATGCCAAGTTTCCGCAGAGCAGCCGGTGGTTGGCGTCGATCGGTTCCAGCGCCAGCACCCGGCCGGCGGGGCCGACCAGACGGGCCAGCGCCACCGTGTGGGCGCCGATGTTGGCGCCGACATCGATCACCCGGTCGCCGGCCCGGACGCACTGGCGGAACAGCGCGACCTCCTGCTCGAAATACTCGCCGTAATAAGCCAGCGACCGGCCGACGACGGTGTCAGTCCGCCGAAACATCATCAGGCCGTGCCGCGCCTTCACCAGCCCGACCGGCCCCTCTCCAGCCAACAGATCGTCCGCCATCGCCCCCTCCCGGCCTCATCGGCCGGAAGTGTAGCGGAGCCGGCCGCAGCCGTCGCGTCCGCCGCGATGCGGACGCGCCCTCCCCCGCCCCTTCGGGTCCGGAGGAGGGCGAATGCTCACCCCACGCCGATCCCGCTGGGTGCGGTGACGGCATGTTCCTTCAGGATCGCCTCGGAGATCGCCGACACCTCGATCAGCTGGACCTCGTAGCCCCAGAGGTTGGCGATGTGGCGAAGCACCGCCTTGGCGTCGCTCTCGTCCAGCAACACGCCGTTGGTGACGCGGTGCTGCAGGATCAGCTTGCGGTCGCCGGCGAGATCGACGTCGACGATCTGGATGTCCGGCTCCAGGTAACCCAGGTCGTACTGGCGGGCCAGCTTCCTGCGGATGTCGCGATAGCCGCGCTCGTTGTGGATGTGATCGACCAGCAGATAGGGGTCCTCGGCGTCGTCGCGCACGCTGAACAGCTTCAGCTTCCGCATCAAATGCGGGCTGAGATATTGCAGGACGAAGCTCTCGTCGCGGAAGTTGGCCCAGGCCTCGCGCACCGCCGCCATGCCGTCGCCGCGCCCGGCGAGGTCGGGGAACCACTGGCGGTCCTCGTCGGTCGGCTTCTCGGCGATGCGGGCGATGTCCTGCATCATCGCGAAGCCGATCGCGTAAGGGTTCAGGCCGGAGAAGCGCTTGTCGTCGAATTCCGGCTGGAACACGACGGACGTGTGCGAGTGCAGGAACTCCAGGAAGGCGCCTTCGCTGATCTGGCCGGTCTCATGCAGGCGGCTCATGATCTGGTAATGGACGTAGGTGGCGCAGCCCTCGTTCATCACCTTGGTCTGTTTCTGCGGATAGAAATACTGGGAGATGTGGCGGACGATGCGCAACAGCTCGCGCTGCCAGTGATCGAGCCGCGGCGCCTTCTTCTCCAGGAAATAGAGGATGTTCTCTTCCGGCAGCCCAAGCAGCTTCTTGCGCTCCGACACCGACTTAGCCGGGCGCGGGCCGGCGGCGGACTTGGGCACGGTGCGCCACAGATCGTTGAAGGTCTGGTCCTGGTACTCCTGCCGCTCGCGCTCGCGCCGCTGCTCGGTCCGCAGGTCGGACCGCTTCTTCGGGTATTTATGGACGCCTTGGCTCATCAGCGCATGGGCGGCATCCAGCACCCGCTCCACCGCGGCATGGCCGTAGCGTTCCTCGCAATGGGAGATGTAGGTCTTGGCGAATTCCAGATAGTCCAGGATGCCTTCGGCATCGGTCCATTGCTGGAACAGTTGGTTGTTCTTGAAGAAATGGTTGTGGCCGAAGGCGGCGTGGGCGATCACCAGCGTCTGCATCGTCATGGTGTTCTCTTCCATGATGTAGCTGATGCAGGGGCTGGAGTTGATGACGATCTCGTAGGCCAGACCGCGATAACCCTTGCGGTACATCATCTCGTCGCGGGCGAAATGCTTGCCGAAGGACCAGTGCTTGTACATCAGCGGCATGCCGATGGACGAATAGGCGTCGAGCATCTGCTCGGCGGTGATGACCTCGATCTGGTTGGGATAGACGTCGAGGCCCATCTCCTTCAGCGCGATATGCTCGACGGCGTCGTAGACGCGCTTGATCTTGTCGTAATCCCACTCGACGCCGTCATACAGCAGCGCCTCGGGCCTGGTGATCACAGCGGTCATTCTCGATCTCCCCCTACCGCCCCCCGTTCGGGGGGCGGTGATTTCCCTTTTCCCCTTACGCCCCTGCCTTCTCGCGGGCGAACAGCTCGCGGAAGACCGGGAAGATTTCCCGGCGGGAGCGGACGCGGCGCATCGCCAGCGGGCGCTCCGGGCTCTGCACCTGCTTGTAGGTGCGCCACAGCTCGGTCTCGCGGCCCAGCGCCGACAGGCCCATGTTGTGTTCCGCCGCCACCTCGATGTAGGCGAAATACTGGCACATCGGCAGGATGACGTCGCGCAGCAGGGTCGCCGACTTGGCATTGTCCGACGACATGTTGTCGCCGTCCGACGCCTGGGCGGCGTAGATGTTCCACTCGCTGTCCGGATAGCGCTCCTGCACCACCTTCTGCATCTCCTCCAGCGCGGTGGACACCACGGTGCCGCCGGTTTCGGTGGAGTAGAAGAAGGTTTCCTCGTCCACCTCCTTGGCCTCGTGGGTGTGGCGGATGAAAACGATGTCGACCGACCGGTAGCGCCGCCGCAGGAACAGGTACAGCAGCATGAAGAAGCGTTTGGCCAGATCCTTCATGTGCTCGGTCATCGAGCCGGACACATCCATCAGGCAGAACATCACCGCCTGGGCGATCGGCTTCGGCACCGATTCGAACCGGTTGTAGCGGACGTCGATCGGATCGATGAAGGGGATGCGGCGGGAGCGCAGGACGATGTGTTCCAGCTGTTCGCGCAAAGCCTGGATCTGCGCGGCATCCTCGCCGGCCTCCTCGGCCTCGCGCAGCATCTCCTCCAGCTCGCGGATCTCGTCGCGCTTCGGGCGCTTCAGCGCGATGCGGCGCGACAGGCTGTTCCGCATGGTGCGGACGAGGTTCAGGTTGGCGGGCGACCCCGACACCGAGTAGCCGGCCCGCGTCAGCGTGTGCGATTCGGACTGCTTGACCTTCTGCTTCACCAGATCGGGAAGCTCCAGATCCTCCAGGAAGATGTCGAGGAACTCGTCCCGCGACAGGACGAAGCGGAACTCGTCCTCGCCCTCGCCGTCGGCGCTGCCCTCGCTGCCACGGCCGCCGCCACCGCCGTCCGGGCGCTGGATGGTGTCGCCTTCCACATATTCCTTGTTGCCGGGCACGACATAGTCGCGCACCCCGCCTTGGGACGCGCGGTGGAAGGACGGTTCGCGCACCCCGCCGGCGGCGATCGTCACCTTCTCGCCGTTCTCGATATCCTGGATGCCCCGTTTTCCCGAGGCGTCGCGGACCGCCTTGACCACCTGTTCCTTGGCACGGCGCAGGAAGCGCTGGCGGTTGGCCAGGCTCTTGCCCTGCGGGTTCAGGCGACGGTCGATGATGTTCATCAAGGGGCTGGCCCTCCCACCCGTTTCGTCACGCGGCCTTCGGACTTTGACATCATCCTATGACAGTGGGGTTGCCGCGGGGCGTTGCAACACCCCGCCCCGCGGCAATTACGCGCCCCCGGCCACCTGTCTTGACCCGCCGGCCTCAGCCCGCCTGCTTGACGCGCATGTACCACTCGACCAGCCGGCGGACCTGCCGCTCGGTATAGCCGCGCGTCATCATGCGCGAGACGAACTCGGTGTGCTTCTTCTCGGTGTCGCCGTCCTTCTTCGACCCGAAGCTGATGACCGGCAGCAGATCCTCGACCTGGCTGAACATCCGCTTCTCGATCACCTCGCGGATCTTCTCGTAGGAGGTCCAGGACGGGTTGCGGCCGGAGTTGGCGGCCCGGGCGCGCAGGGCGAACTTCACCACCTCGTTGCGGAAGTCCTTCGGGTTGGCGATGCCCGCCGGCTTCTCGATCTTGGTCAGCTCCTGGTTCAGCAGTTCGCGGTTCATCAGCTGGCCGGTGTCGGGATCCTTGAAGTCCTGGTCCTCGATCCAGGCATCGGCATAATCGACATAGCGGTCGAACAGGTTCTGGCCGTAGTCTGAGTAGGATTCCAGATAAGCCTTCTGGATCTCGTTGCCGATGAACTCGGCATAGCGCGGGGCGAGTTCGGCCTTGATGAACTCGACGTATTTCTTCTCCGTCTCCTCCGGGAACTGCTCGCGGCGGATCGCCTGCTCCAGCACATACATCAGATGCACCGGGTCGGCCGAAATCTCGGTCGAGTCGTAGTTGAAGGTCGAAGCCAGAACCTTGAAGGCGAAGCGGGTGGAGATGCCGCCCATGCCCTCGTCGACGCCGCCCTGGTCCTTGTACTCCTGCATCGACTTGGCCTTGGGATCGGTCTCCTTGACGCTCTCGCCGTCATAGACCCGCATCTTGCTGTAGACGCTGCTGTTGGGATGCTCGCGCAGGCGCGACAGCACCGAGAAGCGGGCCAGCATTTCCAGCGTCGCCGGCGCGCAGGGCGCGGTCGACAGATCGGAGCCGTTGACCAGCTTCTCGTAGATCTTCTGCTCCTCCGCCACCCGCAGGCAGTAGGGGACCTTGATCACGCAGATGCGGTCGATGAAGGCTTCGTTGTTCTTGTTGTTCTTGAAGGTCTGCCACTCCGCCTCGTTGGAGTGGGCGAGGATCACGCCCTGGAAGGGAATGGCGCCGATGTTCTCCGAGCCGACATAGTTGCCCTCCTGCGTCGCGGTCAGCAGCGGGTGCAGCATCTTGATCGGGGCCTTGAACATCTCGACGAATTCGAGCATGCCCTGGGTCGCCCGGTTCAGGCCGCCGGAGAAGCTGTAGGCGTCGGGATCGTTCTGGCTGTAGATCTCCAGCTTGCGGATGTCGACCTTGCCGACCAGCGACGAGATGTCCTGGTTGTTCTCGTCGCCCGGTTCGGTCTTGGTCACGCCGATCTGACGCAGCTTGCTGGGGTGCAGCTTCACCACCTTGAAGCGGTTGATGTCGCCGCCGAATTCATCGAGGCGCTTGACCGCCCAGGGGCTCATCAACCCGGTCAGGCGGCGCTTGGGAATGCCGAAGCGCTCCTCGAGCTCGTCGCCGATCTCGTCCGGGTTGAACAGGCCGAGCGGGCTTTCGAAGGTGGGGCTGATCTCCTTGCCGGCCTTCAGGACATAGATCGGGCATTTCTCCACCAGCGACTTCAGCCGTTCCGCCAGCGACGACTTGCCGCCGCCGACCGGACCCAGCAGGTAGAGGATCTGCTTGCGCTCCTCCAGGCCCTGCGCCGCATGCCGGAAGAAGCCGACGATCCGTTCGATCGTCTCCTCCATGCCGTAGAACTCGGAGAAGGCGGGATAGACCTTGATGGTCCGGTTCATGAAGATGCGGCCCAGGCGCGGGTCGCGGGCCGTGTCCACGACCTCCGGTTCGCCGATGGCGGCCAGGATGCGCTCGGAGGCGGAGGCGTAGGACATGGGGTCGTCGCGGCACAGCTGGAGATAGTCCATCAAGGATATCTCGGTCTCGCGGCGGGTCTCGTAATTCTGGGTGTAGCGCGTGAACAGTTCGTCGGCCGGGAACATTCGTCGCTCCGTCTTATCTGGTCCGATGCGCCGGGGGGCCGCCGGTGGCTGCGGCGGCAGGGCGCGGCGCATGCCGCGATCCAAGGGGCACTCCAGGGAAGGCGTGGACCTCTCGGGGTCCGCAGCCTTCCCGCTCAGCGGTAGAAGCCAGCGGTCTGGTGTAAGGAACGGTCCTGTGAAGGCCGGGAGCCGTCCGTCCTGTGACGCGGCAACCCCCGAACGAGTCATTTTTGAATGTAATGCTCCACCTGGAGCTTTCCAGGCACTCAGGCTCCATAGCCGGAAAGCCCGCGGTGAAGCCGGCCCTGGCCATAGGAACTAGGTCCCACGGCCAGTCTTGGCGCACCGAGCACGCCAGCTCAACCCACGCGCGTACAGGCCGCGCATGCGGCGGAAGGTTCGGCGAAAGACGCGTGACGGTGTCGGGAGGAGACGGCGTGAAACCGGCGGCAATCGTCGTTGCCCGTCCAGTCGGGGAGAGTTGCCCATTGCGATTCGACTGGGCGCTCTTGATCACGCCATCGGCCTCCTCAAGCAAGCGCGCCGCCTCGACCAAGCACGGCGCGGGGATTTACCGTCGATGCTGAACTCCAAACCTTAACAATATCCCGTATGAGGCGTCGCGGTTTTCCGCAGCATCGGCCTGGGCCCGCAACACCTCTTTGAGGTCATGTTGCGTCCCAATCGTCCCCATCAACAAGGCGGAAATTGGGTGACGGCCAGGCCATGGCGCGGCACACCAAGAGGTTACCGCTTGATTACCGAACTGTTTCAATAACTTGGCAAGCTTGCCACGGGGTGGGAAATTTTGTGGCGCCGCCCGCGGCCTCTGGCCGGGCGATCGCCCACGGGGGAAGGCAAACCCTCCGATGCCGGCCGTCATGCCGGCAGCCTAGCCCCCAACCCGACGGCAAGGACTTGGCGCAGGCTGGCCGGAGTCGCCGGCTTGGCAAGCACCGCGTCGGCGCCGCTGTCGCGGGCCCGGGCCTCGCGGTCGTCGTCAACGCGACCGCTCATGAGCACGACCGGCAGGGCGCGGCGGTGCGGATCGCTGCTGCCGCGCAGCGCGCGGACGAATCCGAAGCCGTCCATCGGCTGCATCTCCACGTCGCACAGGACCAGATCGGGAGAATGGGCGGCGACGGCGGCAAGACCCGATTCGCCGTCGGCCGCCTGATGCACCGCCTTGACGCCGAGCGTGCCCAGCATCTTCGCCAACACCATGCGGGTGAAGGAGTCGTCTTCGACCACCAGGACCGACAGGGCGCCGAACGGCGTCCCCGTCTCGCCTGCCCCAGCATCCTCAGCCACCACGCCCCGCCCTTTCGCTTGAGCGACCCCAGGCGGATTGGCGCCGGCGGTCGTTTCGTGACCGGCCCTGTGTACGATGGCAACCAGGGTCGCGCAAGATACCGGAAAAGAAGAGAGGCACGGTGTCCTGGGACTGCCCTGGATGAGCGGTTGCGCCGCTTCCCCGGCCCCGCTTAGATGGAGTGCATGAGCTTCCTCGATCACATCCGCGCGTGCAACGCGCATGACCTGTCCGGCTTCCGACCCTTCGAGCTGGACGGCCACACCGTGGGCTGGGTGCGCCACGCCCTGGCCGAGGCGCTACCCGGCGTCGATCCCGGCTTCGTCGCCACCGCCGAGCGGCTGAGCATCGCGCCCGAGATCCGTGATTTCGAGGCACGCTCCACCCTGCTCGACCATGCCGCCGCCTATCTGGTGGAACAGGGCACGGTCACGGCGCTGCGCGGAGAATATTACCCGATCCTGCCGCGCTGGGGAGCGGAGCCGCTGGCCCGCCTTGACCGCGCCGCGGTCGGCGCCTTCGGGATCGAGGCCTATGGCCTGCACATCAACGGGTTTGTCCGTGACGAGGCCGGCGGCCTGCTGCTGTGGGTCGGCCGCCGCGCCCGCGACCGCGAGGTGGCGCCGGGGCAACTCGACAACCTGATCGCTGGCGGCCAGCCCATCGGCCTGACCCTGGCCGAGAATCTGGAAAAGGAGGCGTCCGAGGAGGCCGGACTCGACGCCGAGACCGCAAGGCGCGCCATGCCGGTCGGCGCCATCAGCTATACGATGGAAACCCCGGCCGGGCTGAAGCGCGACCGCCTGTTCGTCTACGACCTCGAACTTCCGCCCGGCGTCACCCCGGTCAACACCGACGGCGAGGTGGAGACCTTCGAACTCTGGCCGCTGGACAAGGTGGCGGACTCGGTGCGCGACACCGGCGACTGGAAGTTCAACGTCAACCTCGTGGCGACCGATTTCCTGATCCGCCACGGCTGGCTGACCCCGGAGAACGAGCCCGACTATCTGGACATCGCCCGCGGCCTGCGGCGGTAGGCGGGACTCCGGCCAGCAAGGTTCCGATCGGCACCCACTGACCGACACCCTCCCCAATCCAGTGTCATCCCCGCGAAGGTGCTACGGGATGCACAGATCTCGCGCTTGCGGCAGGAAAAGCATCTTATCGTTACACACAGCCCCTCTCCCCTCGCGGGTGAAGGGCTATTCGCCAGAGAAAGTCACATCTCGTTCGCGGATGCGAGATCTGTGCATGCCGTAGCGCGAAGGCGGGGATCCAGGGCCCCTAGCTCAAGAAATTGAAAAGTCTGAATTCCCGCCTTCGCGGGAATGACGGTCGAAGTAGAAAATCGCTGGTTTTCGATGAACTTCGGTGTCTTGGGTTCTACTGCCGCCTGCACAAAAAAGGGCCCCGTCCTCTTGCGAGAGCGGGGCCCTTTCCTTATCCGACCGCGGGGGACATCCGGTGCTTTTCCCCAGGGCGTTACTGCGGCAGCGGCTGCGGGCTGTCGGCCAGCGAACGCAGATAGGCGATGACGGCGGCGCGGTCGTCGTCCTTCTTCAGGCCGGCGAAGGTCATCTTGGTGCCCGGGGCATAGGCCTTCGGGTCGTAGAGGAACTTGTTCAGCTCGTCATAGGTCCAGGTGCCGCCGGTCTTGACCAGGGCATCGGAGTAGCCGAAGCCCTGCATGTGGCCCTTCGGACCGCCGACGACGCCGTACAGGTTCGGGCCGACCTTGGCGGCACCGCCCTTGTCGAAGCCGTGGCAGGCGGCGCAGGCCTTGGCGACCTTCTGCCCGGCGTCCGGGCTGGCGGCGGCGAGCAGCGGCGCGATCGGCGCCGGACCGGTAGGAGCGGCCCCCTTGTCGGCGGGCGCGCTGGCCCCCTCGGGAGTCGCGACGACATAGACGCTCTTTTCGAGCGGCTTCGAATGAACCAGCACCTTGGACGCGAATCCGGCCAGCATCGCGATCAGCCCGGCCAGCAGCACGGCGCCGAATACCTTGTTCCACTCCATGCTCATTGATGAGCCCCTTTGTTCCCTAATTTCAATACACTCGGCGTTTCTCCCGCCCGCGGCTCAAGGCGCCGCGGTCACCATAGCCTGCGGTCCGAAGCTTGTCATAGCCCGGCGGACCGCGAAAAAAGGTCGCATACAAATCTGTCGCAGTCACCAACCACTTAATTTGCTTGCGCATTGCGCTGCACTGCAAAATGGGACGGATCGGGCCATGCCGGCACTTGACGCCGCACCGGCGTCCGTGGTTCACCCGCGCCAGTCAAGCGTCACGAATCCGCCATTCGCCGGACTTTCCCCACCGGAGTTTTCGCGCCATGCCGACCGCAGCCCCCGCCGCCCGTCCCACTGGGCAGTCCAGCGGCCGTCCCGCCAACCCGATCGTGGTGATCCCGGCGCGCATGGCCTCCGTCCGGCTGCCCGGCAAGCCGCTGGCCGACATCCTCGGCGCGCCGATGATCGTCCATGTGCTGCGCCGCGCCATGGAGGCGGAGATCGGCCCGGTCGTGGTCGCCTGCGCCGAGCCGGAGATCGCCCGCGCGGTCGAGTCGGCCGGCGGCACCGCGGTGCTGACGCGCCCCGACCACCCCTCGGGTTCCGACCGCATCTTCGAGGCGGTGCAGCTGATCGACCCGGAGGGCCGTCACGACGCGGTGGTCAACGTGCAGGGCGACCTGCCGACCATCGAGCCGGAGACCGTGCGCGCCGCCTTCGCCCCGCTGGCCGACCCGGAGGTCGACATCGCCACCCTGGTCGCCGAGATCACGCGGGAGGAGGAGCGGACCAACCCCAACGTGGTCAAGGCGGTGCTGGAACTGCCGATGGGATCGCGCCAGGGCCGTGCGCTCTATTTCACCCGCGCCACCGCGCCGACCGGCGACGGGCCGCTCTACCATCACATCGGCCTCTATGCCTACCGCCGGGCGGCGCTGGAGCGCTTCGTGTCTCTGCCGCCCTCGGTGCTGGAGCAGCGCGAGCGGCTGGAGCAGCTGCGCGCCCTGTCCAACGGCATGCGCATCGACGCGGCGGTCGTTGACGCGGTTCCGCTGGGTGTCGATACTCCCGCCGACCTGGAGCGCGCCTGCGCCCTGCTGTCCCGCCGCCAGGCGGGCTGACGCGGCATCGACCAGCCTCAATAAGATTCGCCGAGGGAATTCCGCTCATGGGCACGTCCAACATCATCGCCTTCCAGGGCTTCCCCGGCGCCTATTCCGATCTGGCCTGCCGCAACGCGCGGCCGACCATGACGACGATGCCCTGCGCCACCTTCGAGGATGCCTTCTCCGCGGTGCGCGAAGGGCGGGCGTCGCTGGCGATGATCCCGGTGGAGAATTCCATCGCCGGCCGCGTCGCCGACAACCATTATCTGCTGCCGGAGGGCGGCTTGCACATCATCGGCGAGCATTTCCAGCGGGTGAACCACCAGCTGCTGGCGCCGAAGGGCGCCACGCTGGACGGCATCCGGACGGTGCGCAGCCACATCCAGGCGCTGTCGCAGTGCCAGACCGCCATCCGCGGCCTGGGTCTGCAGGCGATCAACCACGCCGACACCGCCGGCGCGGCGAAGGAGATCGCGGCGCTGAACGATCCGCAACATGCCGCCATCGCCTCCTCGCTGGCCGCCGAGATCTATGGTCTCGACATCCTGAAGAGCGGGATCGAGGACGCCACCCACAACACCACGCGCTTCCTGATCCTGGCCCGCGAGCCGAAGCTGCCGGCGCTGGGCTCCTGCAAGACGATCACCACCTTCGTCTTCCGCGTCCGCAGCGTACCGGCCGCGCTCTACAAGGCGCTGGGCGGCTTCGCCACCAACGGCATCAACATGACCAAGCTGGAAAGCTACATGGTCGGCGGCCACTTCACCCAGACCCAGTTCTACGCCGACGTGGAAGGACATCCGGACGAGCGTTCCCTGCGCCTCGCCCTGGAGGAGCTGGACTTCTTCGCCCGCGAGGTGAAGATCCTCGGCGTCTATCCGGCCAATCCCTTCCGCTACCAGGAAAGCCAGCGCGTCGGCGAGGACTGACGCCGCTTCGTGGTGCCATTGATGGACGCCGCGACTCCACCCATGCGTCGCATGACCGGCGTGGCACCCTATGGCGCCCTATGGTAGGTTTTGTGGACCCCGCAATTCCTGCCCAATGTCCAGGCCGACCATGCGCATCATCCGAGGCATGTCCAAGCCAAGCCCGGAGCGGCCCGTATCGCCGGCCAAGCCCGTTGCGGACATGCAGGGCGGCGACCTTTACGACGAGGATTTCGTCGCCTGGATCGAACGCCAGGCGGCTCTGCTCCGTGCAGGACCCCTCACTGCGCTGGACCGCGCCAACCTAGCCGAAGAGCTGGAGGATATGGGAAAGGCCAAGCGGCAGGAACTGCGCAGCCGGCTTGAAGTGTTGCTCACCCATCTCCTCAAGTACCAGTTCCAGCCGGCGATGCGCACGGGCAGCTGGCTTGGAACCATCGGCGAGCAGCGCCATCGCATCGAAGACGTGGTCGAGGAAAGCCCGAGCCTGCGCCCTCTGCTCGCCGAACTGCTGGAGGATGCCAAGCTCTACAAGCGGGCCGTTCAGAAGGCGGCGCTGGAGACAGGTCTTCCCGCCGGCACCTTCCCGCCCGTCAACCCGTACGGCAGGCAAGCGCTGGAGGACCACTTCTGGCCCGGTCCCGGCCCGCATCCGGACCTCGACTGACATGCAGGTTTGAACCCCTGCCTGCGAAGAAATCGAACACACATAGCCAAGAGCTGATCGGGTAGGTGCGCACGTCTCCCATTCGTCATCCCCGCGAAGGCGCTACGGGATGCACAGATCTCGCATCCGCGAAGAAAGCACAACCTCTGGTGGTAAATAGCCCTTCTCCCCTTGCGGGAGAAGGGTTGGGATGAGCAACTGTCTTGTTCATGGGTTGGCTGGAATGGCAGCCAG
>NZ_JAENHM010000002.1 GCF_016595245.1 Azospirillum endophyticum
ACCGATTACCTCGACGCCATTCTCGCCGTTAAAATCCGTTAACCCGGATTCGGAGCCCTGGCCATCGCCCTTGCCAATCACGGCGGCGGGTTTATAATTCTAGGCTTCGACGAGATGAATGACGGGTCGTTCCAGGTATGTCAGCCGGTCCCTCCGGCTTTGGACGCTTATAGTCAGGATGCTATTGCTCGGATCGTTGCGAGCTATGCAGAACCAGCCTTCCAAGTTCAAGTAACACATATCCGGCAAAGCAGGACTGACGGTACGGTTCACCCCGTCGTCATCGTTCCGGGCAGCCATCGTGTGCCAATTCAAGCCAAGAAGGGCAGTCCCGATCAGAAGACTCTGATTGCCGGTCGCGTCTATGTTCGTCGCCCGACGCCAGAAAGCGCCGAGCCGGCAACGGCTGCGGATTGGCGCGATCTTTTTGACCGCTGTATCCGAGCTGGCCGGGACGATCTATTGGATGCCATACGGGGGATATTGGACGGCAGAAGTGTAGCTGCAGAGGAATTGCCTCCCTCCAAACAGGAACATTTGAAGGCGTGGCGGGATAAGGGGCTGATGCGATGGCGCGAGCTTGTGACAGATGGGGCCGATCCTCAATCTGCAGAATCTCTCGGTTACTACTCGGTTGCCTATCAGATCGATGCACCTTTGCCGGATCGCCTTCTCCCAGAGGTTCTTGATCTCCTGAATCGCGCTACGGTGCGGCACACAGGATGGTCCCCTTGGTGGGTACCGACACGAAGCGGTATCCGGCCTTATGTTCATGATAATGCTATCGAATGCTATCTTGGTGATGAACCCGGACACTGGCTGGCCGACCCGGCCCATACTGACTTTTGGCGAGTTACAGTGAAAGGACAGGCATTGCTTGTGCGTGGGTTCGATGAAGATTCCATTCCTGATCGTCTGCCACAGGGCAAAGGGTTCGATATCACTATGCCAGTCTGGCGGATTGCTGAATGTTTTCTTCAGGCTGCGTCATTCGCCAAACAGCTATCGTCAACCCCCGTGCCACTAACCATCATGGTTACATGGCGAGGGCTGAAAGGGCGTGAACTACTGCATGTTGAAGGACGAAGATCAGTACATCCCAAAAAAATTGCGAAACAAAATACGCTAGATCGCAGCTTAAGTATCATGAGTAACAAAATAGAAGATCAACTTCCAGAAATTCTCTTGGATTTTCTTCAGCCACTATATGCACTATTTGATTTCTTTAAATTACCAAAGCAGCTTGTTGATGAGGAGGTACGACGGCTACGGTCCAATCAATTCTGAAGGAAACTTTTTTGTAGAGGGTGGAATGAACCATTTCTTTCATGTAGAATTGGAGGGCAAACACCAATTTCTGTTGGTTACGGCCAACTCATGACCAACGAACTCCGAATATCGGTTAAGCATTACGACCCAATTTACCCACGCTTCCCTTTGAATTCTCTCACCCCCGCCGTGCCGCCTCAATCGCCGCCACGTCGATCTTCGTCATCCCCATCATCGCCTCGAACGCCCGCTTGGCCTCGTCTCCGCCGGCCGCCAGCGCATCGGTCAGCACGCGCGGCGTGATTTGCCAGGAAATCCCCCAGCGGTCCTTGCACCAGCCGCGGGCACTCTCCTGGTCGTCGGTGGCGATCTGGAACGAGAAGGCCTCGCTGTGCGTGAAGGCCGGCCCGCCGTTCAGGCTGAGGCAGGGGATTCCGGCGACGGTGAACTCGACCGTCAGCACATCGCCCGCCTTGCCGGACGGGTAGTCGCTCGGGGCATGGTGGACGGCAGTCACCGCGCTGTCGGGAAAGATCTCGGCGTAGAAGCGGGCGGCGGTTTCGGCGTCCTTGTCGTACCAGAGGCAGATCGTAGTCTTGGCAACGGCCATGGCTCGTCCTTTCGCGCCGAAGCCGGTTCCGGCCCGCTGCCGTGTGCGGCTCGACGGGATTTTACCACCACCGGCATGACGATGGCGATCCCCTGCCGGGCTGATCAGCGGCCGGGACCGATGGTCGCGGCGATCCGGCCCAGCATCGCGCGGGACACGCCGCGGGCGGCGGCGAATGCCGGCCAGCGGGCGAGTGCGGCGCGCGTCCGGTCGATACAGTCCCGGACCACGGAGGACCGGATGTTGGCGGCGGCGGCCACGCCCTTGATCTCCGCAATGCCGGGATCACGGACATCGCCGCCCACCATCAAGGCATGGTAGCCGCCCGGACCGGCGGAAAAGGTCACGTCATAGGCGGGGGCGACCGACCAAGCCCCGTCTTCGGCCATCAGGAAGGAATGGTTCTTGGTGTGGTCGTCGCGGTTATGGGCCAGCACGTTGAAGACCATCCGTGCGAACAGGCTGTCGACATCCGCTTCGCGTCTGGTCAGGAAGCGGGTCGCCTTCAGCAGGTCGTCATAGCCGATGCTGGGAATGCGGTGGTCGGCATGCAGCAGCCCGCAAGCGGTCAGCATATGGATGCGGCGGTTGCCGTCGCGGTCGAAACGCCGGACGCCGAAATAGCCCGGTCCGCGGGCGGACGGGAACAGCGTCGTTTCCGGCATGTCGATGCCCGCCTCCCGGGCCATCAGGGCATAGGCCTGCTCGATGGCACCGATGTCCACCGGGTCCTCGCGGGACCGGAACTTGACGATCCAGTGGTCGAAACCCGGCGGAAGGTCGTCGACCCCGTGGACCAACCGCTTGCCGTCGGCGGAGCGCCCCACCAGAGCCTTGGGCCGGGCACCGGACGAAGAGCCGCCGAGCGCCAGGAGATGGTCGATGACGACATCGGCATCGTCCTCCAGGACGAGGCGAGCGGAGTCCGCCAGTTCGTCCAGGTCGACGTCGGGCTTGGTCATGGCGAGCCTTTGCGGATGCTCCGGCCGGTACCGGAGCGCACCCATGCCGCGTGACCCCACCATCGCCAGCCGGTCGAGCGGGGTGAGCGATCCCGGCAGGATGCCGCCCTCCCGCAGCTTGCGGTCGAGCAGCAGGCGCCCCCATCCGTCGGGCAGGCTGTCGTTGAAGACGCCGTGCAGCCCATCGAACAGGTCGCGCGGCCCCTCGTAGAGGTCGAGCCCCGGCCGCAGCCGGAACGGCGACAGTTCCAGGCCGAGCGCCCGGAAGGCGGGATCATAGGCGAAGTAGAGCGTGCGGTTCCGGCGCGCGATGTCGCCGACGGGACGCAAGGTTCCGCCGACCTCCATCTCGACATGGATCAGCTCCACCGGATCAATGGTCCGCAGCGCTCCGGTCATGACTTGCGCCCCCGCCTGCGCTTGGCCGGCGGGACCGCCAGCACCTCCGCCATGGTGGCGAAGGGGCGCGGGGAGAACAGTCCGCCGAACCCGTCCTCCGCCCGCAGCGTGATGGCGAGACGCGCCAGCGATTCCAGCGAAATGGCCCCGGTGCTCTCGAACCGCTTGAGGCTGCCGAGGCTGACCCCCGACCGTGCAGCCAGCCCTTCCTGCGTCAGGTCGGCGGCCAGCCGCATCTCCCGCGCCCGCTTCGCGACGGCACGGCAGAGGTCATCGGGCGATGCGAACTCAAAGTCCAACATATTGGCTGTTATCGAAGATAGCGGCGATTAAAAGATCATATATTATCCACTGCCAGGGCGTCAAAGCAGCAGGTCGCGCTGCCCGCCCGGGCGGCTCCAGAGGTCAATGCCTTGCGGAAGGCGGGACCGGAGCATAGGATTCCGCCGTCTGAAACAGGTTAGGTTCGGGACGGTTGGCCCGGCCCCCGCCGAGCGGGTCCTTCCGTTGCCCAGGGGAACAGCCCCGGGGCAACGGCCCAAGACTATCAGGGCGCATGCATGATGCAGGCGCCGATAGCAGGGATATGGACATGAAAGCGGACATGAAACCGAGAATTTCCGTTCTGACGCTGGGCGTCGCCGATCTCGACCGGGCGCTCGCCTTCTATCGCGACGGCCTCGGCCTGCCCACCGACGGCATCGTCGGCCGCGAGTTCGCGCATGGCGCGGTTGCCTTCTTCGACCTGTCCGGCGGGCTGAAGCTGGCGATCTGGGCACAGGACGACATCTGCCACGACACCGGCTTGGCCAGGACTCCCGTCAGCTCCACCGCCTTCACCATCGGACACAACGTCAGGCACAGGAGCGAGGTGGACGACCTGATGGAGGCGGCAGGACGGGCCGGCGCCGAGATCGTCAAGCGGGCGCAGGACACCTTCTACGGCGGCTATGCCGGATATTTCCGGGATCCGGACGGGCATTTGTGGGAGGTCGTCTGGAACCCCGATCTGCTCCCCGCCGATGGCTGACCGGCGAAGAATTGCCGGTGAAGGCTCCGCCCCGTTGCCGGGGCGGCTCAATAAGGCTTCACCACCACCAGCGTCACGATGGCGATGGCCCCGGCGATCACCGCCAGCGGGGAGAAACGCAGCAACGGCGACACCGGTCGCGCATCCGCTTGGCCCAGCCGGCGCAGCCCGGCGGCGAGCTTGCCGTGCAGGGCGGACAGGGCGGTGACGATGATGACCTTCGCCACCAGCCACGGCTCGAAGCCCCAGCCGCCGACCACCACCAGCGTGATGCCCAGCAGCCAGGCGAGCCCCATCGCCGGGGAGGTCACGCGGCGCTCCCAGCGGTAGGCCGCGCGCAGGAGGCGGGCTGGTCCCGGTTCGGCGGCGGTCGTGGCATCAAGGGCGCTGATCAGGATGGCGGCGGCGGACATTCCCAGGATCCAGAGCGTCACCGCCGTGACGTGCAGCCCGATCAGCCAGATATACACCACGACCGTCCTTCGAAAGCCCGGCGCGCGCCGTCAGGCGCCCACTTGCAGGATAATCTTACCGCGGCCGTGGCCGGAATCGAGCCGTTCGTGCGCCTTGCCGACCTCTTCCAGCGGCAGGACGGCGTCGACGATCACCCTGGCCTGCCCGCGCTCGAACAGCGGCGCCATCTCGCGCAGCCGGGCGCCCTCACGGGTCAGGAAGGTGCCGTAGAGCGTCTGGTTCTTCACATAGAGCGCATCGAGGTCGCCGGTCGGCGGCAGGATGGTGGCGATGCGGCCGAAGGGGCGGGTCACCTGGGTGCTCATCGGCACATTGCCGCCGGCGGTGTCGAAGGACGCATCGACCCCTGCCCCGCCGGCCTCGCGCAGGATCTGGTCCACCACGTCGGTGTCGCGGTAGTCGAGCGTCACGTCGGCGCCGAGATCGCGCATCGCCTCGTGGTTGGCCTTGCTGGCGGTGGCGAGCACGCGGGCGCCGGCCGCCTTGGCGAACTGGATGGCGAAGCTGCCGACGCCGCCGGCCCCGCCATGGATCAGCACCGTCTCGCCCGGCCGCACCGCCAGACGGCGGATGATGGCCTCCCACGCCGTGCCGCCGGCCAGCGGGATGCCCGCCGCCTCGACATGGCCGAGGCCGGGCGGTTTGTGCGCGACGATGGACGCGGCGGCGACGGTGTATTCGGCGTAGCTGCCGTTGGGATTGCCGAAGA
Organism: Azospirillum endophyticum; assembly: GCF_016595245.1. Taxonomy (GTDB): domain Bacteria; phylum Pseudomonadota; class Alphaproteobacteria; order Azospirillales; family Azospirillaceae; genus Azospirillum; species Azospirillum endophyticum. Next base: position 5,454 of record NZ_JAENHM010000002.1, read on the forward strand.
TCTCCGGGGTGTAGAACACCGCGTCGCCCGGCTTGAAGCCGGCCGCGCCGGGACCGACCTCCTCGACCACGCCGGAGACGTCGTAGCCGAGCACCGCCGGGAAGGGGATGCCGGACCAGCTTCCGGCCTGACGGATCTTGGCGTCGACCGGATTGGTGCCGGACGCCACCACGCGGACCAGCAGCTCGCCCGGTCCGGGCACCGGACGCGGCCGGTCCTGGAGTTCAAACACGTCGGGACCGCCGAACCGCGAAATCACCATCGCACGCATGCCGTCATCCTCCTGTTCCGGGCGTTGCGCTGTAAAAGCCGCAGAGTCGCAAGCCGGCTGACGCCTGTCCAGCCGGGGAAACGGGGCAGCGTCGGACGATCGCGGTCGCGGTCGCGATTCGGGATGCGTCCTGTTCCCGACCCGGGAGGATTCCCCCTCTCCCCCCCGGGGAGAGGGGGATGCACTGCGTGGCTTTGGTGGGGGCCGGGAGTGCGCGATGCTTGAGGATCCTCGCCATGCGTCCCCCTCACCCTAACCCTCTCCCCGGGGGGGAGAGGGGATTTTCCTTGGGGGAGAGGGGATTTATCTCCGGGGGATAAGGGACTTCCTCCTCATCAGTCTCAACCGATCCGGAACTCCTCGCGGTGGATCGCCGTCATCGGCAGCCCCTCCGGCCCGATGGCGCCGCGGTACATGCCGGAGCAGTTGAAGGGCAGCGCCACCCGGCCGTCGCGGTCGATGGCGATCAGGCCGCCGGAGCCGCCGATCACGCCCAGTTCCGCCACCACGTCGCCAGCGGCGCGCTCCAGGCTCTGGCCGGCCCAGCGCATGCGGGCGTCGATCTCGTGGGCGGCGCAGCGGCGGATGAAATGCTCGCCGTGGCCGGTGGCGGAGACGGCGCAGGTGATGTTGTCGGCGAAGGTGCCGGCGCCGATCACCGGGCTGTCGCCGACCCGGCCCTTGGCCTTGGCGGTCATGCCGCCGGTCGAGGTGGCGGCGGCGAGGTTGCCGTCGCGGTCGCGGGCGACGGCACCGACGGTGCCGTGCCGGCGCTGCTCGTCACCGTCGTCGGGGCTGCCGGAGCGGCGGCGCTCCAGCTCGGCCTGGAGGGCGTCCCAGCGCGGCTGGGTGAAGAAATAGGCGGCCTCCTCCATCGCCAGACCCTGGCGGCGGCAGAGATCCAGCGCGCCCTCGCCGATCAGCAGGACATGCTCGCTGTGCTCCATCACCGCGCGGGCGGCCAGGATGGGATTGCGCGGGCCGAACAGACCGGCCACCGCACCGGCGCCGCGGTCGCGGCCGTCCATGATGGCGGCGTCCATCTCCTGCACGCCCTCGGCGGTAAAGACGGCGCCACGGCCGGCGTTGAACAGCGGCTCGTCCTCCAGCGCCATGACGGCGGCGGTGACGGCATCGAGCGCGCTGCCGCCGTCGGCCAGCACCGCGTGCCCGGCGGCCAGCGCCCGGCGCAGGCCGGCATGGTAGCCCTCGGTCAGCACCGGGGTCAGGGCGCTGCGCTTGATGGTGCCGGCGCCGCCATGGATGGCCAGCGCGAAGGGCTGCGGTTGGGTGATGGTCATGGGTGCGGCTCTCAGCGCAGGGTGGCCGACATGGCCGACAGGGTGTTGATCCAGCCGAGGACGGCGGCCATGCTGGCGGCCGGCAGGCGGATGGTGACGGGGTCGAGGCGCTCCGACACCGGGATCAGCGACGCCAGATCGGCCAGCGCCGGGCTGTTCATCTCGATCTCCAGCCGGTAGGGCGCGCCGTCCGTCTGCGGCGGAACGCGGAAGGGCGGGATGCTGGACGCCCGGCGGACGGCGCGGGCCGACGCCTCGCGGATGCGGTCGCGGGCGACCGACGGCGCCACGGAGCGGGCGGCGCGCTGGCCGAGCGCCTGCTTCACCACCACCCGTTCGGACTCCGGGAACAGCGGGGCCATCTCGGCGGCGAAGCGGTCGTCGCCGCTCAGCAGGATCACCGGCACGCCGATCTCGCCGGCATAGGCGCCGTAATTGCCGGCCTCCCCCAGCTCCAGCCCGTTCACCCGGACGCGGCCGAAGGCGAAGCTGTTGGTGGTGTGGGCGAGGATGCCGTATTGGCGGGCTGAGGTGTGGAAGCCGACGCACATCACGCCCGCCGTGTCCGGCTCCAGCCCGGCGAACATGCCGATCGGCTTGGGCCGGCCCAGGATCAGTTCGGCGGCCGGGTGCAGCTCGTCCGGCAGCAGGTTGACCATCGGGCCATGGCTGTCGTTGACCAGGATTTCGCTGGCCCCAGCGTCCAGCGCGCCTTCGATGGCGGCGTTGACCTCGGCGGTCATCAGGCGGCGGGCGCGCTCGTATTCGGGGTTGCCCGGCGTCACCTGCTGCTGGGAGACGACGCCGGCCACCCCTTCGATGTCGGCGGAGATGTAGATCTTCACGGAGTGCTCCCGGAAATCAGGGCATCGGACAGGCAGGGGCGGGTGGCGCCGTCGCGGCCGACCACCGGCGTGGCGGCGGCCAGCGCGTCGAGGACGGCTTCCTGCGTCGCGTCGGCCATCGCCTCGAACAGCCTGTCGATGCGGTGTTCGTTCACCATGCGCAGCGGCACGATGTCGGCCCGCTCGTCATGGTCGATGCGGTTGGCGGTGGTGAAGCCGAGCGCGATGTCGCCGCTGCCATGGCCCCAGAAGGAGCCCACCCGCGCCAGCCCGACCCCGGCGCGGCGGATCACCCGGCGCAGCTGGCGGTGGTCGAGCGGGACATCGGTGGCGGCGATGATGATGACGGAGCCCTTCTCCGGCGCATCGTCCTTTTCCGGCACGGCGACGCGCCGGCCGTCGGGCAGGCGCAGCTCGCCCGGCCGGCCGAAATTCGCCAGCACCAGAACGCCGAGGTGATGGCGCTTGCCGTCCAGCTTGAGCCGTCGCGACGAGGTGCCGATGCCGCCCTTGAAGCCGAAGCAGGACATGCCGCGCCCGGCCCCGACCGATCCGACCGCAACCTCCGCGCCGTCCGCTTCCGACAGCGCGGCGGCGAGCGCAGTGGCGGCATGGGCCTCGGTCACCGCCAGCGCCTGGATGTCGTTCAGCGGGCCGTCGTTGCACTCCATCACCAGCGGATTGACCGTGGCGGTGGTGCGGCCGATGTCGGGGTTGCCGGCGATGGCGTGGCGGACCAGCGCGGTGGATGCTGTGCCGACCGACAGGGTGTTGGTCAGCAGGATCGGGGTTTCCAGCGTCCCCAGCTCGTCGACCTGCATCAGGCCGACGCTCTTGCCGAAGCCGTTCAACACCTCGGCCGCGGCGATGGGCTTGTGGCGGTAGAGGTTGCCGGCATGGGGCAGGATGGCGGTGACGCCGGTCTGGACGGCGCCGTCCTCCAGCGTGAGATGGCCGACGCGCACGCCCGGCACATCGGTGATGGCGTTGCGCGGCCCCGGCGTCAGCCGGCCGCAGGCAAGCCCGCAGGCCCGCGCGCGCTTTGCCGGCTCAGCGGAGCCCGGCTCAACGAAGTTTCGGGTCGAGGGCATCGCGCAGTCCGTCGCCAAGCAGGTTGAAGGCCAGCACCGTCAGGAAGATGGCAAGGCCGGGATAGAAGGTGACATGGCTGGCGACGCCGATGTAGCTGCGCCCGTCGGCCAGCATGGCGCCCCATTCCGGGCTGGGCGGCTGGGCGCCGAGGCCGATGAAGCTGAGGCTGGCCGCCGTCAGGATCGAGGTGCCGATGCGCATGGAAACATAGACGATCACGCTGGGCAGCGTGCCGGGCAGGATGTGGCGGACCATCAGCAGCCGGTCGCGCACGCCGATGGCGCGGGCGGCGTCGACATAGACCGCGCGCTTCAGCGACAGCGTGCTGCCGCGCACCAGGCGGGCGAAGACCGGGACGCTGAAGATCGCCACCGCATAGATGACGTTCTCGATCCCCGGCCCCAGGATGGCGACGATGCCAATGGCGAGCAGGATGCCGGGGAAGGCCAGCAGCACGTCGCAGACGCGCATGATCAGGCTATCGATCCAGCCGCCGCGGAAGCCGGCGACCAGCCCCAGCGCCACGCCGGCCGCGCCGCCGAGCAGCACCGACAGCAGCCCGACCGACAACGAGATGCGGGCGCCCCACAGGATGCGGCTCAGGATATCGCGGCCATAGGCGTCAGTGCCGGCCCAATGGTCGGCCGACGGGCCTTCCAGGATGCGGTCGTAATCGAAGCCCGCCGGGTCGAAGGGAGCGATCCAGGGGGCGGCGGCCGCCGCCAGCGCCAGTGCGGCCAAGCAGAGGCCGGCGGCCATGGCGGTGCGGTTGCGCCGGAACTTGCGCCAGAACTCGCGCAGCGGCGAGCGGACGGCTTCGTGAGTGGCGGCGGCGGCCACGCCGGTTGCGTCTGTCGTGGTCATGAGTAGCGAATCTCGGGGTTGGCGAGGGCGTACAGCACGTCGACCAGCAGGTTGATGATAATGAACTCCAGCGAGAACAGCAGGATCTCGGCCTGGATGACGGTGTAGTCGCGGTAATTGACGCTATCGACCAGCAGCCGGCCCAGCCCCGGCCAGGAGAACACCGTCTCCACCACGATCGAGCCGCCGAGCAGGAAGCCGAACTGCAGGCCGACCATGGTGATGATCGGGATCAGCGCGTTGCGCAGGGTGTGCTTCCACACCACCAGCCGGGCCGGCACGCCCTTGGCCCGCGCGGTGCGGACGTAATCCTCGCGCGCGATCTCGATGAAGGCGGAGCGGGTGAAGCGCGCCATCACCGCGGCGACGCCGAGGCCGAGCGTCAGCGACGGCATGACGTAATGCTGCCAAGTGCCATAGCCGCTGGTCGGCAGCCAGCCGAGCTTGACCGAGAACAGGTCGATCATCAGCAGGCCGAGCCAGAAGGAGGGGAAGGCGATGCCCGACACCGCGACCACCATGCCGACATGGTCCTGCCAGCGCCCGCGCTTGGTGGCGGACGCGACGCCGATCAGCAGGCCCGCCAGCGTCGCCCACACCATGGCGACGACAGTGAGATAGAGCGTCGGCATGAAGCGTTCGCCGATCTCCTGCGACACCGGCCGCTTCGACTTCATCGACCGCCCGAACTCGCCCTGCACCGCATTGCCGAGGAAGCGGCCGTACTGCACCCACAGCGGCTGGTCGAGGCCGAGATCCTGGCGCACCAGTTCGACGTCCTGCTGGGTCGCATCCGGCCCGGCGACCAGCCGCGCCGGATCGCCCGGCAGCAGATGGACGAAGCCGAAGACGAAGACGGAGATCACCAGCAGAACCGGCAGGATGCCGGCGAGACGGCCGACGAGATATTTCAGCATGGGGCAGAGGTCCTGGTGGAGGGCCTGGGTGGGCGGGGGGAGTCTTGGGGATGCGGGACCCCCACCTAACCTCCCCCGCTGGGCGGGGGAGGGACTGCCGCCGCCCCCCCGTCAAAGCGCTTGTCCCCTCCCCCGCCCAGCGGGGGAGGGTTAGGGTGGGGGCAATGGCGCGCCCCCACACTCACATCACTGCAGATCGGCCTCTTCCATCTGCAGGCCGCCGTCGGCGACGTAGTAGAAGCCGGTCAGCTTCTTCGACTTGCCGGCCAGCAGGTTCTCGACGCCGAGGAAGATCCAGGGCGCGTCCTTCCAGATCTGCTCCTGGGCGACGCGGTAGGCCTCGGCGCGCTTGGCGGTGTCGGCGGTGGCGATGCCGGTCTCGATGGCGGCGTCGACCGTGTCGTTCTTGTAGTAGGCGACGTTGAAGAACTTCGGCGGGAAGCCCTTGCCCCACAGCAGCGGGCGCAGGCCCCAGTCGGCGTCGCCGGTCGAGGCCGACCAGCCGCCATACTGCATCTGCACCGTGGCGTCCTCCGGCTTCTCGACGCCCCAGACACGGGCGGTCTCGACACCGGATTCCAGCGGGGTGACGGTCAGCTTGACGCCGATCTGCGACAGCTGCTGCTGGACGAACTGCATGCCGCGGATGAAGTTGGTGCTGTTGCGGCCGAACATCTCGGCCTCGAAGCCGTTCGGATAGCCCGCTTCGGCCAGCAGCGCCTTCGCCTTGGCGAGGTCGTAGGTGTACTGGTTGGGCTGGGTGACGTGGAAGCCCAGCTTGGACGGGATCGCCGAATCCAGCGGGCCGGCATAGCCGCGATAAACCACCTTCGCGTAGGCGTTCTTGTCGATGGCGTAGTTCAGCGCCTGACGGACGCGCGGGTCGTTGAACGGCTTCTTCATGGTGTTCATCGCCACGTAGCGGGCGATGATCGACGGCGAGTCGATCAGTTCCAGCGCCTGGTTGGCCTCCACCATCTTCACCATCTCCGGCGGCAGCGGATAGATGAACTGCGCCTCGTTGGTCTGGAGCATGGCGATGCGGCTGCCGTTCTCCGGCACGCTCTTCAGCGTGACGTGGTCGATCTTCGGCAGGCCCGGCTTCCAGTACTTGTCGTTCTTCTCGACCTTCAGCGTGTCCGCTTCCCAGCTGACGAACTTGTAGGGGCCGGTGCCGACCGGATGGCGGCCGATCTCCTTGCCGAAGGTCTCCAGCGCCTTTGGGCTGTGGATCATCGCGCCCGGGTGGGCGAGGTTGTTGTTCAGCGCGCCGAAGGGCTGCGACAGCTTCAGCGTGATGGTGGTGTCGTCGACCACCACCGTCTCGGCCAGCATCGCCAGCAGGCTCTGGCGCTTCAGCCGGTTGGCCGGGTTGGCGAGGCGGTCGAAGTTGGTCTTCACCGCCTGGGCGTTGAACGGCGTGCCGTCATGGAAGGTGACGTTCTTGCGCAGGCGGTAGGTGTATTCGGTGGCGGCGTCGTTGACGGTGAAGCTCTCGGCCAGAAGCGGGATCAGCTTCATGTCCTTGTCGAAGCCGAACAGGCCCTGCATCATCGTGCGGCTGGCCGACTGCGACAGGGTGTCGTTGATGTCGGCCGGGTCCAGCGTGGTGATGTTGTCGGGCAGGCCGACCACCAGATCCTTGGCGGCGAAGGCCGGACCGGCCAGCGCGGTGCCGGCGAGCAGGCCGGCGAGCAGGGGAAGGGCAAAACGCTTCACGTGTAGACTCCCTGTTTTTTGGTTCAGAAATCGCCGCCGACGGCGTGACGGGCGACGAAATGGTCTTCGCCGACCGGCACCAGCGGCTGCACCGACGGCTCGTCGCCGAGGCTGCGGATGGGGCTCGGGATCTCGCCGGTCAGCAGCCGCAGGTCGCGGGTGCGGCGGCTGGGATCGGCGACCGGCACCGCCGCCATCAGGCGGCGGGTATAGGCATGCTGCGGATTCTCGAACACGGCACGGCGCGGGCCGAGTTCGACGATCTGGCCGAGATACATCACCGCGACGCGGTGGCTGACCCGCTCGACCACCGCCATGTCGTGGCTGATGAACAGGTAGGACAGGCCGCGCTTGGCCTGGAGTTCCATCAGCAGGTTGACGATCTGCGCCTGGATCGAGACGTCGAGCGCCGCCACCGCCTCGTCGGCGATGATCAGCTTGGGGTCGCAGGCGATTGCGCGGGCGATGCAGATGCGCTGGCGCTGGCCGCCGGAGAACTCGTGCGGATAACGGCGCGCATGCTCCGGCCTGAGGCCGACCTGGGTCAGCAGCTCCGCCACCCGCTCCTCGATGGCGCGGCGGCGCGACACCCCCGGCTTGGATGCGGGCACATAGTCATGGACCAGCATCGGCTCGGCGACGCTGAAGCCGACGGTCATGCGCGGGTTCAGCGAGGCGAAGGGATCCTGGAAGATGTACTGGATTTTCTCCTTCAGCTTCGCCTGGCCGTTGGAATCCAGCGTCGCGGTGTCGAGACCGTCGAAGCGGATGCTGCCGGAGCTGGCGGATTGCAGCCCCATGATGGTGCGGCCGGTGGTCGACTTGCCGCAGCCGGACTCGCCGACCAGAGCCAGCGTCTCGCCCGGACGAACGGCGAAGCTGACCTTCTCCACCGCATGCACGCGGGCCTTCAGCGAGCCGAAGATGCCCTTGCGCACGTCGAAGCGGGTGGTGAGGTCGCGCACCTCCAGAAGCGGGGCGTCGGCGGCGCGCACGGTGTCCTGCACCGGCGGCGGAGCCGGAGGCGCAGCCTCGGACTTCGCGTCGTCCACCACCAGAAGCGGGAAGCGCACCGGCAGATCCTGGCCGCGCAAGGCGCCCAGCTTCGGCACGGCGGACAGCAGCGCCTTGGTGTAGGGGTGCTGCGGCGCCTGGAAGATGCGCTCGACACTGCCCTCCTCCACCTTGCGGCCGCGCCACATCACGACGACGCGGTCGGCGACCTCCGCCACCACGCCCATGTCGTGGGTGATGAAGATGACGCCCATCCCCATCTCGTCCTGCAACAGCCGGATCAGCCGCAGGATCTGCGCCTGGATGGTCACGTCGAGCGCCGTGGTCGGCTCGTCGGCGATCAGCAGCGACGGCTTGCAGGACAGCGCCATGGCGATCATCACGCGCTGGCGCATGCCGCCCGACAGCTGGTGCGGATGGCGGTCGAGCAGCCGGGCCGGTTCGGGAATGCGCACCTTCTCCAGCATGCGCAGCGCCTCCGCCCGCGCCGCCTTGCGGTCGAGACCCTGGTGCAGCATCACCGCCTCGGCGATCTGGTCGCCGATGGTGAAGACCGGGTTCAGCGACGTCATCGGCTCCTGGAAGACCATGGCGATGTCGTTGCCGCGCATGTCAGTCAGCGCTTCGGCCGAAGGGGTGGCGAGGTCGCGCTCGCGCCCGTCGCGGCCCTTGAAGCGGATGCGCCCGCCGACGATGCGGCCGCCGGCATAATCGACCAGCCGCATCAGCGACAGCGAGGTCACCGACTTGCCGCTGCCGGATTCGCCGACGATGGCGACCGTCTCGCCGGGCGCCACGGTGAAGCTGACATCGTCGACGACGCGCACGGGGCCATGGTCGCCGTCGAAGGCGACGCTCAGCCCCTCCACCGACAGCAGGGCCGGCGCGCTGTCGGCAGACTTTGCGGCAGCGGCAGCGCTGCTCATCGACCGAGCCTTTCCGCGAACAGCGCGAACAGGCGACGCCAGACCATGCCCGGCGCACCGCTGCCGACCGGCTTGCCGTTCAGGCTGGTGACGGGGGTGATTTCCTTGGTGGTGCTGGCGATCCAGATCTCGTCGGCGCTGTCGAGCTCCGCCGCCGGGATGTCGCGCTCCACCAGTTGCAGCCCGGCCTCGGCCGCCAGCCGCAGGATGACGGTGCGGGTGATGCCCTGGAGGATGCGGTTGTCGTTGAGCGGGGTGGCGATGGCGCCGTCCTTGACCACGAAGACGTTGGTGGCTGCGCCCTCGGTCACCAGGCCGTCGCGCAGTTGCAGCGCATCGACCACCCCGGCGTCGGTCGCCGCCTGCTGCGCCAGCACGCTGCCCAGCAGCGCCACCGTCTTCAGGTCGCAGCGGCCCCAGCGGATGTCGGGGATGGTGATGGCGGCGACGCCCTGGTCGCGCCACGCCGCGGGCGGGCGTTTCAGCGGGCTCGCCATGCCGAAGACCGACGGGGTGACGCCGGCCGGGAAAGCGTGGCCGCGGTTGGCGGCGGCGCCGCGGGTGACTTGCAGGTAGACGGTCAGGTCGCCGGTGATCCCGGACTCGGTGGCCAGCCGCTCCATGATGGCCAGCCAGTCGCCGGCCGACAGGGTGCAGTCGATGCGCAGCTCCGACAGGCCGCGCTGCAGGCGGGCGATGTGGGCCTCCGGCTCGAACAGGCGGCCATTGTAGGCGGCGGTCACCTCATAGAGGCCGTCGGCGAACAGGAAACCGCGGTCCAGCGGCGACACATGGACCTCGTCCAGCGGCAGGTAACGCCCGTTCCAATAGGAGATCGTCATCGCATTCCAACTTCTTCGGCGCGTGGATGGGGTGGCCCTGTTCACCGGGAGCCGCGTTATTCGGGCTGCCGGGTCGATTTCGGCACGACATGGAGGTAGGGCAGGATGCGTTCGGCAACGTCGGCGGCCTGTCCGACACTGTCCGGGCCGGAGCGCGACAATGCGGTGCCCAGCGCCACGATCAGCGCCATCAACCCGGTGGGGGAGCTGTGGCGCACGCCATGGTCGGCCCCAGCCAGCAGGGTGACGTCGGCCAGCGGCACGATCGGACTGTCCGGCGCGTCGGTCAGCGCGATGGCCTTGGCCCCGCGCTCCCGGCACAGCTGCAGATGCTCGATGGTGCGGCGCGAATAGCGCGGCGAGGTGATGGCGATCACCAGATCGCCCGGCCTGACCGTCATCAGCCGGCGGATGGTGCGTTCGGTCCCGGCGAACTCGATGGCCTCGCGGACATGGTCGACATAGGGCTCCAGCACGTCGGCGAGGAACAGCGCGAGATAGGCGCTGTCGCCCAGCCCCAGCGCGACGACGCGGCCGGCCTCGCGGATCAGGCGGATCGCCGCCTCGCACTGTTCGGGCTGGAGCAGCTCCATGGTGCGGGTGATGTTGCCGGCGTCGTTCACCAGCGATTCCCGCATGATCTCGGCGTTCGAGGTGTCGCGCTGCACCGCGACGCGCAGCTTCTCCACCGGGGCGAAGGTGGATTCGAAGGCACGCAGCAGATCCTCGCGGAATTCCGGATAGCCGTCATAGCCGAGGAAGCGGGCGTAGCGGTTGACCGAGGCCACCGACACTTCGGCCGCCGCCGCCAGTTCGCCGATCTTCAAGGTCGCGGTGCGGAAGGGATAGGCCAGCGCCCAGGCGCCGACCTTGGCGAGCGCCGCCGGAAGCTGCTGCTGGCAGTTCTGCATGCGGATCAGCAGCGATCCCGTCTGGATGGGCAGCTCCATTCCCCGAAACCCCTCGACAGCGTCAGCGCAGCCCTCATGAGGACAGAGTTACAGGAATGGCATATTTCTGTAAATCCATTTTCACATAGAGGCGTATGCGGTCGGTTCGAGGGCATCCGAGCCTTGAACGGAAATGATCGTCGTCGGCTGTCATTTCGGCGAAGGCGAGAATCCAGCCGTTTCACGCGCTGGGGCCGGTAGCCTGGATCCCTGCCTTCGAGGCTTGTGAAGAAATCGGTGACTCGCTGAGAGAAGCCCCAAGTTCGAACCACGTCGTATTGGATCGCATCATTCGCTTCTCTCGGCCGTCATTCCCGCGAAGGCGGGAATCCAGTCTTCACAAGCACTTGGGTTGGAAATCCTGGTTCCCCGCCTCCGCGCTACGGGATGCACAGATCTCGCGCTTGCGGCAGAAAAAGCATCTTAACGTTGCACGTATCCCTTCTCCCCTCGCGGGAGAGGGGTTGGGGTGAGGGGGCGCAAGTTTGATTTCCACCGACCTTCGGTCGACCGCCCCCTCATCCCAACCCTTCTCCCGCGAGGGGAGAAGGGCTATTCGCTAGAGAAAGTCGCATCTCGTTTGCAGAAGCGAGATCTGTGCATGCCGTAGCGCCTCCGCGCGAAGGAGGGAAAGTTCCTCCGTTCCCTGAAGCTTGGCCGCGCAAGACGATGGGCGTAGCCCGCTACCGAGCCCGATCGCGAAGGAACTGGTCGGACTGGTTCAGCCATTCCTCAAGCTTCTGGGTCCTGTTCGGCGGATGATCCGGGCCGGGGTCCGCGTCCGGCGGCATCGCGGCCGATTGGGGCGGGCGATGCAGCGGAGCGCCGGCACCGACGATGCCGCGGGCGTCGACCCGCGCCCGATGGCGGCGGCCATCGGCGGTGACGAACTCGCCCTCCCCCGTCGGCCGGTTGCGCTCGAAGCGGCCGACATACTTGTTGCCGTTTGGGAAAGTGAGCGTACCGAGCCCGGTCCGGCGGTCGTCCTTCCATTCGCCCCGATAGACCCGTCCGTCGGACCAGACATGGGTCGCATGCCCCGACACCAGCCCGCCGCGGAAGGTCCCGTCGAGACGGCGTCCGTCGCGCCAGGCGACGCGCCCCTGTCCTTCCATCCGGCCGTCGACCATCCTGCCTTCCGCCTGCCCGTCATAGCGGCCGTCGTGGAACCAGCGCAGCACGCCGGGACCGCTCGCCCAGCCGTTCGGGCAGGCGCCGGACCAGCGGATGCTCTTGCGCCGGTCGGGATACTGGTCCCACACCCGGCAGTCGGAGCCTTCGACCGTCACCGCCCGTTCCGCCAGGGCGGAGGCCGGCAGGAAGGCCATCAGGCAGGGCAGCAAAAGGGCGGCACGGGCGGGCATGGACGCCACCTTTCGCGCAAGAAGGGGGGATGCGACCTCCAACCGCCCCTGCCCGCATTCGGTTCCGCCACCTCCGCTTTCGTGCGCCCCCAGGGTCTTCCTTATCGTTTGTTAACGATGTTTGCCGCAATGATCGCGCATCATCGGATTCAGCGCATCATGAAGGGTAGCAATGGCTCAGAAGGTTCGTGAGGACTACCGGACCCTCACCGGCCCGGAAAAGGCCGCCATCATGATGCTGGCGCTCGGCGAGGAGCATTCGTCCAAGCTGTTCGCCATGATGGACGACGAGGAGATCAAGGAGCTGTCCCAGGTGATGGCGAACCTGGGTACCGTGTCGGCCAACCTGATCGAGCGCCTGTTCGTCGAGTTCGCCGAGCAGATGTCGTCGAGCGGCACCGTGGTCGGCTCCTTCGATTCGACCGAGCGCCTCCTGCTGAAGACCCTGCCCAAGGACAAGGTCGACCAGATCATGGAGGACATCCGTGGTCCGGCCGGCCGGACGATGTGGGACAAGCTGACCAACGTCAACGAGTCGGTGCTGTCCAACTATCTGAAGAACGAGTATCCGCAGACGGTCGCGGTGGTGCTGTCCAAGATCCGCTCCGACCATGCCGGCCGCGTGCTCGCGCAGCTGCCGGAAAGCTTCGCGATGGAGGTCATCATGCGCATGCTGCGCATGGAGGCGGTGCAGAAGGAGGTTCTGGACGACGTCGAGCGCACGCTGCGCACCGAGTTCATGACCAACCTCGCCCGCACCAGCCGGCGCGACAGCCACGAGATGCTGGCGGAGATCTTCAACGGGCTGGACCGCACCACCGAGCACCGCTTCATGGCGGCGCTGGAGGAGCGCAACCGCGACAGCGCCGAGCGCATCAAGTCGCTGATGTTCACCTTCGAGGATCTGTCGAAGCTCGACCCTTCGGGCGTACAGACGATGCTGCGCACGGTGGACAAGCAGAAGCTGGGCACCGCGCTGAAGGGCGCCTCGGAGTCGCTGAAGGACCTGTTCTTCTCCAACATGTCCGAGCGTGCCGCCAAGATCCTGCGCGAGGACATGGCGGCCATGGGTCCGGTGCGCGTCCGCGACGTCGACGAGGCGCAGATGTACATGGTCCAGCTGGCGAAGGATCTGGCCGCCCGCGGCGAGCTGGTGCTGGCCGAGGGCAGCGGCGAGAACGAGCTGATCTACTGACCGGCGGATGCGCCCCGCTGATAGGCATCTGGCGATAAGCAGCGGGCAGCGCTGACTTTTTTCCCGGCAACCCTCACAGGGGGTTTGACGGACGGTTCGGAACGGTGAACCTTTGGAGTCCGGATAGGGGCGGGATCAGGGGAGCGGCTTTTCGCTCTCCACCGACCGGCCAGAAGGCCGGCGGATGCCGCATCGGGCAACAACAGGGGGCTTCCGAACATCATGACCGCTCACAAGCTGCATTCCCGACTCATTGGCCGGATGACCGGTTCGGTCACTGGCCGGATGGCCGGTCCGGTCGTCGCCGGCCTGCTGGGCCTGGGCGTCGCCGCCGGGCCGCTGACGGCCGCAGCCGAGACCTGGGACATGCCGACCCCCTACCCGGACACGAACCTGCACACCATCGTGGTGAAGCAGTTCGCCGACGAGGTGAAGGCGGCCACCGCCGGCAAGATCCAGATCACCGTCCATTCCAACGGCTCGCTGATCCGCCATCCGGAGATCAAGCGCGCGGTCCAGTCCGGACAGGCCCAGCTGGGCGAGGTGCTGATCAGCTCCTGGGCCAACGAGGATCCGCTCTACGGCCTGGATTCCGTGCCCTTCCTCGCCACCGACTTCAAGTCGGCGCACAAGCTGTACGAGGTCTCCAAGCCCTATCTGGAGAAGAAGCTGGAGCGCCAGCGCCTGAAGCTCCTCTACTCGATCCCGTGGCCGCCGCAGGGCCTCTACGTGAAGGACGAGATCCAATCGGTCGAGGGGCTGAAGGGCCAGAAGTTCCGCGCCTACAACCCGGCGACCACCCGCATCGCCGAGCTGACCGGCGCCATCCCGGTGAAGATCGAGGCGGCCGAGGTGGCGCAGGCCTTCGGCACCGGCATCGTCACCGCGATGATCACCTCGGCCGCCACCGGCGTCGACACCAAGGCCTGGGACTTCGTGAAGGTCTATTACGACGTCCAGGCCTGGCTGCCGCGCAACATGGTGTTCGTCAATGCCGAGGTGTGGAAGGGGCTGGACGCCGGCACCCAGAAGGCGATCCAGGACGCCGCGGCCAAGGCCGAAGCCACCGGCTGGGCCGAGTGGGAGAAGAAGACCGCCGACCTGAACAAGACCATGACCGACAACGGCATGAAGGTGCTGCCGCCGTCCGACAAGCTGAAGGAAGGCCTGTCCGCCATCGGCAAGACGATGACCGCCGAATGGACCAAGGCGGCCGGCGCCGACGGCGAGGCGATCATCTCCGCCTTCGGCAAGTAACCGGTCCGACGGCGTCCGGCCGGCACCGCCCCTTGCCAGGCAACGGCAGGACGGGCGGCCGGACGCCCGTTCACGCCCCTTCCGCCAAGACCGACCGCAGGAGGTGGTTGCGCCATGCGCACCGCACTGTCCATCCTCTACCGCGCCGCCGAGATCCTGGGCGCGGTCCTTCTTGCCGCCATCGCCGTCCTGATCGTGACTCAGGTGGTTTCCCGGCTGCTCAACGTCATGGTGCCGGGAGCCGACGAGCTTGCCGGCTACTGCATGGCGGCGTCCTTCTTCCTGATGCTGGGGCCGGCGCTGCGCCGCGGCGCCCATATCCGCGTCGGCGTGCTGGTGGAACGGCTGAACGGCGCCGCCCGCCGCGCCATGGAACTGCTGTGCCTGGGCTTCGCCACCGCGCTCAGCGCCTATTTCGCCTGGTACTGGCTGCGCATGACCTATGATTCCTATGATTTCGGCGATCTCAGCCAGGGCGTGCTGCCGGTGCCGCTGTGGATGCCGCAGGCGCTGATGGCGGTGGGTCTGGTGGTGCTGGTCGTCGCCTTGGTCGACGACCTGCTGGCCGTGCTGCAGGGGCGCGACGCCTCCTACCAGCATGCCGGCATGCAGAGCGAGGGCTGAGCGATGGACGAGACGACCGCTTCCATCGTCGTCGTGGTGACGATGTTCCTGATGCTGGGGGCCGGCGTCTGGGTGGCGCTGGCGCTGGCCGGCGTCGGCTTCGTCGCCATGGCATTGTTCACCGCGCGGCCGGTCGGCATGGTGATGGCGACCAACATCTGGGGCGCCAGCACCTCCTGGACGCTGACCGCCTTGCCGCTGTTCATCTGGATGGGCGAGATCCTGTTCCGCACCCGCATCTCGTCCGACATGTTCAAGGGCTTGGCGCCCTGGACCGGCTGGCTGCCCGGCCGGCTGATGCATGTGAACATCATCGGCTGCTCGATCTTCGCCGCGGTCTCCGGCTCGTCCGCCGCCACCGCCGCCACCATCGGCCGCATGACCATCCCGGAGCTGAACCGCCGCGGCTACGACCCGATGATGACGCTGGGCTCGCTGGCCGGTGCCGGCACGCTGGGGCTGCTGATCCCGCCCTCGATCATCATGATCGTCTACGGCGTCGCCGCCGACGTGTCGATCGCCCGGCTGTTCATCGCCGGCGTCATCCCCGGCGTCGTGCTGACCGGCCTGTTCATGCTCTATGTCGGCGGCTGGTCACTGCTGAACCCCGGCCGGGTGCCGCCGCCCGAGCCGTCGCAGAGCTTCGGGGAGAAGATCCGCGACACCGGCGCGCTGATCCCGGTGATGCTGCTGATCGCCGCGGTGCTGGGCTCGATCTATGTCGGCATCGCCACCCCGACGGAGGCTGCCGGCATCGGCGTGCTGGGCTCGCTGGTGCTGGCGCTGGTGACCGGCACGCTGAACTGGACGACCTTCCGCGACAGCCTGTTCGGTGCCGCCCACACCTCCTGCATGATCGGCTTCATCCTGGCCGGTGCCGCCTTCCTGACGGTGGCGATGGGCTATACCGGCATCCCGCGCCTGCTGGCGGAATGGATCACCACCATGCAGCTGTCGCCGGCGGCGCTGCTGGTGGCGCTGACCGCCTTCTTCGTCGTGATGGGCTGCTTCCTCGACGGCATCTCGATGGTGGTGCTGACCACCTCGGTCATCCTGCCGATGGTGCAGCGGGCGGGGATCGACCTGCTGTGGTTCGGGATCTACATCATCATCGTGGTGGAGATGGCGCAGATCACCCCGCCGGTCGGCTTCAACCTGTTCGTGCTGCAATCGATGACCGGCAAGGACATCTTCACCATCGGCAAGGCCAGCCTGCCCTTCTTCCTGTTGATGGTGGTGATGGTGGCCCTGCTGTGGGTGTTCCCCGGCATGGTGTCCTGGCTGCCGTCCATGATGATTGGATAGGGATGATCGGATAAGGAGCAGAATGTGGAGGTCCGTTTCACCAGCTCCGGCGACACCGCCTTCAACGTCGAGTTCGGCGAGGCCATCGACCGGGCGGCCAACGCCCGCGTCATGGCCCTGCACGCCCGGCTGAAGGCCGCCCCGCCGCCGGGACTGGTGGAGACGGTGCCGACCTTCCGCTCGCTGCTGGTGGTCTACGACCCGGTCGCCACCGGCCGCCGGGAGATGCAGGCAGCGGTCGAAGCCGCACTGGCCGGCGGCGGCGAAGCCCCGGCGGAGGGGCGGCGGTGGCGCCTGCCGGTCTGCTACGACCCCGACCTCGGCCCCGATCTGGCGGAACTGGCCGACGCGCTGGGCCTGACCGCGGAACGGGTGGTGGAGTTGCATGGATCGGCCGAGTATTTCGTCTATATGCTCGGCTTCATGCCGGGCTTCGGCTATATGGGCGACCTGCCGGCGGAGCTGGACCGGCCGCGCCGGACCGAGCCGCGGGTGCGGGTGCCGGCGGGATCCGTCGCCGTCGCCGGACGGCTGACCACCGTCTATCCCTGGGAGAGCCCTGGCGGCTGGCATCTGATCGGCCGCTGCCCGGTGCCGCTCTATGACGGCGCCCGGCGCGATCCGGTGCTGCTGGCGGCCGGCGACCGGGTACGCTTCGACGCGATCGACCGCGACCTCTTCGACATGATCACCGAGTCCGCCGATGCCGGCTACCTCGATCCCGACAGCCTGAGGGACGTAGGATGACCCCCGCCCTCACAGTGGTCCGGCTGGGCCTGTTCGCGACGATCCAGGATTTGGGCCGCTTCGGCTTCCAGGAGTTGGGCATGCCGGTGGCTGGCGCCCTCGACCCGCTGGCGTTGCGGCTGGCCAATGCGCTGGTCGGCAATCCGCAGGGGATGGCCGGGCTGGAGATCGCCCTGCTCGGCCCTGCCCTGCGGGTGGACGCGCCCTCCGTCCGCATCGCCGCCGTCGGCCCAATCACCATGACGCTGGAGCGCGCGGGAGAAGCCCCGCAACCGCTGGCCCCCCACCGCAGCCATACCCTGCAGCGGGGCGACATCCTCCGGCTGGGTGCGGTGGATGGGGCGTCCGTCGCCTGTCTGGCGGTGGCCGGCGGCTTCGATCTGGCGCCGGTGATGGGCAGCCTGTCCAGCTATGTGCGGGCCGGCATCGGCCCGCTGGGCGGCCGGCCGCTGGCCCAGGGCGACCGCTTGCCGCTGGCCCGCGACGGCGCGCCCGACGGGCCGGACGTCGAGCTGCCGCAGCCGCCGGACTATGGCGCCGGACCGCTGCGCGTCGTGCCCGGACCGCAGGAGGACCGCTTCACCGAAGCCGCGCTCGCAACCTTCCTGTCCGCCGCCTTCCGGGTCGGCAGCCAAGCCGACCGAATGGGGCTGCGGCTGGAGGGGCCGGCACTGGAGCATCGCGGATCGGCCGACATCCCGTCGGACGGGCTGGTCACCGGCTCCATCCAGGTGCCGGGCAACGGGCAGCCGATCCTGCTGCTGAACGACCACCAGACGGCCGGCGGCTATGCCAAGATCGCCACGGTGATCTCCGCCGACTTGGCCCGCGCCGGCCGCCTGCGCCCCGGCGACGCCCTGTCCTTCCGGGCGGTGACGGTGGAGGAGGCCGAAGCGATCCGCCGCCGCCAGGAACAGGCCATCGCCGGCTGGATCGGCGCCATCCGCCCGGTGCGCCCGGCCAGTGGCGTCGACCTGGAGGCGCTCTATGGCGAGAACCTGATTTCCGGTACCGTCGACATCGTGCATGGCGGCAGCGACCTGCCGCTGTTGTGATGTCCACACGCCGGGGCTCGCTCAGAGCCCGACGATCTGCAAGCCGCCGGCGGACAGGCCGAAAGATTGCGTGCCGGTAAGCTCCCTCACCGCGCCGCTGTCCACATCCAGGCGGAACAAGGCGCCGGCCGTCGTGGAATCGGTCGCGCTGAAATACAGGCTGTCGCCGACCGCGCCCAGGCCGGTGGGCTGCGTCCAGCTCACGTTGTGGGCGGTGACCATCCGCGTGCCGGCCGCGGTGCCGTCGCTCCTCCACAGGCTGTCGCCATGCACGCCGTCGTCGGCGGTGAAGAACAGCGTGCCATCCACGACGGTGACGTCCGCGATGTTCGCGTCGGCACTGCCGGGCGCGATGTCCTTCACCAGGTGCGTTCCCTGCTCCGTCCCGTCAGAGATCCACAGTTCGTTGCCGGTCTGCTCGGTGCGGGCAACGAAGGCGACGCCATCGCCGACGGCAATGAACCGATTGGGAACGGTCGAGCTTGTGGATGGAAGATCCTTGACCAGGACCGTGCCCTGCGGGGTGCCGTCACTCTTCCACAGATCCTTGCCCCGGTTGAAGAACAGCGTCTCTCCCGCCACGACCAGGGATGCCGTGTGTCCGCTCCTCGGATCCTCGCCGAGACCGTCGAGCAGCTTGACGGCCCCCGCCCCGGTCCTATCGGTGATCCACAATTGGCTGTAGGAGCCGGTGCCGTCCCAGGCCGTCAGGTACAGCCGGTCCCCATCGTCCCCGGCGGCCGTGAGGTGACCGGGGAAAATCGGCACCGGGACCGGCGGGTCGAAGCCTCCGGGAAAGAAGTCCTTCACCAGCACCGTCCCGGCCGCCGTTCCGTCCGACCGCCACAGCGCAATTCCATGCTCGCTGTCGGTGGCGGAGAAGAACAGCTCGTCCCCCACCGCGGTCAGCTCGTGCGGAAAGGAGCCGGCCGGCTTGTCGCCGATGTCCTTCACCATATGCGTCCCGGCGGCGGTGCCGTCGCTGACCCACAGCTCCGTTCCATGCTGGCCGTCGTCCGCCTGGAAGAACAGCCTGCCGTCCGCCACGCTCAGCTCCGTCGGCGCCGAGCCCGCCGCACCCGGCCGGATGTCGGCCAGCATGCGCGTCCCGCCCGTCGTTCCGTCGGTCATCCACACTTCGCGGCCGTGAACGCCGTCATCGGCGCTGAAATAAACCCGCCGGCCCAGCTCGACCAAGTCCCGCGGGTCTGACGAGGCCCTGCCCGCGGCGATGTCCCGCAGAAGGACGGCGCTGCGTCCGTCCGTCCCCCAGATTTCGCCGCCATGGTCGCCGTCCGCCCCCGCGAAGACGGCGGCGGCCTTCCGATGTCCGGGTTTCAGCAGCAGGTTGCCGGCCGTCAGGTCGTCGCGCGACAGCCCCATCAGCTTGACACCGTCGCGCGGTCCGAAATCCAGCACCAGCCCGTCGCGATCCTGATGGGATTGCGCCAGCACATCCGCCAAACTGGCGAACCCGCTCCAGCCCCGCAAATCCAGCAGGTCGCCGCCCGCGCCGCCCTGGAAGTCGCCGATGCAGTCCCAACCGTCGCCGGGCTTGAGAACGAAGCGGTCGCTGCCGCCATCGCCCTCCATGTAGTCGTTGCCGCTGGCGCCGATGATGGTGTCGTCGCCCGCCCCGCCGAACAGGAGATCGCGATGCGCGCCACCCGTGATCCGCCGGCCGGACACACCATGCCCCTGCCCATGACCCTGATCCTGCCCCATTCTCACGCCCTCCCGGTGGCGCCGGCGCCGATCCATTCGGCGGGGTGGTCAAATCATACAGCCTGCGACTGTATTTTCCGGCGCAGGCAGGCAGGCAGTGACCCATTGCACCGCCCCGCTAACCCGGCCCGGCACGGGACATCGCCGCTTCGTCCGAACGATCGGTCATGTCCCGGACCAGGACCGCAAGCCCGCACCGCCGCCCGTCCGGGCATGGCCTGACGAAATGCCGCAGATGCCGCGGTTGACCGCCGGGCGGGCGGGCTACTACCATACCAGCAACTGGAATGGTAGTATGCGACGCCACGAACGGTACCGAAGCGGCACCGCTCCCGACGATGGCCGGACTGCTCCAGGAAACAGTGCTTAAACGCGCGACCACCGCCCGATCGGGCGCGGGATTCCGGACCCCCGGTTTCCGTGCCTGCCCTTCGGTGCGCCCAAGACTTCGCGGGATCGAACCCGGCGCGCGGAGATCTTGCGGCAGGCGGCGCGCGTCCTGGCTGGAGACGCCAATCATGAGCGAACAGATCATTGCCGACGCCGCCCCCGGCCAGTCGGCGGAACCGGCCCACAAGGCCGGCGGTATCGGCACCACGGTGGGCAAGGCGGCGGTCACGGTGAGCAAGACCATTGGCCGCTACCGCTGGACCATTTGCGGCCTTCTCTTCTTCTCGACCACCATCAACTACATGGACCGTCAGGTCCTGGGCCTGCTGAAGTCCACGCTGATGGGCGACATGGGCTGGACCGAGTCGGACTTCGGCGACATCGTCGCCGCCTTCTCGCTGGCCTACGCCTTCGGCTACATCGGCTGCGGCCGGCTGATGGACAAGATCGGCATCCGCATCGGCCTGCCGGCCGCCGTCGCCGGCTGGAGCTTCTTCGCCTGCATCCATGCCCTGATGGGCAGCGTCCTCGGCTTCAAGGTGGCGCGCGCCGGCCTCGGCCTGACCGAGGGCGGCAATTTCCCGGCCTCGATCAAGGCGGTGTCGGAGTGGTTCCCGGCCAAGGAACGTGCGCTCGCCACCGGCGTCTTCAACGCCGGATCCAACGTCGGCGCCGTCGTGGCGCCGATCCTGGTGCCGATCCTGCTGGTCGCCTATGGCTGGCAGGCCGCCTTCCTGGTCACCGGCGGCATCGGCTTCTTCTGGGTCATCGCCTGGCTGCTGATCTACCGCAAGCCGGAAGAGCATCCGAAGCTGACGGCCGAGGAGCTGGCCTATATCCGCAGCGACCCGGTGCTGCCGCAGGAGAACATCCCCTGGATCAAGCTGCTGAGCTATCGCGGCACCTGGGCGAACATCGTCGGCACCTGCTTCTCCGCGCCGGTCTGGTGGTTCTACCTGAACTGGGTCCCGGGCTTCCTGAACAAGCAGTATGGCGTGAACCTGTTCGGGGCGATGCTGCCGCTGATCATCATCTACACCATGGCCGATTTCGGCAGCGTCGGCGGCGGCTGGTTCTCCTCCCACCTGATCAAGCGCGGGGTGAAGCCGCTGCGCGCCCGCAAGCTGACCTTCCTGGTCTGCGGCCTGTGCGTGCTGCCGGTATTCTTCGCCTCCACCGTGTCCAACATGTGGGTCGCCGTGCTGCTGATCGGCATCGCCGCCTCCGCCCACCAGGGCTATTCGGCCAACGTCTACACCATCGTGTCCGACACCATGCCGCGCAACGCGGTGGGCTCGGTGGTCGGCATCGGCGGCTTCTGCGCCTACTTCGTCGGCATGTTCGTCTCGATGGGCGTCGGCCGCCTGCTGGATGCGACCAACGGCAACTATCAGGTGCTGTTCGGCATCGCGTCGGTCCTCTACCTCGTCGGTCTGGCGATCATGCACTTCATCCTGCCGAAGACCGGGTCGGGCATGACCCCGGCCGGGATCGAGGTCTGACACATCCGCTCCACGGCTCCGGGGCGCCCTGCCCCGGAGCCCTTCCGACCCCCTCCAAGCCTGACAGAATGACGGTGCACCGGCCCCCCGCGACATGCCGCGACAGCGGAAAAAGGGGTGACCGCAGCGACCGCCGCGAACCGGAGCCCATCATGCCCGACGCGAACCCCGCCCTGCTGGCGGCCCGTCCCTCCCGAACCCGCCTTTCCACCGCGACCCTCGACCGCCTTCCATCCGGGATCGAGCGCCCCGCCTACGACCGCGCCACGGTGACGCCGGGCATCGTCCATATCGGCCTCGGCGCCTTCTGCCGCGCCCATCTCGCCAGCTACACCGACGACGTCCTGGCGGACGGCGACAAGAGCTGGGGCATCGTCGGCGTCGATCCGCTGTCCCCGGCGATCCGCGACGCATTGAAGCCGCAGGATTGTCTCTACACCCTGCTGGTGCGCGAGGAGAACCGCGACCGGCTGCGCGTCATGGGATCCTTCCTCGACGCCATGGCCACCGCCGACCAGCTGGACGACGTGCTGGCGCTGATGGCGAAGCCGGAGATCCGCATCGTCACCCTGACGGTGACCGAGAAGGGCTATTGCCAGGACGCCGCCACCGGCGCGCTGGACGAGGCGCATCCGCTGATCCGCGCCGACCTCGCCGATCCCACGGCGCCGCGCAGCGTGCCCGGCCTGCTGGCGGAGGCGATCCGCCGCCGCCGCGCCGCCGGGGTGGCGCCCTTCACCGTGCTGGTCTGCGACAACCTCGCCCAGAACGGCATCAAGGTGCGCGGCATCGTCGTGCGCTATGCCGAACTCCGCGATCCGGACCTCGCCGACTACATCGCCGGACAGGTCGGCTTCCCCTGCACCATGGTCGACCGCATCACTCCCGCCACCCAGGACGCCGACCGCGCCACGGTGGAGGAGGCGACCGGCTGTCATGACGCTTGGCCGGTGGTGAGCGAGCCCTTCAAGCAGTGGGTGATCGAGGACCGCTTCCCGCTCGGCCGCCCGGCCTGGGAAAAGGCCGGTGCCATCCTGGTCGACGACGTCCACCCGTTCGAGCTGATGAAGCTGCGCTGCCTGAACGGCGCCCATTCGCTGCTGGCCTATCTGTCGGTGGTCGCCGGCATCGGCACCATCGCCGACGCCATGGCCGACCCGCAGCTGCCGGCCGTCATGCGCCGCCTGTGGGCGGAGGACCTGATCCCCACCCTGCCGCCGGTGCCGGGGACCGACATCCCCGCCTATACCGCGGCGCTGGAGGCGCGCTTCCGCAACCCCGGCATCCGCCACCGCACCCTCCAGATCTCGTCGGACGGCTCGCAGAAGCTGCCGCCGCGACTGTTGGAACCGGCGCGCGAGCTGTTCGCCGCCGGCAAGGCACCGCGGGTGATCCCGCTGGCCGTCGCCGCCTGGATGCGCTTCCTGCTGGAAAAGGACGAGACCGGCGCCGCCTACACCGTCGCCGATCCGCTGGCGGCGGCGCTGACCGGCATCGCCCGCGCCCATCAGGGCGATGCCGGCGCCCTGGCGGCGGCGCTGTTCGCCGTCGAGGACATCTTCGCTCCCGAACTGGTGGCCGAGGACGCCTTCCGGACCGCGGTCGTCCGCCATCTCGACAGCCTGATGCGCGCCGGCGTCGCCAAGACGCTGGCCGCCTTCCTCGCCATCCCCTGACCACCGGCGGTTTCCGCCTCCGCACCCGATTTTGAAAGGACCATATCATGCAGGAAACCTGGCGCTGGTTCGGCCCGGACGATCCCGTCACCCTGGAGAAGGCCCGTCAGGCCGGAGCCACCGGCATCGTCACCGCACTCCATCACATGAACCAGGGCAGCGTCTGGACGCCCGAGGAAATCCAGAAGCGCCGCGCCATGGTCGAGGCCGCCGGCCTGACCTGGTCGGTGGTCGAGAGCATCGGCGTCGGCGAGGAGATCAAGACCCGCACCGGCGACTTCCGCAGCAAGATCGACAACTACAAGCAGTCGATCCGCAATGTGGCGCGGGCCGGCATCCCGGTGATCTGCTACAACTTCATGGTCATCACCGACTGGAGCCGGACCAACCTGATGCACCGGCTGCCGAACGGCGGCTATGCCCTGCGCTACGACAGCGTCGACTTCGCCGCCTACGACCTGTTCGTGCTGAAGCGCCGCAATGCGGAGGCCAGCTACGACCCCGCCCATGTCGCCGCCGCCAAGGCACGGTTCGAGGCGATGACGGTGGAGCAGGTGGCGGAGCTGGAACGCAACCTGATCGACTGGCTGCCGGCCCGCGACTTCGCCTATGACCGCGACAGCTTCCGCGGCATGCTGGAGCTGTACCAGGAGATCGGCGTCGAGGATCTGCGCGCCAACCTGATCGAATTCCTGCGCGAGATCACGCCGGTCGCCGAGGAGGAAGGGGTGCGGCTGTGCATCCACCCCGACGACCCGTCCTTCCCCATCTTCGGCCTGCCGCGGGTGATGTCCACCGCCGCCGACGTGCGGGCGATGTTCGACGCCGTGCCGCAGGAGGCCTGCGGGCTGACCCTGTGCACGGGGTCCTTCGGATCCAACCCGAAGAACGATCTGGTGGCGATGGCGAAGGAGTTCGCCCCGCGCATCCACTTCGTCCACCTGCGCAACACCACCCACGAGCCGGACGGCTCCTTCTATGAGGCCGACCATCTCGGCGGCGACACCGACCTGATCGGCGTGGCCGCGGCGATGATCGACGAGGAGGCCCGCCGCCGTCAGGCAGGCCGTGCCGACGCCCAGATCCCGATGCGCCCCGACCATGGCCATCTGCTGGGCGACGACATCGGCCAGACGATGAACCCCGGCTATTCCTTCGTCGGGCGCCTGAAGGGGCTGGCCGAACTGCGCGGCGTCATGCGCACCATCGAAGCCTTCCGCGAGAAAAGGGTGGCGTGACGGGCGGGTGGCGTGACGGGCGGAGGACCCGGCGGACAGCGGGCGGGACCCTACCGCGCCACCCCCTTCACCTTCTCGAAGGTCCGGTAGGCGCCGAGGCCGAGCATCGGCACCAGCAGGCTCATCAGCGTGTCGGTGTCGATGCTCGGCATCGGCGTGCCGGGAGACCAGATCGACAGGCCCCATCCCAGCAGCGGATAGCCGACGGTCTGGACCAGCAGGCCCAGCACGCAGACCCAGCCGACCGCCGGCCGCCATCCGGAGACGAACAGCGACGGGTTGCCGGCCTCCGCGACATTCACCTGAAGCTGCGCGGCATCGCCGGACTGGAGCAGGGCGACCAGCTGCGCATTCGCCGACGCCGCGGCCTTCGCCTTGGCGTCCGGATCGGGGATCCTGTCGAGCAAATCCGCCACCAGCGGCGTCAGGGCGGTGATGAGCGGGATGGCGACGGCCATGGATGCCTCCTTCGAGCACAAAAAATCCGGCGGTGGGGGATCGGGGAAGCGACGGCCGTCCTTATGGGGCGGACGCGGCCGTGTCCCGCTGACCGGCAGTGATGCGCTTGGTGGAGAATTCCCCGGCTTTCCCGACGCCCATTGCCTTGCCCCTCGATCCAGACGATCGATAGGATCATAAGCCTATAATTTTCGAAATATGTGCTCACTCACCTTGATTTTGCGTTTTCCCTGTGAGCCATCCTTGGACCGTACGGGCTCGGGAATAGATCGCGGCCGGAGCGGCGCGGGGGTCGGAGGGTTCGGGCATCAGGCAAGGCTCGCCCGGTTTTTCATATCGGCTTCCGGAAAGCCCGCATGCTACGCTCGCCGCATCGGTTCGATCGACGAAGAGGAAAGCGATGAGCGGGCGCCCACAGGCCGTTTCGGTGACGCATGTCGAGAATGAACGGACCCGGGTGACCGAATGGCGCCTGATCCCCGGCGCCGAGACCGGCGCTCATGTCCATGGCTATGATTATGTGATCGTGCCGATCACGACGGGTGTCTTCACCATCATGGATCCGGATGGATCGGAGCGGCAGTTCCCGCTGGAGCCCGGGCGGTCCTACTTCCGCAAGGCCGGTGTCAGCCACAACGTCATCAACAGCGGCAGTTCGGAAATCCTGTTCGTGGAAGTCGAACTGCTTCAGGAGGGCTGAGGCCCGGAGGATGCGGTGTCGGCGCCCCGGCAGTCACGGTCCCGCACCCCTGGACAGTCTCAGTGGTTGAAGAACCACAGGGCGAGGCGCAGTGCGAGCACGAGAACTCCGCTGGCGACGATCCCCATCAGGGCATCCGCGGCATCCATATCGGAGCCGGATGCGACCATGTAGCCGATCAGGACCAAGCCGACGAGAAGTCCGATGAAGAACCACCGAAGCAGGCGGTTTCCAAGCAGGATATCCCAGAGGGCTTCCATCAGATCGGCCATGGATTGAACCTCGACGACGCCTGATGAAGCCTATCCGACGAGGCGCGACCGGTCAAATCGACGGTCGAGCCAACCGGCGGTCACCTGGACGCTGCGGAGACCCCAGGGTACACGGCTCACGCCGCCGGTTCGAACACGAGCGCGGTCCATCCGTCCATCGCCCCCACCGCGATGCGCCCATCGGGAACATCGCGCATCAGGGGGCGGAGGAACTGGGTGACCTCCGCATAGCCGTCGGCGATCACCAGACGCTCGGCGGCATCGGCCATATCCAAGATGCTCTGCGACAGGGTGCGGTCATGGATGCTCGTCATCGTTCATCTCCTTGGACATCATGGGGGCGAGCCGTCGGCCCTGCCCACCGGCATTCTTGCCGACCTGCCGCGTCGGCAGCGTATCGAGGCTCTCGGAGCCCGCATGGCCGGCAGGTTCAGGAGACCATACCGATCGACCACCGCCGTCCGCTGTTGCGTGCATCACAAAAGCCGGCAGGCGAGGATGGACCGGACCATGGGGGGCGGGGCAGCCGGATAGAAATGGACCGGAGTATTCGGGCGTCGACATGCGAGGATAAGGACTGAGCGCAGCATCCCAACTCAGTCACCCGTTCTTACCCTCCGACTATAGCGTCGTGCGTTCAATGTGAAACGAGCGACGCTATAGACCTTCATTTGTCGATCGGATCTACGCTCCAAATCAATTCCGATTTTATGCGATCCGATCCGGGGGCTTGTCCCCCCATGGGCGCCATCTACGTATTGGGTAAGGCAGCTGCCGCCATCTTGCACCTGCCAATCCCGGCCTGTCGGCAAGCACCTTGTCCTCGGGAATATCGCTCGACTATGATCCATCCGCGCAAATATTGGGAAAGCTCTTATGGAAGACTGGGAGTTGTTCGCCAGCAAGGCAAGGGTAAGATTGACGGAATCATCAAGTGCGCCGGCGACAGCTGAACCAGTTGCTGCACTCTCCATACCCGATTCCAAAGACATAAAAAGCGTTTCCGACGACCTGCGGCAGTTTTCGGACAAGGATCTGTTTTCCCTGCAATCGGCAACCCTTTCGGCCCTGCAAGAATCCGGCAAGTCCGA
Organism: Azospirillum endophyticum; assembly: GCF_016595245.1. Classification (GTDB taxonomy): domain Bacteria; phylum Pseudomonadota; class Alphaproteobacteria; order Azospirillales; family Azospirillaceae; genus Azospirillum; species Azospirillum endophyticum. The sequence continues at coordinate 32,795 of NZ_JAENHM010000002.1, forward strand.
GATTGTGCAGGCGCATCTGGCCGGTCTTATCGCCATGCGTAGGGAAATGCGGAGACGCTGGAGCGAGAAAAGTGTCGATGTACCTCCGGACGATCCGAAATCCCCAGCTTCGCCCGCTGACCTGAAGCCGATCCTGATCGTTGAAGACAACAGGCGGGATCTGGAGTTGGTTCTGGAGGCTTTTGCCCAAGTCGGCTTGGACAATGACATCGTGGTCGTCAATGACGGCGAGGAAGCGCTTTCGTATCTCTTCACTCATGGTCCCGGCCGGGTGCTCCCTGCCGTGATCCTCCTTGATCTGAAGCTCCCCAAGATCGATGGGGTCGAGGTGCTCAAGCGAATCAAGGCGGAGCCGGCAACCAGGAAAATTCCTGTCGTGGTGCTGACCTCTTCGCGAGACGAGGGAGACGTGGAAGCGTGTTATGAAGCCGGTGGCAGCGCCTATGTGGTGAAGCAGACAAGCTTTGAGGATTTCGTAGCATCCGTCCGCTCCCTTGCGGCTTTCTGGGCAAGAGACAATCTCACCCCGCCTTGAACTCCGCCGGACGATCCAACCAGCCATCGACCCGGCCCTTCGCGAGGTTGCTGCGGTCGCAAGGCCGGTCGGTATTGCAGGGCCGGTTCTCCCGACCGGCTCCCAGTGCCAATGACGGCTTCACCGTATCCCGCGGGATTGCCGGTCCAGTCGGCTCGAAGGCTATGGATAATCTCCTAATGTTCCGGAGAGAACAGCAAGCACATGAAAGATTGTGAAAGATTACCGTGAGCCTGATATCTGGCGATTCCGCATAGACACAGCTATCCAAAAAATCTAACGACTTGGCGGAACAGCCAAGTTCCGACTTTAATGCGCCATCACTAAATTTAATCCATGATGAATACGGCCGCAGACGACATTGAAAACTTCATGTGCCAGCTTCGCGGCTGGGCCGAAGGCACTTCAGCCTGGGCAAGGGCGGTATGGGAGCCCGCGCCGGAGGCGGAGGCGCGGGAGACGGGGTTGATCGAACCGTCCGGATACTTCCAGGAAAACCCGGGCTCCGAATAGAGAACATCGCGTCTCCAGCGCCTTCAGCAGACGGGGGGCGCGTAGGACGCAAGAACCTTCCTTGCGTGTTTACTTCATGTTCCGAAAGGGCGTCAGCGGAAGGTTCTGACCTGCGGCATGATGACCAGTCCCCCGGAGCCGCTGGTGGGCCTCCCGGCCAAAGAGCATAATCAGGTTCTTTGGGGGGGCCGATGAACAGGAACTGGCACAAAGCCCATCCCATGCCCGTGAAGGCGACCCGACAGCAGCGGGTCGAATGGCACTTGGCCCATTCCCAGGCATGTGGGTGCCGGCCGCCTCCGGACTCGCTGGTTGATGAGATCCACGATCTCAAGAGCCGATGCCATCAACCGGCCGAAGACGGCGTCACATGATTGCCGAGATGCTCGCGGCCAGCCGGATGGGCAGGGAGGATGCCGAACAGGGCATCGCGGCGACGCTCGGCCCTGGCAGGGTAGGCGGCGGGAGGGCGGCCCTTCAAATCCGGTCATCGCTCGCCGCCATGAATGGCCCAGCGCAGATGATCGCGGATTCTGGTGCAACCACTCTGTCGCCCTGAGCATCCGCTGGACGGCTCTATTGAGGGGGACAGGAACATTGGCCCCGGCACTGATCGCCAAGTACCTGCGTCGTTTCCCCGGCTTCGATGACAGCGAGGAGGATCAGAAAATGATCCAGTGAATCGCTTTCCCGATAAGCCATCTCAATGTACGCGCGAGGCATGTCGACACGGGAGATCACTGGGCACCTGCGAGAGATCTACGGCATTGAGGTCTCCCCTTCTCTGACCGACAAAGCCTTCGACAGCAACGCCATCCGTACCTTGAACGCCGACCGTTGCGCGGTTCAACAGCTCCTATTTATCCGGACTCATTCCATTACGGCATCAATCCTCATCCATGCCGATGGTTGATATGGATTGTATGAAGGTTTAGCTTCGGGTCGCCGATACCATCAAGCTGATGCCAGTGCTCCTGGCCAAAGAGGAAGTAATGTCAGAACAAGATAAAAGCAAACCAATTTTTGAATCAAATCATTTAAAGATAAAGCAGTGCCGATATGGGATTATGGCATTCATGCCACATGATACTTACGTTGGCAGGTCTTTAGATCTTTACGGCGAGTACTGTTTTCCAGAAACAAGGATAATTTCTTCCGTCGTCATGAGCGGATTCACTGCCATCGATGCCGGAGCAAACATCGGCGCACACACTGTGCTCATGTCAAAATTGGTTGGAAGCACTGGAAAAGTTTTTTCATTCGAGCCTCAAAAAGCTATTTTTAATATTCTCTGCACAAACATTACGCTCAATAGATGCATAAACGTTGAAGCTGTTAACCTAGGACTTGGCGCATCATCCAAAGAAACACGAATAAAGTGCATTAACTATAGCCATGAGAATAACTTTGGATCGGTCTCTCTAGGCGATCATGAGGATGGAGAACAAATAAGAATTACTACTATTGATGGCCTTAATCTTAAAAATTGCCATTTTTTGAAGGCAGACATTGAAGGCATGGAAACAGAACTGCTAGAAGGAGCGCAGAGGACAATTCAGATGTTTAGACCAATACTCTACCTTGAAGACAATGGTGGCTCTGATGGCGCACGCATGTTTTATAAGGTCAAGAGTATGGGCTATAGATGTTATTGGCACAATTGCGTCTATTTTCATGAAAATAATTATTATGGAAATAAACTAAATGTCTTTCCAAGTCGCGCCGCAATCAATATGATATGCATTCCTCAAGAAGCTGAAATAAGTGTTGATGTCGTCGAAATTACCGATCCAGCGGAACATCCATTTAACGTATAGAAAGCAGATTTTTTAAAATTATACAACTACTACAAACATAAACCCAATCCTATGCAGACCATACTTTGAGCGAGCAAGCTCATTTATCCGAACTTGGCGCTCGAGTATTTTCTAAAAATCACACCGAATGCTGTTCTATGTCATCTGCCCGCACTAGCCCAAATGCACGCCAAACGTTGCAAGCTTGACTGACTAAACTGGAGAAGAATGGGCCTTGGATAAGGATCAACTAACCTACGCCGCTAAACTGTTGGCGCCATACATCGCTGATGAACTCATGAGGACGCCAAGCTATTGGGGCGATCCATCTCGCGTCCATCTTGGAAACATGGTCGCGGTAAACAACGCGCATTTTAACCTAAGTTCTGGCGAAATTTACATCAACGATCATTCTTTCTTCGGGAACAATGTCTGTCTCATCACAGGAACGCACCAAATTCAGGAACGACGCGTAGGCCGGTTCAAGTATCCTTCATCAGGTCGGGATATTCGTATCGGTAAAGGGGTTTGGGTCGGCACCAATGCCACCATCCTTGGTCCCTGCACGATCGGAGACGATGCAGTAATTGCGGCTGGTTCCGTTCTATTGCCAGGTGAATACGAAGGAGGGAAAGTTTATGGCGGGGTGCCCGCACGCGCCTTGAAGGACATCGATTTCGCAGACCGGAAATGATTATAAACCTCCCTGCGTCGCGATCGTCCAGCGCATTGACGGGCAGACGGAATTCCATCGACGGCGGTCTCGAGCTTTTGACTGTCGTGGACGTTCGCCGCTTAAATGGTCATGGCCAACGGAATGCCGTTGGAGTCGATGACGACATGGCGCTTGGCCTCCGGCGTTCCCCGGTCCGTCGGGTTCTGGCCATTGTCCGCGCCCCTTTCGCCGGAACGCTGGCGCTGTCCAGCGCCGTCCGGCGCTAGTCGATGGCAGTGGCTACCCCAAACGCTCCGGCAGGGCCCGATGGATCGTCTGCCACACGACGGCCTTATGCCAATCGCGCAGCCGGCGCCAGTACGTCATGCCCGAGCCGTACCCCATCTCCAGGGCTGGGGCAGCAACCCCTAAGGAATGCCGCTCTCCAGCACAAAGATGACGCCCGTTAAACCTGTTCAGCCATTGAGCGGCTGACACCTGCTCTTCCGGCGGGCTAACCGCACAGGCAGCCATCGCCCACAAAGCGTCACTTACAAGAGGTTCCGCCATGCCCGGGCATATAGGCGGGGGCTCCGCTCCTTGCTAGGTTTTGTTAGGCGCTCTGAATAAACGCAGCTAAACCGCTGTCCAATAGGAACATCCTTGCTCACCGCACACTCCGTATGACGTTTAGAACGGCCTAACGAAGATATGTGTGGGAAACGCGTGGAGAATAACAAAAAAGCCCGGCAAAAAGCCGAGCTCTTTCAACGCCTTGACATATATCATGCATGATGGCGGAGGGGATGGGATTCGAACCCACGATAGGGCTTTAAACCCTATGACGGTTTAGCAAACCGTTGCCTTCAGCCACTCGGCCACCCCTCCAGCCAGTGCGGCTTCCCTTAGGGCACCGCTGGCGTGGGAGCGGTTCTAACGGCCGGCCGTAGCCTTGTCAACGCTTACGGACACACAAACCCGCTTTTCCCGAAAATTGATGGGGAAGGACAAATCTATATAAAATTTTAGTCACTTTTTAACGGAAGGCGCTTATGATGCCACCATGAGCAATAAAAAGCCCGGGTGACGCACAACTCGGTCGCGCAGGGTTCGATGCCGAAAGCTCGACCCGCCGGACAGTGACGTCGCCCCCGTCGCCGTGGAGGATGCCATGACCCTGTCACGCCGTTGCGCCGAAACCCTGATCGATCTCGTCGAAATCAAGCTGAGCTGTCTGGAGATCACCGACCGCGAGGACCAGCGCGAGAAGGAACTGCTGCAGCGCTGCCTGCAGGAACTCAATGCCGAGCTGCGCGGGGAAAACGGTGCGCTCGCCGACTTCGCCGCCCCCAAGCGCCGCGGCCGCCGGCCCAAGCATCTGCAACTCCACGACCTGCACATCGCCTGACCCGTTGCGCCTGATCCGTCGCTCGACGCGCGACGGTGTCAGCCCAAGGCCGGCTCCGCCGCCGCGGCCGGCTGCAGCGCCGGTGCCTCGCGGGGCAGCAGGAGGGTGAAGCGGGTGCCCTGCCCCGGCCAGGATTGGACGGATACCGTGCCGCCCAGCGGACCGGTGACGGTGTTGAACACGATGTGCAGCCCGAGTCCGGAGCCGCCCTGCCCGCGCTTGGTGGTGAAGAAGGGGTCGAACACCTTCGACAGATGTTCCGGCGCGATGCCGACACCGTCGTCGATGAAATCGATCCGGACCCGCTCCGCTCCGTCGGGCTGCGCGGCGATCCTGATCGTGCCGGCCGGCTTCTCGGCCATGCGATCGGACTGGCGGTCGCCGTCGCCATAGGCGTGGACGACGGCGTTGATCACCAGATTGGTCAGCACCTGCCCCAGCGCGCCGGGAAAGCTGTCCATCGTCAGCTCGTCATCGCATTCCACCACCACCGTCAAGCTGGTGCGCTTCAGCCGCGGACGCAGCGAGAACAGCAATTCGCCGATATAGCTTCCCAGCTCGAACACCCGGCGGTCGCCGGAGGACTGGTCGACCGCCACCTGCTTGAAGCTCTGCACCAGGGATGCGGCGCGGTCGATGTTGGCCATCAACAGGCGGCTGCTCTCGCTCAAGCCCTCGAGGAACTCCAGGAATTCCGACCGCCGCAGCGCGTTTCCGGTGAAGCGGTCGCGCAGGATCTGCGCCTGTTCGCCGATATGGCTGGCGGCCGTCAGGCCGATGCCGATGGGCGTGTTGATCTCATGCGCCACCCCCGCCACCAGTTGGCCGAGCGAGGCCATGGTCTCGGCCTGGATCAGGCTTTCCTGCGCCTCCCGCAGATCGGCCAAGGCCTGCTCGGCCTCTTCCCGGGCCTCGATCATCGCCGATTCGGCGGCCTTGCGGTCGGTGATGTCGTAGAGCCAGGTCAACAGCGCCGATTCGCCGTCCAGTTCGATGCTGTTCCACGAGGACAGGACCCAGACGACGCTGCCGTCGGGCCGGCGGAAGCGGATCTCGGCATTGCGGAACGCCCCTTCATCGTCGAATCGGGCGATCAGCGCCTCGCGGTCGGCGGAGTCGGCATACAGCTCGCTCACCGGGGTGCGCATCAGCTCTGCCCTGTCGCGGCCCAGCAGCCGCGCGGACTGGGCGTTGCAGAACAGCCAGCGGCCGTCGCGGGTGGTGACGTTCACCGCGATGGGCGCCGCCTCCATGATCTTCAGCAGCCGTTCCTCGCTGGCCCGCAGCCGCTCCTCCTGCCGGCGGGCCTCGGTGATGTCGGTCATGATGCCGGCATAGCGCACGGCACGGCCGGTCTCGTCGCGGATGGCGCGGCCCTTGGCGGCGATCCACACCCAGCCGCCGCCTTCATGGCGCAGGCGGTAGCTGTAGGCATAGGCGGAGGTCTCCCCCGCCAGATGCGAGGCGATGTGGGCCAGCACCCGGTCGCGGTCGTCGGGATGCAGCCGGCATTCCCAGAAATCGGCGGGCATCGCCGGCCGGGTGCGATGGCCAAGCATGCGCGGGAAGGTATCCGACCACCAGCAGGTGCCGGCCAGCAGATCGGCATCCCACACCGCGGCGCCGGTCGCCTCCAGCGCCATCTCCAGCCTTGCGCCGATCTCCGGCTCGTGCATGGCGTGCGCCGGAGAGGCGATGCCGGGGTCGGCGAGGGAAAGTGGCGGCGGGCGACGGATCGCCCGGCGCCCGGCATAGCGGCCCAGCAGCACCCCGAGCAGACCGCCGACGGAAACAGCCGCCAGCGCCACCATCACCGGCTCCGCCGCCATGGTTCCTCCCCCGTTTCCAGCACTGTGACGGTGGAAACCGGGAGAATTCAACTGCGGTCTCACCCTAACGACGGGAGGCACCCAAGAAAAAAGCCCCTCCACCGGACGGAGAGGCTTTCTTTCGGACAGAGTGGGATTTTCACTCCGCCAACAGGGAAAGGACGCTTAGCCTTTCAGTTTCTTCATCAGGATTTCGTTGACCATGGCCGGGTTGGCCTTGCCCTGGGTCGCCTTCATCACCTGGCCGACGAAGAAGCCGAACAGCTTGTCCTTGCCGCTGCGGAACTCCGCCACCTTGTCGGGGTTGGCGGCCAGCACGGCGTCGATCGAACCTTCGATGGCGCTGGTGTCGGTGACCTGGCGCAGCCCCTTCTTCTCGACGATGTCGGCGGCCTTCTCGCCGGTCTCGAACATCGTCTCGAAGACTTCCTTGGCGATGCGGCCGGAAATGGTGTTGTCGGCGATCAGGTCGATCAGGCCGCCGAGATTTTCGGCCGACACCGGGCTTTCCTCGATCTCCTTGCCGGCCTTGTTCAGATAGCCGAACAGCTCGCCGGTGACCCAGTTGGAGGCCAGCTTCGGATCGCGGCCCTTGGCCACCGCCTCGAAATAATCGGCCTTCGACTTCTCCGAGACCAGCACGCCGGCGTCATAGACCGACAGCTTGTAATCCTCGATGAAGCGGGTCTTCTTGTCGTCCGGCAGTTCGGGCAGCGTCTTCTTGATGTCCTCGACCCAGTCCGGGTCGAGTTCCAGCGGCAGCAGGTCGGGGTCGGGGAAATAGCGGTAATCGTGCGCCTCTTCCTTCGACCGCATCGAGCGGGTCACGAACTTGGTCGTGTCCCACAGCCGGGTCTCCTGGTCGATCTTGCCGCCGTCCTCGATGATCTCGATCTGGCGACGCGCCTCGTACTCGATCGCCTGCATGACGAAGCGGATCGAGTTGACGTTCTTGATCTCGCAGCGGGTGCCGAAGGGATCGCCCGGCTTGCGCACCGACACGTTGACGTCGCAGCGCATGGAGCCTTCCTCCATGTTGCCGTCGCAGGTGCCGAGATAGCGCAGGATGGAGCGCAGCTTGCGCACATAGGCGCCGGCCTCTTCCGAGGTCCGCATGTCCGGCTCCGACACGATCTCCATCAGCGCCACGCCCGACCGGTTCAGGTCGATATAGGTCTTGGACGGATGCTGGTCGTGCAGCGACTTGCCGGCGTCCTGCTCCAGGTGCAGGCGCGTCACGCCGACGGTGCGGCTGGTGCCGTCCGGCAGGTCCAGCACGATCTCGCCCTTGCCGACGATCGGCTGCAGGAACTGGCTGATCTGGTAGCCCTGCGGCAGGTCGGCGTAGAAGTAGTTCTTGCGGTCGAACACCGAGTGCAGGTTGATCTGCGCCTTCAGCCCCAGACCGGTGCGCACCGCCTGTTCCACGCAATATGCATTGATGACGGGCAGCACGCCGGGGAACGCGGCGTCGACGAAGCTGACCTGGCTGTTCGGCGCGGCCCCGAATTCGGTGGCGGAGCCGGAGAACAGCTTCGCGTTCGAAATCACCTGGGCATGGACCTCAAGCCCGATCACGACTTCCCAATCGCCCGTTTCACCCTGGATGTACGACATCGTTCCGCTCTTCGACGTTCACGGCACGGGACCGGACGGGCGCCGCCCTGGAAAGGGCGCCCCGGCCATACCCTTGGAATCCCGTTTCTTCTAGCGCCCTTTGCGCCCGCGCGCACGCTTAATCGCGCCGCGGCTTCCCCTCCCCCATCATCCCCCCTCGTACCCCCATTGTGCGGCCGGCCACAGACACGCCGTTAACCCTCGGGCAAGCTTTGCCCGCCACGCTGGACGAGACGAGCGGTGGAGGTCCTGATGTCGGTGCGGTCGCTGGTACGGAAGGTCGGGTTCGGGTGCGGTCTGGGCGCGCTGCTGATCGCAGGTGCCGCGTCCGGCCGTGCCGCGACCCAGCCGGACGGCCTGTCCCTCAACCCGGTCACCCCGTCTGCCGTCGCCCCCGTCATCGTCAATCCGGCCCCGCCGGCTCCCTCTGCCGCTTCCTCCGCCGAATTTCCCGATGCCGTGATGTCACGCAACGACCAGGGCGACCTCACCGTTCTGCGCCTGGACGGCATCATCACGCCGGGGGCGGAACGCAGCTTCGTCGACGCCCTGCACGCCCTGCCGGCCCGCCGCCCGCTGGTGATCGAGCTGTCCAGCCCCGGCGGCTTCACCGCCGCGGGGTACCGGATGATCGACGCCGTGCTGGCCGAACGCAAAGACGGCCGGCCGATCGCCACCCGGGTGCGCGACGGCGAATCCTGCGAAAGCATGTGCGTCGGCCTCTATCTGGCCGGATACCCGCGCTATGCCGCCCCGCGGGCGGAGTTCATGGTGCATGCCCCGCGCATGGCGGAGAACGGCCGGATGACCATGCGCTCGACCCAGATGATGGTGGAGCGCCTGGTGTCGCTCGGCGCCTCGCCCGCCTGGATCCAGCGGGTGAAGGCGGAAGGCGGCTTCTCCGGCGCCCGCGACTACCGCGAGACCGCGGACCGCCTGAGCGCCGACGGCGCCAACATCGTCACCGATCTGCTGCGCTGAGCAGTCCGGCGACCGCATCCGGCGTCCGGCCGACGATCCGCTCATACACCTCCGGGTCAGTCGCCCCTTCGGTCCCGAACACCAGCACGCGGGCGTCGGGCACGAGGCCCAGCGCCAGCCGGATCTCCTCATGCGCCGCGGCGCAGAGCAGACCAGCCAGCCCGGCGACGCCGGATTCGCCGGCCACGACCGGGCGGCCTCCCTGCTTGCCGTCCGCCAGCTTGCGCATGGCGATGACCGCCCCCTCGTCGGGGATGGTCAGGAAATCGTCGGCGCCGCGCTCCAGGATCGCCCAGGCCAGCGGGGAGACCTCGCCGCAGGCGAGCCCGGCCATCACCGTGTCGAGATCGCCGGACGACCGCACCGGCCGGCCGGCGACGGCGCTCTGGTACAGGCAATCGGCATTGTGCGGCTCCACCACCACGAAGCGCGGGCGCTGGCGTCCCCAGCTTTCCCACAGATGGCCGCAGACGGCGGCGGGAAGCCCGCCGACGCCGCCCTGGACGAAGACATGGGTCGGCCGTTCGCTGGCGGGAAGCTGGCGGATCGCCTCCTCCACCATCACGGTATAGCCCTGCATCACGTCGCGCGGCACGTCCATGTAGCCGGTGTAGGAGGTGTCGGAGACGACGAACCGGCCCTGCTCCGCCGCGTCGGCGGCGGCGCGGCGCACCGCGTCGTCGTAGGATCCGTCCACCACGACCACCTGCGCCCCGTACGCCTCGATGGCGGCCCGGCGGCCGGGCGTGCAGGCGGCGGGCACATACACCACGCAGCTGCAGCCGAACACCTGCGCGCCCCAGGCGACCGACCGGCCATGGTTGCCGTCGGTGGCGGTGGTGACGGTCAGCGTCCGGGTCACCTTGGCATAGCGCCCGACGACGAGGTCCAGCGCCGTCACCGGCACGCCGGGCACCCGCGCCGTCACCTCCCGCGCCAGCAGGCGCAGCACGGCATAGGCCCCGCCGAGCGCCTTGAAGCTGCCGAGCGCGAAGCGGGTGCTCTCGTCCTTGTACCAGAGGCGGTCGATCCCGGCCTCCTGCGCCAGTCCGGGCAGGGAACGCAGCGGGGTCGGGGCATAGCCCGGCCAGGCGCCGATTTCCGCCATCGCCTCGGCGAAGGCGGCCCGGCTGAGGATGGCGCGCTCCGATGGGCCGTAGCCCCGCTCGCGGTCAGCCTGCGGGTTCGAACAGTGGCGCGGCAGGCAGGAGGATGGGGAGACCGCGTGATGGGGCATGGCATCGCTCTCCGGGCCGGCCGGTGGGTGATGCCGTCGGCGACGGCACATCCCACGATTGCCCTCAACGAGACCAGATGCCACCGCCCGCCGTCAAGGCGCCGGCGCGAACGGGGCTGCTACCGAATGAAGCATCGGAAAGGGAACAAGGCGGGGCGCGGCGACGATGGAGCGGTCAGCGCTTCCATTCGCGGCTGGACTTGATGAAGTCGGTCAGGGTGACGCCGATCTTGTCGTCGATGATCGCGACCTCGCCGCGGGCGACCAGCACGCCCTCGACATAGACGTCGGTCGGGTCCTTCAGGTGGCGATCGAGTTCCACCACGGCACCGCGGCCCAGCTTCAGCAGATCGCGGACACGCAGCATGGCGGTGCCGATGACGACCTTGATCTCCACCGGCGCGTCGCCGATGGCGAAGGACGAGGCGTCGCCGTCATTGGGATCGGCGGCGCCGAGCAGGTCGTCGATGTTGGCCATGGCTGTCCAAGCTCCCGCGCCGGTGAAGGGCGCCTTACCTATACGAACGGGACATCCTACACCCCGGGCGGGTAGGCGGGCAACGCCACCGGCAGGCGGGCATTGCGACAAGATTGGGCTTTTCCCGCACCGGCACTTCGCCCACACTGTCCGCCCACCCGCCACGGCGGGCAGCCGCCGGCCCGCCGGAGGAGTCGTTGTCATCATGCAACGACCATGGCAGGTCCTGGCACCGACCAACCGGAACCGGGTTCACTCTGATGACCGACACCAGCATTTCCCCGCTCGTCGACGCTTCCTGGCTGAAGAGCCGGCTCGACAGCCCCGGCCTCGTCGTCCTGGATGTGCGGACCCCGCCCGCCGGCGGCTTCGTTCCGGGAGCGGTTCATTCCGATTACGCAACGGCCGGCTGGCGGACGGTGGTCGGCGGCGGCGCCGGAATGCTGCCGGAGCCTGGGGTGCTGGCCGGGCTGATCGGCGGTCTCGGCATCGGCGACGGCGACCACGTCGTTCTGGTGGCGGCCGGTGCCAACGCGTCGGACATGGGCAACGCCACCCGCGTCCATTGGACCTTCAAGATGCTGGGGCACGATGCGGTGTCGGTGCTGAACGGTGGCTTCGCCGCCTGGGTCGCTGCCGGCGGACCGGTGGCGCCGCAGCCGGCGGACCGCAAACCGGCCGGCTTCACCGCCCGCCCCCGCACCGACCTGCGCGCCACCCTGGAGCAGGTCGAGACGGCGGTGCAGGCCGGGGCGGTGCCCCTGCACGACGCCCGGTCCGCCGAGCAGTTCGCCGGCAAGGCCAAGAGCCCGCAGGCCCGCGCGCCCGGCACCATCCCGGGTGCGGTGAACCTGGACATCGCCGCCCTCTATTCTCCGACGGAGCATCGCTTCGCCACGCCCGATGCGGTGAAGGCGCTGGCCGATCAGGCCGGCCTGCCGCTGCGCGACCAGCCCATCACCTTCTGCAACACCGGCCACCTCGCCTCGGTGTCCTGGTTCGCGTTGAGCGAGATCGCGGGGGTGCCGGGCGTGCGGCTCTATGACGGCTCCATGTCGGAATGGAGCGCCGATCCGGAGCGGCCTTTGCAGACAGAGGAGTGAGGTCGGAGGATTTTTGGATAGGGGCCGCAGTGTTCAACAAGATCGACAAAGCAGCGCGGAGACAAGACTCCCGCCCTTCAATTCACGCCTTCGCCCGGCGGCGGCGCAGACGGCCGAGGTCGCTGCGCCGCACCAACCCCAGCAGCACGGCGGCGATGGCGTAGACCGCCAGCCCGACCGCCGCCAGCACCAGCAGCCCGCCCAGCCGCTCGGCCGCGCCGGCGGCGCCCAGCCAGGGGGCGAGCCGGCCGGTCGCCAGCCACAGGGCGCCGGCCATGGCGGATGCTGCGACCACCATGCGCGGCAGGTTGCGGGTCAGGCGCGCATCGGCGCGGAAAAGGCCGCGCCGGTGCAGCAGCAGCGCCAGCAGCCCGGCATTCACCCAGGCGCCGACGGAGGTGGCGACCGCCAGCCCGACCTGGGCCAGCGGCCCCATCAGCGCCAGCTTCAGCGCCACATTGATGCCGACCGCCGCCAGCGCCACCCGCACCGGCGTCGCGGTGTCGTGGCGGGCATAGAAGCCGTTGACCAGGCTGCGGATCACCACGAAGGCCGGCAGGCCCAGCGCATAGGCCTGCAGCGTCAGTGCCGAGGCCGCGGCGTCGGACGGGCCGAAGGCACCGCGCTGGAACAGCACCGACAGGATCGGCGTGCCCGCCACCAGGAAGGCGATGGCCGCCGGCAGGGTCAGCACCAGCGACAGCTCGATGGCGCGGTTCTGGCTGTCGACCGCGCCGGCCTCATCGCCGCTCTTGATCCGCTTGGACATTTCCGGAAGCAGAACGGTGCCGACGGCGATGCCGATCACCCCCAGCGGCAGCTGGTTCAGCCGGTCGGCGTAATAGAGGTAGGAGACGGCCCCGGTCGGCAGCGCCGACGCGATCAGCGTATCGGCGAACAGGCTGATCTGGGTCAGGCCGGATCCCAGCGCCGCGGGTCCCAGCACCTTGAGGAAGCGCTTCACGTCGGGCGACAGGCGCGGCATCACCGGCCGCAGGCTCATGTCGGCCCGGCGGGCGTCCCAGGCCAGATAGAGGAACTGCGCCACGCCGGATACCAGCACGCCCCAGGACAGCGCGTGTCCGGCCGTCGGCGTCAGCGGCGTGCCGACCACCAGCGCCGCGATCAGGCAGAGATTCATCAGGATGGGCGCCGCAGCGGCCGACCCGAAGCGGCTCATGCTGTTCAGCACGCCGCCATAGAGCGACACCAGCGAGATCAGCAGCAAATAGGGGAAGGTGATGCTGGTGAACAGCACCGCCAGCCGGAACTTCTCGGGCTCGTCGGCAAAGCCGGGAGCGAAGACCGTCATGAACTGCGGCATGAAGGCCAGCACCGCCAGCAGCAGCACGAGCTGCACAATGACCAGCAAGGTCATCACCTCGTCGGCGAAGCGGCGGGCGGCAGCGGCGCCGTCCTGCACCAGCTTGCCCGAGAACAGCGGCACGAAGGCGGAGTTGAAGGCGCCCTCGGCGAACAGGGCGCGGAAATGGTTCGGCAGCCGGAAGGCGACGAAGAAGGCGTCGGCCACCGGCCCGGCGCCGAGCAGTGCCGCGGTCAGCACGTCGCGCAGGAAGCCGAGCACCCGGCTGGCCAGGGTCAGGCCGCCGACGGACAGGATATGACGGAACACGATGGCTGGGTCGCTCTTGTGGTGCAGAAATAGCCCGGCGGCATCCTAGAGTCCATCGGGGGCTTATTGAAGCATCCGATGGACTCCAGCCGTTTGATTCTTCGTGCGATTCACGCTTCGGACGTTTCCGTCCGAAACGATCGCACTCTAGCGATGCGACCACGTTCGTCATAGGATCGCGGCCCGCATTCGTCCAGAACCCATCTCGGACCTCACCGGACAAAGGCCCCGAAATGCCGCAGCAAGCCCTCCCCCTGACCTATCTGGAAGCCGGCGAAGCCAATGGCGGAACGCCGATGCTGGTCCTGCACGGCCTGTTCGGCTCGGCGCGCAACTGGCAGACGCTGGCCCGCCGCTTCGGCGAATCGCGGCGGGTCTATGCGCTCGATCTGCGCAACCATGGCGGCGCGCCCTGGGCCGAGGACATGGGCTATCCGGAGATGGCGGCCGACGTGCTGCGTTTCCTCGACGACCGCGGCTTCGCCCGCGCCACCATCGTCGGCCATTCGATGGGCGGCAAGACCGCCATGGCGCTGGCGCTGGCCCATCCCGAACGGGTCGAGCGGCTGGTGGTCGCCGACATCGCCCCCGTCGCCTACACCCACACCCACGCCCCCTACGTCGCCGCCATGAAGGCCGCGAAGCTGGAGGGCGCCACCCGCCGGCCGGAGGTCGAGGCCCAGCTTGCCGACGCCATTCCGGAGGCGCCGCTGCGCTCCTTCCTGATGCAGAACCTGGTGCTGGAGAACGGCGCCTTCTCCTGGCGGATCAACCTCGACTCCATCGGTTCGAACATGGCGGGGCTGATCGACTTCCCCGATTTCGGCGGCGCGCGCTATGACGGTCCGGCCCTGTTCATCGGCGGCGGCGCCTCGGACTACATCCGGCCCGAGCATCACGACGCCATCCGCCGCCATTTCCCCAAGGCGGAAATCCGCATGATCGAGGGGGTCGGGCACTGGCTGCATGCCGAACGCCCGGCCGAATTCGCCGCGATGGTCGAGGGATTCCTCTGATCGGCGCCGATTCGGGCCGGGTTGTAAGCCGAAGCAGATATTGCATCGCCCGGACGTCGGGGCTATCAAGCCAGCGCGCCTCAAAACGCGGCCTGCGAGACAACGCGGCTGCCATTCCTCGAAGGATCGACCGATCATGAGCGTCATCACCGAGATTCACGCCCGCGAAATCCTGGACAGCCGCGGCAACCCCACCGTGGAAGTCGACGTCGCGCTGGACAGCGGCGCCTTCGGCCGTGCCGCGGTGCCGTCGGGCGCCTCGACCGGCGCCCATGAGGCGGTCGAGCTGCGCGACGGCGACAAGTCCCGCTTCGGCGGCAAGGGCGTGCTGAAGGCGGTCGAATCCGTCAACGGCGAGATCTACGACGCGCTCGCCGGCCTCGACGGCGACGACCAGCGCGCCATCGACCTCGCCATGATCGACCTGGACGGCACCGAGAACAAGAGCCGTCTCGGCGCCAACGCCATCCTGGGCGTGTCGCTGGCGGTCGCCCGCGCCGCCGCCGAGGATGCCGGCCTGCCGCTCTACCGCTATGTCGGCGGCGCCTTCGCCTCGCTGCTGCCGGTGCCGATGATGAACATCATCAACGGCGGCGCCCATGCCGACAACCCGATCGACATCCAGGAATTCATGATCATGCCGGTGGGCGCCGAGACCGGCGCCGACGCCATCCGCATGGGCTCCGAGATCTTCCAGTCGCTCAAGAAGAAGCTGAAGGATGCCGGCCACAACACCAATGTCGGCGACGAGGGCGGCTTCGCCCCCAACATCGGCTCGACCGACGAGGCGCTCGGCTTCGTCATGAAGGCGATCGAGGCCGCCGGCTACAAGCCGGGCGACGACGTCATGCTGGCGCTCGACGCCGCCTCGACCGAGTTCTTCAAGAACGGCAAGTACGAGCTGGCCGGCGAAGGCAAGTCGCTGTCGCCGGAACAGATGGTCGCCTACTGGGCCGACCTGGCCGCCCGCTACCCGATCATCTCGATCGAGGACGGCATGGCCGAGGACGACTGGGAGGGCTGGAAGGCGCTGACCGACGCCATCGGCTCCAAGGTGCAGCTGGTCGGCGACGATTTGTTCGTCACCAACCCCAAGCGTCTGGCCCAGGGCATCCGCCAAGGTGTCGCCAACTCGATCCTGGTGAAGGTGAACCAGATCGGCACGCTGTCGGAGACGCTGGAGGCGGTCGACATGGCGCACAAGGCCGGCTACACCGCCGTGCTGTCGCACCGCTCGGGCGAAACCGAGGACAGCACCATCGCCGATCTGGCGGTCGCCACCAACTGCGGCCAGATCAAGACCGGCTCGCTCAGCCGCTCGGACCGTCTCGCCAAGTACAACCAGCTGATCCGCATCGAGGAGCAACTCGGCGTCGCCGCCCGCTTCGCCGGCCGCGGCATCCTCAAGGCCTGATCGGTTCAGGCTCAAGGAAAAGCCCCTCTCCGGTTCGCCGGAGAGGGGCTTTTCTGTTGGTGGAGTGCGGGCTTCGGATGCCCCCACCCTAACCCTCCCCCGCTACGCAGGGGAGGGAACTCCGCCGCCATCTCGTACAAGCGCCTGCCCCCTCCCCCGCCCAGCGGGGGAGGGTCGGGGAGGGGGCAAACCGAACGCCGCCCTTCACTCGCCTGTCAGCGCGCCGATCATCTTGCGGACGGCGGTCATCTGGAAGCCGCTCTTGCGGGCGAAGTCGTAGCCGGTGTAGCCGAACCAGTCCCAACAAGCCTTGGGGTTGGAGGTCGGCTTGGCGGCGCCGTCGATCTGCGGGTACAGCACGACGATGTTGTTGACGTCGGCCCAGCGGTTGTAGCCGGCATGCACGGCGAAATGGTCGCCGATCAGGTTGGACGCCATCTGGCAGCCATGGAAAGCGACATGGATGCGGCAGGTCTGCCGGCCGCCCTCGCAGGCTTCCGGAACATAGACATAGCCGGTCCGGCCCATGCCGCTGCGGCTGGGATCGCCGACGAAGGGGGCCTGATCGAACAGCTGCGGCTGGCGGGCTGCGGCGGGGGCGTTCGGTGTCCGGGCGTCGGCATAGAAGAAGCGGACGATGGCACCCGCCTGATCATACCGGCAGTCGTTGATGTATTCGCTCTTCTCCCCCTCCTGCGGGATGAAGTCGCAGGCCGCGCCATAGCCGTCGGTGATGTAGGCGTGCGCCGCCTTCGGCAGCTTCACATAGGAAAAATTCGCCTCCGCCACCCCCAGCGCCCGGTAGAACTGCTCGGTGGCGTCGGCGACCGGGCGCTTCACCGTGCGGTCGTCGTCGCCGTTGAACAGGTAGATCTTCGACTGCGCCATGTTGGACAGCGGATCGATCTCCTTCGCCGCCTCGCGCGCCTTGGCGTTGGCGACCAGCGCCGGCACGTCGGGCGGTCCCATCGCCACGTCCATGCAGCGCTTCAGCGCCACCACCGCCGGGGCGATGCCGCCTTCCGACACCTCGGCACAGTCGTAGGGACCGCCGGCGACGATGCCGGCCGCCTTGACCAGCCCCGAATAGGCGACCTGGAACTGTCCGGCCATATAGGCACCCGACGAAATGCCCGACACCGTCGTCTGCGCCGGGTCGATCTTCACCTTCAAATCGGACAGCTTGATTTGGGCACTGCTTTGCGCGGCGGCGGGAAGCGGCGCCAGGACGACGAGCGCCGCCAGTGCGGTCTTCAGAATGATTTTGTTTGAAATCGTCATGAGAGGGTCACCTTTGCCCTGCAAGGGTTGTCGACATCGCGTGGACAGCGGCGATCCGCGCCCCGCCCCTCGTCGCGTCATCCGTCCCCGTCGTGCCGCTCCGGTCCCGGTTGGCCCGGGCGGACGGAACACGATCAGATTGTTGCTGGTCGCCCCAAAGGCTCGGACCGGAACGGAAGGTAGCAAGGCAATGATGATTGTCTAATAAAAAGGATTCATGGTGGTCTGATGCACGCCCTCGTACGCAATTTCCCTTCTCAGCGCCCGTATGGCAATCGCATATGGAAATTGGATTCCCATCAAAGGACTTCCGTCATCCCCGCGAAGGCGGGGAGATGGTCTCACGCTTGAAGCGCAACGGAGAGATTTTTAGAGAATAGATCATCTGGCGTGAAGAAGTCGAGGCACTCACGCGGTATGGAGTTGATCCAATCCGCGTGAGCCTCAATCTCTTGCGAAGTTGTCACGGCAAGGTTTGTCTTCCTGGGTAGTTTGCGTCTCAGCCGCCCGATCGTGTTCTCGACGCCGCCTTTCTGCCAGGGTGCGTGAGGGTCGCAGAAGTAAGTTT
>NZ_JAENHM010000020.1 GCF_016595245.1 Azospirillum endophyticum
TCCACCGAATCAGAAACTTCGACGTTCGTAAACCGCTGTTAACCCGGCTTCGGAGCCCTGGGGCGATGGCGGCTTTCGCGATGGTGGCGGCGCCAGCCTTGTCACCTAGGTCGAGCCAGCGCTTGACCTCAATATTAAGGCTTTCTTGGGGGCTATCGACTAGCGCCTGGAGTTCCGTTGTGAGCTCAGCCATATCCGTCTCGACGAATTGATAGCTAATTTATACACCTCTTGAGCGTGTCTGCAACCGCCGTAGATTCCTGTTTGACAACATGGCGCGCACCCCGAATAGCTGCGTCGTTCGTCTTCGGCATAGCATCAGTATTTGAGGCAAAGCCGACTTTTACCCCACCCTCACATCATCCCGGATGTACGCCACCGAATGCCCCGGCGCCGCCTCTCGCAACTCCCGCCCCGTCGGCTCTACACAAGCCGGCGGGGCGAAAGGACAGCGCGTCCGGAAGACGCAGCCGGACGGCGGATTCATCGGGCTCGGCACGTAGCCGTCCAGCAGCATGCGCCTTCCGCGTGCCGGGGTCCGATCGGGGGCGGCCTACAGCAGGGCCATGGTGTAGGGGTGGCGCGGACGCTCGTAGAGCCCATCGCTTGGCGCGATCTCCATCAGGCGGCCGAGATCTATCACCGCCACCCGGTCGCTGATGTAATTCACCACCGCCAGATCATGGGCGATGAACAGCACCGCCAGCCCCAGCTCGCGCTGCAAATCGCCCAGTAGGTTCACCACCTGCGCCTGGACCGAGACGTCGAGCGCCGACACCGGCTCGCTCGCCACGATGAAGTCGGGCTCACCGCCCCTTCGCGCCCCAGCCCTCCCGCTTGGCAAAGACCCGGCTGACCTCGTCCATGTGTTCCGTGCCCCAGGAACAGAGCGGCACCAGCGCCTCGGCCAAGCTGTGACCCAGCGGGGTCAGGCTGTAGTCCACCCGCGGGGGGATTTCCTTGTAGTCGGTCCGCTTCACCAGCCCGTCGCTTTCCAGTTCCTTGAGCTGCTGGATCAGCATCTTGTCGCTGACGTCGCGGATCGCCCGGCGGAGTTCGCCATAGCGGTAGGGACCGCCTTGCGCCAGGAAATACAGGATCAGCGGCTTCCACTTGCCGGCGATGATCCGCAGGGTCGCGTCCAGACCGCAGGTGAAGCCGGGCAGGGTCGGGGTGCAGGTCCCCTCCGCCGGCGGGTTCTGCTGCGGCTGGGATGGAGTCGAAGAACTGGTCGTCATTTTCCGAACCGCCATTTTCTGGGGCACTTACAAAAAGGTGCATACTTGTCCATAGGTGGGTGGCTCGCCAGCTCAGTGCAATCTCAACCAGGGAGCACATCATGAGCAGGCTACAGGGCAAGACCGCGGTGGTGACCGGTGGCGGCAGCGGCATCGGCCTGGGCGCCGCCCAGCGCTTCGTCGACGAAGGGGCGTTCGTCTACCTCTTCGGCCGCAGGCAGGAGGCGCTCGACGCCGCCGTGGCGCGGCTGGGGGCTTCGGCGCGGGCGGTCAGGGGATCGGTCACCGACCTGTCCGACCTCGACCGGCTGTACGACACGGTGAAGGCGGAACGGGGTGGGCTCGACATCCTGTTCGCCAATGCCGGAACGGGGTCGTTCGCGCCGCTCGGGCAGATCACGCCCGAGCATTACGACCAGATCTTCGATGTCAATGTGAAGGGGCTGGTCTTCACGGTGCAGAAGGCCCTGCCGCTGATGAAGGCGGGGTCCTCGATCATCCTGACCGGGTCGAGCGCGGGAGTGATGGGGACGCCGCAATTCAGCATCTACAGCGCGACCAAGGCCGCGATCCGCAATCTGGCGCGCAGTTGGGCGCTGGACCTGCGCGGGACCGGGATCCGCGTCAACGTGCTGTCGCCCGGTCCGACCAGGACGGAGCTGGCGCTGGAGGTCGTGGGCGAGGAAGCCATGGACGCACTCGGCAGCACCACGCCCATCGGCCGCATCGGCGACCCTTCGGAAGCCGGCGCGGTGGCGGCGTTCCTGGCCTCCGCCGACAGCAGCTTCATGACCGGCGGCGAAGTCTTCGTCGACGGCGGGCTGGCGCAGGTCTGACGGCTTGAGCGTCCGACGATCCGGACGTGGGGGCTTCGATGACCGGGTTCGAAGCCCTCAATCCCACTCAGGCCCCGGTCGCCATCGCCGGAGCCACATCATCCCGAATGCACGCCACCGAATGCCCCGGCGCCACCTCGCGCAGCGCCCGGGCTTCCGGCTCTGCACAGGCCGGCAGGGCGAAGGGGCAGCGGGTGCGGAAGACGCAGCCCGACGGCGGGTTCATCGGGCTCGGCACGTCGCCGTCCAGCAGCATCCGCGACTTCGGCGCGTCGGGGTCCGGGTCGGGGGCGGCGGACAGCAGGGCCATGGTGTAGGGATGGCGCGGACGCTCGTAGAGGGAATCGCTCGGCGCGATCTCCATCAGGCGGCCGAGATACATCACCGCCACCCGGTCGCTGATGTAGCGCACCACCGCCAGGTCATGGGCGATGAACAGCACCGCCAGCCCCAGCTCGCGCTGCAGGTCGCCCAGCAAATTCACCACCTGCGCCTGCACCGAGACGTCGAGGGCCGACACCGGCTCGTCCGCCACGATGAAGTCGGGTTCCACCGCCAGGGCGCGGGCGATGCCGATGCGCTGGCGCTGGCCGCCGGAGAATTCATGCGGGAAGCGGTCCATGGCGTCGGCGCTTAGGCCGACCTTCTCCAGCAGGGCGGCGATCCGGTCGCGGCGGTCGGCGCGGCTGCCGATGTTGTGGATCACCAGCGCCTCGCCGATCACGTCGCGCACGCGCTGGCGCGGGTCGAGGCTGGCATAGGGGTCCTGAAAGACGATCTGCATGCGGCGGCGCTGCGCCCGCATCTCCGCCGTCGCCAGACCGGTGATCTCCTGTCCGGCGAAGCGGATGGAGCCGGCGGTCGGCTCGATCAGCCGCAGGATGCTGCGCCCGGCGGTGGTCTTGCCGGAGCCGGACTCGCCGACCAGCCCCAGCACCTCGCCGCGCTTCAGGTCGAAGGACAAATCGTCCACCGCCTTCACCCAGCCGACCGGCCGTTGCAGCAGCCCGCCGCGCACCGGAAAGCGCTTCTCCAGATTGCGGACGCTCAGCAGGGGCTGTTCGGTGACGGTATCGGTGCTCATTGCACGTCCCTCCAGCGGCGGCAGCGGGCGGAATGGTCGGGGCCGACCGGCTCCAGCACGGGTTCGGCGGCGAGGCAGGCGGGTTCGGCCAGCGCGCAGCGCGGGGCGAAGGTGCAGCCGGCCGGGCGGTTCACCGGGCTCGGCACGCTGCCGGGGATGGCGTAGAGCCGGCCGCCGTCGCCGCGGCGCTGACCCAGATGCGGCATGCAGGCCAGCAGCCCGCGGGTGTAGGGGTGCTTGGGCGATTTCAGCAGGGAGCGCACGTCGCCCTCCTCGACGATGCGGCCGGCATACATCACCACCACCCGGTGCGCCACCTCCGCCACCACGCCCAGATTGTGGGTGATGAACAGGATCGAGGTGCCGGTCTCCTCCTGGAGCCGCCGCATCAGGTCGAGGATCTGCGCCTGGATGGTCACGTCCAGCGCCGTGGTCGGCTCGTCGGCGATCAGCAGGGTGGGGCGGCAGGCCAGCGCCATGGCGATCATCACGCGCTGGCGCATGCCGCCCGACATCTGGTGCGGGTACTCGTCCAGCCGCCGCTCCGCCGCCGGGATGCCGACCTTCTTCAGCATGGCGAGCGCCTCGGCCCGCGCCGCCCAGCGGTCGAGGCCCTGGTGGTAGCGCAGCGCCTCGCCGATCTGGTCGCCGACGGTGTAGACCGGGTTCAGCGAGGTCATCGGCTCTTGGAAGATCATGCCGATCTCGTTGCCGCGGACGCTGCGCATCGCCCGCTCGCTGATACGGGCGAGGTCGCGCACCTGGCCGTCGCGACCGCGGAACAGGATCTCGCCGCCGGCGATGATGCCCGGCGGCGTCGGGATCAGCCGCATCGCCGACAGGCTGGTCACCGACTTGCCGCTGCCGGATTCGCCGACGACGGCCAGCGTCTCGTTGCGGCGCACGGCGAAGGACACGCCGTCCACCGCCTTCGACACGCCGGAATCGGCGGTGAAGTGGGTTTGCAGGTTGCGGATGTCGAGCGTGAGGTCAGCGTCCATGACGGGATCCCGGTAAGGGGGGCAGCGGGTGCGGTGATCGCCCTCTCCCGCCCCGGGAGAGGGAGGGGACCCGCCGAAGGCGGGGAGGGTGAGGGGTGGTCCGAGAAGCCGGAACCGCATGGCCCCAAAGCGCATGGCTTCGTGCCCAACCCCTCACCCTTCCCATGCTCCGCATGGGCCCCTTCCCTCTCCCGGGGCGGGAGAGGGAATAGAATGCGACCCCGAGGGGCGGATCAGCGGGTGCAGCCGCGGGCCGGCACCGGCCAGTCGCCGGTGACCTCGCCGTTGCGGCTGATCGCCATGCGGTCGTGCAGGTTGGTCACCACGCAGACATGGTTGGGCAGGATGCGGACGCGGTCGCCGATCTCAGGCTTCGCTGCGCTCCGGCTGAGGTCGACCACCGCATGCTCCTCGTTGACGCGGACGATCACCGCGTCGGGATAGTCGAGGATCAGGCCGTAGCCTTCGCCGACCGACGGGGCTACGCGGTCGCTCGACAGCGTCTTGCTGCCGCAATCGAGAACGGCGCGGTCGGATGTGGGGCGGCTGACCACGGTGGCGTAGACATGCACGGCGCATTCGTCCAGCGTCGCCACCCCGGCGCCGACGGTGGCGCGGTCGTGATAGATGTAGGTGCCGACGCGCAGCTCCGTCACGCCGGGAAGCTCGTGGGTGTCCCAGCAGCCGGGGGTGCCGCCGACCGACACCGTCTCCACCGCGATGCCGGCGCCGTCCAGCAGGGCGCGGGTCTCGGCGACGAAGGGCACGGTGCGGGGGCCGCGCGGGTAGGTCATCAGGCCGCGGAAACGGGTCAGGCCGTTGCCGGCGGCGCGGCGGGCCAGCGTCAGCACCTCGTCAGGCGTCTGCACGCCGCAGCGGCCGTCGCCGCTGTCGAACTCCACCAGGATGCCGATCTCGACGCCGGCCTGCGCGGCGGCCGCCGCCACGGTGTCGAGGGCGACGGCGTTGTCGAGCGCCACCGTCAGCTTGGTCTTGCCGGCCAGCTCGGCCAGCGGTGCCACCTTGGCGGCGCCGACGATGGGATAGGTCAGCAGGATGTCGGCGCAGCCGGCCTCGGCCATCACCATCGCTTCGCTGATCTTCTGGCAGGTGATGCCGACGGCGCCCAGCTCG
This sequence comes from Azospirillum endophyticum, assembly GCF_016595245.1. Taxonomy (GTDB): domain Bacteria; phylum Pseudomonadota; class Alphaproteobacteria; order Azospirillales; family Azospirillaceae; genus Azospirillum; species Azospirillum endophyticum. The sequence continues at coordinate 5,294 of NZ_JAENHM010000020.1, forward strand.
ATCTGGCGCAGGGCGAATTGGGGAAGCTTGTGGGTCTTGATGTGCGGACGCAGCGCCAACCCGTGCCGGTCGCAGTATTCCTGCATCTTGGTCAGGTTATGCTCGACCCGGTCGAGGTCGATGACGGGGACGGGGGTGTCGAGTTCGTCGACGCGCATGGGACCGCTCCAAAGGCGACAAGAGGGAAAGGGCCGACCCCGGCGGTGAAGCCGGGGATCGGCCGTGTACTCGGGATGTTACGCTTGCGGCAGGACCGCGATGCAGTCGATTTCGACCTGGATGTTGTTCAGCTGGCAGCCGATGGTGGTGCGGGCCGGCGGCTCGGTCGGGAAGAACTCCGAATAGAGCGCGTTGTATTCCTGGAAGCGGCCGAGATCGCTGAGATAGCTGTTGACCTTCACCACATGGGCGAGGTCGGTACCGGCGGCCTTCAGGATGATTTCCAGGTTGCGCAGGGTCTGGCGCACTTCGCCGGCGAAATCCTCGGGCAGCGCGCCGGTCTCCGGATGGTGCGGCCCCTGGCCCGACACATAGACGAAGCCGTTCGCGACGATGGCGTGGCTGTACTGGCCGGCGGGCTTGGCCCCCTTCTCGGCGAAGATCGGCTTGCGGTTGGTCATCGGGTCCTCACTGGTTTTGAAACGGCACTGTCTTGAAAGGTCAGGCGCGGGTCAGGGCCTTGCCCGGACGGGCGCCGGTGTGGCCGCCGTCGCGCAGGACGAACTGTCCGGCGACGAGCAGGTCGGTGATGCCGTGCGGCGGCTGCGTCGGGTCCTGGAAGGTCGCGCGGTCGGCCACGTCGGCGGTGAACAGGGTCAAATCGGCAACCATGCCCGGCCGGACCAGCCCGCGGTCGGACAGGCCGAAGCGCTGCGCCGGGACGGCGGTCATGTGGCGCACGGCATCCTCCAGCCCCAGCCCACCTTCGCCGCTGATGGCGCGGGCGAGATAGCGCGGGAAGCTGCCGAAGGCGCGCGGGTGCGGCTTGCCGGTCTCGCGCGGCAGCCCGTCGGACCCCAGCATGTGCAGCGGGTGCGACAGCGCGGTTTCCAGATCGGCCTCGGCCAGCTGGAACATGACGATGTTGGTGCGGCCGCGGTCGGCGCGGATCAGGCGGACCAGCGTGTCGAAGGGGGATTCCTTCGCCGTCTCGGCGATCTCGGTCAGCGACAGCCCTTCCAGCGGACGCAGGTCCGCTTCGCCGACGCCGCCGATCCGGACATTCTCCCAGCCGATCAGGCGGATCTTGGATTCCCAGCCGGCGTCGCCCGGCGCCTCGCCGCCCTCCACCGCGCGGCGCAACGCCGCCAGACCGTCGGCGTCGGCCATCCGCGCCAGCAGCGCCTCCACCCCTCCCGCCAGCGCCGAGGGCGGCAGCAGTTGCAGGATGGTGCTGGAGCCGGCCGGATAGGGGTACATGTCGAAGCTGACGTCGGTGCCGCCCTTGCGGGCGATCTCCAGCCGCTCCACCGCCCGCGGCAGGCTGCCCCAATAGGGCTTTCCCGCCGCTTGCAGGTGGGAGAGCAGGCCGCTCGCCCCGCCGGCCTTCAGCAGGTCGAGGAACTCGTCCACCGAGGCGATCAGCCCGCCCTCATAGGAGCGGACATGGGCGGTCAGCAGGGCGCCATGCTCCGCCACCACCTCGGCCAGCCGCACCAGCTCGGCGCGGTCGGCCCAGGCGCTGGGCGGATAGACGAGGCCGAGCGACAGGCCGTGCGCGCCCTGGCGAAGCTGCTCGGCCAGCAGGGCCGCCATCGCCTCGCGCTCTTCCGTCGTGGCGGCGCGGTTCTGCCAGCCCATGACGGCGAGGCGCAACGCCGCGTGACCGACCAGCGAGACGAGGTTGATGGCGGTGCCGCGCCCGTCGAGCGCCGCCCGGTAGCCGGCGAAATCGGTGAAGGTTTCCTGGGTCGTCACCGTGCCCAGCAGGTTGCCGAAATGCTCGCGCAAGGGGCCGCCGCTGTCCGGGCTCTGCGGGTAGAGGCCGAAGGAGCAGTTGCCGACCACCACGGTGCTGACGCCCTGCGCCACCTTCTCCGGCCGGCCGGGCTGACGCAGCTGGATCAAATCGTCGTGGCAATGGGCGTCGATGAAGCCGGGGGCAAGGAAGCGCCCCTGCGCCTCCAGCGGCTCGGCGTCCGGCGCGTCCAGCATCGGGCCGATGGCGGCGATGCGTCCGCGCTCCACCAGCACGTCGGCGGGGAACCAGGGGGCGCCGGTGCCGTCGATGACGCGGGCGCCCTTGATAAGAAGAGAATCGCTCATCTCATTTGGCCTTCTGGAGCCGGGGGTCGAGCGCGTCGCGCAGCCCGTCGCCGACGACCTGGAGCGACAGCACGGTCAGGACGATGGCGCAGCCGGGGAACAGGATCAGCCAGTCGGCCTGCTGGAAATACTGCTGGGCGCCGGCGATCATGTTGCCCCAGGTCGGCGTGGTCGGCGGCACGCCGACGCCGAGGAAGGACAGGGCGGCCTCGGTCAGGATGGCGTAGGCGAAGATGAAGGTGGCCTGCACCAGGATCGGCGAGATCAGGTTGGGCAGGATGTGCAGGAAGACGATGCGCGGGGTCGACGCGCCCAGCGCCGTCGCCGCCTCGATATAGGGCATCTCGCGCACCACCAGGCAGGCGGCGCGCACCACGCGGGCGACGCGCGGGGTGTAGACGATGCCGAGCGCCAGCACGACGTTGTAGAGCGACGGCCCCAGCGCCGCCATGAAGGCGATGGCGAGCAGGATGTCGGGGAAGGCCATCAGCGCGTCGGTCAGCCGCATCAGCACGCCGTCGAGCGGCCGGACATAGCCGGCGGCCAGCCCCAGCAGCGTGCCGAGCACAGTCGCCACCACCACGACCAGCAGGCCGACCAGCAGCGACAGCCGGGCGCCCAGCATCACGCGGGACAGCACGTCGCGGCCGTATTCGTCGGTGCCGAACCAATGGGCGGCGGTCGGCGGTTTCAGCCGGCCGAGGATGTCCATCTTCGTCGGGTTGAAGGGGGTGATCCAGGGCGCCAGCAGCGCCACCGCCAGGATCGCCAGCATGATCAGGAAGGACAGCACCACCAGCCGGCGGCGGAACAGCTGGCGCATCAGCAGGGCGAGCGGCGACCGGCTGCGCTGCGGCCCGGCGGAAGAGGGAAGGGGAACGGTGCCGTGACCGGCGGGGACGCTTGCCATGGAAACCCTCCCTCTCAATAACGGACCCGCGGATCGACCACGGCATAGAGCAGGTCGACCGTCAGGTTGATCAGCACATAGATGGCGGACACCACCAGCAGGGCGCCCTGGATCACCGGATAGTCGCGGCGCAGCACGGCCGAGACGATCAGGTTGCCGACGCCGGGCAGGCCGAACACGGTCTCCGTCACGATGGCGCCGGCGATCATCACCGCGGTGGTCAGGCCGATCACCGTCAGGATCGGGATCATCGCGTTGCGCAGCGCATGCTTCAGCACGACGACCAGCGGCGGCAGCCCCTTGGCCCGGGCGGTGCGGACATAGTCGTGGCTCATCACGTCCAGCATGCTGGTGCGGGTGAAGCGCAGGATCAGCGCCGAATTGGGAATGCCGAGCGCGATGGCCGGCAGCACCAGATGGCGCATCCGCTCCATCAGGTCGGCGTCGGGCGGGCCGTAGCCGGCGACCGGGAACCAGGCATGGTCGACCGCCAGATACTTGATCAGCGTCAGCCCGATCCAGAAGCTGGGCACGCTGGCCGCCAGCATGGCGAGCCCGACGGAGGTCTGGTCGATCAGCCCGCCGCGCTTGGCCGCCGACAGGATGCCGATCGGCACGCCGATCAGCATGGCGATTCCCACCGACATCATGGTCAGCAGGGCGGTCAGCTCCGACCGTTCGGCCAGCGCCTGCGATACCGGGCGGTTGAGGAAGATGGACTCGCCGAGGTCGAAGCGGACGATCTGCCCGAGATAGAGCAGGAACTGCGTCAGCAGCGGCTCGTCGAGCCCGAGCCGGCCGCGCAGCGCCGCGATGTCCTCCGGCGTGGCGGCGGACCCCAGCATGACGGCGGCGGGATCGCCCGGCACGACGCGGGCGATCAGGAAGACCACCATGGCGACGAGCAGCATGACGATCATCATGCCGGCGAACCGGCGGACGACGTAGACGAGCATGGTTGCGGTCCCGGACCGAGGAAAAGCACAGAATTCCCCTCTCCCGTCCCGGGAGAGGGAGGGGACCCGCGCCCTCAGGCGTGGGGAGGGTGAGGGGTAGGGCGAGCATCCTGAACCGCATGGTTCCTTGGATAACCCCTCACCCTTCCCATGCTCCGCATGGGCCCCTTCCCTCTCCCGGGACGGGAGAGGGAATTATCCAATCGCCCCTCAGCCCTTCAGGTCGGTGTTCCAGAAGAACGGCCAGGGCGTCGGGGTGTAGCCGGTCAGCTTGTCGCTGCTGGCGGCGAGGTTGTAGAACTCGCCGACCTTGACGCTCGGCACCTCGCTGTAGAACAGCGTCTGCAAGGTCACCCATTTCGCCTTGCGGGCCGCCGGGTCCATCTCGCGGTTGAACGCGGCCAGCGCCTCGCGCTTGGCCGGGCTGTCCCACCAGCCGGGATAGCTCGGGTTCAGCACGGTGATCAGCGACGGTTCCGGCACGAAGGTGTGATAGGTGAAGAAGGCGTCCCAGCCCTTGTCGTCGCCACGGCGCTGCAGCAGAGTCGCCCAGTCCAGCACCTGGAGGTCGACCTTGAAGCCGGCGATTTCGAGCTGGGCCTGGGCCACCATGCTCATCTTGTACAGGAACTCGTACTGCACCGAGGTCATGATGCGGATCGGCTCGCCCTTGTAGCCGGCGGCCTTCAGCAGGTCCGCCGCCTTGCCGGCCGCATGGTCGCTGTAGGGCTTGGCGCTCGTCTCGTCGTAGAACGGCGTGCCCTGGGCGTAGATCGACCCCTCCGCCTGGACGAATTCGGGATCGCCCAGACCCGCCAGCAGCATGTCGTTCGGCTCCAGCGCCGCCAGGACCGCTTGGCGCAGCTTCTGGTTCGCCATGACGCCGGTCTTGGTGTTCATGATCATCAGCGGGAAGCCGAAGGGCTTGACGATCACCGGCTTGACGCCGGCGGCCCCCTTGATGCGCGGCAGGGTTTCCGCCGGCAGGCTGTCGGCGAACTGGTACTGGCCGGCCAGCACGCCCGACACCCGGGTGGCGGCGTTCGGCACCGGGACGAAGCGGACCTCGCCGATGTTGGCCTTGCGGCTGCCGGCATAGCCGCTGGGCGTGCCGGCGGGCGAGACGTAGCCGTCATGGCGGACCAGCCGGATATACTGGTCGGGCTTGTGCTCCAGCAGCTTGTAGGGGCCGGTGCCGACCAGCGACTTCAGCGCGCCCGGCCCGTCGATCACCGACTTCGGCACGATGGCGGCGGCGCCGTTGTTCATCGCCAGCAGGGAAATCAGCGGCGCGAAGGGCTCCTTCAGCGCGATGACGACGGCATCGGCGCCCTTGGCGGCGATGCTCTCCACCAGCGGGGCGACGGTCTTGCCGCGCGGCGAGGCCTTGGTCCAATGGTCCAGCGAGGCGACCACGTCGTCGGCCGTGACGGTGCTGCCGTCATGGAAGGTGACGCCGCTGCGCAGCGGGATCGTGTAGGTCTTGCCGTCCGCCGAGACCTGCGGCAGGGCTGACGCCACCAGGGGGGCCAGCTTCCAGTCGCCGTCGAAGGTGAACAGCGTCTCGAACATGTGCTGGGTGATGATGCTGACGAGGTCGGACGTGGTGCCGACCGGGTCCAGCGTCGGCGGCTCGCCGATGGTGGCGACCGTGACGACCGAGGCGGCGCCCTGCGCCTGCGCCGGGGTCGTCCAGCTTCCGAGAATACCGGCGGAGAAGCCGGTGGAAAGCCCGCCGACGGCGACTGCCGAACCGAGGGCGGTGTTGAAAAGACGTCGCGTGATCCCAGTCATTTGTGCCTCCCGGACCGTTTGTCCGAAATATCGGACGTCGGTCTTGTATTCCAGACAAGTGAACGGTATATCGGACAAACAGCGCTGGCAAGCCGAAAATCCGCGTGCTAATCGGTTGCGGGACGACAGGGAGTGCGGGTTGATGAAGGGCGGCGGAGTGGCTGAAAAGCTGGCGGCTGAAAAGCAGATGGCGGAGAAACCGACAGGCCGGGCCCGCGGCATCGACCGCGTCATCGCGCTGATGGAGCATCTGCACGACCGGCGCGCCCCGACGCGCATCGCCGACATCGCGCGCGACACCGGCACCCCGCGCTCCACCATGTACGAGCTGGTCAACACGCTGGTCGAGGCGCGCTGGCTGGAGCTGCGCGACGGCGACGGCACGGTCTATTTCGGGCCGGCGATGCATTATTACGGCAGCGACTATCTCGACAGCGTCGACCTGATCCGCAAGGCACGGGTGGAGGTCGCCCACATCGCCGAGCTGGTGGGGGAGACGGCGCAGTTCTGCACGCTGGACGGCGACAAATATCTGGTCGTGCTGAATGAACCCGGCCGCCGCATGTTCCGCATCAGTTCGGAGATCGGCATCAAGGTACCGATCCCGTGGACGGCGTCGGGCCGGCTGCTGGTCGACCACATGGACGCCGACGAGATCCGGCGCTTCATCCCGGCCGACGACTTCCTGTTGCCCGACGGCCGCCGCATCGCCGAGGACGAGTTCCTGGAGGACATGCACCGCGCCCGCACCCAGGGCTATGTCCGCACCACCGCGCTGGTCGACCGCTTCACCACCTGCCTCGCCGCCCCGGTCCGCGATCCGGCCGGACGCTGCATCGCCACCATCTGCTTCGTCGTCCCGGCCGACACCACCGAAGAGGCGCAGCAGGTGATGATCGACACGCTGAAGGCCAGCGCGGAGCGGCTGTCGCCGGGTCGCTGATCCGGCCTTCCCAATCCTTGTCATTTGACGAGGCCGCACCACATGTTTTAAATGAGGCCAGACAGCGAGCAGTAATAGCGCTGCGAAAGCCCCAATTCTTCCGATAGAGCGCTGCGAAACGTCAATCCGCATTAAGAACTGGCCCTTGCGGTGTCTTTCACAGCGCTATGCTGCAATGCGAAATGGCGAGAACAGAGATGCGATGTCTCTGCTTTCGCGCATGCGGGATCGTGTCAATATCTTCCTCGACAGGCCGCGACGCCGGCCGCCGGAATTCAAAACCGACCTCGAAGGAAGATCGTCATGCCCAGCTATGATGTCGAATCCGCCATCTTCGCCGCCAAGTTCGCCATCGTCCGCACCATCGTCTGCTTTGCCCTGCTCGCCGTGTTCGCCCTGATTTCCCATGTGAACGCGAACGCCATCCTGGCCGCCGACGAAGCCACTGCCGCCGTCGCGCTGGAAATGGTCAGGACGATGCCGGTCTCCGTCGCCGACGCTTCCCACTGAGCGCGTCGTCGGTCCAATAGGGTTCAAGTATGGGACTCAAGTATAGCGTGAGCTTCGCCATATAAAAGATCCAGTACAAAACCGGAACATCTTGCTATGATCCAAGCAAGCATGCCGTGCCGGCCTGTTCGGGTGAGCCGGCCGGTCCACCGTTCCGAGGATCTTCCATGGCGTTCAAGCGTGTCAGCCAAACGGCGTTGCCTCCCCGCCGTTGGGCGTTGAAGGGGTATTACGGCGACGGCAAATCGACCTTCATCCTCGCCATGCAGCAGCCGACGCTGATGATCGACGCCGACGGGCGCCGGCATGAGCTGAAGGGCGGCGAGCTGTATGAGCTGAGCGAGGAGGCCGCCGACCACCGGTCCGTCGAGCGCATCCAGGATCTGCTGGATGCGCATATGCCGGGATCGGACATCCGGACCATCGCCATCGACAGCGTGACCTCGCTGATCGGCGTGTCGATCGCCCGCGCCATGCTCGACAACGCGGCCGACCGCAACAGGAACAAGAACCAGGCCTGGGTCGACAAGGCCGAGAAGATGCGCCTGCTGCAGGACGCGGTGACCGCGCATGGCAGCCACGTCCTGTGGATCTGGCATCTCGAGGATGCGCAGCTCAACGGCAAGGCCCAGATCCGCGAAACCCTGCCGGAAACCGAGCGCGAGCGGCTCTACCGCTCGCTCAACGCCGCCCTGCGCATCGTGCGCGAGGATGGCCGCCGGGGCGTGCTGGTCGAATGGTCGCGCGAAGGACCGTCCGGCATGATCGTCTGGGACGACGAGGGCCATTGGAAGGGCGTGCCGGAGCGCATCGAGGCGGCGATCTACGGCCATGACGGCGGCATCCGGCCCACGGCCGGTGCAGCCGGGCCGGCCGCAACCGTGCCGGCCACAACCATGTCGGTAGGCGCGCCGGCCGCCAGGCGTGGCGGCTCCAGCTGGGAAGCGACCGCGGACGCCGCCGCGACCGGAACGTCCGACGGCGTGCTGACCTTCTACGGCCCGGCGGAAGCCGTGGCCTGGGGCGTCGGCCAGGGCGCCTTCCCGACCGCCGAGGCAGCGCAGGAGGCCTATGACCGGCTCAAGGCCGATGCCAAGCCGCGCAATGCCAGGGAGATGTATGCGGCCTGGATCGACCTCGTCCACGAGCCGCAACGCCGGCGGGCGTGACGTTGCGGTCTCGCCCTTGTTTGCTGGGAGTGTTTCCGGCTGACGAGGATGAAGCCCCCATGTCCCCCACTCCCGAATCCAAGGATGGCCCGACGCAAGGCCACCCGATGGAAGACCGCCGTTCCGGTCAGGCCCAGGTGCCGAAACCGCCCTCCCGTGCCGAGGTCGAGGAGATCAGCCGCTCCCAGGAGTATCTGACCGACGAGTGGACCGGCGACGGCGGCAAGCCGGACGGCAGCCGGCGGAAGGGCTGAGGCCGTTCGCCTCTCTGCTGCCAAGTCTCGATTCAACGGGCAGTTCGACCATCATACGGGCTGGAAGCCGGAGGGTTCCGACGGCTTCCAGCCCGTTCTGCTGTCCGGCACCGTCCTTCGGAACCCGAAGGGCGTACATCCTCCGCCCCCAGGCTTAAGCTGTCTGAGAAGTGGACGGGAAAGGGAACTTGCCGTCCGCGCTCCTGTAGAAGGTAGTCCCTTCCAATTCAGGAGAGACCGTGATGCGCAACCTTCTTCCTGTCGTGACGCTCGCGATCTCCGTTCTGCCCGCCGCCGCGGGCGCTCAGGTCATCGATGCCGGCGACGCGGTCTGCCGGCCGGGCGATACGGCATGCGCGCGGTTCGTCGGCGATGGGAAGGGAGGACTGCCGAAACGGAGCGGCGAGAAGCAGCCGGTGATGATCGGCACGTCGGTCTACATGCTGACCCCCTGGCAGGCCGAACGGGAGCGCCGTTGCCTGGCGTTGGCCGGCTGGGCCGAGGCGCGCGGGGAGGGAGCGGACGCCATGGCGGCCGTGATGTGGGTGGTCGCCAACCGTGCCGCTTCGGCGGACCAGCCGTCGCTGCCCTGCCGCGTCGTCGTCGCCGCCGGCCAGTTCGAACCTTTCGCGGCGGAGCCCGTCGAGCCCAAGAACCGGCAGAAGGGCAAAGTGGTGAAGCCCGGAACCAAGCCGAAGCAGACGGCGGCCGAACAGGCCAAGCTGGCGGCCGACCCGCGCGTCGAGGCGCGGCGCATCCTGGCGGCGATCCGCCGGCAGGCCACGGTGATCCGGGCGGGCGGCATGCCGTCCTGGCCGAAGCCCCGCCTCGCCGCCGACCAGGAGGCGCTGCGCATCGCGCGGGGACTGGCCTGGAATCTGAACGACGACGATCTGCCCGATCCGACCGCGCGCGCCTCGCTGTTCTACAGCCCGCCGACCCAGGCGGCGCTCCGCCGCCAGAAGCCGGACTGGGCGGAGGCACGGCTGCTGACCACGTCCATCGGCGGCCATTCCTTCTACCGTTATCCGGCGCCGCCCGAGGAGCGCACCACCACCCAGGTGGCGGAGGTCGGGGAATGAGGCGGCATCAGCCCATCCCTGGCGAAGATGAAAGGAATTTCATGAATCCTGGAGGATGGGAAGAAGTTCCGCAGAGTGTTTGGCTCCCTCATCTCCGATCGAAAATACCGAACCGTCGGCCGTCACCCTGAAATTGTGGGTGTACCTTCCATATTTTCCATCATACGGAAAGCCTGTCGCAGAATTGCTCCAGATCAATTGTCCTCGACTTCCGACCTCTTAGGTTTCCTTGGTCGAACGACATCAAGGCCAACGACTGCAAGGGGAGAGGAACGATGAAGGCTATCGATCTGATGACGCCGCGGGTCATCACCATCGGCCCGGACGCAACCGTCGCCGATGCGGCGCGGACGATGCTGGAGCACAACATCAGCGGCATGCCGGTGGTCGATGCCGCCGGCAAGGTGGTGGGGATCATCAGCGAAGGCGATCTGCTGCGCCGGGTGGAGCTGGGAACCGAGCGTCACCGCTCCTGGTGGCTCGGCCTGCTGTCCGGCGGCACCCTGCCGGCGGAGGACTTCGTCAAGTCCCATGCCCGCAAGGTCGCCGACGTGATGACCGGCCATGTCGCCACGGTGGACGGGAACGCCTCGCCGGAAGATGTCGTGCGCCTGATGGAGACCCGCCGGATCAAGCGCGTGCCGGTGGTGAGCCACGGTGCGCTGGTCGGCATCATCAGCCGGGCCAACCTGCTGCGCGCGCTGGCCAGCGTCTCGCCGGAAACTCCGGCTGCCGCCCCGGACGACCGCGCCCTGAAGGACCGGGTCGCCGCGGCGGTCAAGGAGCTGTCCTGGGACTCGCGGTCGCATGACGCCATCGTCGTCCGCAACGGCGTCGTCCAGCTCTGGGGCTTCGTCAGCAGCGCCTCCCAGCGCGACGCCCTGCGCGTCGCGGCGGAAGGCGTTCCCGGCGTGAAGTCGGTGGAGAACAACATCCAGGTCGTCGACCCGGCGGAAAGCGGCGCCTGGGGTCTTTAAGAGGGAAATACGGTCGGGCTGGTGTGATCGATTATCTATCGCATTCGGCGATAATCACCCTCTCCCGTCCCGGGAGAGGGAAGGGGCCCATGCGCAGCATGGGAAGGGTGAGGGGTGGTGCAAGGAACCATGCGCTTCCGGTTTCTTGGGTCACCCCTCACCCTCCCCACGCCTGACGGCGCGGGTCCCCTCCCTCTCCCGGGGCGGGAGAGGGAATGACGTGCGACAGCCTTGGATCGACCAGTGGCGTGTGTGATCAGATCCGCCCCGGCAGCCTCGCCCCCACCAGGTGGGTCGCCTGCGCGCCGTATTCATAGGCGGCCTCCCGCACTGCCCGGCCGGTCACCGTTTCCGGCGCGGTGGCGGGAAGCGGCATCTCCGCCTCCGGCAGCTTGCCGGTGACGTGCTCGGCCAGGCAGCGGCCGAGCACGGTGCCGGGGGCGATGCCGCGGCCGTTGTAGCCGCTGAAGCCGACGACGTTGCGGTCCAGCCGGTGGAAGCGCGGCAGGTTGTCCTTGGTCATGCCGATCTGGCCGTACCATTCCGCCTCGAACCGCACCGCGCCCAGCTGCGGGAACAGCGCGGCGAGCGACCGCTGCGCCCAGGCCCGGTGCACCGCGGTGCCGGTGCCGCGCAGCGCGCCGACGCTGCCGAACACCAGCCGGCCCTGCCGGTCGAAGCGGTAGGAACTCAGCACCGACTTGGTGTCCCACACCCCCTGACGCTCCGGCAGGATGGCCTCGCGCAGGGCGTCGGACAGCGGCTCCGTCGCCAGATTGAAGTAGGGTAGATGGACCTGCTCGGTGCGCAGCTGCACCCAGGGGCCGATGCTGTAGGCGTCGGTGGCGACCACCACCCAGTCGGCGGTGACCGAACCCTCCGGCGTCTTCACCTCCCACTTGTCCCCGGTCCGGCTCGCCGACCGTACCGGGCTGCCGGTGAAGATACGGGCACCCGCCGCGATCGCCGCCGTTGCCAGCCCGCGGGCATAGGCCAGCGGCTGGATGGTGCCGGCGCGGAGATCGAGCAGCGAGCCGGTATAGGCCCGGGTCCCGACCTTCTCCGCGGTTTCCCTTGCGTCCAGCAGCCTTACCGGCGCGCCGCGCTTCTGCCAGATCGCCGCCCGCTGTTCCAGTTCGCGCAGGCCCGCCGGGCCGACGCCGCAATGGAGCGTGCCGCTGCGCTCGTCCTCGCAGGCGATGCCATGCTTGGTGATCAGGTCGAAGACGGCGCGCGGCGCGTTGCCCAGCAACTCGATCAACCGCTCGCCGTAGACCGGCCCCAGCGTGCTGACCAGTTCGTCCGGCATCACCCACATGCCGGCATTGACCAGCCCGACATTGCGCCCGGCCCCGCCGAAGCCGATCTCCACCGCCTCGACCACCACGGCGTCGACGCCGCTTTCGGCCAGATGCAGGGCCGCCGACAGGCCGGTATAGCCGGCGCCGACGATCACCACGTCGGCCCCGACCGCGCCGGCCAGCGCGGCGGTCGGCGGTGCCGGCGGCGCGCTGCGTTCCCAAAGCCCATGCGAGCGCGGATCGTTCAGCATTCCCCAGGGTCCTTTTCGCGTCGGTTGCTCTTGCTTTCGCGTGCCCGTCATTCCCAGCAGGAAACACCGTCTCCGCCGCACCCATGGGCAAACGGGACCGCCAAGCCCACGAACACCTGGAATGATTGACTTTCCTACCCCCTTCGGCCAAGTGATGTTTGCTCAACCAGTCATTCCGCATGAGAATGAGATGCAGAGCCCGCGCCGCTTCCTGCCTTCCCTGGCCCTGCTCTCGGCGTTCGAGGCGGCGGCGCGTACCGGCAGCATCACCGCGGCGGCCAGGGAACTGTCGCTGACCCAGAGCGCGGTCAGCCGCCAGATCAAGGCGCTGGAGGACCTGCTGGAGGTCGAGCTGTTCCACCGCGAACGCCAGACCATCCGCCTGACCGCGGGCGGGGAGTATTACGTGCGCGAGGTCCGCGACGCCCTGCGCCGGATCAGCACCGCGTCGCTGAACCTGCGTGCCAATCCCTTCGGCGGCACGCTCAGCATCGCCGTGCTGCCGACCTTCGGCGCCCGCTGGCTGGCGCCGCGGCTGCCCGGTTTCCTGGCCGGCAATCCCGGCATCACCATCAATCTGGTGACGCGCACGGCGCCCTTCGATTTCCGGCTGGACCCGGTCGACGCGGCGATCCATTTCGGCCGGCCGGACTGGCCGGGCGGGGAGATGGCCCTGCTGCGCCGGGAAACCGTCATCCCGGCCTGCAGCCGCGACTTGCGCGACCGCTTCGATTTCCAGCGGCCCGCCGACCTGCGCCTCGCCCCGCTGCTGCATCTGACCAGCCGTCCCGATGCGTGGGAACGCTGGCTGACCCTGCACGACACGCCCGCCGACGGCGTGCACGGCATGCTGTTCGACCAGTTCGCCACGGCATCCCGGGCGGCCGCCGCCGGGCTGGGCGTCGCCCTGCTGCCGCTGTTCCTGATCGAGGAGGAATTGCGCTCGGGGGATCTGGTGCCGGCGCTCGATCTGCCGATGGAGAGCGAGAACGCCTATTATCTCGTCTGGCCGGCGGAACGGGCGGGCTACCCGCCGCTCGCCGCCTTCCGCGACTGGATCCTGGCGGAGACGGCGGACACCCGTTCGTCGACGGGGTCATGAGCTTTCGTCATGAAGTCGGGAAAAACAATCGCAATCCAGCGCCGGAGATCGTTGCTATAGCTGAGGCTTGGAAGGGACCGTGCAGGTCCGGCAAGCCAATGCGAGCGAGATTTGGAATGAGCGTCCTGACGATCCTCAGTGCCGATGCCACCAGCCCGGATGTCATCAGCCCCGATGCGATCCGCACCCTGTTCTCCACCGCCATGTCGGAGATGTATCGGACGGAGGTGCCGGCCTATCAGACGCTCATGGAGCTGGTATCGGAGGTCAACGAAGCGGTGCTGGCGGCCGACCCGGCGGAGCGCCGCCGCCTGGAATCCGCCGGCGGCCTCGACCGCATCACCGAGGAGCGCCACGGCGCCATCCGCCTCGGCACCGCGAATGAGCTGTCGACCATGCGCCGCCTGTTCGCGGTGATGGGCATGCAGCCGGTCGGCTATTACGACCTGTCGGAGGCCGGCGTCCCCGTCCACTCCACCGCCTTCCGGCCGGTGACGGACGAGGCGCTGGGCCGCAACCCCTTCCGGGTCTTCACCTCGTTGCTGCGGCTCGACCTGATCGCCGATGCCGCCTTGCGGCGGGAGGCGGAGCAGGTGCTGGCCGCCCGCAGCATCTTCACCCCCGGCTGCCTCGCCCTGATCGGGAAGGCCGAAGCCGAAGGCGGGCTGGATGAGGGGGATGCCGGGCACTTCGTCGCCGAGGCGCTGGAAACCTTCCGCTGGCACAGCCGGGCCAACGTGCCGCTGGACCTTTACCACCGTCTGCACGACGCCCACCGGCTGATCGCCGACGTGGTGTCCTTCAAGGGGCCGCACATCAACCACCTGACGCCGCGCACCCTCGACATCGACGCGGTGCAGCGGCTGATGCCGGAAAAGGGCATTTCGCCCAAGGCGGTGGTCGAAGGCCCGCCGACCCGCCGCTGTCCGATCCTGCTGCGCCAGACCTCCTTCAAGGCGCTGAGCGAGCCGGTCGATTTCCGCGACGGCGATGTCGATGGCGCTGGCGGCGGCTGGCGCTCCGGCGTCCACACCGCCCGTTTCGGCGAGATCGAACAGCGCGGCATCGCCCTGACGCCGAAGGGGCGGGCGCTCTACGACACGCTGTTGCAGGACTCCCGCCGCCTCGTCGCCCCGGCCGCCGATGGCTCCAACGCCGCGCAGTACATGGCGGCCCTCCAGGAGGTCTTCGCCCCCTTCCCCGACAGTTGGGACGACATCCGCCGCCAGGGACTGGGCTACTTCGCCTACTCCCTGACCGAGGCCGGCCGCGGCACTCCCCCGGCGCCGGGCACGGATCTGGAAACGCTGGTCGAGAGCGGCCTCGTCCGCTTCGATCCCGTCGTCTACGAGGATTTCCTGCCGGTCAGCGCCGCCGGCATCTTCCAGTCCAACCTGGGCGACGATTCGCAGCAGGACTTCACCGCCAGCCCGAACCAGCAGCGCTTCGAAGCCGATCTCGGCGCCCCGGTGCTGAACCCGTTCGACCTCTATGCGGAGGTCGAACGGGCCTCCATCGCCGGCTGCGGCGCGGCAAGGTAACTCACGCCGGCAGGGCGGCGGGCCGGAAGGCGCCCGCCGCCAGCCACGCCTCGAAGGCCGCGGGCGGCAACGGCCGGGACATCAGATAGCCCTGGCCGATGTCGCAGCCATGCAGGCGCAGCCAGTCATAGGCCTCCTGGGTTTCCACCCCCTCGGCGATGACGAGGTAGCCGAGGTCATGGGCGAGGTCGATGGTCGAACGGACCATGATCTGGTCGCTGCGCTCCGTGGCGATCGAGCGGATGAAGCGCTGGTCGATCTTGACCGCCGTCGCCGGGATGTCCTTCAGGTAGGACAGGGCGCTCTGCCCGGTGCCGAAATCGTCGATCTCGACGGCGATGCCCAGGCGGCGCAGCCGGTGGAGCTGGCGGTCGACCTCCGCCCGGTCGGTCATCAGGGCGCTTTCGGTCACCTCGAAATCGATCCAGTCCGCCCGCACCCCATGGCGGTCGAGCATGGACTCCACCCGGTCGGCGAAATCGCCGGTTCCCAGATCCAGCATCGAGATGTTGATCGACACCGGCAGCGCGATTCCCTGCCGGTGCCACTGCGCCACCTGCCGCAGCACCGCCCCGATCACCCATTCGGTCAAGGGGCGCACCAGGGCCGTCCGCTCCGCCAGCGGCACGAATTCCGCCGGCGAGACCGGCCCCAGCTCCGGATGGGTCCAGCGCAGAAGCGCTTCCGCTCCGATGCAGCGGTCGGTGCGCAGATCGACCTTGGGCTGATAGGCGATGTGCAGCTGGTCCTGCGCGGCCATCGCCTCGGTCAGACTGCGCAGCAGCAGGAAGGCGCGGTGGGCGGCGCGGTCCTGCTCCTCGTCATAGGTGCACCAGGGCTTCTGCTCCTCCAGCGACTGGTGGGCGGCGCTGCTGGCCGCGCGCAGCAGCTCGACGCTTCCCGCGGCGCTGTCGGGCAGGCGGACGAAGCCGATGCCGGTGGAGGACGCGATCGGCACGCCCTGATACTGGAACGGGCTGCGGATCGCCGCGCTGATGCGGTCGAGCGTGGCCTCCAGATCGTCATCCCTCTCTTCGCGATCGGGCCGGCCGAACAGGATGCAGGCGAAGCGGGCCGGCGACAGGTGGTAGAGCCGCGCGCGCTCCGGCAGGCAGCCGGCGAGGCGGCGGGCGCAATCGACCTCGAACGCATCGGCGCAGACCTGGCCCAGCACCCGGGTCAGCTGGGCATATTGTTCGGATGCGGCGGTGTCGATCACCACCGCCACCGTCGGCGCATCATCCCCGGCCGCCGCATTGCCTTCCCGATTGGCGATCATGGCGTCGAGATCGGCCAGGAAGCGGAAGCGGTTCGACAGCGACGTGACCGGATGCAGGTAACCGACGGCGCGCCGCGCCTCGATATGCGCCATCGTCATCGCCGACAGATCGCGCAGCGCCTCCTCCTCCTCCGGCGTCAGGGCGGCGCGCGGCTGGTCGTCGATCACGCAGATGGTGCCGAGCGCCAGCCCGTCGGCCGTGCGCAGCGGCGCCCCGGCATAGAAGCGGATGTTGGGATCGCCGGTGACCAGCGGGTTGCCGGCGAAGCGTTCGTCCCGCCGGGCGTCGCCGACCACCAGGATGGCGTCGGACTCCAGCGCGTGGGCGCAGAAGGCATGCGCGCGCGGCGTCTCCTGCACCGGCAGCCCGATCCGCGACTTGAACCACTGGCGGTCGCGATCGACCAGCGAGATCAGCGCGACCGGAACCTTCAGCAGCTTGGCGGCCAGGCGGGTGATCTGGTCGAAGGCGGGCTCCGCCGGGGTGTCGAGCAGCTCGTAGCGCCGGAGCGCCGCGAGCCGGTCTTCCTCGCGGTCCGGGATCGGCGGCAGGGCCGACGCAGGCGTCATGTAGGGCTTCATCCTGTTCCAGGCACGATCGTCTTCAAGCATTTCCAGCGCCGATCCTGCCGGCAATTCCACGCGAGAGCCAATGAGAATGGTGCATCGCAGCATGGAAACAACCGGCAGTCCCTATCTTTGTCTCTGCTCGATCGCCACAAGCGCCGTGACGGTGAGTTGGGCCAGCACGATGCGGTCGACCGTGCCGAAGCCGCGCGGCACCGTGTCGATCAGGCAGACCGAGCCAAGCGCCAGCCCCTGCCGGTTGATGATCGGCGCCCCGGCATAGAAGCGGATGTTGGGATCGCCGAGCACCAGCGGATTGTCCTGGAAGCGCGGGTCGCTGGCGGCATCCTCCACCACCATCGGCAGGCTCTGGCGGATGGTGAAGCGGCAGAACGCGATGTCGCGCGGGGTTTCCTGTACCGGCAGGCCGCGGTGCGCCTTGAACCATTGGCGTTCGGCGTCCATCAGCGACACCAGCGCGATGGGGACCCGGAAATGGTCGCAGGCCCAGGACACCAGATCGTCGAAGGCGGGTTCGGGCACGCTGTCGAGCAGCCCGGTGCGCCGCAGCGCCTCCAGCCTTGCCGCCTCGTCGTCGAGCGGGACCGCAGCCTTGCGGATGAAGACGGGGGCGGCCTGCGGAGCTGTCCCGCCCGTGATGGTCTCGTTCACAAGCGTCATGATCCAAACTCCGAGGTCGGGTGGAGGCCGGCGGCCCGGCGACGAGATGAATCTTTCATTAAGAAATAATCTGCCGGATCCATTGAAATCATGTTTGCCGTGACTTGTGAGTGAGCATAATCCTTTTACGCACGGTCCCGAATATGGATCTGTCGGATCGAATATTATTTCGGTGGACACAGATATATTAGTAATTTCTATTGAATTCTGCGCAACCGTTTCTTTGGTCCCCCATCGTTTCCCGCGCCTGCCAAGCCTCCATCGACCTGTGGCATGGCTGTTCTGCGGACGCATGGGGCAGCTTTCTGCCGCTCCGGTGCAACGCAACAGGGGTTTGCGGTGTTTCGCGCTGGGGAGCGGGGCCGCTCCCGCGCGACAACGACCGGGCCTTTGCTGATCGCCCGGCATTTCGGTCAGGAGCGTCACACCATGCCGGACGGCCAGCAGCGCAGGGACGTCGTCGATCTCACCGGCCAGGATACCGACACACAGGCCGGCCGCAGCGAACGCGAAGAGCGGCGGACTGCGGAGGCGGACGACAAGAAGCCCGGTTTCATCCGGCGTCATCCGCTGGCGATCCTCGCCGGGCTGGCGGTGGTCGCCCTGCTGGCGGTCGCCGGCTACATCTACTGGCAGCGCAACATCCATCCCTATGAATCGACCGACGACGCCTTCATCGACACCCGCCAGTTCCCGGTGGCGCCGAAGGTGCCCGGCTATGTGACGGAGGTTGCAGTCGGCGACAACCGGCATGTGAATGCCGGCGACCTGCTGTTCCGCATCGATCCCCGTGACTACCAGACTTCGCTGGAGCAGGCGCAGGCGCAGATCGACTCCGCCCAGGCGGCGATCACCGGCTACGACGCCCAGATCGACGCCCAGCGCGCCCAGATCGACCAGGCCAAGGCGGAGGTCTCGCAGGCCGAGGCTGCCGTCGGCTTCGCCAAGGAGGATGCGGCGCGTTACCGCGACCTGCAGAGCCGCGGCGCCGGGACGGTGCAGCAGGCGCAGCAGTCCACCGCCAACCTGCAGGAACAGCAGGGCAAGCTGACCAGCGCCAACGCCGCGGTGATCGCCGCCGAACGGCAGGTCGGGGCGCTCCAGGCCCAGCGGACCAGCGCGGTCGCCGATCTGGCGCGGGCCAAGGCGCAGCTGGCCCAGGCCCAGTTGAACCTGTCCTACACCACCATCACCGCGGCGCAGCCGGGCCGCGTGGTTCAGCTCAGCGGGGCGGTCGGCCAGTTCGCCCAGGCCGGCCAGGGCCTTGCCATCTTCGTGCCCGACGACATCTGGGTCACCGCCAACTTCAAGGAGACCCAGATCACCGACATGCGGCCGGGCCAGCCGGTGGACATCCAAATCGACGCCTATCCCGGACGCAAGATCACCGGCCATGTCGACAGCGTGCAGCCGGGATCCGGCACCGCCTTTTCCCTGCTGCCGGCGGAGAACGCCACCGGCAACTATGTGAAGGTGGTGCAGCGCATTCCGGTGAAGATCGTCGTCGACCAATGGCCCGACGGCCTGTCCATCGGTCCCGGCATGTCGGTGGTGCCGCGGGTGACGGTGCGATGAGTGCCGCCGCGGAGGGCGCGGATGCCGGCCGCTTCGACGCGTCGCAGAGTGCCGCCGGCGGCCGCAATCCGTGGGTGATCGCCGTGGTGGTCTCGATCGCCACCTTCATGGAGGTGCTCGACACCACCATCGCCAACGTCGCCTTGCGCTACATCTCCGGCACGCTGGCGGTCAGCGCCGACGAGGCGTCCTGGGTCGTCACCTCGTATCTCGTGGCGAACGCCATCGTGCTGACGGCCAGCAGCTTCATCGCCAAGCGCTATGGCCGCAAGCGCTTCTATCTGGCCTGCCTGGGGCTGTTCACCGCCAGCTCGCTGGCCTGCGGCTTCGCCTGGAACCTCGAATCGCTGCTGCTCTTCCGCGTGCTCCAGGGCTTCGCCGGCGGCGGCATGGTGCCGATCTCGCAGTCGATCCTGGCCGACAGCTTTCCGCCGGCCAAGCGCGGACAGGCCTTCGCCATCTTCGGCATCGCCGTGGTGGTGGCGCCGGTGGTCGGGCCGACGCTGGGCGGCTGGCTGTCGGACAATCTGTCCTGGCACTGGTGCTTCCTGATCAACGGTCCGGTCGGGCTGATCGCCTTCGCGCTGGTCAGCGTCCTGGTGCAGGAGCCGAAATCCGCCATCGAGGAGCGGGAGAAGCTGAAGCGCCGGGGCATCCGCATGGACGGGATCGGCTTCCTGCTGGTGGCGACCTTCCTCGGCTCGCTCGAGGTGGTGCTGGACCGCGGCCAGACCGACGACTGGTTCGCGTCGGGCTTCATCATCACCTTCATGATCATCTGCGTCGCCGCCTTCTGCCTGATGATTCCGTGGGAGATGACGCGGGCGAACCCGATCCTCGACCTGCGGATGGTGGCGACGCGGCAGTTCGGCTCCTGCTTCCTGGTGATGCTGGCGACCGGCGCCATCCTGATCGCGACCACCCAGTTCCTGCCGGAGCTGCTGCAGCAATATTACGGCTTCACCGCCACCTGGGCCGGCCTCGCCCTGTCGCCGGGCGGCATGGTGACCATGGTGATGATGCTGGTGGTCGGCCGGCTGTCGGGCGTGATCCAGCCGAAATACCTGATCGCCACCGGCGCCTCCATCGTGGCGCTGGCGATGTGGGACCTGACGCGGCTGAACCCGGAGTCCACCTTCTGGTTCTTCGCCTGGTCGCGCATCTACATCGGCATCGGCCTGCCGCTGATCTTCATCCCGATCACCACGGCCTCCTATGACGGCATCCCGCGCGACAAGACCGACCAGGCATCCGCCCTGATCAACGTCGCACGCAATGTCGGCGGGTCGATCGGCGTGTCGATCGCCCAGAACGTGCTGGCCTTCCGCGAACAGTTCCATCACACCCGGCTGATCGAGCATGTCGTCCCGTCGAACCCGGCCTATCAGCGAACGCTAGAACAGGCGACGGGCTATTTCTCGACGGTCGGCGGCGAGGCGGCGGCGCGGGAGCGGGCGATCGCCTTCATCGGCCAGCAGGTGCAGCTCCAGACCGCCTATTGGGCCTATATCGACGTGTTCTTCGCGCTGATGCTGATCTCGGCCTCGGCGGTGCCGCTGGCCCTGATCCTGCGGCGGGTGAAGCATTGATACCCATGCCGGAAAGTTCCGACCTCTGGTCGGCACTTTCCAGCCCCTCAGACGCCGGGCGGCCCGCTTCCGCGGGCCTTGGCTTCGCGGGCATGTGCCCGCGCGGCCGCCGTCGCGGCCGTACCAGAGCCGAAAAGTCGAAACTTTTCGGCTCTGGTATGAGAACAGACGGAACCGCCCGCAGCATGGGGACGCTGCGGGCGGCGGTTCGGCGTGACGGTATCGCTCAATAATCGCCCAGCGACCGGTCCATCTCCGACACCAGCCGGTCGGCCATGCGGATCGAGCGGTCCAGGTCGGCGGGGCTCATGCCCAGCCCGGGGTCCTCGACCACCGGGAAGCTCTCCGCCCGGTCGATGCCGAGGCCCTTGGCACTGACCAGAACCTCGTAGCTGCGGCTGTCCTCGTTGAACAGGCATTCGGTTTCGAAGCCGCGGGCGTCGCTCTCGGCCCACATGATCGCTTTGCTCATGGTTTTTCTCCCGGCATGGAGGGTTTCGTCACTTGGCGAGCGCCGCATCCTTGCGGGCGGCCGACTTGTCCGATGATTTGGCGGAGGGCTTGGCCTCGACCGGCACGGCATCCTGGGCCGACGGTTCGACATAGGCGCGGCCGTAATAGCTGTCGAGCAGGAGCTGCCTGATCTCGGCGACCAGCGGATAGCGCGGGTTGGCGCCGGTGCACTGGTCGTCGAAGGCGGCCTCGGCCAGCGCGTCCACCCTGGCGAGGAACGCCGCCTCCGGCACGCCCGCCGCCTGGATCGAGGCCGGGATGTCCAGTGCCCGCTTCATCTCCTCGACCCAGCCGATCAGCTTTTCGACCCGCTCATGGTCGCGGCTGCCGCCCAGTTCCAGGTGCCGGGCGATCTGCGCATAGCGCGCCACGCCCTTCGGCCGGTCGTATTGGCTGAACGCCGTCTGCTTGGTCGGGATGTCGGCCGCGTTGTAGCGGATCACGTTGGCGATCAGCAGGGCGTTGGCGATGCCGTGCGGAATATGGAACTCCGCCCCCAGCTTGTGCGCCATCGAATGGCACACCCCGAGGAAGGCGTTGGCGAAGGCGATGCCGGCCAGCGTCGCGGCGTTGTGCACCAGCTCCCGCGCCTTCGGATCCTGCGCCCCGTTGCGGTAGGCCGAGGGCAGATGCTCCTTCAGCAGCTTCAGCGCCTGCAGGGCCTGGCCGTCCGAATACTCGCTCGCCACCACCGAGACATAGGCCTCCAGCGCATGGGTCACCGCGTCGATGCCGCCCGCCGCGGTCAGGCCCTTCGGCATGTCCATGACGAGATTGGCGTCGATGATCGCCAGCGTCGGCGTCAGTTCATAGTCGGCGATCGGGTATTTCGTGCCGGTGCGCTCGTCGGTCACCACTGCGAAGGGCGTCACCTCCGACCCGGTGCCGGACGTGGTCGGCACCGCCACCAGCTGCGCCTTCACGCCCAGCTTGGGGAAGGTGTAGATGCGCTTGCGGATGTCCATGAAGCGCAGCGCCAGATCCTCGAACGCCACCTCCGGCGCCTCGTACATCACCCAGATGATCTTGGCGGCATCCATCGGCGAGCCGCCGCCCAGCGCCAGGATCACGTCGGGCTGGAAGGCGTTGGCCAGCGCCACCCCCTTGCGCACCACCGCCAGCGTCGGGTCGGCGCTGACCTCGAAGAAGGTCTCCACCTCCAGCCCCAGCGACTTCAGCACGCGGACGCTGTCGTTGACATGGCCGTTCTCGAACAGGAAGCGGTCGGTGACGATCAGGCAGCGCTTCTTGCCGCGCAGTTCCTCCAGCGCGAAGGGCAGGCAGCCGCGGCGGAAGTAGATCGACTTGGGCAGCTTGTGCCACAGCATGTTCTCGGCCCTTTTGGCCACCGTCTTCTTGTTGATCAGGTGCTGCGGCCCGACATTTTCGGAGATCGAGTTGCCGCCCCACGATCCGCAGCCCAGCGTCAGCGAGGGGGCGAGGCGGAAGTTGTAGAGGTCGCCGATGCCGCCATGGGAGGACGGCGTGTTGATCAGGATGCGGGCGGTCTTCATCTTGTCGCCGAAATGGCGGATGCGGTCGCCCTGCTGGTCCTGGTCGGTGTAGAGGGCGGAGGTGTGGCCGATGCCGCCGAGCGCCACCAGCGCGGCCGCCTTGTCGCAGGCATCGAGGAAGTCCTTCGCGCGATACAGCGCCAGGGTCGGCGACAGCTTCTCGTGGGCGAAGGGTTCGGCCTCGTCGACATCGGTGACCTCGGCGATCAGCACCTTGGTGGCGAGCGGGACGTTGAGACCGGCCATGGCGGCGATGGCGTGGGCCGGCTGGCCGACGATGTCGGCGTTCAGGTGGCCGTCGGTCAACAGTACCTTGCGCACGGCATCCGCCTCGCGCGGCGACAGGATGTAGCCGCCGTGATTGGCGAAGCGGTCGCGCACGGCGTCATAGACGGCATCGACCACCACCGCCGACTGTTCGGACGCGCAGACCACGCCGTTGTCGAAGGTCTTGGACATCAGGATGGAGGCGACGGCGCGCTTGATGTCGGCGAACTCGTCGATGACCGCCGGGGTGTTGCCGGCGCCGACGCCGATGGCCGGCTTGCCCGACGAATAGGCGGCCTTGACCATGCCCGGCCCGCCGGTGGCGAGGATCAGGTTGATGTCAGGGTGGTGCATGACGGCGTTGGACAGCTCCAGCGAGGGCTCGTCGATCCAGCCGATGATGTCGTCGGGCGCACCGGCCTCGACCGCGGCGGCCAGCACCAGGCGGGCGGCCTCGCAGGTGGACTTGCGGGCGCGGGGATGGGGGGAGATGACCAGCCCGTTGCGGGTCTTCAGCGCGATCAGCGCCTTGAAGATGGCGGTGGAGGTCGGGTTGGTGGTGGGGACGATGCCGCAGATCAGCCCGACCGGCTCGGCGATGGTGAGGATGCCGGCGTCATGGTCTTCCGACAGCACGCCGCAGGTCTTCTCGTCCTTGTACTTGTTGTAGATGTATTCGGCGGCGAAGTGGTTCTTGATGACCTTGTCTTCCATGACGCCCATGCCGGTTTCCGCGACCGCCATCTTGGCGAGCGGAATGCGGGCGTTGGCGGCGGCGAGCGCCGCGCTGCGGAAGATCAGGTCGACCTTCTCCTGCGGATAGTCGGCGAAGCGCGCCTGCGCCGCCTTCACCCGGGCGATCAGGGCGTTCAGGTCGGACAGGGTCTTGATGGGCGTGGCCATGATCGGGCGTCTCCCGCCGGGTGTCGCCATGCGGCCGGTTTCCCGGCCCGGGTCACCCGGATCTTGCGGTTTCATGCGGTATGTAGGAAACCTACATCCACCCTGGACGCCTCGCAAGAGTGGTCATACCACCTGCCCTCAGATTTGATCTGGATCAGACGAAACGTCGGGAGCGAGGGGCATGTCTTGCTGCCATTCCGTTCAGCCTCCCCGGAGGCCGCAATGTAAATTCAAATCAGATCAATGTAGTTTAGCTACATTGTGGTTTGTCTTGAGAAGTTGTGGCAGATTATGCGTGAAATGCCCATGAGCGGGTAAAGTTTATGCTCCATGCCGCTCTTCATATTACGGCTTGGCTGCCTTGATAATGTGGAATATCGACCGCATCACGCGCACTTCGACCAGCATGCCGACCACTTCGGCGAGTGCGGTATCGGAGCCGAGCCCGAACAGGCCGATGGCGGTGGCTGCCTGACGGCGGTGGCTGCCGACGGTTCGAAGACGTTGAATGACCATGTGGCTGAAGGCGATGACGGCGAACACCATGATCAGGCGCCTTCGGCCCCATCTCGCCAAATGTGCAGTCGCTCCCGCAGATGGCAGGATTTGCGCCGTGTCCGGTGGCTGGACAGCCGCGGATCGGGCCGTCGGATCGGATGGGCAGGCGCCCGAGGGCAATGAAATTCGGACCGCGCTTCCTGTGCTTTCCGAAAACACCACGAATGTCAATCAGGGTTGGCCGAATATTCCATAAAATCTAGCGTATATGCCGTCATACAGCACAATGATTTTCCTTCTATGATTTTGAGTTCTTCTAGACATCGAAGGTTTCGATAACTACCTCTATTGATAACGGCGCCACCCGGGAGGCTTGGGTGGCGGAAATACCTTCTTCGAATTCACCTTCCATTAATAAGCGATCGCCACTGAATGGCATCGTCTTTCACCCGCTGCGCCCCCGGCGCGGCGCGTGTCGTCCTGGATACGGAGACTTCCCCACCATGACCGGAACCATGCAACTCGTCGAGTTCGGCACCTCCGACATCGAAAACACGCTCGGCAGGATGAGCGCGTCCGAGATCGACCGTCTGGCGTTCGGCGCCGTGCAGCTCGATGCCACCGGCCGTATCCTCCAGTACAATTCCGCCGAAGGCGCCATCACCGGCCGTGATCCGAAAGCCGTCGTCGGCAAGAATTTTTTCACCGAGATCGCCCCCTGCACCAACACGCCGGCCTTCAAGGGCGTGTTCGACAAGGGAGTCCGGTCCAAGGACCTGAACACGATGATCGAATACACCTTCAACTATCAGATGAAGCCGACCAAGGTGAAGGTGCACATGAAGAAGGCGTTGATCGGCGACAGCTACTGGGTCTTCGTCAAGCGCCTGTGAGCGGATCGCCATGACGATCCATCGGTGGTGGCGAAATCGCGATGCTCTGAGCCGCGTCGTCTGCGATCTGCTGGCGGGCGAATTCGCCCGGCTCCGGCCGGGCGGTCCGGTGCCGGCCGGACAGCATCGCTGGCCGGAGACGCTGCCGCTCGGACCCGAGGGGGTGGGTGCCGACTCCCTCGACGTCCTGCACCTCGCCTCGGTCCTCAACGAAGCCCTGCACCTCCATCGCAGCGGCATCGAGGATTACCTGCTGGCGCGGCGGACGGTCGGGGAATGGCTCGACATCTGTGAAGCGGCGCTCGGCCGCTTCGACGGTGCCCTGAGCTTCAGAACCTCGGGCAGCACCGGCGAGGGGAAGCGCTGCGAGCATCCCTTGCCCGCTTTGGAGGAGGAGGCCGACGCGCTGGCCGCCCTGCTGTCCGGCGCGGCGCATGCACCGCGGCGTGTCGTCAGCGTCGTCCCCGCCCACCATATCTATGGTTTCCTGTTCACGGTGCTGCTGCCGGACCGTCTGGGCGTGCCGGTGGTGGATGGACGCGGCACCTCGCCCGGCGGACTTGCGGCGGGGTTGGGGCCCGGCGACATCGTCGTCGCGCATCCCGATTGGTGGGGAGCCTTGCTGCGGTCCGGCGCCACCCTGGCGGACGGGGTGACGGGCACCAGTTCCACCGCGCCCTGTCCGCCCGACACGGCGCGCGGCATGCGCAGGATCGGATTGGCACGGCTGGTGGAGGTGTTCGGGTCGTCGGAAACCGCCGGGCTCGGCTGGCGCGAGAGTCCCGATGCAGCCTTCCGGCCTTTTTCCTGGTGGCGTTTCGGCGACGGAGGCCGGGTGAGCCGGCGTCTGGCCGATGGGACCACTCTGTCCGCCACGCTCCAGGATCGCTTGAGTCACGACGAGGAAGGCTTCCGCCCGAGCGGTCGCCTCGACACCGTGGTGCAGGTCGGTGGGGTGAATGTGTCGCTGGCGGCGGTGCAGGCGCATCTGGCCGGCCACCCCGATGTCGAAACCGCCGCCGTAAGGCTGATGCGGCCGGAGGAGGGGACGCGCCTCAAGGCCTTCGTCGTCCCCGCGCGCGATGCGCTGCCCTGGGAGGAATTGTGCCGGCGGCTGACCGTTTGGATCGATGCGACGCTTCCCGCTCCGCAACGCCCGCGTGCCCTGGCCATCGGGCCGGCCTTGCCGGTGAACGCGATGGGAAAGCCCTGCGACTGGCCGTTGGCATCGCAGGGGCGATAGACGTGGCAATAGACTGGGCGATCTCCGCTGCCGGTGGTCCAAGCTGGAGCGCCGGTCCGGCAAAAGCATCCGATCCGAGGCCGCCTCTTCGTCGGCGGTCTCGGGACGGATACGGGGGATCGGATGCGGAAGCTCAGAAGCCGATGATGCCGGTCATCCAGAGCAGGATCACGATAATTCCGGGGACACCCAGAAGCCAAAGCAGGATAGGCATGCGAGACCTCCATATTCCGAGGGACAAGTTGTAAGAGCACTGCTCTCCGTTGCTGCCTAATAAACGAAACAACCTGCGGATCTGTTCCATCGATTTTTCCGCCGCGGCCACGCTTCGCGGAAAAATTTCGCGGGGAAGACATTTGGGAAGAATTTGCGGCACCGCCGCAGGGGGGCTCAATCCTCCAGCAGCGACCGCTCGGCGGCGATGATCGACACCAGGGCGTCCATCACCGCCCGCACCCGGGCCGACCGCCTGAGATCGCCATGCACCAGCAGCCACAACTCGCGCGGCTCGGGCGGCTGAAGAAGCGCCGCCGGCCTGACGGGGATCAGGCCGGAGTCCGGCGACCGGCCGAGAAAATGCGGGATCGCGGCGATGCCGATGCCGGCCGTCGCCGCACCGCGCAGGCTCATCAGGTCGTTGGCGCGGAAGACGAAGGGGCGGCGGCCGGCCAGCTGCCGCAGCCAGCGCTGCTGCGGCACATGGTCGAGGCTGTCATCATAGCCGATGAACTCCCAACCGGCTTCGTCGCGGCCGGCGAGATAGCCCGGTGTCGCATACAGGCCATAGCCCATGGCGCCGATGCGGCGCGCGATCAGCCCGTCGTCCTCCGGCCGCCGCAGGCGCAGGGCGAGGTCGGCTTCCCGCCGGGTCAGGCTGACCGCGCGGGCGTCGCCCACCAGTTCCACCACCAGCTTCGGCAGAATCCGCCGCAGGCCCGCCAGCCGCGGAGCCAGGAAATGGCTGGCGAAGGCCGGCGGCGCCGACAGGCGAACGGTGCCGGCCGGCTCGCCCGGCTGGCCGCGGGCATGGCGCTCCACCGCCAGCACCCCGTCCTCCACCCGGCGGGCCAGCGCCGCGAACTCCTCCCCCTCCGCGGTCGGGGCGTAGCCCCGCGGCAGCCGGTCGAACAGGCGCACCCCAAGGTCGGCTTCCAATGCCGCCACCCGGCGGGCGACGGTGGAGTGATCCACCCCCAGCATCCTCGCCGTCGCCGACAGGCTGCCGCTGTCCGCCAGCGCCAGGAAAACGCGCAGGTCGTCCCAATTCATCCCGGTTTCCCCCGTCACGGCATTCTGCGCAGAAACACCCATATCCTGGGCGATCTTGCCGAATGTCCGTGCGCTGGGCCACGGATTAGCCTCCGTCCATCACAACGATCGACGAGGACAGCCGATATGATCCGCTCCATCCAGATGACCGGACCCGGTGGCATCGAGGTTCTGCGGCCCGCCCGCCTCGACCTGCCGGCTCCGGGGGCGGGAGAGATCCGCCTGCGCCATGATGCCGCCGGGGTCAATTTCGTCGACATCTATCACCGCAGCGGCCTCTATCCGCTGCCGGCCTATCCCGCGACGCTCGGCGTCGAGGGGGCGGGGGTGGTGGAGGCGGTCGGGCCGGATGTCGACGGCCTCGCCGTCGGCGACCGCGTCGCCTGGGCCGGGTTGCCGGCCGGCGGCTATGCCGAGGCGCGGCTGCTGGCCGCCGAGCGCGCGGTGCGCCTGCCCGACGGCGTGGAGGCGGTGACCGCCGCATCGCTGCTGCTGCGCGGCATCACCGTCCATATGCTGCTCAACCGGGTCTGTCCGCTCGGGCCGGGCGGAACGATCCTGGTGCATGCCGCCGCCGGCGGGCTGGGCCTGCTGCTGACCCAATGGGCGAAGAGCCTGGGCGCCACCGTCATCGGCACCGTCGGCAGCGCCGCCAAGGCGGAGACCGCCCGCGTCCACGGGCTCGACCACGCCATCCTCTACCGGGAGGAGGATTTCGTCGCGGCGGTGCGCGACCTGACCGGCGGGCGCGGCGTCGATGTCGCGGTGGACGGCATCGGCGGCGACACCCTGCGGCGGAGCTTCGACGCGGTGCGGCCCTTCGGCATGCTCGCCAGCGTCGGGCAGGCCGGCGGCCCGGTCTCGCCGATCGACCTGTCCGAACTTGGGCCGCGCCGCTCGCTCTGCCTCGCCCGGCCCAGCGTGTTCGGCTACATGGCCGATCCCGCCACCTACCGCAAGGCGGCCGGGGAGGTGCTGGCCCGCGCCGCCGGCGGACTGAGCGCCGGTCCGGTGACCTGCCTGCCGTTGGAGGAAGCGGCGGAGGCCCATCGCGCGCTGGAGGGCCGCGGCACCAGCGGTGCCCTGGTGCTGACGCCGGCGTGACGCTCGCCGGGGCCGCCTATCGCGGCGCCAGCCACTTCTCCATCGCATAGTTGTGGATCGGCACGTCGCCGATCCGCAGGTCCCGCCGTTCGAGCAGGGTGAAGCCGCGGCGCAGGAGGAAGGGGCGGGCGGCTTCGCTCGCCTCCACATGCAGGCGGGGATGGCCGAGCGCGCGGGCGCGCGCCTCCAGCACGTCGACCAGCGCCGACATCACCCCCTGGCCGGCGGCTTCCGGCGCGCAATAGAGGAAGTTGATGTGGCCGTCCGATTCGACGTCGCTGAAGGCCATCGGCGTGTCGGCGTCGTCCACCGCGACCAGGGCGACGCGCCCGTCGCCATAGGCCTCCCGCACCCGTTCCACCGTCGGCGCCTGGGCGGCCCAGGCCTCCACCTGCTCCGGGCCGTAGAAGCGCGGCCCGATGCCGCGGACGGAGCGGGCGTAGAGTTCCGCCAGCAGCGGCGCGTCCGACGACCGGTAGTCCCTGATCCTCATCCATCCCATCTTTCGGCGGTCATTGCGCCGGCGCCAGCCGCAGGACCGCGCCGTCGCCGGCATCGGTGATGACGTAGAGGGCGTCGTCCGGCCCCTGTGCCACATCGCGGATGCGCGCGTCGAGCGGAATGCGCTCCACCTCCTTCGCTGCGGTCCCGTCGATGGCGACGCGCACCAGCCCCTTGGCGCTCAGGCCGCCGATCAGGGCGCTGCCCTGCCATTCGCGGAACAGCCCGCCGGTGTAGAAGACCATGCCGGAGGGCGAGATCACCGGCGTCCAGTGGATCACCGCGTCGGTGAACTCCTTGCGGGTCGGCGGGTCGGGGATGTCGCGGCCGTCGTAATGCTTGCCCCAGCTGACCAGCGGCCAGCCGTAATTCCTGCCGGCCTCCGGCCGGTTCAGCTCGTCGCCGCCCATCGGCCCCATCTCGGCGATCCACAGCGAGCCCGTGCGCGGGTCGATGGCCGCCGCCTCGATGTTGCGGTGGCCGTAGGACCAGAGGGCGCCGGCGGTCGCCCCCTCTCCGGCGAAGGGATTGTCCTTCGGTACCGAGCCGTCGCGGTTCAGCCGGACCACCTTGCCAAGGGTGTTGTCGCGCTTCTGCGCCGGATCGAACTTGTAGCGCTCGCCCAGCGTCAGGAAGATGTGGCCGTCGGGGGCGAAGGCGATGCGGGTGCCGAAATGGTTGCCGCCGTCCACCTTGGGCGACTGGCGGAAGATGACCTTGAAATCCTCGATGCCGCGGTCGGTCAGCCTCCCGCGCCCCAATGCCGTCCCGGCGGTGCCGCCACCCCCGCTGCCGTCTCCCGGCTCGGCATAGGCAAGGTAAATGGTGCGGTTGCGGGCGAAATCCGGATCGGCCGCCACGTCCATCAGCCCGCCCTGGCCCTGGTTGAAGACCTTCGGCGTTCCGGCCAGCGGGGAGGAGAGCGACCCGTCGCGCGCCAGGATGCGCAGCCGACCCGGCTTTTCCGTCACCAGCGCCCGGCCGTCGGGGAGGAAATCGATGCCCCACGGCCGCTCCAGACCCTCGGCGACGCGGCTGACCGCCACCGGCCCAATGCTGGTCCGGACGGTCTTCGCCGCTTGGCCGCCCCCCGGCTGCGACTGCGCCAGGGCAGGGGCGGGCGCGGTGGCGACAGCGGCGAGCAGGGCGGCGACAGGAGCGGCGGTCGACAGGGTCAGGGTGCTGCGCATCACGATCCTCCGGTTGAAGAGCTGGCCTTCTAGGTGGGGGTGCCGGGCCGGCGGCCAAGGCCGGCCCCTTCGAAAGACTCCGATGCCGCCGGGCTGGAAAGGGGCATCGCCGAATTTCGTCACATCATCGTGCGCATACCCCGGTAGTCCGAATCCGGCTTCTGGCTGTTACCGTTCCATTGCGTCGTTCGGAGCAGGGCACGGGGTATGGATAGGGTCTTGCGCCGCTTGTCGTCCGATCTGCCGCGCTCCGCCTGGGCACGGTATGGGATCACGCTGCTGCTGGTCGGGCTGACGGCGCTGCTGCGCTACGCGCTCGACCCGCTGCTGTTCAGATACCCGTTCCTCGTCTTCATCCCGACCATCTCCGTCATCTCGCTGCTGCTCGACCGCGGGTCGGGCTATCTGGCGGTGGCCTTGTCAGGGCTGTGTTCGGCCTGGTTCTTCATGAAGCCGGAAGGGATGCTGTGGATCGAAGAGCCGGGCGACCGGCTGGCCTTCCTCATCTATATGGGCCTCGGCTTCGGCATCGCCGCCGGCGCCCATGCCCTGCGCCGGGCGAACGAGCGGCTGCGCCTGTCCTCCGAACAGCTTGCCGCCGCCAATGTGGAAAAGGATCTGATGCTGCACGAGATCCATCACCGGATCCGCAACGACCTTCAGCAAATCTGCGCCCAGTTGACGCTCGCCGCCCGCAATTCGGAGAGCGGGCAGGATATCGTCAACGGCACCATCGAGCGGATCGGCGTGCTGGCCCGCGTCTATGTCCGCCTGCGCCGGGTCGAAGGCGTCAACATCGTCAATGCCAGGGATTTCCTGGAGAGCCTGGTGGAGGACATCCGGCTCGGCGTCGTCGGAGGGCGGCCGGTCGCGGTCGGCGCCGAGGTGGACGACGCCGACCTCGACATGGGCGTCGCCGTGGCGGTCGGCACCATCGCCAACGAACTGGTCACCAACGCGCTGAAATACGCCTTTCCCGATGGCCGCCCGGGCCGCATCGACCTCAGTTTCCGCAAGGAGGAGACGGAGTGCGTTCTGCGCGTCTGCGACGACGGGACGGGCATCCTGTCGGACCGGCCGCAGGGAACCGGCCTGGGCGGCAGGATCATGCGTCAGCTTGCCCTGCAGTTGCGCGGAAGCCTCGACATCGAGCCACGGCCGCAGCATGGGGTGAAGGCCACCCTGCGCTTTCCCTGCTGCAGGGAGGCGGCCAAGAGCGGATCGCATGGGATCGGACACGGTTCGGAGCGTGAATCCGATCGCCGGACATGAGGCCATGGCGCCGCGCGTTTCTCAGGTGACGCGCCAAGCGATAGCCGGCCCGGTGGCAAAATGCCGACTGACGGAGACGGCCGCCCACCGGGGATGGCGGACGGCCGTGACATCCGGCGGGCGCCGTACCGCGGCGGTGCCGATCAGTACGGGCAGTTCACGCTGGGCGCGTTGTTGAGCGTCGCACTGACGCCCGCCATCACGTAGCCTGACGCGATCGGCGTCACCTGCGTCTGCGTCGAGATCACGCCGGTGATCGTGGCTCCGGCGCCGGAGGCGGCGCCGCTGGTCAGGGCGCAGGTCCAGGCGGTGCCGCTGGGCGAGGTGGTCTTGTTCATCGACGCGATATTATAACAGTTGCCGCCGGCGAGGCTGAACTGCCCCATCGCCGACCGCCACTCGCTGCCGGCGCCCTTGCCGTAGAAATTGTTGGCCGCGACGACCACCGAGCCGGACGTGTTGGTCAGGCCGTTGCCGACATTGGTGATCACGACGCCGACTTCGGTGGCGACCGTGTCGGAAATGACGACGGTGGCGTCGGTGTTCAGGCAGAAGGCGAAATTCTGCGGCGGCAGGGCCGACAGGACCGCGGGCTTCGGCTGCGCATTGGCCACGCCGATGGACAGCAGGGTGACGACCGGAAATACGGCGACGCGTGCGAACGACTTCATTGAATGGCCTCATTTTCAAGATGCGGACGAATCCCGTTTAGGGTCTTCCCGACATCGAGTCACCTCATAAAAATAGAATTTCTTATAATAATACATCCGCAACGAAGAAATTATGCGTGATCACAACAACCATTAGGAGTGCGAACGTCGTCGTTCCCTGATGTCATTCCAATGTAGTCCGCGCCGTCCCTGCGTGGCGTGGGCGCGGGCCGACTCGGTGCCACCGGATCGGGTCCGATGCGGCGCCTGATCCGCCTACCCGGTGGAAACGGTTTTTCAGAACCCTCGTTCAATGACCGTCCTCCGGACAGCCGCTGATCTGCCGTCGGTTTTCCGTGCCTTCGGCACGGAGAGGCGGACATGGGACCGACGGTTGCGGAGCGGCTCAAGCGGGGGCGGCGGGCGCTTACGGTCTGCTGGTTTCGTTGCTCTTCTTCGCCCGCTCCTTCTTCGCTTGATCGTGATGCCACTTGACGGCGAAGAACATGCCCGTGCCCAGCACGATGATCTTGAAAGGAAAGAAGACCAGAGGGAACCAATCGTACATTTCGAACATCTCCAAGATACGACACGGCCTATCGTCAGCGGAACCTGATGCCGGTCAGGCCGAGCGCGGGTCTTTGTCTTCGGGCAAGGCCGCAAGCGGCGGGATTGGCGCGGCCGTATCGAAACGGGCTTCCTCGGCCTTGTAGAAGTACTGGCTGGCTACCAGCCACCCCTTCAACGGCCGCAAGGGCGGAATACAGGTCAGCAACAGGAACGGCAGGGTCGTGACGAGGTGCACCCAATAAGGGGGCTCGAACTTCACCTCGATCCAGAGCGCCAGGATGACGGTGGGGATGCAGGCAAAGCAGATGACGAAGAAGGCGGGGCCGTCGGCCGGATCGGCGTAGGAGTAATCCAGACCGCAGACCTCGCACTGGGAACGCAGCTTCAGGAAGCCGCTGAACTGATGACCCCGGCCGCAGCGTGGGCAACGGCCACGCGGGCCGGTGCTGAGAGGGGGAAGAGGCGGCCACTCCTGTTCGGATGACATCGCATGTTCCTTCGGGAGGCAATGGCAGGCAATGCATGCATTGCCTAATCGTATGCTCCAGAAAGACCTACAATGTCAACCTCAATGCATGCAATACGCCGTTGCGATTCATACAACCATGGAAGACATGGCCGGTGCCTCGGACAGAAGGTCGGCCAATTGCCGCAACGCCTCGCGCAGATCCTGGCGGTCCGTCGGAGCGCCGAGCGCGACGCGGACCGCCTCCGGCGGCGTCGACACGGCAAAGGCGTCGCTGCCGACGACGCCGATCCCCGTCCCACGCAGGCGCATGACGAAGTCGCCGCGGGTCCACTCGCCGGGAAGCCTCAGCCAGAGGTGGAATGCGCAAGGGCTGGCCAAGATGTCCCCTGGCGGCAGCGTTTCGCTCGCGATCGCGTGCCGCGCCGCCGTCTCCTGCCGGATGCCCGCGACGATGCCCGCCGCCGTGCCATTGTCGATCCAGCGTGTCGCCAGCGCCGTGGTCAGCGGCGAGGCCATGCCCGTCGTGGCCCGCATGGCCGCGGCCAGCCGGGACATCTGGCGGGGCTCGGCCACGGCGAGATAGGCGATGCGGAGTGCCGGCGAGACGGATTTGGCCAGGCCGGAGACGTGGAAGACGGACTCGGGCGCCAGCGCCGCCAGAGCAGGCGGCGCATCGGGTGCCAGGGCGCCGTAGGCGTCATCCTCGATGATGCGCACGTCATACCGGCGCGCGATGGCCACCACCGCCTTGCGCCGTTCCAGCGGCAGCGTCGCCGTGGTGGGATTGTGCAAGGTCGGGGTGCAATAGAGCGCCTTGGGGCGATGGGTCCGGCAGGCCTCCTCGAAGGCCTCGGGCAGCAGGCCTTCGCCGTCCATGGCCAGTGGCGCGAGCCGCAGCCGCAGATGCGCCGCCAAGCTGCGGAAGCCCGGATAGGTCAGGGACTCGCAGCACACCACGTCGCCGGGCTCGCACAGGACGCCGAGCAAGGCCAGCAAGGCGCCTTGTGCGCCCGCGCAGACCAGCACCCGCTCCGGGGGCACGTCCAGGCGGCCTTCGAGCCAACGTGCGCCGGCCTGACGGTCGGCCTGGCCGCCGCCGACCTGCTGGTAGCGGAGCAGCAGATCCAGGTCCAACTCCGCTGCGAAGGCGCCCATGTCGCGCCGCAGGTCGTCCTGCAGGCCCGGCCCCATGGGCAGAGGCGGCGCGTTCATCTGGAGATCGGCGGGACGCGCCGCCTGCCGGGGGATGGGCGACATCGGCGGCGCGGCGCGGTTTGCGCACACGAAAGTGCCCTGGCCGACGCGCCCTTCCACCAGACCGCGCCTGGCCGCCTCGGCATAGGCGCGCGTAACGGTCGTGAAATCGATGCCCAGCTTCCCGGCAAGGAGACGCTGCGGCGGTAGGCGAGTGCCCTGTATGACGCGCCCTGCCCGAATGTCCGCTTCCAGGGTATCGGCGATGGAGCGGTACAACGGGCCTGCCGAGCGATCGATCGTCGGCAGCCAAACCAGATCGTCAGCGGAGCGCGACATCCTTCAACCTCACATGCATACAATGCGGTATTGTATGGTCTGAATTGTATGCGATCAAAGGAAATATACGCGCTCACCCGACGGTTCGCGGCGTTCGTCGTCTTCATCGTCGCCAATCGACCCGCCGCAGTCTGGAAACCGCCGCTTAATCTGCATCAACGCGGCCTTCCCGCCGCCGCGCCAAGCTGGCCGGTGTGAAGCCAAGCGCCGGCCGGGGGCCATCTGCGGCGGCGCCGAACAGCTCCGCGACCGGCGACCACCATCACGGGAGGACGCCATGGTCATGATGAAAGCGGCGGTGTTCGTCGAACCGGGCCGCATCGTGCTGGACGACAAGCCGGTCCCCGACGTCGGGCCGCTCGACGCGCTGATCCGGATCACCACGACGACGATCTGCGGCACCGACATCCACATCCTGAAGGGCGAATATCCGGTCGAGCGCGGCCTGACCATCGGTCACGAGCCGGTCGGCGTCATCGAGAAGCTGGGCTCGGCCGTCGCCGGCTACC
Organism: Azospirillum endophyticum; assembly: GCF_016595245.1. Lineage (GTDB taxonomy): Bacteria > Pseudomonadota > Alphaproteobacteria > Azospirillales > Azospirillaceae > Azospirillum > Azospirillum endophyticum. The sequence goes on from NZ_JAENHM010000020.1 coordinate 40,938, forward strand.
GCGAGGGCCAGCGGGTGATCGCCGGCGCCATCACCCCCAGCGGCCACAGCAACGCCTGCCTGTGCGGCTGCCATTCGCAGGACGGTGCCGGCACGCTCCATGGCTGGAAGCCGTTGGGCGGCTGGCGCTTCGGCAACAGCATCGACGGCGCCCAGGCCGATTATCTGCTGGTGCCCGACGCGATGACCAACCTCGCCCCCGTCCCCGACGGGTTGACGGACGAGGAGGTGCTGATGTGCCCCGACATCATGTCCACCGGCTTCGCCGGGGCGGAGCGCGGCGGCATCCGCATCGGCGATACGGTGGCGGTGTTCGCGCAAGGCCCGATCGGCCTCTGCGCCACCGCCGGCGCCAAGCTGAAGGGCGCCACCACCATCATCGGCGTCGACACCGTGCCGGCCCGGCTGGAGATGGCGCGGCGGATGGGCGCCGACCATGCGGTGGATTTCCGTCGCGTCGATCCGGTGGAGGAGATCATGCGGCTGACCGGAGGCCGCGGCGTCGATGTCGCCATCGAGGCGCTGGGCACCCAGGCGACCTTCGAGGCGGCGCTGCGCGTCCTGCGGCCCGGCGGCACGCTGTCCAGCCTGGGCGTCTATTCCGGCGACCTGCGCCTGCCGCTGGGGCCGTTCGCCGCGGGGCTGGGCGACCACACCATCGTCACCTCGCTCTGCCCCGGCGGCAAGGAGCGGATGCGCCGGCTGATGGCGGTCGTCGCCTCGCATCGCGTCGACCTGAAGCCGCTGGTCACCCACCGCTTCCCGCTGGAGCGGATCGAGGAGGCCTATGAGCTGTTCGGCCAGCAGCGTGACGGCGTGCTGAAGGTGGCGATCACGCCGCAGTGACGGGGACGACGGCCGCAGCGCCGGGGTCTGGCGATGCCCGCCCTTCTATGAGGCCCGCTTGTAGACCATCAGGAAGGCCACCGCGCAGAGGAAGGGCAGTCCGGCGTCGCGCAGGTCGTTGTTGAGGTGGAGCATGGCGGCATAGAGGCCGATTCCGGTCACCGCGATCGTCGGCAGCAGGGCGTCGGCGATGCCGAGGATGCCGCGGCCGTCCAGCCAGTCACCGGCAGCCAAAGTCGCGCGGACCAGCACGATCAGGATGAGGAGGGCGATGCCGGCCATCGCGACATATTCCAGGGTGAAGGCCGCCGGCAGGTAGACGGCGGGAACCGATCCGGCCAAGGCCGGCGACAGCGTGCCATGCGCCGCCTTCACCGCGGCGACGGCGATGTAGTGCAGGGCCGTCGCCAGCAGCAGATTGCCGGACAGCAGTTCCACCGTCCGCCAGGACAGGAAGGCCGGCCAGCGGATGCGGTCGAGGGCGAGGAACGCCAGGGCGGTTGCGCTGCCGAACAGCAGGGCGTAATCGGGCGACAGCGGCCATTTCGACAGCGTGCGCCCGAGGATCAGGATGTCGGCCAGCGCCACCGCCAGCCCCAGCAGGACGATGACGGCGGTGCGGGGAGCCTGCCGGTGGTGGGCGAACATCCGCCCGGCCGCGACGAAGAGGATCCAGGGAAAGACGGGGAACCAGCCCGGGAAGGGCGAGACGAACAGGCCGTAGACATAGGGGAGCGGCAGGACGACCCAGGCGCCGCACAGCGCGACGAGGAAGAGGGCGATCAGCACCCGGTTGGCGGTGCCGACCCGGGCATGGATGTCGAACAGCAGCCGGGCGGCGAAGAGGAACATGAAGAAGTCGCTGGTGAACGGGTTTTTCTCCTGATACAGGCCGTGGATGGCCGCCAGGATGAACAGCTTCAGGTGGCCTTCGATCCGCCGGGCCAGCGGCTTTCTCAGGAAGTTGTCGAGCGTCATCCCGAAGGCGAAGAAGAACATCACCGGCGCCAATTCGAAGACGAATTGCAGGATGTTGACGAGGCGATAGGTGTCCGGCATCGTCCGGCCCCAATGGGCCGCCACCATGAACACCAGGGCGGTGACGCGGATGACGTCCAGGCTTCTGTCCCTGGCCGGCCGCGGTGTCGGCATCAGCATATGGTCACTCCCGAGGAGAGGCGGCGCCGTGATCCTGCCTGTCACGGAGAGGGTTTCGGCGGGGCTGGCGGCCATCCGGCGCTCCTTCACGACCGGTGCGGACGGGCGATGCGCAGGCGTCCGGCCAGCGCCGCCGTCCAGGCGGCGACCGCCGCGCGGTCCTTGCGGTCGAGCATCCAGACCATCAGGACGGTCGCCCCCAGATAGAGGGGCAGGGCCATGAGCGTCTTGGTGTAGAAGGGGTCGTAACCGTCCTCGTAGCGCCAGAAGGGGACGACCGCGAAGGGGGCCAGCGCCGCGACTCCGAAGATCCAGCGCGAGAACCACCAGGAGGGAACGAGGGCGGCCAGCGCCAGCGGCCACAGCATGAACCAGGGCCACAGGTGGGTCGACAGGCCGAACACCACCGCCGCCATCACCGCGGTGGCGGCCTTCCAGACATTCTCCAGGGTGGGGCGCCGGTACAGCATCGTCAGGGTCCACAGGGCGAAGGCGGCGAAAGCACCGCGGACCAGCCAGCGCAGGGGCGCCAAATCCATCCCCGTCATCCGCTCCGCCACCCGGACGACGTCGGCCGGCTGAAGCCACTGCCAGCCGGACATGCCGCGGACTCCGTCGAAAAAGGTGGGAGAGCGGAAGAAGAGGAACAGGACGGCGAGGAAGAACAGGGCGGCCGGAACCCCGCGCAGGACATAGGCGATGATCCTGCCCTTGAGATGCGGGTGGCGATCCGCGCGGCCGGATTTGCGGAACCTGTACAGGAAATCGACCACGACCAGGGCGGCGCTGGTGTATTTGCAGGCGGCCGAGGCCGCCAGCGCCAGCGGGCCGGCGCGGTCGCCGGCGGGAAGGCGCATCAGCCACAGCAGCATGAAGACGACCATCGCCATGTCGTTGTGGGCTTCGCCGGCCGAATAGATGTGGCCGATGGGCAGCCAGCCGAAGGCGACCAGCCCGGCGGCGGCGGTCGCCTCGTCATGGGTCCGGCCGATCCGGCGAATGATGGCGAGCCCGCCGATCCAGGCGCCCGCCAGGAGCAGCTTGAACAGAAGTCCGGTCAGCCAGACAGTCCCGCCGCTGAGCGCCATCAGCCCGGCCGAGACGACCGCCCACAGCGGGCCGTAGGTCATCATCGCCGGCACCTCGTCGAAGGGAAAGGCGGCGGCCTGCTCCGGGGTGAAGGGCACATAATAGGGATTGAGCCCCCGGACGATCTCCTCGCCCCACAGGGCGGAAAACCAGATGTCCTGCGTCATCACCGGAACGGACGGCAGGCAGGCGGCGGTGAAGAGGACAGGCCACAGGAAGAGCCGGTCCGTCATCGCTTTGGTGATCGGGCCGCCGAAATCGGACAGCCGGCGGAACAGCCATGCCGCCATGGCGACCGGAAGGGCCAGCGGCAGGCAATAGCCCAGGAAATACAGGCCGTCATGGGTGAAGACGTTGCCGGCCGTCAGCGCGTGGGCCAGCGGGGCAGAGAAGTCGGCGATGGAAGCGGCGAGACGGTCGAAGAAGGCGGCCTGGTTGGGCAACCCGACTTCCCCGTAATGCGCATTCGAAGCGGCGAGGAAATAACTCAGTATGGAATATGATAATAAACATAGGGTCGTTGCCAATCCGAACCGATCGATGATCTTGATCGCTTCGGCACCCAGGCGGTCGCGCGGTGAGGCGACGGTGAAGAGGGATTTGGGCTCGACCCGCATCGACATGCCGTCCACCGAGGTTTTTCCGACAAAAACTCCGGATAGACTTTAGGGAAATCATGCGGAACCGATAAACTTCCAAAGAGTTCCCCGGGCTTTTGCTTCGGTACTAATGCCGCGACTCCTCCATCCGGCAGCCGCCATCCGCCCGGTTCCGCGCGTCGGCCTTCCCCGATGCCGCGCGGTTGGAGAGGCCGGCCTTGCGAAACCGGCGAATGGCGATCGGCCGGACCCATCCGGGTCCCGGCGGGGGTGGGCGGGGCGCCTGCCGGGACGCCATGGCGACCGGATGGGTGTCCGCACCCATGCTCCTCGGCCGGCAGGTCCGCAGGGCTCCCCGATCTCGCGGACCGACAGAAGAAAGCCCCCCACCCGGACCGGGAGGGGGGCTTCGAGGTCACGCGCAACACCAGGGAAGGAGAGACGACGCCCAGCGGAAACCGGCGGCTACTTCGCCAGATCGACGGCTTCGGCCAGACGCTTCACCGCCTCCTGCGAGGTCATGGTGGAGTTGAAATGGGCGGTGACGACGTCCAGGAAGGCGCCGCGGACGGCGCCGGGCACCGCCATCTCGTGCGCCATCGAGGGAACGGCGCTGTTGGTGTCGATGGCGGTCTTCAGGTCGTCCATCGACTTCACGGCGCATTCGTCGAAGCTGTCGCGCGCCATGTCCTGGCGGGCGGGGATGGAGCCCTTCAGCACGTTGAAGGTCTCCTGGAACTTCTTGCCCAGGATCAGCTTGGCCAGCAGCTTCTGGCCGGCGGCGCGGTCGGCGTTGGCCGAGCTGAACATGACGAAGCTGTCGGAATTGACGATGTAGCCGAACTGGCCCGGCACATGGGCGCAGACGAAATCCTTGCCCGGCACCTTGCCGGCGGCGGTCAGCTCGCCCTTCTCCCAGTCGCCCATGATCTGCATGGCGGCCTGGCCATTCATCAGCAGGCCGGCGGCGAGGTTCCATTCGCGGCCGGGGAAGCCGTCGTCGACATAGCCGCGCAGCTTGCGCATCTGGTCGAAGACCTTGACCATGGTGTCGCTGGTCAGCGCCTTGGCGTCCAGCTCGACCAGCGCCTTGCGGTAGAAGTCGGGACCGCCGAGTCCGAGGGTGACGTCCTCGAACAGCGCGCCTTCCTGCCAGGGCTGGCCGCCATGGGCCAGCGGGATGATGCCGGCGGCCTTCAGCTTGTCGGCGGCGGCGTTGAACTCGTCCCAGGTCTTCGGGATGGCGACGCCGGCCTTCTCCATGACCTTCGGATTGACCCACATCCAGTTGACGCGGTGGATGTTCACCGGAACCGCGTAGTAATGGCCCTTGTAGGTCACCACGTCGCGGATCTGCGGCGGCAGGATGGCGTCCCAGTTCTCCGCCTTGGCGACCTCGTCCAGCGTCGCCAGCTTGCCCTGCGCCGCCCAGTCCTTGATGTTCGGACCCTTCAGCTGCACGGCGTTCGGCGGGTCGCCGGCCAGCACGCGGGAGCGCAGGACGGTGCTGGCCGCGTCGCCGCCGCCGCCGGCCACCGGCGCGTCGATCCACTTGCCGCCCGCCGCCTCGAAATCCTGGCGCAGCGCGCCCGCGGCCTTCGATTCGCCGCCGGAGGTCCAGTAATGCAGCACCTCGACCGTCGGCTCGGCCCGGGCCGGCGCGGTCACCAGGGTACCGGCGACCACCGTGGCCATCGCCGTCATGCTGAGGATCGAATTGCGCAGAGACGGCATCTTGAGCGTCGGCATCTTGGACATTTCCCCCTGTTCCCTTGCTTCGTTCGATGGTCCTGATGGGTTTAGACCGCTGGAGGAACTCTATCCCGCGTGCAATTCGGCGCCCGGATTATTTGGTAACAACGCCTTTTCACGGCCATGCCGCTGTTACGCAACCGTTACAAACGGGCTTTGGCGGCGGACTGTACCCGGACCGGCCGGGGAGGCTACACTCGGCATCAAGCAAGAAGAAAGCCTGGAACGGAAGAGGGAAGGGAAGCCATGGAGCGCGCGCGCCATCTCCTGGTCGTGGACGACGATCCCGAGATCCGGGACATGCTGCATGATTTCTTGGTGAGGAGCGGCTTCCGCGTCTCCACCGCCGGCGACGGCTGCGAGATGGCGCGGGTCCTGGCGCAATGGCCGGTCGATCTCATCGTGCTCGACGTCATGCTGCCGGGGGAGGACGGCACCAGCCTGTGCCGCTCGCTGCGCGCCAAGTCGGAAACCCCGGTCATCATGCTGACCGCCATGGGCAGCGAGGTCGACCGCATCGTCGGGCTGGAGGTCGGAGCCGACGATTACCTGGTGAAGCCGTTCAGCGCGCGCGAGTTGCTGGCCCGCATCCGCGCCATCCTGCGCCGCTGCGGCGGGCCCGAGCCGGTGCGCGAACGGCCGCGCGTGCTGGGCTTCGCCGGCTGGTCGCTCGACCAGGGCCGGCGGGAGCTGCGCACGCCCGACCGGGTGGTGGTGCATCTCAGCCAGGGCGAGTATGCGCTGCTCGGCACGCTGCTCGAACGCGCCACCCAGGTGGTGGAGCGCACCGAACTGCTGGAGAAGCACCGCGGCGACACCTCCATCCCCTTCGACCGTAGCATCGACATCCAGATCAGCCGCCTGCGCCGCAAGCTGGAGGAGGGGCCGGGCGGTTCGGGGCTGATCAAGACGGTGCGCGGCATCGGCTATCAGTTCACCGCGGCGGTCGCCGACCAGGGCGAATCGGTGGCTTCCGGGACCGGCGCCGGGACTGGCCGTGGCCCTTGAGCGTCTGCTGCCGGCCCGGCTGCGCGCTGCCCGCCTGCGCCACCGCATCCTGGCGGCGATGGTGGCGCTGCTGGCGCTGACCCATGGCGGGGCGCTGGTCGGCATGCGCCTTGTCGACGACCGCGCACGGGAACTGCTGACCGCCCACCGGCTGGGACCGTCCATGGCCGCGGCGGTGGAGGCGGCCGACCACGCGGTTCTCGACGGGATCGCCGCCGGCCCGGCGCTGGCGCTGGGCGGGTTGCCCGACCTGTCGGTGTCCTGGCAGGGCCCCGGCACGCCGGCCGTGCCCGCCGGCTGGGTGCTGGACGGCGTCGCCGACACGCAGCGCCCGGTCTTCGTCGCCGCCCCGCGCGCCCTGTCGTCGCTCCATTCCGCCCGTGCCCAGACGCTCGCCGAATCGCTGTCCCTGGTGGCGGAGGACACCGCGGCCCAGCTGCGCGAGGCGCGGGTCTATGTCCAGCTCGCCGGCGGCGGCTGGCTGGAATTCGCCAGCCCGCGCTTCTGGCGGCCGCGGACCACGCCGTTCGAGATGGTGCTGGCCGGTCTGGCGGCCTTCGGCTTGGCGCTGGCCCTGCTGCTCTGGCTGCCCGGCCGGCTGGTCCGTCCGCTGGAAGCGCTGGCGGAGCAGGCGACCCGCCCGCACGACCGCCTGCACCCCCGTCCCCTGCCGGAGGATGGGCCGGAGGAGGTCGCTTCGCTGGCCCGCGCCTTCAACCAGGCGCGCAACGCCCTGCGCGACCTGATGGAGGGGCGCACCCATCTGCTGGCGGCGATCAGCCACGATTTGCGCACCCCGGCGACGCGGCTGCGGCTGCGCGCCGAATATGTCGACGACGACGCGCTGCGCGCCAAGATGATGGCCGACATCGACGAGATGGCGGCGATGGTCACCGCGACGCTGGAGTTCCTCGGCGACGACGTGCTGCGCGAGGCGGTGGAGGTGGTCGCCTTCGCCAGCCTGTTGCAGAGCCTGTGCGACGACTATGCCGACACCGGCTCGCCTGTGACCTACCACGAGCCGCCGCCGCTCCAGTTCGCCGCCGTCCGCACCATCTTCGGCGGCGGGGTGGAGCGCAGCGACCGCTTCGACCAGCCGCGCCAGCTCCGCCTCGCCGGCCGGCCGTCCAGCCTGCGCCGTGCCTTCGCCAACCTGATCGACAACGCCATCAAATACGGCGAGCGCGCCACCGTCTCCGTCGATGCCGATGCCGCCGAGATCGTCGTCGATGTCTGCGACGAGGGGCCGGGCATTCCGGAGGCGGAGATCGCCACCGTCTTCAAGCCCTTCGTCCGGCTGGAGGGTTCTCGCAACCGCAAGACCGGCGGCAGCGGGCTCGGCCTGTCGATCGTGAAGTCGATCGTCGAGGCCCACCAGGGGCGGATCGAACTGAGCAACCGTGCCGGCGGTGGGCTGCGGGTCAGGGTGACGTTGCCGCGGATGTTATAGGACTCTCCATAATGAAAAATGATTTCGCGGGCAGATCTAAAAATATAACCCCAAAGAAAATAATATAAATGTTATGAAAAATGCAGAACGCCTCCGAAGGAAATGTTTCCGCTTTCGGAGGCGCTGCCAAAAAGAATTTCTTCTACTGCCTAGTTTCTCTAAGTTTTGCGTATTCTTTAAGTCCTAGATGAACCTTAAATTTTGTTGCCGTGTTGTCCCATCCAGCTTCAGGGTCAGTATATTGAAATGCCCAAGAAGATCCTCCATAACCACTACGTCGCTCATATCCAATCACAGAAAAGCGATGAAGTAATCGCAGTGCTTCGTCGGTAGGAACGGCATTGCTAGTAGATTTTCTTTTATCGTACTCCCTTCTAAAATCTTCCTTATCAAAAGTAAGAGTGCTCAACGCAGAGCATGCCTGTAAAGCTTCATCCCAATGAGGCCAGTGTTGACGAATCTCGTCATCAAGTTCCTGTTTTAGGTATGCTGAGTACTCGTCTCGAGAGTCGACTATATCCTGGTTTGTAAAGCGAATTGGATGCTCGTCTCTTGCTTTCGATTTGGAGAGCGCGATATTCAGGAATTGAATAACATCTCTCGGTCTCAAGAAAGTGCGGGCTAATATATGATTCCATTTAGATTGCGATCCACGCATTAAATCCGGCGTAGCAATTGATTCCCATCCAGCACTATCCCCAAGCTTTGCCTTAATGCGTTCATTAACTAGATCTATCAAGCTAACTTTGTCCCAACCAAGATGGAACGCCGCTGTTTGGCTGACTTTATTTTTATCGGAAAACTGCAATTCATCCCAAATATCACTTCTCAGATAGACTACAGGGTTGATCTTCCCGCCGATCTTTCCGCTTTCTCTCCTAATCTCCCTGGAAGCTATAATTAGTCCAATCAGCATCTTTCTTCTTTTATCGTCAATCCTCGAAAGGCCTTGATCGAGTTCATCAAAATGAAGGTTTAACGAACCAAGGTTATTATCAGCGGCTAGTTCAAGAACTGCATCAATAATCGATGTGGATAGAGCATTAAGCTCCAACCCTAGTTGATGATCCTTAGTGCTTCTTTCGAGGTCTACACCTCCAAGCTGGTTCCCCATTACAGAAGGTTGAAGGGAAAACTTGCTTAGCGTCAGGCGGCTCGGGCGTAGCACATCCGAGAGCTGAGGCTCAGTTCCTCCGTAATTGTCTTCCAGGAATTTTTTCAGAAATCCAGCGCAGCGACCTGAAACGTTTCCCGAGATAACTAGGGACGCAAGCTGAACTGCTATCAAAAAACGCCAAGAAGACACATAAGCTTCTATATCCGATGCGCCTCTATCGATCCTTTGAGCATGGATGTTCCAAGGATAGCCACGGAGGCTCAATGATTTTGAAATAGTCGTGCTTCTTCCTTCCGTGAAATACCGTACGATGGCGGTTTTTCCAGTTCCTTTCCTTCCAAGAACCAGAAAAGATCGCCCGTTTTCAACAACATCTACGGCGCGAGTGGACAGAAAATAGTCAAGTACTGCGTCGTCTTCGGCAGCGACGTCCCCAAATGAATCGAGGTTGGCTAGTGAATGCTCAGTGTCATCTATGCTCATTAGAAATCCCTGCGTCAATTGTTCTGGCGCTCTATAGCATCCAAATCAATGACTTATACGAGAAACTGAGCGGAGAATGCAAGCTAAAAATGAGCGCACTCAAAGCGAGTTCAACCTATTTGGGGCGGATTAGGTGTGTGCTGAGCTAAATACATTTCGATTGCAATATGTTATAGTTTAAATAACTTCCACTGTATTCGGCATAGTGGTAAATAAATTATAACATATATTATATATTTTTTGTTATATCTTGAGTTTTATGCATAAAAGATATTTTTTGTTTCTCTAGAGGCTGTTAGGGACTTGTAGGATGGCGACAGCTTTTCCGAGCATGAGGCAGGCGAA
>NZ_JAENHM010000021.1 GCF_016595245.1 Azospirillum endophyticum
GGTACTGCGTCTTAAGACGTGGGAGAGTAGGTCGCCGCCAGGTCACTTAGGCTCAAGAGACGCTCCATACACGAAGCTCATGCTTGCATCTTCACTGTCCATCATCTCACATCAGGAACATCCGCGGGGTGGAGCAGCCCGGTAGCTCGTCAGGCTCATAACCTGAAGGCCGCAGGTTCAAATCCTGCCCCCGCAACCAGATCGACAAGAAGCCCGCCTCCGTAAGGAGCGCGGGCTTTTCGCTATGGGAAATTGCCTGATCGATACCCGCACCATCCGACTGATCCGCTTGTCTAGGAACCGAAGGGCGGCTTGCGTCCGCCCCGCTCAAGACAAGGACAGTCGTGACTTCCATGCTCGACTGCCCGATCGTCGGCGGTGGCCCCGCCGGACTGACTGCCGCCATCCATTATCTGGCTCGCCACCGTCGGCCGGCGCTGGTGGTCGATGAGGCGAAGAGCCGCTGCACCCGGATCCCGACCTCCCACACTCTCGCAGGCTTCACCGGCGGTATTCGCGGCACCGACCTGCTGGCCCGCAGACATCCCCGCACCCACTTGTCACGACCCGCATTCTCTGGGCTGCGGTCATTGCGGTTGCGCCGCAGGGGCGGCATGTCGTACCCATTCCGCAAGCTGCGTCCACACGGATGCCCCCGCCGCGCATGCCGTCCCGTGTGCGCGCAAGTTGCGAGCAGATGGCGAGCCCATGGCCAAGCGCAAGGTTTTCGACGATTTCGATCCGGCCCAGTCCGGTCCCTCCGTCTCCGAGACTCTGCGCGCGACGCGCATGGCGCATGGCTATGACCTGCGTGACGTCGCGACGATGCTGCGTATCCGCTACCCCTATCTGCTGGCGATCGAAGAAGGGCGGTATCAGGAGCTGCCGGGCAGCACCTATGCCATCGGCTTCCTGCGCTCCTACGCGGAATGCCTTGGATTGGACCCGGACGCGGTCGCCACGCGATACAAGGAGGAGGCGGCGGGCACCGTCCGCCGTCAGGAGCTGTATCTGCCGACGCCGGCCGCCGAAGGGCGCGCGTCGGGTGGAACGCTGTTGCTCGGCACGCTGGTGCTGGCCGGCATCGTCTATGGCGGCTGGTATTATCTTTCCGCCACCGATCGCTCCATGGCGGACCTCGTGCCGACCTTGCCGGACCGGCTGGTTTCGCTGCTGGACGGCGTGCCCGCCAAACCAGCCGAGCAGGTGGCTGAGCAGCCCGCCGCTGCGCCGCAATCAGGTGCCGCACCTTCGGTGCCGGCGGCCACATCCGCTCCCCAGGCGAACCCGACCCCGGTCAACCCGTCTTCGGTCAACCCGGCTCAGAACGGTTCCGCGCCCGGATCGTCCACAACGGCGGTGCCCACCGGTGCGGCGCCTTCCGCCCCGTCGTCATCAGCCGCGGGCAAGCCGGCGCAGCCCGCCACGCCCGCACCGGCCACCCCACCGAACGGCGCGGCCAAGCCGCCGGTAACCGCGGCGGCCCCCTCCGTGCTGCCGCCCCCGGCCCAGTCGCCGCTGCCGTCCGCCAACGCGCCGACCACAAACCAGACGGGCGGGCAGGGGATCGTCAATGTGCCGGCCCCGCCGGCCGAGGATGACGACGAGGCTTCGCCGCAGGAACCGACCCCGTTGAACGCCGCGGCATCTCCGCCGGCCGCTCCTGCCGCGCCTGCGGCGACGGTACCGGCCAACGGCAAGGTCTATGGCACGTTGAATACCAATGCGAAGCTGATCCTGAAGGCGACGCAGGAAAGCTGGCTGCAGGTGCGCGACGGCAGCGAGATCGTCTTCACGCGCGTGCTGAAGCCGGGCGACACCTTCCGCGTTCCCGACAAGCCGAACGTGAAGATCCGGACCGGCAATGCCGGCGGTCTGGTGGTGATGGCCGACGGCGGTGAAAGCCCGCCGCTGGGGTCCGTCGGACAGGTTCTGCGCGATGTCGCCATCGACGGTCACGGAGTGGTGCGGCGCTGAAACCGGGCGGGCGGGCGCCGGCAGTCATGCATCGACAGCGCCCCACCACCCCCCTCCCTTGAATCCCGGGCGCCGCAGCGCACTTCTGGCCTGACGCCGGCTGCGCTAGGATGCGGCACCCGGCACCGCTTTTCGCTGTCCAGAGGCTGACCTGAGATGACCGTGCGCGCCTACCGCCAGATCCTTCGCCGCAAATCGCGCCAGATTCGCGTCGGCAACGTGCTTGTCGGCGGCGATGCGCCGATCTCGGTCCAAACCATGACCAACACGCCGACCACCGACGTGAAGGCGACGGTGGAGCAGATCCAGGCGGCCGAGCGCGTGGGTGTGGACATCGTCCGCGTCTCCTGCCCCGACCGCGACTCGGCGCTGGCGCTGAAGGACATCGTGCGCCAAGTGAAGGTGCCGATCGTCGCCGACATCCATTTCCACTACAAGCGCGCCATCGAAGCGGCGGAGAGCGGGGCCGCCTGCCTGCGCATCAACCCCGGCAACATCGGCTCGGCCGAGCGGGTGCGCGAGGTGGTGAAGGCCGCCAAGGACCATGGCTGTTCGATGCGCATCGGCGTCAATGCCGGCTCGCTGGAACAGGATCTGCTGGAGAAATACGGCGAGCCCTGCCCGGAAGCGATGGTCGAAAGCGCGTTGAACCATGCGAAGATCCTGGAAGACAACGATTTCCGCGAGTTCAAGATCTCGGTGAAGGCCTCCGACGCCTTCCTGGCCGTCGCCGCCTACCAGGGTTTGGCCGAGGCCTGCGATTATCCGCTGCACATCGGCATCACCGAGGCGGGCGGCCTGCGCGCCGGGACGGTGAAGTCGTCCATCGGGCTCGGCATGCTGCTGTGGTCGGGCATCGGCGACACGCTGCGGGTCTCGCTGTCGGCCGACCCGTCGGAAGAGGTGCTGGTCGGCTACGATATCCTCAAGTCGCTGGGCCTGCGCCGCCGCGGCGTCACGGTGATCTCCTGTCCCAGCTGCGCGCGGCAGAACTTCAACGTCATCAAGACGGTGGAAGTGCTGGAACAGAAGCTTGCCCACATCACCACCCCGCTGACCCTGTCGGTGATCGGCTGCGTCGTGAACGGCCCGGGCGAGGCGCGGGAGACCGACATCGGCCTCACCGGCGGCGGCAACAACACCCATCAGGTCTATCTGTCCGGCGTCACCGACCACCGGTTGAAGGACCAGGACATCGTCCAGCATCTGGTCGGGCTGGTCGAGAAGAAGGCCGCCGAGATCGAAGCGGCGAAGGCCGCGGCGGAAGCCGAGGCCATCCCGGAAACCACGCGAGACGTGGCTCCCGCCGCGGAGTAAGCTGCCCGGAATTCGGGCAGGGACAGCGACCCTAGGCGTGACCACCACCTCCTACCTCGTCATCGGCGCCAGCCACCGGACCTGTTCCGGCGCCGTCCGCGACCGCCTGTCCACCGAGGAGGCGGAAGTGGCGGGCATGCTGGACCGGCTGCGTGCCGCAGGGGTGGGGCAGGCGCTTTGGCTCAGCACCTGCGACAGGGTCGAGGTGCAGGCGGTCCACGAGCGTCCGAACGAGGCGGCCCTGGCGATCGCCGAGGTGATGGCCGACCGCGCCGGTCTGCCCACCGCCGATCTGGCGCCGCAGCTCTACACCCGCACCGGCATCGACGCGGTGCGCCACCTGTTCGCGGTGGCCTGCTCGCTCGACAGCCAGATCGTCGGAGAACCGCATATCCTGGGCCAGCTGAAGGCCGCCCATCGCGATGCCGCCGGTGCCGGGCTGACGGGGCCGGAGTTGGAGGCCGAACTCCAGGCCGCCTATGCCGCCGCCAAGCGGGTCCGCAGCGAAACGCCGATCGCGGAGGGGGCCACCTCGCTGGCCGCCGCCGCCATCCAGGTGGCGCGCGACCTGCACGGCGACATCAAGCGTTGCGGCGCCCTCCTGGTCGGCTTGGGCGACATGGGCGCCCTGGTGCTGGAGGGGTTGCGCGAGGCCGGACTGCCGCGGCTGACGGTGGCGGCGCCGGTGGATCGGCGGGCGGAAGCGGCGGCGCGGCGGCTGGACGGGCATTTCGCCCCCTGGACCGATCTGGAGGCGGCGATGACCGGCGCCGATATCCTGGTGACCGCGGCCGGTCTCGGGCGCTATATCCTGACTGCCCCGATGATGGAGGCGGTGTTGAAGCGCCGCCGCCGTCGGCCGGTCTTCGTGGTCGATGCCGCCATCCCGGCGGATGTCGATCCGGCGGTGGCGGGCATGGACGGCGCCTTCGTCTATGACCTGGGCGATCTGGAGCGGGTGGCGCTGAAGGGGCGCGTCGGGCGCGAGGCGGCGACCCAGGCGGCCTGGACGATCGTGGACGAGGCGGTGGCCGCCTTCGCCCGCGACCGTGCCGAACGTGCGGCGGTGCCTGCCGTGGCGGCCCTGCGCAGCCATTTCGAAGCGGAGCGGCGGCGCCTGCTGGCCGGGCACGCCGATCTGGACGCGGCGTCGGCGACGCGGCTGCTGGTCAACCGGCTGCTGCATGCCCCGTCGGAGGCTTTGCGGGGACTGGCTGCCGACGGCAGCGGCGAGGGGCTGGCCGAGCGGGCTGCGGCCGAACGGCTGATGTTCCGCCTGTTCGGGCTGGATAGGATCGGGCTGGACAGGCTGTCCGGCACGGCGGTGGAAGAGACTGAACGGGATAAGGACGAGCGACGTGAGCCTGGACGAGAAGTTCGATAAGGTGATGGCCCGGTACGACGAGCTGCGCGACACGCTTGCGGCCGGCCTTGCCGAGTCCGGCGACTTCGCCCGGCTGTCCAAGGAATATGCCGACCTCACCCCGATCGCCGAGGCCATCGCGGAGCTGAAGAAGGGCCGCGCCGAAGCCGGCGATCTGGCCGAGATGATATCGTCGATGATGGGCGATCCCGCCGCCGATCCCGAGATGAAGGCGATGGCGGAGGAGGAATTCCACGTCCTGACCAAGCGCATCCCGGAACTGGAGCGCAAGGTGCAGATCTCGCTTCTGCCCAAGGACGAGGCGGACGAGAAGAACGCCATCCTCGAGGTGCGCGCCGGAACCGGCGGCGACGAGGCCGCGCTGTTCGCCGCCGAGCTGTTCGAGATGTACCGCCGCTATGCCGGCCTGCGTGGCTGGCGGTTCGAGGCGATGGACGTCAGCGAGACCGGCATCGGCGGTTACAAGGAAGCCACCGCCAACATCACCGGCCGCGGCGTGTTCGCCCGGTTGAAGTTCGAGTCCGGCGTGCACCGCGTCCAGCGCGTGCCGGCGACCGAGGCGCAGGGCCGCATCCACACCTCGGCCGCCACCGTCGCCGTGCTGCCCGAAGCGGAGGAGGTCGACATCCATATCGACGAGAAGGATCTGCGGATCGACGTCTTCCGCTCCTCCGGTCCCGGCGGCCAGTCGGTCAACACCACCGACAGCGCCGTGCGTATCACCCACCTGCCGACCGGGCTGGTGGTGAGCCAGCAGGACGAGAAGTCGCAGCACAAGAACAAGGCCAAGGCGCTGAAGGTGCTGCGCGCCCGCCTGTACGACCGCGAGCGCGCGGAGAAGGACGCCGTCCGCGCCGCCGACCGCAAGAACCAGGTCGGCAGCGGCGACCGCTCGGAACGCATCCGCACCTACAACTTCCCCCAGGGACGGGTGACGGACCACCGCATCAACCTGACGCTCTACAAGATCGACAAGGTGATGGCGGGCGAAGCGCTGGACGAATTGGTGGATGCCCTGATCGCCGAAGACGAAGCGGCACGGCTGGCCGAGCTGGGGTGATTGCCTTAGCGATGCAACGCCTAATCCCCTCCCCCGCCCAGCGGGGGAGGATCAGGGTGGGGGCGAGTGTCCGCATCTCTTGGCCCTCCCAAAGCCTCCAGAACGCTGGTCACCACCCCTTCGGGATTGCGAAGAACATCATTGTTCCAGAACCTTAGAATCCGCCATCCGCGCTCCATCAGGAACGCCGTGCGCGCTTCATCATAGCTGGAGTCCGCATGCTGCCCGCCATCGACCTCAACCGCGACGCAGACCTCGAGGCACGCGAAATCAAGGATGTAGGGAGGGATCGGATGCTGCCGTCGGAACCGCCAGCCGCCAAGCTGACAATTACGCAGGTACTGCCACAGGCGGCGTTCGGCCTCGGTCGGCAACGTGCGCATGCCGCGGGCGCGCTTTTTGAGAATGGGGTCGCGCATCGGGTGAGTGCATATGTGTGCAGGGCTTGTCCCCACCCTAACCCTCCCCCGCTGGGCGGGGGAGGGGATGAGTTGTCGCGGGAGAGGGGAGTATATCCATGAACCTCCGCACCCTGCGCGTGCAGGCCGAGGCGCGTCTGCGCGAGGCCGGCATCGACACGCCGGAACTCGACGCCCGCTATCTGCTGGAACATGCGCTGACCCTGACCCGCACCGACTTCGCCACCAAGGCGGAAGCAACCGTCCCCGACGCCGATGCCGCCCGCGCCCTGGCGCTGGTCGAACGGCGCGCGGCGCGCGAGCCGGTGGGGCGCATCCTGGGGCATAGGGAGTTCTGGACCATCGACCTCACCCTCAACCCCGACACGCTGGAGCCGCGGCCGGACACCGAGACCGTGGTGGAGGCGGTGCTGGCGGCGGTCCCCGACCGCAAGGCCGCCCTGCGCCTGCTCGATCTCGGGACCGGGACGGGGTGCATCCTGCTGGCGCTGCTGTCGGAACTGCCGAACGCCACCGGTCTCGGCGTCGACCTCAGCCCCCTGGCGGTCGAAGGGGCGGCCGGCAATGCCGAACGCAACGAGCTGGCGGAACGCGCCCGATTCCGGACCGGCGACTGGGCCGAGGGAATTCAGGAGCGTTTCGACATTGTGGTCTCCAATCCGCCCTACATCCCCAGTGCCGAGATCGCCGGGCTGGAGCCGGAAGTGCGGGAGCATGACCCATTGCGGGCGCTGGACGGCGGACCGGACGGGCTGGAGCCTTATCGCATCATCGCCGCCGAACTGCCGCGCCTGCTGGTCGCCGGCGGGCTGGCCGCCTTCGAGGTCGGGCAGGGTCAGGCGGAGGATGTGGTGGCACTGGTGGAGGCGCAGGGGCTGGGGGAGACGGCGATCCTGTGTGACCTCGGTGGGGTAAAGCGCTGCGTGCGAGCCCGGAAGGGACTGTAAGGCGGGTGCTCCTCCAAAAAAACGGTTGGATCGGCCGGCTTTGACGGGTAGTGTGCGGTACACGACCGCGAACCTACGGCCTGCGGAGCAAGAATCTCGGATGGTTTTCTGCCGAGCGCTGACCGCCATGGCCTGCCGCACGCGATGCGGACGCGTCGTTTGAACCCCGTGAGCGACCCATGGAAATCGTCCATGGCGTGCTTGGTGGCCGGGCCGGAAGGCCGGATGGCCGCCGGAGCGTTCCGGGGACTGCGCTTCTCTTGCATGGGGCCTTAAGAGCCGAATGAGACAGGGACCGAACTCCAGGCGTTCGCGTGGTCGTGGCAACAGCGGCGGCGGGGGCAGCGGCGGCAGCGGCGGAGGTGGGGGCGGCAGCGCCGGCGCCGGCCGGCGCCAGAACGTTCCGCTGCGCCACCAGACCTTCGACAGCAACGGCCCCGACGTCCGCATCCGCGGCAATGCGTGGCAGGTGCAGGAAAAATATCAGGCGCTGGCCCGCGACGCGATGTCGTCCGGCGACCGCGTGCAGGCGGAAAACTACCTGCAGCATGCGGAGCATTACCTCCGCATCATCAACCAGATCCAGGAATCGGAAAACCGCCAGCGCGGTGGCCAGCCCATCAGCGGGCACGGCCATCAGCCGCAACCCTCCCTGCACGGCGGCGATGACGACGACTCCGCCGCCGAGGACGAGACGGACGGCGAGGAGCGGACGGCCGTCAACGCCTGATCCCCGATGCTCAATCGAACGGCGTGACCGGGTCGCCCATTGCGATCCGGCCGCCGCCGGTCACCCGGGCGCGCAGCAGGATTTGGCTGTGGCCATAGCCGCGATCCATGATGGTCGGCAGGCTGATATCGGCAATGCCGGTATCCGGGTTGACGTCGTTGCCGGGCGTGCAGTCCAGCGCCTCCACCACCTCCAGCGTCGCGCTCCCCACGGTCAGCTTGCGGCCGACCCAGCCGCGTTCCGCCCAGGGATCAATGCCGCCATCGACGCCACCGAACAGCAGGTTGGCGCGCAGGCGGCGGGGATCGACCGGCTGCTTGGCGATCCGCTCTTCCAGATCGCGCAAACTGGCGAGGTTCAGCAGCGTGATCGACGGCTCCTCGCTGTTGCCGAAAGCGCCGTGCCGCGCCTCGACCAAGCGGGGCATGCCGGGGACGATGCCGGCCAGATAGGCGGCGAAGAACTGTTCGAGCAGCGTGCGGCCCATCGGCTGGTCCAGCCGGCCGCGCGAGACCTGCCGCCCGCCCCGGCGGATCACCAGAGCCCGCGTCACCTCGTCGAACTCCGTCTGCAAGGCCGCCAGCTTTTCCGTGCGGTCCAGCGTGAAGAAGTCCGATGGCAGACGCCATCCTTCCGTTTCCGCATCCAGTGCCGCCGGGCCGTGCAGCAACCCGTAACGGCGGTCGAGCGGGATCGCCTGACCGGCGGTCAGGTCGGTGGCGGGAAGGTCCTGGCCGCTCATGCCCTTGACGGGGTAGCGGCGGATGGCGGTCAGTGTGGCGTTCATTGCACTGCACAATGAAAGGGCCGGAGCATCCCTGTCAACCGATGCGGTGCCCGTTTCTCACGCTGTGGCGAGGGGGGCGGCAAGGGTCGTGGCGGGTTGGATTGTCCGGACCGCCTGCTCCACCCCCGTGATCTGGTGCCGCTACCAGCGTTCGGCGACCGGCCGCCGGCCGAGAAATTCCTCCAGCCGCCGCCCGGTGGCCGGCGACAGCCCCGCCGGCAGCCGGTCGAGCGGGAAGAACCGGGTTTCCACGATCTCCACCCCGTCGGGTCTCGGGCTGCCGCTCCAGCCGCGCACGACGAAGACCGCCACATGGTCGCTCGCCCCGTTGCGGAAGCGGGCATAGATGCCGAATGGCTGAGCGGGACGGTCGGCGATCAGCCCGACTTCCTCCCGCACCTCGCGCCGCATGGCGTCGACCAGCGTCTCTCCCCGCCCGACACCGCCGCCCGGCAGGTGCCAGCCGTCGACATAGCTGTGCCGGATCAGCAGGACGCGGGGAACCGCCGGGTCCGACTCGTCCAGGATGATCGCCCGCACCCCCATGGTCAGCGGACGCGCCACCCGGTGCCAAGCCCCGCGCAGGCTCCAGGCGAGACGGAGCAGGCGGGCCGTCAGGGTGCGGGGCATCGGTTGGTCGACGGGCACGGGCTTCGTGCTGGTGCGGGAACCGGAGGCGGCCAGATCGGTCATGGTGAAATCCGGAACGGGGAACCATCGAAGGCGGGATGGCGGCAGTCTAGCGGTGGGAAGCAGGGGTGGTGTAGGGGGCAATCGGCGGGTCGCGCGCTACCCCTTTTTCCCGGTCCTAGGCGGTCTGGTGGGGGAGGCCATGGCCGGGGTTCTCCCCCGATAACCTTTCTGCACGGATGGTCTTGCATGGCCTGCCGCCTTGCCTACATCTTCGGCAGCATCCTTGCGGATCGCACAGTTACGTGGATCGGATCGACCGGGCTGCCTCGCGGACGGTCGATAGGAGAAGGGGAGCATCATGGATTTCGAGCAATACACCGAGCGGAGCCGCGGGTTCATCCAGGCCGCGCAGACCCTGGCCGTGCGCCGGGGGCATCAGCGCCTGACTCCGGAACATCTGCTGAAGACGCTGCTGGACGACAAGGAAGGCCTTGCCGCCAACCTGATCCGCGCGGCGGGCGGCGACCCCAAGGCGGCCCTGTCGGCGGTGGACGCCGAACTGGACAAGCTGCCGAAGGTCGAGGGCAGCGGCGCCGGCCAGCTCTATTTGACTCCCGAGCTTTCCCGCCTGTTCGAGCAGGCGGAGAAGGTTGCGGAGAAGGCCGGCGACAGCTTCGTCACCGCCGAACGCATCCTGCTGGCGCTGGCCATGGCCGACGGCACCCCGTCCGGCAAGGCGCTGAAGTCCGCCGGCGTGACGCCGCAGGCGCTGAACACCGCCATCAACGACATCCGCAAGGGCCGGACCGCCGACAGCGCCGGTGCCGAGCAGGGCTATGACGCGCTGAAGAAATACGCCCGCGACCTGACGGCCGCGGCGCGCGACGGCAAGCTCGACCCGGTGATCGGCCGCGACGAGGAAATCCGCCGCACCATCCAGGTGCTGGCGCGGCGCACCAAGAACAACCCGGTCCTGATCGGCGAGCCCGGCGTCGGCAAGACCGCCATCGTCGAAGGGCTGGCCCAGCGCATCGTCAAGGGCGACGTGCCGGAAGGGCTGAAGAACAAGCAATTGCTGTCGCTCGACCTCGGTGCGCTGGTGGCGGGCGCCAAGTACCGTGGCGAGTTCGAGGAACGGCTGAAGGCCGTGCTGTCCGAGATCCAGGCGGCGGCCGGCGAGATCGTCGTCTTCATCGATGAACTCCACACGCTGGTCGGCGCCGGCAAGTCCGATGGCGCGATGGACGCCTCCAACATGCTGAAGCCGGCATTGGCCAGAGGCGAGCTGCATTGCGTCGGCGCCACCACGCTGGACGAGTTCCGCAAATACATCGAGAAGGACGCGGCGCTGGCCCGGCGTTTCCAGCCGGTCTTCGTGTCGGAGCCGACGGTGGAGGACACCATTTCGATCCTGCGCGGCCTGAAGGAGCGCTACGAGGTCCACCACGGCGTGCGCATCACCGACAGCGCCATCGTCTCGGCCGCCACCCTGTCCAACCGCTACATCACCGACCGCTTCCTGCCCGACAAGGCCATCGACCTGATCGACGAGGCGGCGAGCCGCCTGCGCATGGCGGTGGACAGCAAGCCGGAGGCCATCGACGAGCTCGACCGCCGCATCATCCAGCTGAAGATCGAACGCGAGGCGCTGAAGCGCGAGCAGGATGCCGCGTCGCGCGACCGGCTGGTCAACCTGGAGCGCGAGCTTTCCGACCTGGAGCAGGACTCGGCCGAGCTGACCGCCAAGTGGCAGGCCGAGAAGGACCAGCTGCAGGGCGCGCAGAAGATCAAGGAGGATCTGGAGAAGGCCCGCACCGAGCTGGAGACGGCGCAGCGCGACGGCAACTGGGGCCGCGCGGGCGAACTGGCCTATGGCGTCATCCCCGGCCTGGAGAAGGCCCTGAAGGATGCCGAGGAGCATGCCAGCAACCGCATGCTGAACGAGGAGGTGCGCGACGGCGACATCGCCGCGGTGGTCAGCCGCTGGACCGGCGTGCCGGTCGACAAGATGCTGGCCGGCGAGCGCGAGAAGCTGCTGGCGATGGAGGACAAGCTGCGCGGCCGGGTCATCGGCCAGGACGAGGCGATCGTCGCCGTGTCCAACGCCGTGCGCCGGGCGCGGGCCGGGTTGCAGGACCCGAACCGTCCCATCGGCTCCTTCCTGTTCCTCGGTCCGACCGGCGTCGGCAAGACCGAGCTGACCAAGGCGCTGGCCGAGTTCCTGTTCGACGACGAGACGGCGATGGTCCGCCTCGACATGTCGGAATATATGGAGAAGCACTCCGTCGCCCGCATGATCGGCGCGCCTCCGGGCTATGTCGGCTATGAGGAAGGCGGGGCGCTGACCGAGGCGGTGCGCCGCCGGCCCTATCAGGTCGTGCTGTTCGACGAGGTGGAGAAGGCCCATCCCGACGTCTTCAACGTGCTGCTACAGGTGCTGGACGATGGCCGGCTGACCGACGGGCAGGGTCGCACCGTCGATTTCCGCAACGTCGTCATCATCATGACCTCCAACCTCGGCTCGCAGGCGCTGGCCGAACAGGCGGAGGGCGAGGACAGCGCCGCCGTGCGCGACGAGGTGATGGAGGCGGTCCGCGCCCATTTCCGGCCGGAATTCCTCAACCGCCTGGACGAGATCCTGCTGTTCCACCGGCTCGACCGCCGGCATATGGGCGGCATCGTCAAGATCCAGCTCGGCCGCCTGACCAAGATGCTCGCCGACCGCGAGATCACGCTGACGGTGGACGAGGCCGCGACCGAGTGGCTGGCCGAGGCCGGCTACGACCCGGTTTATGGTGCCCGTCCGCTGAAGCGGGTGATCCAGCGCGAGTTGCAGAACCCGATGGCGACCCTGATCCTGGAAGGCCGCATCAAGGACGGCCAGACGGTGGCGGTCGGTGCCGAAGGCGGCTCGCTGACCATCGACGGTCAGCCGGTCAGCGGGCTGGTGCGGAAAGGGTGAGGGTATGCCCGGACCATTCCCCTCTCCATGGAGAGGGGAATGGTCCGGCGATTTCTTATCAGCAATACGGCGCCGCCAGCCCCTCCGCCTCGAACACCGCCTTTACCGCCGGACGCTCCAGCACGCGGGCGAGGTAAGGTCCGAGATTGCCCAGCTTGCGGGCCGGGCGGCCCATGAAACGGGTCCAGCGGCAGAGCATGAACAGGTACGGATCGACCGCGCTGTACGTGTCGCCCAGCAGCCACCTACGCCCAGCCATCGCGCGGTCCAGCCCGTCGAAATGACCGTTCAGCCGCGCCTCGGTCGCCGCCTTGAAGGCGGCCTGCGCCTCCGCGCCCTCGACATAGCGTTCGGGATAGAAGTACAGCAGCATCTCGGCCTGGACGCTGTTGGTCAGGTAGACCAGCCACTTGTAGAACGCCGCCCGCTCGGGCGTGCCGATCGCCGGAGCCAGCTTCGCCTCCGGATGGCTGTCGGCCAGATGCAGGCAGATGGCGGCGGATTCGTACAGCACCAAGCCGTCGTCGCGATTTCCGTCCACCAGCGTCGGCACCCGGCCATGTGGGTTGAGTGCCAGATAGCCGGCACTCTTGTGTTCGCCCTTTTCGCGGTCGAGCAGCACGAGGTCGAAGGGCCGGCCGATCTCGCGAAGCAGGATGTGCGGCGCCATCGACGCGGTGCTGGGCATGCCGTAAAGCGTGGGCAAAGCGGTTCCTCCCTTTCGTCCGTTCGGATCAAGCTGTCCCATCGGCTCCGGCCTCCTGCCAGCGTCTTGCGCGCATGGCACGGATGACCAGCAAGCAGGTTTGTCGAGGGAGCGAACTGTGCGTATGATCGGCGGGAGTGTTTAACAAATCGAACACCCCCCGGTGGGCCGTCAGCAGCCGGCCGGGGGACCGAACCCGACAAGACAACAGCAAGACCGAACAGGAAGACCCTACTCCATGACCGCTCCGGGCAGCACCGCCGGCAACTCTGCCGCCAGCCGCGACAAGGCCTTCGTCCTCCATCCCTACACCAACCTGGATGTCCACGAGACGCAGGGCCCGATGATCATCGAGCGTGGCGAAGGCATCCGCGTCTTCGACGATGGCGGCAAGGATTACATCGAGGGCATGGCCAGCCTGTGGTGCGTCTCGCTCGGCTGGGGGGAAGAGCGGCTGGTCCAGGCGGCGACCAGGCAGATGCGGCAGCTGTCCAGCTATCACATCTTCGGCCACAAGTCGCACGAGCCCGGCATCGATCTGGCGGAAAAGCTGATCGCGCTGGCGCCGGTGCCGATGTCGAAGGTCTTCTTCGCCAATTCGGGGTCGGAAGCCAACGACACCGCGATCAAGCTGATCTGGTACTACAACAACGCGCTCGGCCGTCCGGAGAAGAAGAAGATCCTGTCGCGCCAGCGCGCCTATCACGGTGTGACGGTGGCGACCGCCAGCCTGACCGGGCTGCCCAACAACCACCGCGACTTCGATCTGCCGATCGCCCGCATCATCCACGGCGACTGCCCGCACCATTACCGCAACGCCCAAGAGGGCGAGAGCGAGGAGGCCTTCGCCACCCGCTTGGCCCAGCAGCTGGAGGCGCTGATCCTGGCCGAGGGGCCGGACACCGTCGCCGCCATGTTCGCCGAGCCGATCATGGGCGCCGGCGGCGTCGTGGTGCCGCCGGCGACCTACTTCGCCAAGATCCAACCGGTGTTGAAGAAATACGACATCCTGCTGGTCGCCGACGAGGTGATCTGCGGCTTCGGCCGCACCGGCAATTTCTGGGGCAGCCAGACCGTGGGCTTGCAGCCGGACATCCTGACCTGCGCCAAGCAGCTGTCGTCGGGCTACCTGCCGATCTCCGCCGTCCTGGTGACGGATGCGGTCTATCGCGCCTGCGTCGACGAGAGCCGGAAGATCGGCACCTTCGGCCATGGCTACACCTATTCCGCCCATCCGGTGGCGGCGGCGGTGGCGCTGGAAACGCTGAAGATCTACGAGGAGCGCGACATCGTCGGCCATGTCCGTTCGGTCGCCCCTGCCTTCCAGAGCCGTCTCAAGGCGCTGGCCGAGCATCCGCTGGTCGGGGAAGCCCGCGGCATCGGCCTGATCGGCGCCGTGGAACTGGTGGCCGACAAGGCGACCAGGATGCCCTTCGATCCGCCCGGCCGCGCCGGCGCCCTGGTCAACGGGCTGGCCCAGGACAACGGCCTGATCGTCCGCGCCATGGGCGATTCCATTGCGCTCTGCCCGCCGCTGGTGATCTCCGAGGCGGAAATCCACGAGACCTTCGACTGCCTGACCAAGGCGCTCGATGCCGCGGTACCGGTTCTGCGGGGATAAGGACCGGCCGGGGATGGGGCTTTCCGCCCTATCCCCGCCGCAGATGCATCTTGCCCAGCCCGCCCAGCGCATCGAACAGCTGGCGGAACTGGGTGAGGAACTGGTCCCAGGTCGCCTTCGTCGTCGGTTCGATGGCGGCGTGGAGGGCGCCGAGGCTGGTCTTGCCGTCGATCCGCGACAGGATCGGCCCGGCCAGCCGGGGCAGGGGAAGGGCGACCACGCTGCCCATCAGGTCGAATTCCAGGCTGCCGCCGGGCGGCACGCTCTTCGCCACGGTCGACCCGTCGATATCGCGCAGGACCGGGATCACCTCCGGCCGGTCGGGTGCGATGCGGGCGGCGTCCAGATCGGTCGGGCGCAGCAGATAGGCGATGTGCTTGGTGAAGGCGCCGGTGATGCGCTCGGTCCAGGCGGCGCGCTCCAGCATGCCCATCCCTTCCAGCCGCTTCAGGACGCGGGCATCCTTGATCCACAGAGACGGCTCGTAGCTCAGCGGGTCGATCAGCGTCGCGACGGCGAGGCCGGCACTATCCGCCAGTTCCGCCAGCTGCGGCACGCTGTAGGGACGGTCGCGGCTGTGCAGCAGCAGGTCGTAGAGGTTGGCGTCGGCCAGCCGGTGGTCGCTGATGTGCGGGTTGTTCAGCAGCCAGTTGGTCGGCGGCAGCGCATGGATCAGCCGGCGGGCCAGCGCGACCTTCTCGGCCGGCGGCAGCCCTTCGGTCATGCCGCGCAGAGCCTCCTGCATCGGGTAGACGCCGGTGCGGCCGTGGGGAGCGTAGACCATGATGCCGATGCCGCCGCCGGGCGCCAGCGCCCCGGCCAGCGAGCGCAGGCCCGCCGTCGGGTCGTCCAGATGGTGCAGCACGCCGCAGCAGTCGATGTAGTCGAACGGTCCGGCTTCGGACACCAGCCCGCCCAGTTCCAGCAGCGAACCGCGGCGGAAGTCGATGTTGGTCAGGCCGCGGGCCTTGGCCCGCGCCTCGGCGACGGCGCGGCTGGCGTCGGAGAGGTCAAGGTAGGCGATGCGGCCGGGATTGCCGGCATCGGCCATCTGCTGCGCCAGCATGATGGTGCCGTCCCCCGTGCCGCCGCCGGCCACCAGCACCCGCAGCGGCTTGCCATGGTCGATCCGTCCGCCGAAGACATGCTGGACCAGTTCGTCCAGGTGGCTGGGCGAGCCGGTGATCAGGCGCTTGGACTCGTCGGCCGGATTGCGCGCCGGGTAGGGATAGGCTTCGTACTGGGCGCGCAGATCGTCGATGCTCATGGGAAACCGCTCAACGGGGAAATGGGCGCGGCGACCATAGCACCGCGCCCGTCCGCTGGCAGCCCTTCGCCGGAACCTCAGCCTGCCAGCGGAATGCAGATCTCCGTCAGCCACTCGGCGGGCGGCAATGCCCGCGGGTTGTTGAGATATTCCTCGTAGCAGGGGGCGTCGCCGGGTGCATGGCCGCTGTTGGGCAGCCACTCGCCGTAGAGCCAGCGGTAGACCGCGCCCAGTTCGGCATACGGGCCCTTGTGCCGGACCACGGCATGAGGGCCGCCGGGGATATCCACCCCGTGGATCAACCCGTCTTCGACCACGCCCGGGTTCAGCATCAACCCGGCGAAGGAGCGCAGTTCCTCCGGCTTCACCGACTCGGGATCGTCGTAATAGATGGCGAAGCTGCGGGTGCCTGGACCGACCAGCCCCTGCTTGTAGGCCCAGGCATAGAGCCGGTCGAAGCTGACGCCGATGGTCATATAGGGGCCGGTGTGAGGCAGCCCGACGATGCGGTGGGCGGGAAGATCGCGGATTTCGACGTCGTACATTCTGTCCTCCAGTCGATGGTTGGCCGGGACTGGAGGATTGAGACGCCCCCGCTTGCGGTAGGCGGCCGGCGTCGCGCCATAGCCCTGTCCGAACGCGCGGGTGAAGGCCTCGACGCTGCCGTAGCCCGCCCGCCGGGCAATGGCCGGGATGGCGATGCCGTCGCGCACCAGATCGCCCGCCGCCCGGTGCAGGCGCAGTCGGCGCAGGGTCTCCGCCGCCGTCTCGCCGGTGATCGCCCGGTAGACGCGGTGGAAGTGGTAGGGCGAGAAGCAGGCGACCTCCGCCAGCCGGTCGAGGTCGAGCGGTTCGTCCAGATGGGCGGCGATATAAACCACCACCCGATCGATCCGGTCACCGTAGTCGAGCCGCGTGCCGGCTTTGGCCGCAACGGCGGAACACGGCACGGGCCAAGCTGCCGTTGCGTCCGCGGAGATGCTGTCGTTGGTCATGGCGTGACGTCCTCCAGTCCCGCCGATGCTAGCCGGCAGCCGCTTGATCGCGCTTGCGGAGTTAGGCCGCCGGCCAACCTGTCGCAGGCCGTACCTCGCCCACCCGCGTGCCGGCGCGGTTCAGCAGCGGCGTGGCCAGCAGATGCGGCACGCGGGCCCATTGCGCCTCGGTCAGCGCCCGGGTCGAGCGGATCAGGGCGGCCAGCGCCACCTCGCGGGCGCGGGCGGCGCCGTCCTCGATCTTGAGCGCGATGCCGATGCCCTGCTCCGGGATCACGGCGCAGCCCACCCCCTCGGCCCCGCCCTTGACGAGGACGGCGCCGCCGGCGGCTTCCATCAGCGCGGTGTCGAAGGTCCCGGTGCCGCCGATCAGGAAGGGGTGTTTGCCCCAGGCGGCGGCGATGCGGGTCACGGCCTCGGCCCGCGCGTCGGGCAGGTCGACCGGGTCGGCGATGCGGGCCATGGCATAGGCGATGGCACCCAGGGGGATGCCGATGGTGGGGATGGAACAGCCGTCGACTCCCCAGGGCGCGCCGAACAGATCCTGGCCGGTCATCTGTTCCATCACGCCCAGGATGCGCTGCTGCACCGGGTGTTCGTAGCGGACATAGCCCTTCAGCCGCTCGCCCTTGTGCTTCGCCGTGGTCAGGAAACCGCTGTGCTTGCCGGAGCAATTGTTGTGGAAGGCGGTCGGCGCCTCGGCCCGGCGGACCAGATCCTCGGCGGTGGCCGGATCATAGGGGATCTGTGCGCCGCATTCGTAGTCGTCCAGCGTCAGCCCGACCCGTTCGGCCCAGGACCGCACCAGGCCGGTATGGCGCGCCTCGCCATTGTGCGAGGAGCAGGCGAGCGCCAGTTCCTCATCCCCCAGCCCGAAGGCGTCGAGCGCACCGCTCTCCACCAGCGGGATCGCCTGCAGCGACTTGATGGCGGAACGCGGATAGACGGGAGCGTCGATGTCGCCCCAGCGCGCCAGCACATGGCCGCCGGCATCGACGATGCAGGCGCGGGCACGATGGACCGACTCCACCAGGCTGCCGCGCGTCACCTCGACGATGATCGGGCTTTCCGCCGGGCCGGAGAGATCGGCGCGGCCCTCGGAGCCCTCACGATGCGGATGGCCGTGGTGATGGTGATCGCCACCGCCGCAGCAGGAGGAATGGTCGTGGGCATGATCGGGGGTATGGTCTTGGCTCATGGCGGCAAGCTTGCCTCGGGCCGGCGGTGGCGGCAAGCTCCCGCCCGGTCATATCCTTACCTAGAGCAGCGGGTTCTTCATGCGTGGCTATTTCGGAATTGGAGTGGAGCGGATCAGCAAGCCGGGCAATGTCGGCAACCTGATGCGCACCGCCCATGCCTTCGGCGCCTCCTTCTTCTTCGCCATCGATCCGGAGCCGGATCTGCGGGAGACGAAGCTGGTCGACACCTCGGGCGCCACGCTGCATCTGCCGCTCTACATCCACCAGCGCGTCGCCGACTTCACCCTGCCGAAGGATTGCATGCTGGTCGGGGTGGAACTGACCGACGACGCGGTGGAGCTGCCGAGCTTCCGCCATCCGTCGCGCGCCGCCTATGTGCTGGGGCCGGAGCGCGACAGCCTGTCGCCCGCCCTGCTGGCGCGCTGCGACCATGTGGTGAAGATCCCGATGTCCTTCTGCATCAATGTCGGCGTCGCCGGTGCGCTGGTGATGTACGACCGCATGATCTCGCTCGGGCGCTTCGCCGAACGGCCGGTGCGTCCGGGCGGCCCGCTGGAGGGGCCGGCCCTGCACAAGCACGGGAAGCAGATCATGCGCAAGGCCGACCGCCGCCGCCGCATCCGCGGGGAGCAGAAGCCGGCGGAGGACGATGGCGGCGACGAGTGAGCGCGACGGTCAGAGCGGCAGCGGATCGTCTCCGGCGACGGCGCAGATCCGCTGCACCACGGCGGGCTTGGGCGCCGACACTTCGCCCTGTTCGAAAGCGACCACCTGGAGCCTGCCGTGCACGGCTTCCAGCAGCTCGCCCCGGCGCAGCAGGAAGCCGGGGGAGGAGGGGCGGCCGAAGCGGGCGTTGCCGTCGGCGAAGGTCTCGTAGATCAGCACGCCGCCGGGCTCCAGCGCCGCCAGCAGGGCGGGGAAGAGCGGGCGGTGCAGGTAGTTGGTGACGACGATCCCGGCGAACCGGCTGTCCGGCGGCAGGGAGCCGGGCGAGCCGCCCGATTCGCGGCTTGGATCGCCGCTTTCCAGGTCGGCCCGGATCAGGGTGATGCCCGCGCCGCCTTCCAGATCGGCGACGCCGGAAAGATCGCGGTCCAGGCCGACCACCGGATGGCCGCGCCGGTGGAACAGCCGCAGATGCCGTCCGCCGCCGCAGGCGAGGTCGAGCACCGGGCCGCCCGCACGCACCAGGTGGGCGAACCGCTCGACCCAGGGGGAAGGCGGGGACGGCGGATGGGGCGCGGAGGGCTTCGGCGCAGACATGGCGGACTTACCTTTCCGGGCTTTTCTTCGACGGTCGCGGGAACGATATCACAGGAGGTATGGGAAACAGGCTCGTCCGGCGTTTGACGGCGCGGTCCGGCCGTGGTGAATTAAGGCGATTCCCGAGTCGTGCCGCAACCCGGAGCGGCCGTGCCGGGGCCTTGTCTTTCCTGCTGCGGGTTAGTTTTGAGGCTTGTGGGGATATGATCCTCTTCGCGTTGAGATGTTCGGCCGACCACCAGTTCGAGGCGTGGTTCCGCAACGGTGCCGCCTATGACGAACAGTCGGAGGCCCACCAGATCGCCTGTCCGATCTGCGGCGACACCGTCGTCGGCAAGGCGCCGATGGCCCCGCGCATCGCCAAGGGGGTCGCCAAGGCCGCCGACCGCGCCCGCGAACAGGCCGAGGCGGTGGCGGCGAACGCCGCTCCGGCGGCGGTGCCGGCCGTTACGCCCAACGCAGTGCCGGCCACCCTTCCCGCGCCGATTCCCGCCCCCGTTCCCTTGCCGAGCGCCGCCGACGTCGTCGCCGCCCTGCCGCCCAGCCTGAACGATGCCCAACGCGAGGCGGTGGCGGAGGTGATGCGGCAACTGACCGAGGTGCGGCGCAGCGTCGAGAAGAACTGCGACTATGTCGGCGACCACTTCGCCGAGGAGGCGCGGCGCATCCACTACGGCGAGGCCGACCCGCGCGGCATCTATGGCGAGGCGTCGGACGAGGAGGTCGCCGAACTGCACGAGGAAGGTGTGACATTCCACCGCATCCCTTGGGTCCCGCGCACCGACTCCTGAGTTGTGCCCGGAGGAGGGGGGGGCCGGAAGGACCAAGCCGCCGCTCCGGCCACCCGACGGCATCCCCACCGGTTCCGGGCGGAACCGTTTGAAAAACCGACGATTTCCGAGGCGCGCCCGAAAGGGCGCGCCTTTCGTGTTCCTGCCGTTACAGCCTTGATCGGCCTTGGGTTTCCGGCACCGCCGCCTCGCTTGGCGCAACGCCCCATCGACCAAGGTAGGGGGTGCGCCAAACAATGATCTGTATCAAACAATTGGGCAGGTCAAGGGCGTACGAATTACGGGGAGAGAACCCGGACGCGACCGCCCGGACGGCAAATGCCCGCGTGTTCCATGGACTTGTCCCGAAGACTTTGTCTTACGGACCGCCGAACGCTTGCCGGCACTCGATGAGGGGACGCACATGAATCAAAATGCACAACGGATCGTGAACAATCCGAAGTTCCAGGAGTTGGTGACCAAGCGGTCCGCCTTCGCCTGGACTTTGTCGATTGCCATGCTGGTCATCTATTTCGGCTTCATTCTGCTGGTCGCGTTCGGGAAGGAGTTCCTGGGCACGCCCATCGGTTCGGGCGTCACCACCTGGGGCATGCCCATCGGCGTCGTCACCATCCTGTCCGCCTTCATCCTGACCGGCATCTACGTGTATAGGGCGAACGGCGAATTCGACGAGCTGAACCGCCAGATCCTGGAGGAAACCAAGTGATGCGCGCCGTCACCACCCGCATCGCCAGCACGGCCGCCGCCTCGGCCGCCGCGGCCGGCGCACTGCTTCCCATCTCGGCCTATGCCGCCGGCGCCGTCGACGGCGCGGTGCAGAAGCAGGCGACGAACGTCTCGGCCATCGTGATGTTCCTGGTCTTCGTGCTGTTCACGCTGGGCATCACCTACTGGGCGGCGC
This sequence comes from Azospirillum endophyticum, assembly GCF_016595245.1. Classification (GTDB taxonomy): domain Bacteria; phylum Pseudomonadota; class Alphaproteobacteria; order Azospirillales; family Azospirillaceae; genus Azospirillum; species Azospirillum endophyticum. The sequence goes on from NZ_JAENHM010000021.1 coordinate 20,960, forward strand.
GGCGTACCAAGTCGGCGAAGGACTTCTACGCCGCCGGCGGCGGCATCACCGGCTTCCAGAACGGCCTGGCCATCGCCGGCGACTACATGTCGGCGGCCTCCTTCCTGGGCATCGCCGGCTTGGTGTACGCCAACGGCTTCGACGGCCTGATCTATTCGGTCGGCTTCCTGGTCGGCTGGCCGATCGTGCTGTTCCTGATCGCGGAGCGGCTGCGCAACCTCGGCAAATACACCTTCGCCGACGTCGCCTCCTACCGCTTCAAGCAGACGCCGATCCGCACGCTGTCGGCCTGCGGCTCGCTGGCGACGGTCACCTTCTACCTGATCGCCCAGATGGTGGGTGCCGGCAAGCTGATCCAGCTGCTGTTCGGCCTCGATTACATGTTCGCCGTCATCATCGTCGGCGTGCTGATGATCGGCTACGTGACCTTCGGCGGCATGCTGGCGACCACCTGGGTGCAGATCATCAAGGCGGTGCTGCTGCTGTCCGGCGCGTCCTTCATGGCCTTCATGATCCTCGCCAAGTTCGGCTTCAGCCCGGAGGCGATGTTCAAGGCCGCCGTCGACGTGCATCCGAAGGGCGTCGCCATCATGTCCCCGGGTGCCTTCGTCTCCGATCCGGTCGACACCATCTCGCTCGGCCTGACCCTGATGTTCGGCACCGCCGGCCTGCCGCACATCCTGATGCGCTTCTTCACCGTCTCCGATGCCAAGGAAGCCCGCAAGTCGGTCTTCTACGCCACCGGCCTCATCGGCTACTTCTACATCCTGACCTTCATCATCGGCTTCGGCGCCATCGTGCTGATCCTGGGCAAGGATGCCAACGGTGCCTATCCGTTCCTGACCGCCGCCCCGGCGGAGGGTATCAAGGCGGCCGTCGCCTCGGTCATCGGCGGCACCAACATGGCGGCCATCCACACCGCCCACGCGGTCGGCGGCGATCTGTTCTTCGGCTTCATCTCCGCCGTCGCCTTCGCCACCATCCTGGCGGTGGTCGCCGGCCTGACGCTGGCCGGCGCCTCGGCCGTCTCCCATGACCTCTACGCCTCGGTCTTCGCCCGCGGCCGCGTCAACGAAGCCGACGAGATCCGCGTGTCGAAGATCACCACGGTGGTGATCGGCATCGTCTCCATCGTGCTGGGCGTCGCCTTCGAGAACCAGAACGTCGCCTTCATGGTGGGCCTGGCCTTCGCCATCGCCGCCTCGACCAACTTCCCCATCCTGCTGATGTCGATGTTCTGGGGCAAGATGACCACCCGCGGCGCGGTGATGGGCGGTGCGATCGGCCTGATCTCCGCCTGCGTCATGATCGCCCTCGGCCCGACGGTGTGGAAGGCGGTGCTGGGCCATCCGACCGCGATCGTCGGCTATGCCAACCCGGGCGTGTTCTCGATCATCCTCGCCTTCGCCGGCATCTGGTTCTTCTCGATCACCGACAACAGCGCGCAGGCCCAGAAGGAGCGCCGTGACTTCGAGGACCAGTATGTCCGGTCGCAGACCGGGCTGGGTGCCGAGGGGGCGTCCGCCCACTAAGGGGGGCGAAGCAAGCAAGGGAAGGGATCGCGTCTCGCACCGCGTCCCTTCCCCCCTTCGGGGAAAGCGAAGCCCGTGCGGTGAAGCGAACACGCCGCCAAATGTCGCACCCGCTTCCGGCATTCCGCCCGGCGGGTGTATCCTGGAAAGCGCCCCCGGACCCGATCCGGAGGCGCTTTTTTCATGACCGGCCACCCCGCGATCCAGCCGCCCCGCAACGGAGTCCGCCCGTGCAGCATGCGACGCCGCCCGCTTCTCCGGACTTCGATTTCGGGCGTCCGCCCTTCGACCTGCTGACGGAGGGGCAGCGGACCGCGCTGGCCGGTGCGCTCGACATCGCGCTCCATCCGCGTGGCGCCGTCATCCTCAGCCGGGAGGAGCCGACCGACTCGCTGTTCGTCGTTCTGCGCGGCAGCGTCCAGGAGCGCCGCGGCGGCGAGGTGGCGGTGGTTCACGGACCCAGCGACCGTTTCGGTCTGCAGGCGCTGTATGGCACGGCGGGTGGGGATGGTACCGGTTCCCGCCGCTTCATCGCGGCGGAGGACTGCGTCTGCCATTTGATCCCGCGCGCCGCGCTGGAAGCGCTGGCTGGGGAGAATCCGGAATTCGGTTCCGCCATTCTCGGCGATTTCGCCCAGCGCATGCGCGATCTCGCGGCAGTGCGTTCCAACCGCGAGATGGCGGCGCTGACCATGGCGCGCATTCGGCAGGCCCATCTTCACCCGCCGCTGTTCGTCGATGCCGCCGCCAGCCTGCGCGACGCGGCCGACGCGATGCGGCGGAACCGCGCCAGCAGCGTGTTGGTCCGTGGGGAGGATGGACGCAGCGGCATCCTGACCGGCACCGACCTGCGCGATCTGGTGGTGCTGGACGGCCGGCCGGTGGCCGACCCGGTCGGGCCGCTTGCCCGCTACGGCTTGGTGACGCTCGACCGCGACGACCTGCTGTTCAACGCGCTGGTGCTGATGACCAAGCATGCGGTGCGCCGGCTGGTGGTGACGGAAAACGGCGCCATCGTCGGGCTGTTGGGGCAAAGCGACCTGCTGGCGGTGCTGTCCAACCATTCCCAGGTCATCGGGCTGCAGGTGGAGCATGCGACCGATCCTGCCGACCTGCGCCGGGCCAGCCGCTCCATCGTCGAGCTGATCCGCACCCTGCACGCTACCGGGGTCAAGGTCGCCTTCATCGCCGATCTGGTCACGGAACTGAACCGCCGCATCTTCCGCAAGCTGTTCGAATTGCTGGCCCCGCCGGACCTGCTGGCGAACAGCTGTCTGATCGTGATGGGCAGCGAAGGGCGCGGCGAACAGCTGCTGAAGACCGACCAGGACAACGGCCTGATCCTGCGCGACGGCTTCGACTGCCCCGATCTGCCGCGCATCGCGGCTGACTTCACCCGCCATCTGGTCGAATTCGGCTATCCGCCCTGTCCCGGCAACATCATGGTGTCGAACCCGGATTGGACCCGGTCGCTCGCCGGCTACAAGGATGCCCTGTTCAACTGGGTTCACCGCCCGGACGAAGCGGCGCAGATGAACCTCGCGATCTTCTACGACGCCGCCCCGGTGGCCGGGGACGCCACGCTGTTGGCCGACGCGAAGAATTATCTGTTGAGCCGCCTCCAGGACAACCAGATGTTCTTCACCCAGTTCGCCCGTCCGGCCCTGTCCTTCGACACGCCGAGCGGCCTGTTCGCCGCATTGTTCGAGCGGCGCCGGGCGGAGCCGGTGGACATCAAGAAGGCCGGTATCTTCCCCATCGTCCATGGCGTGCGCGCGCTGGCGCTGGAACGGCACCGGGCGGAGACCAACACGGTGGAGCGCATCCAGGTGCTGGCGGAACTGGGGGCGCTGGACCGCAAGATGGCGGCCGATCTGGTGGAGGCCTTCACCATCCTGTCGACCATCCGCCTAAAGGCACGAGTCGATCTGCCGGAAGAGGGGCCGGAGGCGGAACCGGTCATCGACAACCTCGTCCATCCCGACCAGCTGAGCAAGCTCGACCGCGACCAGTTCAAGGATTGTCTGGCCCTGGTGAAAAGCTTCAAGGAGCTGATCGCCCACCATTTCCGCCTGAATCATTGAGGCGGCGACGATGGCGCACTCCGATCACAGCGACGGCAGCCGGGGCCCCGATCACCGTCTTTCAGATCGCCGGGGCCATGATCGAAGAGACCGCGTGGCGATCCATTGCGAAGCGACCAGCTTCGATCCGGAGGCGGCAAGGCCGCTGTCCTTCGCCGCCATCCGCATCCGCGGTCCCCGCATCCTGACCGGCAGCGCCCTGCTGCTCCATCCCGGCAGCGACACCGGTCTGGCCGAGGCCGGCGACCGGCTGCATGCCTTCATCGGCGACCGCCCGCTGGTCGGCTATTACCTGGATTTCTCCGTCGCCATGGCGGAACGCCTGACCGGGCGGCCGCTGTCGGACGAGCGGACGGAGGTGTCCAGCCTCTATTACGACCGCAAGATCCGCAGCCTGTCCAAGCAGGCGGTCGATCTGCGGCTGGACAGCATGGTCCGCGACCTCGACCTGCCGGTGCGGCCCGACGGGGCCTTCGGCATCGCGCTGACCGCCGCCATGGCATGGCTGCGGCTGACGCAGGACGGGCGCTGAAGGCTCAGAACCCGACACGCTCCACGTCGAAGGCGCGATCGTGGGTCAGCGACGGGACCATGCCGCGCGCTTCGGCGATGCGGTCCAGGTCGAGGTCGGCGGTGATGAATCCGACCTCGGTTCCGGCATCGGCCAGCACCTCGCCCCAGGGGGCGACCAGCAAGGAATGGCCGTAGGTCTGGCGGCCCTGGTCGTGGCTGCCGGTCTGGGCCGGGGCGATCACGAAGCAGCCGGTCTCGATGGCGCGGGCGCGCAGCAGCGTGTGCCAATGGGCGCGGCCGGTCGGCACGGTGAAGGCGGCCGGCACGGTCAGGATCGATGCCCCCGCCTGGGCCAGCGCCCGGTAGAGAGCGGCGAAGCGCAGATCGTAGCAGACGGTCATGCCGATGCCGCCCCACGGGCTGGAGGCCACCACCGCCCGCTCACCCGGCCGGAAGCTGGCCGATTCGCGATAGGTCTCGCCATCCTTCAGCGTGACGTCGAACATGTGGATCTTGTCGTAGGAGGCGACGGTCCGCCCATCGGCGTCGAACAGGTAACTGCGGTTGGCGGCGCGCCCGTCGTCGAGCAGGACATGCAGGGTGCCGCCCAGGATCCAGGCCCCGGTCTCCCGGGCCAGATCGGCGAAGAACGGAATGGCGGGATGCTCCGCCTCGCTCCGGACTCGCTCCATGGTCTTGGCGCGGCCCTGGACGATCCAGCCGACATTCTCCGGCAGGGTGATGAAGGCGGCACCGGCGTCGCGGGCGCGGCGGACGATGTCGCCCGCCGCCCGCAGGTTCGGTTCGAGCTCCGTGCCCGCATTCACCTGGACGCAGGCGGCCTTCAGCAGGCCGCCCCCAGTGCCGCCCCCAATGGCGCCCCCGGCCGCATCGTCGCTCATGCGGCGATGCCGAGCAGCGGATCGAGCCTGCCGTCGCGGTCGAGCGCATGGATGTCGTCGCTGCCGCCATACGGCTTCCCGTCGATGAAGATCTGCGGGACGGTGGTCCGGCCTTCCGACCGCTCGATCATCTCGCTGCGGCGGCCCGGCTGGGCGTAAAGGTCGATTTCCTCGTAGGTCACGCCCTTGCGGTCGAGCAGGCTCTTCGCCCGTATGCAGTAGGGACAGAAGGGCGTGGTGTAGATCACGACGTCGGCCATGCCACTGGGCTCCTCTTTGACTTGGACAAACTATAGGATCAACCCACGGGAGGCGCCAGACGTTGCAGCCCGTGCGAAACGCCGGTCAGCGTCGCCGGATGCGGCCCTTCCCAAGCGTCAGCGCTGCACCACCCGCGCCAGCGTCAGCACGTCGACCCGGGCCGCCCCGGCTCGCAGCAGGACCCGCGCGCATTCGGCCAGCGTCGCCCCGGTGGTCATCACGTCGTCGACGAGCACCAGCCGCCGCCCCGTCACCTGGTCCGCCGCCGCCTGTCCCGGCCGCAGGCGGAAGGCGCCCTTGACGTTGCGCTGGCGCCCCTGGCGGTCCAGCCCGCCCTGGGTCGGGGTGGACCGCCAGCGTTGCAGCAGGTCGGGCGTGGTGGGGATGCCGCTGTGCCGCGACAGCGCCTGGGCCAGCAGGGCCGCCTGGTTGTAGCGGCGGCGGAACAGGCGGGCGCGGTGCAGCGGCACCGGCAGCAGCCGGTCGGCATCCTCCAGCAGCTCCTTCCCGGCGCGGGCCAGCCAGATGCCGTAGGATTTGGCGGCATGGATGCGGTCGCCGTGCTTGAAGCCCAGCACCAGCGGCCGGCTGCCGTCGTCATAGACCAGCACGGCGCGGGCGCGGGCGAAGCGGGGCGGGGCGGCGATGCAGGCACCGCACAGGGCTCCCTGCTGCGCCTCATATTCGAAGGGAACGCCGCAGCAGGCGCAGAGCGGCGGAGCGATGAAGGTCAGCTTGGTCCAGCAGGCCGCGCACAGCCCGCCCTGGCGGTCCACCGCCTCGCCGCAGCAGAGGCAGCGCGGCGGCAGCAGCGCGTCCAGCAGCAGGGTCGCCGCACCGGCGGCGGCGCGGCCCAATCCGGCGAGCGAGGTGACCAAGGGTGCCGGTGCCTGCATCGCCGCCGATCCGGTCACTGCAGCATGGCGATGCGTTCGAAGATCACGCCGGTGTAATCGCGCAGAGCCAGATAGATCGCCGGGCCGGTGACGAACAGGATCAGCAGGGTGGCGAAGAACTTGGTGTCCTGCTGCAGCGACGATTCGTTGATGTTGGTGGCGCTCTGGAACAGCATCAGCGCCGCCGACAGCAGGGCGGTGATGCCAAGCGGCGGCAGCGAGATCTTCAGGATGACCATCAGCGCTTCATGGCTGACGGCGATGGCCTCATCGATGCCCATTCCGATGCCCGTCCGGTTGCGGTCCCGACCGGTCTTCGCCGATCGGGGTTGGTGGCGTGGAGAAGGTGGCTGGCCTGCGAGTGTAGCACGGTTGTCGCGTCGCCGGGCTGGGGTATAGTGCGGCCATGACAAGCCCCGACAGCATGACCGTCTTCGACCGCGCGCTGGTCCGCCGCCGCCGCGACCGCGCCGTCGCCGAATTCACCGACCATTCCTTCCTGTTCGAGGAGATCGCCGACCGCTTGGCCGACCGGCTGGAGGACGTGATCCGTCCCTTCCCGCTGGCGCTGGACGTCGGCTGCCACGACGGGGCGATGGGCCGCATCCTGAAGGGTCGCAAGGGGATCGAGCGGCTGGTCGCCTGCGACCTGTCGCCGGACTTCGCCCGTGCCGCCGGCGGCACGGGCAACCGGGCGGTCGCCGCCGCGATCGCCGCCGACGAGGAGTTCCTGCCCTTCGCCCCCGGCAGCTTCGATCTGGCGGTCAGCAATCTCAGCCTGCACTGGGTCAACGACCTGCCGGGCGCCCTGGTCCAGATCCGGCAGGCGCTGAAGCCGGACGGTTTCTTCTGCGCCTCCATGCTGGGCGGCCAGACCCTGGCCGAGCTGCGCCGTTGCCTCTACGAGGCGGAGATGGAGGTTTCGGGCGGCGTCTCTCCCCGCGTGTCGCCCTTTGCCGAGATCAAGGATGCCGGCGGGTTGCTGCAACGTGCCGGCTTCGCCCTGCCGGTGGTCGACAGCGACGTCATCACCGTCACCTATTCCGACGCCTTCGCCCTGATGCGCGAGCTGCGCGGCATGGGCGAGACCAACGCCGTGCTGGCGCGGCGCAAGGTTCCGGCCTCCCGCGCCCTGCTGTTCGATGCCGCCCGGCGCTATGCCGAGCTCTATGCCGAGCCGGACGGGCGCATCCCGGTGACCTTCGAGGTGCTCTATCTCGCCGGCTGGTCGCCGCATGAAAGCCAGCAGCAGCCGTCGAAGCGCGGCAGCGGGCAGATCCCGCTGGGCGATGCGCTGAAGGGTGGCGGCCTGCAGTGAGAAGATGGTGACCGGCTGGTTTACGCAACCAGCTTCCACGCCATCCAGCCCAGCACCCCGGCGTTCACCAGCATGACCGCCGGGGCGATGCGGGCGACGGCGGTCCGCCAGGTGCGGCCGGCGATATGGCCGGCCAGCCCGACCGCCAGCAGGCTCGGCACCGTGCCGAGCGCGAAGGCGGCCATGCCGAGCGCGCCGGTCAGCGCGCTGCCGCTCGCCGCCGCCACCGCGACGGCGCCATAGAGCATCCCGCAGGGAATGAAGCCCAGCGCCACCCCCAGCCCATAACCGCGCCAGCCGGTCGGGTTGCCGAACAGCGGCCGGGCGAGGCCGGACACCCGCTCCGCCCACCGGCGCTGCAGCGGATTGCCGCCCGGCGACGGCATTTTCGGCAACCAGGACAGGACGCCGCGCGCGGAATAGCCGAGGAAGAACAGCGCCGCCAGCGCCAGCAGCGCCACCGACAGCCAGCGCAGCCCCGGCAGCGCCCCGACATGCCCGGCGACCGAGGCCGACAGCGCGCCGACCAGCGCGTAGGTCGTCGCCCGCCCGGCATGATAGGGCAGCACCGCCGCTCCGGTCAGGCGCCGGAACTCCGACATCGCCGACAGCGGCACCCGCTCCAGCCGCGCCGACACCTGGGCCAGCACGAAGGGGCCGCACATGCCGGCGCAATGGGTGGTGCCTCCCACCAGCCCGGCGGTCAGCAGGGCCAGCAACAGCCCGCCGTCGCGGTCGACGACCACGGCGCACTGGTTCAGTCCGGCATCCAGCAGCGACAGCGCGTCCAAGGGATAGCCTCTCCGTTTCGGGACCTGTCGGCGATCTTAGGGGGAGGGGACGGACGGTCCAATGACGTGGGTCAATGGAAGGAGCGGCCCTCCGGGGATGTGGGGGGAAGCGACCGGGGGATGTCCGTCGCAGGGCGTGCCGTGCGCGTTCTCCGGCCGCGGTCGCTTAACCCCACGCCCTCACGCCAGCAGGCGGGCGATGGGCGGGCGGCTGGGGTAGAGGACGACGCCGTCGTCGGCCGGCTCGACCTTGGCATCCGGATAGGCGGCCAGGGCATATTGCAGAGCCTGGACGAAGCGCGGCTTGAAATGCTTCATCTGGTCGTAGCCGGCGCCGAACTGGGCATAGAGCGACGGCCAGGAGATCGGCTGCGGCCGGCTCAGCGAATGCAGCCGGTAGGCCAGCCAGACATAGAGGTCGAGGCTGAGCGAGCGGTCCTTCAGCTGCCGCACCGCCTCTTCCAGCAGCGGGACCGGGTGGTCGCGCAGCGCCTGGAAGAAGGTTTCGTCCAGCTGGACCACGTCGTTCCACAGCGTGCCCTGGCGGTCGTCGCCGAGGTCGTCGTGGAAGATCAGGCCGCGCTTGACGATGCCGCCCTTCTCGAAGACATCGGCATCCTCGCCGTCCCAGAAGAATTTCAGCGAGCAGGCGGAAATGCGCAGAGACTGTTCGCGGAAGCCGCGGAAGGTCTCGCCGCCGACGCTGATGCCCATGCGGGTCAGCCAGTCGCGCATCGAGCGGCCGAGTTCGACCTCGCGGCGGCCGGTGCGCACGGCCTGGGTCTGCAGATAGATCAGGATCATCCGCGCCCGCGCGCCGTAGGGGACGCCGAACAGCTTCATCTTGCCGTTCACCTTCAGCCGGCCCGGTTCGACCAGCAGCGTCACCTGATGGCCGCGCTTTTCCCAAGGGACGTCGTCGGCCAGCTTCTTGTGCGGCAGGCTGGTCAGGCAGAATCCACTGTAGGTGATGCCGAGATGCTGGTTCTCGTCCGCCAGGATATCGGCGGCGATGTCGACCAGCGTCCGCTCCTCGGGCCGGACCAGGGCGCGCGCCTTGTCCCGCCCATGTTCGATCACCAGCCTGTGTATGTCGCCCATGGCAGCCTCACCCGGATGTTGTGGCATCCTGGTGAGCGGTGGGCGGCGGAGTCAATGTGGGGTTAGGCGACCGTGCTAATCGACGGTTAGTTGTTAGGCTTATTAGTTGAGTCGCCGCTTGTCCCCATGGGGAAAGCCCGAGTCGTGCCGCTTGTCCCCACGAATCCGCCGCTTTGCCCCACGGGGAACGGGGTGGAAAACCGCCTGCGGTCGCTTTTCCCCACGGATGGCCGAGGACGACTCGCGGTGGTTGCGGAGGGACTCGGGGGAAAGCAGGCGAGGACATCGGAGGAAGAGGGCTGGGCGGTCGCTTAACCCCACGGGTGGGGCGAGACGCGCTCCCCACCCGGCCATCCTTCCGACCTCGTCAATGGCTCATCAGCACCGGAACCGTCATGTGCCGCAGCATGAAGCGTGTCATGCCGCCAAGAACCAGCTCGCGGAAGCGCGAGCGGCCGTAAGCCCCCATCACCACAAGGTCGCAGCTCTCGTCGGCGGCCATGTTCAGCAGGGTATCGCCGGGTTCCACGACATCGGTGGCGACATGGGTGGCTTCGACGCGGCAGCCGTGCCGGGACAGGTGGCGGGCGATGTCGGCGCAAGGTTCGTCGCCCAGGCCGTTCGGGCCGGGTTTCGGGTTGGCGGCCATCACGACGACGCGCTTGGCGGTGGTCAGCAACGGCAGGGCGTCGCCGACGGCGCGCGCCGCCTCGCGGCTGCCGTTCCAGCCGACCAGAACCCGCTCGCCGATGGTGGGGAAGCGGCCGGCATAGGGGACAACTAGAAGCGGCCGGCCGCATTCGAACAGAAGGTCGCCCGGCTGGGCCACGAGTTGCTCGCGGTCGCGGTCCGGATCGGGCTGGCCCACCACGATCAGGTCGGCATAGCGGCCGCGCACGGCGGCGGTGATGGTCGGATCGCCTTCCTGCACCAGCCATTCGGACCGGTCGGTCAGGCCATGGCGGCGCATGGCGTCGTCGAAAGCCATTGCCAGACGGTCCGTCTGGTCCTTTCGGGACTGCCGACGGCTTTCGCGCAAGTCCTGCGGGATTTCAGCTTCGATGTAGCCGGGCAACACCATGTCGGTGAAGGCATAGAGTACGGTCAGGTGCGCATCGCATCGGGCTGCGAGCCGTGCCGCAAGGTCGAGACGCGCCACGGACGCGGGCGTATCGTCGACAACGACCAAGAAGTCCTTGAGAGCCATGGCGTAATTCCTTCCCAAATTGTGAGCGCCCGGATTGTGATCGTTGCCTTCCCGGCGGGAGACGGCCAGAGCGGCATCCGCCCGAACGACCGCTCGGCAGCTTTGGCCCCACTTGGATTGGCAGTATAAATCCGCTTACGCCCGCCGAAGCCTTTCCATTGCAAGGCACAGCCATGCCGCCTCCGCGTTCCTGCACTGCACAAAATCTACCACAAGTCGGATTTCCGTCCAAAAGCGCAATCAAAGGCGGCAATCTACGCCCCAGGGAAAGAAGAGAAGTCTTATGTTCCCCGAATACGGAACGAAAAAATCGGGATTGTGTGTGTTACCGTAACGCAACCCGCACTTGAATGAATACTATGATATGCCCATGCCTATACCCATGTGTCTCCGTTGCATCGCCTGTAGAAATGTCCAAGCTCTGCTGCACTTGGGCAGCTTTGGTTTTGACGGGCGGGTGACACTTCGCGTAAGTGTTGGGTATCGATTTCCTGTTGGGTACCTCGCTCTTACCTCGCCATGAGTCCTGATCCCCGAATCTCCGCGCTGGCCGACGCTTTATCGGGTGCCGCTTCCGGCGCGCCTGGGCTTGACGCCCTGCGTCAGATTCTCGACACCATGACGGTGAAGGTGGCGTTGATGGACCCGCAGCGCCGGCACATCTACGCCAACCGCTCCTATCTGGAGATGATGGCGACGACGCTGGACAAGGCGGTCGGCAGCACCGTCGGCGACCTTCTGGGCCCGGATCTTCTGCGCAACACCCTGACGGCTGCCGAACGCGCGCTGGCGGGCGAGACGGTGCAGACGGAAGGCTGGATCACCCAGGCCGACGGCCAGCAGCGTTACGTAACGCGGCTGCATGCGCCGCACCGGGCGGAAGACGGTGCCGTCACCGGTTATTTCGTCATCCTGCAGGACATGACCGAACGTCGGCAGGTCCAGGACGACCTGTTCCGCCTCGCCTACTACGACCCGGTGACCGGCCTCGCCAACCGTCTGATGCTGCTGAAGCACATGGCGGACTACCGCAACATGGGCGAGCCCTTCACGCTCGTCATCCTGGACATCGACCGTTTCGCCGAAATCCGCAGCAGCATGGGGCAGGGCTTCGCCAACGAGCTGCTGGACGGCTTGGCGCAGCGGATGGCGGCGCAGGCCGCCGCCTTCGACCTGATCGCGCGCGTCAGCGACCATGCCTTCGCCATGCTGGCCGGCGGCGCCTGCGACCGGCCGGCACTGGAAGGCGCCATCGACGATCTTGCGGCGGTGGTGCGCTCCGCCCGCTCCAGTTCCGGCGGCACGGTGTTCCTGTCCGCCAGCGTCGGCGTCGCCGTCGCGATGCCGAGCCACGAGCGCCCGGACGACGTGCTGCGGGATGCCGAGATCGCCACCGCCCGCGCCCGCGAGCAGGGCGGCGGGCGGCAGGCTTGGTTCGATCCGGCGATGCATTCCCATGTGGTCGAGCAGGTGCGGCTGGAGCACGACCTGCGCAGTGCGCTGGCCAGCGGCATCGACCTGTGGGTGGCCTACCAGCCGATCGTCGAGATGGTGACCGGCGGGCTGGCGGGGTTCGAGGCGCTGATGCGCTGGACCCACCCCGAACGCGGCAACATTCCGCCCGGCATCTTCATCCCCATCGCCGAGAGCACCGGCTTGGTGGTGTCGCTCGGCACCTGGGTGCTGCGGCAGGCCTGCCTGCAGATCGCCGAATGGCAGGACCGGCGCGAACCGGGCTCCGCCCCGCTGTTCATGAGCGTCAACCTGTCCACCCACCAGCTGTCCGATCCCAACTTCGTCCAGGTGGTGCGCGAGGTCCTGCGCGAAACCGGGGTGGAACCGTCCTGGATCAAGCTGGAGCTGACGGAAAGCGCCGTCATGGACAAGGCGGAACAGTCGATCCGCCTGCTGCGCGACCTGCGGGCCCTGGGCATCAAGCTATCGATCGACGATTTCGGCACCGGCTACTCGTCGCTGTCCTACCTGCACAAGCTGCCGATCGACAGCCTGAAGGTCGACCGCTCCTTCGTCTCCGCCATGCACCAGTCGGAGGAAAACCGCGCCATCGTCCGCATCATCATGGATCTGGCGCGCCTGCTCGGCTTCGACGTGATCGCCGAGGGGATCGAGACCAGTTCCGACGCCAACCTGCTGCGCGCCCTGGCCTGCGACTATGGCCAGGGCTACCACTTCGCCCGCCCGCTGCCGCCGAAGGAGGCGGGCAAGCTGGTCGGCGGAGAGCTGCCGTGGCAGATGCCGCGGTGAGAGGTCCGGTTTAAGCTCCCGCCGCGTGGCCTCTGCCTAAGCTTGCCGCCCCGGAAACGCCCCCGAACTCACTTCCCCCGAACGAATTTCGGCGTTCCCGCGGCTCCGGGCAGCAGGCGGATGGCGTAAGGGCTGGTGCGCATCTGCGCCACCGCCTGGGCCGGGCCGGGCACCCTCTCGTGATAGCCGACGACCAGGTCGGTGCCCGTCTGCTGCACGCTGTCGATGGCGACGCCGTAGCCCGCCGTGTCGCGCGGACCCAGGAACACCGCCACCGCCATCCGCCCACCGGGCAGCGAAGCCGGAGCAGGTTCGCCGACCCTGGCCCACAGAGCCGTCCATTCGCCGGTATCGCGGGCGACGACATAGGCACGTTCGGCGGCGCTGCTGTGGTCGCCCTGCCAGACGGTGCCGGCCTCCGCCTGGGCCGGCAACAGATTGCCTTCGGCGCGATCGTTGCCCCCCTGGCAGCCAGCCAGCAACAGACCAGGGAGCAGCAGCAAGGCCGGGAGCGGGCGGGGACGGAACGGCATCTTCATGGGACGGTCAGGCGCTCCGCGGCAGGATCGTCTCGACCAGCGATGCCCAATAGCTGGCACCGGTGGTGAGGATCGCGTCGTTGAAATCATAGTGCGGGTTGTGCAGTCGGCAGGACGGACCGCGGTGGCCGCCATGACCGAGCCAGATATAGGCACCCGGCCGTTCCTTCAGCATGTAGCCGAAATCCTCCGCCGCCATGGTCGGATCGGGAGCCCAGACCACGTTCTCCTCGCCGACCACCTTGGCGGCGGCGGCGGCGGCGATGCGCGCTTCGGACTCGCTGTTGATCGTGGCCGGGTAGCCGGGGCGGAAGCGCAGCTCGGCCTTGGCGCCCAGGCCCTCGGCGATGCTGGAGACGAGGCGGCCGAACTGCTCCTGGATGCGGCGGTGGTTCTCTTCGGAGAAGGTGCGCATGGTGCCGAGCATCCGCGCGCTGTCGGGAATGACGTTGGCCGCGGTCCCGGCCTCCACCACCGTGATCGACACCACGGCGCTCTCGGCCGGGTTGGTGCCGCGGCTGACCAGGCTCTGCGCCGCGGTGATGATGTGGGCCGACACCAGGACCGGGTCGATGCCGCGGTGGGGCATGGCGGCGTGGGCGCCATGGCCGCTCACATGGATTTCGAACTGGTTGGCCGCGGCCATCACCGGACCGGGATGCACGGCGATCCGGCCGGCCGGCAGCTCCGGCCAATTGTGCAGGCCATAGACCTGCTCGCAGTCGAACTGCCGGAACAGCCCGTCGTCGATCATCCGCTTGGCGCCGCCCAGCCCTTCCTCGGCCGGCTGGAAGATGAAATGGACCATGCCGTCGAAGTTGCGGGTCTCCGCCAGATAGCGGGCGGCCCCCAGCAGCATGGTGGTGTGCCCGTCATGGCCGCAGGCGTGCATCTTGCCGGCATGGCGCGAGGCATGGTCGAAGTCGTTGGCTTCCGGCATCGGCAGCGCATCCATGTCGGCGCGCAGGCCGATGGCGCGGCCGCTGCCGGTGCCGAGCCCCGTCAACGTGCCGACCACGCCGGTCCCGCCCAGGCCGCGGTGCACCGCGATGCCGAACTCCTCCAGCTTCGCGGCGACGATGCCGGAGGTGCGCTCCTCCTCGAACCCCAGCTCCGGATGGGCATGGATGTCGCGCCGCCACGCGGTCATGTCGTCCTGGAAGGCGGCGATGCGGTTGTTGATCGGCATGTCTCTGACGTCTGGTTGGAACGGCCGGATGGCGTTCGGGGGGGCCGAGGGAGTGGGGAAGGGGCGCAGGGCGTTCAGCCGGAAGCGGCCATGTCGGGAATCGCCATTCCGCGTTGGACCGCCGGTCTCGCGGCGACGGCGTCGTGCCAGCGCTTCAGGTTGGGAAACCGGTCCAGCAGCCCGCCGCCCGCCACCGCCGCGGCGGCGATGAAGGGGAAGCAGGCGATGTCGGCGATGGAGTAGGTGGCGCCGGCCAGATGCTCAGCCATGCCCAGGCGCTCTTCCAGCGCGGCGTAACAGCGCATCAGTTCGCCCTTGTAGAGGTCGATGGCGTAGGGAATGCGGTCGGGGGACCGGGCGGCGAAGCGCTGCATGTCGATGGCGGTGGGGCCGAGATCGCTGACGCCCAGCATGAACCAGCTCATCGCTTCGGTCCGCTCGTCCTCGTCCTCGGGCAGCAGGCGGCCGGTGCGCTCGGCGAAATGCAGCAGGATGGCACCGGAGCCGAACAGGCGCCGCACCCGGCCCCCAGGCAGTTCCTCCACCAGCGCCGGAATCTTGGTGATCGGGCTGACCGCCAGGAAATCCGGCCGCTTGTTCTCGCCGGCGGCCAGGTCGACGCGGTGGACGGCGTAAGGCAGTCCCAACTCCTCCAGCAGGATGGAGGCCTTGCGTCCGTTGGGCGTGGGGAAGCTGTAGAGCGTGAGCATGCTGAGACGGTCCCTGCGCTCCGTCCGAGGCCAAGTCTCCCGGGAGCGATGGCGCCAGTCTGGCCGATTTGCGCGGCGAACGCCAGCGACAGCAGGGGGCAATTCCGGGACTTAGAACAGCGAAGCGCAGCCGTCCGGCTTCACGACACGCATGGCCGACGGCGGGTTGGCCGCAAGCTTCGATGCCGGACGGATCGGCCGCCGCACCAATTCGCCCCCGCAGTTCGGGCAGCGCCGTTCCGGCAATCGGGTCCGGCAGTCCGCGCAGAAGGTGCATTCGAAGGAACAGATATAGGCGTCCGGCGCCTCGGGCGGCAGGTCGCGGTCGCAGCATTCGCAGTTCGGGCGCAGGTCCAGCATGGCGTGGTCTCCGGTCGGGGATGCGCCATGGAGGATAGCCGGGATCGTCTCGGGCGGTGAGTGGCACGAATGCCGATGGACGTGAAGATTTTGCCAAAAGCGACGCCGCCTTACCCGGGCTCCGGAGCTGCATCGCTTCCGCTCGGCGGCGGATGGAGCCACCCGACATGCCGTCGTCTCCGCGACCGGCACACAGGCGAAAACGGCCTCCGGAGCTGTGAGAAACGCACCGGCGCCGGACCGGCGGTCTTGGAATGGTCCGTCCGTTTGGGGTAGTGTCCGCCCGCACCCCACGGACCAACAACGAGCAGACGCAAGACCGATGTTGCTTCCCAACGCCGTCCGCCGAATTGCCGGGGCCGCCTTTGCCGGTTCTGTCCTCTCCACCTTCCTCGCCGCCGGCCTTGTCGCCGCGGGCCTGACCGCCGCAGGATTGACCGCGGCTCCGGCCGCCGCCGCCGACCCGCGCCATCTCGGCACCTTCAAGGACTGGAACGCCTTCCTGTTCGAGGAGAAGGGGCAGAAGGTGTGCTACATCTCCAGCCAGCCCAAGAAGACGGAGCCGAAGGCGAAGCGCGGCGACATCTACACGCTGGTCACCCACCGTCCGGCGGAGAAGGCGCTGGACGTCGTCAGCGTCATCGTCGGCTATCCGTTCAAGAAGGGCAGCGACGCCGAGGTCAGCATCGACGGCAAGGACTTCAAGCTGTTCACCGATGGCGAGACCGCCTGGGCCCGCGATGCCGACGGCGACCGCGCCGTGACGACGGCGCTGCGCAACGGCAAGCAGATGGTGGTGAAGGGCGTGTCCGGTCGCGGCACCAAGACGACCGACACCTACAGCCTGGCCGGCGTCGGCCAAGCCTATGAGGCCATCAACGAGGCCTGCGGCGTGAAGCGCTGATCGTCACAGCGCTTCACTTGGTCTTTTTTCACTTGGTCTTTTGACTCCGAACGCTCATGGCCCTATGTAATGGGGCCATGAGCGCCTCCAATCATGCCTCCGCCTTCGTTCTGCCGGCGACCGATGCCGACGGACGCAAGAACCTTGTCGGCCTGTCCCGCGAAGAGCTGGAAGCCGAGATGCTGTCCGTCGGCCTGGAAAAGTTCCGGGCGCGCCAGCTCTGGCACTGGATCTATCACCGCGGTTCCACCGATTTCTCCGAGATGACCACGCTGGCCAAGCCGGTGCGGGAAAAGCTGGCCGACGCCTACATCGTGGCGCGGCCGACGGTGGTGACGGACCTGAAGTCGGCGGACGGCACCCGCAAGTGGCTGCTGCGCATGCCCGACGGCCAGGAGGTGGAGAGCGTCCACATCCCCGAGGAGGATCGCGGCACGCTCTGTGTCTCCTCGCAGGTCGGCTGCACGCTGACCTGCCGTTTCTGCCACACCGGCACGCAGCGCCTGGTGCGCAACCTGGATGCGTCGGAGATCGTGGCGCAGGTGATGCTGGCGCGCGACATGCTGGGCGAATGGCCGGCGCCGCCCGACGGGCGCATGCTGTCCAACATCGTCATGATGGGCATGGGCGAACCGCTGTTCAATTACGACAACGTCGCCAAGGCGCTGAAGATCGTGATGGACGGCGACGGCATCTCGATCTCCAAGCGGCGCATCACCCTGTCGACCTCCGGCGTCGTGCCGATGATGGAGCGCTGCGGCGAGGAGCTGAACGTGAACCTCGCGGTCAGCCTGCACGCGGTGACCGACGAGCTGCGCGACATCATCATGCCCATCAACCGCAAATACCCGCTGCGCGACCTGGTGGAGGCCTGCCGCACTTATCCGGGCCTGTCCAACGCGCGGCGCATCACCTTCGAATATGTGATGCTGAAGGGCGTGAACGACACGCCGGCCGATGCGCGGGCGCTGGTGAAGCTGCTGGAAGGCATCCCGGCCAAGATCAACCTGATCCCCTTCAACGAATGGCCGGGCGCTCCCTATGAACGGTCGACCGCTCGGGCGATCCAGGTCTTCGGCGACATCGTCAACAACGCCGGCTATGCCAGCCCGGTCCGCACCCCGCGCGGCGAGGACATCATGGCCGCCTGCGGCCAGCTGAAGAGCGCCAGCCTGCGCCTGACCGCCGCCGAGCGCGCCGCCATCGCCAACGTGATCGCAGAGAAGGACGCGGCGCTGGCGTCCTGACGGCGGCTTGCGGGACGCCGGGAAAGGGCGCTTGACCATGGTTAGGGACGGCGAGGCAGGGGGGATCGGACAAGATATCCGGGCACCGGTGCCTTGCCGGCTGTGCGGGGCCGACAGCACCCCGACGTTCGAATTGCGTCTGATGGGACGTCATCGGGCGGGCTTCTTCCAATGCACCGGCTGCGGATCGATGCAGACGGAACGGCCCTACTGGCTGGCCGAGGCGTATGCCGACCCCCGTCCGCTGACCGATGTAGGGATCGTCACCCGCAGCCTGGATCTGTCGATGCGGGTGGACCTGATCCTGTCGATGCTCGGTATCGGCGCTGACGCTCTCTGCCTCGACTGGGCCGGCGGCAACGGACTCTACGCCAGGATGATGCGGGACCGCGGCTGGAACGTCTTTCTGCATGAGCCCTACACGCCGAATTTCTACGTACCTTTCCATTCCGCCGAACTGGCCGGGCTGGAGCGGGCGGACGTCGTCACCGCCTTCGAGGTGCTGGAACATCTTCCCGATCCGGCGCGCGATACCGAGGCATTGTTCGCCTTCGATCCGGACATCCTGATCGTCACGACCGAACTCTACGCCGGGCAGGACCGGGGCTGGTATTATTTCGGCGAGGACAACGGCCAGCATGTGTTCTTCTACAGCCGCAAGGCGCTGGAACTGATCGCCCGCCGTCATGGGCGCGGCCTGATAACCGCCGGATCGATGCATTTCCTGCTGCGCGCCAAGCCGCGGCGCTGTGCCTATGGCATGGCCGAGGTCCGCGCGCTGGCCGATCTGCTTGGGGATCCGGATCGCTTTCATGCCAGAGCGATGGAGCGGATGTCGGACCATATGCGCCATCCCTTCCGCCACGCCCTGCGCGATCATCAGGAGATCCTCGGCAGGCTTCAGGCGGGGGAGAAACCAGCCTGACCGGCGCCACGACCGGATTGCACCATGCCCGCCGCCTATGACAGGGTGTCAGCGCTTCCGCCAACCAGACCCGGTTCCAGCATCGGCATGCCCGCCCCCATCGAGGACATTATCGCCAAGGCGATCAAGGACGCCGACAAGTCCTTCTTCAACGAGGATTATGCCAAACAGGCGAAGGCTGTGACCGCCGCGCTGAAGAAGGCGGGGTACGAGGTGGCGCCGCTGAAGCCGCCGCCCGGGCTGGTCGAATGGGCCAAGGACAACATTCCGTTCGGCCGTCTTCGTCCGACGGAACTGATTACGCAGATGTACTCGATGATGGTGGAGAACGTGCGCCGTTTCGACAAGTAGCGGTGGGCCAAGCGCGACGGTCCCCGACTAGCCGCATCCGCTGGTAATACCACAGAACCGGAAGGCCGTTTCTTTTCAGCGACTTCCCGCGCTGCGCCAAAATCGTCACACCAGCACTTTCGGCCACCCCCCGCCGTTGACTCGGCTGCTGCGGGAGCGTAATTCATTGCGCCAACCAATAGGACGGGACAGCCGTCCCAAAAGGGCACGCACCACCCAGCCGCCGCGGCAATCGTCATGTTGCGCCGCGTCCGGCCGCGAACAGAGGACGACGCAATGGCAAACGGCAGCGGTCGGCCGCTCTCCCCGCACCTTCAAGTCTATAAACTCCCGTTGACCGCAGTCATGTCCATCACGCACCGCATCACGGGCGTCGGGCTGGCTGTGGGCACGCTCCTGCTGGTCTGGTGGCTGGTCGCCGCCGCCGCCGGTCCGGAGGCGTTCGCGCGCGCACAGGGCTTCATCGGCTCCTTCTTCGGCCTGCTGCTGATGTTCGGCTGGTCGGCGGCGCTGTACTACCACCTGTGCAACGGCATCCGCCATCTGGTCTGGGACGCCGGCAAGGCGATCGAACTGCCCGATGCCGAACGCAACAACAAGGTCGTCCTCGGCGCGACGGCGGTGCTGACCGTGCTGACCTGGATCGTCGGCTTGGCCGTGTGGTGAGGAGATAAGACATGGCGTCCAATAGCAAGACCCTCCGTTCGCCGCTGCAGGTCGCGCGCGGTCTGGGTTCCGCCAAGCATGGCACCGAACACTGGTGGTCGCAGCGCCTGACGTCGATCGCCCTGGTCCCCCTGACCGTCTGGTTCGTCTTCGGCGTCATCGGCCATCTGGGTGCCGGGCATGCCGAATTCATCGCCTGGATGAGGTCGCCCTTCTCGGCCGTCATGATGGTCCTCACCGCCGTGGTCACCTTCCACCATGCCCAGTCCGGGCTTCAGGTGGTCATCGAGGACTACGTGCATGCCGAATGGCAGAAGATGGCGCTGATCATCGGCGTCAAGTTCCTGTCCTTCGCCCTGGCGGCGGCCTGCGTGCTGGCCGTCGTGAAGATCTTCATCGGAGCCTGACGACCATGGCGACCGCCTACAACATCATCGACCACACCTATGACGTCGTCGTCGTCGGCGCCGGCGGCGCCGGTCTGCGCGCCACCTTCGGCATGGCCGAAAAGGGCCTGAAGACCGCCTGCATCACCAAGGTGTTCCCCACCCGCTCGCACACCGTGGCGGCGCAGGGCGGCATCTCGGCCGCGCTCGGCAACATGGGCGAGGACGACTGGCGCTACCACATGTACGACACCGTCAAGGGGTCGGACTGGCTGGGCGACCAGGACGCCATCGAGTACATGTGCCGCGAGGCCATCCCGGCGATCATCGAACTGGAGCATTACGGCGTCCCGTTCTCGCGCACGCCGGAAGGCAAGATCTACCAGCGCGCCTTCGGCGGCATGACCGCGCAGTACGGCAAGACCCAGGCCTACCGCACCTGCGCCGCCGCCGACCGCACCGGCCACGCCATCCTGCACACCCTCTATCAGCAGTCGCTGAAGCACGAGGCGGAGTTCTTCGTCGAGTACTTCGCGCTCGACCTCATCATGGAGGACGGCGTCTGCAAGGGCGTGCTGGCCTGGAACCTGGACGACGGCACGCTGCACCGCTTCCGCGGCCAGATGGTGGTGCTGGCGACCGGTGGCTACGGCCGCGCCTATTTCTCGGCGACCTCGGCCCACACCTGCACCGGTGACGGCGGCGGCATGATCCTGCGCGCCGGCCTGCCGCTGCAGGACATGGAGTTCGTGCAGTTCCACCCGACCGGCATCTACGGCTCCGGCTGCCTCATCACCGAAGGCGTGCGCGGCGAGGGCGGCTACCTGACCAATTCCAACGGCGAGCGCTTCATGGAGCGCTATGCCCCGTCGGCCAAGGATCTGGCGTCGCGCGACGTCGTGTCCCGCTCGATGACCATCGAGATCCGCGAAGGCCGCGGCGTCGGTGAGCACAAGGACCACATCCACCTGCACCTGGAGCATCTGCCGCCGGAGATCATCCACCAGCGCCTGCCCGGCATCGCCGAGACGGCCAAGATCTTCGCCGGCGTGGACGTGACCAAGGAGCCGATCCCGGTCCTGCCGACCGTCCACTACAACATGGGCGGCATCCCGACCAACGTCCATTGCGAGGTTCTGTCGCCGACGGCCTCGAATCCGGACCAGGTGGTGCCGGGCCTGATGGCGATCGGCGAGGCGGCCTGCGTGTCGGTGCACGGTGCCAACCGCCTGGGCTCCAACTCGCTGCTCGACCTCGTGGTGTTCGGCCGCGCGGCCGCCATCCGCGCCGCCGAGATCGTCCAGCCGGGCAAGGCCCCCTCGGTCAAGCCGGGCAGCTGCGACAAGGCGCTGGAGCGGTTCGACCGCATCCGCAACGCCAAGGGCTCGGTCAAGTCGGCCGACCTGCGGCTGGAGATGCAGCGGACGATGCAGAACAACTGCGCCGTCTTCCGCACCGGCGAGGTCCTGGACGAGGGCGTGAAGAAGATCGACGCGGTCTATGCCAAGAAGGGCGAGATGGCGATCTCCGACCGCTCGCTGGTCTGGAATTCCGACCTCGTCGAGGCGCTGGAACTGGACAACCTGCTGGGCCAGGCGGTCGCCACCCTGCATTCCGCGCAGAACCGTCCGGAAAGCCGCGGCGCGCATGCGCGTGAGGACTATCCGAACCGCGACGACGAAGGCTGGATGAAGCACACCGTCATCTGGGTCGCGGACAATGGCGAGACGAAGATCGATTACCGCCCGGTCCACATGTACACCCTGACCGACGAGGTCGAGGTCTTCCCGCCCAAGGCCCGTGTGTACTAAGGCCCGCCGGATAAAGGAAATCAGCCATGGTTGAATTCAACCTGCCAGCCAACTCCAAGGTCGGCGTCGGCAAGACCGTCAACGTCGCGAGCGGCGCCAAGCGGGCCAAGACCTTCAAGATCTACCGCTGGAACCCGGACGACGGCCAGAACCCGCGCGTCGACAGCTATGTCGTCGACCTCGACAAGTTCGGGCCGATGATCCTCGACGCGATCATCTACATCAAGAACCAGGTCGACAGCACGCTGACCTTCCGGCGCTCCTGCCGCGAGGGCATCTGCGGGTCGTGCGCGATGAACATCGACGGCACGAACACGCTGGCCTGCCTGAAGGCGATCGAGGACGTGCCGGGCGACGTCAAGATCTACCCGCTACCGCACATGCCGGTGGTCAAGGATCTCGTCCCCGACCTCAACCACGTCTACGCCCAGCTCGCCTCGATCAAGCCGTGGCTGCAGACCCAGTCGCCGGCCCCGAGCCGCGAGCGCCTGCAGTCGCCGGAGGACCGCGCCAAGCTGGACGGCCTCTACGAGTGCATCCTGTGCTTCTGCTGCTCGACCTCCTGCCCCAGCTACTGGTGGAACGGCGACCGCTATCTCGGCCCGTCGATCCTGCTCCAGGCCTATCGCTGGATCGCCGACAGCCGCGACGAGATGACGGGCGAGCGCCTCGACAACCTCGAGGATCCGTTCCGTCTCTACCGCTGCCACACCATCATGAACTGCACCAAGGCGTGCCCGAAGGGTCTGAACCCCGCCAAGGCCATTGCCGAGATCAAGAAGCTGATGGTCGTGCGCCGCTGATCGCGGATCGCGTTCGCGACAAGGAAAAGGCGCTCCCTCGGGAGCGCCTTTTCTGTTTCCGGGCCTCATACGCGGTCAGAAAAATTCTGACCGCTGCGTTCATACGCCACGCAGGCTTCGCGCCTGGCGGCGCGCGCCCGCAGTCGCGGGCGATACCGGGTTCGAAAAGTCAGAACTTTCCGAATCCGGTATCAGGCGAAGTCCGGATCGGTCGGCCGCGATGGCGGCAGGTCGTTGCCGGGGACCGGACTGTCCGTGGTGCCGGGACCTCCGGGGTCGGGCAGATCCGGGTTGTCGGTTCCCGGCAGACCGACGCCGGGGATATCCTCGTGCGGGCCGGGGAAGGGGTTGGGCGGGGTGGCGCTGAAGCCTGGATCGGTGATCGGCATGAGGTGTGTCTCCTCCATTTGGATGGCCGCGGTCGTGCGCTTCCCCCTATCAACGGCCGAATCCGCAATCCGCTCCATCGCACGGGACGATTGCGCGCGGACCGGTTGACCGGCGGCGGCGAGGGGGTATGCTCTTCGGGAGATCACCAACGACGACGAACCACGAATGGGCGGTGCCGGCCGGCGGCGCCCAGCGCAGGATCATATTTTCATACTAGGGAAGGACCAATCATGGGCGGCATGGCAGGCCAGGCGTGGAGCTGGATCCAGGGCGAATGGGTGGAGGGCAACCCGCCGATCGTCGGACCGCTGTCCCACACGCTGTGGCTCTCTTCGACGGTCTTCGACGGTGCGCGCGCCTTCCAGGGCGTCGCCCCCGACCTGGACCTTCATTGCGCCCGCGCCATCCGCTCGGCCCAGGTGATGGGGCTGGAGCCGATGGTCACCGCCGGCGAGATCGAGGAGCTGTGCTGGGACGGGATCCGCCGCTTCCCCAAGGAGGCGGAGCTGTATATCCGCCCGATGTTCTATGCCGAGGACGGCTTCGTCGCCCCGGCGCCGGAGAGCACGCGCTTCGTCCTGTCGATCTACGAGGATCCGCTGCCGCAGCCGACCGGCTTCGCCGCCTGCCTCTCCACCCGCCGCCGCCCGATCCCGAGCATGGCCCCGACCGAGGCCAAGGCCGCCTGTCTCTACCCCAACGCCGGGCTGGCGCTGACCGAAGCGCGCAAGCGCGGCTTCCAGAACGCGATCATGCTCGACGCCATCGGCAATGTGGCGGAGTTCGCCACCTCCAACATCTTCATCGCCAAGGACGGCGTCGTGCGGACGCCGGTGCCGAACGGCTGCTTCCTGAACGGCATCACCCGCCAGCGCGTCATCGCCCTGCTGCGCGGCGACGGCGTCACGGTGGAGGAATGCACCCTGACCCCGCGGGACGTGCTGGAGGCGGACGAGGTCTTCTCGACCGGCAACCACGCCAAATGCGTGCCGGTGACCAAGGTCGAGGATCGCAGCTTCGCGGCGGGGCCGCTGTTCCAGCGGGCGCGGGCGCTTTACTGGGAATTTGCGTTCCGCTGATCGAGCAGCGCCACCGCCGCCCGGCGGTGATGGGCCAGCGTGGCGGCCAGCCGGGTCAGCCACGCGTCGGCCCGGCAGGTCGCGGCGGTCAGGCCGTCGCGGCGCCGGGATGCGGCGAGGCGCGCTTCGGCTGCGAGACTGGTGTGGAGATGGAGCGTCGCGGCACGCTTGAGGGCTATGGCGCGGCCGGGTCCGCCCAGCAGGGTGACGCGCAGCTCGGGCTTCGGCGCTGGGCCGTCATGGGTGCGGTAGAGGCTGTCCAGGCGGGCGATGCGGTCCATGGGATGGACGGTACCGCCTGCCTGGGTGAGTAGTAAAGGTAAATCTTCCTAGGACGCTGCGCCGGTGCCGGAGGTGTCAGTTCCAACCCTCACTGGCTCGACCAGATGATCCGCGCCATCCAGGCGACATCCGACAACGGAATGCTGCGGTCGGGGTGGGCACGGTTGATCGACAGCAGTTCGATCTTGGTCGCGGTCTCGCGGATCAGCTGCTTGGCCATCACCTCGCCGCCCTTGGTGCGGACGACGACGCGATCGTTGCGGCGGATTTGGGCGGCCGGCGAGACGATGATGGTATCGCCGTCGCGATAGACCGGCTCCATGCTGTCGCCGGAGATCTCCAGCGCATAGGCATGCGGGTCGCCCAGGCTGGGGAACAGCAGTTCGTCCCAGCCGCTGCCGGCCGGGAAGCCGGCATCGTCGAAATAGCCGGCCGATCCCGCCTGGGCATAGCCGATCACCGGAACCCGCTGCAGCGGGGTGGTGCCGGCACCGTCGCCGACCAGCGACACGAATTCCGACAAAGACGCGCCCGTGGCGTCCAGCACCTTGGAGATGCTTTCCGTCGACGGCCAGCGCAGCTTGCCGTCGTTGGTCGTGCGCTTGCTCTTGTTGAAGGTGGTCGGGTCCAGTCCGGCGCGCCGCGCCAGCCCGGAGGCGGAGAGCCCGTGCTGTGCCGCGAGGCGGTCGATGGCCCGCCAGATGTCCGTATGTTTCAGCATGGGACGATAATCTCATAAACCGGCGACAGCGTCCCTAGGAACTTTTTCATATAATTATTGACCGCGCGCATCGGCCGGATCATAACGCAACCGGACGACGCGGCCGCGATCCCGGGCCCGCGCACCCCCTTTCAAATATCCGAAGCCGCAAGGAGACCAGCATGCTGAGTCCGGCCGCCCCCGCTTTGCCCGCCGCCCGCCGATCGGAGATCGTCCCGCTCAAGCCGGAGCCTTACCGCGCCGACGGCGAACCCTTCGCCACCGCGGAGGAGGCGTGGTTCTGGGCGGTCCAGGCGCAGGACGCCAAGGCGGCCGGGGCCCGGGTCGTCGCCGGATGCGGGCGGGTCGCGCGGCCCTGCGAGCCGCAGGACGTGCTGCGCGTGGTCGACCGGCTGTACCGGATGCGCAAGCTGACGCGTGACCATCTGCATGTGCTGGTCCATTACGGCCGCCGCCAGAGCGTGCCGGAACCGGAGCGCTTCCGCGAACAGCGCGCCCATTCCCTGTGGCGGGAGGCCTTCGACCTCATCGCCCCGGCGCTGGGCGACAAGGGCATGACACGGGGCGTCGCCCGATGACCGCGGTCCGCGCAGGCGCCTGGGTGGTCTACCGGGGGGAGGCGTCGCTGTGGTGGCTGCGGCTGCTGAAGCCGGGCTTCCGCCATTGCCTGGCCCTGCTGAATGACGGGCGGCGCTGGGTGGCGGTCGATCCGCTGGCCGGCTTCACCGACGTGGCGGTGCTGGATTTGCCGGCCGACTTCGACCTGCCGGGCTGGTACCGCGCCCAGGGGCTGACGGTCGACGCCGCATCGTTGCGCCGCTTGGCCGGTCCCGCCCCCTGGGGGCCCTTCACCTGCGTCGAGGCGGTCAAGCGCCTGATCGGCCTGCGCGACCGGCGGGTGCTGACCCCCTGGCAACTGCACCGCCACCTGACCGGAGGAGACCGCGAATGCCCGCATCCGCAGCCGTGAAGCCGCCCACCCGCCGGAAAGCCGATCTGTCGGAGCCCGAAGCCCTGCTGGAGCGCTACCGCATCGCCCGCGAGCGGCGCACCGTCTGGGAAAGCCATTGGCAGGACTGCTACGACCACGCGCTGCCCAACGGCCGGCCCTTCCGCGGCGGCGGCACGCCGGGCGAACGCCGCGTCGACCGGCTGTTCGACGGCACCGCCCCCGATGCGGTGGAGCAGCTGGCGGCCAGCCTGCTGTCGGAATTGACGCCGCCCTGGTCGCGCTGGTTCGGCTTCCAGCCCGGTCCCGCCCTGGCGGGGGCCGAGCGCGACCGCATCGCTCCGCTGCTCGACCGTGCCGCCGGGATCGTCCAGGCGCATTTCGACCGCTCCAACTTCGCGGTGGAGGTGCATCAGGCCTTCCTCGACCTCGTCACCGTCGGCACCGCCAGCCTGCTGATGGAGGAGGCCGCCCCCGGCGCTCCGTCCAGCCTGCGCTTCACCGCCGTGCCGCTGGTCGAGGCGGTGCTGGAGGAGGGGCCGGACGGACGGCTGGACGCCACCTTCCGCCGCAGCGAGACGACGCTGGCGCAAATCCTCCAGCGCTTTCCGGGCGCCGAGCTGCCGGAAGATCTGCGTCGGCAGGCGGAAGAGGAACCCGACAGCCGCTTTCCCCTGGTCGAGGCGGTGCTGCCCGACGGTGCCGCCTATCGCTGGGCGGTGGTGCTGGACAGCGGGCTGGCCGAGCCGTCCTGGCTGGCCCAGGGCCGCTTCGCCCAGTCGCCCTTCGTGAATTTCCGCTGGCTGAAGGCACCGGGCGAGACCTACGGCCGGTCGCCGGTGATGAAGGCGTTGCCCGACATCAAGACCGCCAACAAGGTGGTGGAGCTGGTGCTGAAGAACGCGTCCATCGCCGTCACCGGCATCTGGCAGGCGGAGGACGACGGGGTGCTGAACCCGGCCACCATCCGGTTGGTGCCCGGCACCATCATCCCGAAGGCGGTGGGGTCGGCCGGGCTGACGCCGCTGGCCAACCCCGGCCGGTTCGACGTGTCGCAACTGATGCTGGACGATCTGCGCGGGCGAATCCGCCACGCGCTGCTGGCCGACCGGCTGGGGCCGGTGGAGTCGGCGCGGATGACGGCGACCGAGGTGCTGGAGCGATCGGTCGAGATGGCGCGGCTGCTCGGCGCCACCTATGGCCGGCTGCAGGCCGAACTGATGACCCCGCTTCTGCTGCGGGCGGTGTCGATCCTGCGCCGGCGCGGCGAAATCCCCGACATCACCGTGGATGGCCGGCTGGTGGAGTTGCAGCACCGCTCCCCGCTCGCCCAGGCCCAGGCCCAGCGCGACGTCCAGGCGGCGCTGCGCTGGCTGGACAGCGTCAGGGCGCTGGGACCGGAGGCGGAGGCCGCGGTGGATGCCGCGGCGACCGCCCATTGGCTGGGCGAGGCCTTCGGCGTGCCGGCCAAGCTGATGCGCGCGGAGGTCGCCGCTCCCCCTCCGGTTGTGCCGGCATCCCCGGTGACGATGGCCGATGCCGTTTCACTTGATGCCGGGGGTGCGCAATGACCGACCGCGACATGACCGGGCGTCCAATGACCCAGCGGACCGGCTGGGATTGGTTGGAGACGGCGCCACTTGCCGATCCGGCCCCGGCCGCGGTGCCCCAGGCCGATCCGGCGCCCAGCTTCGCCCGCTGTTTCACCGGGGCCGACGGCGCGCGGGTGCTGGCGGTGCTGCGGGCGATGACGCTCGACCGCGCGCTGGGGCCCGACGCGCCGGAAGCCGCGCTGCGTCACCTCGAAGGACAGCGCCAGCTGGTCGCCACCGTCCTTGCGCTGATCGCGCGCGGGCGGGCGGCCTGACCGGCGGCATGCCCCGCCATTTTCCCTTCCCTGCAGGAGTTTGATGATGGCCGACATTATGCTGACGGAATCCGCCGCATCCGCCGATACGGCGCCGCCGCTGCCGATCCCGGACAAGTTCCGCGATCCCAAGACCGGCGCCCTCCGCGTGGAGGCCCTGTTGAAATCCTATCTGGAACTGGAGCGCCGCCTGTCGTCGCAGGGCCAGTCGCGGTCGGCGCCGTCCGATCCCGAAGCGGCATTCGAAACCGATCCGAGCCCGACTCCCTCAAGCCCGACGACTCCAAAGGCGGAACCCTTCGATCCGGCCACTCTCGATCCGGCGCAGCTTCGCCGGCTGCTGGGGGCGCCGGAGACGCCGGACGGCTACAGCATCGCCTGCGATCATGGCCTTTTCCAGCCCGATCCGCAGGTCAACGGCCGCCTGTTCGAGGCGGGCTACACCCCGACCCAGGCACAGCTTCTCTACGATCTCGCCGCCGAGCGGATGATCCCGCTGATGCAGACCCTGGCCGCGGAGTTCCAGGCGGAGCGCGAGGTCGAACGGCTCGTCGCCCGGTTCGGTGGGGAGGAGCGCTGGAGCGAGGTGTCTCGACAATTGCTGGCCTGGGCCGGCAAGACCCTGCCGTCGGCCGCGGTGGAAGGGCTGGCGACCACCTACGAAGGTGTCATGGCGCTTTACGCGATGATGACCGGCAGCGAACCGACGGCCCTGTCCGTGACGGTCGACCGGCCCGCCGCCGGCGAGGGCGAGGGCGAACTGCGCACCCTGATGCGCGACCCGCGCTATTGGCGGGAGCGCGACCCGGCCGTGATCGCCCGCGTCACGCAAGGCTTCCAGCGCCTCTATCCCGGTCAGGGGTGATGCCCGGCCAAGGGGGGCGGATTTCCGACGCGGGTTGAACCATGGCCGGCCTCCCTCCCTGCCGGTGCAGGGAGGGAGGCCGAACGGTTTGCGGCCAGTGGCGCTGCTGGGCGCCCTGTACGGGACAAAGCGTCGCAGCATGCAACGTTCGTATGGGTTGGACATTGGTATGTTGCGCATGCGAAGAAAAATTGCATTGCACGACTGAAATGAAGTCGTCACTTTTCCCTTGGTATGTCTAACCGTCCGTTCGTCGAACGGACAAGAGAGCGACGCCGGGCCCGATGACGCTGCGCCGCAAGATTCGCTGGCTGACCTGGATCGGCCTGATCGGCTGCCTGATGGCGGCGATTCCCGCGCTTCACCTGCTGCGGCAAGGCATGGTCGCCGAGCGGGAGCAGGTCGCGGCCGCTCTGGTGGATTCGGCGAAAAGGCTGGCGGGTGATTTGGAACGGTCCGCGGCGTCCGGGGCGATCTCCGGCGACGAGGCGCGCGACCGTGCGCGGACGGCCTTGCTGGCGCTGGCGGCAAAGCCCTTTCATGTCAGAATCTTCACGGACGGTGTCATCCCGCCGGGATGGTCGGCCATCGACCGCGCGGTGACGGCCGAGGGTCGGTTCGAACCCTGGGGCTGGGCCATCGCCGCCGCCGGCGACATCGGCGACCTCGACCGCGACTTCCTGGTCCAGGCGTCGGGCTTCCTGCTGTTCCTGGCGGCACTTCTGGTGCTGAGTTGGCCGGGATCGTTGTTCCTGTCGCAGCATGTCGTCGGTCCGCTGGAGGCGTTGTCGGACCGCATGCGCCTGCTGACGGAGGGGCGGACCGACATCGACATTCCCGGCTGCGACCGCCGCGACGAATTCGGTGCGATGGCGCGCGCCATGGAGTTCTTCCGCCGCGCGGCCATCGCCCTGATCGAACGGGACGAGCGGCTGGCCGGCATCATGAACAATGTCGGCGAAGCGATCCTGCTGGTCGATGCCCGCGGCCGGATCGAAGAGCATAACCCCGCCGCCGTCGCCCTGTTCGGCGTGCCTGCCGAGGGTCTGCGCGGCCGGCCGCTGTCCGGGCTGTTCGCCATCCCCGACCGCCCGCGGATCGAGTCGCTGCTGGCCGACATGGCGGCGCAGGCGGAGGTGCCTGAACCGGTGCGGGACGAGGAGGTGGCGATCGAGCGGGCCGCAGGCGGCGAGCGGGTCGACGCTTCGCTCAGCGTGTCGCCGCTGGTGGTGCAGGGGCGGCGCGGCTTCGTCTGTACGCTGGCCGACATGACCGAGCGGCTGCGGCACGAGCGCGAACTGATGCGTCTGGCCACCCGAGACCGGCTGACGGGCCTGCCCAACCGCGCGATGATCGAATCGCTGCTGGAGGCCGCGGTGGAACGCAGCCGGCGCTGCCGGCGCCCCTTCGCCGTGCTGTGCCTGGACCTGTCGCGCTTCAAGCTGATCACCGACACGCTGGGCCATCAGGCCGGCGACGCGCTGCTGCAGGAGGTGGCGCGGCGGATCGCAGCCTCGGTGCGTGCCACCGATCCGGTCGGCCGCATCGGCACCGACGACTTCGCCGTCGTCCTCGAGGAAATCGAGGACGCCGACGAGGCGGCGGCGATCGCCGGGCGGATCCTCGATGCCTTCGACGTGCCGGTCACCCTGCCGGGTTGCGAGCATTATGTCCGCCCGGCGGTCGGCATCGCCGTCTATCCGACCGACATCCTCGCGGACGGTACTGGAGACGGGGAGAGCCCGCAGGTGCTTCTGCGGGCTGCCGAGACGGCGCTCTATGCCGCCAAGCGGATGGGCGGGCGGCGCCATGCCTTCTTCCGCCCCGAACTGGCCGAGCAGGCGCGGCGCCAGCTGGCGCTGGACGGCGATCTGAGGGTGGCGCTGGCGCTGAAGCAGTTCCGCCTGCATTACCAGCCCAAGGTGTCGCTGATCGATTTCTCGCTGGAGGGGTTCGAGGCTCTGCTGCGCTGGGAGAAGCCGGGGCTGGAGCAAGACCAGGGAATGATGATCCCGCCCGGCGAGTTCATCCCGGTGGCGGAGGAGACCGGCTTCATCGTGCCGCTGGGCGATTGGGTGCTGGACGAGGCCTGCCGCCAGATGCGCGAATGGCTGGATGCGGGAATGGAGCCGGTGCCGGTCGCCGTCAACATCTCGCCCAAGCATCTGCGCAACCGCAGCGCCGAGGATTTCCGCCGCATCATCGACCGCCATCGCCTGCCGCCCGGCCTGATCGAGCTGGAGATCACCGAGGGTGCGGTGATGCAGGATCTCGACCACGCGCTGGCCGTGCTGGCCGCGCTGAAGGCGATGGGCATCCGGGTGGCGGTGGATGATTTCGGTACCGGACATTCGTCCTTGAGCTATCTGAAGCGGCTACCGATCACCACGCTGAAGATCGACCGCTCCTTCATCAACGGCGTGCCGAACGAGCGCGAGGATGCCGGTATCGTGTCGACCATCATCGCCATGGCCGACATGCTGGGGCTGGATGTGGTCGCCGAAGGGGTGGAGAAGACCGAGCAGGCCAATTTCCTGCGCCACCACAACTGCACCCAGGTCCAGGGCTGGCTGACCGGCCGCCCGGTGCCGGCCGACACCGCCTGCGGCCTGCTGACGGAGCGGCTGCGGCAGACGGCGTGATCAGAGCAGAGCGTCGCCTTCGGGCGCCTTCTTCCGCCGCGGACGCGGGACGATCAGGTCAGCCAGCGTGACCGGGCGGAAATTCCAGACATCGACGCCGACGTCGATCTGTCGGGGCTGCGGCTTCAGCTGGCCGTGGCTGTGGCCATGCAGGTTCAGCGCCTTGCGGTGCATGCCGTTCCAGGTGCGGAAGGCGTAATGGCACATCACCAGATCGATGCCGTCCAGCGTCAGCTCGGCGTAATGCCCGACGCTGGCCCAGCCGGGCAGGGCCAGCGTCGGCGGGCCGTCGTTGTTGCCGGCGATCAGGTGCTTGGTGCCGTTCAGCCGGCCGAGCAGCGCCGCCATGGCGTCGGGCTTCATGTGCAGGGCGAAATCGCCGAGGTGCCAGACTTCGTCGCCAGGAGCGACGGCGGCGTTCCAGTTGGCTTCCATCGCCGCGTCCATCTCGTCGGTGGAGTCGAAGGGGCGGCGGAAGCGGCCGCGGGCGCCGCCATGGCCGAAATGGGTGTCCGAGGTGAAGTATACGGTCATCGACCGGTCAACGCCGGCGCGCCGCAGGCTGTTCCCGCAGGCGCGCCGGCCGGCCCGGCTCAGTGCCCGTCCTCAGTGCTTGTGGTCGCCTGCCGCCGGGTCGAGGAAGCGGTGCAGGTGGACGATGTAATAGCGGGTGTGGGCGTCGTCGATGGTCTGGCCGGTGGCGCCGCGCCATGCCTTGTAGGCCTCGTCATAGTTCGGGAAGATGCCGACGATGTGCAGCTTCGACGGATCGACGAACCGATCCGTGTCCGGACGCACGAGTTCGCCGCCGAACACGAGGTGGAGGAGCTGTTTGTCGGGCATGGCGGGGTCCTTGTAACCGGGGTGATGGGGAATTCTGGCTGCCGTTGCGCCGGCAGCCCGGCTGATGCTTCGCATTCTCATATCCGTCGTCCGGGCGGTGCTTCAAGCCTGTTGACTCGCCCATCGGCCTTTGCCACCACGGGAGTGCGGCGTTTTCGGGATCGTCATAAAGAATCCGGCCATTCGCCGCAGATGACGGGTGCCAAAGATACGGCAGAACACTGCGAGGATCGAGCGATGGCAAGTGGTCATACCGCGACTCGGGAGAAACGCGGGCGCGAGCTGCGGGTCTGGGACCTGCCGACCCGCCTGTTTCATTGGGCGCTGGCCACCGCGGTGGCGGTCGCGATTCTATCGGCCGAGCTTGATGTGCTTGCGGTTCATATGTTGGCGGGTGAAACAGTCCTGGTTCTGGTGCTGTTTCGCTTGGCCTGGGGCATGGTGGGCAGCCAGACCGCGCGCTTCGCCGAGTTCGTCAAGGGGCCGGGTGCCATCCGCGACTATCTGAAGCGGTCACGGGCGGGCGGGGAGGCCGCCTTCACCCCGGGCCACAACCCGCTGGGCGCGCTGATGGTGGTGGCGCTGCTGCTGGTCCTGCTGGCCCAGGCCGGCAGCGGCCTGTTCACCAGCGACGACATCCTGGTCGACGGCCCGCTGGTGCCGCTGGCCTCCGGCGCCACGGTGGCGCGGCTCGGTTCGCTGCACCGGTTGCTCGCCAACGGCATCTTCTTGCTGGTCGGGCTGCATGTGGCGGCAGTGCTCTTCCATCTGCTGGTCAAGAAGGACGATCTGATCCGCCCGATGGTCACCGGCCGCAAGGTTCTGCCGGGGCGGCTGGCGGTGACGGAGCCGCGGCGCGCCCCGGCGGCGCTGGCGCTGGCGATCCTGGCGGCTTCGGCCGGACTGGTCTTCCTGGTGCTGCGCGCCGCTGGCTGATCTTGCGCGGCATATGCCATTGGTCGCGTGCGACAATGGGTCGTCTGGAGCCGTGCGGCATCTAGTTTAGAATAACTCCAGATTGATCCGCCCAAAACGCCACGAAACCAATGATGCCGGCCCGATTTCCGGGATCGATCGACCTTCGCCTGAAGCGATCTTCAGGGTTTGGTGGGGATGTCGGCCGGCCGGGGGACCGCCAGTCATGAACGCACGAACCGGACACCGCCTGACCACAGCGCTGAAAGGCCTGCTGGTCGCCACCGCCGCCGCCCTCGGCATCCTTGCCGCCACCGCCGGGACGGCACCGGCCGCCGATCCGCCGTCTGGCGGCGGCGATGCCCTGATGGGCCGGGCGCGCGAGCTGTTCAAGCCGCTGCCCGCGACCTTGCCGGTGGTCCGCAACAATGCGGTCACCCGCGAGAAGATCGATCTGGGCAAGATGCTGTTCTTCGATCCGCGCCTGTCGGCCAGCGGCATCTTCTCCTGCAACAGCTGCCACAATCTCGGGCTCGGCGGTGTCGACGGGCTGGAGACCTCGGTCGGCCATGGCTGGCAGAAGGGACCACGCAATGCCCCCACCGTTCTGAACGCCGTGCTGAACGTCGCCCAGTTCTGGGACGGCCGGGCGGAGGATCTGAAGGCCCAGGCCAAGGGGCCGATCCAGGCCGGGGTGGAGATGAACAGCACGCCCGACCGCGTGATGGCGGTGCTGAACAGCATTCCCGCCTATCAGGCCAAATTCGCCGATGCCTTTCCCAACGAGAAGACTCCCGTCAGCTTCGACAATGTCGCCATGGCGATCGAGGCGTTCGAGGCGACGCTGACGACCCCCGCGGCTCCCTTCGACCAGTATCTGGAAGGCAAGGCCGATGCGCTGACCGACACGCAGAAGGCCGGGCTGGAGCTTTTCATCGACAAGGGCTGCGCCGGTTGCCACAACGGCGTCAATGTCGGCGGCCATGATTACTTCCCCTTCGGCGTCGTGGCCAAGCCGGGGGCGGAGATCCTGCCGCCAAGCGACAAGGGCCGCTTCGCCGTCACCAAGACCGCCGACGACGAATATGTCTTCCGTGCTCCCACCCTGCGCAACGTCGCGCTGACCGCCCCCTATTTCCATTCCGGCAAGGTGTGGGACCTGCGCCAGGCGGTTGCGGTGATGGGGTCGAGCCAGCTCGGCGCCACCCTGTCCGACCAGGAGATCGACAAGATCACCGCCTTCCTGACGGCGCTGACCGGCCAGCAGCCGCGCGTCGATTACCCGTTGCTGCCGGCCAGCACGCCGGCCACGCCGCAGCCCGTCTTCAAGTAAGGGATGGGCGAGGAAAAAAGCCCTTCCCCACCGCCGTGGGGAAGGGCTTTTCCCTCAGACCGCCTGCTTATTCCGAGCGGTAGCGTTGGTGGCAGGCCTTGCAGCTGTCGGCCATGGTGCCGAACGCCTTGCCCGTGGCGGCCTTGTCGCCGGAAGCGGCGGCGACCTTCAGCGCCTTGGTCGAGGTCTGCAGATCCTGCGCCTTTGCGGTGAAATCCGGGAAATTGGCCCAGATCAATTCCTTGGCCGCCGTTTTGCCCTTGTCGGAACCCGGTGGGAACAGGGTGGGGATCTTGCCGGCGAAGGCATCGATGCGATCGGTGACCGGACCGATGGCGGCAAGGTCTCCCTTGCCGACCGCATCCTTGATCTCGCCCATCGCCTTCTTGAAGTCGTCGAACCCGGCCTTGCGGGTCTGGATCACATCCTGGGCCAGAGCAGCGCCGCCGGTCAGAATCAGCGCGGCCGACACCGCAAGCACGATACGGGAAAACACAGTTCCTATTCCTTCTCGAATTTGTCCCCCGGCTGGACCTTACACACCGACGCAGCCGAAGCTGTCAAGTGAAGTGGGCATGATGGGGCGGTACCGTCACGGCGATCATTTGTGAAATAAGGATCAATGCTGGAAAGGGCTGGACAAGAGATTTGCCCGGGAGCCGGATCGACCCGCGGACGGTCGGAATTATCGGGGGACGACGGTTCGGCCGCCTGCCGGCGATGCGGCGGTACGGCTGGAAGACTGCGCGGCTACGACGCCGCCACAGGGTGGAAAAACCGCGGAACCGCGTGGTTTTCACCGGCCGACCGGCCTTGCAACCGGGGTGGAGCGGAAGTAAGGTCCGGCCTCGCGCCTTCCGCACCGGAGGGGCAGGCGTCTCAACGACGTCTCCGCCACACCGTCTCCATAGCCCTGAGGGGGCCTGCCGCCATGTCGATTATTGCGTCCCGTCTCTCGCGCATCAAGCCGTCGCCGACCATCGCCGTGACCAACAAAGCCCGCGAGCTGAAAGCGGCCGGTCGCGACGTCATCGGCCTGGGTGCCGGCGAGCCGGACTTCGACACCCCCGACAACATCAAGGCCGCCGCCATCAAGGCGATCGAGTCCGGTGACACCAAATACACCGCGGTGGACGGCACCCCCG
Organism: Azospirillum endophyticum; assembly: GCF_016595245.1. Lineage (GTDB taxonomy): Bacteria > Pseudomonadota > Alphaproteobacteria > Azospirillales > Azospirillaceae > Azospirillum > Azospirillum endophyticum. The sequence goes on from NZ_JAENHM010000021.1 coordinate 56,752, forward strand.
CCCTGAAGAAGGCGATCTGCGCCAAGTTCGAGCGCGAGAACGGCCTGACCTACACGCCGGACCAGATCACCGTCGGCGTCGGCGGCAAGCAGGTGCTGTACAATGCCCTGATGGCGACGCTGAACCCCGGTGACGAGGTCATCATCCCGGCCCCCTACTGGGTCAGCTACCCGGACATGGTGGAGCTGGCGGAAGGCACGCCGGTCGCCGTCTCCTGCCCGGCCGAGCAGGGCTTCAAGCTGCAGCCCGCCGACCTGGAAAAGGCGATCACGCCGAAGACCAAGTGGCTGATCCTGAACTCGCCGTCGAACCCCTCGGGCGCCGCCTACACCCGCGCCGAGATGAAGGCGCTGACCGACGTGCTGGTCAAGCACCCGCATGTCTGGGTGATGACCGACGACATGTACGAACACCTGCTGTATGACGGCCTGGAGTTCGTCACCCCGGCCCAGGTCGAGCCGTCGCTGTACGACCGCACCCTGACCGTCAACGGCGTGTCGAAGTCCTACGCGATGACCGGCTGGCGCATCGGCTATGCCGGCGGCCCGAAGGAGCTGATCAAGGCCATCGGCGTCATTCAGAGCCAGTCGACCTCCAACCCGACCTCTATCGCCCAGGCCGCCGCCGTCGAGGCGCTGAACGGCCCGCAGGACTTCATCAAGGAGCGTGCGGAAGTGTTCCGCGAGCGTCGCGACCTTGTGGTGTCGATGCTGAACCAGGCCACCGGCCTCAACTGCCCGAAGCCGGAAGGCGCCTTCTACGTCTATCCGTCCTGCGCCGGCACCATCGGCAAGAAGACCCCGGACGGCACGGTGATCGGGACCGACGAGGATTTCGTCACCTACCTGCTGGAGTCCGAAGGCGTCGCCGTCGTCCAGGGGTCGGCCTTCGGCCTCGCCCCGCATTTCCGCATCTCCTACGCGACCTCGACGGAAGCGCTGGAAGAGGCGTGCAAGCGCATCCAGCGCGCCTGCGGCAACCTGCGCGACTGATGTCAGCCGCGGGAGCCGAATGAGAAAAGGGCCGGCGCCGCAAGGACGCCGGCCCTTTTCCTTTGGGGCGTTACTTCGCCGCGCTCAGCCTGTCGATGGCGCTCAGTGCGAATTTCAGCACCGCTTCGTCGGCCAGTTTGCCGTCCTTGATCTTCTCGCCGACGCTGCCGACGACGACCTGCGGGCCGGCCAACAGCTTGGCGGGCAGCGCCAGCAGCGTATCGTTCACCTGCTGATGCGCCCGCACGCCGCCGGTGAAGGCGGGCGAGTTGGAGATGACCAGCACCGGCTTGCTGATCAGCGCCGATTTGCCGTAGGGGCGCGACGCCCAGTCGAGCGCGTTCTTCAGCACGCCCGGCATGCCGTAATTATACTCCGGCGTCACGATGACCACGCCGTCGGCCTCCGCGATAGCCTGACGGAAGGCGTGAACCTCCGCCGGGGCGTCGGGCGTGTCGATGTCCTGGTCGTAGAGCGGCAGGCGCAGATCGCGGATGTCCATGCTGACGCCAGCCGGCAGGCCGTCCTGCAGTCCGCGCAGAATGGCCAGCGAGTTGGAGTTGCTGCGCAGGCTGCCGGGCAGGCCCAGCAGTTTGGTGCGCACCGTTGCATCGGTCATGAAGCGGGAACCTTTTCTCTGTTCGTCGACGAGTGATTTTATGGGCGACTGCCCCTCCGGGTCCAGGTGCCGCTTTCCAACAGGCCATGGTCGATTTGCCGTCGGGGCAGAACCGGCGGGAGTGCGCGATCCGCCTGTGACCATCTTGGGTTTTGACTGTTGATGGAGACGAAGACTACCTAATTAGAGGGAACACAAAGGGTGACACGCCTGACCGGGCGTGACCATCGGGTTTCACCTTCGGTTCGGGCGGACCGGAAAACGGGAGGCGACATGGCGACGCGGCGACTGGATCGGGACGACCACGTCCGTAAACATCTGGCGCTGATGCTGCAGGAATGGCAGGAACTGACCGGCCGCGACATGGCGACCGCCACTGCCGACCAGCGGCTTCAGAGCTGCACCACCCTGCTGATCGACCTGCTGGGTGAGGCGGAACGGGCGGACGAAGCCGCCATGGTCGAAGTCTGACGTCGGGGGCGGCCCCTGCGTGGGAGCCGCTCCGCCGCTTGAGCGACTGTCTCATACCGATGCTGGAAGGTTCCGACCCTTGGTCGGCACTTTCCAGCCGCTCGAATGCAGGGCAGCCGCAGGTCTGCGGGCCCTGGCTTCGCGGGCATGCGCCTGCACGGCCGCCGTTGCGACCGTATCAGAGCCGAAAAGTTCCAACTTTTCGGCTCTGATATTATTGGGGTCAGAGGTGGTCACTGCACCACCAAACCTATTGACCTAGAGAATTCAGCAGAAACTGATTCTATTCGTAGTAATCGCCTCTTTTCACACTGAAGGCACAGGCGCGTTTTACGCAGGACGCGTGGTGCGTTTCATGGAGCCACGTCCCTGACGTGGCTGTGGTGAAAGGAGGATTGATATGATTACGTTGAAACGGCCGAAGGTCGTGCGCCGCACATGCGTATCATCAGGCTCGATCATCGGGCTCGGTTCGGGCCCCGCGAGAGTGCCTGTTCTCAACGGCGCTCAATGCCGAGGCAGTTGGAGTTCACTTTTACGTAAGTCGTCTCGTTAACTGAGCGGTCACCGCTGCCCTTCCACACACTGCCCTTCCACACACTGTGAGTCTCTCGCGACTCGGCGTCCGTTAAGTTTAGCGAACGGCGTTCGCTGAAGTGCGGATGTGGACGTTGAGTCGAGGCAAAATTCACGGCGATTGTTGTATGGTATCAGGTCCCTGCCGGTTGGGTGGAGGGTTGGGTTGCGCCTCATCTGATTAGTGCGATAGCGGAACCGGCTCCATGAAATACATCAGGCCTGAATTAATAGAATGCGCCCCGGTCAGCTTTGCGATCAGTCGCGCCTGCTCGCTATCGAGCGGATAACAACCAACTGCTTCTGTATCATCCGGCGGAACATGGGCAATTTCTGCGGCCATAGGGAACCGTTCTGCCGGGATCGTCACGGCGACGCTCAGCAACTCGGTCTTGCTGTCATAGCCAACAAGCTGATGCTTCATGCGCATGTCACGGCTCCACCCTTCGATTCGGCTTTGCAGGGCCGGTTTGCCGACCTGTCTGCGGATCGAACTCCCCCAAATGATGACCCTGACTATCGTACAGCTCAACAACCCCATGTTGATAGTCCCATTCGTAGATCGTTCCGTGCCGGTCCTTCCAGCGCATCCGCAATCCTCCACCGGACCGCGGCGTCTTCGGCACAGATCGTCTCGCTATGGGAAACCCAGGCAGTTCTAGGAGGAACAACGTGGGGCATCGCTGATAGGTTCCCGGGCACTTGTATCGCCCCATTCGCGAAATAGAGAGCCATTGTCACACGATTACGCGACTCGTACCGGAATAGCGCAATCAATAGGGCCTGGAGAAGCTATGTTCACCTGTCGAGGCTCAACTTGTGACTTTCAGCCAGCCTCCTGGGCTGCCTCTTCCGTGATAGGCACCGGGTGGAATGGACTCGACTTGGGCCGTCTCTAAGAACGCTGGACGGGCTGCTGTCTGACCGGAAAGCCCTGCAGTCCACGCCGATGCCCGTTCGGGACGCCCTGACGGACATCTCGACCGCATGATCCGGCTTACCCTGTCGAGAACCCGCTCGAACAGTCTGGCCCGGCTCATACGGCTTCGGCTGCCGATTGCGCCAACCACGCGGCGTAATGTTGGCAAGCCGAGCAATCGCCGTCGGCCGGCAATAGACGAACCGATCATGCAGGATAGGCGGCAAGGTCAAAGGCCGTGTCGCCGGTCTACCAATTCTCACGACCTCGATCTCACGCTTCCGTTCGCGCCATGTCTCATACCCGGCGTGCAATTGTTATCCAATGACGGCGGCGGAGAGGGTGTTACCCGCCATCCCCGCCGCAGATCTCAGCTAAGTCATTGGGGTGCCATGCGGATGGCGCCGTCCAGGCGGATGACGTCGCCGTTCAGCATCTCGTTCTCCACGATGTGCTGGACGAGGCGGGCATATTCCTCCGGCTTGCCGAAGCGCTTGGGGAAGGGGACGGTCGCGGCCAAGCTGTCCTGCACGTCCTGCGGCATGTTCAGCAGCATCGGCGTGCCGATCAGGCCGGGAGCCACCGTCATCACGCGGATGCCGTGGCGGGCGAGGTCGCGGGCGGCGCAGATGGTCAGGGCAACGATGCCGCCCTTCGACGCGGCATAGGCGGCCTGCCCGATCTGTCCCTCATAGGCGGCGACCGAGGCGGTGTTGACGATCACGCCGCGCTCTCCGCTCTCCAGCGGATCCAGTTTCGCCATGTCGGCGGCGGCCAGCCGCAGGATGTTGAAGCTGCCGATCAGGTTGATCTCGATCACCGACCGGAAATTCTCCAGCGGCATCGGACCGTCGCGGCCGACGATGCGCTGGGCCGGGGCGATGCCGGCGCAGTTCACCGCGATGCGGGCCGGCCCATGGGCGGATTGCGCCTGATCGATCGCCCGCTCGGCCGAAGGGCCGTCGGTGACGTCGCAGACCAAGCCCAGCCCGCCGATCTCGTGCGCGGTCTTCAGCACCGCGTCCTCGTTGACGTCCAGCACGGTCACCTTGGCGCCGAGCCCGGCCAGATGACGCGCCGTCGCCGCTCCCATGCCCGAGGCGCCGCCGGTGACGATTGCGGACAGACCCTGAATGTTCATGGCATCTCCTCCTTAATTGCGACCGGTCCGCGCATGGCGCCGGCCTTGTGTCCAACAGGATGCGATCGCACTTGTTGTCTATCGGATGGCCGGCGCACCATACCACACCGTATGGAACGAGACATCATGCTGACGAAGAGGCCGTCTGCCAGTTCCGAAAGGGCCATTCCCAAAGAGGTTCGAGCGTCCATGACCGCATCGTCCGTCTCCGCCTCCCTTGGTACAGGCACCGCGCTGACGGTTCCCGATCCTGTTCGGGTCGAGCGCGACGAAAGGCTGGTCCGCCGCCGTTTCTGGCAGAAGCTGCGCGCCAACCTGCACCGCGTCCCCTTCCTGGAAGAGGTTCTGGCTGCCTATTTCTGCGCCACCGATCCGGCGACGCCCTACCGGGCGAAGGCGATCCTGTTGGGCGCACTTGCCTATTTCGTCATGCCGGTGGATGCGGTGCCGGACTGGCTTCTGATCGCCGGTTTCACCGATGACGCCGCGGTGCTGGCCGCGGCGGTGCAGACGGTGCGCACCAACCTGACGCCGGCCCATTGGCTGCGGGCGAAAAACGCCCTGCGTGTCGAAACGGGCGATGTCGAAACGGCTGTCGGGGATATGGAGGAGACCGTCCGGAGTCCTTCGGGTGCTCACTGAGGCGCCTGAAGGGGTCCAAGCTTTCGGTTCCGCGTGATCGGGGCAAGGGATGCCGTTTGAAACGGTCACATCCCAGGCAGGTTTTCCGAACTCCGCCCACAGATGGGCGGGCTCGGAAAACCTGCTTAGGCGCGTTGTGCCTGCGCTTTGCGACCGTCCGCTACGTCGCGGTGCATGGTGTAGAGGGCGGAGCCGGCGATCACCAGGGCCCCCACCCAACCCCACAGGTCCATGGTCTGGCCGAAGGCGATCCAGGCGACGAAGGCGGTGAAGGGGAGGCGGGCATAGTCGTAGGGCATCATCGCCGAGGATTCGGCAAGCGACAGCGCCTTCGTCATCGCCAATTGCCCCAGCGTCAGCAAACCGCCCAGAAGCGCCAGTCCGCCCAGCACGCTCCAGCTCGGCCATGTCCAGACGAACAGCGCCGGCACCAGCGCCATCGGGGTGACCAGGAGGCCCAGGAAGGTGACGATCACCGCCGTACCGTCCTTGCGGCTGAGCAGCCGCATCTGCAGGATGGTGCCGGCGGCGGCGATGCAATGGGCGAACAGCGCCAGGAAGGCCAGATCGAGCGGCGCCGCACCCGGCCGCAGGACGATCATCACCCCGGCGAAGCCGGCACAGACCGCCGCCCAACGCCGTGGCCGCACCTTTTCACCCAGGATCAGTGCCGCTCCCGCCGCGACGAACAGCGGTATGGCGAAGCTGACCGCGGTCGCCGTCGGCAGCGGAATATGGGCGATCGAATAGAACCATGCCGTCATGGCGCAGAGCGTGGTCAGCGCCCGCGTCAGGTAGGGACCCAGGCGCCGTTCCGTCAGTACAGCCCGGCAGGCGGGCGCCCCGGCCGTCAGCGCCCAGGGCAGCATCCACAACAGGCTGAACAGATTGCGGAAGAATACGACCTCCAGCGGGTCCATCACCGTCGAGGCCCAGCGCACCGCCGAGTTGCCGATCCCGAACAGCAAGGCCGATAGAAGCATGAAGCCGGCGCCGAGCAGAAGCCGGTTGGTGGGTGCCTGTAAGCGGGAGCCGGTGTCCATGGCGGAGGAGGCGGAGACGGTCATGATCAATCGTCCCTGGCAAGCCGTTGGCGGATGGTCCTGGTTCAACCCGCTGTCGGTCGCCTCAGCGCGAACGATGGGCCGCCCGAAGCACCGGCTGCCGGTGCAGAAGCAGCGATCCTCCGGAGAAAACCACAACGGCGCAAGTAAAATACGGCGGACGGGAGCGATAATACTCCCGTATGACGTGTGGCGACGTCATGAGAGGGGGGGCGGCGTGCCTCCCTTGCTTGCCGCTTTCCCCGAACCGTCGCCCGGATGTCAGCCGGAGGTCCGGACGCCGTCCGAATCCCCATCGCCGGATGTCGGCTGCGGCAGGCCGATGGTGAAGCGGACTCCCGGGCTGGTGTTCTCCACGGTCAGGGTGGCTCCCAGCTGTTTGGACAGGGTATGGATCAGCCGCATGCCCAGACTGCGGTTGCGGCGCCAGTCGAAGTCGGTCGGAAGTCCGATACCGCGGTCGCCGACGATCAACTGCAGCACATCGCCACTCCGCCGCAGTCCGACGAAAATGACGTTGGTCGCCTTGTGCGTGTCCGGCTCCGCCCAGCTGGGATCGCCGGTGGCGGCCATCGGAACGGCGAGCGGCCGGTACGCGTGCTTGATCGCGTTCATGACCAGCTCATTGGCAAGCAGGCCCAGCTGGACCGCATGGTCGGTCGGTACCTCCACCGGTTCCACCACCAGCTCCAGACGCCAGTTGCCGCCATCGGAGCGGGCCGAGCGCTCCAGTTCCCGGCACAATTCGGTCAGATAATCGTGGAAGGGAATGAAATGCACGTCGTCCACGCGGTAGAGCAGCCGGTGGATGTCGGCGATGGCTTGGACGCGCCGCCCGGCTTCCAGCAGATGATCGTTCAGCCGCGGCTCGCCCACCGCCTGTCCCTGCAGGCTCAGCAGGCTGGACACCACCTGCAGGCTGTTCTTGATGCGGTGATTGGCCTCGCGCATCAGCAGATCCTTCTGCGCCAGCGCCGCGTCGCGTTCGCCGACGGTCTTCTCCAGCGAGGCGGTGCGTTCGCGCACCCGGCGCTCCAGTTCGCGCTGCACCTGCCGGGCGCCGCCGGCCTGACGGAAGCCGAAGACCGACAAGGCCGCCAGCGCCATGGCCGCCGCCGCCGCCAGCCCGGCGTAGGGCGCAATCAGGCGCCGCCACGTTTCCAGGACCGGTGCCAGCTCCAGCTGGACCACCACATGGACCGGCCAGCTGTCGACCCGGCGGTGGGCGACGATGGCGGTGTCATCCCGGGCAACGCCGCCACCCTGCTGCGCCAGGATCGATCGGCGGGTCAGGTCGGACAGCCGGGCGGGTTCGGCGGAACCGTCCGGCTCGCGCACCAGAACGTCGAGGTCGTCGGCACGCACCAGGATCGTCACCGGTTCGTGCGGAAGATCCAGCTCCTTGTAGAAGCCCGACAGGTATGAAGGATCGATGGTGACGGAGGCGATGCCGCGGAAGCCGCCATCCGGTTCGGACAGCCGGCGGCTGAGCAGGAAAGTCGCCTTGTTGGTCACCCGGCCGATGATGCGCGGGCCGATATGGGGCTGGTCGACGGGGCGGCCCTGCTGCGCATTGCGCAGATGGAACAGGAAGGCCTCACGGTCGGACGCATCGGAGTAGGGCGTCGGGAACGCCGCCGTCGTCAGACGCAGCAAGCCCGTCGCGTCATTGAGCCACACCGCGTCCAGAAAGGGCAGCCGGGCCCGCTGGGCGTTCAGCTTGTCCCACAGGGCGCGCGACCGGGCGACCTCGTCCCACGGCCGGCCGGCCGATTCCTGGGCCGCATACTCCACCAGCAGGTCGGCGGCGTCGAACAGGCGGGCGGCATGCTCCGCCAGCACCCGGACGGCGGCCCGCGCCCGATCCTGGGCCCCGGTGATCGCCCGCTCGCGCGATTGCACCCCGACGACCACGATGACCATGGCCAGGAACAGGAAGCCGCAGGCGGCCAGCCAGCCGATCGCGGCCTCCAGCCGCGGTTTGCGGAAAGGCTGCGTGCCGTCCGAAGCAGGGTGTCCGGCACCGGCGGGGTCGTCAGGAGGCGGGGCCATGCAATCGGCCGTTCCTTTCCCATCGGTGCGAACCGCCATGCCGGTTGGCGGTCGGGCCGGAGCAATCGTGGAATAGTAGCGCAGGACGCATTCCCCGTAACCCGGTCTTTCGGAGGATCGGCTCTTCCGGACGGTTCGGCGGGTCGACCCGCTGCGGATCGACCTTCAGCGGATCGAATCGTTGTGCAGCACCATTTCCGTCGCCAGCCGGGCGGCGCACAGGTCGGCAAGCGCGGTGCCCGCCGACTTGAACAGGGTGATCTGGTCGTAGAAGCGTCGGCCGGCCCGTTCTCCGCGGCTGAGTTCGAACAGGTCGCCGGCGATGTCGTCGGGATTCAGCACGCCGGAGGCCAGCGGCCGTGCGATGTCTCCCGCCTCGACCGGAGTGCGGATGCGGCAATCGACGAAGACGCGGGCGCGGCGGATGCAGCCGTCGTCGGCCTCGCGCATCTCCGGCGTCACGCCGCCCAGCAGATCCAGATGCTGGCCGGGCTGCAGCCAGTCGCCGCGGACCAACGGGTCATGCGCCGCGGTGGCGCAGGCGACGATGTCGGCGCCGCGCACCGCCCCCTCCAGGTCGGCGGTGGCCTCGATGCGGAATTTCGGCCGGTGGAAGCGGGCGGCAAGTTTGCGCGCCCTCTGGGGATCCCGCCCCCAGACCAGCACGTGGCGGAGCGGGCGGACGGCGGTGTAGGCCTCCACCACTTCCATGGCCAGCGGACCGGTGCCGACCACCAGCATCCGCTCCGCATCCGGCCTTGCCAGATAGGAGGCGGCCAGTGCCGACGACGCGGCACCGCTGCGCCGGCCGAGCGTGGCGGAGGAGTCCATCAGCACCTGCGGCACGCCGGTCTTGCCGTCGGCCAGCAGATAGACGCCCTGGGTTCGTGGCAGGTCGCTGCCGGCATTGTCGGGAAAGACGGTGTCGATCCGCACCCCGACCGCCTGGTTCACTTGCCAGGCGGGGGCAAGCAGCAGTGCCGCATCGCCGGAGCCGTAGGTCTCGACCCGATGGATGTGGGCCGGCGGAGCCTCTATCCCGGCGCGGAAAGTCTGCCGCAGGCGCTCGACCAGCATGCGGTGGTGCAGAACGGATCGAAGCTCTGCGCCGCTGACGGTGCGCATGGACCCCCCCTTCCGCCGGCCGGCAAGCTGTCCCCTGCTGCCGTTGACTCTCAGTGAACGGCCCGCTCAGTGAACAGTGGGCGCGGTATTCTCGCCGGCCGGGACCGGCAGGCCGCCGGCCGAGCCGGGCAGCGTGCCCGAGACCGGGCCGGAAACCGGCCGGGTGCTTTCGGCCAGGCGCTTTTCGGCGGCGGCGGCGCGGGCCTGCGCTTCCTTCAGCTCACGCTCCAGATACAGGACGCGGTTGCCTTCGCGGCGGGCGCGGCGGCGATGGCGGCGCTGGCTGTTCCAGACGATGAAACCGCCGGCGATGAAGCCCAGCACCAGCGCCAGCAGGGCGGCCAGATAGACCGGGGTATCGAGCGTGAAGGGCAGCGGCCACAGCGACAGGGTCACGATGCCGCGGTTGGAGATCGCGAACAGGATCGCGACGAGGGCCACGGGAATGGTGACGATCCAGGAAATATGGCGCAAGGCGAAGGTTCCTTAGAGATACGGCGGGGAGAATGGCCGGGCCGGCGCTCACTCCGTGTTCAGGCGCTCGCGAAGCTGCTTGCCGGTCTTGAAGAAAGGGATGCATTTCTCGCCGACGTCAACCGATTCTCCGGTCCGGGGGTTGCGGCCGGTCCGCGCGTCCCGCTTCTTGATGGAAAAGGCACCGAAGCCGCGCAGCTCCACCCGGTCGCCACGTGCCAGCGCCTCGGTGATCTCGTCGAAGATGGTGCCGACGATCTTCTCGATGTCGCGCTGGTACAGGTGCGGGTTCCGCTCCGCCAGCCGTTGGATCAGTTCCGACTTGGTCATGACCGTTGACGTTCCCCCATTCGATGCGGGCGCTTATGGTCGGGCCGCGCCTCGCTTGGACAGCAGCGTGCCACCGGCGGCATGAGGCGTCAAGCCCCACCCTCGGGGCTAAGCCGTTACGACACAACCGTTTTTCCGGACTGTGGAAGTGGTTTCGCCGCCGATGCGACCGGGGGTGCAGCGGGTCCGCCCGATGCCATTCGCGACGATCTCCCCTATGGATCGTGACGGAAATTTGAAACCAATCAACGGCTTCGCGAAAATTGCCATCGCCCGAACGGCCGGTTCCGGGCCGCTTCAGATCCCGCCCAGCCGCGTCCCCTCCAGGATGGCACCCTCCAGCACCGCCGACGAACGGTCGCAGCCGGTCAGGTCGGCCAGGGTCAGGTCGCTGCCCTTCAAGTTGGTCTCGGCCAGCGAGGCGCCGGCCAGCCGCGCCCGCACCAGCGAAGCCCGCATCACCTTGGCTCCGGCGCTGACCAGCAGCATTCCCAGGTTGGCGCCGTCCAGCCGGCTGTCGATCAGGATGGCGCGGTCCAGCTTCACCCCGCGCAGGTCGGCGCGGCTGAGATCGGCGGAGCGCAGGTCGGCACCGTCGAACTGGGCGGCCTGAAGCTGGGCACCGTTCAGCCGGGCATGGCGCAGCCGGGCACCGGTGGCCTTGGCCAGCGTCAGGATCTTGCCCGTCAGGTCCGCCCCCTCCAGGTTCAGCCCGGTCAGGTCGAGTTGGAAGCCCTGCTTGCCGCTGGTGCCCAGCCAGATCATGTGCTGCCGCAGCATGCCGTCCAGCTGGTCGACCGGCAGGGCCGGCAGTTCGGCAGCGAGGTCCTCCGCCTCCGGTTCGGACGCCGGGGCCTGGGGGAGCGCCTGCCGGGCGGCATGGGCCTGCTCGTCGCTGCGGATCGCCTGTTCCAGCCCGCCGTCGTCAAGGTTCGCCCCGTCCAGGATGGCGCCGCGCAGGTCGGAACCGTGAAGATCCGCCCCGCGCAGGTCGGCGCCGGAGAAGTTGGCGTCGCGCAGGTCGGTGCGGTCCAGCCGGGCGCCGGCCAGCCGGGTGTTGGTGAAGTCGGCCGCCCGGGCGAAGCTGCCCGACAGCTTGGCCCGCGCCATGTCGGCGTTGGTCAGCCGGGCGGACGCCATGTCGGCCGGACCGGGGTCGAAGCCGATCACCTTCAGTTCGCCGGCGCTGTTGCGGTTGACCATGCTGCCGTCGCGCAGGTCGACCTCCACCATGGCGGCGCCGTCGAGCCTGGCGCCGCGCACGTTGGCGCCGCGCATGTCGGTTCGGAACAGCCGTGCCTCCGACAGGTCGGCTCCGCGCAGGTCGGCGCCGTAGAGGTCGGCATGATCCAGCACCGTGCCGCGCAGGTCGGCATCGCGCAGGATGGCGCCGGCCAGATGGGCGCCGGTCAGGTTGCGGCCGGCCAGCGACAGGCCGGACAGGTCGAAGAAGGGCAGGTTGGCGCGGGCGCCGTTCGGACGCCCCTCGGCGAAGCGCACATGGCGCTCACAGACGCGGTCGAGCTGGTCCTGGGTCAGTCGGATGCGGGATTTGCCGTCTTGCGCCATGGCCGGTCACGCGAACAGGGCGTCGATGTCGGCCTGGGAGATCGCCCCGCCGCCATCGCCGCCCGGATCGGCGGGCGGCGGAGGGGGCGGGACCGGCTTCGCGACGGGAAGGGGAGGCGGCGGGGGTGGGGAAGGAGCCACGTCGGCCGGCAGCGGTTCCGCCCGTTCGGCGACCTCGGGCACGCTGGCGAACAGCGCGTCGATGGCGTCCTGGCTGACCTCCGGTCCGCCCAGCTGCGGACCGTTCAGCAGATGCGCGTCGGGCCGGGTGTCGCCCCTCTTGCGGTGCGAGGCGACGTCCCCCGCGGCATGGTGCTGGTCGGCCACCGCCAAGCGCTCGACACCCCAGATCTCGATCATCGTGTTCACGCGCTCTTCGATGTAGCGCAGCGTGTTGACAACCTTGGTTGTGCGCTGGCCGGTGATGTCCTGGAAGGAGCAGGCGGTCATGACCTCGATGCACCACGCCTCGATCGCATCGATCCGTTCGGCCAGATCGGCGTCGTCGCGCGGCATCGACATGGTGATTTCCTGGATCTTCTCCGTCGCGTTCAGGATGTCGGTGGTGGCGCGTTCGGTGGCGGCGACGATCTCGTCCAGTTCGCCGGTCGCCGCCTCGATCCGGTTGGACCCGGTGTCGGTCGCCTTCAGCGCGGCGATGTCGCTGCGCGCTTCGCGCACCACCTGGGTGATGGCGGTCAGCTCCTGCTGGATGCGCGGATCCTCGCCGGGGGCGAAGGAGGGCAGGGTACCGGACGGGGCGCCGTTCAGGCGGTCGACCTGGGTCTCCAGCTTGTCGACCAGCCGATGGAACTCGTCGGAGGCGACGACCCGGCAGCGCCGGTCGCGCATGCGCAGGAAGGCGCGGCCCCGTGCCGTCTGCGACAGAGCCTCCTCCATCTGCAGATATTCTTGCTCGGTCAGTTCGAGCAGTGACCCGCCGCCCATTGCGCTCAACCCGTCTTCGACAGACACGCCGTCCCGGCATCCCCCGGGACCTGTGCCGACCCGGTCCTATAGCACTGAATTTCTTTACCGGGAGTTTCCGCCGCCGCCACGCTATCATCGGTCCGGCAGGCAGGCATGAGCGGGAGGGTTTCATGGTGCCGGCCGCTGACAGGCTTGAACCGCCTTCCTTTTTGTCCCAAATCAGCCCGGTCGATCACGATCCCCACACAAAATTGTCAGCAAGAAAGGAAGAGGCCATGAAGATGGCGGTGCGTCCGGTGGTGTTTGCGGCGGCGGTCGGGATGGCGGCGCTGACCGGCGGCGCGCTGGTCGCACCGGCCGATTCGGCGCTGGGCCGGTTCGGCTCCGCCATCGGCCTCGGCGCCTCGCCGGCGGCGGCGGCGCTGCCGCTGGGCGCGGTTGGCGGCGGCACCATCGCGCCCATGCTGGAGCAGGTGACGCCGGCCGTCGTGAACATCTCGGTGCTGAGCCAAGCGCCCCAGGCGGAAAACCCGCTGCTGCGCGATCCTTTCTTTCGCCGCTTCTTCAACCTGCCGGACCAGATGCCGCAGTCCCGTCCGCAGGTCAGCGCCGGGTCCGGCGTGATCGTCGACGCCCGCAACGGCTATGTCGTCACCAACAACCATGTGGTGGAGAATGCGCAGGAGATCGCGGTCACGCTGAAGGACCGCCGCCGTCTGCGCGCCAAGCTGATCGGCCGCGACGCCGCCACCGACATCGCACTGCTGCAGATCAAGGCCGAGGGACTGACCGCCCTGCCGCTCGGCGACTCGGACCGCCTGCAGGTCGGCGACTTCGTCGTCGCCATCGGCAACCCGTTCGGCCTGGGCCAGACGGTGACCTCCGGCATCGTCTCCGCGCTGGGCCGGAGCGGGCTGAAGATCGAGGGGTACGAAGACTTCATCCAGACCGACGCCTCGATCAACCCCGGCAATTCCGGCGGGGCGCTGGTCAATTTCCAGGGCGAGCTGATCGGCATCAACACCGCCATCATCGGCCCGGCCGGCGGATCGGTCGGCATCGGCTTCGCCGTACCGGTCAGCATCGTCCGCTCGGTGACGGAGCAGCTGCGCGAATATGGCGAGGTGCGGCGCGGCCGGCTGGGCGTGGCCATCCAGGACCTGACCCCCGATCTGGCGGAAAGCATGAGCCTGAAGGGCGACGAGGGCGCGCTGATCGCCAAGATCGAACGCGGATCCCCCGCCGACAGCGGCGGTCTGCGCAGCGGCGACGTGGTGATCGCGGTGGATGGCCGCCCCATCCGCAGCGCCACCGATTTCCGCAACCGCATCGGTCTCCTACGCGTCGGCACGCCGGTGCAGTTGACGGTGATGCGCGAGGGCGGGCAAAAATCCGTCACCGTCCGCACCGCCCGCTGACAAGCCGCGCGGACCGTAGAGGAGCCACCCCGTACCGGCATGATCCGTTCCAACCCGCCCCGCCGCCCGGCCGCCCCGCCGGCCCCGTCGCCCGGCCGCAACGCGGCCCAGCGCCAGCGCGAGATCGCGACGCTGCTGATGCGCCTCGACGCCATGCTGAAGCAGTCGGCGGAGCTGGCCCAGACGGCGCGCGAGCGGGTGTCGGTCGGCGGGCTGGCCCGCTACCGCCGTTTCAGCCGGCGGGTGCGCGACTTCTTCGCGCTGGCGGCGCTGACGCAGGAGCGGCTGGACGCGGCGCCGGAGGAGATGGAGGATCTGATCGATCCCATGACCACCGCGCTGGAACGTCTGCACGCCCGCATGGTGGTGCAATTCGTCGAGGGCAGCGCCGGCTTCTTCTCCAGCTTCGCGCGGGTGAAGGCCCTGCCCATCGGCACCCATGAGATGTGCGGGGTGGAACTGCGCGGCGTGCTGGAGATCCGCAAGTTCCTCGACGACCCGCTCTATGAGGGGGAACGCGGGCAGGTCCTGCGCGCGGAGACCGACCGCATCGCCGCCCTGATCCGCCGCGTGATGGACCGCATCCCGCCGCTGCCCGACTTCGGCGACGAGCCCAGCATCGGTCCGCGCGGCACGCTGAACAGTCCGCTGAAGGGCCCCAACGCCCACCTGCCGCCGGGGCGGGCCGCCGGCCGCCCGGCCCCTGCCCGACCAGCTGCCGGCATGCCGCCGCCCGCCCCGCCGGCCTCGAATCCCAGCACCGAGGTCCGTTCGCTGAGCCTCGACCAGTTCGAGGACGACGGGGACGAGTGACGAGGGCAGGGGGCGGAGTTCACCCCCTTTGTCACCGGCTACCGCCGGTGCCTGCCCTCATCCGCCGTCAGTGCGCCGACCGCGGCGCCGGCGGCGCCGCCGAGCAGGCCGCCATAGACCGCGCTGCCACCGGTGACGGCGCCGATCGCCGCACCGCCGGCCGCCCCGATGGCGCCGCCGGTCAACGCGCGGTTCTCGCGATGGTTCAGGTTCGAACAGCCGCCGAGCAGGGTCGCGCCGATCAGCAGCGCCATCGTCCCGGTGGTGAGTGTCCGCATGGTCGTCTTCATCGATCCCTTCCTTCACAGGCACGGCGATACAAGGGCCGCCGACGCTCCGTCATCGAGCAGGGCATGGCGGCCAAGCTTATGTTTGGTGAGCGGCCCGGTCCGCCGCCGTGACAATTTGGGGGTATCGATGCCATCCGACCGGGATGCCGCACCCCTTTGGTATTTCAAGGCTGACGAGGGCTGGAAATATGGCACCCAGGGAAGCTGGCGACGGCACCGGAGGGACGGCTTCTTCCACGCCGTCCACCGATAAGGTGTCGGCCATTCTCCTTCCGGGGGATGGGATCGTGACGAACGGACAATTGCACGGGTGGTGGGCTTCTTCCAATATCCGAAGCACCGGAAAAAACCTGATATCGCCGGTCCGCAATCTCTGATTCATCGGGGCCTATGGAAGACATCGACCGCCAAAGAGCGCTTGCCTATTTCGAAAGGCTGGGGAAAGAGCGCGTTCGACTCTATACCGCCATCGACTGCGACCGTTATCTCGGTGATTGGCAGGTTCGTGAATTGGCCGACCAGTGGCTTGATGCGAAGAATGCGGAAGACATGCCAAAGACGTTGGGGTTGCCGTTGTGGCGGCGGCTGTTGTCCAACCGCCGCCTTTGAGATTTCGTCAACCTCGTTCCGGAAACAAATCCCGCAACCCGTCGCGTGACGCCGCGCAGACGCCGCGTTCGGTGATCAGGCCGGTCACCAGCCGCGCCGGCGTGACGTCGAAGGCGTAGTTGGCGACCGGACTGCCGTCGGGAGTGACGCGCACCGTTTCGATCCGGCCATCGGCGGTGCGGCCGGTCAGTTCGCTCACCTCGCGGCCGTCGCGCTCCTCGATCGGGATGTCGCGCACGCCGTCGGCGATGGTCCAGTCGATGGTCGGCGACGGCAGCCCGACATAGAAGGGCACGCCGTTGTCATGCGCGGCCAGCGCCTTCAGATAGGTGCCGATCTTGTTGCAGACATCGCCGGTCGCGGTGGTGCGGTCGGTGCCGACGATGCACAGGTCGACCTTGCCATGCTGCATCAGGTGGCCGCCGACATTGTCGGCGATGACGGTGTGGGGGACGCCGTGGTGCTTCAGTTCCCAGGCGGTCAGGCTGGCGCCCTGGTTGCGCGGCCGCGTCTCGTCGACCCAGACATGCAGCGGGACGCCCTGTTCGAAAGCGGCATAGACCGGCGCCAGCGCGGTGCCCCAGTCGACGGTGGCGAGCCAGCCGGCGTTGCAGTGGGTCAGCACGTTCACCGGCTCGCCCGGCGCCTTGCGCTCCGCCGCGGAATGGATCAGGGCGGCGCCGTGGAGGCCGATGGAGCGGTTGATCTCAACATCCTCGTCGGCGATGGCCGCGGCCTCAGCCTCGGCGGCTTCGCTGCGCTGCGACTCGGGAAGAGGCGCCAGGCGGCGGCGCATGCGCTCCAGCGCCCAGCGCAGGTTGACCGCGGTCGGACGGGTCGCCAGCAGCGCCGCGCAGGCGTGATCCAGCCCCCGGTCGCTCGCGTCGGCACGCAGGGCCAGCGCCACGCCATAGGCCGCCGCGGCCCCGATCAGCGGGGCGCCGCGCACCAGCATGGCGCGGATGGCGTGGGCGGCGTCTTCCAGGCTGGTCAGGCGGACGATGGCGAAATCATGCGGAAGCCGGGTCTGGTCGATGATGGCGACCGAACCTCTGCCATCCGGCCATATGGTGCGATAAGCCGTCCCGTCGATCCGCATAACACCATCCTCCCGATGACCGTTCCATCCCTGCCAATGCGGGATGACT
This sequence comes from Azospirillum endophyticum, assembly GCF_016595245.1. Classification (GTDB taxonomy): domain Bacteria; phylum Pseudomonadota; class Alphaproteobacteria; order Azospirillales; family Azospirillaceae; genus Azospirillum; species Azospirillum endophyticum. Next base: position 73,934 of record NZ_JAENHM010000021.1, read on the forward strand.
TTGTCGGCACCTCACAATAGGTGGTGGCCGCTACGGCTTCAACACGGGTAGCGTTCGGCGGAACCGTCACCCGCCGGACGGTGTTACCGTTTCCGGCTAAGAATGAAGTGGCCGTATCCCCACATGGTTTCCAACACGATGCCGTTGCGCGCGCTGCGTTCCCATCCTTCCCCGCTCTACCGGCTGCCCGGTTCGGCGCTGGTCCTGATCGCCTGCACCGCCGCGGTTCTGCTGACCATCGGGCTGTCGGCCGTCTTCGCTTGGCGCGACCGCAACGAGGCGGTTCAGCAGGCGACCGGCGTCGCCGGCAACATTGGGCTGCTGGCGGGGGAACATGCCGCCCGGCTGATCGAGTCGGGCGACCTGCTGCTGACACAGGCGGCCACATTGGCCGGGCCGCCCGGAACCCCGCTGCCCGACGACGTGGCGACGCGCGACCGCATGGCCTTGCTTGCGGCCAGCGCTCCCCATGTGGTCGGGCTGGAACTCCGCGACTCCTCGGGCGCGCTGCGCCTGTCGAGCCTGTCAAACTCGGCCTCTGGCGCGGCCCCGGGCGCCGCGTCGCCGGCGCTCAAGCCGAATGGGATGGCCATCGGCACCGGCCGGATGCAAGAGCGTTCGGTGATCACCCTGGCGCAGCCCCTGCCGGGAGCTTCGGCCGGGAGCGGGACGCCGCGCGGCTGGGCGGTCGCCGGTCTGGACGCGCGGGCCTTTCGCGACGTCTACCGTTCGCTCGACGTCGGCTATGGGCACAGCATCGCCATCCTCCAGCCGGACGGCACCCCGCTGCTGCGCGAGCCGGAAGGTGGCGGCACCATGGGCGGCAACGCCGGCGACGACACCGCCAGCCATGCCGACGACATCACCGTGACCCGCCCGATCGGCGACACCGGCCTGTCGGCGGCGGTGACCATCTCCACCGGCAGCGTGCTGCGGCGCTGGAGCGAGCGGCTGTGGATCTATGCCGCCTTCGCCGCGGCGGCCTGCGCCACGGTCGCGGTGATCGGTGCCCTCGCCATCCAGCGCGCCCGGCGCGAACGCGAGGCCGAGGATGCCCTTCAGCACGCCTACGACACGCTGGAAGAGCATGTCCACCAGCGCACCGCCCAGCTGGAGCGCGCCAACGCCCAGCTGGAAGCCGCGGTGACCGACAAGGAGGTGTTGCTGAAGGAGGTGCAGCATCGGGTGAAGAACAATCTTCAGGTCATCTGCAGCCTGCTGCGCCTGCAGGCGGCCCGCATCGACGAGCATGCCCGCCGTGGCTTCGACGAGAGCCTGCGCCGCATCCAGACCATGAGCCTGCTGCACGAACTGCTCCATCGGTCGGAGGAGCCGGCGCACATCAACTTCGCGGACGCGCTGCGCCAGATGTGCGACGGGCTCGTGCGCTCCGACAACCCGACCGCCGCCCGGCTGGAGTTGGAGACGCAGGACTGGATCGTCGATGCCGACCGGGCCACGCCGCTGGCCATCGCCACCAGTGAGCTGGTGTCGAACGCGCTGCTGCACGCCTTCCCGCACGGGCATCCCGGTACCGTGCGCGTCGTGCTGGAGCGCGAGGGTGCCGGCATGCGGCTGATCGTGCGCGACGACGGGGTCGGGCTGCCGGCCGGCATGCCGAGCCAGCACAAGCGGCCCGGCAGCGGCGGGGCCAGCAGCGGGCTCGGCCTGAATCTGGTGCAAGCACTGTCGCACCAGGCCGGGGCGACGCTGAAGATCGAGCGCGATGGCGGCACCATCTTCACACTGACGATTCCCAACCAGCCGGTCCGTCAGCATGCCAAGACCGCGGCGTAGCTGACGACGGCATGAAGGACCGGACGGTCTCATACGCGGTCAGAAAAATTCTGACCGCTGCGTTCATACGCCACGCAGGCTTCGCGCCTGGCGGCGCGCGCCCGCAGTCGCGGGCGATACCGGGTTCGAAAAGTCAGAACTTTCCGAATCCGGTATCATACGGAAAAGGGCCTCCCCATCCTGCCGGACGGGAAGGCCCTGACCTTGTAAGCCGGTCCCGCGACTATTCCAGCATGCTGCGCAGCATCCAGGCGGTCTTGTCGTGGATCTGCAGGCGCTGGGTCAGCAGGTCGGCCGTCGGCTCGTCGCTGCCCTGCTCGGCCAGCGGGAAGACGCTGCGGATGGTGCGGGCGGCGGCCTCATGGCCTTCGACCAGCTGGCGGATCATGTCGTTCGCCTTGGGAACGCCCGCCTCTTCCTTGATCGAGGCCAGCTGCGCGAACTGCGAGAAGCTGCCCGGCGCCGGATAGCCCAGCGCGCGGATGCGCTCCGCGATCTCGTCCAGCGCGGTCCACAGCTCCGTATACTGGGTCATGAACATGGTGTGGAGCGTGTTGAACATCGGCCCGGTGACGTTCCAGTGGAACGAGTGGGTCTTGATGTAGAGCGCGAAGGTGTCGGCCAGAACCTTGTTCAGCCCTTCGGCGATGGATTTGCGGTCTTCATCCGAGATCCCGATGTCGATCTTCATGCTTCGATCCTTCTTCTTGGGTCCTGCATCATAATCCCCGCTTTGGCTCGGGCTCCAGCGCGGCGGTCACCGGCCGCTGCCCCGCGGTCCCGGACAACAGCTTGGGCGCAAGCGGGCTGTTTCAAGGCTGATGCGACCAAACTTCGCGGATGGGTGGCCCGCCTCGGGCGTATAGGCCGCCTCAGCCCGCCCTCAGCCGGCCGATGAAGTGAGACACCTCGCGGTTCAGCGTCACCGCTTGGCCATCCAGCAGTTCCGCGGCGCGCAGGACCTCGCCGGCGGCGGTGCCGGTCTCGCCGGCGCTGACGGAGACGGCGGCGATGGTTTGGGAGACTTCGGCGGTGCCGGCGGCGGCCTCCTGGACGTTGCGGGTGATCTCCTGGGTGGCGGCGGCCTGCTGCTCCATGGCGCCGGCGATGGAGCCGACGATCTCGTCGATGCCGACCACCGTGTCGCCCACCCCCTTGATGGCGGCGACGGCGGCGCCGGTCACCTGCTGCATGGCGGCGATCTGGGTGCCGATGTCCTCGGTCGCCTTCGCCGTCTGGGTGGCGAGGTTCTTCACCTCGCTCGCCACGACGGCGAAGCCTTTTCCGGCTTCCCCCGCCCGCGCCGCCTCGATGGTGGCGTTCAGCGCCAGCAGGTTGGTCTGGGCGGCGATCGAGTTGATCAGGCCGACGATCTCGCCGATGCGGTGGGCGGCGTCGGACAGGCCGACCACATGGCCGTTGGTCTCCTCCACCGCCTGCACCGCACCGCGCACCATGTCGAAAGAACGGCGGACTTGGGCGCCGATCCCGGCGATCGAGGCCGACATCTCTTCCGTCGCGACGGCTGCGGTCTGGACGCTGGTTCCGGCCTGGGCGCTGGCGGCGGCGACGATGGCGGCCTGCCGGTTGGCGCCGTCGGCCCGCTCCAACATGCCGGCGGCGTTGCTGCGCACCTGATGGGCACCGGCCCCCACCTGCTGCACCACCTCCGCCACGCGGGCCTCGAACAGGTCGGCCAATTCCCGGATGGCGCGCTGCTTTTCCGCCTCAGCCTCCGCCTTCTGGCGCTGCTGGTCGGCGGTCAGCCGCTCCACCTCGCGGGCATTGGCCTGGAACACCTCCAGCGCGCGGGCCATGGCGCCGATCTCGTTGCGCATCCGGCCGCCTTCGACCACGCCGTCCAACCTGCCGGCGGCGAGTTCCGTGGTGGTGCGCGAAAGTTGCTGCAACGGCCGGGTGATCGAGCGGGCGAACAGCAACCCGGCCGACACCATCGCCAGCAGCAGTCCCCCCATCACCAGCGCGAAGTCGCGCCGTGCCGCGGCGGTGGCGTCGCGGGTGGCCCGGGTGGCGGCGGCGGTGGAGTGGCCGATGGCCGCCTGCGTCTCCACCACCTTGGCGGTCAGGGCGTCGAACTGGTCGTCGGCGTGGGCCATCATCGGGATGCCGATCAGGCGGTCGATGGCCGCCATCTGATTCATCTCCTCCACCGCCTTGGCATAGGCGCCGATCCGGACCGACACATCGTCCAGCATCGTCCGCTCCGCCTCGGCCAGCGGCATGGCGCGCAACTCCGCGACGGCGCTGCGCGCCTTGTCCAGATTGGCGGCGATGGCGTCGCGCATGGCCTGGAGCTTGGCCTCCTCGATTCCGGAACCGGACAGGGCGAGGTGCCGGGACACATCGCTGAGGATGACATAGGCGATGGCGACCAGCCGGTCGATCCGGCCCAGCCGCTCCGCTGCTTCGCGGTGGATACCGTCCACCGCACCCAGCGCCTGCTCCGACTGGCGGTCGGCCAGGGCCAGCGCGGCCACCGTCAGGACGATCCCCATCAGGGGGGCCGCGAACACCCGGCCCGTCACCGACAGGCCCGAAAGACGCGCAAAGACACCGCCGTTCATCCCAACCCCCTCAATCGGCTCCGCACATGCATCGCGTCAGATGCCGGCCGTCACTTGTAGATGCCGACATAGGCGACCAGCTCCTGGCCGGGCACGCGCTTCACGTAGGTGATCTTCGGCTCGATCTTGTTGCTGGCGGGGTTCAGCCAGCGGTATTCGACCCAGCCCTCGCCCTTCTCCCTGGCGACCGCCAGCACGTCCTGGACGATGAAGCGGCCGTCCGGATCCTTGACGTTGATGACGCTCTGGCCGACGCCGGCCGGGCGCGGCGGATAGACCTTCCAGACGCCGGCGAAATCGATGACGTTGACGTAGATCTCACCGTGCTTGAACGGGCCGTCGGCGTTGAAAGCCTTGGCGGCCTCGTCCAGGCCCTGGGCGAAGATCCGGTCTGCGGCCTTCAGGGTGATGGACTTGGCGTCCTCCTGCGTCGGCTTGGCCTCCTGCGCGAGGGCGGAGGGGAACAGGGGGGCGGAAACGACGGTCCCGGCGGCGGCCAGGGCGACAGCGAGCAAACGAAACCACAGGCGCATATGCTCTTTCCCCGAGGAATGCGGAGCGGCCGGCGACCCGGGCGCGCTCCTGAAGGTGTTGTTCGGCCTTCATCGCCCTTGGGCGCGGCCATTATCACGCAAGGTTACCGGTGGAAGGTTTCATTCATTTGTCCGTCTTATTTCTTTGCGATCACACCGCGTTGCAGCATAGCAATATTGCGACTCTATGATCAAATTTTACGCGCATAGGATGCGTAATCCTTGTTTCAAATCCTGCAACGGGCGACTTGATGGAGGTGACGGAGAGTTTGGGCCGACCGTCAGCCGATGCGGCCTATCGACGCATGGACGGCTCCCCTGCTTCGCGCGTGACGGTTTGCCGCCCCTTTTTTCCATCGACAGCCGCGTCGTTCAGGTGGAGCATCGAAACTCCGATGCGGGCGCTCCGCCGGCTCCGGACCCGATGCGCTGATCCAGCGCCTGTCCGCCGCCGCCCGTCGCCTGGTCCGGACATGCCAGTCCTTTGAAGGTGCCAGTCTGAAGAGCCACATGCGAACGGGCCGCCCCGGCGGCCGGCGCCAGCGGCCCATTCCCGGCCCAGGCCCGTCCCCCGGTCACGACAGCCCGAAGCTTCGACGGGAGGTGTGAATGCCGCATACGCAAATCCGGACGGCGCGCTGCGCGGCGCTGGTCGGCCCCTATCTCGCCGGCAAGACGACACTGCTGGAAAGCCTGCTGTTCGCCGCCGGGGCCGTCACCCGCAAGGGCAGCGTGCGCGACGGCAATGCCGTGGGCGACAACTCGCCGGAGGCCAAGGCCCGCTCGATGAGCACCGAGCTGAACGTCGCCTCCTTCGATTACCTGGGGGAACGCTGGTCGATCCTGGACTGTCCCGGCTCGGTCGAACTGACGGGAGAGGCGCAGGCGGCACTGATGGCCGCCGACATCGCCATCGTGGTGGCGGAGGCGGCGCCTGAGAAGGCGGTGTTGCTGGCTCCGCTGTTCAAGATGCTGGACGACCACCGCATCCCGCATCTGCTGTTCATCAACAAGATCGATGCGCTGGGCGACATCAGGGTACGCGACGTCGTCGCCGCCTATCAGGAGGTCTCGGCCCGCAAGCTGGTCCTGCGCGAGGTGCCGTTGCGCGAGAACGGCCAGATCACCGGGCTGATCGATCTGGTCAGCGAACGCGCGTGGCGCTTCAACCCGCACAAGCCGTCCGAACCGGTGGCCCTGCCCGACAATGCCCGCGACTGGGAGGCGGAGGCGCGGCAGGCGATGCTGGAATCGGCCGCGGACTTCGACGATGGCCTGCTGGAGAAGCTGCTGGAGGAGATGGCCCCGGACAGTGCCGAACTGTACCGGACGCTGGCGCAGGAACTGGCCGACGACCTGATCGTCCCCGTCTTTTTCGGGTCGGCGGAGAACGACAACGGTATCCGCCGCCTGTTGAAGGCCCTGCGGCACGAGGGGCCGGAGGTCGCCACCACCGCGGCCCGCATCGACCTTCCCGCGGGCACGGCAGTCGCGGCCCAGGTGGTGAAGACGATGATGGGCTCCCATGCCGGTAAGCTCAGCCTCGCCCGCGTCTGGCGAGGCACCGTCACCGATGGCATGACGCTGGGGGCCGAGCGGGTGTCCGGCCTCTTCCAGCTGTTCGGCCGCGACCAGACCAAGGTGCCGCAGGCCGTGGCCGGCGACTTCGTGGCGCTTGGCCGGCTGGAAAAGGCGGCGACCGGCGACCGGTTGACCGAGAAGGCCGACCTCGGCCCGCCCGCCGACTGGCCGGCCGCCGCCCCGCCGGTGCATGGGCTGGCCCTGCGCGCTGAGAACCGCAATGACGAGGTGAAGTTGTCCGCCGCCCTGCAGAAGCTGCGGGAGGAGGACCCGTCCCTGACCATCGACCAGTCGGCGGAAACCGGGGAACTGGTGCTGTGGGGGCAGGGCGACGTGCATCTGAAGCTGGCGATGGACCGGTTGCGCAGCCGCTTCAACGTCGCGGTGAAGGGCCAGCCGCCGCAGGTTCCCTATAAGGAGACGATCCGCAAGGGCACCAGCCATCATGCCCGCTTCAAGCGGCAGACCGGCGGCCACGGCCAGTTCGCCGACATCCATGTGGAGGTCCGGCCGCTGCCACGCGGAGCGGGGATCCAGTTCGAGGATGGAGTGGTCGGCGGCGCCGTGCCGCGCCAGTATATCCCGGCGGTGGAGGCCGGCGTGCGCGAGGCGGCGGTGCGCGGGCCGCTGGGCTTTCCGGTGGTGGATTTCGCGGTGACGCTGACCGGTGGCCAGTTCCACGCCGTCGACAGCTCCGACATGGCCTTCAAGACGGTGGCGCGGCAGGCGATGGCGGACGCGCTGCCGGGCTGCGAGCCGGTTCTGCTGGAGCCGATGCTGACCGTCACCATCGCGGTGCCCAGCGCCTTCACGCCGAAGGTGCAGCGTTTGGTCAGCGGCCGGCGCGGCCAGCTTCTGGGCTTCGACGCGCGGCCGGGCTGGCCCGGCTGGGACGAGGTGAAGGCCTGCATGCCGCAGGCGGACATGCAGGATCTGATCGTGGAGCTGCGGTCGCTGACCTTCGGCGTCGGCAGCTACAGCGCCGAATTCGAACGGCTTCAGGAGGTGGTCGGCAAGGCGGCGGACCGGGCCGTCGAAATCCGCCGCGACATGCTGGCGGCACAATAGGCGACCGGACGCTGCACCGCCCGGCTGACGAGCGGTGCAGCGGGTCCGTCCGTCGACCTCCCGCTTTCTACCGTGCGTCGGCGGCGGCGAATTCCTTGACCTTCGTCTTCAGCAGATCGAAGGTTCCGCTCAGGTTGTTGGCGGAAGAAAGCACCTCGGCGGACATCTCGCCGCTCTTCGCTGCGGCATGGGCAACCGCGTCGATGTGGGCGGCGACCATCCGGGTCCCCTCCGCAACCGACCGCACCCGTTGGGCGATGTCGTGCGTGGTTGCCCCCTGCTGTTCGGTGCCGGCGGCGATGGCGGACGAAATCTCGCGAACCTGCGTGATCACCAAGCCGATGTTCTTGATCGCCTCGACCGTTTGCCGGGTCTGATCCTGAACCAGCGAGATCTGGCCGGTGATGTCCTCCGTCGCCTTCGCGGTCTGGTTGGCGAGATTCTTGACCTCGCCGGCGACGACGGCGAAGCCCTTGCCGGCTTCGCCGGCGCGGGCGGCTTCGATGGTGGCGTTCAGCGCCAGCAGATTGGTCTGGCTGGCGATGTCCTGGATCAGCTTGACCACCGTTCCGATCTTGCTGGCGGTTTCCGCCAGTCCCTGGACCATCGCGTCGGCCCGCCCGGTCTCATCCGCCGCCTTGTTGGAGATGCCGGCCGCGTCGCCGATCCGCTGGGCGATTTCGTTGATCGAGCTGGCGAGCTGCCCGGTCGCGCTGGCGACGGCCTGGGTGTCGGCCGACACCTGATTGGCGGAGACGGTCGCCTGCTCCATCTTCTGCTCGCCCTCTTGCGACAGGCTGGACAGGGAATGGGCGACGGTCTGCAGGTCGTCGGCCATCGTCGCCGACCGGCCGGCAAGCTCCGACACCTCGTCCGCGAGCTTATGGCTGCGATGACGCTCTTCCTGCAGGACGGTCAAATCCTTCCAGTAGGTGATGACATAGTCCTTGCCATCCTGTTTGCAGGCCACCAGCGTCACTTCCACCGGAGCGAGGCTGCCGTCCAGCCGGCGATGGTACCAGTCGAAGCGGACGAAACCCTCCCTGGCCGCCGCGGTGATGTATTGCACCGCCGCTTCCTGCGACGAGCGTTCGTCCGGCTGCGTCACCGGCGACAGGGCTGAGGGGTGCATGCCGACGATGTCATTCCGTGACCGTGCCCGCAGGAAACGCACGGCGGCCTCGTTGCAGGCGCAGAACCCCTCCATGGTCGCCACCAGGATCGGGTCGGCCGATTTTTCGAACGCCATCAGGCTCATCGCATCTTCGGGGGAGAGGGTGTTCTTCTCCGTGTCGTTCCGCTGTTCCCGGCCCAGCAGCAGCCCGCTGGCGAGGATTGCCAACCCGACGACCAACGCCACCCAGAAGGTCCAACCGGACAAGGCGGCAGTGCCGCCACCGGCCAGAAGGGCGGCCGGCACGGCCAGACCGGAAACCACGATGCCGGCAATCCGCCGGCCGCTCAACGCTTCGACCATTGACGCTATCCCCGATGATGCTCTTTTGCGTGCGACTGTTCGCGCTAAAATCTTGAGGGCCGCATTTAAAAAGACGAAAAGTTAAATAAGGCGTAAAGATTCAATCCAAAAGGAGGATGGCTTTGGTTTCGCATCTGAGGGGTTGTGTCGCGCAAGAGAACTGTGAGAAATCCATTCGCAGATCAACCAAAAGAAACAATTTTAGACTAATTGACTGTAATCATCATCAGGCATTCCTTATGATCTGGGCTTTGCCGACTGGTTCTGATCTCGACTTTGCGCATTTATGCGGGGAAGCAGATGGCCTGAATGAGGCGGTCGAGCAAGGCG
>NZ_JAENHM010000022.1 GCF_016595245.1 Azospirillum endophyticum
GAGCGCTGCGCGCTCGTTGCTGTTCACGTTGCCGTGTTGTGGTTCCTTCCAACGGTCCTCGAAGCTGAGCGGCTCGCCTCTACCATCGACACCAGTCTTCCTCGCGGAAACTGGTGGAGGCAGACGGGATCGAACCGACGACCTCCTGCTTGCAAAGCAGGCGCTCTCCCAACTGAGCTATGCCCCCGATCGGCGATACGCACGACCGCTAAACATGGTGGGCCAGGGAGGATTTGAACCTCCGACCTCACGCTTATCAAGCGCGCGCTCTAACCAACTGAGCTANGATACGCACGACCGCTAAACATGGTGGGCCAGGGAGGATTTGAACCTCCGACCTCACGCTTATCAAGCGCGCGCTCTAACCAACTGAGCTACTAGCCCGGCCGCAGGTCGCTGGGACCTGCGTCGAGAACCGTGAGAAGGGATGCGCCGGCGGCGGCAGAGATGTCCGCTGGACTTGAAGGTGCCGGACCAGCCAGGGTCGGCTTCCTTAGAAAGGAGGTGATCCAGCCGCAGGTTCCCCTACGGCTACCTTG
>NZ_JAENHM010000023.1 GCF_016595245.1 Azospirillum endophyticum
CTCGATCGGCTTGATCTCGACACCACACATAACCGCGCCATGCGCAGCAGCAAGCCTGCTCCAAAGCAGGGCTTGACCAGCGCACAGCCGTTCGATATCTCCTCACCTCACTTGCACTGAACAAGCATAGGCTTCGGAACGGAGCGTCGGTCTTGAGCCTTGGTGACCTGGTGGTCATGGCGAGGTGTCAAACACCCGATCCCATCCCGAACTCGGCCGTGAAAAGCCTCCGCGCCAATGGTACTGCGTCTTAAGACGTGGGAGAGTAGGTCGCCGCCAGGTCACTCAGGCTCAAGAGACGCTCCATAACGAAGCTCATGCTTGCATCTTCACTGACATCGCGAACGCCCCGGCTCACATGAGCCGGGGCGTTCGTGTGTTCGTTTCTATGCCGGAAATTCGAAAGCAAGCGCCGGAGTGTGTGATCCTGTCTTGTGGTCCACATTGCTTCCTCATCGCACCACGAACCCTGTAGGGTTCTTGCCGGGAGAGGGACACATGACGGTCGCACTCGACACTTCCGCCCCTGAAGCAACCAGTGCCGAAACGGAAAACTGGGACGCACTGCGCCGCCGCGACCCTGCCTCTGACGGGCGGTTCGTTTATGCCGTCCGCAGCACCGGGGTCTATTGCCGTCCGAGCTGTGCCGCCCGGCCGGCCCGGCCGGAGAATGTCGTCTTCTATGCCACGAATGCCGAGGCGGAGCAGGCCGGGTTCCGGCCCTGCAAACGCTGCCGGCCCGATGGGCCAAGTCAAAGCGACCGCCGGGCCGAGGCGGTCGCCCGTGCCTGCCGGCTGATCGAGGAAGCGGAGGAGGCGCCGCTGCTGGAGGACCTTGCCGCGGCGGTGGAAATGAGCCCGCATCATTTCCACCGTATCTTCAAACAGGCGACCGGAGTCACCCCGCGTGCCTATGTCCAGGCCAGCCGGGCAGCCCGTGTCGCCGGCGCCTTGCAGCAGGCAGGCAGCGTGACCGAGGCGATCTATGAGGCCGGCTATGGTTCCTCCGGGCGCTTCTACGAGACCGCGGGCGCGCGGCTGGGGATGACGCCGACCAGCTATCGTAAGGGCGGAATGGGTGAGACCATCCGTTTCGCGCTCGGGGTTTGTTCGCTCGGCTCGGTTCTGGTCGCAGCCACCGAGCGCGGGGTGTGCGCCATCCTGCTGGGCGACGATCCCGACATGCTGCTCCGTGATCTAGAGGACCGTTTTCCCAAAGCCGAACTGATCGGCGGCGATGCGGACTTCGAGGCGACCGTGGCGCAGGTGGTGGGCTTCGTCGAGGCGCCGAGTACCGGACTTGCCTTGCCGTTGGACATCGGCGGCACCGCCTTTCAGCAGCGGGTGTGGCAGGCGTTGCGCGCCATCCCGGCCGGACGGACCGCCAGCTATGCCGAGGTCGCTGGCGCCATCGGCGAGCCGGCGGCGGTGCGGGCAGTGGCGCGGGCCTGTGGCGCCAATCCGCTGGCGGTGGCGATCCCCTGCCATCGGGTGGTGCGCTCGGATGGCGGTCTATCGGGGTATCGCTGGGGTGTGGAGCGCAAGCGGGATCTGCTGGACCGTGAGCGCAAGGAGGCGGTGCAGTGATGGTGCTGGAACAGCTGGACTGGCTGCGGATCGAAGCGGAACTGGATTCGGTGGGCCATGCCGTCGCGGGGCCGCTGCTGGATGGCGAGACCTGCGGGGCACTGGCCGGGCTCTATGAGCAGGACACCCCTTTCCGCAGTCGGGTGGTGATGGAGAGGCATGGGTTCGGCAAGGGCGAATACAAATACTTCGCCCACCCGCTGCCTGAACCGATCGCGGCCTTGCGCGGACCGCTTTACCGGCGGTTGGCGCCGGTTGCCAACCGATGGGCCGAAGCGATGGAACTCGATACCCGTTATCCGGCGGACCATGCGGATTTTCTGGAGCGCTGCCATGCCGCGGGACAGACGCGTCCCACGCCGCTGCTGCTGAAATATGGTCCCGGCGATTACAACTGCCTGCATCAGGACCTGTATGGCGAAACGGTGTTTCCGTTGCAGGTCGCCATCCTGCTGTCGGCGCCGGGATCGAAATTCAGCGGTGGAGAATTCGTCCTGACCGAGCAGCGTCCGCGCATGCAATCTCGTGCCACCGTGGTGCCGCTGGCTCTGGGAGAGGCGGTGATCTTCGCGGTGGACCAGCGCCCGGTCCAAGGCACCCGGGGCACCTATCGCGTCCGGCATCGCCATGGTGTCAGCCCGGTACGGTCGGGTGCGCGTCATACGCTGGGCATCATCTTCCACGACGGGGCGTGAGGCGTCATCCCGCAGCCGACGGGGCCCGCGATCCCATGCCACGCGCAGGTGAATAGCCGCGCACCGCCAGAGCCGCGAACAGCAGGGTGGCGCCGGTGACGACCGCCAGCGCCAGCCCGTCGATCCGGCCATGGAGCGCGAAGCGGATCAGCTCCACCCCATGGGTGAAGGGGTTGATACTGCACAGCCACCACAGCAGCGGCCCGGCCTCCTCCATGCGGTAAAGCGGGTAGAGGGCGGAGGAGAGGAAGAAGAGAGGGAAGACGACGAAGTTCATCACCCCGGCGAAATTCTCCAGCTGACGGATGGTGGAGGCCAGGACCATGCCGAGAGCCCCAAGCATCAGCCCGTTCAGCAGCAGGGCCGGCAGCACCGTCAGCGGCGCCCAGACCGGAAGATTGATGCCGTAGAGCCTGACGATCAGCAGGAAGGCCGCCACCTGCAGAACCGACACCACCACTCCGCCCAGCAGCCGCGCCACCAGCAGGAAGGCGCGGGGCAGCGGGCTGGTCAGCAGGATGCGCATGCTGCCCATCTCACGGTCGTAGACCATCGACAGCGAACCCTGCATGCCGTTGAACAGCTGGATCATGCCGATCAGTCCCGGCACGATGTAGACTTCGTAGGGGATGTAAGTCTCGTAGGGCGGGATGATGGCGATGCCGAGCGCCGCCCGGAACCCCGCCGCGAAGACGAACAGCCAGACCAGCGGACGGACCAGCGCGCCGAGAAAGCGTTCGCGCTGATGGACGAAGCGCAGCACCTCGCGCAGGACGATGCCGCGGAAGGCGATCCCCCAGGTCCCGAGTTGCCGATTGGTCATGCCGCGACCTCCATGTCGGCCGCTGGATTGGCTGCGGTCAGCCGGTCGAAGCTCTCGGCCACGTTGGCGCAGCCGGCCTCGGCATTCACCACGGCGACCGGTCCGCTTGCGCGCACCCGGCCGCGATGCAGAACCACCACATGGTCGGTGGCGGGATCGATCTCGTCGATCAAATGGGTGGCCCACAGCACGGCGATGCCGTCCTCCGCGCACAGCGCGTGGACATGGCGGATCAGCGTGCGCCGGGCGGGGATGTCCAGCCCGACGGTCGGTTCGTCCAGCAGCAGCAGGGTCGGGCGGTGCAGCAGGGCGCGGGCGATCTCCACCCGTCGGCGATGGCCGCCGTTCAGCGCGCGGATTTTTTCCCCCCGTCGTTCGAACAGCGACAGCCGGGTGAGCTCCGACTCGATTCGCCGGTCGGCGTCGCGCCGGCCGATGCCGTGCAGCGCCGCGAAGTAGCGCAGGTTCTGAAGCACCGTCAGGTCGAGGTCGAGAGTCGGTTGCTGGAACACCACGCCCAGCCCGGCCAGCGCGTCGCCCGACGCCTGCACGATGTCGTGGCCGTGGATGCGCACCTGCCCGGCGGTCGGCCGCAGCAGGCCGGTGGCGAGCGCGAACAGCGTGCTCTTCCCGGCCCCGTTGGGGCCGAGCAGGCAGGTGAAGGCACCGGGCATCACGCGGAAGCCGACACCCTCCAGCGCAAGACGGTTCCCGCCATAGCCGTGGCGAAGTCCGTCGACCTCCAATGCCGGCACCGTCATTCCGCCACCTCCGCTGCCTCCGCCCGTCATCGTTTCAGCCCTTGACCGCCACGCCCCAGGGATAGCGGCCGACCTTGACCGACTTGGTCACCTTCAGGCCGTCGACGTCGATTACCGAAACGTCGCCGCTGACCCCGTTGGTGGTGTAGAGCGTCTTCTGGTCCGGCGTCAGGGCCAACTGCCAGACGCGACGACCGACGAGCAGGTAGTCCTTCACCTCGAAGGTCTTGGCATCCACCACCGCGACATGGTTGGCCGGACCGAGTGCCACGAAGGCATAGCGGCCGTCGTCGGTCAGCTTGACCCCCACCGGCTGGATGCGGTCCTTGGCGACGCCCTTGATGTGGAAGTCGACGACCTTCTTGACCTGGCGGGTGGCGGTGTCGATGACGCTGACGGTGCCGCCGATCTCGGACGAGACCCACAGCTGCGATCCGTCCTTGGTGAATTGGGCATAGCGGGGACGGGGGCCGACCAGCGTGTTGTCGACCACTGCGCGCTTTTCCATGTCGATCCAATGGACCATGCTGGTGGTCTCGGAGGTGTTGACGCCCCATCGGCCGTCGGGGCTGACATCCATCCCCTCCGGCTCCACCCCGACATCGACCTGGAAGGCGACCTTGCGCGTCGGCACGTCGACCACGGTGACGATGTTGCTGTCCTCGTTGGCGATGAACAGGCTCTTGCCGTCGGGGCTGAGGGCGAACTGTTCGGGATCTTCGCCCGACGGCAGGTTGTGGACGATCTTCTTGCTGGCGAGATCGAGGACCTGCACCGCATGGTCGTCGCTGGCGCAGATGAACAGCTGGGTCCCGTCCTTCGACAGGGTGATGCCGCGCGGACGCTTGCCGACCTTGATCGTATCGGTGACCGCCATGGACTTGCCGTCGATCACCGACAGCGTGTTGTCCTTCTCGTTCGACACATAGATGGTCTGGGCCGAGGCGGCCGATGCCAGAAGGGTGGCGACCAGGGCGGCTAAGGATATGCCGGTGGAGCGGGAGGCGGTCATGGCGTGGTCTTTCCTCGCGTCTTGCAGAGCGTTTCCGGTTGGTCGTAGCCCAGGCTGTCCAGTTCGGTCCGCGGATGTAGGAACCCTTCCTGCGGCGACACCGACACCAGCGAGCGGTCGGCGGCCAGCAGCACGGGCTGGCGCAGCTGGCCGTCCCAGGGCCGCAGGCTGAGCGGTGCGCCGCGGAAGGCGGACATGGTGAAATCGGGCGACTGGATGAAGGCGATCAGACGATCGGGATCGGCGGTGCGGGCACGGGCGGCCGCTTCGCCCACCACGCGGACGGCAGTCCAGTCATTGTGGTCGCGTGCCGTCATCGGGCGCTTGGCCGACGCCTTGAAGCGGGATTGCAGCTGTGCCGCGCCCCATTGCTCGTGGGTGCGGTGCCAGACGGTGGGAACCAGCCCCTGGGTGCCGGCGACCGGGCGCGGATCGGCGGTGCGGTAGGACAGGTAATCGCCGAATTCCCCGACCTCGTCGGCGACGACCAGCACGTCATAGGCCTTGGTCTGGGTGAAGACCGGGATTTCCGATTCCGCCGTGCGGTTGACGTCGCTTTCGGCCGTCCAGTCCTTCTCCGCCACGATCTGGCCACCGAAGCGCTTGGCGGCGCGGCGGATCGCATCGGCATACAGCTTGTCCTCCGGCCGGCGGCCGGTGACCAGGAACCAGCGCGGCCAGCGCTTCTTCACCAGATATTGCCCCAGCGCATCGGCCAGCATCGCCCGGCTGGGCGCCACATGCACGAGGTTGGGCGCGCAGCCGCCGCCGCGCAAAGCGTCGTCGGGCGCAGTGGCGTTCAGCAGCAGCAGGTTGCGCGCCTCCGGCAGCTTCGACAGCGCCTCCACCGTAGCGCCGGGCGCATCGACGATGACGAAGCGGTCGCCGCGGCCGGCCAATTCGCGTAGGGCCGTGGCGGCGTCGCCATCCGGCGCCACCTCCACGCTGTCGAGCACGAAGGATTGCTTCAGGAACTTGCCGGTCGTGTTGTTGTCGGCGATGGCCAATGCCGCGCCGGCCAGCCCGTCGTCGGCGGCCGGCTCGGCGGGATCGGCGACGGAGGGTGGCGGTTCGGGCGTCTGCGACAGGAAACCGATGCGGATTTCGCCCACGGTCTGCGGAAGGGGCTGTGCAGCGGCGCCAACGCCCGGCGTGCCGGCCAGCAGGACGGCACCGAGTGCCGCCAGCGACACGCTGTGGAGAAGGTGGGGCAGGCGGGTCGTTGTCATCATATCCGTCGGAAGGCCAACAGTTTGGAGTGCAGCCTATCGGGCGAATCCCGACTTCGGAATGCGACTATGGAAGGATGGACAGGCCGAGGCAGGAGCGGTGCCGGCAAAGCGGCGGGCGGCCTGGTGGCGGGCCGTCCGTCTTGTACGAAAGTCCAATTATTGGCATGGCGGAGTGGTGACTATCCTGGCTGCCCGTTCCATGAGGAACCCATCACTGCCGGGACCTGCCATGGCGACCGTGACCCGCCGCCGATTCCTGTCCGGATTGGCCGCCAGCTGTGCAACCGTCGGGATTGCATCCGCCCTTGGCTATCCGCGGGCCGCCGCCGCCCGGCCGCTGGACGAGGTGGTGGAGCGCGGCCGTTTGCGGGTGGCGGTCTATCGCGATTTCCCGCCCTTCTCCTTCCAGCGCGACGGCAAACTGGTCGGCATCGACGTCGATCTCGCCCGGGCGATTGCGGAGAAGCTCGGCGTCAGGGCCGACATCTACGAGCAGATCCCCGGAGAGACGGTGTCGGACGACCTGCGGGTCGCGGTGTGGCGCGGCAGCCTGTTCGGCGGTGAGCTGGCCGACATCATGATGCACATCCCCTACGACAAGCGCTTCGGCCTGATGAACCCGGAAGCGGTGCTGTTCGGCCCCTATCATCAGGAGGTCTTCGCCCTGGCCCGCGACCCGCAGCGGGTGCGCTCCGCCGTGCTGGCGACCCTGCCGGACGAGCCGATCGCGGTGGAGATCGACAGCGTTCCCGACTTCTTCCTGCTGGGTTTGCAGGGCGGGCGGCTGCGCAGCCGCATCATCCACTGCCCGACGCCCGAGGCCGCCATCGACAAGCTGACCTCCGGCGAGGCCGCGGCGGTGCTGGCACCGCTGAGCCAGGTGCAGGCGGCGCTCGGCGCGCGGGTGGAACAGTTTCCGGTCACCACCGTGACCCTGCCGGGCATGATGACCTCCAGCTGGAACATCGGCATGGCGACCAAGGAGAATTCCCGCGATCTCGCCTACAGCATCGGCGACGCGGTGGCGGCCCTGACCGAGGATGGAACGATGGCGAGGATCTTCACCGCCTACGGCGTCACCCACACGCCGCCGCCGCTGGTGGAGTGAGAGCGTCCGACCCTGCGTACGCACTGCGAAGGTGTTTCATGGCTCGCGAGCGATGCCACTGGAATGAAACGACAGCTTCTCTCGGCCGTCATTCCCGCGAAGGCGGGAATCCAGCTGACCCGCTGATTTCCGGCAGAGAACGCCTGGGTCCCCGCCTTCGCGGGGATGACGGCCGAATAACGAATGTGGCCAAGTTGGAAGCCGTCAGCTCGCTTCTTCCGGTCGGGAGGGGTGGATGAGATACGCGCTGCGCCATATGGGACTCGCCGGTGCGATGTTCGCCGTCGCTTCCCCCGCACTCGCCGCAGGCTCTCCGTCCGATCCGCTGAACTCCGTGATGTGGGAGGCGTTGCGCGACCAGTATTTCGCCGGGGCGCCGGTCGTTTTCGATACCGCGGTCAAGGTCACCGCCCCCGCGGCGGCGGAGGATACGCGCGCGGTGCCGATCTCCGTCGATGCCACGGCGCTGGGGCGGGTGGTGGAGATGGTGGCGATTGCCGACCTCAATCCCTTTCCGCTGGTGCTGCGCTATCATCCCGGCACCGCGGCGCCCTATATCGCCACCCGCATCAAGATCCAGCAGGCGACCGCCCTGCGCGGGGCGGCGCGGACCGCCGACGGGGTCTGGCATGTCTCCGGCGTGCTGGTCGATGCGGCGGGCGGAGGATGCAGTGCGCCGCCGACCTCCTACGCCCAGAAGGATTGGGCCGACCATGTCGGTGAGGTGCAGGCCCGGTTGTGGCCGGCGGACCCGGAGGGGGTGGCGCGGCTGCGGCTGCGCATCCGCCATCCCAACGACACCGGCCTCGTCGATGGAATCCCCGCCTATTTCGTCGAGACCTTGCAGGTCGAGGCGCAGACTCCCGGCGGTTCGCCCGCGCTGGCGCGGATCGACAGCCTGGAGCCGGTGTCGGAGAATCCGGTCTATTCGCTGGACCTCCGTCCGCCGCCGGACGCCACCGCGCTGGTGCTGCGCGGCCGGGACAACCAGGGCGGCGAGATCCGCGCGACCATCCCGATGCCGCCGCCCGGTAGCAAACCGGCGATGAGGCCGGCGATGTCGCCGAAGCCCGCCGAGCAGCCGTGGAGTGTCGGGCAATGAGCAGGCCGTTCCTGCGCTGGCTGGCGCTGACCGCCGCCATCCTTGCCACTGGTGTGACGGCCGGTGCGGCACGGGCCGCCGGGTCGCTGGCCTACGATCTGAAGCCGACGCCGATCGCCCCCGACACCTATGTCTTCGAAGGCTCGACCAAGCATTTCACCCGGACCAACGGCGGCAACATCCTGAATTCCGGCTTCATCGTCACCGCCGACGGGGTGATCGTCATCCAGACCGGCCCGTCCCGCCGCTATGGCGAGGAGATGCGCGCGGCCATCCGCAAGGTCACCGACAAGCCGGTCCGCAAGGTGTTCATCAGCAATCTGCACCCCGATTACTGGCTGGGATCCCAGGCCTTCGCCGACGTGCCTCTCGCGGCGTTGCCCGGCACCATCGCCGGCATCCAGGAGGAAGGCAGCGGCATCGCCGAGAACATGTACCGGCTGGTCGGCGACTGGATGCGCGGGACCGAGGTGACGGTGCCGACGGAGCCGGTCTATGGATCGACCGTGAAGTTCGGCGAGCATCGCCTGCGGCTGATCCCGCTGAGCGGCCACACCGCCGCCGACCTGATGATCCTGGACGAATCGACCGGGGTGCTGTTCGCCGGCGGGGTCGTGTTCTGCGACCGCACCCCGACGACGCCCCATGCCAGCGTCGCCGACTGGCTGAAGGAACTGGACGCGGTCGATGCGCTGGATATCCGGCTGCTGGTGCCAAACCATGGGCATATCCGTCCCGACAAGGCTTGCGTCGCCCAGACCCGCGATTGGCTGACCTGGCTGGACGGCACGCTGCGTCACGCCGCGGACTCCGGCCTCGACATGGCGGAAGCGCTGGACCTGCCGATTCCCGAGCGGTTCCAAATGCTGGACGTGCTGCGGGAAGAGTATCGCCGCTCGGTCGCCCATCTCTGGCCGAAGATCGAGCAGTCCAGCCTGCCGCGAGTCAATTGAGGCGAAGGGAAACTGACGCTTACGCCTGCTACTATCCGACAATTTACCCCGCCGATCATCCGTCTACACTGCCGATACCGTAAAGCGACGCGGTCCCTTCGGCCGCCAAAAGCTTGAAAAGCCGCCCTGATTCCGTTCGCCCGCCGGACCCGCCCGTCCGGTGGCAACGGACAGCTCTTGCCCGGGCGGTGCCGTCATCATCAGTTTTGGGAGGCAACCGCATATGAAGCGCCTGGTTACAAGTCTTGCCCTGGCAGCCTCGCTGATCGCGTTCAGCGCCACCGGCGTCCTGGCCGCCGACGCCCCCTCCGCCGGCCCGTCCAGCGACGATCTGCTGAAGAGCGCCACCAACACCGAAGCGGTCCTGACCTACGGCATGGGGCCGCAGGCCCAGCGTTTCAGCCCGCTGACCGACCTGAACGCCGACACCGTCAAGAAGCTGGTCCCGGTCTGGTCCTTCTCCTTCGGCGGCGAGAAGCAGCGCGGGCAGGAAGCCCAGCCCATCATCTATGACGGCACCATCTACGTCACCGGGTCCTACTCCCGCCTCTATGCGGTCGATGCCCGCACCGGCCACAAGAAGTGGGAATACAACCACCGCCTGCCCGACGGCATCATGCCCTGCTGCGATGTGGTCAACCGTGGCGCCGCGATCTATAAGGACAAGATCTATTTCGCCACGCTGGACGCCCGCCTCGTCGCGCTGAACCGCGAGACCGGCAAGGTGGTGTGGAACAAGAAGCTCCAGGAATACAAGGACGGCTATTCCAACACCGCCGCCCCGCTGATCATCGACGGCAAGATCATCACCGGCAATTCCGGCGGCGAGTTCGGCGTGATTGGCATGGTCGAGGCCCGCGATGCCGAAACCGGCGAGCTGGTCTGGCAGCGCCCGACCATCGAAGGCAACGTCGGCACGCTGAATGGCAAGGAGTCGACCGTCACCGGCAAGATCAACGCCAGCTGGCCGGGCGACATGTACAAGACCGGCGGCGGCGCCACCTGGCTGGGCGGTACCTACGATCCGGAAACCAAGACGCTGTTCTTCGGCACCGGCAACCCGGCGCCCTGGAACTCGCACCTGCGTCCGGGCGACAACCTCTATACCTCCTCCACGCTGGCCATCGATCCGGACAATGGCGAGATCAAGTGGCATTACCAGACCACGCCGCATGACGGCTGGGACTTCGACGGCGTGAACGAGTTCGTGTCCTTCGACCTTAAGAAGGACGGCAAGGTCATCAAGGCCGGCGGCAAGGCCGACCGCAACGGCTTCTTCTACGTCATCGACCGCACCAACGGTAAGCTGATCAACGCCTCGCCGTTCGTCACCAAGATCACCTGGGCCAAGGGCATCGACATCGAGACCGGCCGCCCGATCTACAACGACGACAACCGGCCCGGCGCCCCGGCGACCGCCGATGCGCATGACGCCAAGGGCAAATCGGTCTTCTCCGCCCCCGCCTTCCTGGGCGCGAAGAACTGGATGCCGATGGCCTACAACCCGCAGACCGAGCTGTTCTATGTCCCGGCCAACGAGTGGGGCATGGACATCTGGAACGAGCCGATCACCTACAAGAAGGGCGCGGCCTATCTCGGCGCCGGCTTCACCATCAAGCCGCTGTATGACGATTACATCGGCGCGCTCCGCGCCGTCGATCCAAAGACCGGCAAGATCGTCTGGGAATACAAGAACCCGGCCCCGCTGTGGGGCGGCGTCCTGACCACCGCCGGCAACCTGGTCTTCACCGGAACGCCGGAAGGCTATCTGAAGGCGTTCGACGCCAAGTCCGGCCAGGAGGTCTGGAAGTTCCAGACCGGCTCCGGCGTCGTCGGCAGCCCGGTCACCTGGAAGATGGATGGCGAGCAGTATGTCGCCGTCGTCTCCGGCTGGGGCGGTGCGGTGCCGCTGTGGGGTGGCGACGTCGCCAAGCTGGTGAAGGACATCAACCAGGGCGGCTCGCTCTGGGTGTTCAAGCTGCCGAAGGCCTGACCGCAAGAGCGGCCAAGTGGAAGCGGGCGGGCCGGAGGAATCCGGCCCGCCCTTTCTCGCGCCTGCGTCTTGCGCAGTCATTCTCACTGATATTCGGGTTCTGTCCTACCATAGTCCAATTATTTGTACGGCCCACTGCTGATAACGTCTGCTCATGCGAAGCAAAAGCCGCAGGACGGCTAGAAACAGAGGGAACGTTCATCTCATGAATCAACGGATCATTCGTCTCGCAGCCGCCGTTGGCCTGATCGGTGCCGTCGCTCTCCCCGGTTTGGTTTTCGCCCATGGCGATGTCGTTCCGCAGCCGGTCGACACCACCGGGCTGGACAAGCTGGGCGACGCATGGCGGGACAGCAACCCCTACCGTGGCAACGCACGGGCGATCGAGATCGGTGCGTCGGCCTTCAACCAGAACTGCGCGCGGTGCCATGGGCTGGGCGCGGTGTCCGGCGGCATCGCCCCCGACCTGCGCTATCTGGAGAAGGGCGACGCCGGCGACGAGTGGTTCAAGGAGCGCGTCACCAACGGCTCGATCCGCAACGGCGTGACCTATATGCCCAAGTTCGGCGATGCGCTGGGGCAGGAGGCGCTGTGGTCGATCCGCTCCTGGCTGGAAACCGTCCACGAGGAATGACCGCGGCCGGATCATCGGCTCTTCCCTTCCACTCTTCTCTTCCAAGGTGGTCATCCATGATTCGCAGAACCGCATCCCTGGTCGCCGTCGCGGCATCCCTGTTGGCCGCTCCCGTACTCGCCGCCGACCATGCCACGCCCGAGCAGGCCAAGTCGCTGGTCGCCGATGCCGTCGCCTACCTGAAGGCCAAGGGGCCGGACGAGGCGACCAAGGCCTTCCAGGATCCCAAGGGCAGCTTCCGCCGTGGTGAACTTTATGTCTTCGTCTTCGACACCGATGGCCGCTACGTCGCTTCCGGCGCCAATCCGAAGCTGGCCGGTTCCAATGCCGCCGATTTGAAGGACGCGGAAGGCAAGCCCATCGTCCAGGCGATGATTTCCGAGACCAAGGAGAAGCCGAACGCCGTCATCGACTACGTCTGGCTGAACCGCCAGAGCAACAAGGTCGAGCACAAGCATTCCTATGTCACCCGCGACGGCCGGTACATCGTCGGGGCAGGAACCTACGATCAATGACGGTGTGATACGTCACACCCCGTTAGCTTTCCCGCATTTTCCCGCCCGGCACCCGCAAGAAGGTTCCCTTCATGCAGGTGCCGGGCGGAAGCCTGTTTGGAAGAGGCCGAGCCGCTTCGGCTCAGAACAGCCCCTGCGCCTCGCGCGCATAGTCCAGCAGCTTTTCCACCGACCGGGCGCGGTCCGCCGTCTCGGCGAACCGGGTGCGTGACGCCTCGGCCGCCTGCGATTGGGCGGCGGCATCCTGTCCAAGCACCGCGGCACGTTCCAGAAAACTCGCCTCATCGGCGACGGTCATGGCCGGACCGGCGATACCGGCGACATCGCCCTGGGCGTAGGTCACCACAGGCAGGCCCTCCGCCAGAGCGAAGGCGGCGCTGCCGCCACCGCCCTGGCGCGGCGGGTTCAGGTAGACGGTCGCCACGCCATACAATTCGCGAATCCCGTCGACATTGCCCAACGCCTGCATCCGCGCGGCGTTGCGGGCGACGGCGATCCGGTCCGGCAGGTCGGATGCCGCGCCGGCAAAGGCGATCCGCCCGTCCGGAACGCGGTCGAGAAGCCGGTCGAGCGTCTCGACGAAGTCCGGTTGGACTTCCTGGTCCAGACGGTTGCCGACGACGACATAGAGCGGCCCATCCTGCGGCAGGCGGAAATCGGCACGGCTGCGCGCAGGACCGGCGGCGGGCAGGGTCCAGCCGAAGGAGAAGGGCCGGAAGCGTGCCCGCGCCTCCTCGGGCCAGCCGGCGGCATCGTCCTCCGGGGCATAGCCCAGCAGAAGCGTGGCGAGCGAGGGGGGCAGGCCGCTGGAGGTCGGCAGGAACACGACGGGGCGGGTGCGGGCGAACAGGTCGGCCACGGTGTTGGACCCGCCGAAGGCTACGATCACGTCGGGATCGAACCGCTCAACCGCATCGACGATGGCGGTCAGCTTTTCCTCGTCGAAGCGTGGCTGCGGGAAGGACAGCATGCGGACCTGCGTCCCCCGGGCGGCAATGGTCTGCTCCCCGTCATATTCCTCGGTGACGTTGTAGCTGTATTCGGGAACGAAGCCGTTCTCGCCTTCCACCGCCATGGCGTTGGGATTGACGATCAGCACGTCGCAGCCATGGTCGTCCTGCAGCCGGCGGGCATAGTCGAAGGCGTCCGCCGTCGGCTGGTGCCCTTCGCCCAGCATCTGGTTGGTGATCAGCGCCACCCGCTTGACCACGCTGCGCGGGGAAGCCCGGCGCATGCGGGCATCCAGGCCATAGCGCCGGGTCGTTTCCTCCACCAGCAGGCGGTAGAAGCGGCGGAATTCGCCCTGAGTGAACGCGCCGACGTCTCCCACCCGCGCATCGCCGTGGAACAGTCGCATGGCGATGCCCCAATAGGCGTAATGCATGGACGGCACGGAGAAACGCAGCGGATCCTCCAGCGCGGTGTTCACCAGGTTGCGGTAATAGCCGATGTCCCCGGTCAGCAGGAACAGCAGGGATTGCCGCCGCATCACGTCGCCCATGGCGTAATGGGCATCGACTTCCGTGGCGGCCGCCGCGCGGATATCGTCGTCATAGCGGCGGATGAGGTTCGCCAGGGCGCCGACATTGCCCCAGCCCTCGCCCTCGTTGGTCAGCAGCGTCAGGGCGCGGGCGAAGCTCAGGGCCGCCTCGCGGGGGCGACCGGATGCGTGCAGGGCATGGCCCAGATTGGCCTGGAACAGGGGGGAGCTGTCGTCGCCGGCGACCGCCTGGGCGATCCGGTCCGCCGCCTCGTCGGGCCGGCCGGATTGCAGGGCGATCACCCCCAACAGATGCAGGGCGTCAGGATGGCCGGGCGACGCGTCCAGCACGTCGCGGTACAGCCGCTCGGCCTCCGCCGTGCGGCCGGCGCGGTGGTGTTCCGTCGCCACGGCCAACGTCTGCTCGATCTGGTCCATGATGCACGTCCTTGCTGTCCGGGGCGGCCCCCATTTCCCGGAAACCGTCGTCCCATGCTGTTTACTCTGTTTTAGGGAACACGCGATCAACTTTCATCATGCACGGATCTACGACCATCCGGGGAGAAGGCGGACGCCGCGTCATCCCCCTACCGAAAACAGCCGTCGCCGCCGTCGTGGCGCGGTGTCTTTTTTGGGGTCTTCTCGTCATCGCGGGAGCCGCCGGTGCCGGTGCGGCCCAGCCGATGGCCGGATCGGTGGAGGGGGCGCCAGGCGGCCCGTCGATCACCATCAGTCTCGCCGACCGCCGGCTCTACCTGACCGACCCGAATGGCAGTACCCGCGGCTTTCCCATCGCCGTCGGCCGACCGGGCGTGCCGATTCCCGTCGGCGTGAGCAGCATCCTGCGCAAGCGCCGTGATCCCACATGGCGGCCCACCGCGCACCAGCGGCGCGAGAAGCCGTCCCTGCCGCGGGCGGTGCCGCCGGGACCGAACAATCCCTTGGGCAAATTCGCGCTCGATCTCGGCTGGACGGCCATCGCCATCCATGGAACCAACGAGCCGGAGTCGATCGGCAAGCAGGCCAGCGGCGGCTGTTTCCGCATGCTGCCTGCCGACATAGAAGCCGTCTTCGCTGCGACGGAGATCGGCACTCCGGTGCGGGTGGTGCGGGAAAGGCTCGCTGAAGCCGTTCCGGAGAGGCCGGTACCGGTGGCGGTCAGGTCGCCTGCGCCGGCCTTCGCATCGTTGCAGCCAGTCCCCCCTGCGCCGGTGGCTCGCGTGCCGACCTCCGTCGTTGCGCCCCCGGAACCGGTGTTGCAACCACCGCCGACTCCGGTCGCCGATCCGCGCTGCGCCACGGTGACGGCACCGCTGCGGCGGATGATCTGCGATGTTCCGGCGCTGGCCCTGCTGGACGGCCGCGCCCGCGGGGTGCAGGAGCGGTTCCTGGCCGCCGTCGACGACCCTGCCGCCCGCGCCGCGGCATCCTACGAGTTGATCCAGGACGAGCGCCGTTTCCACGAGCGGATCGCCGCGCTGTGCTGGATCCGCAGCGGCACCGAGGGCGAGCCGGCGGTGGCCGCGGCGGCGCAATCCTGCCTGACGACGGCCCTCGACCGCAGGCTGAAAGACGTGGCGGAACGGATCGCCGACTTGCGCGGCGGAGCCCGGTTGGCGGGACGGCCATAGTGGGAAGACCATGGGAGGACCGGACGAATCGCGACGGGGGCGGTCATTCTGTCTTGCCTGGATCCCCCTCGGACTGCTAACCCGCAGAACCCAAACGTTCGGACAATCCGCCGCCCATGCCGATCGACTATTATCTGAACATCGCGGCCTCCGGCCTGCTGACCGGCTTGGTCTACGGGCTGGCGGCGCTGGGGCTATCGGTCATCTTCGGCGTCGTGCGCGTCGTCAACTTCGCCCATGGCGAAATGATGGTGGCGGGCATGTACGGCGCCGTGCTGCTGGGCGGCTGGATCGGCCTGGATCCGCTGCTGTCGGCGCCGATCATGGCTGTGCTGCTGTTCGCCTGCGGCTGGCTTCTGCAGCGCGGCCTGGTGAACAAGTTCGTCGAGCGGCCGGAGCACATGCAGTTCATCCTGCTGCTGGGCATCGCCACCATCCTGGTCAACGCCATGCTGATGCTGTTCGGTCCGGACGCCCGCAACGTCCAGGTGCCCTACAGCTTCGATACGGTGGAGATCGGATCGATGCTGCTGGATGCCGTGCGCCTGCGCGCCGGGGCCGCGGCCATCGTCGTGGCGGCGGCACTGTTCGCCTTCTTCCGCTTCAGCCGGACCGGCAAGGCGATCCGCGCCTGCGCCGACAACCCGCTGGGCGCCCGCGTCGTCGGACTGAACATCGACGGGCTCTATGCCCTGACCTTCGGCATCGGCGCCGCGGTGGTCGGGGTGGCCGGTGCCCTGATGACGCTGCTGGTCGACGCCCGGCCGCAGCTGGCCCCGGAATACACGCTGCTCAGCTTCATCATCGTCATCGTCGGCGGACTGGGCAGCCTGCCCGGCGCGCTGCTCGGCGGCGTGCTGATCGGCATGTCCGAGGCGCTGGCCGGCTTCCTGCTGACGCCGTCCCTGAAGTCCCTGTTCAGCTACGGGGTGCTGATCGTGGTGCTGCTGCTGCGCCCGCAAGGGCTGTTGGGGAAACGGTCATGAGCGGGTTTTCGGGGATGCCCTTTTTCGGGTTGACCGGACGCGGGATGGTCCTGCTGGTTCTGGCGGCGCTCGGGCTGGCGGTGGCGCCCTTCGTCGCCGACCGCTATCTGGTGTCGGTGCTGACCACCGTGCTGTGGTTCGCCTATGTCGGGCAGGCCTGGAACGTGATGATGGGCTTTTCAGGCCTGCTGTCGCTGGGCCATGCGCTGTATGTGGGCCTGGGTGCCTATGTCAGCGCCGCGCTGTTCGTCCATTTCGGCATCGGGCCCTGGGCCGGGATGGTGCTGGCGATGCTGGTCGCGGTGGCCGCCGGCTGCATCATCGGCTTCCTGGGCTTCCGCTTCGGGGTGAAGGGGGTGCATTTCGCCCTGCTGACCATCGCCTTCGCCGAGGTGGCGCGCATCGGATTCGACCACATCACCTGGGTCGGCGGCTCCGGCGGCTTCTTCCTGCCGGTGGAGGCGGGGGCGAGCGATCCGCTGAACCTGCGCGGCTCGCCCATGCTGTTCTATTATGTGGCGCTGGCGCTGGTCGTCGCCGCGCTGCTGCTGTCGCGTGCGCTGCTGCACAGCCGCCTGGGTTACCAATGGCTGGCCGTGCGGGAGGAACCGGACGCGGCGGAGGCGTCGGGTGTCGACCTGTTCCGCGCCCGCATGACGGCGGTGGCTGTCTCGTCCGCGCTGACGGCGCTGGGCGGGGTGTTCCAGGCCTTCTACTTCAACAACCTGTTTCCGGAGCAGGTCTTCTCGATGGGCCGCTCCATCGAGATCATCCTGCCGGCCATCGTCGGCGGCATCGGCACGCTGATCGGTCCGATCCTGGGCGCGTTCATCCTGACGCCGCTGGGCGAGGTGCTGACCTTCCTGATCGAGGCCGGCGGGCTGGACCTGCCCGGCCTGAAGCAACTGTTCTACGGCGCGGCGCTGGTGGCAATCGTGGTGTTCCGGCCGGAGGGCGTTTGGCCCTGGCTGGCCCGCCGCCTGCGCCTTGTCCGCCAGCCGGGGGATTTCCGCCAGCCGGGGGAGGGCGCCTGAGATGACCGCATTGCTCGAGGTCGAGGGTCTGTCCAAGCGCTTCCGCGGGCTGAAGGCGGTGTCCCAGGTCGGCTTCACCGTGCCGGAGGGGCGCATCCTCGCCCTGATCGGACCGAACGGTGCCGGCAAGACCACCACCTTCAACCTGATCGCCGGGGTCTTCCCGCCCGACGAGGGGCGCGTGACTCTGAAGGGCCGCAACCTGACGGGGTTGAAGCCCAATCAGGTCTGCGCCGCCGGGATCGGCCGCACCTTCCAGATCGTCAAGCCCTTCGGCCAGCTGACGGTGGAGGAGAATGTCTTGGTCGGCGCGCTGGCCCGCGAGCGCTCGGTGGAGGCCGCGCGGGTCCAGGCCCGCGCTGTTCTGGAGCGCCTGGAACTGGCCGATCAGGCCAACCGTCCGGCGCGCAGCCTGACCCTGCCGGACCGCAAGCGGCTGGAGGTCGCCCGGGCGCTGGCCACCCGTCCGACCCTGCTGCTGCTGGACGAGGTGCTGGCAGGGCTTCGGCCGACGGAGGTCGACCGCATGGTCGAGGTCTTGCGCGACCTGAACCGGCGCGAAGGGTTGACCATCCTGATGATCGAGCATGTCATGCGCGCGGTGATGGCGCTGTCGGACCGCGTGGTGGTGCTCGATCACGGCGAGAAGATCGCCGACGGCGCCCCGGCGGAGGTCGTCGCCGACCCCCGCGTCGTCGAATCCTACCTGGGCGCCGAAGCGCTGGACTGACGAGGGCCGGTCAGTTGCTGAGGTTCGCCGGGTCCTCGCGGAAAGTGACGGAGGCGATCTCGGCCGTCAGGGGATGGCCCGGGTAGCTGAAGCGGCGCAGCCACTCGGTGTCGCCGGATGCGCTCCAGAAGCGCAGCATCAGCCGGCCGGGCATGCGCGGCAGTTCCTCCGGCTTGCCGGATATCCGATGCACCGGTTTGCCGTCGACGGTCCAGACGATGCCGTTGGGCTTCCAGTCGAAGCCGTAGCTGTGGACCCCCTTGGCCGCGTCGAAGCCCAGATCGACCACGACGTCGCGGTGCCCGGTGCCGTTGACGACGTAGCTGATCTCCAGCTTGGTGGTATCCTTGCCGGCGATGCCCAGCGTGATCTCGTCCCAGGGATCGCCGAAGGGGGGGCCGGTGTAGTGGGAAACCGAGGTCATCACCCCGTCGGCCTTCACGGCCTTCAGCGAGACCGTATAGGCGCCGTAGCCGTAGAAGCGGTGGGTCGAATACTCGCCGCAGGAATAGCGGTCGCTGCCGGTGACGCGGTCGCTCACCGACAAGGCGAGATGGCCCTTCTCGCTGGTGACGTTGGCACGGCTCCAACTGCAGTTCATGTGCCCGCCGGCTTTCCAGCCGTCCGACCGCTGCCAGCGCGAGGCTTCGAAGGCTCCGGAGGTTTCGCTGAAGCTGCCGCCGACATGGCTGAACAGCGATTCTGCCGACGCCGGTCCGCTGCCGGTGAGAAGCGGGCCGGCCAGAAGGGCCGCGAGGCCCGCACCGAGCAGGGCGGCCGTCGTCCGCCTGCCATGTTCCGTGACGTTTCCGCGCATCGCCGTTCCTCCCGCTGCATTCGGGCCGATCCGCGATTTCGGTCGGCCACCACCCCGATATCGCGGCAATGGCCCGGTGCTGCAACGGCGCGGGCGGGGTGTGCCCGCAACCTGCCGGTGTACCTCGCTCGATAACCGAAGACGCTGCGAGGAGATCAGACGTCGGTGACGCCGCTTTTCGGGATGCGGACGTCGCGGTGGACCGACATGCTCAGCAGAAGGCCGACGCCGATCATCAGCGTCATCATCGCCGATCCGCCATAGGATACCAGCGGCAGCGGGATGCCGACGACGGGGATCAGCCCCATCACCATCGCGACATTGACGAAGACGTAGAGGAAGAACTGCGCGGTCATGCCGACCGCGACCAGCCGACCGAACTGGCTGCGGCTGTTCAGCGCGATCACCCAGCCATAGATGAACAGCAGGACGTAGAGTGCCAGCAGAATGGCGGCACCGACCATGCCGAACTCTTCCGCCAGGACGACGAAGATGAAATCGGTATGCTTTTCCGGCAGGAACATCAATTGGCTCTGCGAGCCCGACATGAAGCCTTTGCCGAACAGCCCGCCGGAGCCGAGCGCGATCTTCGATTGCAATATGTTGTAGCCGGCACCGAGCGGATCGGTTTCCGGGTCGAGGAAGGTGTAGACGCGCTGCTTCTGGTAGTCGTGCAGGAACTCCCAGGCGACGGGAATGGCGCTGAGGCCGCCGCCGATCACCAGCAGGAACTTCCACACCCGGACGCCGGCGGCGAAGAAGATGGCGCCGCTTCCCATGATCAGCAGCAGCGAGGTGCCGAGGTTCGGCTGCATCAGCACGAAGGCGACGGGCGTGAAGACCAGCAGCAGGGGAGGGATCAGCAGCAGCGGCCGCCCGATCTGGTCCAGGGTCACCCCATGGAAATAGCGGGCGAGCGCCAGCGTCAGCGCCGGCTTCATCAGCTCGGAGGGCTGAAGCTGGAAGAAACCGAGGTCGATCCAGCGCTGGGCGCCCATGCCGATGCGGCCCATCAGCTCCACCGCGATCAGCAGGCAGAGCACGACGAAGAAGATGGCGTAGGCCGACTTCATCAGGTGGCGGATGTCGACCAGCGCGATGCCCAGCATCAGGACCAGGCCGGGGATGGCGCGGACCAGCTGCGGTTGGGCCCAGGGTTTCCAATGGCCGCCGGCCGCGGAGTAGAGCAGCCCGACGCCGACCCCGGTGATCGTGCAGACCAGCAGGACCAGTCCCCAGTTGATGAGCCTGAATTTAGCGCCGAGCGTCAGCTGCGACCGCTGCGGCTCCAGGCCGCCGGAGCCGATATTGGAAAGAACCACGACCTTGCGCCGATGTTGCCGGAAGGGATGGAGCCGGATCGGACCGGGCGGATCGGATCTGGCGGATTGGATTTGGCAGAGTGGACCCGGGCGAACCGACCGGGGTGAACCGGCCGGAGGGGAGCCGGCGCGGATAATGCGGCAAGCCTTCCGTCCGGTAAAGGCGGCCGTGCGGCGGCCGCATTTTCTAACCGGCTCCGCTTGCCGAATCCAGTTGCCGAACCCGGTTCCCGAATCCTGCCGATCAGGCAGGTAGCGCTTCCACCTGCAAGGTTTCGGAGAAGAAACGCACTTGATTGCGCCCGGCGTGCTTCGCGTCGTAAAGCGCGCTGTCGGATTGGGCGACCAGATCCGAGAATTCGCTATGCTCCTTCGTCAGGCTGACGCCGCCGATGCTGCAGGTTACCGTCACCCCGCCTTCGGCGCCGAGCTGGACCAACTGCCGTTCGATGGTGCCGCGCAACCGCTCGGCCAGCAGGCGGCCGGCCTCCACCCCGGTTTCAGGCAGCAGGATGGCGAACTCCTCCCCGCCGATCCGGCCCAGGGCATCCTCGCGCCGGAGCTGGCCGGCGCAGCAGTCGACCACCGCCTGGATCACCCGGTCGCCGAAGGGATGGCCGGCGCAGTCGTTGATCGATTTGAAGCGGTCGATATCCAGCACCAGAAAGGTCAGATCCCGGTCATGGCGGCGAGCCCGACGGAACTCGACTTCCCCGAGTTCGAACAGGCGACGGCGGTTCAGGGCTCCCGTCAGCCCATCGGTATGGGCAAGCTTGGCCAGTTCGCGGTTGAATTCGTCGCTGGCCATCAGGACATAGTTGATCGCCCCCACCACCGTCCCCAGCAACGTCAGCAGGAAGGTGACCCGCTCCACACGGTCGTCCAGCATATAGGTGGCCGGGGGCGCTTCCTGGGCGAGGCCGGCCGCCATGCGGACGAGATAGACCAGGGCAAGTGCGGTGCACAGCAGCCCGGTGACATAGTGGGGAATGCCGCGGCCCTCGTAGCGTACAAGCACTGCGAAGGCGATGAACAGCAGCACCGCGGACGTTGCGAAGCTGACCAGGATGCGGACCCAGGCGATCCCGCCATCGGCGAGCAGCAGCAGGAGGCAGGATAGGCCCACCGTCACCCCGACCACCGCAGGTCCGAAAGGCCAAGCCGGCCGGCGTTGAAGATGACGGACGCTGGTGTAGTTCATCGTCAAGCCGGCCAGACCCATCCCGTTGGCGAGCGGGATCAGCAGTTCAGGCATCTGACCGGCACGCAGCCCCGCGATGAGGAAGGCTGAACCCACCAGGAATTTCCCGTAGGAGTAGGCGCGCAGGGATTCGCGGATATGGCGGGGATAACGGCCCGAGGCTACGACGATGGACAGACCGACCGCAAAGCCTATGACGGTGATGACCTGCGCAATGAAGGTCGTCTCGAAATCCATCCGCAAACCCGCCACGCGCCATTACGCCGGTATGTCATCGGCACGCTATACGAAGCCTTTGGCGGTGACAAGCCGAAGCGGCGAACTCTGCAGAGGGATTTCCGGCTACTCTGTTTCAATTGCCGCTGACACCAATTTTATAGCGTCAATCCTTTTCCGGCGCATAACCTTTGACGAACAGGTCGACGGCGGCATCGACGAAGCGCTCCAGCTCCTCGTCGCCCGGCCGCTCGCTCAGGCACAGCAGCAGCTTCATGTGCATGTTGGCCTTCAGCAGCCCGAAATACTGGTGGGTGGCGAGGTCGCAGTCGGCGATCGCCAGTTCGCCCCTATCCGTCATGTGGGCCATGAACTGGCGGCCGCGCTCGAAGGTTTCGGCCGGGCCGCTTTCATAGAAGGCCTGGGCGAGCTGGGGCTGGCGCAGCACCTCGCCCAGAACCATGCGGTAGAGACCCAGCGCCTTGGGCGACGCGATGAAGCGGACGAAAGTCCGGCCGATCAGGCGCAGCCCGTCCGCCGCCGGCAGGTGCATCGCCTCGTCCCAGACGCCGGCCAGGACGGAGTACGCGCATTCGCAGGCGACCATCGCCCGGAACAGTTCCTCCTTGCTGCCGAAATGGGCGTACAGCGTCGCCTTGGACACATTCGCCTTCTTGGCGACCGCATCCATGCTGACGGCGCTGTAGCCATGCTCCAGGAACAGGGTGCCGGCCGCTTCCATGATCTGGGCCGGCTTCGATCCCGCTTCGGGAGTGGGGGCAACCAATGTGGTCATGCGCGCCTCGCCTTGGTCCATGTTCCTGGCCCCTACCGCGTTCCGCATCGCCCGACAAGCCCCCTGACACCAATTGCCAAAAACTAAACCGTTCAGTTCGGTCTTGACAAGAGATAGGCCGTCCGCCATCTTCCGGCAAGACTAAACTGAACGGTTCAGTTTCTTTTCCGTGCCGGCGCCGACAAGAGCGGCCGGCGGAAATGCGGAACGGACCGCAGTGGATTGGGGATAGAGACCATGGCGAATGGCGTGCGGAAGATCGTGCTGTCGGGTGTCGCGCTGGCCGTTTTGGCGGGCGGCGCCGTCGCCGGCGAACGTTGGTGGACGGAAGGCCGGTTCCTGGAATCGACCGACAATGCCTATGTGCAGAGCGACATCACCGTCGTCAGCCCGAAGATTTCCGCCTATGTCCGTGACGTGAAGGTGGCGGAAAACCAGCTGGTGCGCACGGGCGACGTGCTGGCGATCCTGGACGAGCAGGACTTCCGTGCCAAGGTGGCTGAGGCGGAGGCCGCGGTGACCGCGCAGAGGGCGGCGCTCGGCACGCTGGACAGCAAGCTGGAACTGCAGCGGACGGTGATCGACCAGGCCGCCGCCAGCCTGGCGAGCGCCGAGGCGGAACAGCGCCGGGCGCAGCAGGATTACGAACGCAACCGGTCGCTGGCCAACGACAGCTGGACCAGCCGGCAGAAGCTGGAAACCGCCGATGCCGACCTGCGCAAGGCGGTGGCCCAGGTGGCGAAGTCGCGGGCGGCGCTGGCGTCGGAGAACGAGCAGATCAACGTCCTGCGCGCCACCCGGACCGAGACGGAAGCCCATCTGGCCCAGTCCCAGGCGACGTTGCAGACCGCGCGCAACGATTTGGACAACACCGTGGTTCGCGCGCCGGTCGACGGCGTGGTCGGCAATCGCGGCGTCCAGGTGGGACAATATGCCCGGCCCGGCGTGCAGCTCCTGTCGCTGGTGCCGCTGCCCGACGTGTATGTGGTCGCCAACTTCAAGGAAACCCAGCTTTCCCGCATGCGCCCGGGCCAGCGCGTCAGCATCTCCGTCGACGCCTTCCCGGACCGCCACCTGGTGGGTACGGTGGAGAGCTTCGCGCCGGCGTCGGGTTCCAAGTTCTCGCTGCTGCCGCCGGAGAATGCGACCGGCAACTTTACCAAGATCGTGCAGCGCGTGCCCGTCCGCATCGCCTTGCCGCACGACAACGCGCTGGCCGGCCTGCTGCGTCCGGGCCTGTCGGTGGAGGCGGAGGTCGACACCCGCGGTGCCGACACCCAGCCCCATGTGGCGGGTGGCGGCGTGTTCGGCGTGCTGACCGACAAGCAGGCGGTGGCCGCCAAGTAGACGGCGGTCACGGTCCGGCGGGGACGTCGCCCCTTCTCCCCCTTCGGGAGCGGCGTCCCCGTCTTCTGTTCCAGCGAGATTTCGGCCGGAGCCGCCCCGGGGCGGATTGCGTTCGGCCGCGACGGAAGGCAGCGGTTCCATGGCGACACCGGCCCAGGGCATGCGCCCGCTCACCCCCCGCGACATCGCCGGCTTCTTCGCGATGGTCGTCGGCATGTTCATGGCGATCCTGGACATCCAGATCGTCTCCAGTTCGCTATCGGAAATCCAGGCGGGCCTCGCGGCCAGCGCCGACGAGATCTCGTGGGTGCAGACCTCCTACCTGATCGCGGAGGTCGTGATGATCCCGCTGTCGGGCATCCTGTCGCGCATCCTGTCGACCCGCGTGCTGTTCACCATGGCGGCTGCCGGCTTCACCCTGACCAGCGTCGCCTGCGCCTTCTCCGGCGGCATCGAATCGATGATCGTCTGGCGCGCGCTGCAGGGCTTCATCGGCGGTGCCATGATCCCGACGGTGTTCGCCACCAGCTTCATGATCTTTCCGCCGGAAAAGCGGGCGGGCGTATCCGTGATGATGGGGCTGGTCGCCACCATGGCGCCGACCATCGGCCCGACGCTGGGCGGTTACCTGACGCAGCACATGTCGTGGCACTGGCTGTTCCTGGCCAACGTCATCCCCGGCATCCTGGTGACTTCGCTGGTCTGGTTCCTGGTCGATGTCGACCGGCCGAATCCGGAACTGCGCAAGGGCTTCGATTTCGTCGGCCTGGCGCTGATGGCGTCCTTCCTGGGCAGCCTGGAATATGTGGTGGAGGAGGGGCCGCGGAACGACTGGTTCGACGACGAGGCGATCTTCACGCTGGCCGTGGTGGCGGCCGTCTCCGGCATCGGCTTCTTCTGGCGGGTCCTGTCCTACCGCAACCCGATCGTGGAGCTGCGCGCCTTCGCCGACCGCAACTTCGCCATCGGGTCGCTCTACAGCTTCATCCTCGGCATCGGCCTCTACGGGTCGGTCTATCTGCAGCCGCTGTTCCTGGCCCGGGTGCGTGGCTTCAACAGCCTGCAGATCGGCACCATCATGTTCGTGACCGGCGCCTTCCAGTTCATGTCGGCTCCGATCGCCGGCGCCCTGTCGAAGCGGATGGATTTGCGCGCCATGCTGGCGCTGGGGCTGATCCTGTTCGGGAGCGGCGTCTGGATGAACAGCCACTTCACCGCCGAGACCGGCTTCTGGGAGTTGTTCCTGCCGCAGGCGGTGCGCGGCATGTCGCTGATGCTGTGCTTCATTCCCATCAACAGCGTGGCTCTCGGCACCCTGCCGCCGGACAAGCTGAAGAACGCGTCCGGCCTCTACAACCTGATGCGCAACTTGGGCGGCGCCATCGGTCTGGCCGCGATCAACACGGTGCTGACCGACCGCAACGCGCTGCACCTGAACCGGCTTGGCGACAACGTCAACCTCGCCCGGCCTGAGGTGCAGCAGATGGTCGACAATCTGAGCCAGCGTTTCGACGGGCTGGTGGCGGATCCGACCGCCGCCGCAATGTCCCGGCTGGTCGGGCTGGTCCAGCGCGAGGCGCTGATCCTGACCTTCAACGACGCCATGCTGCTGATGTCGGCGGTGTTCTTCGGGGCGTTGCTGTTCATGCCGCTGGTGCGCCGTCCAGGCGGGCCGGTGAAGGCGGATCATTGAACAGGTGCATTGCGGGCGAAATGGGTTGCGAGCGGGATAGGTCGCCGCCCGCGGGTTGTGCTATAGCTTGACGGACCGTCCGAACGCCCGTCTGAACCCTGCCGAGTCCCATGAGCAAGCGCCAATACACCCGAGCCGAGGTCAAGGAACTTCTGGGGGCGCTGGAGCGCCAGTGCCGCGAAGCGTCGAAGCTGGCCCAACTGGCCGAGCATGAGGCCAGCAAGCACAGCTTCGGCGCCTATCGCGATTTCCGCGACAAGGTGGGCGAGTTCCAGGCACTGGTCATCCTGATCGAGCAGCGCCTGCGCAATCTGGTCGACGCCCGGTCCGACGACCTGCGCGACCAGTTCGAGAAACTCGACACCGTGATGCTGGCGCTGCTGGTGCGGGCCAGCATGCGCTTCTTCTTCGTGCTGTCGGCCAACCCGATCCTGCCGATGGGAGCCCGCGAGATCTTCGTCGCGGAGCTGCGCAGCCTGCACGATGCCGCGGAAAAGCTGAAGCGCCCGAGTTACGCCGGCAAGCTCGGACCGGAGCTGGATCGTGACCTGGAGACCGCATCGCTGATCCTGGAAGAGATCATCGACAAGGCGCCGAGCCTGCTGAACTTCCGCGGGGCGCCGGTTTCGGGCGAGTAGGGCGCCGGCTTCGGCGCCCTCACCCCTGGTCCGTCACTTCGCCAGGAACTGCGCGATCATATCGCCCGCCTTGCCGATGTTCACCACGCCGTCGAGATGGCCGAGGGTCGAGGTGATCGACTCGGTGTATTCGACGCTGTTGCCCTGCTTCTCAAGCCGGTCCTTCAGCGGGCGCATGTTGCGGTCGGGCGGGAAGACGAGATCGTCGGCCGACGGGATCAGCAGGACCGGAGCCTTGATCTTCGCCAGACCATCTTCCAGTGACGGACCGTTGCCGGTGACGAAGGTCTGGTTGGCCTTCACCAGATAAAGGAAATGGTTGGCGTCGCTGACCGCGGCACGGCCCGATGCCGCCTTGTCCAGCCAGGCTTCGATGGCGTATTGGTTGCCCATCGCGGCCTTCGGGTCCTTGCCCTCCTCCGCCCATTTGCGGCCGAAAGCGGCATCGGCCCATTTCCAGTGGCGGGCCTGAAGGGTGACCAGTTTCAGCGCTTCGGTCAGGCCGGCCTTCGGCTCCGCCTTGCCGTAATAGTCGCCGTTGTTCCAGTTGGGGTCGAGCCTGATCGGTGCCGCCCACAGGTTCAGCCAGCCGATCAGGAAGGGGTCGGCCTCCGGCCCGCCGATGGCGGCGATGACGCGCTTGACCATCTCTGGATGGTCGGCCCCCCATTCGAAGGCCTGGAGCGACCCCATCGATCCGCCCATCACCGCCTGCAGCGTCTTGATGCCCAGGCTGTCGACCAGCGCCTTCTGGACATTGACGAAGTCCTGGATGGTGACGATGGGGAAGCTCATGCCATAGGGTTTGCCGGTGTCCGGATTGATGCTGGCCGGGCCGGTGGTGACGACGTTGGGATCCTTGGGTGACAGGTTCACCAGCGTGTCGGAGGCGATGATGAAGTATTTGTCGGTGTCCAGCGGCTTGCCGGGACCGATGATGCTGTCCCAATAGCCGGGAGCGGCATCATCGGCCTTGTATTTCCCGGCGGCATGGCTGTTGCCGCTGAAGAAATGGGTGATGAGGATGACGTTGTCCTTGGCGTCGTTCAGCTTGCCGTAGCTTTCCCAGCCGATGCGGACATTCTTGATCGTCCCGCCACCGGTGGTGGTGTAGGACGGCATCTCGAAGACCTTCTTCTCGACGATGGCGTCGAGCGCCAGAGCGGGCAGGGCGCCGAACAGGCACGCCGCCATGGCGAGGCCGCCGATGCAGCCTGACCGGATGGAACCGCGGACAACCCCACGCATATGAATCCCCCTCCGATTGTTTGCTGGACGGGCAGTCTACCCATACGGTCCGGCCTGTCCAGACGCCTTCGCCGACGCTTACGGTTAGGGTTGCGTTGAAGGGGAACGGGAAATCAGCGCAGACGAACGGCAGTGCCGTTGACCGATACCATCAGCATGCCGTTCTCCTTTCCCAGCACTTCGTAATCGACGTCCAC
This sequence comes from Azospirillum endophyticum, assembly GCF_016595245.1. Lineage (GTDB taxonomy): Bacteria > Pseudomonadota > Alphaproteobacteria > Azospirillales > Azospirillaceae > Azospirillum > Azospirillum endophyticum. The sequence continues at coordinate 27,752 of NZ_JAENHM010000023.1, forward strand.
GCCCACCACCGCATCGGCGCCCAGCGCGCGGGCGGATTCCTCCAGGTCGGCGAAGGCCGCCTCGCGGGCGTCGCGCAGTGCCGCCTGATAGCCGCCGGCCCGGCCGCCGACGATGTCGCGAACGGAGGAGAACAGATCCCGGAACACGTTGACGCCCATGATCGCCTCGCCGGCGACGATGCCGAGATACTGTGTGATCTGGCGGCCTTCGATGGAATCGGTGCTGGTGACGATCATGGTGGCATCTCCCGTGTGGTGACTTCGATGCCGCACAGATGGGGGCGCCATGGCCGAGTCCAAGGCGGCACTGCGAAATCGCAGCGGCCGTGAGTCCATCGCGCCTTCCCCCACCCCGTCCGGACCGTGTAGGACAGGTGAGGGTCGCCGGGGGGCGAAGGGGCAGGCGAGGGGAAACCGATGGACGATACGCGGCGAGCCATCCTGCGCTGGATGACCGGCGTCATGGAGGCGAAGAGCTGGAGTGCCGGCGGCTGGGCCCGTCTGGCCGGCGTCACCGCAACGAACCTCACCCGCTTCCTGCGCGATCCCGTCATGGGCAGCGTCCCCAGCGCCGACACGCTGGCCCGCCTGGCCCGTGTCGCCGGATCGGAGCCGCGCTTCCTCGACGACCACGCCTATGCTCCGGTCTCCCGCGTTCCCGTCCTGTCACTGGAGCAGGCGCATATCTTCCTCGATCTCGGCCGCAGGGCGGGGGAAGCGTTCCTGGCCGGGGCGCTGAAGGATGGTTCCGCCTCCGTCGCCATGGACGGCCGCACCTCCCGCCGGGCCTTCGCGCTGCGCATCCTGTCCAAGAGCCTGGACGCCGCAGGCGTGCTGCCGCGCGATTGCGTGGTGCTGGAACCGCTGGATGTGCTGACGCCGCAGGCAGGCGACGTGGTCGTGACGGTCGGGGAAGGGACGATCTGCGGATACCGCTTCTTCCCACCACACCTGATGCCGGTTTCGACCGATCCGGAATGCCGGCCGACCGCCTTCGACCGCGCCCATGTGGCCGGAGTCGCGGTCCACGTGGTGCGAGCGCTTCGCATGTAAATCACCTTGGCGGCGTGAGTCGTCATGGGTGTGCGCGTTCCCCATGACTCACAAAAACGGACGTTCCTACTCCCTCCGTTTTGTCTTGTGATGAGTCTGCTTAGAAGACACCAAATATAGCGTCTTTTTAGGACTTTGGGCTGGTCTATGGCCAAGCCAAAGGTTCACGTTTTGTTCTTGAAAGCTGCATGTTCGCATCCCATATTCAGGGTCCGGTGAGGCGGTCCGAAAATCATGCTGCGAAGTCGCAGCAACGGTCGCGCTTCGAAGCCGGAACGATGGCTCGGAAGGGCCAGGAACCGGAGATGTCGGGGCAGCATGGCGATCACTCAGGCGCAGCGGGATTTTCGGGCGGGGCGGATCGGGTCGTCGGATGCGACGCGGGTGATGGCGGGCGACTGGCTGTCGCTGTGGCGCGAGAAGACCGGGAGGGCCGAGCCCGAGGCTCTCGATCTCGTCGCCGCCGTGCAGATCGGCATCGCGACCGAACATCTGCACCCGCGCTTCGTCGCCCATGCCGTCGGCCGCGCCTGTGTGGCGGCGCCCGACACCTACCGGCACGCCGCACATGATTGGATGATCGCCCACCCCGATTTCCTGACCAGCAGCGTCGCCGGCGGCGCGCTCGACACCATCGTGGAGGCGAAGTTCAACAGCGGCTTCCAAAGCGACGCCGAGCTTGCCCGCCGCTATCACTGGCAGATCCAGCACCAACTGGAGGTGGTCGGTATGGACCATGCGTTGCTGTCGATCCTGCGGCCCACCGGCCACAGCCTGGTGGACGTGGACCGGCGGCCGGACGATGTCGAGCGGCTGGTGGAGACGCTGGAGGCCTTCTGGTGGCATGTGATCAACGACGTCGAGCCGTCGGACCCGCTGCCGATGGACGGCCCGTCCTATGAGAACGGCCGCGTCTTCGACATGGGGCGGCACAACCGCTTCCGGGCGCTGGCCGACCGGCTGATCGCCAACCGGGCGGCGGCGCTGGAGGTGAAGGAGGCGGAGGCCGCCCTGAAGGCGCTGATGCCCGAGGATGCCCGCGTCGCCTTCGTTGCCATCGATCAAGCTGACGGCCGGCCGGAAGGCCGGTCCGGCGGCCTCTATCTCGCGCGCGACCGCGAAGGCCGGCTCAGCCTGCGCTACGGCGCACCGCCGCGCCGTGCCTTGGCCGATGCGCAGAATTGGATGCCCTCCGCTGACCCGAACGCGGTGGAGCTCAGCCTGGATGCAGTGCTGACCGCCGGCTGGGGTGAGGGGAGAGCCGAAACGTTTGGACAAGAAGGACCCAAATCATGGGACGCATGAGCAAGACCGATCAGGGTGTCGTTGCCGATATCGAGACCGCCGAGTCGAGCATGGCCGAGTCGAGCGTGATGGAGTCAGGTGTAACCGAGTCCAGCGTGACGGAGGCCGCCCCGGTCGAACCGAAGTCCGGTGCCGGCCGCGGCTCCCAGGGGTCCAAGGGGGCCGCCGCCGGCAACAGGGCGGAGGATCCGCAGCGAATCGACACCATGTTCCTGTGGAACCGGCTGAAGCGCACCGATCCGAAGGCGACCAAGCCCTTCACCCGCTCCGGCGGCTTCCGCGGCACGCAGATCGACCCGACCTGGCGCTTCCAGATGATGACCGAGGTGTTCGGTCCGATCGGCAAGGGCTGGGGCTATGAGCAGGTGGACTGGACCATCGCGGAACGGATGATCTTCATCTGCGCCCGCGTCTGGTACCTCGATCCGGAGACCAGGGAGAAGTGCTTCACCGGCCCGCAGTGGGGCGGGACCGAGATGGTCCGCCGCCGCAACGGGATGGAGATGCCGGACGACGAGTGCTTCAAGATGTCGATGACCGATGCGGTCGGCAAATGCCTGCTGCAGATCGGTCTGGCCGCCGACGTCTACATGGGACAGTTCGACGACAGCAAGTACCGGGAGGAGTCGGAGGCCTTCTATGCCGCCAAATCCAACCCGGACCTGCAGCCCGCCGCCGTCGAGGCCTTCGAGGCGGAGGTGAAGCGCCGGTTGGGGATCTGCCTGGACCTCGATGACCTCGAAGAGGTCTGGCGGTCCGGCGTCGGTACCCGCCTGCGCGAGATCGGCGCCGTCGACCGGGCCGCCCAGCACCGCATCACCGGCCTGTTCGCCCAGAAGAAGGCCGAGATCCTGAAGCGCGAGGAAGAGGACGGGCGGGAAGCCGCCTGACAACGCCCCATGATTCAGACGACCACCCAGACGACCCACAGCACCGTCGACCGGTCGCCCAGCGGTCTTTTCCGCATGAGCGCCTGGGAAGGCGAGTTCGAGCGTGCCAATGCCCAGATGCCGCGCTGGTACTGGAACCGCGACCAGCGCCGCCGCCACTATGCCCGCTGGGTGGAGGCGGAAGCCGAGACCCTGGCGATGCGGCTGTCGGGACTGCTGCGGTCCGACACCCCGGCGGAAACTGCAGGGGCGGCCCGCGTCCTCGTCGACTCGCTGGCGCGTGACATCGACTGGGCTCGCCGGTTGGAAGATTCGGAATCGGAAGACGGCAGATTCGCCCACGCCGCCTGACCGCAGGTGGCATCAAGGGAAGGAAATCATCCCATGACGATAGAAGAGGTCCAGGCGCGTCTGCGCGCCGCTCAAGCCCGCATCGGGCGTGAGGGCCGCTTCGCCCTCACCCTCAGCCTGGACGGGCGCGAGGAATGCTACATCACCCATTGGTTCCGCCCCGAGCCGCACGCCTTCGAGGATTGCCGCGCGGTCGGTTCCGGAACCCTCAGCGAATGCCTCGACGCGCTCGACCGCTATGTGGCGGTGAACCGGCTGCGCGACGAGGCTCCGGTGCTGATGGCCGCCGAATGACATCCCCGTAACGGCCAAGCCATCGGCCTTCGTCCCCTCGTTCCCCCCGCGGACGAGGGGACTTTTTTGTGCGGGCGGCAGGTTGCCGCGGTTGTGCTATCATCTCCGCTTGAAAGCGGAAGGGGCGTGGTCATGGACCCGGTACTTGCCTTCGTCAGCATTGCCGGGGCCATTGCGGTCGGCGCCGCCAGTCCGGGACCGAGCTTCGTGCTGGTCGCCCGCACCTCCATCGCCGTATCCCGCCGCGCCGGCTTGGCCACCGCCATCGGCATGGGGACCGGCGGCGTGTGCTTCGCGTCCCTGGCCCTGCTGGGGCTGCATGCCCTGCTGTCGCAGGTCGGCTGGCTCTATGCGGGGCTGAAGCTGGTGGGCGGGGCCTATCTGCTTTACCTCGCGGTCAGAATCTGGCGCGGAGCCGCCGAGGCGCTGGTGGTGGCGGACGAGGGGCGGACCGCACCCGCCGGGCTGATGCGGCCGTTGCTGTTCGGGCTGCTGACACAGTTGAGCAACCCGAAGACGGCGCTCGTCTACGGCAGCATCTTCGCTGCGCTGATGCCGGTCGAACCGCCACTCTGGCTGTTCGTCTTCCTGCCGCCGGCGATCTTCCTGATCGAAGCCGGCTGGTACGCGATCGTCGCCGTGGCTTTTTCGGCCGGTCGGCCGCGCGCCGCCTACCTGCGGTCCAAGCGTCGGGTCGACCGGGTTGCCGCCGCGGCCATCGGCGGCCTCGGCGTCCGCCTGATGTCGGACGCTCTGCCCCCTCCCTGACCCTTACTTCTTCTTGCCCGACTGTGCCCTGGCGAACGCCTCGGCAAAGGCGCTGTTGAGCGGCTCCGGCGCCTTGGCCGGCTTCGGCGCGGCCTTGGCCGCGGGCGTCGCCGGGCGGCGATCCTGCTGCTGCGGCTGACGCGCCGGCCCCCTGTCGTCGCGGCGCTCTTCGCGCCGGGCCGGACGCGGCGCTTCCTCGCCCATGCGCATGGTGAGCGCGATGCGCTTGCGGGGGATGTCGACCTCCAGCACCTTCACCTTCACCACATCGCCGGCCTTCACCACCGTGTGAGGGTCCTTCACGAAGCTGTTGGCGAGCTGGGAGATATGAACCAGTCCGTCCTGATGGACGCCAATGTCGACGAAGGCGCCGAAGGCGGTGACGTTGGTCACCACGCCCTCCAGCATCATGCCCGGCTGGAGATGCTTCAGCTCCTCGACGCCCTCCTTGAAGGTGGCCGTCTTGAATTCCGGACGCGGGTCGCGGCCGGGCTTCTCCAGTTCCTTGATGATGTCCTCGATGGTGGGCACGCCGAACCGCTCGTCGGTGAATTCCTCGGCATTCAGGCCGCGCAGGAAGCGGGCATCGCCGATGACGCTGCCGAGGTCGCGGCCGGTGGTCTTCACGATGCGCTGAACCACCGGGTAGGCTTCCGGATGGACGGCGGAGCCGTCGAGCGGATTCTCGCCGTCGCGGATGCGCAGGAAGCCGGCGGCCTGCTCGAAGGTCTTAGGGCCCAGCCGCGCCACGTCGAGCAGCTGCTTGCGTGAGCGGAAGGCACCATTGCGGTCGCGATGTTCGACGATGTTGCGGGCGATGGTCTCGTTCAGGCCCGAAACGCGGGTCAGCAGCGGGATCGAGGCGGTATTGAGGTCGACGCCGACCGCGTTCACGCAGTCCTCGACCACGGCGTCCAGAGACCGCGCCAGCTTGCCGCCGGCGACGTCATGCTGGTACTGGCCGACGCCGATCGACTTCGGCTCGATCTTCACCAGCTCCGCCAGCGGGTCCTGCAGGCGCCGGGCGATGGAGACGGCGCCGCGCAGGCTGACGTCCAGGTTGGGGAATTCGTGCGCCGCGGTTTCGGACGCGGAATAGACCGAGGCGCCAGCCTCGCTGACCACCAGCTTGGTCAGGGGCAGCTCCGGATGGCGCTTCATCAGCTCGGCGGCCAGCTTGTCCGTCTCGCGGGACGCGGTGCCGTTGCCGATGGAGATCAGCTCCGCCTTGTGCCGCGCCGCCAGCGCCGCCAGCACGGCGATGGAGCCGTCCCAGTCGTTGCGCGGCGGATGCGGATAGACGGTCGTCGTTTCCACCAGCTTGCCGGTGGCATCGACCACCGCCACCTTCACCCCGGTACGGATGCCGGGGTCGAGCCCGATGGTCGTGCGCGGACCGGCCGGAGCGGCCAGCAGCAGGTCGTGCAGGTTGCGGGCGAAGACGCGGATCGCCTCGTCCTCCGCCCGGTCGCGCAAGGCCCCCATCAGGTCGGTCTCGATATGCGGGCCGATCTTCAGCTTCCAGGTCCAGCGCACCACATCGGACAGCCACTTGTCGGCCGGACGGCCCTGGTCGCGGATGCCGGTGTGGACGGCGATGGTGCCTTCGGCCGGATGAGGTTGGCCCTCCTCGACCGGCAGATCCAGGCGGATGTCCAGCACGCCCTGCGCCCGGCCACGGAACAGGGCCAGCGCCCGGTGCGACGGCAGCTTCGACCAGTTCTCCGAAAAATCGAAATAATCGGAGAACTTGGCGCCCTCCGCCTTCTTCTCTTCGATCACCCGGGAGGTGACGACGCCCTTGTCCGCCATGGCGGTGCGCAGGCGGCCGACCAGTTCGGCATCCTCGCCGAAGCGCTCCACCAGGATGTGCCGCGCGCCGTCCAGCGCCGCCTTGACGTCGGCGACCCCCTTGCCGGCGTCGACGAAGGCGATGGCCTCGGCGTCGGGCTGCTTGCCGGGATTCGTCAGCAGCGCGTCGGCCAGCGGCTCCAGCCCGGCCTCGCGGGCGATCTGGGCCTTGGTACGGCGCTTCTGCTTGTAGGGGAGATAGAGATCCTCCAGCCGGGTCTTGGTATCGGCCTGGCTGATCTGGCGTTCCAGTTCGGGCGTCAGCTTGCCTTGGTCCCGGATGGTCGACAGGATGCTGGCGCGGCGGTCTTCCAGCTCGCGCAGGTAGCCCAGCCGCTCCTCCAGGGTGCGGAGCTGGGTGTCGTCCAGGCCGCCTGTCGCCTCCTTGCGATAGCGCGCGATGAAGGGAACGGTCGAGCCCTCGTCGAGCATGGCGACGGCGGAAGCGACCTGGGACTCGCGGACCGACAGTTCGTCGGCGATACGCTGGCTGATGGACAGCATGAGGCAGGGACCCTGCGGACTGGTGACGACAAGAAAGGGCGTCTGTCATAGCGCGTCGGGGCGGGGGGACGCCACCCCGGCCTTTCGGCAGAGGGGTGGAAAAGGCCAACCTGAAGCGGAAGGGCAGGCGGCCCGATTTCGCAAAAAGGTGGTAGGGGATGTTTTCTCCCTGCCGTTCACCGGCCGTTAACCATAGAGGCCATATACCTCTACGTGCAACTTGGTTGCGTTTCCTCCCGAACCAACTCAGGGCGGCCCGGCGATAGTGCCAGGGCCGCCTTTTCTTTTTCCGCGTCCTGCCGTCGTAGAGGGGCCGCTTCACGATGAAAAAAGGGCCGGGACGGACATGCCGCCCCGGCCTTACCCCGGAAGTAACTGCCACCGGTCGAAACCGAAAGGATCAGGGAAGGCGGCTTTCGGCGAGACGCAGGCGGCCTTCCGGGGACAAGCGGGAGAGTGTGTCGACCAGGCGCGTTTCGAGTTCGTCGCGCAGCGTCGCGTCCCTGGTGTGGACGCTGTCGAACATGGCCTTCATGCGGACGGCGTCGAAAGGATTTGCCATCAATTCCATGCGCAGGCGCGGCGCGAACTCTTCGCGGCTCGCACGCATCCGCACGAACAGCGGGCGTGCATCGTCGAGCGCCTTGCGCAGGATGGCCGCGTCGGCCGGCGACAGCCGGCGGGAAACCTCGTCGACGACACGTTCCAGCATATGCTCCGGTCCGGGCGGCGGGGGAGGCGGCGGCAGGAAGGCGCGGGCAACCACGAAACCGCCGGCCAGCATGTTCAGCGCCAGGGACGCGACGAGAAGGAACCAGGGCCAGCGGCGCCGGACCGACGGCGTCATCGCGTGTCTCCCAGATAGCTGACGATCATCACGCCGGTCAGGCTGGGACTGCTCGCCGTTTCGAAGGAAATCAGGCCCTCGCTGTAGCAGAGGAACCCGATCAGCGCCATGCAGGCCATGAATCCGGCAAGCGGGGCAGGGCGGAAGGGCGGACGGGACAGGAACCACGGAACGAAATCGGGCACGGCCCGCTGAGCCAGGCAATGGGCGATGCGGTCGTAGACCTGCGCCTCTCGCCGGGCGGAAACCAGCGGGGTCGTGGCGGCGTCCAGAAACGCGTCGGTGACGGCGGCATCGGCCAGCAGGTCGCGGGCTTCGGCACTGCCGTCCAGAAGGGTCAGCGCGTCCAGCCTGGCGGAACGCGGCCAGCGGTCCAGGTCGGCACCATAGGCTGCGGCATAGCGTTGGAACTCTTTGAGTGTCATGACCGTGCACCGTCCTTCTGACGGATCAGGGGGTGAAGCCGGGCGCGCACGACGCGGCGTGCCCGAACCAGCAGGCTTTCCATAGCCGAAACAGAGACTTGCATGATTTCCGAAGCTTCAGCGCAGCTCATCTCCTCGTGGTAGCAGAGGCTGAGCGCCGCCCGTTGCCGGTCTGGCAGGGCGGCGATCGCGGCGTCCACCGCCGCGCCGATCCGGATGCCGTCGATCACCGTCTCGGCGCTCCAGCCCGGATCGGCGATCTCGTCGGCGGCATCCAGGGGGGAGAAGCTGCGCCGTCTCTTGTAGTCGATGGCGCGGTTCACCACGATCCTGTACAGCCAGGTGGTGAACCGGGTTCCGTCGCCGCGCCAGCGGCCGGCGTTGGCCCAGATCTGCAGGAAGGCGTCCTGCGCGATCTCCTCGGCATCGGCAGCGTTCCCGACCACCCGTTGGGCCAAGGCGATGCTGCGGCGCAGATGCCGGCGCGTGAGCGTTCCAAACGCTTTCCGGTCACCGGCGGCAGCGTCCGCCATCAACGCCTCGTCGGTCACCTCGTCGGTAGGCTCCACGCCGTCTTCCGTCCGCTCCCGGTTGCTGTTGGAAATTTATACGCAGTCGGGAGCCGATGTCCTGCGCGCTGTCCGGCAAAATTCAGCGAAGGCGGAGCGGAGATTCCACCAAATCGGCAAGCACCGTTTTTAAAGACAAATTGGAGATTAATTTTCCATAAGATAGATTATGTGTTTTTCTGGCTCCGTTGGGGCAAGCCTCCCACTGCGCCACCGAACGTATTGCTCCGAAAGTTCATGCGCCAAGGGCTTGAGAAATGCTCGCTATGACTATATCTTCTCTGAGCCGCAGATAGACTGCAGCGTTCTTTCAGCAAGGAGCTTGCTGAGCATGAGTTCTACCACTGGCACCGGGCGTGAGTCCGGCACCCTGTCCTTGTCGAAGACGAACGCGGCCTCCAGTGCGCCAAGCGCTTCGGCCTATGATTTCATGGTCTTCGTCGGGCGCTTCCGCCCCTTTCACCTTGGCCATCTGACGGTGATGCGGCGCGCCCTGTCGCTGGGGCGGCACCTTGTCCTGCTGGTCGGGTCGTCGCGTCAGGCGCGCAGCCATCGCAATCCCTTCCGTTTCGAAGAGGTGCGCTCCTGCATATTGGGCGCCTTTTCGGCGGACGAGCGCGAACGCATCACCGTGCTTCCCCTGATCGACCGCTACAACGACCTGGAATGGATCCGCGACGTCCAGGCCGCCGTGCATGGCGTCGTCGTCCAGCACCATCGGCCTGCCGACGGTTCGGCACCGGTGGTCGGTCTGATCGGCCATTCCAAGGACCACAGCAGCTATTATCTCCGCATGTTCCCGCAATGGGGCGCCGTGGAATGCGCGAATTGCCGGGGGATCTCGGCCACGCCCATCCGCGATGCCTATTTCGCCGATGCGGCGGCGGCGCTGGAAACGTGGAAGGAAGCGCTGCCCGCGAATGTCGCCGCCTTCATGGCGGAGTTCGCGCTCACCCCGGAGTACAGGCGGCTGGCGGAGGAAAGCGCCTACATCGCCAAGTACAAGGCGGGATGGGCCGACGCGCCCTACCCTCCGACCTTTCTCACCGCCGATGCCGTGGTCGTCCTGTCCGGTCATGTCCTGCTGGTCGAGCGCCGGGGCCTGCCCGGACGCGGCCTGCTGGCGCTGCCCGGCGGGTTCGTCGGCCAGCACGAGCGGATTAAGGACGCCATGATCCGGGAATTGCGGGAGGAGACCAGGCTGAAGGTGCCCACAGGCTTCCTGGAAGGCGGCATCCGCGCCAGCCAGATCTTCGATCATCCCTACCGCTCGTCGCGCGGGCGCACGGTGACACAGGCGTTCCTCATCCAGCTCAAGGCGACCGAGGACGGGTTTCCCAAGGTGCGCGGCGGTGACGATGCAAAGTCGGCCCGCTGGATGCCGATCGCGGAAATCGATCCCGAACAGATGTTCGAGGATCATTTCCACATCATCCAGACATTGATCGCCCAGTCCAGCACCTGAACGCGATGCCCGTCCGATGTGGTTCCTTCCCGTTTACCTGGACAGAGTCGCGTTTCACCATGACGACCAAGCCCGCCGGACAGACCGGCGGCATTCGGCAAAGGAGCTTTGCCATGTCGACCACTCTGCGCATCGTCTGCGTCCAGGCCAATCCAACGGTCGGCGCGCTCCAGGACAATTTCGACATCGTCCGTCGCCACCGCGAGCAGTATCGCGGCAAGGCCGACCTGCTGGTGTTCAGCGAATGCTTCGGCACGGGTTATCCGCTTCAGGATCTCGTGCTGCGCCCGGGCTTCCGGCGCGACTTCCGCAGCGCGCTCGATACGCTGGCCAGCGAGATGCGGGGCGACGGCGGGCCGGCGGTGCTGGTCGGCGGGCCGCTCGACGGCGCCGCCCTGCCCTACAACGCCGCCTTTCTCATCGAAACCGACGGGTCGATGAAGGTCGTGCTCAAGCACACCCTGCCCAACGACGAGGTCTATGACGAGAAGCGGGTCTTCGCCCCCGGACCGCTGCCGTCACCCGTCGATTTCCGCGGTTTCCGCCTGGGCATCGCCATCTGCGAGGATTTCTGGCACGGCAAAATCGCCCAAGCCCTGGCGGCGGAAGGCGCCGAGGTGCTGATCGTGCCGAACGGCTCGCATTTCAGGGCCGGAAAGCAGGCGGTCCGGCTCGCCATCGGCCGCCGCACGGTCAAGGCCACCGGTCTGCCGGTCCTCTACGTCAACCAGGTCGGGGGGCAGGACAGCCTGGTGTTCGACGGCGGCAGCTACGTGATGGACCGCGCCGGGCTGGTGATCGCCCAGGCCGGCTTCCGCGAGGCCGCCTTCGACATCACGCTGGAGCGCGGCGAGGATGGGGTCGTCGATCTGTGCCGTGGCGACGTGTTCGGCGTGACGCCGAACGGCTATCCCGACGAGCCGGAGGCGATGTACTGGGCGCTCGTGCTGGGCTTGCGCGACTATGTGGACAAGAACGGCTTCCCCGGCGTGGTTCTCGGCATGTCGGGCGGCATCGACAGCGCCCTGTCGGCCGCCGTCGCGGTGGACGCGCTGGGCGCAGACCGCGTGCTGCTGGTGCGCATGCCGTCGCCCTACACCTCGGCGGAGAGCATGGAGGATGCCGAACAGGCCTCGGCCCTGCTCGGCACCCGTCTGCTGACCGTGCCGATCGCCCCCGCGATGGAGGCCTTCGACGCCATGCTCGCCCCCGTCCTCGAAGACCGGCCGGGACCGGCCGACGACACGACCTTCGAGAATATCCAGGCGAGGGCGCGCGGCATGACCTTGATGGCGCTTTCCAACCGGCTCGGGCTGATGGTGCTGAGCACCGGCAACAAGAGCGAGATGAGCGTCGGCTATGCGACCCTTTACGGCGACATGTGCGGCGGCTATTCGGTGCTGAAGGACGTCTACAAGACGGTCGTCTTCCGTCTGGCACGCTGGCGCAACGCGCACTGGCCATCCGGTCTTCTTGGTCCGCAAGGCGCGGTGATGCCCGACCGCATCATCGCCAAGCCGCCGAGCGCCGAACTGCGCGAGGGGCAGACCGATGAGCAGGCCCTGGGCGCCTACGAGCATCTGGACGCGGTGCTCGGCACCATGGTCGAGGGACTGACCGGCGCGGACCGCGCCGCCGAACTGGCGAGCATCGCCGTCGGCCAGCCGATTTCCACCGCCTATGCCGAGCGCATCGGCCGGCTGACGGCACGCGCGCAGTACAAGCGCGACCAGAGCCCGCCGGGCGTCGTCGTCACCGAACGGACCTATGGGCCGGGCTGGCGTCTGCCGGTCACCAACCACTACGGGCTGTGACCCGGTCAGCGAGAACAGGAGGTTTCAGCCATGCTCGTCAATTTCAGCAGCCGCGCCCACAACCATAATTTCGCCACCGATTTCATCGTCCGGTCGCTGCTGGACACCGATTGGTACAAGCTGGCGATGCTGCAGTTCATCTGGCGGCATTTCCGCGACGTGAAGGTCCGCTTCAGCCTGATCAACCGCAGCCGGTCGGTGAAGCTGGCCCGGATCATCGACGAGGCCGAACTGCGCCGCCAGCTCGACAATGTGCGCTCGCTGCGCCTGAAGCGGTCCGAGGCGGTCTGGCTGCAGGGCAACACCTTCTATGGACAGCGCGGGATTTTCCGGCCCGAGTTCGTCGCCTGGCTCGCCGAGGATTTCGCCCTGCCCGACTACCGGCTGTCGGAGGAGGACGGCCAGTGGCGCCTGGATTTCGAAGGGTCCTGGGCGATGACGACGATGTGGGAGATCTACGCCCTCAGCGTCATCAACGAACTCAAGACCCGTGCGGCCCTGGCGAGCATGACGGAGACCGAGCTCGACATCCTCTACGCCCGCGCCAAGGTCCGGCTCTGGGCCAAGATCGAGCGGTTGCGCCCGCTCACCGACCTCAGCCTCTCCGATTTCGGCACGCGGCGGCGGCACAGCTTCCTCTGGCAGGAATATGTCGTGGAGACGATGGCGGCCGAGCTCGGCCCGCGCTTCATCGGCACCTCCAACACCCACCTCGCCATGAAGCACGACCTGGAGGCCATCGGCACCAACGCGCACGAGCTGCCGACGACGGTCGCGGCGCTGGCGCGGAGCGACGATGAGTTGGGCAGGGCGCAATACGACGTCCTGCGACTGTGGCAGGAAACCTATGGCGGCGCGATGCTGGTGTTCCTGCCCGACACCTTCGGATCGAGCCAGTTCCTGAAGAACGCGCCGGACTGGGTGGCGGACTGGACCGGCATGCGGGTGGACAGCAAGGAGCCGGTGACTGCGGGCGAGGAGTACATCGCCTGGCTGGAGCGCCACGGCCGCGATCCCCGCGAAAAGCGCGTGCTGTTCAGCGACGGACTGGATGTCGAGGACATCGTGAAGCTTCACCGGACCTTCGCCGGCCGCATCCGCGACGGCTACGGCTGGGGAACCCTGCTGACCTCCGATTTCCGGGGCTGCCATCCGCGCAATGGCCAGGGGCTCGATCCGCTGAGCCTGGTCTGCAAGGTGACGGCGGTCGAGGTGGATGGCGCCTGGAAGGAGGCGGTCAAGCTCAGCGACAATTACGAGAAGGCGACCGGGGCGGCCTCCGAGGTCGCCCGCTACCGCGCCATCTTCGGCACCGAGGGCGTCGCGAACGTCCCGGTGCTGGTCTGAACCGGAGGAGAAGCATCATGGCCGAGACCATCGTCACCCCCGCCATCACCCCGGCCGCCGCGCTGGAGGCCATCGCCGCCGCCCTGCCCGTGCGCAGGACCAGCCACAGCCTGGCGGGCAAGAGGGTTGGAAAGCTCGACGTCGATCCGGTGAACGGGTTCGCCGCCATTGGCGGCGGCAATCTGGCGCCGCCGGTGGCGAACGCCCAGGTCACCCGTATGATCGCCGAGATCGACCGTACCAACCGGCTGTTCCTCTCGGCCGGATATCCCATCGCGGTGTTCCTCGACACCCACGAGCTGGGCAAGCCCGAGTACCCCTACCCGCCGCACTGCGAGGCCGGCACCGGCGAGGAGAATCTGGTCGAGGAACTGTCCTGGCTGGATGGCGCCCCCGGCGTCACGCTGATGCGCAAGGACTGCATCAACGGCGTGGTCGGGACGACCGACCTCGCGACCGGCCGGAACCGCCTGTTCGACTGGATCGCCGGCAACGGCATCGAGACGTTGGTCGTGGACGGAATCTGCACCGACATTTGCGTGCTTCAGGCCGTCCAGGCCCTGCTGTCGGCGCGCAACCATGGCATGACCGGACCGCTGCGCGAGATCGTCGTGCATGAGCCGGGATGCGCCACCTACGATCTGCCGCTCGCCACGGCCCGCAGCATCGGCCTGCCCGATACCGCCGCCCACCCGCAGATGGTTGCCCACCATATGGGGTTGTATCTGATGCAGGCGAGCGGTGCGGTCATCGCCGACGAGCTTATCCTCCAGGCGCCGTGACCTTCAGCGCCGTCAGCCAGGCGCGATCATGTGCGGGACGAAACGGCTGGTGTTGCCGGTGATGAGCGCGCGGTCCTCGCGGATCCCCATTCCGCAGGCCTTGTCGCCGGCCATCCAGACCCCGAAGACGGCATGGTTGCCGTCGGCTTCCGCCAGTGGCGTGAAGGCTTGGTAGACCCAGCCCTCATCGACATAGGGACCCTCGGTCTGGGCGATCGGCTGCCCGACCGGAAAGCCGGCGGCGTCGAGGGTGGCGATGCTGACGTTGCTGCCTTCGCGGCCGAGCAGCGGCTTCGCCACCACCATGCTGCCGGCCGGGAAACCGGTGCGGTCGAGCGCGGTGTGCAGCAGGTTGGGATGGCCGGGATTCAGCTCCCACAGCAGGGCGAACAGGCCTTTCGATGCCATCACCATCTTCCAGGCCGGCTCGATCATCCGGATCCGCCCTTGAGCGGCGGCGGCCACCAGCTCGCGGCCGGTCGTCTCCCGGATCATCCAGTCCCACGGATACAGCTTCATCAGATGCCGGATCGGCAGGCCGGCATCGTCCAGGAAGCGCTGGGAGGCATCGTCGTAACGGATCGCCTGGATCGGCATCGCCTTGGTGGTCATGCCCGCGCGCAGCGCCAGGGTCTGGAGATAGGCGATGGTCGCCTCGTCCTCCGGGTGCGGCATCAGGCAGGCGAAATGAACCGCCTCCTCCTGCGAGACGAGCGCAGGAAAGGCCTGCTTCCGGGCCTGCCAGCGTTCGACCAGCGCCTCCTCCAGGCTGTTGAACTGGTCGGCCTGTGGATGGGTGTCCTGCAGCCAGCACCATTGCGCGACCGCGGTCTCGTAGAGCGAGGTCGGGGTTTCCGCGTTCAGCTCCAGGGCTTTCGGCGTCCCGCCCTTGCCGTCCCAGGCGAAGTCGAAGCGGGCGTAGAGCGCCATGTCCCGTCCGTCGCGTTCCGCCCAGCTCGCCTCGATGGCCGGCGCGGCCCAGCGGGGGATGCCGACCGCCTCGTACAGTCCCCGCGTCACGACGTGGCCGACCGCCTCCTCGCACAGGCGGTAGACCTCCTCGGCCGCCGCCTCCAGCGTCTCGATCTCGGCGTGGGAGAAGCGCCAATGGGCGCTTTCGTCCCAATAGGCCGTGCCGTCGGCCTCGGTATGGAACGGAAAGCCGATCTCTTCGAGCTTGGCCTGCCAGTGCGGGCGGGGGGATGTCCGGACGCGTTCCATGGTTTCAGCTTCCCGAAAAGCCGTGGGACGAGCCGGTCGAACCGAATCCGGCGCTGCGCCCGCTCGTGGTGACCGTGAAGGACTTGGCTGCGCTGCCCGAGCCCGGCCGGTAATAGGAGCCGGAGCTGGAGGACACGCCGCCGGAGCCCTGCCGGACCTCGTCCCGGCGCTGCGGCGGCAGCGGCGTCTGGCTGATCTGGGTGTTGCCACTGCGGGCGTAGCCCTGGCGGTCGAAATAGACCGGCTGGGCATGGTTGCCGCCGCTCAGGCTGCGGCC
The DNA here is from genome assembly GCF_016595245.1 of Azospirillum endophyticum. Lineage (GTDB taxonomy): Bacteria > Pseudomonadota > Alphaproteobacteria > Azospirillales > Azospirillaceae > Azospirillum > Azospirillum endophyticum. The sequence goes on from NZ_JAENHM010000023.1 coordinate 43,515, forward strand.
GATCATGAAGCCGACGAGCGCCGGGACGAAGACGTTCCCCACGCTGCTTCCACTTCCTTCGTTCGCCCCCTCGTTCGCGGGGGTGCAGGCGCCATCGCCCATCTCCGCCTCGCAGGCCTCGCGGCTGGCGAAGCGGGGGGCACTCGACCGGTGCTCCTCGCGCGCGGCGGTGAAGGCCGTGGCGCAGTCGCTTGCCGGCATCTCGGCGCTGCAGGCCTCGACGGAGGGGTAGACGGTCGTTTCTTCAGGGTTGTCCTCGCCGCAGGCGAACAGGATCGGGCTGATGCCGCCAAGCAGCAGGGCCGCCACGGTGCGCGAGCGTTTCATCGGAATTCCTTCCCGCGGTCAGTAGGTCAGCGAGCCATAGTTCAACAGCCCGACGGCGATGGACAGGCTGCCCAGCAGGATGCCGTAGGCGGTGCGGTCGGCTTCGACGCCGGCGCGGAAATCCGGCAGCAGCACGCGTGAACCGATGGCGTAGGCCAGGAGCTGGGACACCAGCGCGATCACGCCCCAGACCGCCAGATCGACGATGCTGGTGGTGTGGGACGCGACGCTCATCAACGGCAGGGCGAAGCCGATCATGGCGCCGCCCAGGGTGAGCGCCGCGGTCGAGTTGCCCTGGCGGACCAGGGCCAGATCGCGGTACGGCGTGACGGCGGTGTAGGCCACGATGAACAGCAGCAGGAAGCCCAGCATCACCGCCGCGAAGAGCAGATAGGACGGAAGGGTTGTCAGGGACTGTAGAACCGACGCCATGCGATCATCCGACGTTGCGTTACCCGTCCCCAGCGTTGCATCGTTTGCGGGTACTCGGCAAGCCTCGGCGGCCATGGTTCGCGATCGGACCACGGCGGCCGCCGGTTTTGCCGGCCGTGTCGAAAATTCCACCTATCCTTTTTTGCCATTGCGTTCGGGAAATGGCTTGATCAATTTGTGAGTGAACATTCATTCACAAACTGATCTATCGGAGGGAGGGGCGCGTCATGTCCACCGATGTCCGCCACAAGGTCCGGGACGCCGCCATTGCCCTGTTCGCGCAGAAGGGGGTGAAGGCGACGACGGTCCGCGACATCGCCCGGTCCGCCGGGGTGTCGGAGGGTGCGCTCTACCGCCACTGGCCGAGCAAGGAGGAGTTGGCGGCCGATCTGTTCGCGGCGGAATACACGGCCATGTCGCAGAGCCTGCGGGACGCGGCCGGCGCTGGTCCGGCGCCCGAGCGGCTGCGGCGGGTCATCGGCCATGCCTTCCATCTGGCGGAGGCCGCCCCCGACCGCACCCGCTTCCTGCTGCTGTCGCAGCACGAATCGCTGCCGCTGGTGCCCAAGGACCAGGAGACGCCGGTGGACGTGATCTGCGGCATCGTCGCCGACGGCATCGCCGAGGGCAGCATCGTCCCGGCCGATCGGGATGCGCTGTCCCACATCGTCATCGGCGCCATCGTCATGACCGTGCAGTCGCATGTCTACGGACGGCAGACGGCACCGCTCTCCACCCTCGCCGGCCTCATCGCCGACGCGATCCTCACCGGCATCGCGACACCCGCCGACACCTCCAGGACCGGAGCCGGACAATGAGCACTCCCGCCCTTCTCGCCTCCCGGCGCTTCCTGCCGCTGTTCCTGACCCAGTTCCTCGGCGCCTTCGGCGACAACGTCCTGCGCGGCGCCATCGCGGTGCTGGCGGTGTACGGCATGTCCGGGGCCGGCGCCCTGAACGGAGCGATGATCTCGACGCTGGCGGCGGGCGCCTTCACCCTGCCCTTCCTGCTGCTCTCGGCCACCGCCGGCCAGCTCGCCGACCGGTTCGACCGCACGCTGGTCGCCCGCGCCGTCAAGCTGGCGGAGATCGGCCTGATGGCCGTCGCCTCCTGGGGCGTCGTCGCCGCCGACCTGCCCGTCCTGATCATCGCGCTGGTCGGCATGGGTGCCCATTCGACGATGTTCGGGCCGGTCAAATACGGCCTGCTGCCCGACCTGCTCGCCCCGTCCGAGCTGACCGCCGGCAACGGCCTGGTCGAAGCCGGGACCTTCGTCGCCATCCTGCTGGGGACCATCGCCGGCGGCTCGCTGGCCCTGCTCCATCCCTGGGCGGTGCCGGGGATGCTCGGCGCCTCGGCGGTGCTCGGGCTGGCCGCCTCGCTGTTCATCCCGCGGGCCGGCAACGCCGACCCGGCGGTGCGCGTCGGGCTGAACCCGGTGTCGGTGACGGCGCGGGTGCTGCGCTCCGTCGCCGGGGACAAGCCGTCGATGCGGGCAATCCACGGCATCTCGGTGTTCTGGGGCGTCGGCGCCGTGGTGATGGCGCAGTTCCCCTCCATCGCCCGCGAGACGCTGGGCACCGACAGCGGCGGCGCCACCCTGCTGCTGGCGGTGTTCGCCGTCGGCGTGGCTGTCGGTTCGGTTCTCGCCGGCCTCAGCCACCGCACGCCGTCCACCGCCGACGCCGGCCGCGCCGCCCTGGCCGGGCTGGTCGCCGCCCTGGCCGGCGCCGCCCTGCCGCTGCTGACGCCGGCGGTTCCCGCCGCCGAACCGCTGACGCCGCTGGCGCTGCTGGCCGAGCCCTGGGCATTGCCGCTGCTGGCCGACCTCTTCGTCGTCGCGGCGGCCGGCGGCGCCTTCGCCGTGCCGCTCTATGCGCTGATCCAGCACCGGGCGGCGGTGGGAACCCGCGCCCGCGTCATCGCCGCCGCCAACGTGGTCAACGCGCTCTACATGGTGGCCGGCTCGGCCGCGGCCGCCGCGATGCTGGCGCTTGGCCTGTCGCCGCTGGCGGTCGCCGCTTGGGGCGGGGCGAGCATGCTGGTCGCCGTCGTCATGGCGCTCGCCGTCGATGCGCAGGCCCTGATGCGGGCGGTCTTCCGTGCCGTCTTCCGGCTGGCCTTCCGGGTGGAGGTCCGCGGCGCCGAGCATCTGGCCGGTCTCGACGGCGCCGCCGTGGTGACCCCGAACCACCAGTCCTTCCTGGACGGCGCGCTGCTCGCCGCCTTCCTGCCGGGCATGCGCTTCGCGGTCGACACCCACATCGCCAGGCACCCCCTGGTCAGGCCCTTCCTGGCGATCGCCGACCATGTCACCATCGACCCGACCAACCCGCTCGGCACCCGAATCCTCGCCCGCGCGCTCGCCGACGGCGACAAGGTCTGCGTCTTCCCGGAGGGGCGGATCACCGTCACCGGGTCGCTGATGAAGATCAACGGCGGTCCCGGCATGCTGGCCGACAAGGCGCGCTGCCCGGTGGTGCCGGTCTGCATCGAGGGCGCCCAGCGCTCGATCCTGTCGCGCATGCAGGGCCGGCTGCGGCTCGGCCTGTTCCCGCGCATCACCATCACCGTGCTGCCGCCGGTGACGACCCCGGAGGTCGGCGGTCTGGTCGGCAAGAAGCGGCGCGCCGCCCTGAAATCCTGGCTGTCGCGGGTGATGACGGAGAGCGTCTTCGTCGCCCGCCCGCGGCCGGAGACGCTGATGCTGGCCCTGCTCGACGCCCGCCGCAAGGCCGGCGCGCGGGAGGAAGCCGTGCAGGACGGCGACTTCTCCACCCTGTCCTACCGCGCCTTGGCGGCGCGAGCCCTGGTGCTCGGCCGCATCCTGACGCGCGGCACGGAGCGGGACGAGCCGGTGGGGGTGCTGCTGCCGACGGCGTCGCCGACCGCGGCGGTGTTCTTCGGCCTCGCCGCCCATGGCCGGCCGGCCGCCATGCTGAACTTCACCGCCGGCCCGGACGCGGTGAAGGCCGCCTGCCGCGCCGCCGGGGTGCGCCGGATCGTCACCTCCACCCAGTTCGTCGAAAAGGCCCGGCTCGGGACGTTGGTCGAGGCGCTGGCCGCCGACCACGCCATCGTCCGGCTGGAAGACGTCAAGCGCGGGTTGCGGCTGGGCGACAAGCTGCGCGCCCTGGCGGCGCTGGCCATGCCGGAGCGGCTGCTGCCGCCGCAGGGGAGCGGCGACGACATCGCCGCCATCCTCTTCACCTCCGGGTCGGAAGGGCCGCCCAAGGGCGTGGCCCTCAGCCACGGCAATCTGCTGGCCAACATGGCCCAGGTGGCGTCGGTGGTGGATTTCAACCGGCAGGACGTGGTGTTCAACTGCCTGCCCACCTTCCACTCCTTCGGCCTGACGGGCGGCATGCTGCTGCCGATCCTGAACGGGGTGAAGACGGTGCTCTATCCCAACCCGCGCCACGTCCGCCTGATCCCGGAACTGGTCTACCAGACCAACGCCACCGTCCTGTTCGGCACCGACTTCTTCCTGAACGCCTGGGCCCGGTCGGCCGACCCCTACGACTACCGGTCGCTGCGCCTCGTCTTCGCCGGTGCCGAACGGCTCCAGGACGAGACGCGGCGCGTCTACACCGAGCGGCTGCGCGTCCATCTGCTGGAGGGCTACGGCACCACCGAGACCGCGCCGGTGATCGCCGTCAACACCCCCGCCCGCTTCCGCGCCGGCAGCGTCGGCCAGGCGCTGCCCGGCATCGAGACCGAGCTGGTGCCGGTGCCCGGCGTGGACATCGGCGGGCGGCTGCGCGTGCGCGGGCCGAACGTGATGAAGGGCTATCTGCACGCCGACCGGCCCGGGGTGATCCAGCCGCCGGACGAGGGCTGGCACGACACCGGCGACATCGTCGACATCGACGCCGAGGGCTTCATCCGCATCGTCGGCCGGGTCAAGCGCTTCGCCAAGGTCGCCGGCGAGATGATCCCGCTCGGCCTCGTGGAAGAGCTGGCGGGCCTCGCCGATCCGGACGCCGGGCATGCCGCCGTCGCCCTGCCCGACGCCAAGCGCGGCGAGCGGATCGTGCTGGTGACGACCGGCAGCGCGCTGACCCGTGACGCGCTGGTCGCCGCCGCGCGGGCCAAGGGATCGCCCGAGATCGCCATTCCGCGCGACATCCTGCACATCGACGCCGTCCCGCTGCTGGGCACCGGCAAGACCGACTATCCGGCCGTCACGCGCTTCGCCGCCGCGGCCGCCGCCAAGGAGCCCGCATGATGGAGACGACGACCGCGACCACCACCAGCACCGGGGACCGGCGTCCGATCGCCACCCGTTCGGCCCGCTGGGCCCAGAGGCTGGCGGCGTGGCTGACCACGACGCCGGTGACGCCGAACCAGATCTCGCTGCTGTCGGCGGTGTGGGCGGGGATCGGCGGGGCGCTGCTGCTCCAAGGCGGCGTCCTGGCCTGGATCGGCGCCGCGCTCTGCGTCCAGCTGCGCCTCGTGTGCAACCTGCTCGACGGCATGGTCGCGGTGGAGGGCGGCAAGGGCTCACCCGTCGGCGCGCTCTATAACGAGTTCCCCGACCGCGTCGCCGACACCGCCTTCCTGGTGCCGCTGGGCTATGCCGCCGGCCTGCCCTGGCTCGGCTGGGCGGCGGCGCTGGCGGCCATGATGACCGCCTATGTCCGGGTCTCCGGCGGCGCGCTGGGGCTGCCCCAGGATTTCGGCGGCGTGATGGCCAAGCAGCGCCGCATGGCCACCCTCACCGTGGCCCTGCTCGTCCAGGCGGTGGAGCATGCGCTGTGGGGGACGAGGTTCAGCCTGCTGGCGGCGGCCTGGATCATCATGGCCGGCAGCCTGCTCACCGTCGCGACGCGCACGCACGGCATCGCCCGTCGCCTGAACGCCCAACACCTGGAAGCCCATCATCCGGAGACCCGGTCATGATCCCTCTTCTTCAACCGGCGCTGCGCCATGGTCTGCTGGGGCTCACCCGCCTGCTGGTCGGCGCCCGCGCGAGCTGGGAAGGCAGTGCTCCCGCCGACGTCCCGCGCATCTACTTCGCCAACCACACCAGCCATCTCGATACGCTGGCGGTCATGGCGGCCCTGCCGCCGGCGCTGCGGGCGCGGACGCATCCGGTCGCGGCGCTCGACTACTGGGGCGGCTCGGCCCTGCGGCGCCTGGTGGCGGTGGGCTGCCTCAACGCCCTGCTGGTCGACCGGACCGGAAAGGCGACGGCGGAGGTGATGGACGCCATGGCGGCAGTGCTCGAAAGCGGCCAGTCGCTGATCCTCTTCCCCGAGGGCACGCGCGGCGACGGTACCGTGGCTCCGTTCAAGAGCGGCCTCTATCATTTGGCCCAGCGGGTCCCGGCCGCCGAACTGGTGCCCGTCTCCATCGAGAATCTGCACCGCGTGATGCCGAAGGGCATGCCGCTGCTGGTGCCGCTGATCTGCACCATGCGCTTCGGCGCCCCGCTGGACGTGGTCGAGGACGAGGACAAGGCGGCGTTCCTGGAGCGGGCCCGCGACGCGCTGGTATCGCTGTCCCGACCCCAAACCCAATCCGGCACCCAGCCCGATTCCCAATCCGATTCCAAATCCACTGGCCAACGGACCGCCCGATGAGCAGCGTGATGACCACAGTGACGAATTTCTTCACCACCACCGACCCGCTGTTCCTCTGGCTGTCGGGCGGTGCCCTGGGCCTGCTGGTCGTCGCCACCCTGATCGGGGCCGTCCTCGCCTACCGGGTGCGGACGCCGGCCGGGCGCGACACCGTGCGTAACTTGAACGCCCGCATCCGGTCCTGGTGGGTGATGGTGGCGCTGTTCGCCGCGGCGATGCTGCTGGGCAGCGTCGTGACGCTGGTGCTGTTCGCCCTGCTGTCCTATCTGGCGCTGCGCGAGTTCATCACCCTGACGCCGACCCGGCGCGGCGACCATGCCGGGCTGTTCCTGTCCTTCTTCGTGGTCGTGCCGCTGCAATACTGGCTGGTCGGGACCGGCTGGTACGGGCTGTTCTCGATCTTCATCCCGGTCTACGTCTTCATGGCGCTGCCCTCGCTGTCGGTGCTGGGTGCCGACACCACCGATTTCCTCACCCGCACCGCCAAGGCGCAGTGGGGGGTGATGCTGGCGGTCTACTGCACCAGCCATGCGCCGGCGCTGCTGTGGCTCGACATTCCCGGCTACAGCCTGCCCGGCGCCCTGCTGCTGCTCTACCTGATGACGGTGGCGCAGCTGAGCGACGTATTCCAGTACGTGTTCGGCAAGCTGTGGGGCAAGACCCGGCTGTCGCCCGGCATCAGCCCGTCCAAGACGGTGGAGGGGCTGGTCGGCGGTGGGCTGTCCGCCATCGCCATCGGCACCGGCCTGCACGTCATCACGCCCTTCTCGCCGCTCCAGGCGGCGGGCATGTCGCTGGTCATCGTGACGGCCGGCTTCTTCGGCGGCTTCGTGCTGTCGGCGATGAAGCGCGACCTTGGGGTCAAGGACTGGGGCACCATGATCGAGGGGCATGGCGGTGTCCTCGACCGCCTCGACTCCGTCGTGTTCTCGGCACCGCTGTTCTTCCACCTCACGCGCTACTGGTTCACCTGACCGGGTCTTCTTGTCGTCTCAAGAACCGCCGGCTTCGGGGCGGGATGCCGCCTCAAGCCACGGGCTTGCCGGCGGCTCCCGTTCCCGCATCGCACCCGGCTTCGCAAGCCATAGCGACGACCGCGTCGTCGAGCTGCTCCTCGAAGCGTTCGATGCGGCCGTCACGCACCCGCAGCCGATGGTGGGTCACCGTCTCGACCCGCCTGCCGGTCTTCCGGTAGGTGGCGCCGACCAGGTTCCTCACCCGGACATCGTCGCCTTCGACCGTCATGTCCAGCAGGTCGTGCCGGTCGATGCTCCAATCCTGCGTCAGTCCGTCGAAGTAGCGCCGGACGCCGTCCACCCCGTGGAAGGTGCCGGAAAATGAGGCGAAAACCGGCGATTCCCGGTTGGACACCCATTCGACGTCGGGAGACAGGTGATCGAACACCGCCTGGACCTCGCCGACGCCATAACGGTCGTAGAGGGTCCGTAGCCACGTCAGATCCTTTTGCGTCATGACGTTCTCCCTCTCTTGCTTGGAAAAGATGACTCGCGGAGGTGGTCGGGGGCGGATCCTACGCCCGCTCACCTGCGGGACGGCAAAGGCAGGCGTCGTGCCCCGAAGGACGTCGTTGCTTCTCCGTCCGTGTGCCGGCGGCTATCGGATGCGGCACGGATCCGGCGGCCGAACTTCGCTGGAGTATCGTGCCATTTACGACCGTTTCCCCATGCGCCGACCACCGGTATGAGGCAAGGCGACCGCCGATGTGCCTTTGACGGGAACCGCTGCCCGCCGGACGGGTTGATCCAAGCATGAACGTGGCGTCACCGGCTGGCGGCGACGTCGCGAACGAGGCGAGAGAAGGACCGACACCATGCTCAAGATTTTCGGCTGGGCCATCCTGATCATCTTCATCATCGGCCTTCTGGTCGTCACCGGCATCCTGAAGCTGATTTTCTGACCCCTTCCGATCGGTGTGCCCGCCCGCTTATCCCTCCGCCAGTACCGACTTGAGGCGCAGGTGGGTGCGGCAACCGGCAGCCTTCCGGCGGATCAGGTCATCGCAGGTCCGGATGTCGTCGATCAGGCCGCTCGCCATGCCGGCGGAAACCACGCCCGCCCGGACAGCATCGGACTGCGGGGTAGCCAAGCCGCGCTGCGGGGCCATACCCCGGCCTTGAATACTCGGGCGGTGTTGCGCAGGGTATGATTGCGGCCCTGCTCCCGGCCCTTCTCCCAGTGGCCAACTCTTCCGGTCTGTCGCCCGGCATCGACCGCCCTGTGCGACCGGCCGGTCGATGCCGGGCGGGCGCGCCACGTCGGCTTTCATGGTGTCGGCATCCCATCTATGCTGTTCGTCTGGGGCAACCATAAACTGTTCAAGAAAAGCACCTTCATAAATGCTCTCAAGACTGAATCGGCGATATGAATTTAGCCATATTACCAAAGAGAAGGCCTTGAGAAAACTTAAGCACAGGCAGAGATCTTAACCTATGATAATGAAAGTATAGAGTCTAACAAGACATTCTGTCGCTTCGTTCACCTCAACGCGGTGCGCGCGGCGGAAACAGAGTCTTTATGCTGCAAACTGTGCTGAACACCGTCAAGCCCAGCGGCATATGTTGGCAGCTCCTGATTGACGTGGGCTCGTTTCGGGAACGGCCCGCAGGGTTTGTGATCGAGACGAGCAAAGGACGACCGTGACGCCTGCAACCAGACCGGAACCGTGGCCACAGACCATGGCGGGCACGCTCGACCTCGACGCCTGCGCGCGCGAGCCGATCCATTTCCCCGGCAGCATCCAGCCGCACGGCCACCTTCTGGCGATGGAAGCGGACAGCCTGCGTCTCGTCTGTGCCAGTGCGGAAGCCGGAGTGGTGCTGAACCGCTCTCCGGTCGACGCCTTCGGTCTGCCGGTCGACCAGTTGATCGACGCCGGTGCCCTGCCCTCGCTGCTGCGCGGCCTGCGCGCCGCTCCGGCCGAACCGGTGCAGCTCGACATCCTTCATCTGCGCAGCGGCGGCGATTATCAGGCGATCGTACACCGCACCGGCGATTTGGTGATCCTGGAGCTGGAGGAACTGCCCGCCACCGGTGCCGGCACGTTGGAAGCACTGTATCCGCAGATGCGCGAGGGCATCCGGCGCATGCAGGCCGCCCATGATTTCGACGCCCTGCTGGCCTGCACCGCGGAAGAGGTGCGGGCGTTGACCGGGTTCGACCGCGTGCTGGTCTATCGCTTCGACGAACAGTGGAACGGCACCGTCATCGCCGAGGACGGCAATGGCCGCCTGCCCTCCTACCGGGGATTGCGTTTTCCAGCCTCCGACGTCCCGCAACAGGCCCGGCGGCTCTATGCGTTGAATCGTCTGCGGCTGATCGCCGACGCGCGCTACCAGCCGGTCCCCCTCCTGTCCGATGGACGGGATGCGCAGGCTCTGGATCTCAGTTTTTCCGTGTTGCGCAGCGTATCGCCGGTCCATCTGGAATATATGCGGAACATGGGCACGCCCGCCTCCATGTCGATCTCGGTGATGGATGGCGACAGGCTCTGGGGCCTGATCTCCTGCCACCATGCCGAGCCGCGGCAGGTCTCCTTCGCCGTGCGCACCGCCTGCGACCTGCTGGGACAGGTGCTGTCCAGCCAGATGATCGCGCTGGAGCGGGCGCTGGACGCCGACCACCGCATCCGTTCCAAGAGCATCCAGGCCCGGCTGCTCGCCCATATGGCCGCAGCGGAGCATTTCATCGACGGGCTGCTGGAGGACCGCGAGGATCTGCTGGGGCTGGTCAATGCCGACGGCGCCGCGATCCTGTTCGACGGCGACTGCCGGCTGATCGGCCGCACCCCGCCGCAGGAGATCATCGAAGCCATCGCCGCCGAACTGGCCGGCCAGGGCATCAAGGACCTGTTCGCCAGTCACCGTCTTCCGGTCGAGATGCCCGCCGCCGCCGGAATGGAAAGGACTGCCAGCGGCCTGCTGGCGATCTCGATCTCCCAGCTGCACCCCAGCTATCTGTTGTGGTTCCGGCCCGAGATCGTGCAGTCGATCGACTGGGCCGGCGATCCCAAGAAACCGCGCGACGCCAGCGGCCAGCTCTCTCCGCGCAGTTCCTTCGAGGCCTGGAAGGAGACGGTGATCGGCCAGTCCCTGCCCTGGCGCCACGGCGAGGTCGAGGCGGCCGGCGACTTCCGCAACGCGATCGTCGGGATCGTGCTGCGCAAGGCGGAGGAGATGGCCGCCCTCAACGATGAGCTTCGCCGCAGCAACGGCGAGCTTGCCGCCTTCTCCTATTCGGTCTCGCACGACCTGCGGGCCCCCTTCCGCCACGTCACCAGCTATGCCGAGCTTCTGCGGTCCCGCGCCGCCGACAAGCTGAACGACCGGGAGCGCCATTACCTGGACAGCATCATCGAGGCCGCGAGTTCGGCCGGCCGGCTGGTCGATGGATTGCTGCACTTCTCGCAGCTGGGCCGTACCGCTTTGGCACGCGTCGATGTCGATGTCGGCCAGCTGGTGGAGGAGGTGCGCCACCTGCTGGAGCCGGATCTGCGGGACCGCGACATCCGCTGGACCCTGCATCCGCTGCCCAGCGTCAACGGCGATCCGACCATGCTGCGGCTGGTGGTGCAGAATCTGCTGTCCAACGCCATCAAATACACGCGTGACCGCGCCCGATCCGAGATCGAGGTCGGGTGCCGGACCACGGCCGACGCGCATGAGTTCTTCGTGCGCGACAATGGTCGTGGATTCGATATGGCCTATGCCGGCAAGCTCTTCGGTGTCTTCCATCGCCTGCACCGCGAGGAAGAGTTCGAGGGAATCGGCATCGGCCTCGCCAATGTCCGCCGCATCGTGGAGCGCCACGGCGGGCGGGTCTGGGCGGAAGGCAGGCTGGATCAAGGCGCCACCTTCCATTTCTCCCTGCCGCGGTCCTCAGCCGCCGAATCGAGGTAGCCCCATGGCCGCGCTGAAACCGATCCTGCTGGTCGAGGACAATCCGAAGGACCTGGAACTGACGCTGGAGGCCTTCGCCGAGGCGCAGCTCGCCAACGACATCGTCGTCGCCCGCGACGGGGCGGAGGCACTGTCCTACCTGTTTCGCGAGGACGGGCAGGCGGTTTCCAAGCCGTCCGATCCGAAATATCCGGCCGTCATCATCCTCGACATCAAGCTGCCGAAGGTGGATGGGATCGAGGTGCTGCAGCGGATCAAGGCCAATGACAGCACCCGGGCGATTCCCGTCGTCATGCTGACCTCCTCCAAGGAGGAGCAGGATCTCGTCCGCAGCTATCGGCTCGGGGTGAATGCCTTCGTGGTCAAGCCGGTCGGGTTCAAGGAGTTCTTCGACGCGATCCGCGACATCGGAAGTTTCTGGGCGATCCTGAACGAGCCGCCGCCCGGCTGCCATCCCCGCAGGCCGCGCGGCAACTGATGGCCCAATTGTTGGACTCCTCCGTCGGCCGTCCCGCCGATTCCCCCTTTGCCGAAGACCCCTCGGCTTTGGGGTCGCCGATCCCGTGCCGCGTCCTGCTGCTGGAGGATAGCGGCATCGACGCCGATCTGGTGCGCGAACATCTACGGATGATCGACGGCCACGACTTCGAGGTTCAGCGGGTCGAGACGCGGCAGGCCTTCATCGACGCTGTCGGCAACGGGGGGCCCTTCGATCTGATCCTGTCAGACTTCGACCTGCCCGATTTCGACGGGATGTCGGCGCTGGCGATCGCGCGCGACCGGCTTCCCCGGGTCCCCTTCATCTTCGTGTCCGGCATGCTGGGCGAGGAGAACGCCATCGAGGCGCTGAAGAAGGGTGCCACCGACTATGTCGTGAAGCTGCGGATGGAGCGCCTGCAGGTCGTGGTCCGCCGTGCCCTGGTGGAGGCCCGCGACCGCAACGAGCTGGCCGACAAGCGCAAGGCATTGGCCGAAAGCGAGGCGCGCCTGCGCTTCGCGCTGGAGGCGGGACGGCTCGGCTCCTGGGAGTTGACGCTGTCGACCAATCGGCTGCACGTCTCGTCGATCTGCGCCGCCAACCTGGGTCTTTCCGATCCGGCGGAGATCTCGACTTATGACCGGCTGCTGGAGCGCGTCCATCCCGGCGACCGCGAGCATCAGCAGGCGATGGTTCGTCAGGCGGTGACCAGCGGCTTGCCGCTCGACATGGAATACCGCACGATCTGGCCCGACGGCAGCCTCCACTGGATCCAGGTGCGCGGCCGCGCCATCTACGACAAGAATGGCAAGCCGACCGGGCTCGCTGGCGTTTCGCTCAACATCACCGACCGCAAGAAGGCCGAGGAGCGGCAGCTTCTGCTGTTGGAGGAGTTGAACCATCGGGTCAAGAATACGCTGGCGATGGTGCAGTCGATCGCCAAGCAAACCCTGCGCACCGCGCCGTCGGTCGAGGATTTCCCCGACGCCTTCCAGTCCCGGCTGCGCGCCCTGGCCCAGGCCCACGACCTGCTGACCCGCCGCCATTGGCAGGGCGCGTCGCTGAGCGAGATCGCCGCCCTGACCCTGGAGCCCCATGTCCATGCCGGCCGCGTTCGGGTCGCCGGTCCGCCGGTCAACCTGACCACCGGCGTCGCGGTGTCGCTGCATCTCGCCTTTCATGAGCTTGCCACCAACGCCGCGAAATACGGTGCCCTGTCGGCGGAAAACGGCCGCATCGATCTGGAGTGGGAAATCGCGCCGGTATCGATTCCAGTCGCGCGGGATGCCGGCAGCCAAGCCGGAACCGGACACGCCTCCTCTGGGTCGACCGATGCGCTGGTGCTGAGGTGGCGCGAGAGCGGCGGGCCGCCGGTGGTGCCGCCGACGCGGCGTGGGTTCGGCTCCCGCCTGATCGAGCGTGGTCTTGCGCATGAGTTGGAGGGCGATGTCGTCCTTGCTTTCGATTCAGCCGGCGTAAGATGCCGGCTGGTAATTCCCCTGTCGTCGCGAGTGAGCCCGCAGTGACCGACGCGAACCTGTCCGAACTGACCGTCCTGATCGTCGAGGACGAGCCGCTGATCGCCATGAGCCTGGAGGATGCCCTGCTCGACCAGGGCGTGACTTGTCTCGGCCCGGCCGGTTCCGTATCCACGGCATTGCAAATGATCGAGGCCGGCGGCTTCGACATCGCACTGCTCGACGTCAACCTGCGCGGCGAGCGGGTGGACGCGGTGGCCGACCGGCTGGCCGCTGCCGGCATCCCCTTCATCTTCACCACCGGCCATGGCGCGGAGGGGCTGCCCGAGGCCCACCGGGCTCGGCCGGTGATCGGTAAGCCGTTCCGCGACCTCGACATCACCCAAGCTCTCGCCCGCCACCGGCCGCGCTGAGCCTGTCTGTCCGGCGGTCCGGAGGCGGATGCGCCCGAGCGCCGGTTCGCGACACCGCTTCCTCCTGTGTCGGAATGCCGGAATTCGCTGCCAACGGGGCCGGCGGAGCCCCGCTTGGCATGCGCAGCAGCCCTTTTCCCTTCCGACGCGACAACGTGCCGCGGCTGACTATCAGCCGCTTTGACAAAGGCGACGCTACTTGTATACTAGTATGCACTTAGGCGGCGCGCCCTGTGTCGCCCCGATAAGAAGACGGCCGCTGTGTCATGCCCGACAGCAATGGGGCGCGGCGGCGACGGGATGAAATTCGAAGGAGTGTCGGCCATGAACATCAAGTCCCGGATCGACCGCATCCCCGGCGGGATGATGATCGTCCCCCTGTTTCTCGGCGCGTGCCTGAACACGCTTGCTCCCAACACAGGCAAATTCTTCGGATCCTTCACCAACGGGCTCATCACCGGCACGCTGCCGATCCTGTCGGTGTGGTTCTTCTGCATCGGCGCGAGCATCAGCCTCAAGGCCACGCCGCTGGTCCTGCGCAAGAGCGGCGTGCTGGTGTCGGTCAAGATCCTCACCGCCGCGATGGCGGGCGTCATCGCCTCCTGGTTCATTCCGGCGGAGGGCATCACCTCCGGCTTCTTCTCCGGCCTGTCGGTCCTGGCAATCATCGCCGTGATGAACGACACCAACGGCGGCATGTACATGGCCCTGATGCAGCAGTACGGCACCAAGGAGGAAGCCGGCGCCTTCTGCCTGATGTGCCTGGAATCGGGGCCCTTCATGACCATGGTCACGCTGGGCATCGCCGGCCTTGCGGCCTTTCCCTGGCAGACGATGGTCGGTGCCCTGCTGCCTTTCATCATCGGCTTCGTCCTCGGCAACCTGGACAAGGATCTGCGGGCTTTCTTCACCCAGGGCGTGTCCGTGATGGTGCCATTCTTCGCCTTCGCGCTGGGCAATAACCTGAACTTCTCGACGATCCTCAACACCGGCCTGCTCGGCATCGTGCTCGGGCTGACGGTGATCGCCGTCACCGGCTTCATGCTGGTTCTGGCCGACATCCTGCTGGCGAAGGGCAACGGCACGGCCGGCATCGGTGCGGCGTCGACCGCCGGCGCCGCGGTGACGGTGCCGCCGATCATCGCCGCGATCGAGCCGTCCTTCGCGCCGGTCGCCCCGTCGGCGACAGCGCTGATCGCCACCAGCGTGGTGGTCACGGCCTTGCTGACGCCGCCGCTGACGGCGTGGTGGGCGCGGCGCTTCGGCGTGCTGTCGCCGCGCTACATGGCTGCCGAGGCGGCCAAGCTCTCCCGCCCGGTGGGCATCGCCCCGGCCGAGTGAGCGAGCTTCAGGAAAACTTCGGATCGAGGCCGCCGGCGGTTACCCCGCCAGCGGCCTTTTCACCTATCACTTATTGCTTCTGGGCCGGCTCGGCGCCGTGGCTGTGACCGGCAGCCCCCATCCCCGCCATATGGCCTTCGGCCTGGGGAGCGCTCTGTCCGGCCGCCTCGACGGCGATCTCCACGTCGACGGTGCCGGCCTTCTCGAAGCGCAGGGTCATCGGGATGCGGGCGCCCTTTTCCAGCGGGTGCTTGAGGCCGAGCAGCATGATGTGCAGCCCGCCCGGCGCCAGCTTCACCTCCTGGCCCGGAGCGATGGCGATGGGCGGAACCTCGCGCATCTTCATCACGCCGTTCTCGTTCAGATGGGTGTGCAGTTCCGCTTTCTCCGCGACCGGCGTGGAGGCCGAGACCAGATGGTCTTCCGTGGCCCCGGTGTTGGTCAGCGACAGATAGGCTCCGCCATTCGGTGCCGACGGCGCGGTGGCGCGGGCCCAGGGGTGGCCGATCTCGATCGGGCCGGCCTTGTAGCTGTGAGCCAGGACGGGGCCGGCACCGAACAGGGCAAGTGCGGCGGCGATGCCGAGGATGCGCTTCATCAAATCTTCTCCTGGAATGCGGATGTGAACGGCTGAGGGGGCCGCCACGGCGGCGGATGCCGCTGGGCAGCGATCGGAATTTCCGGTTTCGGATTGCACGCCCGGAACCACACGCCGGATGTGCCGGGCCAGACTTGGTGGTCTGGACGGCGATCGGGCATGACGATGCTCGGTGGCGCGATATCGGTATCGGTGACTTGACGGCCGGGGATCAGGCGAGTGACGGAGGAGCGCGGGCCCGGAGGGTCGACAGGAACCAACCGGTCGCGATCCGCTCGGCCGGCAACAGGCGGGTGTCGCGGACCGCAGCAAAGGCCGGGCCGACCGCCAGGAGGGGCGGCGGCAAGGCCAAGCCGGCCACCAGCGGGCAGAGGGGGCAATGTCCGGTACCGGGATGCGAGGACTCCGGCGACTTGGCTTCGCCATCTCCGTCGAGCACGACCCCGAATTCGGCGATGCCGTAATCGGCGGCATCGGCCTGGATCGTGGTCAGGCCGCCGGAGGAGCAGATCAGCAGCGCCGCCGTCTCTCCGGTCCCGACGGTCCCCGTGACCGGCGTCATCCAGCCCCAGGCGATGACCTGCAGCAACAGCGCGGCCATCCCGGCCACGAGGCCGAGTCTCCGTACCCGCCGCACTGTCGACCGACCGAAGGCCATCCGGCTCCGCCATCCCTGCAAGATGCCGGGCGAACCCGGCAGCGGGGCAAGATACCGCAGCCCGCTTGACGGGACGAGCGGCAAATGGACCCACAAGCCGGGAAGGGTCGGCCCGCAGAGTCAGGCCCGCAAAGTCAGGCCAGCAGGCGGAAGGCCGGCTCCGGCCGGGACAGCAGGTCGCGGCGCAGCGCCTCGACGGTGCCGTCGTCGCGGGCGGCGCGGGGAACGGTCACCGGAACCTCCGCCACCACCCGTCCAGGTGAGGGCGCCAGAAGAAGCAGACGGTCGGCAAGCGCCAAGGCCTCGCGCAGATTATGCGTGACCAGCAGCACGGTGGCCGGCCGCCGGTCCAGGAGCTGCGTCAGCAGCGTGCGCAGCCTGAGCGCCGTCGGTTCGTCCAGCGAGACGAAGGGCTCGTCCATCAGCAGCAGATCCGGCTCCACCACGAAGGCCCGGGCCAGCGCCACCCGCCGCGCCATACCCAGCGACAGCTGGGTCGGGAAGCGGTCGGCGAAGGCCGTCAGTTCCAGCGCATCCAGCATGGCACCGACCGCCGGCCCCCGGCGCAGCGGGCGTGGCAGGGCCAGGGCCAGATTCTGCCGCACGCTGCGCCAAGGCAGCAGGCGGGGCTCCTGGAACACATAGCCCAGCTTGGCCGCTCCGCCATCCGGCCGCGGGCCGATCTCCACCATGCCGTCGAAGGCGCGGTCCAGCCCGGCGACGATGCCGAGCGCCGTCGTCTTGCCGCAGCCGCTGGGACCGACCAGCGCCACGACCTCCCCCGCCGCGGCGGACAGGGCCAGGCCGCGCACGGCCTCCACCGCGCCGAAGCGCTTGGAGCGGATCTCAAGCCTCAGCGGGCATCCGCCGCCACCGCTGGCAATGCCGCTCGACAGGCTGGAGGACGCCGTATTCCAGAAGCTGGACCACGGCCACAAACGCGATGGTGTAAGCCAGGATTCCTGCGACATCGAAGGTCTGGAAAAGGAGGTTGATCTGGAATCCGACACCATCGCTGCGGCCCAGCAGTTCGACCACCAGCACGATCTTCCAGATCAGCGCCAGGCCGGACCGCGCAGCCGCGGCGATGGTGGGGGTGAGTTGCGGCAGCAGCACATGGCGAAGCCGGTCCGCGGGCGACAGGCGGTAGACGCGGGCCATGTCGACCAGCCCTTCGTCGATGGCGCGAGCACCCGCCCGCACCAGAACCACGGTGTTGGGGATCTTGTTGACCGCGACGGCGCCGATGGCCGCCGCCTCGGTCAGTCCGAACCAGACATAGGCAAGCACGATGACCACCAGGGCCGGCAGGTTCAGGAAGAAGACCAGCCAAGGTCCGAACAGCCGGTCCACGAAAGGCGAGCGTCCCATCGGCAGGCCGAGCCCGACCCCGATCGACATGGCGAGCGCGAAGGCCGCCAGCACCCGCAGCAGCGTGACGCCCATGTGATGGAACAGCGCTCCGCTCTCCGCCTCGCGCAGCAGGGCTTGGGCCACCACCAGCGGTCCCGGCAGCAGCCGCCCGCCGATCGTCAGCGTCGCCCCCTGCCACAGCGCCAGCAGCAGCAGGATCGACGCCAGAGGCATCAGGGCGGGAATCAGGGCGCGGCGCACCCGCTACGCTCCGCCGGTCCAGAAGGTGCCGGGCGCTATGGTGGGCGCATCGCCGACCAGGTCCCGCCCGCCAAGCCGCGCGAGCAGCGCATAGAGCTTGGCGGCCCCTGCCCGCTCCTCCTCGGTCCAGCGGTGCGGGATCCCGTCCCGGTAGCGGTCGCGCAGCGTGCGGAAGGTGGCGCCGTCCTCCGCCTGCATCAGCGGGGCGAGGCGCTCCCAGGCGGCGTCGGACTGCGTCAGCAGGGCCTTGGCCCGGTCCGTCGCGGTTTGGAAGCCGGTAAGCGCGTCCGGATTGGCGCGTGCCCAGTCCTCGCGGAAGACATAGCCGATGGAGGGCACCGTCGCCGGCTGGCCCAAGGCGTCCAGCATGTCCGCCACCGTCAGCGACACGCGCAGACCCTTCGCCTCCAGCCGGGCGGCGAAGGGCCAATAGGTCAGGACCGCATCCAGTTCGCCGTCGGCGATCTTGCCGTTCAGCAGGGGCGGTGCCGCGAAGAAGGGCTGGGCATCGCGGTCGAGCGACAATCCATGCCGGTCGGCCGCCAGAGCCTTCAGCAGGAGCCAGCTCTTGTCGAGCGGACTGCCGGCGACGCCGATGCGCTTGCCCCGCAGGTCGCCGACCTCGGCGATCCCGGAGCCGGCCGGCACCACCAGCGCGCCGACGGCGGTCGAATAGGGGATGAAGCACAGCGGCTCCCCCTTGCTGCGCATCCGCGACACCCACAGCCAGTCGGAAACGATGATTTCGACCCCGCCGGCCTGGAGCGCGACCTGGGTCGCCGGATTGCCGGCCAGTTCCACCAGTTGCAGGTCGATTCCGGCCTGCCGGTCGAAGCCGTTGGCGCGGACGGTGTCGAGTTCCCAGCTGACCGTGCCGAACTTCAGCACCCCGGCGCGCACCACCGGCCGGCCGGCTGCAGTGGCGTGCCCGAAGGTGGTCGACGCCAGCAGCGCACCGGCCGCCAGCAATGTCGCCCGTCTGGTGCAGCCTGCCGCCATGCTCCCCGCCCGGTGTTGGTTGGTCTCGTTGGATGGACTGCCAGCTTAAGGGGAGTGTAGATGGTTCGTATATTCAACGATAGGAGGATAAGGGAGGTAGCGCCGGCAGGCCGCTCCCGGTTGGAGCGGTGACGGGGTCACAGCCCCAGATACGCCTGCTTCACCGCCGGGTCGGCCAGCAGCGCCTCTCCCGTTCCGGACAGCACCACCCGGCCGTTTTCCAGCACATAGGCCGTCTGGGCGATGCGCAGGGACGCCGCGACATTCTGTTCGACCAGGATGATCGTCATGCCATCGGAAGCCAGTGCCCGGATGATGCGGAACAGCTCCTGCACCAGGGCGGGCGACAGGCCGAGCGAGGGCTCGTCGAACATGATGAGTTCCGGCTTGCCCATCAGGCAGCGGCCGATGGCCAGCATCTGCTGCTCGCCGCCGGACAGGGTGCCCGCCGCTTGGTCCAGCCTTTCCCGCAGGCGGGGGAAGAGGTCCAGAACGCGGTCGTAGGTCTGGCGCGCGGTGGCGCGGGCACGCGGGATGACGGCGCCCATCTCCAGATTCTCCCGCACGCTCAGCGTCGGGAAGATCTGCCGCCCTTCCGCCACCTGCCCCACGCCCAGGTCGCAGACGACGTGGCTGGGCAGCCCGGCGATCTCGCGGTTCTTGAAGCGGATGCTGCCGCGTGCCGGCTTCAGGATGCCGGCGATGCTGCGGATCAGCGAGGTCTTGCCCGCCCCGTTGGCGCCGACGATGGCGGTGGTCTGCCCCGCCGCCACCTGCAGAGTGACGCCGTCGAGCGCCTGGGCGTCACCATAGTACAGGTCGAGGTCGGATACGGTCAGCATGGCGGTGGGGTCCATAAGGCGGAGAGCGCCCTCTATAGCGCGATCATTTGAGGAAGAACACCGCACTCATCACCAGCCCGACGGCGATGATGCCGGCGCGCAGGACGTGCTTGGGGATTTTCCGTCCCAGCCTGGCCCCGACATAGCCGCCGGCGACCGCCGCCAGCGTCATCAGCAAAGCCTTCGGCCAATCCACCGCCCCGCCCGCGGCGTAGGCCACCACGGCGATGGCGGTCAGCACGGCGGAGAACAGGTTCTTCAGCCCGTTCATGGCGTTGAGGTCGGTCATGCCGAACAGGCTGAGCTGCGCCAGCAGGAGGATGCCGAGCCCGCCGTTGAAATAGCCGCCATAGACCGAGACGGCAAACAGCGTGCCCAGCATCGCCCCGTTGCCGTGCAGCCCCAGGCTGCGCAGCCGCTGCGCCAGCATGGTGCCGAAGGCGAACAGCCCGGTCGCCGCCAGCAGCAGCCACGGCACGATGCCGCGGAACACCGAATCCGGGGTGACGAGCAGCAGTCCGGCGCCGGCCAGCCCGCCGACCAGGCTGACCGCCGACAGCAGCGGCAGGCCGAGCGCACCGACCGGCGTCAGGTCCTGGCGATAGCCGTAGACGCCGCTGGCGTAGCCGGGCAGCAGGGCGACCGTTCCGGTGGCATTGGCGGCGACCGGCGGCACCCCGGCGTAGATCAGGGCCGGCAGGGTCAGGAAGCTCCCCCCGCCGGCGACCGCGTTCATCGCCCCGGCCAGAAACGCCGCGGCCAATAAAATCAATTC
The DNA here is from genome assembly GCF_016595245.1 of Azospirillum endophyticum. GTDB lineage: Bacteria > Pseudomonadota > Alphaproteobacteria > Azospirillales > Azospirillaceae > Azospirillum > Azospirillum endophyticum. The sequence goes on from NZ_JAENHM010000023.1 coordinate 63,971, forward strand.
GGTCATGATATTACGAGCGGTTTCTCAGCTCCCGGCGAACGATCTTGCCGGTCGTGGTCATGGGCAGGCTTTCCAGGAATTCGATGGCGCGCGGATATTCGTGCGCGGCCAGCCTGGTCTTCACATGGTCCTGGATCGAGGCGACCAGCGCCTCGTCCGGCGTCACGCCCTCCTGCAGCACGATAAAGGCCTTGACGATCTCCGTGCGCAGCGGGTCGGGCACGCCGACCACCGCCGCCATGCGGACGGCGGGATGACCGATCAGGCAGTCCTCGATCTCGCCGGGGCCGATGCGGTAGCCGGCCGAGGTGATGACGTCGTCGTCGCGCCCGACGAAGCGGATATAGCCGTCCTCGTCCAACTCCCCCTGGTCGCCGGTGACCAGCCAGTTGCCGATGAACTTCGCCGCGGTGGCCTCGGGGTTGTTCCAGTAGCCGAGGAACATCACCGGATCGGGCCGGTGCACCGCGATCAGGCCGAGTTGTCCCGGCGGCAGCCGGTTGCCCTCCGCGTCGATCACCGCCACGTCATGGCCGGGAACCGGGCGGCCCATGATGCCGGGCTTGGGCGCCATCAGGGTGGCGGCCGAGGAGACGATCATGTTGCATTCGGTCTGGCCGTAGAACTCGTTGATCGTCACGCCGAAGGTCTCGCGGCCCCAGTCGAGCAGCCCGGCGCCCAGCGTCTCGCCGCCGCTGGCGACGGACCGCATGGCGATGGGATGGCGCGCCCGCGGGTTCTTCACCGCCCGCATCATCTTCAGCGCGGTCGGCGGCAGGAAGGCGTTGCGCACCTGGAATTCGGCCAGCAGTGCGAAGGCCGCCTCAGGGTCGAACTTCTCGAAGCGGTGGGAGACCACGGTCACCCCGTGGTGCCAGGCCGGCAGCAGCACGTCGAGCAGTCCGCCGATCCAGGCCCAGTCGGCCGGCGTCCAGATGCGGTCGCCCGGCTGCGGGAACAGGTCGTGCGACATCTCCACGCCCGGCAGATGGCCCAGCAGAACCCGGTGCGCATGCAGCGCACCCTTCGGCTGGCCGGTGGTGCCGGACGTGTAGATGATCAGGGCCGGGTCATCCGGCCCGGTATCGGCCGGTGTGAAGTCATCCGACGCCGCGTCGCACAGCCCATGCCAGTCGAGGCATCCCGGTCCCAGGCCGTCGACGCGGAACACCGCTTGAAGCTCCGGCAGGCGGTCGCGGATCTGCGCGATCTTGGCGGCCCCGGCGGCGTCGGTGACCACGGCGCGGGCGCCGCAATTCGCCAGGCGGTATTCCAGCGCCTCCACCCCGAACAGCGAGAACAGCGGCACGGCGATGCCGCCCAGCTTGTAGACCGCGACATGGCTGATGGCGGTTTCCGGCGACTGGGGCAGCAGGATGCCGACCCGGTCGCCGCGGGCCACGCCCTGGGCGGCCAGCGCATTGGCGAAGCGGTTGGACAGGGCGCGGATGTCGGAGAAGCGGTATTCCTCGACCCCGCCGTCACGCAGCTTGTGGATCAGGGCGATCCGGCCCGGTTCCGCCTCCGCCCAGCGGTCGCAGACGTCGACGCCGATGTTGTAGCGGTCGGGGACGCGCCAGGCGAAGGCGCGGGACACCCCCTCATAGCTGTCCGCGTTGGGCAGCATGTTCGTTCCCTCCCAAGGGCTTGCCGTCGATTCCTTTGTGGAACCGTTGATCCGATCATAGGAGCAAGCGAGGCACCGCGTCACGCACCGGGAATAAGATGCGGGTCAGCCATGTTGATGGCGTCAGGAACGACCAGTTTCGTGACGACCCCAAAAGGACGAGAGCCACCATGAAAGCCAGCCCCTTCCTCGCCGCCGCGCTGTCCGCCAGCCTGCTCGCCGCCCCGCTCGCCGGCTGCGCCCAGCCCGGCTACGGCGACTCCTATGGCGGCGTCAGCGCCAACAAGCAGACGGCCGGCACGGTCCTGGGCGGTGTCGTCGGCGGTCTGGCGGGCTCGCGTTTCGGCGGCGGCAGCGGCAAGCTGGTCGCGGTCGGCGTCGGCACCCTGCTGGGTGCGGCTCTGGGCAACGCGGCCGGCGCCTCGCTCGACCGCGCCGACCAGAATTACGCCCAGCAGGCGGCGGTCAACGCCTACAGCGCGCCGACCGGCAGCACCGTGCGCTGGAACAATCCGGAGACCGGCAATTACGGCACCTATACGCCCGTGCGCGAGGGGACCGGGCCGCAGGGTCAGCTCTGCCGCGAATACCAGACCACCATCGTGGTCCAGGGCCGCACCCAGCAGGGCTTCGGCACCGCCTGCCAGCAGCAGGACGGCACCTGGCGCGTGGTCAGCTGACGCCCTGCCGGAAGGGTTCAGGTCAACGCCGCCCGTCGCCGGGCGGCGTTGCCGGGTTTGGGCACCGGACCGGTGAGGGCGCTGGCGATGCGCATCGCCCCGTCGCCATCCAGCGGCAGCGCGGCGGCGGCGTCCTGCATCCGCTGGCGCTGTCCGGCGTCCGACCACAGGGCGAGCGCGCGTTCGGCGATGATCGCCGCCACTTCGGCCGGAACACCGCCGCGGGCGTCCACCGCCGCGCACCAGCCGAATTCGGCGGCGTCACCGCTCGCCATCGCCTGATTGTCGGCGGTGACCGCCAGCAGGGTCGGCACCGCCAGAGCCGCCAGCTCTCCCATGGTGCCGCCGCCGGCCGAAACCGCCAGACCGCAATCGGCCATCAGCGCGCCCATCCGCGGGCAGTCGATCTCCACGGACACCGTGTCGGAACCGAGACGGGCGGCAAGCTCCGTCACGTCGGCCGCGCGCGGGTTGCTGCCGCCGACGACGGCGACGATGCGGCAGCCATCCGGCCGCACCCCAGCGCGTCCGCCCAGCGCCAGCGCCTCCAGGACCGGTCCGGTCAGGGCGAGCGGGTCGGAGCCGCCGAAGGTCACCAGCAGCACCGGCCGGTCGGCGATGGTCCGCCGCGGCTCCTGCGCCGCCAGCCGCACCTCCCGCCGCAACGGTGCGTAGGCAGGGCCGAGCAGCAGGACGGCACCGGGCGCCATCTCGCCATAGGGAAGGGCTGCAGCCCGCGGCGCGGCGTTGACGACGAGATCGGCATGGAGCGGCGTGCCGTCGCCCAGGTCGTCCCAGGCCAGCACCCGGGCGCCGGCGGCCTGCAGCCCGGCACGGTAAGCCTCGCCGAAGCGGTAGCCGTCGAGCATCACCGCGGTGCCATGCTCCCGCCGCAGGAGCGACCGCGTGGCGGCCAGATCCGCCGCCTCGCCCACCGGGCCGACGACGGAGACATGGCGGAAGCCTTCGGCAGACAGGCGGCGGTCGATGGCGGACGTGGATTCGACGCAGGCGAACAGCGCCTCGTGCCCCTGGTCGCGCAGGGCCTCGGCCACGGCGAGACAGCGCATGACATGGCCGGTGCCGATGGTGGGCGACGCATCGGCGCGAATGAGGATGACGGCCATGGCACTGGTCCGGAGAGGGCGGCGCGGCTGTCCGGCCTGACGCCGTGGGTGCGGGCGCCGGGGCTGGGCGAGGCGCATCTTGGCCCGGCACACCGTGCCGAGTCCAGCGGCAGACGGCCATAGGCCCAGGGGCAAATTGAGGCCGTCAGGACTCCCGGCCGGCGATCACGCTGGCGGCGGTGGCGAGGCTTTCCGGCGTTCCGATGTCGAGGAAGCGCGCCTTGGCGACATGGGCGTTCAGCGTGCCGGGCGGCAGCTTTTCCAGCACGTCGCGTTCCAGCGACACCGCCCCTGCCGCGATGAAGCGGTCGAGAAAGGCTGCGGAGAACAGGTAGACCCCGGCATTGATGGTACCGGCGCCCGGCGCCTTGTCCAGGAAGCGGCGGACCCGGCTGTCGGGGCCGATCTCCACCCGCCCGAAGCGGGAGGCGTCCTCCACCGTCACGCACAGCACCGATGCCTCCGCCCCGGACAGGCGGTGCGAGGCGATGAAGGCGCGCAGGTCGGCATCGAGGAAGGTGTCGCCGTTCACGACCATGATGGTGCTGCTGCGCAATTCCTTGCGGACATAGCCCAGCGCACCGGCCGTCCCGAGCGGACGCGGCTCGATCTGGCAGACCACGTCGATGGTTCCGGCGGAATCGCCGCGGGCGAGCCAAGCGGTGACCCGGTCGGCCAGATGGCCCAGGCACAGAACCACGCGGCGCGATCCGTAGGTCGACAGGTAATCGAGAAGATGGCCGAGGAAGGCGCGGCCCGCGATCGGGGCCAGGACCTTCGGTGTGTCCCCCAGAACGCCCCGGATGCGCGTCCCCAGCCCGCCCGCGAGCACCGCGACGTCTATGTTGGCAAGAACGTCCTCAGACCGCACCGACCGTCCTTTCCCAGAAACTCCGCCCAGAAGTCCCGCTGTCGCCGCCCAGCTCTTCATGCAGCTTACGACGACGCGGGCGCCGGGTCACCCGTCCACCCTGCGCGGGACCCGGCGGCCATAGTCGATAATGGGCGCGCGCCGGAATCGCAATGCGGAATCGCGCGGACCGCCCCCTTCCGATGGTCATGTCACCGCCCGACCTCCCTCGGCCAGACGGCGCAGGCGCCGGGCGACGGCGGCCAGGGCGACATCCTGGTCGCCGGCATGGCCGACAGGCATCATGGATGGGAACCAGGGGCGCACCATCGTCCCCAGCGCCGACCAGTCCCCAGCCGCACCGATCCGCCACACCGGGACGCCGAGCGCCGCGGCCAGTTCCCCCACCGCGGTCGGCGCGGAGATGACGAGGTCGAGGCCGGACATCAGCGCGGCCACACCCTCCAGATCGTTCCTCTGGTCGAGGCCGGGCCAGTGGTGAAGGGGTGTGCCGAAGCGGTGCAGGGCGTCATCCCGTTCCATCCCGCACTCGTCATATTGAAGAGTGACGAAGGTCACGCCCGGCACCGCGAAGACCGGTCCCCATTGTTCGATCCGGCTGTACGCACCGGCCCGGTCGGCCGTCATCCGGCTGCTGCGCCAGCAGATGCCGACCCGGAGTCCCGGGCCGAGCGCCGCCAGCCGGCCGCGCCATTCCGCCGCCAGCCGCGGTTCGGGGATCAGGAAGGGGCCGGCTGCCGGGAAATGTCGCAGGGTCGGCCGCAGCCGGGCGGCGACGCCGCCCATCGGGGCGTGACAATCGGCGTCACGCGGATCCGGCGTGGGGGCCCGAACCTCCGCGCCCGGCAGGGCGCGGGCGAACAGACCGGTCAGGCGCGGGTCGCATTCCACGATCACGCGGCCGGCTTCACGGAGCAGGTCGGGCAGCGCCGTGCCGAACAGGATCTCGTCGCCGAGCCCCTGTTCTCCCCACACCAGGATGGGGCGACCAGCCAGAGCTTCGCCCTGCCATTCGGGAATGGCGAAGCGGCGTGACACGGCCTCGCCGGTGGCGAAGCGGTGGGCGTAATCCCGCCAACCGCCACCGAGATCGCCTTCGGCCAATCGCAGCAGGGCACGGTTCATCCGGGCATCGGTCCGGTCCGGTGCCAACAGCAGGCTTCGCCCGGTGCAGGTCGAGGCGAGCCGGCGCTCTCCCCGCATCAGCAGCGTATGGCCCTGGTTCACCAGCATGTCCGGCTGGTCGGGAGCAAGCGCCGTCGCGCGCCGATGGGCATGCAGCGCGTCGTCCCAGCGCCCGAGCCCGGCCAGGGCCATGCCAAGATTCGACCAGCCCTTGGCCGAAGCCGGAACGATGCGCAGGGCTCGGCGGCATTGCCGGATCGCCTCGGCGAAACGCCCCTGCCCCTTCGACGCCGCTGCGGCCGTGACCAACGCCCCGGCAAGGGACGGCGCCAGGACAGCCGCGCGGGTACAGGCGGCTTCGGCCTCGGCAAATCGCCGGGAGGCGAGCAAGGCCGCGGCGAGGTTGCCCCAGCTTTCCGCCAGCGACGGGCGCAGCCGGATGGCGCGGCGATGCAGCCTCGCGGCCTCTTCCGCGGCGCCGGCGGCCTGGAGGGCCACGCCGAGATTGCCCATGGCTTCGGCAAAGGCGGGGTTCAGCGCCACCGCCCGCCGGTGCCAATGCATGGCATTCTCGACGCGGCCGAGCCGGAGCAGGGCGAGGCCGCCATTGGTCCAGGCGGCCGGATGGGCCGGGTTCGCAACGACGGCTTGGCGGTGGAGACTTGCGGCGTCTTCCGGGCGGCCATCCCGATGCAGGGCGACCGCCTGCGCCGCCAGCGTCTCTCCTTTTGCGGAAACCCTCCTCCCGCCGATAGCGGGGGTAGGCGGGAGGGCGGCATCGGGGGACGCTGTCGATAATCGGGTGATGGTGGGATTCCGGGCGGCTGGCCGCCGTGCATCTTCCGCCTCCGACCGCTTCGCCGGCGGGAGGTGGGCGGCCGTCGTGGGGAGGAGGGCTTCGAGGGCGCTGGTCATATCGGCCATCGTGGCCGACAGCGGCTCGCCCGGGCGTGGCTGGAACAGGCGCATCGACGGGTACCAGGGACGAATCCCGGTGCCCAACTGCGTCCAGTCGCGGGTGCCGAAGCGCCAGACGGGGGTGCCCAGCGCGCCGGCGAGCTCGCCGACCGACATGGCGGGCGAAATGACGAGGTCCAGCCCGGCGATCAGGGCGGAGACGCCGTCGAAATCGTCCTTGCGGTCGAGGTCGTCCCAGCGGTGCAGGCGAATGCCGAAACGGTGCTCGGCCTGCCGGACCTCCTCCTCCACCTCGCCATACTGCAGCACCACCCAATGGATACCGGGCAGCGCGAACAGCGGCGCCCAGCGATCGAGCGGCAGATAGGCGATGCTGCGCTCCGCCGTGATCATCTGGCTGCGCCAGCCGATGCCGATGCGAAGGCCGGGGCCGAGCCTTCCCAGCCGGTCCCGCCAGCGCTCCGCCAACCCGGCCTCAGGCACCAGCCAGGAACGGCCGGGCGGAAAATCGGCCAAGCGCCGTCGCAGGACCCGGGGCAAAGATCCCATCGGCACATGCCGATCATAGTCCGGGATGGCCATCGCTTCCCGTCCTTGCGCATCCAGTGCCTGCGGCCGCACCCGCAGCCTCGGGAAGGAGCGGGCGAACAGCGGCACCAGACGGCGGTCGACCTCCAGGATGGTGGAAACCGCGCGTCCAGCCAGCTCGGAACAGAGGACGGAGAACAGGATCGTGTCTCCCACCCCCTGCTCTCCCCAGACCATCAGCCGGCGGCCGGTCAGCTCCTCGCCTCGCCAAGCCTGGGCGCGGGGATGGCGGCCCTGTCCGACCTGTCCCGAGCCGAAGCGCCATCCATAGCCGGGCCAGCCATGGTCGAGATCGCCGGCCTCCAGCCGCAACAGTCCCTTGTTGAAGTGCGCCAGTGATAGGTCGGGCCGCAGCGTGAGGGCGCGATCATAGCAGCGTTCCGCCGCTTCGCCGTTGCCGAGACGCTGACAGGCCAGTCCGAGGTTGCTCCAGGCCTCGCCATAGGCGGGGGCCAGTGCCAAGGCGCTGCGGTAGCAGTCAGCGGCACCGGCGTGCTCGTGCCGGCCTTGGCGCAGGTGCCCCAGATTGTTGCGGGCCGGCGCCTCCAGCGGGGCGAGCAGAATGGCGCGTCGCTGCGACTTTTCGGCTTCGGCGAAGCGTTCGGCACTGCGCAACGCATTGCCCAGGTTGGTGTGGGTTTCCGGCAGGGTCGGATCGAGCGCCATTGCCGCATGCCACGCCGGCCAAGCCTCTGCGGTGCGCCCGGCAGCGTGGCGGGCGTTGCCCAGGTTGTTCCAGGCACCGGCGAAGTCCGGGCGATGGCCGATCGCCAACCGGTGCAGGGACTCCGCCTCGGCATATCGGGCCTGGGCATTGCGGACGCTGCCGAGATTGTCCAGCGCATCGGCATGATCAGGCTGGATGGCGGTGGTGGCATCGAAGCAGGCGGCGGCATCATCCAGTTGTCCAAGAGCTTTAAGACAGATCCCCAAGCCATTGAGAGAAAAAGTATCACGCGGATCAAAGCGCAGCGCGTCGGCGTAACGCTCCGCTGCGTCCTCCATGCGTCCGGCTGCATGGAACGCGGCTGCCAGGGCGGAGAGCGCCGATGGATCGGCCATGCCGCCACCCAGCGTCGCCGCCATCCGCAAGGCATCCGCGGCGGCCTCCAGCCGGCCGAGATGGCGCAGGCTGACGGCGCGGTTCGTCCAGGGGCGCGGGTCTCCGGGCAACAATTCCGCCGCCCTGGCATGGGCGGCCAATGCCTCTTCCGACCGGCCGAGCCCCTGAAGGGCGGCGCCGAGATTCAGATGGGCATCGGCCAAGCCGGGCGACAGGCGAGCGGCTTCGGCATAATGGCCCGTCGCTTCCAGCAGCCGGTTCTGTGCCGCCAGCACCAGCCCCAAATTGAAATGGGCGCCGATGTGGGTGGGATCGCACTCCAGCGCCCGGCGCTGTGCCGTTTCCGCTTCTCCAAGGCGATCAAGCCGTTGCAGGACGATGCCGCGATTGGCGTGATAATCCGCTACCTCCGGCGCGAAATCGATTGCCATATCAATTAAAACAATGGCTTGTGCGTTATTATTGCGTTGATGGTTGAGGATGCCCAGAAGATGCAGGGCATCGGCATGGTGTGGCTCGGCCTGGAGCACACGCAGATACAAGGGTTCCGCCAGATCCAGCGCACCGCCTTGATGAAGGCGTAGCGCCTCGGCGAACCAGTCCGGAGCGCTCACAGGGCACCTGCGGAAAAGCTTCCAAGAAACTGTGATGCCTTTAAAATCGCCCCGTCTAGGCCATCACCTCCATCGGGGTGGATGCAGCGCATCGACGGGAACCACGGGCGCACTGCGGTGCCGAGTTGGGTCCAATCCCGTCGGCCGAGCCGCCAGACCGGAGTGCCCAGCGCCGCCGCCATCTCCCCACTGGACGATGCGACGGTGACCACCAGATCCAGGTTCGCCATGAGGGCCGCGGTGCCGTCCAGATCGGCGACCTGATCCAAGTCGGACCAACGGTGGATGCGCAGGCCCAGCCGCTCCTCGGTGGCTGCGATTTCCTCCTCCCGTCCGTCATACTGCAGGCTGACGGCATGCAGGCCGGGCAGGTTCAGCAGGGGCGTCCACTCCTCCAGGGACGTATAGGATCGTCGGCGTTCGGTGGTGACGCGCCGGCTGGTCCAGGCGATGCCGACCGCCAAGCCCGGACCAAGGGCATCCAGGCGTGACCGCCATGCCGACGCCAGGGCCGGATCCGGCTTCAGCCAGCCGGTGGGCGGCAGCGTGACCGGAGCAATCTTCCACAACAGGCGCGGCAAGCCCCCGAAGGGCAGATGGCAGTCGGCGTCGGTTGGTCGCCGTGTCGGTGCCCGTACCATGGTTCCGGGAAAGGAGCGCCGAAACAGCGGGGCCAGCCGTGCATCGCATTCGACGATGGTGTTCGGAAAACTGGCAATGGCCTCCGGCAGCAGGGAGCCGAACATCAACTCGTCACCGAGCCCTTGTTCCGCCCACAGCAGCAGGCGGCGTCCGGCGAGATCGCCCCCGTCCCATTCCGGGATGCCGAAGGGGCGCTTCGGCCCCAGACGGCCGGAGTCGAAGCGGACGGCGTAATCCTCCCAGCCTTCCGCCAGCCGGCCCTGCCGCAGGCGCAGGATGGCGCGGTTGAAACGGGCGAGCGCTTGCGCCGGATCGGCCTCCAACGCGCGGGTGAACTCCCGCTCTGCACCGGATTCGTCGCCCAAATCCTGAAGGGCGAGCGCCAGGTTGGTGTGGGCTGCAGCATATCCAGGGCGCAGATCCAGCGCATGGCGTTGCAGATCCGCGGAGTCCGCGGTTCGTCCCTGCAAGCGGCGGATGGTGCCGAGGTTGGTCGCCGCCTCGGCCATCTTTGGATCGAGCCGCAAGGTGCGGGCAAAGGCTTTGGCGGCGGGCTCCATGCGGTCGGCGCTCTGCAGAGCGAGGCCGAAGGCATTCCAGCCCTCGGCTTCCGCCGGTTCCAGCGTCAGGTAGCGCCGGTAGGCCGGCTCCGCATCCCCGCAACGCCGTTGCAGCGACCCGGCCAATGCCAGGGCTGCGGCGGCTTGGGCCGGTTTGCGGGCCAACACCGCGCGCAGCACCATCTCCCCCTCGTCGGCCCGTCCAAGGTCGAGCAGGGCGAGGCCGAGGGCGGCGCGCGCCTCCGTCAGGGTCGGATTGCCGGCCAGGGCATGGCGCAGCAGCGGTTCAGCCTCTGCCGAGCGGCCGAGGCTGCGCAGGACCGCGCCCAGGTTGCCCTCCGCCTCCGTGTAATCGGGACGGGCGCGAAGGGCGGCACGGTAGGCGTCGGCAGCCTCGGCGGCCTTTCCCTGGGCGTTCAGCGCATTGCCCAGCGTGTTGGCCGCCTCCGGAAAGGGACGGCGCAGGCGCAGGGCGTTGCGGGCCGCCCGCTCGGCCTCCGCGGACCGGCCGAGCGCCTGGAGGGCGTAGGCGAGGTTGGCGTGGTAATCCGGAACATCGCGCTTGGCCGCCACCGCCTGCGCGATCAGATCCGCGGCATCGGCGAAGCGGCCGGTCTGGCAGGCGACCATGCCCAGGAGATGCAGGGCGTCGGGATGGCGCGGCTGGGCTGCGAGCGCTTGGCGATACAGCGCTTCCGCGTCGGCCAAATGCCCCGACTGGTGCAGCGGCACCGCCCGCCCCACCAGTGCCGCGGCGGTGGCGGCGGAGCTGCCGGCGGCAGTTGCGGAATTGCGCGGCTTGCGATTCATCCCCTCGGCCGTCCCTGTTGGCGACGGCTAAGGGATAGCACGAATTGGACGCAGGGGAATGGGCGCGGCGATCACCGCGCCCATGCCTTGTTCCCGCTTTAGACGCCGACCCCCGCCGGCGGGCTCGGAGCGGCATCGACCGGGTCGGCGAGCTGGGCATCGACCACGGCGACGGCGGTCATGTTGACCAGACCGCGGGTGGTGACGGACGGGGTGACGATGTGGACCGGACGTTGGACGCCCAGCAGGATCGGGCCGACATTCTGCGCATCGCCCAGGATCTTCATCATGTTGAAGGCGATGTTGGCGGCGTCCAGCGTCGGCATGACCAGCAGGTTCGCCTCGCCCTTCAGCCGGCTGTCCGGCAGCAGCTCCTTGCGCAGGGCGGGAGCGAGGGCGGCGTCGGCGTGCATCTCGCCGTCGATCTCGACGTCCGGCATCTGCTGGGTCGCCAGTTCCACCGCCGCACGCATCTTGCGGGCCGACGGGGTGTCGGCGCTGCCGAAGTTGGAATGGGAGAGCAATGCCACCTTCGGCTCGATGCCGAAGCGCCTCACCTCGTCCGCCGCCAGCCGCGCGATCTCGGCCACCTGCTCGGCCGTCGGGTCGGGGTTGACGTAGGTGTCGGTGATGAAGTGGACGCCCTTCTGCGAGATCAGCGCATTCATCGTCGCCGCGACCTTCACGCCGTCGCGCAGTCCGATCAGGCCGCAGATGTGCGCCCAATGCTCGTTGAAGCGGCCGGTGGTGCCGCAGACCAGCGCGTCGGCTTCGCCCCGGCGGACCATCAGCGCGCCGAAGACGGTCGGTTGGGTGCGCACCACGTTGGCGGCATGGCTGGGCGACACGCCGCGGCGGCCCATCAGCTTGCGGAAATGTTCGGTGAAGTTGTGATAGCGCGGGTCGCGGATGATCTCGATGACCTCCACGTCCTGGCCGACTTTCAGGCGCAGGCCCATTTCGCCGATCACGCGCTCGATCACCTCGCGGCGGCCGATCAGAACCGGATGCGCGAGGCCGTCGTCCACCACCACCTGGGCGCAGCGGATCACGCGCGGATCCTCGCCCTCGGCATAGACGACGCGCTTGGGCGCGGTCTTGGCCTTGGTGATCACCGGCTTCATGAACAGGCCGGAGCGGATGACATACTGGTTGAGCTGGTCGCGATAGGCGCGGAAATCGGCGATCGGCCGGGTGGCGACGCCGGATTCCATGGCGGCCTTGGCGACGGCCGACGACACCTCGACGATCAGCCGGGGGTCGAAGGGCTTGGGCAGGATGTAGTCCGGGCCGAAGCGCAGCGATTCACCGACATAGGCCGCCGCCACCACGTCCGACGGCTCGGCGCGGGCGAGGTTGGCCATGGCGTGGGTCGCCGCGATCTTCATCTCCTCGTTCACCGTGGTGGCGCCGACGTCCAGCGCACCGCGGAAGATGAAGGGGAAGCACAGGACGTTGTTGACCTGGTTGGGGAAGTCGGAACGGCCGGTGGCGATGATGGCGTCCGGACGGGCCTCGCGCGCCAGATCCGGCATGATCTCCGGTTCCGGGTTGGCGAGCGCCAGGATCAGCGGCTTGTCGGCCATGCGGGCCAGCAGTTCCGGCTTCAGCACCTTGGCGCCGGACAGGCCGAGGAAGATGTCGGCGCCGTCGATGACGTCCGACAGCACGCGCGCCTCGGTCTCGTGCGCGTAGGCCTCCTTGTACTCGTTCATCTCCTCGTTGCGGCCCTTGTGGACCACGCCGATGCGGTCGACCAGCCAGACATTCTCGCGCCGCACGCCGAGCGACAGCATCAGGTCGAGGCAGGCGATGCCGGCGGCGCCGCCGCCGGTGGAGACCACCTTGACCGTGGAGATGTCCTTGCCGACCAGAGCCAGGCCGTTCAGCACTGCGGCGCCGACCACGATGGCGGTGCCGTGCTGGTCGTCGTGGAACACCGGGATCTTCATGCGCTCGCGGCAGCGGCGCTCGATCTCGAAACAGGCGGGGGCGGCGATGTCTTCCAGGTTGATGGCGCCGAAGGTCGGCTCCAGCCGGACGATGGTGTCGACCAGACCATCGACGTCCAGTTCGTTCAGCTCGATGTCGAAGCAATCGATGCCGGCGAATTTCTTGAAGAGGACGGCCTTGCCTTCCATCACCGGCTTGGCGGCGAGCGGCCCGATGTTGCCGAGCCCCAGCACGGCGGTGCCGTTGGTGACCACGGCGACCAGATTGGCGCGCGCCGTCAGTTCAGCCGCCTTCGACGGATCCTCGGCAATGGCGGTGCAGGCATGGGCCACGCCCGGCGAATATGCCAGCGCCAGATCGCGCTGATTGGCCATGGGCTTGGTTGCGACGACCGCCAGCTTACCGGGCCGCGGGTTGCGGTGATACTCAAGCGCCATCGCTTCAAAATCGCCGGACATCGGGTCTCTTCCTCCGGTTAACGAGATTTCAGTTAATTCTTTGTGTTCACTTCACCTGGGCGGCGGTTATACCCCATTGAGGCTGACGCGCCAACCACCCCGGAAAAATGAGAAGGGGACGATTCGAACCAAATCGAAGCGTCCCCTGATCTTACAGGATCCTCTGGAGGGCCGGATGGCTCATCTTCGGAATTTCCAAATCCGGCCCTGCATGCGTGCCGCGCGTCTCTTGCGGATCGTCAGATCCGGGCCAGCGCCGGCTCCTTGAAGTGCTGCTGATACTCGGCGACCGCCTTGCTCTCGTCGAACTCGCCTTCCATCTTGGCGACGACGACGGTGGCGACGCCGTTGCCGATCAGGTTGGTCAGGGCGCGGGCTTCCGACATGAAGCGGTCGACGCCCAGCAGCAGGGCCAGCCCCTCGATCGGCAGCACGCCGGTGGCCGACAGGGTGGCGGCGAGCGTGACGAAGCCGCCGCCGGTGACCGCCGCCGCCCCCTTGGAGGTCAGCATCAGGATGACGAGGATGTAGAGCTGCTGCCAGATCGTCAGGTCGACGTTGAAGGCCTGGGCGATGAAGATCGCGGCCATCGACAGGTAGATCGAGGTGCCGTCCAGGTTGAAGGAGTAGCCGGTCGGGATGACGAGGCCGACGACATGCTTGGAGCAGCCGAACTTCTGCATCTTCTCCATCATCCGCGGCAGCACGGATTCCGAAGACGAGGTGCCGAGCACGATCAGCAGTTCCTGGCGGATGTAGCGGATGAAGCTCCAGATGCTGAAGCCGTAGGCCTTGGCGATGCTGCCCAGCACGACGAAGATGAAGATCGCCATGGTGATGTAGACAGACGCCATCAGCTGGCCCAGCGCCGTCAGCGACGAGATGCCGTATTTGCCGATGGTGAAGGACATGGCGCCGAAGGCACCGACCGGGGCGACGCGCATCAGGATGCCGATGACGCCGAACAGGGCGTGGCCGATCTTGTCGAAGATGTCCTCGACCACCTTGCCCTTCTGGCCCATGGCGGAGAGCGCGACGCCGAACACCACCGCGAAGAACAGGATCTGCAGCATGTCGCCCTGGACGAAGGCGCCGACGACGTTGTCGGGCACGATGCCGACGATGAAGTCGATGAAGCCATGCTCATGGGCGGTGGTGGCGTATTTCTGCACCGCGTCGGCCTTCAGCTGGCCGGGCAGGATGTTCATGCCGGCGCCGGGACGGACGAGGTTGACGATCAGCAGCCCGATCCCGAGCGCGAAGGTGGTCACCACCTCGAAATACAGCAGCGCCTTGCCGCCGACCTTGCCGACCTTCTTCAGATTGCCGATCGAGGAGATGCCGGTGACGACCGTCAGGAAGACGATCGGCCCGATGACCATCTTGACCATCTTGATGAACAGGTCGCCCAGCGGCTTCATCTGCACCGCGATGGACGGGTAGAAGTGCCCCAGCAGGATACCGATGCTGATGGCGGTCAGAACCTGGAAGGTCAGGTTGGTGTAGAAGGGCTTCTTCACCGCACCCGGACGGACGGTGGTCGCGTCTGCGCTCATGCTGCTCTCCTCGTGGCGTTCCTCAGAACGGCGTTCCTGACAGGGGCCCGTTCTTTCGTCCGGCATTTGCACCGGCTAGGCGGGCGACCCAACTGATTGCTCTAGAAAGCAAGTGGCGGGCCAATTGCTGAATCCAGCAACATCAAGCATTTGCCGAAATGAGGTGGGCGAGATTCCGCACGACAGTGGGCTAGGCGATGTGCGAAAATCCGCACAGTTCACAGCGCTGCGGCATCAATGTTGCGGCGCAACAGGACCATGGACGATATTGCTTAGCAATCCGACCGACCCGGCGACAGAATCGACCGCTCTTCTTCGATCGCCGCCTTCGCCGATGCCGTCACCCGCAGGGCAGTTGGTTGCCCGTGCGCTGGAACGGCCGCGCAGACTGCTGCTGACGGCATTGCTGCTGGGGGTCCCGCTGGCGGCGGCGCTGGCGGCGGGCTGGGCCTCTTCGCTGGCGATCGACGATCTGAAGGACGGCGCGAGGGCGCAGTTGGCGCTCTACAATGCCAACCTGCGGGCAGAACTGGAGCGTCATGCCGCCGTTCCCCTGGCATTGGCCCAGGATGCGGAGGTGAGCGCCCTGCTGGCCAACCCGACGCCGGCTGCGGTCGACCGGCTGAACCGCAAGCTGCAGGACATCGCCAGGGCGCTGGATGCGCTGGCGCTTTATGTGATGGACGCCAAGGGAACGACCGTGGCGGCCAGCAACTGGAACAGCGCCACCAGCTTCGTCGGCGAGAATTTTTCCTACCGCCCTTATTTCCGCATGGCGATGGACCAGGGCGAAGGGCACCATTTCGCGCTCGGTACCACGTCGCTGGTGCCGGGCTATTACACCGCCAACCGGGTGGTGGCGGAAAACCGCACAGTGGGGGCGGTGGTGCTGAAGCTGGGCTTCGACCGGCTGGAGCGGGCCTGGGCGCCGAGCCAGGAAAAGCTGCTGGTGACCGACCGCGACGGGGTGGCGTTCATCACCAACGTGTCGTCCTGGCGCTACCATGCCCTGCCCCGCCGCATCCCGATCAGCCTGCCCATCGTGCCGGAGGGCACCAGCGAGGGGCTGGACGTACTGCCCTGGGCTTTCGGCGGCGCGTCCGACCGCATCGCCCTGGAGGGAAAGGACGGACAGCGGCGCTACCTGCTGACCTCGATCGCCATGCCCGGCGGCGATTGGACCCTGCACAGCCTGACCAGCCTGGACCCGGTGACAGCGCATGCCTGGGTTGCCGGCTTGCTTGCCGCCGCCGCGGTGGCGATGGCGGCACTCGCCGCTTATGCGGTGGCCTTGCGCCGCGTGGCGCTGGTGGAGCGGATCACCCTGCAGGAGGAATCCCGGGCGGAACTGGAACGTCGGGTCGCCGCCGCCACCGCCGACCTGCGCGCGGCGGAAAACGAGTTGACTCAGGCGGCCAAGCTGGCGGCGCTGGGGCAGATGTCGGCGGGCATCGCGCATGAGATCAACCAGCCGCTCGCCGCCATGCGCAGCTTCGCCGACAATGCGGTGGTCCTGCTGGAGCGCGGGCGGATGGACGCGGTACGCGACAATCTGACGGAAATCGCCGAGCTGACCGACCGGATGGCTTCCATCACCCGCCAGTTGAAGGGCTTCGCCCGCCGTGCCTCCGGCACGCTGGGGCCGGTGTCCGTCCACAGCGCGGTGGCCCAGGCGCTGGCCCTGCTGGAAGCCAAGCTGCGGCGGGAGGACATTGCCGTCGAGGTCGACCTGCCCGACCTGCCGGTCCGGGTGGTGGCGGAGGATGTACGGCTCCAGCAGGTGCTGGTCAACCTGATCGGCAATGCCGCCGACGCTATGCGCGGCTGTCCGGTGCGGCGCCTGCGCATCGGGCTGGTCGCGGCGGAGGGGGAGGCGCTGCTGAGCGTCGCCGACACCGGTAGCGGCATCGCCGAGGCCGACCTGTCCCGCCTGTTCGTTCCCTTCTTCACCACCAAGGAAGCCGGCGAAGGGCTGGGTCTGGGGCTGTCGATCAGCCACGGCATCGTCGAGGATTTCGGCGGCAGCCTGACCGCCGCCAACCGCACCGGGGAACCGGGGCATGGCGCAATCTTCACCTTGCGGCTAAAGACTACGGAGCAGACGCTATGAGCCAGGCGATTCACGAGACCGCAGGCAGCGTGCTGTTCGTGGACGACGAGCGCGCCGTGAGGTTGGCCGGTCAGCAGGCGCTGGAACTGGCGGGATTCGAGGTCACCGCCTGCGACGGGGCGGAGCGGGCTTTGCGCCATGTCGGGCGCGACTGGCCGGGCTGTCTCGTCACCGACGTGCGCATGCCGCAGATGGACGGCCTTGCCCTGCTGGCACGGGTCCAGGAGATCGACCCCGATTTGCCGGTCATCCTGATCACCGGCCATGGCGACGTGCCGATGGCGGTGGAGGCGATGCGCAACGGCGCCTACGACTTCCTGGAAAAGCCCTTCCCGTCCGACCGGCTGACGGAGGTCGCCCGGCGCGCGGTGGAGAAACGCCGTTTGGTGATGGAGAACCGCAGGCTGCGGGCGCAGGTCGCCGGTGGGACCGACCCGGCGGAAACCATCGTCGGCCGCACCCCGGGCATCGAGCGGCTGCGCGCCACCATCGCCGCGGTCGCCGATACCGACGCCGACGTGCTGGTGTTCGGCGAGACCGGCACCGGCAAGGAGATGGTCGCGCGGGCGCTCCATGCCGCCAGCGGACGGCGCAAGCAGCCCTTCGTCGCCTTGAATTGCGGCGCCATGCCGGAATCGATCTTCGAGAGCGAACTGTTCGGACATGAGGCGGGTGCGTTCACCGGAGCCGCCAAGCGCCGCGTCGGCCGGATCGAGCATGCCGGCGGCGGCACCCTGTTCCTGGACGAGATCGAAAGCATGCCGCTGGCGCTGCAGGTCAAGCTGCTGCGGGTGATCCAGGAGCGGGTGGTGGAGCCGCTCGGATCGAACGAGTCGGTGCCGGTCGATTTGCGCGTGGTCGCGGCGACCAAGGCCGATCTGAGGCAGGCGGCCGATGCCGGAAAGTTCCGCGCCGATCTCTATTACCGGCTGAACGTGGTCGTGCTGACGATTCCGCCGTTGCGCGAAAGGCGGGACGACATTCCGCTTCTGTTCCAGCATTTCGTCGTCCAGGCGGCTGCCCGCTACAATCGCGAGCCACGCACGCCGACCCGCGAACAGATGCAGCGGCTGACGGGCCAGGATTGGCCGGGCAATGTCCGCGAGTTGCGCAATGCGGCCGACCGCTTCGTGCTGGGGCTGGAGGATGCGGCTCCGGGACCGGTGTCGGCACCATCCACCCTGTCGCTGGCCGAGCAGGTGGATCTGTTCGAGAAAGGCCTGATCCAATCCGAACTCGCCCGCCATCGCGGCAGCGTGAAGGCCGCCGTCGAGGCGCTGAACATCCCGCGCAAGACATTCTACGACAAGCTGAAGCGCTACGGGCTCAGTCGCGACGATTTTCTGGAGTGAGGGAGCCGCAACTCTCCAGTCACGACCACGCGACGGTCCTGCATTTCTCCCATCGGGGCAGTTGACGGACGCCCAAGCTTGCCTGGGTGGCTGTCGGTTCCCATGTGCCGTCTCCACACGTTCGGCCACAGCCGCGGGTGGCGCGGCGGGACGGACCTTTCCTTCGTTCCGGCTGTTGTATCCGAAAGACAATGCAGCACCGACGTCGAAGGGGACGGCCTGAGAATGTCACCGAGGATTACCACCATGACACCCCGTCTCCTTGCGGAGCTTCTGGAACCGATCCTGACCGCTGCGGAAGACGACGAAGAGGCCCTGTCCGAGGCCGTGAACCTGACCGCGGAGGCCATGGCGGCGCTGGGCGCCACCGTGCTCGACCCGGATGGGCAGCCGGCCCGCGGGGTGTCCGATGAACGGGCCGTCGTCGCCGCGCTCAATACCCATGCGCACAACCTGATGCGCGACGGACGGCTGGACGATGTGGTCGAAGCTCTGCAAGTGGCAGAGCGGATCGGCCGCCTTGCCCATCTGCCCCACCACCCGCGTACCGTTTGATCACTCTTTTGGGAGAAGGGCGCGGTCGTTCGTGGAAGCGGCTTCGCGGGTGCGGGAACTCCTT
This sequence comes from Azospirillum endophyticum, assembly GCF_016595245.1. Taxonomy (GTDB): domain Bacteria; phylum Pseudomonadota; class Alphaproteobacteria; order Azospirillales; family Azospirillaceae; genus Azospirillum; species Azospirillum endophyticum. Next base: position 82,644 of record NZ_JAENHM010000023.1, read on the forward strand.
CCATCCGTGCTGTTTGAGCGACGTGCCACCCAGCGCTCAACAGGGGAGGAGCCCTCGTGCCCACTGCGCCGCAGTCACATGCCCAGTCGAATGTCTTGGCGAACCCGCTGGAAAGCGAGATCCTGTCCCGTCTCCAGGACGACCTGCTGCCGGACCATCTGCTGACCCGCCGCTGGTATGCGGCGAAGGACGCCGGACGGCCGGTCGTGCGCATCGTCGATGCCCTGCCGCTGCCACTGGCCGGCGGAGCCCAGGCCCAACTCTGCCTGTTGCGGGTCGAACCGCCGGGCCGGGAACCGCAGCTCTACCAACTCCCCCTGATCCTCGACCGCGGGACCGGCGAGGACGCATCGGCGATCGCCGGATCGAAGGATCTGCCGATCGCCGGCCGCCTGCGCGACGGCTATGCCGATGACGGTGTCGTTCGCGCGTTGCTTGGAGCCATTCTGAAGCGGGATGCCGAGCCGGGCGAAACGGCGCTGTCCGCCGGCCTGACCGCCGGTCACACCCGCGCCTGCGAGGCGATGGTGGATCGGCTGGGCGCCGACACCCCGCTGCACCGGATGACCGCGGAGCAGTCCAACACCTCCATCCGCATCGGCGACGCCGCCATCCTGAAGGGGCTGCGTAAGCTGGAACCCGGCATCCATCCCGAACTGGAGGTCAGCCGCTTCCTGACCGAGGTTGCGCAGTTCCCCAACACGCCGGCCCTGCTGGGCTGGGTGGAGCGGTCCAACAGTTCCGGCTCCACCACGCTCTGCGTGATGCAGGAGTTGGTGCCGGAGGCGAAGGACGCCTGGAGCCATGTCACCGGCTACCTGAACGACCGCGTCGCCCGTTTCGAGGTCGGTGACGCGGCCAAATCGGCCGATGCCGACAGCGTCGCCTTCCTGCGCCTGTTGGGCCAGCGGACGGCGGAGCTTCACCGGGCGCTCGCCATCCCCGGCGGTGGCGAGGCCTTCACGCCGGAGCCGGCGACGGCGGAGCGGCTGAAGGACTGGGCAGGCGGCGTGCGGACCCTGGCGAAGCGCGTGCTGGGGCGGCTGCGCGCGGCCAGCCCGACGCTGGATCCGGCAATCGCCGCGCAGGCCAACGCGCTTGCCGCGAGCGAGCCGGCGGTGATGGCGCAGATCGATGCCCTGATCCCTGCGACCGCCGACCTCAGCGCCATGCGCCTGCATGGCGACTATCACCTGGGACAGGTTCTCGTGTCGCGCGGCGACGTGCAGATCGTCGATTTCGAAGGCGAGCCGATGCGCCCGCTGGCCGAACGGCGGGCCAAGCACTGCATCCTGCGCGATGTCGCCGGCATGCTGCGCTCCATCGCCTATGCCGCCGCCATGGCCCGCGACGCGATCCCCGCCGGCCTCGACGGGCCGTCGCGCGATGCCCGGATCGCCTGGCTGTCCTGGTGGGAAGGGGCGGCGTCGGCCGCCTTCCTCGACGGCTATCGCGGTTCGATCGGCGACTGCCCCGGCTTCCCGCGCGATCCGCAGGCGGCACCGGCGCTGCTGAAGCTCTTCCTCTTGGAAAAGGCGCTGTACGAGGTCGGCTATGAACTCGCCAACCGGCCGGATTGGGTGGCGATCCCGCTGGCCGGCGTCACCGCCATCATCCGGGCCGATGCCGGGCCGGAGATCGCCAGCCGCGACCGTGACCGCATCGTCCCGGTCGACGAGCGCCGCCGCGGCCACTCCATGCCCTTCGGGGCGGAGGTGCAGGCCGACGGCTCCGTCCGCTTCTCGATCTGGGCGCCGTCCGCCGCCTCCGTCCTGCTGTCGCTCGACGATGGCGGACAGCCGGTGTCGATGGAGGACCAGGGCGGCGGATGGTTCAGCCTGACCACGGCGCGGGCGCAGGCCGGCAGCCGTTACCGCTTCGTCCTGCCCGACGGGCTGGCGGTGCCGGATCCGGCTTCCCGCTTCCAGCCGGACGACGTGCATGGTTGCTCCGAAGTGATCGACCCCGGCGTCCATGCCTGGACCGACACCGCCTGGACCGGCCGTCCCTGGCACGAGACGGTGCTGTACGAGCTGCATGTCGGCACCTTCACCCCCGAAGGCACCTTCCTGTCGGCCGTCGACCGGCTGGACGATCTGGTCGAACTGGGCGTCACCGCGATCGAGCTGATGCCGGTCGCGGACTTCCCCGGGTCCCGCAACTGGGGCTATGACGGCGTGCTGCCCTTCGCCCCCGACAGCGCCTATGGCCGGCCGGAAGATCTGAAGACCCTGGTGCAGGAGGCGCATGCCCGCGGGCTGATGGTCTTCCTCGACGTCGTCTACAACCATTTCGGGCCGGAGGGGAATTACCTCCACGCCTTCGCCGGCAGCTTCTTCACCGACCGCCACAAGACCCCCTGGGGGGCGGCGATCAACGTCGATGGCGAGCGCAGCGGTCCGGTGCGCGACTTCTTCGTCCACAACGCGCTTTACTGGCTGGAAGAGTTCCACCTCGACGGCCTGCGGCTGGACGCCGTCCATGCCATCATCGACGACAGCGACCGCCATGTCCTGGAAGAGCTGGCGGAACGGGTGCACAGCCATTTCCAGAACCAGCGCCATGTCCATCTGGTTCTGGAGAACGACGCCAACCAGGCGCGCTTCCTGGCCCGCCACCGCGAGGGCGACCCGCGCTGGCACTCCGCCCAGTGGAACGACGACCTGCACCATTGCCTGCACAGCGCGGCGACCGGCGAGGATGGCGGCTATTACGCCGACTATGCCCATGACCCGGCGAAATGGGCCCGCGCGCTGGCGGAGGGCTTCGCCTTCCAGGGCGACCCGTCGGCCTACCGCGACGGCGAGTCGCGCGGCGAGCCGTCGGCGCATCTGCCGCCGACCGCCTTCGTCACCTTCATCCAGAACCACGACCAGATCGGCAACCGTGCCTTCGGCGAGCGCATCTCCCACATCGCCAAGGCCGAGGCGGTGCGGGCCGCGACCATCCTCTATCTGCTGGGTCCCGGCATTCCCATGCTGTTCATGGGCGAGGAATGGGCGTCGGCCAAGCCCTTCCCCTTCTTCTGCGACTTCGGCGAGGAACTGGCGGAGGCGGTGCGCAAGGGCCGGGCGGAGGAATTCGCCAAGTTCCCCGAATTCCAGAATCCCGAGGCCCGCGCCCGCATCCCCGATCCCACCGCGCCGGAGACCGCGGAAGCGGCCAAGTTGGATTGGGACGCGCGCGGGACAGCGGAGCATGCCGACTGGCTCGGCTGGTATCGCCGCGCCTTGGCGCTGCGCCGGGCGGAGATCGTGCCGCGGCTGGACGGCGTGCCGGGCGGCGCCTCCAGCCACAAGGCGGTGGGAGAGACCGGCCTGACGGTCTGCTGGAAGCTGGGCGACGGCAGCCGGCTGCACGCCTTCGCCAATCTGGCGGACAAGCCGGCGGCCGGCTTCCCCGAAGCCACGGGCCGTGTGCTGTGGACGGAAGGCGCGGGCTTGACCGGCGACACGCTCGGCCCCTGGTCGGTGGTGCTGTGGCTGGAGGAAGCCTCCGCCCTCGACCGTCTGGCCGACCGCATGGGGGTGGAGCGCTCCTTCGACAATGCCGCCGGGGAAACGGTGACGGCCAGCGAGGAGACCATCCGCGCCCTGTTATCGGCGATGGGCCTGGAGGCGGGAGACGAGGCCGCCGCACTGGCCCATCTCGACCGGCTGGACGGCGAGCGCTATGGCCGCGCCCTGCCCCCGGCCGTGGTGCGCCGGGCGGGGGAGGCGGTCACCGTGCCGGTCACCCTCCCCAATGGCACCCGTACGCTGCGCTATACCCTGACACTGGAGAACGGGGGTACCGAGAGCGGCGTCGTCGGCTTCGGCAGCCTGCCGCGCTGCCGCTGCATCACCGCCGGCGACGTGACCTATGCCGAGCGTCGCCTGCCGCTGGGCAAGCTCACCCAGGCCGGCTATCACACGCTGCGGCTGGAGACGGAGCATGGCGTGGCGGAAACCCGCCTGATCCTGGCGCCCGCCCGTTGCCATCTGCCGACGCCGATGCTGGTGGGAGAGAAGCTGTGGGGCCTGTCGGCGCAGCTCTATACCCTGCGCAGCGACCATGACTGGGGCATCGGCGATTTCGGCGACCTGCGGACGCTGGCCGACATCGCGGCGGCGCGCGGCGCGGCGGTGATCGGGCTGAACCCGCTGCATGCGATGTTTCTCGACAACCCCGAACATGCCAGCCCCTATTCTCCGGCCAGTCGGCTGTTCCTGAACCCGCTCTACATCGACGTCACCGCGGTGCCGGAGTTCCTGGACGATGCCGAACTGCGCCGGCAGGTTGCCTCGCCGGAATTCCGGCAGGCTCTGGATACGGCCCGCTCCACCGCCAACGTCGACTACACTGCGGTTTCCGAGTTGAAGCTGCCGATCCTGGAGCGGCTGTTCGCCCGCTTCCAGAGGTCTGCCAAACCGGAGCGCCGCGCCGCCTTCGACACCTTCCGGGCCGGCGGCGGCAGCGGGCTGGAGCGGTTCGCCACCTTCCAGGCGCTGCGCGAACGCTTTGCGCAAGAGGGCAAGGCCGACTGGCACCGCTGGCCCACCGAGTTCCACGACGCCGCGGCACCGGCGGTCGAGCGGTTCGCCGGCGAGCATGCCGACTGCGTCGCCTATTTCGCGTGGCTGCAATGGCTGGCGGACGACCAGCTGCGCTTGGCGGCGGAGCGGGCCGCGGAGCTTGGCATGGCCATCGGCTTCTACCGCGACCTTGCGGTCGGGGCCGACGCCAGCGGGGCGGAGACCTGGATGACCCCGCAGGCGGTGGTCGACGCCGCCCATGTCGGCGCCCCGCCCGACCTGTTCAATCCGGCCGGACAGGATTGGGGGTTGCCGCCCTTCCATCCGCAGGCGCTGCGCGCGGCCGGCTATCAGCCCTTCATCGATCTGGTCCGCGCCAACATGCGCCATGCCGGCGCGCTGCGCATCGACCATGCCATGGCGCTCCAGCATGTCTACTGGATCCCGGACGGCCATCCGCCCGGCGAAGGCGCCTATGTCGCCTATCCGATGGAGGATCTGCTGGGCATCCTGGCGCTGGAAAGCCAGCGTCACCGCTGCCTCGTCGTCGGCGAGGATCTGGGCACCGTGCCGGAGGGCTTCCGCGAGCGGATGACCGAGGCCGGTGTGCTGAGCTATCGCGTCGTCTTCTTCGAATGGACCGAGGACGGCGCCTTCAAGGGACCGGACGAGTATCCGGATCTGGCGCTCGCCACCATCGGCAGCCACGACCTCGCCACACTGCGCGGCTGGTGGGAGGGCGACGACATCACGCTGAAGGCCGAGAAGGGCCTCTACCCGGCCGAGGACGAGGAGGACAAGCAGCAGGCCCGCCGCTCCGCCGACCGCGGGGCTCTGGTCGATGCCCTGCGTGCCGCCGGGATCGCCCTGCCCGCCGGCCTCACGCCGGACAGCCCCTATGACGAGGCGCTGGACCATGCGGTGCATGCCTTCCTCGCCCGGACCAACGCGGCTCTGGCGGTGGCGCAGCTGGACGACCTGACCCGCGAGCGCGATCAGGTCAATCTGCCCGGCACCACCGACCAATACCCGAACTGGCGCCGCAAGCTGTCGATGACCTTGGAGGAATTCGCGGACGCGTCGGAACCGGCAGCGGTCGCCGCCATCCTGGCCGCGGCGCGACCATCCTCCTCACCCGTTCGCACCTGACCGAAAACACCGCCCTTCCCCACTCCGAGGAGCAAACACCCATGGCCCCCGCCGCCGGCAAGCCCATCCCTCGTGCGACGTACCGGGTCCAACTGAACGGCGAGTTCGGCTTCGACCGCACCACCGCCATCACCGACTATATCGCCCGGTTGGGCGTCAGCCATCTCTACGCGTCTCCCTACATGAAGGCGCGGCCGGGGAGCACCCACGGCTACGACATCGTCAACCACAATGAACTGAACCCGGAGGTCGGCGACCAGAACGACTTCCGCGATCTGGTGGAGGCGCTGAAGCGCAACAAGCTCGGCCAGATCCTGGACTTCGTTCCAAACCACATGGGCGTCGGCGGCGCCGACAACGAATGGTGGCTGAACGTCCTGGAGTGGGGACCGGAAAGCCCGTATGCCGGGTATTTCGACATCGAATGGGAAGCCGACTATCGCTATCTGCAGGGCAAGGTGCTGGTACCGTTCCTGGGCGACCAGTATGGCGCCGTGCTGGTGTCGGGCGGACTGGAACTGCGCTTCGACACCGAGACCGGCAGTTTCGCCGTCTGGGCCTACGGCAGCCACAAGCTGCCGGTGCGTCCGCAGGATTACGGCACCATTCTCGGCGGCGATCACCCGGATCTGGAGCGGATCGCCGATGCCTTCACCCATCTGGAGGACGCCCGCCCCCATCAGCTTCGCCGGGCGTCGGATCTGAAGGCCGAACTGGCGGAACTGGTGGCGATCCGGCCCGACGTGGCCGATGCGATCGACCAGAGGCTCTCCGTCTTCCGCGGTTATGAGGGGGAGATCGACAGCTGGGGCCACCTGCATGACCTGATCGGCCGCCAGAACTGGCGCGTCGCCTATTTCAAGGTGGCCGCCGACGACATCAACTACCGCCGGTTCTTCAACATCAACGAACTGGCCGGCCTGCGCATGGACGAGCCGGAGTTGTTCGACGTCGCCCATCGCATGGTGCTGAAGATGGTGGAGGACGGCACGCTCGACGGCATCCGCATCGACCATATCGACGGGCTGATCGACCCGAAGGGCTATTGCGAGCGGCTGGTCGCGGCCTCTTCCAAGCCCTTCTATCTGGTGGTGGAGAAGATTCTCGCCCGTCATGAGCGCCTGCGCGAGGAGTGGCCGATCGACGGCACCACCGGCTACGAGTACGCCAACCTGATGGGCGGCCTGTTCGTCGATCCGAAGGCGGAGGAGGCCTTCACCCGCCTCTATGCCGACTTCATCGGCCGGCGCGACGATTTCGACGCGGTGGTGCGGCAGTGCAAGATCCGGATCATGGAAAGCGAGATGGCGAGCGAGTTGAACGTGCTGTCGCGCAAGGCGGCGCGGATCGCCCGCTCCAATCCCGCCACCGCCGACTTCACCGCCAACATCCTGCATCAGGCGCTGAAGGAGACCATCGCCCGCTTTCCGGTCTATCGCACCTATGTCGACGGCGGCGCTCCCAGCGACCTGGATCGTCGCGACATCGACTGGGCGATCTCCCAGGCGCGGCGGGCGGAACAGGGACCGGACGGCTCGGTCTATGATTTCCTGCAAAGGCTGCTGACCACCGATCTGGTGGCTGCGCCGAAGAGCGGCTACAGCCGCCGGCAGGTCACCCGCTTCGCCATGCGCTTCCAGCAATATAGCGGCCCGGTGATAGCCAAGGGGCTGGAGGATACCGCCTTCTATCGCTACAACCGTCTGGTTGCGCTGAACGAGGTGGGCGGACATCCCGACCATTTCGGCGTCAGCGTCTCCGCCTTCCACCGCGCCAACCAGGACCGCGCCCGCAACTGGCCGGGAAACATGCTGGCGAGCACCACCCACGATACCAAGCGCGGCGAAGACACCCGGGCCCGGCTCTATGCGCTGTCGGAGATCCCGGAAGAGTGGGAACGGCAGGTCCAGACCTGGAGCCGGCTGCTGCGTGCCCGCCGCGGCGACGTCGAAGGCACCGCCCCACCCGACCGCAACGACGAATACCTGTTCTATCAGTTGCTTCTCGGCGCCTGGCCGGCCGAGTTGACCGGCGCGTCGGTCGATCAGATCGACCAGTCCGCGATGACCGCCTTTGCCGAGCGCATCGTCGGCGCCATGACCAAGTCGATGCGCGAGGCCAAGGTGCATTCGACCTGGGCCGCACCCAACGAGGCGTATGAGGGCGCGGTCGTCAGCTTCATCCACGACGCGCTCGACGTCACCCGGCGCAACGCCTTCCTCGAGGCCTTCCTGCCCTTCCAGGCGGCGTTGGCGCGCATCGGCATGGTGAATGGTCTCTCCCAGACGCTGCTGAAGCTGACCAGCCCCGGCGTGCCCGATATCTACCAGGGCTGCGAATTGTGGAACCTCAGCCTCGTCGATCCCGACAACCGCCTGCCGGTGGATTACGACGCCCGCCGCAAGCTGCTGGACGAGGTGGAGGATGCGGTTGAAAGCGGTGGGGTTTCGGGCATGATCGAGCGCTGGACCGACGGCGCCGTCAAGTTGGCGGTGACCCGACAGGCCTTGGCGGTCCGTGCCGAGATGCCGGAGGCCTTCAGCGCCGGCGAGTATCTGCCGCTGGAGGCGACCGGCGACCGTGCCGACCATGTGGTGGCCTATGCGCGTCGGAGCGGCGATGACGCGGTAGTGGTGGCCGTGCCGCGGCTGGTCGGGCAGATGGGCGAGACCCCGGATTGGGGCAACACCGCCATTCCCCTGCCCCGCGGCACGCGCTGGCGCAACCGCCTGACCGGGGCGGAGGTGGAAGGCGGTGACGCGGTGATGGTGTCGACGCTGTTCGCGGACCTGCCGGTTGCTTTGCTGTCCAGCAAGCGATAACGGTCTGCCGGGAATGGAAAGGGCGCGCGATCGGTCGCGCGCCCTTCGTTTTCTCCCGATCGGCCGGATCAGCGGGCGGTGCTGCCGGTGCCGGTGGACGAACCGCCCATCGAGCCGCCCATCGAGCCGGACGGCTGCTGGGTGCCGACCGGGCCGTCGGAGCCCGTGCCCATCGAACCGCTGTTGCCGAGGCTATTGCCGCCGGTGCCGTTGGTCGAACTGGAGGAGCCGGAACCGGTCATCGACCCGCTGCCCATCGACGCCCCGCCGGAGGACGAGCCGCTGGTGGCGCCGCTGTTGCTGTCGATGCCGCCCATGCTGCCGCAGCCGAGCTGGTTGTTGGAAGTGCAGGGCGGATTGGTCTGGTTGGAATTGGTGGTTGAACCGGCGCTGTTGGCCGCCGGACTGCCGGAGATTGACCCACTGCTGGCGGCGAATGCCGGGGCGGCCAGCAGGGCCAGGGCGGTTGCGGTGCCGATCATCAGGCTCTTCATGACGATTCCTTTGACTGTGCGTGCCCGTCATCACCCTGTGCGGCGGCCGGGCAGCCATGGTTTGGGAATATCGAAATTCGTCGGCGGGACGAGACATCCAGTGGAAGCCACTCCCGCTTTCCCACATGCCAACAGCGAGGGAGGAGAATGATCGCGGCACCCGGTCGACCTGCACCGGATGGTTCATTGACGCCATGAGCACAAAAGGAAAACGCCCGCTTTCCGGCGGGCGCTTTTTGGGACGGATCGGCCGGCGAAGCTGAGATCAGGCGGACCGCGCCTTCGGGAAGCCGGCTGCGGCCGCGGCGGAGCCGTGGAAGATCTCCAGCGCGGCCGGCGTGGAGGATGGCCGCAGGCCGCCCAGGATTTCCCCGGCGGCACCGACCGCCTGGACCAGTGCGTCCGGCATCACCGGCTTGCGCAGCAGGCCCAGCGCGAAGGCGCGGGCATCGGCGGCATGGTGGTCGAACCCGGTCATCAGCAGCGATGGGATGCCGTTCTCCTCCCACAGCCGCTTGGCAAGCACCAGGCCGTTTTCCCCGCCGGCGAGATTGACGTCGACCAGGGCCAGTTCGGGACATTCGCGGGCACCGACCCGCGCAGCCTTCGCGGCGTCGCGCAGCGGTCCAACCACGGTATAGCCCGCATTCTCCAGAACGGCCTTCACGGCCGGACCGATCAGCGGATCGTCCTCGACGACAAGCACCTTCAAGACGGCATGCTCCCTTGATTGACGGTGCGGGCTTATAGCCCGTCCCATCCGGTTTTCGAAGCGCGTTCGACTTCGATCAACTGAACCGCCCATGTTTGTCGCGGCTCCGCCCCGTTCAAGAGGTCGAAGGGGTACTCCCTTCCGGTCATGGTGCCTCACCGAACGTCCGGGTTTGAAACATACACCATCGCAGAGTGTTTTACCCGCACGCGAGAGAGGAAAGACCCAATGGCATTCGTCGAATTGACTGAGATATCGGGTGACACCGTTCTGGTGAACCCTATCGCCGTCGCGTTCCTGCGCGCCACCACGGAGGGCGGGACGGAGCTTCACGTCAGCGGCCGGGCGGAGCCGCTGCGGGTGACGGGCGCACCGGCCGACGTCGCCCGTGCCCTCGAGAACGCGGCGCCGACGCCGCCCGATCCTACCCTGTCGTTGCTGGCCTGACGGAACGCTCAGCCGCGGGGATAATCGGGGGCACGCTTCTCGAAGAAGGCGCTGATCCCCTCCGCCGCTTCCGCGCCGTGCAGAGCCTCGACGAAAAAGGCCGCTTCGCGGTCGAGCTGGTCGTCGGGCGCGCCGAAGCCGCTCTCGATCAACCGCTTGGCCCGGCCGATGGCGAGCGTCGGCCCGTCGGCCAACCGTTCCGCCCAAGCCAGGGCTTCGGTCAGCGCCGTGCCGGGTGGGACCACCCGGTTGACGATGGCGAGCTGGGCCAGCCGCGCCGCACCGATCTTCCCGCCCTCGAACATGATCTCTGCCGCGAGCTGTGGCGTCGCGGCACGCGCCAGGAAGGCCGAGGCGCCGCCGTCAGGATTCAGCCCGACCTTCACATAAGCCAGCGTGAACACCGCATCCTCGGCCGCGACGATCAAGTCGCAGCCGAGCGCCACGGAAAATCCCGCCCCCGCCGCGGCTCCCTCGACGGCGGCGATCACCGGTTTCGGGCAGGCGCGCATGGCGCGGGTCCAGCCATGGAAGCATTCCAGGCTGCTGCGGATCACCTCCGGGTCGCCTTTGGCGTTGCCGAGCAGTTGGGCGAGGTTGCCGCCGGAACAGAAGGTGCCGTTGGCTCCGGCCAGCACGATGGCGCCCACCCCCGGCTCCTCGGCCGCCTGCACCAGCGCGTCGCGGGCGGCCGCCATCATCTCCGCTTCCAGCGCGTTCCGCGTGGCCGCATCGTCCATCGTCAGGACCATCACGCGGCCCTGGCGCGCGACGGTCAATTGTCCGCTCATAGTTCTGTTCCCTCGCGGTTCTCACTGCCCGGCCGGTATTTGAACATGCCTTCCGACGTGGCGATCAGGGCGCCGGTGTCGCCATGGCGGATCTCCGCCGCGACACCGATGATCTTGCGTCCGCCGCCGCGCAGCCGGCCGGTGGCGACCAGCGTACCGGTGCGGGCCTGACCCAGGAAGCTCGTCGACAGCGACAGCGTGACCACCCGCCTCACCCGGCCGGGGAAGGGACAGTATGTTGCCGAAAATCCGGAAATCGTGTCCAAGAGAGCCACCAGAACCCCGCCATGCACCACGCCGGCGCGGTTCAGATGGCGGTCGTCGATGGACATCAGCAGTTCCGCTTCCCCCTCCTCCCAGCGACTCACGGCGTAGCCCAGCAGGCGCTGGAAACCGGATTCCGGCTCTCCATTCAGCAGGTCGTCCATAGCTTGGTCCATCACGCAGCTGTTACGTGCGCGAAGTAAAGCGCGTGCGAGCGGTGCAGATCCACCCGGTCGCCACATGCGCACACATCATTTTTCTCCCACGGCGTCGGATGAAGGTGATCTGCAATCTTCGGCGCGGCGATGCTCCGCCGAGATGCGACCGAGATCCGCCATCTTCTCCGACCGGTCGGAATGGATTTGGGAAATTCGGGAGAATGGTGCCGCATCATTTCGTCGTTTGCCCCATCACCGGAACCGACCCGCTGCGGAAATGGGATTTGATTTCACTGATGGAAATAAGGCGAAGCGAGGGTCAGCCGCGCGTCGGTGCGGGCTTGCCAGCCGGAATGAAGCGGTTAACCTTTTCGGGAAATCGCCGGCCGATGAACCGCGGGCCGGCAAATCACTGGAGGGTTTGGGATGATCGACCTTTATTTCTGGCCGACGCCGAACGGCCACAAGATCACGATCTTTCTGGAGGAAGCTGGGCTGGACTACAGCTTCAAGCCGGTGAACATTTCCACCGGCGATCAGTTCAAACCGGAATTCCTGGCCTTCTCGCCCAATAACCGGATGCCGGCGATCATCGACAATGCCCCGGCCGACGGTGGCGAGCCGATCGGCGTCTTCGAATCCGGCGCGATCCTGGTCTATCTGGCCGAAAAGACCGGCAGGTTCCTGCCCAGCGACGTGCGCGGCCGCAAGACGGTGCTGGAATGGTTGTTCTGGCAGGTCGGCGGCCTCGGCCCGATGGCCGGGCAGAACCACCATTTCGTGCAGTACGCGCCGGAGCGCATCCCCTACGCCATGGAACGCTACGTCAAGGAGACCGGCCGTCTTTATGGCGTGATGGACAAGCGTCTTGCCGACAACGAGTTCCTGGGCGGTGCCGAACTGTCCATCGCCGATATGGCGAGCTATCCCTGGATCGTGCCGCATGAACGCCAGCAACAGGATCTGGACAACTTCCCCCACCTGAAGCGCTGGTTCGAAGCGATCAAGGAGCGTCCGGCGGTGGTGCGCGCCTATGAAAAGGGTCAGGAGATCAACCCCAACCGCACGCCCACGGTGAACGAGGACAGCAAGAAGATCCTGTTCGGCCAGTCTGCCGACACGGTGAAGCGCTGACCATTGCCTGCCGGCCCGGTTCCATGCGCCGGGCCGGCAAGATCGTATAGTGTCCCGATCTTTCGCGGCACCCTTTCGCGCCGAACAGACTTTCGGGGCTCCCCGGCGTAGACGGGACCGTTCGTCGGACCAGCGTGTTGTTTTCGGTAGAGAATATCTTCCGGAGACGCAGCGCCGATGAGCATCTGGCCACGCATCGACTCCGACGGCATCGCCTTCGACGGCAATGCCGAGTCCACCACCCTGACCGACATCCGGATCGATCTGCGTTCCTTGCCCTCCATGCCGGAATTGGCGCGGGTGTGGACCGAGTTGGAAGGTCGCGCGGACTCCTCCTTCTTTCTCTCCTGGACCTGGATCGGGTCCTGGCTGGCACAGATGCCGGACGGGATCGAACCGCAACTGCTGGTCGCCCGACGGGGCGAGGACCTGGTCGGGCTCGCCGTGCTCTGCCCGCGGTCGCGGCGGCGTCTGGGCTTGCTGCCGAGCCGCTGCTGGATGCTGCACGAGACCGGCGACCGCGGCTATGACCGCCTGTTCATGGAGTATAACGGCGTCCTCGCCGACCGCCGCTTCGCCGACGAGGTGACGGACGCCGTCCTGTATTGGCTGGGCGAACGTCTGACCGCCAACGACGAGCTGGTCCTGGGTGGACTGACCCCGGCGGCGGAGCGGTCCGCCCGGCGGGTGGCGGCGCGGACCGGCCATACGCTGCAACTGCGCATCGCCGATTCGGCTCAGTGGGTGGACCTCGGCATCTTGCGGGCCGGCGGAGGGGATTTTCGCGGTGGCCTTGGGCGCAACACACGGTCGGCCGTGAACCGCAGCGAACGGCTCTACCGGTCCCGCGGGACGCTGGAATATCGCGTCGCCGAGACGGTCGACGAGGCGCTGGCGTATTTTGCCGGACTGGAGGTGCTGCATCAGGCCGGATGGCAGGCCCGCGGACAGGCGGGCGCCTTCGCCAACCCGGCCTTCCGCCCCTTCCACGAAAGGCTGATCGCCGGGGGCGTTCCGCGCGGCGCGGTGCGGCTTGTCCGGATCGGCGCCGGCGGGCAGCCCATCGGCTACCTCTACAACTTCGTCCATCGCAACCGCGTCCTGAACTATCAGGGCGGCTTCGCCTTCGAGGCGGACAACCGGCTGAAGCCGGGGTTGCTGAGCCATGTGCTGGCCATCGAGGATGCGCTGGCACGCGGTGAGGATTGCTACGACTTCATGTCGACGCCGGCCGGGCACAAACCGCTGCTCTCCAATGCCGAACAGCCGATGAACTGGCTGACGCTCGGTCCCGACCGGTTCAGCCGGAGGATGGAGGCGCAGTGCCGCCGGGTGCGTGGGCTGATGGTCGATGCCGTCAAACGGTCGCTGCGCGGCTGGATCGCTCCGGCAAAAGGAATCTGAGGGGAGGGCATTGGCGATGAAGAGCGGGAAGAAAGCCGGGCCGCTGGCCTGCGTGCTGGGCGACATGGATCTGGTCCGGCCGCTGGGGTTGGCCGGCATCCGCTGCGCCGTTGTCGGGCCGCCGGGGGCGGCGACTGCCCATTCCCGCTTCACCGAGCGGCTGATCCCCTGGGAAGGCGGCAGCGACGGGGCACTGGTGAACCGGCTGCTCCGCTTCGGCGCCGCGCAGGCCGAAAAGCCGGTGCTCTACATGGAGGAGGATGCCCAGCTTCTGATGGTTTCGCGCCACCGCGACCAATTGGCCGCGGTCTTCCGCTTCGCGCTTGCCGATGCCGATCTGGTGGAGACGCTGGTCGACAAGGGCCGCTTCCAGACGATGGCGGAACGGCTGGACCTGCCGGTCCCCCGCACCTGGCGTTTGCGTCCCTTGCCCGGCAGTGAGGCGCCTGATCTCGATCTCCGCTACCCCGTCATCGTCAAGCCGCTGACCCGCCGTCCGCCCTGGGACGAGATCGAGGGGCTGGGGAAGGCGATCCGCCTGGAGGGGCCGGAAGAGCTTCGTGCCCTGTGGCCGCGGCTGATCCCCGTCGGCATCGACCTGCTGGCGCAGGAACTGATCCCCGGACCGGAGACCAGGATCGAAAGCCACCATGTCTACATTGACGCCGGCGGCGCCGTGGCCGGCGAGTTCACCGGGCGGAAGATCCGGACCTACCCGGTCGATTACGGGCACAGCACCGCGCTGACCATCACCGACATCGACGGCGAGGGGGCCGACGTCGCCGCGCTGGGCCGCCGGATCGCGGCAAGCATCGGCCTGCGCGGGGTCGCGAAATTCGATTTCAAGCGCGATCCGGCCGGCCGGCTGCATCTGCTGGAGATCAATCCGCGCTTCAACCTGTGGCACCATCTGGGTGCCGTCGCCGGGGTGAATTTGCCGGCCATCGTGCAGGCGGACCTGAGTGGCCGTCCCCGCCCTGCCCCGGCCAAGGCCCGGCCCGGCGTCTGCTGGTGCCACATCAGCAAGGACCGGCTGGCGGCGCGGGAAAGCGGCGTCCCGGCGGCGCGCTGGCTGGCCTGGGTGGCGCGTTGCGAGGCCAAGGCGATCACGCCGGACGATCCGATGCCGTTCCTGCGGCCGAAGCTGGACCGTCTGCTTGCCCACATCCCCGGCGGCGCCCGCCCGGCCCGCCTCGCCAAGCCATGACCTGCTCTTCTCTTGGGATCGACCGGCCATGAAGATCGCCCTGGTCTCCGACATCCACGCCAACCTGGAAGCGTTGCAGGCGACGCTCGACGCCATCCGGGCGGAGGGGGCGGAGCGCATCGTCTGCCTGGGCGATATCGTCGGCTACAACACTGACGCCGCCGCCTGCATCGCCCTGCTGCGGCAGGCCGGCGCCGTCTGCATCGCCGGCAACCACGACCGGGCGGTCACCGGCATCATCGGGACCGAAGGGTTCAGCGGCCCGGCGGCGCGTGCGGTCGCCTGGACGAAAGCGCGGCTGGACGAGGACAGCCGCGCCTTTCTGAGCACCCTGCCGCTCACCGCCGTGATCGACGGCGCGCTGCTCGCCGTCCATGGCGCCTTGCATCCGGAGACGGGCAAGGAGCTGGTGCGGCTGGACGACGACGGCAAGCGCGGTCTGAGCCTCCAGGCACTTGCCGGCCATTCGTCGGGCGCACGGATCTGCGCCTTCGGCCACACCCATCGGGCTGGCCTGTGGGAATGGCGCGACGGTGCCGTACAGGCGCTGCCGCTCGACGGCGGTGCCGAACTCCGGCCTGACGGGCTCTATCTGCTGAACCCGGGTACGGTGGGAGAGCCGCGCGGTGCCGACAGCCGGGCCTGCTTCGCCTGCTTCGATAGCGCCAGCCGGCTCGTCACCCTGCATCGTGTCGCCTACGCCCGCCGTGCGGCCTTGTCGAAAACCCGACGGGCCGGTTTGGCGCCACGTTTCGCCGCAGTTCCGGCGCCGCTGCGGCTGCAGTTGATTGGAATACTGAGAGTTCTCGGCATTTACGAGTGGATAAAACGCGCTCTTCCACGCCGTATTTCATCAATATGACAATCCCGTAACGCGGCTTTGCTTCAACAGGGACGCGGAAATGAGCATAATCCGGCGCGAGGGCAATGGTGGCGCCGGGCTATGGACAACATCGGTATTCTAAACGGTGCTGCCGGCAGGATGCTTGGCTTTTTCGGCAGGGAATTGCCATCCCTGGCTGCATCGCCGGTCCTTGGCCATGGACTGGGCCTCGTGCTGGCCCTTTCCGTGGCGATTCTGCCGGCGCATGCGCAGCAGCCCGATGTCCCTCCCAGGAACGCCTCATCCAAGACGGTTCCCTCCACGCCCGCCGCGCCGGACGCGGGACCGATGCACCTGACGATCCTGTATGCCCAGGGCACCACCGACCTGGACGAGACCGCCGGGCGCGGCGGCATGGCCCGCTTGGCGGGCACGATCCGCCAGGAGCGGGCAGCCCATCCCAACCTGCTGGTCCTGCATGGCGGCCAGACGCTGGCACCGTCGGTCCTCGCCTTCTACGACCAGGGCGCACACATCATCGACATGCTGAACGGCATGACCGTCGACGCGATGGCCGCGTTGAACCGCGAGTTCCATCATGGCGACGACCGGCTGAGCGCCCGCGCCTTCGAGGCCGGCTTTCCCATCGTCACCACCAATGCGGTGGACCGCTCCACCGGCCGCACGCCGGATGGGCTGGAAGAGGCGGTGGTGCTGGCCGCCGGTCCCTTGCGCATCGGCGTGATGGTGGCGACGCCGGTGCTGACGCAGGAAACCACCCGCACCCAGCGCACCGAGTTCCGCGACCCCGTCCAGGCGCTGTCGGCCAAGGCCGCGGCATTGCGGGCGGACGGCGTCGATCTGGTGGTGGCGATGACCGGCTATGCCGGCGACACCCACCGCAGCGTGCTGGCCGCGCGCCCGGCCGACATCGTGCTGTACCAGGACCGCAACCGACCCTTCGCCGTCGATTACGACGGCCGCTTCCTGTCCGCCACCGTCGGACCGCAGGCCGCCTGGGTCCTGGCGCTGGACCTGACGGTGGACCGCACCGCCGGGCCGGACGGCAAGCCGCGCGTCACCTGGATTCCGGCGCCGCGCCTGATCGACACCGCGACGGTAGCGCCCGACCCGGCCACGAGCATCCAGGCCAAGGCCTATGCGGCACGGCTCGACACCATGCTGCGGATGGAGGTGGGACGTCTCACCGTTCCGCTCGACACCCGCAAGGAGCCGCTGCGCACGGGCGAGAACGCCTTCGCCAATGCGGTGGTCGACACGTTGCGCGAGACACTGGACGCCGACGTGGCGCTTTTCAACGGCGGCGGCATCCGCGGCGATCGCCAATATGAGGCCGGCGCCCTGCTGACCCGGCGCGACATCTACACCGAACTCCCCTTCCATGACGTCGGCGTGGTGCTGGACGTCACCGGACAGCAGCTCTGGGAGGCGGTGGAGAGCGGCGTGGCGACCGTCGAGCAGCTGCAGGGCCGCTTCCCCCACCTGTCCAACGCCCGTGCCGACATCGACCTGACCCGTCCGCCCGGCCAGCGGCTGCGCAGCCTGTCGGTCGGCGGCAGGCCGGTCGGCCTGTCCGCCCATTACCGTCTGGCGACCAGCAGCTTCCTGGCGGCGGGCGGCGACGGCTACGGCATCCTGGCCGGCGCGCCGAGACTGGTGGAGGATCGCGACACGGAGTTCATCTCGACCCAGATGATCGACCAGATCGCCCGCAGCGGCGATTTCGTTCCCCGGCTGGACGGCCGCATGACGGTGAGACGGTGATGGACGGATTGCCTTCCGCAGCCCTGCCCTCCACCACGCTGTCTTCTGCGGGCCTGTCCTCCGCCAGCCGACCCTCCGCTGTCATGCAGACTCCGCCCAAGGCCGCCGGCCGGGGCGGACCGGAAACGGCCGCGCGGAGAAATCCGCAGAAGCGGCCGCCGATCCGGACGCGGCGGTTCGGCATCGCCCTGCGCATCACGCTCGGGCTGTCGGTGATGGCTTTGCTGGTGGTGCTGATCGGCAGCGTATCGATGTCCTCCTTCCGCCTGTTCAGGGCGGAGGTGACGGCCCTGTCCGCCAATACCCTGCCGGAGGTGATCACCAGCGCCGAACTGCACGGGGCGCTGCAGAAACTGGTCGCGCAGCTGCCGCAACTCGCCGCCGCGACCTCGACGCCGCAGCGCCGGTCCGCCTATGACGGGCTGGTGACGGAGCTGGATTCGATGCAGCTCCTTGTCGCCCGCATGCGCGGCCTGATGAGGGAGAGCGGCGAGGATGGGGGAGAGAGCGACGGCAATGTCCGCCTGCTGGAGCAGACCCGTTCCACCCTGCTGATCCTGGCCGCCACGGTCGCCGACCTGAATGCCGAGGTCACCCGGCAGATCGAGCATGGCGACCGCCAGGCCGAAGCCGCTCGCGCGCTCAGCCGTCTGGCGACCTCGATGGAAAGCATGCCGGATACCGGTGCCTGGGCCTTCCGCATCGGCGCGCTGATGGCGCGGGCGGCCGGCGCCACGCAGCTCGATCATCTCAGCCGGCTGAAGGGCGAGGCGAGATCCGCCGAACGCGCCCTTGCCGACCTGGCCCGGCTGACCAGCGGTGCCCCCGACCCTACCGGCCAGACGATGTCCAGCGTGCAGGAAGAGCTCTCTTCCCTGCTGGTGGCACCGGGCGGGCTGTTCGCAAGCGCCATCGACCGGCTGCAGGCCCGTAACCGTGCCCAGGCGCTGACCGGGCAGGCCCAGGTTCTGGTGGAGACGGTCGAACGGTCCACCCGCGTACTTTACGATTCGATCCGCGACCAGTCGGCCCGACGCACCGACGCGTTGGCCGAACTGATCGCCGAACGCACCCGCGCGGTGATGCTGCTGGCCGGTACCTCCATCCTGCTGGCCGTGGGCGTCTATTTCATTTTCCGCCGCTTCCTGTCCTCGCGGCTGGTTGCGATGAACCGGGCGGTGCTGGCGCGGCTCGCGGGGAACCGGGAGGCCGGCGACGGCGTGGTGACGCCGGGTCCGGTCTCGATTCCGGCTCCGATCCCGATCGATGGCGACGATGAAATCACCGACATCGGTGCCTCGATCCGCTATTTCATCGACGAGATCGACCGGCGCCAGCAGGCGCTTGCCGACAACGAGCGGCGCTTCCGCGATCTCGTCGAAGGCTCGATCCAGGGGATCGTCATCCACCGCGACTTCCAAGCGCTCTATGCCAATGACAGCTTTGCCGCCATGCTGGGCCTGACGGTGGCGGAGGTGATGTCTCTCCCCTCCCTTCTGTCCGTCGTCGCGGCGGCGGAACGGCAGTCGATGATCGACAATTACGACCGGCTGCTCGAAGGCGGACTGTCCACGCCGAGGCGCCGGATCCGGGCTCGCCGGCCCGACGGGGCCGGGTTGTGGGTGGAGCTGACCGGACGTCGCGTCGACTGGATGGACGGCCCGGCGATCCAGGCCGTGGTGGTCGACGTGACGCGCGAGGTGGAGGCGGAGAACGCCCTGCGCCAGTCGCGCGACGGAGCCGAACGCGCCTTGTGCGAATTGAAGGCGACGCAGGCCAGCCTGATCCAGGCGGAGAAGATGGCATCGCTCGGCCAGCTGGTTGCCGGCGTGGCGCATGAGGTGAACACCCCCATCGGCATCACCATCACCGGCGCCTCGCAGCTCCAGGCATTGATCGGCGAGCTGTCGGACCGCCACTCGGCGAACGCGCTGAAGAAGTCGGACTTCCAGCGCTTCCTCGACGACGGGATGGAGATGGCGAGCCTGATCCTATCCAACAGCACCCGCGCCGCCAATCTGGTGCAAAGCTTCAAACTGGTCGCCGTCGACCAGTCCAGCGACGAGCGGCGCGCGTTCCTGCTGCGGGACTACATCGACGAATTGCTGCGCAGCCTGCACCCGACCTACAAGGCGCGGACGGCGTTGACCGTCGCCGTCGACTGCCCGGCGGATCTGGAACTGGACGGCTATCCGGGCGCGCTGTCGCAGATCCTGACCAACCTCATCATGAACGCGCTGGTCCACGCGTTGGATCCGGAGCAAACCGGCAGGATCTCGATTGCCGCCTGCCGGAAGGATGGCGACATGGTGGAATTGTCCGTCGGCGACGACGGCAACGGCATCGCGCCGGAGGTTCTGCCCAAGATATTCGACCCCTTCTTTACCACACGGCGCGGATCCGGCGGCAGCGGGTTGGGGCTGCACATCGTCTACAATCTCGTGACCGGCCGACTGCACGGCACCATCGGGGTGGAAAGCCGCCCTGGCCGGGGCGCCCGCTTCACGTTGCGCTTTCCCCGTGTCACCGGCGCCGGCCGAGAGCTCCCATAGGGGGGCTGGTCAGCGCACCGGCCCTTCGAACCAATGGCGGCCCTGGCGGTCCTCGACCTCGATCACCCAGACGTCGGGATCATAGCGGAGCTGGCGGGCGATGTAGGCGTCGGCATCGGTTTCCGGCACCGGCTCGGCACCGGTGCCGCGTGCCCAGAACAGCCGCTCGCCATCGGCCTCGCGGGTCTGGACGAGGACGGTGAAGGTCCGGTCGAGCCGGTTGATCTTCAGGATCACGGTGCCGCGGCTGGGATCACCCTTGCGGACCACGGTCATCGCCACGCCCTGGGTATCGGCGGTGCGGATATGGGCCGAAACCCAGAGATGCGTCGGAAGGCGGTCGTCCATTGCCGTGACAGGCTCCTGATCTTCGGCTCTCGCCGATTTTCGATTCTCGCCCCGCCCGGCCTGCCGGTGTAGAGAAGAGAGCATGGCAACACTCCTGGACGCTCTCAACGCCGCCGTCAACCACCACATGGCCGGCCATGCCGGCGCGGCGGCCGACGCCTATCGCCGGATTCTTGCCGTGGAGCCGGCACAGCCCGACACGCTGCATCTGTCCGGCGTGCTGCGGGCACAGACGGGCGATGCGGCGCAGGCGGTTCGGTGGATCGGCCGCGCGGTCCGCGTCCGCCCGGCGACAGCGGCACCATGGAGCCATCTGGGGGCGGCCTTGCGGGCGGCGGAGATGCCGGAGCGGGCGGAACCGGTGCTGCGGCGCGCCCTGGCGCTCGACCCGGCGGACGCCGACGCGCTGGAGGCGATGGGCGCATCGCTGCACGCGCTGGCGCGCTATTCCGATGCGCGGCGCTGGCTGGAGCGGGCGGCGCGGCGGCGCCCGGGCCATGCGGCGACGTTGCTGAATCTCGGCACCGTCCTGCGCGACCAGCGCCGCTTCGCCGAGGCGGAAGCCTGCTTCGATGCCGTGCTGGCACAAGCCCCCACCAGTGCCGACGCCCATCTGGCCCGTGCGGTGGGGCATCTGGTCCGCGGTGACCTGCGGACCGGGTGGGAGGGGTTCGAACATCGCTGGCACCGCTTCGGGGCTCCGCCCTGGACGGGCGGGCCGACGGGCGATGCCACCGTCCTGCTGCATATGGACCAGGGCTTCGGCGATGCCATCCAATTCGTCCGCTATGCTCCGCTGGTGGCGAGGATCGCCGCCGAGGGGGGCGGCCGGGTTATTCTGGAAACGCACCTGCTGCTGTACCGCCTGTTCAACCGCTGCCTGGGATCGTCGATGCAGGTGCTCGTGCGCGGGGAGGATCCGCCGCCGCATGATATCCAGTGTCCG
The DNA here is from genome assembly GCF_016595245.1 of Azospirillum endophyticum. Taxonomy (GTDB): domain Bacteria; phylum Pseudomonadota; class Alphaproteobacteria; order Azospirillales; family Azospirillaceae; genus Azospirillum; species Azospirillum endophyticum. Next base: position 104,194 of record NZ_JAENHM010000023.1, read on the forward strand.
CTGATGAGCCTGCCGCACGCCTTCGGCACCGGGCTGGAGGGCATTCCGGCGACCGTGCCCTATCTCGCTCCGGCTCCCGACGATGTCGCCCGCTGGCGCGACCGGCTGGCCGGCCAGGATGGGGCGGACGGGGCGGGCCCGCGGGTCGGGCTGGTCTGGGCCGGCAACCCCCATCACCGCAACGACCGCAACCGCTCCATCCCGGTGGCGGCGCTGCGCCCGCTGCTGGCGGTGCCGGGGGTGCGCTTCGTCAGCTTGCAGACCGGCGACGCCGCCGCCGACCTGAACCGCCTGTCCGGCGCCGGGGTGCCGAATGTCATGGAGCGGGTGCGCGACTTCGCCGACACTGCCGCCATCCTCGCCAATCTCGACCTGCTGGTGACGGTGGACACCGCCATCGCCCACCTTGCCGGGGCGATGGGCGTGCCATGCTGGCTGATGCTCCCCCATGTGCCCGACTGGCGCTGGTTGCTCGACCGGGCCGACAGCCCCTGGTACCCGTCCTTGCGGCTGTTCCGCCAGCCGCGCCCCGGCGACTGGATGACGGCGCTGGGCACCGCCGCCGCCGTCCTGAAGGCACAATCCGCCCGTGCCGCCCGCAGCATGGGACGTTGAAGGCAGGCAACGGACGCGGGCGGCAGCTTCGGCGGGAGCTTTCTGCCCGTCGGCCCCGGCGGCGCTAGGCGAAACTTTCCTACCTCCCGGCAAAATCCGGCGACGCGACAGCGCTTTCGCAAATCATCGGCCGTTTCCAGTGGGTTGACGCGGACGCCCCAGTTGGCACTCCGCTTGCTAGACAGGGCACAGAAGACCTTTGCCCTTTCTTTCGGAGACCCCTGGCCATGAGCATCTTCGGTTCGATGACAACCGCCGTTCTCGGCCTGAATGCCCAGTCGAAGGCGCTCGGACACATCTCGGACAACATCGCGAACAGCTCGACCATCGGCTACAAGCGTGTCGATTCGGCTTTCGAGACGATGGTCCTGCAGTCCAGCCAGCGCCTGCACGAGCCGGGCGGGGTCACGGCGCAGCCGGTCTTCATGAACAACATCCAGGGCAGCCTGACCCAGGTGCAGAGCCCGACCAACATCGCCATCCAGGGCCAGGGCTTCTTCAGCGTCACCAAGGTGGCGACCCAGGGATCCAGCACGCTGGTGCAGACGCAGACCGGCACGGTCAACTCCTCGGCCGCCTTCTACACCCGCGCCGGCGACTTCGAACTGGACAAGAGCCGCTATCTGGTCAACAGCGCCGGCTACGCGCTGAACGGCTGGCTGGTCGATCCGGTGACCGGCGTCCTGCACAAGGATCAGGTGGCGCCGATCCAGGTGAACTCGCTGATCGACAAGCCGGTGGCGACCAACACCATCGACCTGGCGGCCAACCTGCCGGCGACGCCGAAGGAAGGCGAGAAGGTTCCCGACAGCAGCATCCAGATCTTCGACAGCCAGGGCAATCCGCGCACCGTCAACTTCAAATGGCGGCAGCAGGCGGACAGCAGCTGGCGCATGGTCCTGGACGCGCCGGGTTCCAACACCAAGCCGGTCGACGGCACCTTCGCCGGCAATCCGGCCACCGTGTCCTTCGGCCAGAACATTCCCGGCCAGACGGCGGTGGCGCAGGTGAACGTCATCACCATCGCCGGCAACAACACCAACGGGCAGGACAACCTGCGGATCGGCGACACCTATTCGGTAAAGGTCGACGGCACCAACTACAGCATCAAGGTCACGGCCGACAACATCGGGTCGCTCCGCACCTATTCGGGTCTGGCCGGCGCGCTGGCCAACCAGATCAACTCCGCCTCCCCGGCAGCGTCCGTGCTCGCCACCTCGTCGGGCCAGTCGATCCGGGTGACCGCCCGCAATGCCGGTACGCCGTTCAAGCTGGGCACGGACGTGGTGTCCGGAACCAATACCGCCAACACCATCGTCCCCCAGACCTCGACGGCGGCCACCGCCAGTGCCGGTGAGATCGACAGGTTCCAGTTCCCGCAGACCCAGGTCGAGGTCGGCGACTCCTTCACCATCAACGTGAACGGCACGCCGATCAGCTACACGGTGACCGCCGCCACCTACCAGAGCTATTCGACGGTGAGCGATGTCGTCACCCAGCTGGCCGGCAAGATCAACCAGGCTCTGGGGTCGACCGTCACCGCGTCTTCGGCCGGCAACATCCTGTCGATCCAGGCCAATGCGGTGAACACCAACGTCACCTCCAGCGCCACCGCCAGCAACTCCAACGCGGCGGTGAACACCATGAGTTCGCTGCCCTCGGTCTCCAGCGTGGCCGGCGTGCGCCAGAGCCGCACGGTGACGCTGACCGGCACGCCGGGCGACATCGGCACGCAGTACACGCTGAGCATCAACGGCACGGCGGTGACCTACAGCACCACCGGCGAAGAGATGACGATGGAGGACATCACCGCGGCGCTGGCGAACAAGATCAACTCCAACACCGCCCTGCCGGTGACCGCCACCGCACAGGGCGGCGTGATCACCGTGACCTCCAAGACCGCGGCCAGCCCGACCAACACCAATACGATGACCGGTACCGGTACGGTCACGCTGGGCGGAAGCACGGTGGATGTGGGTGACACCTACACCATCGACGTGGGCGGCACGCCCTATTCCCTGACCATCGACAACGCCAACATCGGCACCTACAACACGCCGGCGAAGGTGATGCAGTACCTGGCCACGATCGTTCCGGGTGCCACCGCGACGGGCAATACCCTGACGGCGGCAGGTGCGACCGGTGCCGTCACCGACGCCCCCGTCGCCCAGTTCACCCTGGAACAGAGTGCCGTCGCCGGTCAGACGCCGGCCCATGTCGGCCTGACCTTCGGCAAGACCCCGGAGACGGTCGGCACCCTGACCAACATCTCCACCGCCCTGGTCGGCACCGGCACGGCGGTCAGCGCCGCCAACCAGTCGGCCGGCTCCGACGCCACCGTGACCTTCACCGTCGATTACGGCTTCGGCCCGCAGCAGATCACGCTCAACCTCGGCAAATACCAGAAGCCGGGCGGCCTGACGCAATATGCCGGCGAGGAGATCAACGTCACGCAGCTGGTCCAGAACGGCGCGCCGCGCGGACAGTTCAAGGACGTGGTGTTCGGTGACAACGGCACCGTCATGGTCAATTACGACAACGGTCGGTCGAAGATGGTCGCGAAGGTGCCGATCATCACCTTCAACAATCCCAACGCCCTGCAGCGCGAGTCCGGAGGCGTCTTCATCGAGAGCGAGGAGGCGGGCAAGCCGAACTTCAACGATCCGGAGACGAACGGCGCCGGTGCCGTGGTGGCGAACAGCGTGGAAAGCTCCAACGTCGACATCGCCGACGAGTTCACCAAGATGATCGTCACCCAGCGGAGCTATTCCGCCAACGCGAAGATCGTCACCACGTCGGACGAAATGCTTCAGGAGGTGCTGGGGCTGAAGCGTTAAGCGCGGCCCTGATCCGATTTCCTGACCTTCTCATTTCCTGATCGCCAGTTTCCCGATCGCCAGTTTCCTGATCGCTTGAGGGGGGCGGCGGCCGTCCCGGCACCGCCCCGACCATCCCGATCCGCGAAAGGTCTCCTGCCATGTCCCTCTTCGCAGCCTTGAACAGTGCCACGGCCGGGCTGCGCACGGTCCAGACCAACGTCAAGCTGGTTTCGGACAACATCGCGCAGGCCAACGACCCGAACCGCACCCGCCACACCGCCCAGCAATCGGTGGACGCCAGCGGTCAGGTCATCAGCACGACCTATCGCCGGGAAGTCGACAAGGCCCTGATGGCGCAGGTGATGGACCTGACCTCGCGCGACGGCGGGTCTCAGGTGACGTCGACCTACATGCAGCAGTTGGGCGACCTGATGCGCACCACAAACGGTACGCCGCTGCTGAACGACTATGCCGACAAGTTCCAGGCCGCGATCAAGACGCTGTCCACCTCGCCGGAAGACGAAACGGCGCAGTACCAGCTGGTCCAGACGGCCGAAGCCTTTTCGCGCGAGATCCGCCGCGTGTCCGAGGGCGTGGAACAGATCGATCGCGACATGAAGTCGGACATCACCAAATCGGTCGATACGGTCAACGACCTGCTGAAGCAGATCAACTCGATCAACAACGACATGGTGTCGCTGCAGGGCCAGGGCTCCGCCGCCGATGCCGTCGCCGACAAGCGCGACGGGCTGGTCCGCGAACTGAGCGGCTATATGGGCATCCGTACCGTGGAGCGGGCGGACGGCCGTCTGGCGATCTTCACCCCGTCGGGTCTGGCGCTGGTCGATGCCCAGCCGGCAAATCTTTCCTATGACGGCGGCAACATCAACCTACAGGTCGGCAATCAGGTCACCTCGATCAACAACCATCTGACCACCGGCAAGCTCGGCTCGCTGATCCAGATGCGCAAGGACGGCTCGACGACCGAGCCGCCGACCCCCGCCAGCGGCGATCCGACGACGGAGATCATCCGCAAGCTGCGGTCTCAGCTGGACGAGTTCGCCAAGGCCTTCACCGGCCCGACCAAGCCGGGCGAGCCCACCAGCTTCGCCGACGCCTATGACGACGCGAGCCCCGCCGCCGCCGGGGAACAGACCAGCCAATTCTTCACCGGCGACGACCGTTTCACCATCACGATCAACCCCAAGCTTCTGGACAACACCAGCAAGATCAAGCAATCCGCCATCGACGGCATGGTCAAGGCGGTCAATGCCCCCGGCCGCAGCTTCAATGCCGACGGGCTGCAGATGAAGGACACCACCTACAGCGCGATGGGGAGTGCCATCACCGGCACCTGGATGGCCGCCGCCAAGACGGCCAACACCGCCAGCGATTCCAACAAGGCGTCGATGCAGCTCCTCAGCGAGCGCTACCAGTCGCAGACGGGCGTGAACATCGACGAGGAGATCGCCCAGCTCCAACAGCTCCAGACCTCCTACCAGGCTTCGGCACGGGTCATGCAAGTGGCCAATGCAATGTTTGATGCGCTGGAGGCGGTGGTCCGATGAGCTCGATAACGGGAGTCAGCAGCTACTCGAAATACATGAGCCTCGTCCGGAACCTGTCCGGAGGCCAGAACGACATCAACAAACTGTCCGAACAGCTGACCACGGGCAAGAAGTCGATCGATCTGAACGCCTATGGTCCGGAGGTGCAGAAGCTTCTGGACCTGCGGGCCGAGATGGCGAAGAAGGACAACTACATTCAGAGCATCAACACCGCCGCCCCGCGCGTCAAGGCGACGGACACGGTGCTGACGTCCCTGGAATCGATCGTGTCGAGCTGGACCTCCAGCACCACCTTCCCCTTCCAGCCGGGCCCGGCCAGCGTCACCTCGGCGATCAATACCAACCCGGACGGGATGAAGCTGTCGATCGACAGCTCCAAGTCGACTTTGACGGTCGGCGCCAACTATACGGTGACCGCGGTTCCGTCGCAGCAGGGCGGCAACGGAACCTTCGACGTGACGGTGACCGACGGGCTGGGCGGCAAGACCACCCGCGCCATCAACCTGGGCACCACCCCGCCCAACGACGGCAAGGGTTACAACTTCAACATCGCCGGCGGTCCCGGCGAGGGCGCGATCCTGAACCTGACCTTCGACAGCTTGAAGGCGGCGTCGAGCAGCAGCTTCTCGGTCAGCTTCCCGCAGGCCGACCAGGTGAAGGACCGGGCCGAGGGCGCCATGCGCGACATCCAGGCGCTGATGAACCAGCGCTTCGGCGACCGCTACCTGTTCGCCGGCTCGCGGTTTTCGACGGAACCGGTCACCGACCTGATGGCGACGACGCAGACCAGCAAGATCACGCTGAACGGCGCGGTGGTGAACACCGACGATTATTTCGAGGTGAATGTTTCCGGCAAGACCTTCAGCTACCAGATCCAGGCCGCCGATCCGAAGACGCTGACCTTCGTCGCCCAGACCCTGACCACCCAGATCAATGCCGCCAATCCGCCGCTGCCGATGACGGTGTCGACCTCCAACGGCATCATCTCGCTGGTCGGCCAGCAGCCGGGACAGAAGTTCGACCTGTCGGCCCGCGTCGTCAACTCGGCCACGGTGGAGAACAGCGTCGATACACCCTCCACCACTCAGGCGCCGACGACGGCCCAGGCGCAGGTCGACCGCTTCACCCTGAACGGCGCGGCGGTGGACATCGGCGATACCTTCGAATTCACGGTCGCGGTCGGCGATCCCGACGACCCCTACAACCAGAACTACTACACGAAGAACCCCAACGAGCCGCGCGACCTGCCGCCCTACCAGACCTACACGGTAAGCTACACGGTCAGCGACACCGACTATGCCGGCGGCGTCACCGGCGTCGGTCAGGTGGCCGACAAGCTGCGCCAGCAGTTCGCCACGCTGAAGCCGCCACCGCCGGTCACCATCGACGCTCTCGGCAACGGCCCGGGCATCGCGCTGACCAGCACGGCCAACGCCGACCCCAACCATCCCGGCCGGAGTTCCCTGTTCTCGACCAGCGCCAAGGTGACGAACGGATCGCTGCAGAACACCATTTCCGTCGGCACCCTGCCGCCGGAGCAGGACAGCCTGATCAACGTCCCCTATACCGATCCGCCGGAGTTGCCCTTCTACGACGCCGAATATCTGACCAAGGGAAAGAATGCCGATGCGTACCGCAAGTCGCAGGTCACGATCGACGACAACCTGAACCTGACCTACGGGGTCAGCGCCGACGACAAGGCCTTCCAGACCCTGGTGAAGGCGATGCAATTGGTGCGGACCGCGGCGGCCAACCCCGGCAAATGGACGGAATACAGCGCCCAGGCGCGCGAGATGCTGACCCAGGCGTCCGACCAGATCCGCTCGGTCCATGCCAAGGTCGCGTCCGACGCCGCCACGCTGGAAACCACCAAGGATGCCCACACGGACTCGATCGCCAGCCTGACCGACCGCGTCGCCAAGATCGAAGGCGTCGACCCGACCGAAGTCGCGGCCCGGCTGAGCAGCGCGATGAATGTCCAGCAGGCGACCTACACCGTGGCCGGCCAGACGCAGAAGCTGTCGCTGCTGAATTACCTGGCCTGACACGGAGCGCGGCCAAGAAAAAGGGGCGGCCGAACCGGCCACCCCCCGCATTCCGTCGAAACCCGGACGCCGTTACTTGGAGCGGCCGGCCGACTGGGTGAAGTTGTCGTAGGGCAGTTCCGCCACGCGGAACCACAGCTGCACCTCTTCGAGGAAAGGCTTCCAGCTGTCGTAGACGGCCTTGAAGTCCGGGTTGGTCTTCGCGATGTCGTCGTACAGCTCGAAGGCGATCTTGTGGGCAGCCTCCATCAGGTCGCGCGGATAGGGGCGCAGCAAGGCACCCTTGGCGACCAGCCGCTTCAGCGCCTTGGCGTTTTCCGCGTCGTAGCGGGCGGTCATCGCGCCGTTCGCCTCGCCGCAGGCGGCGGTCAGGATCGCCTGATAGGACTTGGGCAGGGCCTCCCATTCCTTCTGGTTGATGTAGAGCGAGACCTGCGGCCCACCTTCCCACCAGCCCGGATAGTAGTAGTATTTGGCGACCTGGACGAATCCCAGCTTCTCGTCGTCATAGGGACCGACGAATTCGACTGCGTCGATGGTGCCCTTTTCCAGCGCCGGATAGATGTCGCTGCCGGCGATCTGGGTCGGGGCGGCGCCCAGCTTGGCCATGATCTGGCCGGTGATGCCGGCTATGCGGATCTTCAGGCCGTTGAAATCGGAAAGCGACTTGATTTCCTTGCGGTACCAGCCGCCCATCTGGGCGCCGGTGTTGCCGGCCGGGAACTGGACGATGCCGTGCTTGGCGAAGAAGGCGCGCATCACCTCCTGGCCGCCGCCGTACTGGAACCAGGCATTCTGCTGGCGGGCGTTCGGGCCGAAGGGAATCGCGGTGTCGAAGGCGAAGGTCGGGTCCTTGCCGACATAGTAATAGCCGCAGGTGTGGCCGCACTGGACGGTGCCGTTCTGCACGGCGTCCAGCACCTGCAGGCCGGGGACGATCTCACCGGCGGCATGCACGCGGATCTGGAATTTCCCGTCGGTCGCCTCGGACACGCGCTTGGCGATCAGTTCGGACGTGCCGACGAGGATGTCGGTGCTCTTCGGGAAGCTCGAAGCCAGGCGCCACTGGATGGCTGGCTGGGTCTGCGCGATGGCCGGGGCCGCGAGGGTCGAGGCGGCAACGGTCGAAACGGCACCGACACCGGCCTTGGTGAGAAACGCTCTTCTTTCCACTCCCGCTACTCCGCAAGATTATTGCTATTGCTGACAATTTCCATGAACCGCGATGAATCAGGGAATTACAGCTGCTTAGGCGAGCGTGTAACAAAGCATCCGCTGCAGCGTCCCGCATCGCATAAATGTGCATGCCTGCCTTTCGAGGGTGGAACCGGCACCCTCGAAAGGCGGTGCGGAGATGCGTCAGGAGGCCGGCCGCAGACGCCCCAGGAAGACCGACAAGGGTGGCATCACCAACGTCCGTCCGTCGGCGGCAAGTTCCGGCGACAGGGCACCGGGTGCGCGCGGGACGGGCAAGGCTTCCGGTTCGCCACGACCACGGAGCGCGAATTCGGCCGGCCGGTCGGCCATGTTGAAGACGGCCAGCAGACGCTCCTCCCCCGTTGCGCGCTCGAAGGACAGCAGGTCGCCATGCTCCTCGACGGCGGCGACGGTTCCGGTGCGCAGGGCCTGCAGATCGCGGCGCAGGGAAAGTGCCGCACGCCACACCGCCAGCGGGCTGCCGGCGGTCCGATCCTGGCGGTCCACCGCGAGGTCGAAATGGGCATCGGGCACCGGCAGCCAGGGCTCGGCGATGGTGAAGCCGGCGTTGGGTTCGGCGGCCCGCCAGGGCATCGGGGTGCGGCTGCCGTCGCGACCCTGGAAATCGGGCCAATAGGTGATGCCGAAGGGATCGCGCAGCTGATGCTGTTCCAGCGCCGCGTTGGGCAGGGCCAGCTCTTCTCCCTGATAGAGGCAGACGGTCCCGGGCAGCGCCGCCGCCAGCATCGCCAGCAGGGCATTGAAGGATTGCGGGTCGGCACCGGCCGGCAACCAGCGGCTGGCGGCACGCTCCACATCGTGGTTGGACAGGCTCCAGCAGATCGAGTCCGGCCGCCCCGCCGTACCCAGCGCCTGCGCGAACCTCTTGGCGCTGAACGGCTGCTTGGCAAGCGACAGCGTGTAGGCGGCGTGTAGTCCCTGCGGGGTGCAATAGGCGGCGATGCGCTGGCCGGCGCCGGGCTGGCTCGACAGCTCGCCCAGCAGGACGCGGCCTGGATGGCGCTCCACCGTCTCGCGCAGGCGGGACAGGATTCCGGCGATCGCCGGGTGCATCATGTCGTAGACGTGCTGCTGCAGGGCAAAGGGCTTCAGCGGAGGTTCCGGATCGCGCCAGACGGCGGCGGGGTTGGAGCGCAGCTGCGGGTCATGGGCGAAGAAGTCCACGGCGTCGATGCGGAAGCCGTCGACGCCGCGCGCCATCCAGAATTCCGCCGTTTCGCACAGGGCGTCCATCACCGCGGGATGGTGCAGGTTCAGTGCCGGCTGGCTGGACAGGAAATGGTGCAGGTAATACTGGCGCCGCCGCGGCTCCCAGGTCCAGGCGGCTCCGCCGAAGACCGACAGCCAGTTGTTGGGCGCGGTGCCGTCGGGCTTTGCGTCGGCCCAGACATACCAGTCGGCCTTCTCGCCATCCCGCGACCGCCGGCTGTCGACGAACCAGGAATGGGCGTTGGAGGTGTGGCCGCAGACCAGATCGACCAGAACCTTCAGGCCCAGCGCGTGGGCGCGCTCGATCAGCCGATCGAAAACGGCGAGGTTGCCCATGCGCGGATCCACCGCCCGGTGGTCGGCGACGTCATAGCCGAAATCGGTCCGCGGCGATGGATAGAAGGGGCTGATCCACACCCCGTCCACCCCCAGCGCGGCCACATACTCCAGCCCCTCGATCACGCCGTCGAGGTCGCCCCAACCGTCGCCGCCGCGGTCGCGGAAGCTCAACGGGTAGATCTGGTAGAGCGCCGCGCCGTTCAGCCAGGAGAGATTGGCAGCCGACGGTGAGGGCAAGGGGGACATTTGGGGCAAGGCAGCAGGCTCCGCGCCGGAGGTCGCATTAGCGGTTCGCGGTATCAGCTTCCCCTGCCATGGCTAACGAAAGGTTACCGGCCGTTCGTGATCACAGGGTCCGGCCTTTCGCGAAGGTCGGCCGTCGGGACAGCATCTTGCGGATGGGTGCCGTGGATCTTGGCCGTTGCGTTGCGCAGCGGCTATACCAGCGGCTCTGATCGGGGAGTGGGAATGCGACGGAGTACGGCAGCGACCGAAACGGCGACCGGTGCGGACCGGCGGCTCGGCCGCTATCGGCTGCTCGACCTGGTCGAACGGGAGGGCGATGCTCGGCTGCACCGCGCGGTGGATATGAGCGGCCGGATGGTGGCGCTGTGGGCGGTGCCGCTGGCCCGCCTGTGCACCGATGCCGGGGCGCTGGAACGGTTCCGCCACATGGCTGCCGCCGCGGCCCGGCTTTCCCATCCCGTCATTCCCACCATCCTCGCGTCCGGCGAGCATGGCGGTATCGCATTCGTCGCGACCATGCCGGCGGATGGTCCGGCACTCGGGGCGCGGCTGGCCGACGGTCCCCTGGGTCGGGAGGAGGCACTTGCGACGCTCGACCGCGTTCTGGACGCGCTTGCCGCGGCCCACCATGTTGGAGTCGTCCATGGCGCATTGAACGCGGACACAATCCGTCACAGCGGCGCGATGACGATGGTCACGGGGTTCGGCCGGGCGGCACCGGCCGCGATACAGGCCGGCCGACGGGATGATCTGTCCGCTGCCATGCGGCTGACGGAACGGCTCTTGACGGCACATGCCGGGCATCCGGGGGTGGCTGCCCTGCTGACGGAACTGCGCAATGGTGGAGCCGGCGCCTTCCCGGACGCGCTTTCCCTGCAGCGTGCGGTCGCCAGCGTGAACGAGGCGCCCGTTCCCCCTCCGCCGGCCGGACCGGCGCTTTCGCGCCGCCGGCCGCCATGGCTCGGCGTCATGCTTCTGGCGGGCAGCGCGTTGATGGGCGGCCTTGCCGTCGTAGCGGTCTCGGATCGCCCATTGCCGTCCCCCGCCCCTCTCCCCGTCCCTTCCCCTGGGAAGACGGCGGAAGCCGCGACGGTTGCGACAGCCGACCCAGTCCTGCCGTCGACGGTGCCGACGACGACGGCCAAGCGACCGCCGGTCGATGCGGTGGCGCAGGCGTTGCGCTCCATCCCCTGCGCCTTGGTCGGCGTGGAGGCGGTCGGCGGCCGCCTGCTGGCATCCGGGACGGTGGCGGGGGAACAGGCGGAGACGGAGGTGCGCGAGACGGTCGAAGCCCTTGCCGCCGGCTGGGACCACGGCTTCGACCTCGCCACCGCGGATGCACAGTTCTGCGCGCCCCTGGGCAGCGTCGCCGCGGCGCTGGACGCCAACCGGGAGCTTGCGGACCCGTTGACGGCGACCGTGCCGGCAGGGCCAGCGCTGAATGCCGGCGAGCCGCTGATCCTGGAAATCCGGGCACCTGCGCATCCGGTGCAATTGCAGGTCGACTATTTCACCATCGACGGCACCGTCGTCCATCTGCTGCCCAACCCGTCGGACAGCCATGCCGCACTTCCCGCCGGTGCGTCTCGCCGGCTTGGCAAGGATCCCGGTGGCGAAACGGGAAAGAGCGAGCGGTCTTGGACCATCGGTCCGCCCTTCGGCACCGAGATGCTGCTGACCATCGCCACGGCGGCGGCGCTGTTCCCCACCCCCAGGCCGGAACAGGAATCCGCCGCCGACTATCTGCTTGCCTTGGCGGACGCGCTGGCGACAATCCCAGCGGATGCGCCGGTACCGCTGGCGGATGCGCGCTTCATCGTCACCGGGCCGTGATGCGGACGATCACGCGGTGGCGATGAAGCGGCCGACCACTGCGGTGACATTGTCCTGCCCGCCGGCCGCGTTGGCCGCGTCGATCAGGGCGGCGGCGGCACGGGCCGGCTCCGGTTCGTCACGCAGAATGCGGGCGATAACGCCATCCGGCAGCATGCCGTTCAGCCCGTCCGAACAGAGCATGACGACGTCGTCGGGCATCAGCGAATGCACGCCGACCTCGGGTTCCACTTCTTCCGCGGTGCCGAGCGCCCTGACGATGATGTTCCGCTGCGGCGCGGTTCCCCGGCCGCCGTTGTCCAGCCAGATCTGATAAAGGCTGTGGTCGCGGGTCAGGGTGCGCAGTTCGCCGTCCCGCAGGCGGTAGACCCGGCTGTCTCCGGCATGGAAGACGACCATCTGCGCCGTACCCGGAACCCGCCAGACACCGGCGACGGTGGTGCCCATGCCGCGCCCCTGCGCAAATCCACGGGCCTGGTTCAGGTCGTGGATCGCCCGGTTGGCCTGCTGCACCGCCGACCGGGCGACGGACAGCGCCAGACGCACCGCCGGCTGGGCTGCGGACGGGTCGGTCTGCGTGCGGTCGGCATCTTCGCGGTCCACCACCGTGATCGGCTCGACCTGCGCATGATCCTGCAGGAAGCCGCAGATCACCTCGACCGCCTTGCGGCTGGCGATGTCGCCACCGGCATGTCCCCCCATCCCGTCGCAGACGACCGCGAATTCACCGCCGGCACTGACCTGGAAGTCATCCTCGTTGCGGGAGCGTGTTCGCCCGACATCGGTCAGTCCGGCGACGGTCAGGACAAAGGCGGCGTTCGGCATTCAGGCGGCGGCTCCCGTCTCGCGGCTGTCAAGATCCAGGGATGCTGGACCGGATTCCCGGACCGGCTCCATCGGGACCGGAAACACCGGAGCGAACCGGTAACACGGGACCGGAGCACGGCCGTTTGCGCGATAATGGCGCAAGCTCCGCCAAAGATACAGCGGCGAATGACTGACCGGACGATTGCGCCGGCCGATGATCGGGAGACATAACTTCGTCGTCATTGCATGGTCGGAGCAGTTGCCCGGGTGGTCCTGGCGGTTCGGTGTGCTAGACTTCCCCCGTTACTTGGCCTGACGAAAGATGGGAGTGCAATGGTCGGCAGCATCGGCATCGCACTCAGCGGTTTGACGGCCCAGACGCGGCGGTTCGACGCCTCGGCCTCCAACGTCGCGAATGTCCGTTCCACCGGCGCCGTTCCGACGACGGGTGGCACGGCTGACGGCAAGCCTGTGGCCTATCAGCCCTTGGCGGTGGCGCAGACCGACGGGAATCCCGGCACGCGCGCGAGTTTCACGCCGATCACCCCGGCCTATCTGCAGGAATATGCGCCGGACGACGATGCCGCGAACGGCGACGGGATGGTGGCGGCGCCCAATGTCGATCTGGCGACGGAGCGCATCAACCAGATGGCGGCCAACCGCGCCTACGGCGCCAACATCGCGGTCGTCCGCACCCAGGATCAGATGCTGACGTCGCTGCTCGATTCGAAGGTCTAGGCGTCAGGCTTCGATACGGCGGGGTCAGACGGCGATGTTCAGGGTCTGCCCGCGCGTCGGGGTGGTGTTGCCGCCGGAATCGCCGGCCGGCTGGACCAGGGCCGCCACCGACGCCTGCTGCTGCTCCGCATTCCGGTTCAGCGCCTTCACGCCGAAATCCATCTGCCCTTGAGCCTGTTTCAGGGCCATCGCCGCACCGGCGGTTGACGACGTGACGTCCATGCCCATCTCGAACCCCTGGAAATAGCCCCCGTCGAAGAGGGGGACCTCAAATCACCATATTCACCCGCGCGGCGGATGGCGCTATGGCCGAGGACGATTGTGCCACAGAAGCTGCCACCACGGAAGCCGCGAGCGCAGCCGGAGCGGCAGGCCGTGAAGCGCCCCCTGAAGAGTCGATGGCCCAGGTGCCACGTCCAACAGCCCCACCGCCGGAAGCCAGGGAAGGGTCGGTCCCGGCACGCCCATGGGCTGCCGATTGCGTGCTCCCCGGCCCGCTCCCGCCGACCGTCAGTTTCAGCAGCGACGCGCGCTCCGCATCCTTTTCCTTCTGCTGGTTTTCCTTGTACTGCTTCAGTGCCGATTCGGTCGGGATCTGCGACACCGTCTTTCCGCTGGCCGGATCGCGGTACAGCATCACCAGCCGCGAGGCATCGGTGTCGTAACTGAAGGCGATGGACGGGAAACGGTTGACCAGAGGCTCGTTTGCGCCGGCGGCCGCATCTGTCCCGGTTGCTCCCTCCGGGGTGCTGGGGGTCGGAGTCCGGGTGCCGGCCCCCGTTTCTACGGCATCGCTGCCGCGGGGCGTCATGAAGGCGAACGGCCGGGAGACCGTCGATGTGGCTGCCGCCACGTTCATGACCGGATTATCCGTGTCGGTGAAAATTGAACATTAAATTACCGTAATCCCAAGGCTGCGTAAAGGCTTCCTTTACACTTATTTGGGTGAGAGCGGCCCTCCCCCATCGGTGAAAGCAGGATGCACGGATCCGGTGCGTTCCCGTCGAAAATCGGAACGTCCCATGGTGCAGGCTTGCGGCAACGCCGCCGCTCGTCCTAAAGCCTTGTCGCATGGCCACGATCCTCGAAGCCTTGACCCTGGCGCTCGACCTGCATCTTGCCGGCCGCTTCGGCGAAGCGCAGGAACTCTACACCCGCATCCTCGATGTCGAACCGGAGCAGCCGGATGCACTGCACTACCTGGGCGTCCTGGCCGGGCAGGTCGGCCGCGGCGAGTTCGGGCTGACGCTGATCGACAAGGCGCTGGCCCTGCGTCCCGATGCCTCGGACATCCATGCCAACCGGGCCAACCTGCTGCGCGGCCTGGACCGCCTGGACGAGGCGGAGTTCTGCTATCGTCGTGCGCTGTCGATCCGCCCTGAATTTGCAGAGGCTTGGACCGACCGCGCCTTTGCCCGGCATGGCCGCGGCGATCCGGCCGCCATCGATGCCACCGCCGGAATGCTGGAGCGTGCCCTGCAGATCGAACCGGCATTGGAGCCGGCACGGGAGAAGCTGGTCGATCTGCTGCTTGGGCGTGGCAGGCTGCGGCTGGAATCCAGACAGGTGACGCCCGCCCTGACCGACCTGATCCGGGCCGCGGAACTCGACCAGCAAAATGCCGACATCGCTTTCCTGCTGGGGAATGCCCTTTTTGCGGCAGGGCTGCGCGCGGATTCGGTGATTGCTTTCCGCAATGCGCTGTCGCTGGTGCCGGATTTCCTGTCGGCTGCGCTCAACCTCGGCATCGCACTGGCCGCGACGAACCGGACCGACGCGGCACTGGCTCCGCTGCACCATGCCGTGCGCATCGATCCCGCCCATCCGGCTCCGCGCGATACGCTGGCACTGGCGCTCCGCTCGCTCGGCCGTGCCGACGAGGCCGATGCACTGGACCAGGCGCCACTTCCACCACCACCACCGGCGAAACCGGCGGCCAAACCGGCCTCACGCCGCCCGAGACGGCCCCCTTAAACGACGGGCCGTTCGGCCAGCACCACAAGCCCCATGACCGGCTCCCCGCTTTCGAAGCGCAGCCGGTCATGGTCGCAGCGCCGCAACTCCAGCCCGGCCTCCGCCACCGCAGCCCGGATATAGGCCTCGGCATGGGCATAGCGGCCGTGGGTGGCGATGCGATGGGGTCGGCCATCGGCCGGATCCAGTTCCTCCACCGTGAAGGCCAGCCGGCCGCCGGGCCGCAGCGCGGCGCAGGCCGCGGCCAGCGCTTCATCAAGGATGCCGAAGTAGCAGAATACGTCGGCAGCCATGACGAGATCGAAAGCGCCCGGCCTTGCGGAGAGGAAGCCGACCAACTCCGCCGCATGCAGCTCGTCATACAGGGCGCGGGCGCGGGCGCGCTCCAGCATGCCTTCGGACAGGTCGACGCCGACCAGACGGCGCGCATGGGGCCGCAATGAGGCTGCGCACAGCCCGGTGCCACAGCCGGCGTCGAGCACGTCGAGGCCGGCTGCCGCTGCATCGTCGGCCAACATCCCGGCGAGCAGTGCCGGGGCGCGGTAGTCCAGCTCGGCCAGCTTGCGGTCGAACTCCTCCGCGAACAGGTCGAAGGTCTGGCGCACATAGTCGTCGGGTGCGCGCGGGTCGGCGTCCTCGCCGGCGATGGCGGCGCCGATGTGGCGGGCCAGCGGGTTGTCAGGATGGTCGCGGCGCCACAGCCGGGCCAGCGTCTCCGCTTCCTCCGTCCCGCCTTCCTCATGCAGCAGGTAGAGCACCGCACCGAGATTGTCGTGGGCATCGGCCCACTCCGGCCGCAGGGCCAGCGCCCGCCGGTAGGCCATCGCCGCCTCCCCGAAACGACCGAGGTCGCGCAGCAGGTTCCCGCAATTGTTCCACGCCTCCGCATGGTCCGGCCGCAGGGCCAGCGCCTGACGGAACGCCCCATGCGCCTCGCCATGCCGTTCCGCCTGCCGCAGGACGGAGCCGAGATTGTAGTGCGCCATCCCCTCATGCAGGCCCTGGACAATGGCTGCGCGGTAGGCGGTGGCGGCCTCCTGCAACCGGCCCAGGGCACGCAGGGCATTGCCGTGGTTGTTGTGGGTCCCCGCCAAGGTCGGATCGGCGGCCAGCGCCCGGGCGTAGAGCGCCTCCGCCCCAGCCGTGTCGCCGGCCGATGCCAGCGCGTCGGCCTGCCGGCCGAGCTTCACCGCCGGCGGCAGGGCGGCTCCCCGCAATCCCCCGCGCAAGGACAAGCGTGACCCGGCCATCGCGTGTTTTCTCCTTTGCCGCCACCAGCTCCGCGACGGTCGAATTGCCGCCGATATCAATGGCATCTTTATCGTGATCCACCGATGATGGCACTCCTTTTGAGGGTGCGGGCAGTCAGGGACGGGGCCGGAACGTGGCGAAGCACACCAACATGCTGGCGCAGGCAGTGGCACACCATCAGGCCGGCCGCGCCGCCGAGGCCGAGCGTGGCTATCGCCAAGTGCTGGCCGCCGACCCGCGCAACGCCGATGCGCTGCATCTTCTGGGGGTCCTGGCCCTGCAGTCGGGCCGCGCGGACGAGGCGGTGACCCTGATCGGCAAAGCCCTGGCGCAAGCGAAGGGAGTGGCCGACTATTGGGACAATCTCGGCAGCGCGCTGACCGCCGCCGGCCGGCCGGCCGATGCGGTGCGGGCTCATCGCAATGCCGCGGCACTGGATCCGCAAGGGGCGCAACGCCGACACAACATGGGCAATGCGCTGGCCGCTCTGGGCCGTCACGACGAGGCGGAGCAAGCCTTCGCCACCGCGCTGTCGCTGAAGCCGGACTACGCCAAGGCTTGGTACAATCTCGGCAACAGCCATGTCGCGCGACGGCGCTATGCCGATGCCGCGACGGCTTTGGACCGCGCGGTACGGCTGGCGCCTGGCATGGTGGAGGCGCACAACAACCTGGGCGACGCGCTGGCGATGACCGGACGGCTGGACGAAGCCATTGCGCAGCATCGGCTGGTGACCCGACACCGTCCCGACGATGCCACCGCTCATTACAACCTCGGCACCGTCCTGCAACAGAAGGGAGCCTTGGAAAGCGCGGAGATCGCTTATCGCCAGGCGCTGAAGCGCAACCCGCGCCACGGCGCGGCGCTGAACAATCTGGGCAGCGTGCTGAAGCGCCTGGGGCGTCCCAACCAAGCCGAATTGTGCCATCGCCAAGCGCTGGATTTGCATCCCGATTTCGTGGAGGCGCGCTACAACCTCGGCAATGCGCTTCAGGCGCAGGGACGCTTCGAGGAGGCGGCGGCCTGCTTCGAGGAGGCGCTGGCGCAGCAGCCCGACCTCGCCACCGCGACCTATAACCTGTCGCTTCTGGCGCTTCTTCACGGTGATCTGCCGCGCGGCTGGGCGGGATACGAACGACGCTTCGCCGCCGGCGAGGTGCTGCCGAACCGCCGTTTCTCCATCCCACGCTGGAGCGGGCAGCTGTTGCGCGGCAAGCGGCTGCTGGTGTGGCGCGAGCAGGGGGTGGGCGACGAGATCCTGTTCGCCTCCTGCTATCCGGACGTCGTCGCCTGGGCGGGCGGGCCGGTCACCCTCGAATGCGATCCGCGGCTGGTAACCCTATTCCGCCGTTCCTTTCCCAAGGCCGAAGTGCGGGCCGAAAGCTGCACCGGTGACGCTTTCGGCGATGTCCCACGGGAAAGCTTCGTGCCGCCCGACTGCGACGTCCAGGTTCCGGCCGGCGACCTGCCGGGGCTTCTGCGCGGCAGCCTGCCCGAATTCGACGCCCAAGGCCCTTGGCTGCTGCCGGACCCGGCGCTGGTGGAGCTTTGGCGGGAGCGGCTGGCCGGGCTCGGGTCGGGCCTGCGGGTGGGGATCGGCTGGCGCAGCCAGCTGATGACCGCCGAGCGCAAGGCCGCCTATGTGTCGCTGGAGCAGTGGGGGCCGCTGTTCGCCCTTCCCGGCATCGTGTTCGTCACGCTCCAGTATGGCGATTGCGAGGCCGAGCTTCGGGCGGCGGAGGAACGCTTCGGCGTGACGATCCACCGCTGGGCCGACCTGAACCTGAAGGATGATTTCGACGGGGCGGCGGCGCTGACCGCCAATCTCGATCTGGTGATTTCGCCGGCAATGTCGGCGGGAGAGCTGGCCGGCGCGCTGGGCGTGCCGGTCTGGCGCTTCGGCAGCCGCGACTGGACGCAGCTGGGTACCGGCGTGCGGCCCTGGTTCCCGGCCATGCGCCTGTTCCAGCCTAACCCCGGAGAGGGGCTGGAAGCCACGCTCGCTTCAATGGCGAAAGCGTTGCGCGCCATGATGCCGGAGCCGATGCCCGTTCCCGCCATGGCTCCGGCGACAGTCAGCCTGGCAAAGGCATCACCCGAGCCTGAACGGCTTGCCGATTTCGATGGCCTGCTGAACCATGCCGCCGATCTTCACCGTGCCGGCCGACTGGAGGAAGCGGAGACCGCCTATCGCACCGCCATCGCCGCCGACCCGCGACGCCAGTCTCCCGGCCATGCCGACGCGCTGCATCTGCTGGGGCTTCTGATGCACCAGACCGAACGGAATGACGAGGCACTCGCCCTGATCGGCGAGGCATTGCGGACCGACCCGGTCTTTCCCCAGGCTTGGAACCATCTGGGACTGGTCCACGAAGGGGACAAGCGCCACACCGAGTCAATCCGTGCCTTCACCGTTGCGCTGACGCTGCATCCCGCCTTTCCGGAGGCGCTGACCCATCTGGGCCTCGTCCACCAGACCTGCGGGAGGGTGGACGAGGCCATGCGGCTGCATCGCCGGTCCATTGCCGTCCAACCGGAACATCCGCCGGCCCATGCCAATCTCGGCCATGCCTGCGAATTGGCGGGACGTACGGTGGAAGCCAGCGGCCATTACCGCCGGGCTTCGGCGCTGCAACCCGAATCCGCCGACGCCCACAACAACCTCGCCACCATGGCAACGCTGGCCGGCCGACCCGAGGAAGCGAAGGGGCATTTGCATCACGCCTTGCGGATCGACCCTGGCTTCGCGCTTGCCGCGTGGAATCTGGGCCTGATGGACTTGGCGGACGGGCGCATCGCGGAGGGCTGGGCCGGCTATGACCGCCGCTTCTCCGCCCGCCAGTTGCAGCGTGCCCGCCGCATCGACCGGCCGGTCTGGAGGGGGGAGACATTGCAGGGCCGGCGGCTGCTGATCTGGTCGGAACAGGGGGTGGGCGACGAGATCCTGTTCGCCTCCTGCTTCGATGTCCTGCAGAAGCTGGACGGGCCGGTCACGGTCGAATGCGACCGGCGGCTGGTCAGCTTGTTCGCCCGTTCCTTCCCCTGGGTCGCGGTGAGGGCGGAAACAGCGGACGCCGCCGGGCGGGAGACGGTGGAACCGCCGGATTGCGACCTGCAGATGCCGGCGGGCACACTGCCGGCCTTGGTCCGCGACCGGATGGACCGCTTTCCGAGCCGCCCCGCCTATCTGCGGCCCGATCCCGGCCGCACCGCCCGGTGGCGCGATCGCCTTGCCACCCTGCCCGGCCTGAAGATCGGACTGGCATGGCGCAGCCAGATCGTCACCGCACAGCGGGCCGCCGCCTACACCGGCCTCGCCGATTGGGGAGCTCTGCTCGACCTGCCGGGTGTCAGCGTGGTCATGCTGCAATATGGAGACTGCACTGCCGAACTGGCCCGGGTGGAAACTCCCACGCGCCGGCTGCACCGATGGGACGACCTGAACCTGAAGGATGATTTCGAAGGGGTATCCGCCCTGATCGCCAATTTGGACCTGGTCATCTCGCCGGCCACGGCGGTCGGTGAGCTGGCCGGTGCATTGGGCGTTCCGGTTTGGCGGCTCGGCACCCGCGATTGGACGCAGATGGGGGCGGGCGTGCGGCCTTGGTTCCCATCGATGCGATTGATCCAGCCAACGGACGGCGAAGGGCTCGACGCTGCCGTTCGGCAGGCGGTGCGCACCTTGGCGGCATTGGCACAGGCCCGATGACCGCCGACAGCATCCGGCCGGACCGCTTGCCGGCCGACCTGCTTGCCGAGGCATTCGACCACCACCAGACCGGCGGCTTCGAAGAGGCGGAGGCGTTGTACCGCCGCATCCAGGTCATCGAGCCGGCATGGGCGGAAGCCCTGCACCGGCACGGATTGCTGGTCGCCCAACTCGGGCGGCTGGAGCAGGCCGACAGGCTGCTGGGCTGGGCCTCGGCGTCAGCTTCGGCGGATGCCGAGGCAGCGGTCAACCATGGGAAAATTCTTCGTGCGCTTCAAAAGGCAGAAGCCGCGGCTCGAAGCTTTCGCCGCGCCCTGACCTTGAGCCCTGCCCTGCTCACGGCGCTGGAAGGCCTCGGCCATGCCGAACGCGAGAATGGAAATGCCGAGGCGGCGGCGGGCTCCTATGGCCGGGCGGCCCTGTTCGGTGCAGGTCCAGCGCTGCTCCACCAATGGGGCGCCGCACTGGACGTGATCGGCAGGACGGAGGAAGCGGCGGAAGCTCTGCATCGTTCGGCCCGCATCGACCCCACCGTGCCGTCGGTCGCCGTCAGGTTGGCCATGATCCTTCATCGAATGGGGCACGATGAAGAGGCCGCCGGATGGTATCGCCGCGCGCTGGTGCTTCAGCCCGGCCATAGGGATGCACGTCGGGCTCTTTTCGACACCATACCCGCCGCGGGAAAATTGCCGCCGGAACCATAACCATTTGGTTCAAAGGGTCTGATCACCTCCGGATGGTGTTGCGCGAAGTGATTTCAAGATCCCACCCCTGCGACCTGCTGTCATACATCTGAACGGTTGAGGAATTTTTTCGCATGAATCGATCGCATGAAACGCAAGATTAGGGTTGTTCGGCGCTTCGGATCGGTGAACACTGATGTCACCGGCCCGTCACATTGAGGCGGGACGTGGACTGATCCTATGGAGAGCGACTCATGCACACTGAAGCTCGCCTTTCGTCTCTGCAAGAAAAGCACATGCGCCTGGACCGGGCGATCCTCGACGAGGAAAAGCGCTCCTGGCCGGATGAGAGCGCGGTGAAGCGCCTCAAGCTCGAAAAGCTGCACGTCAAAGAAGAAATCGACCGCCTGACGCGCACCGCCACGATAAACTAATCCCCCCATCACAGCATCGACCTTAAGACATCACCCTTGAACAGGGGGTCAAAAGCCGGGTTGAGGCGGATCGCCTTACCCGGCTTTTTGATTCTCAACTTTCCGATCGGCCACCCTGCCCAAGCGTGAAAGCTCCGCCGCCACCGCCGGCAACAGATCGCCCACCCGCTGGTCCGGACCGGTCCGGAACAGCCGCATCGACGGAAACCAGGGCCGAATGCCGGTGCCGAGCGCCGTCCAGTCTCCCATCCGCGCCAGCCGCCAGACCGGCACGCCCAAGGCTCCTGCCAATTCGCCAGTCGAGGTCGCCGGTGCGATCACCAAGTCCAGGGCCGATATCAAAGCCGCCGTGCCATCGAGATCGTTGCGCAGATCGAGGTCGGCGAAGGCATGCGGCGCCCGGCCGAAGGCGTTGAGGGCCGTCGTCAATTCCGCCCCGCACTCGCCATATTGCAGATTGACCGGAATGAGACCTGGCAGCGCCAATACCGGCTGCCAATCCTCGATCCGTGTGTAATCGGGCATACGCTCCGGATCGAGTTGGCCGCTGCGCCATGCAATGCCGACCCGCAGGCCCTGTCCCAAACCGGCCAGCCGCCGGGACCAGGCTTCGACCTCCGCCGGATCAGCCCGCAATGCCGGCTCCACCGCGGCGAAGGCCGACAGCGAGGTGCCCAGATGGCGTGACAGCGATCCGAGGGCGACATGACAGTCGACGCCGGCGGATGGCTCGTCCGGTGAGATCGGGGCCGACCGCACCGTCACTTGGGGAAAGGAGCGGGTGAACAGCGGAACGAAGCGTGGATCGCATTCGACGACGATTCGGGCAGCCACCGGTTCGGCCCGGGCGATCAGCTCCGGCAATCGCTGGGCGAACATCAGCTCGTCGCCGATCCCTTGCTCCCGCCAGATCAGCAGGCGCTTGCCCGACAGGTCCCTGCCGTCCCAGGGCGGAACTCCGGGGCGGCGAGCGGCCGTCATCAGGTCCCGCGTATCGTACCGGCGGTCGTAACCGTCCCAGCCCTGTGCCAGCCGGCCGGCGGCCAGATGCAGGACCCCGCCATTGAAGGCGGCCGCCGCATGGGCGGGCTCCATCATCAGCGCACGTCCGTACCACAGGCCCGCTTCGGCGTCGTTCCCCATTTCGCGCAGCAGCCGACCGCGGTTCGCCATTCCGTCGGCCAATGCGGGAGCCAGCGCGAGAACGCGGCGCCCAGCGCGCTCCGCCGCCTCCAGCCGCCCGAGGCGCCGCAGCGCCAATGACAGGTTCACCCATCCCGCCTCAAGCCCTGGCGCCTGCCGAAGTGCCTGTCCATGTGCTTGCTCGGCCTCGCCCCAGCGGCCCAGGCGGGCGAGCGTGGCGCCCAGATTGTCATGGGCCTCCGCCAAGGTCGGGTCGGCGGCGATCGCCCGCCGGTGGAGCCGTATCGCGGGCTCGCTCCGCCTTAGCAGGTCGAGCGCATTGCCGAGGTTGGTCATCGCCGCAGCGTTGCCCGGCTGGAGCGTCAGGGCACTCCGGAAGCTCGCCGCCGCTCGGTCCACCCGCCCGAGGGCCAGACGGACGTTTCCCAGGCTGATATGCGCCGTCGCATAATCCGGGGCTGCGGCGACCGCTTGGGCGATGCGCGCTTCGCCTTGTTCCGATGTGCCCGACTGGTGGGCGAGCAGCCCGGCAAGGTGGAGGGCCACCGGATCCCGCGGGCGATGCGCCAGCACCCGTTCATAAAGGAGGGCGGCAGCATGGGCGTCACCGGCGCGGTGGGCGGCGACCGCCTGTTCCAGGAATCGATCCGGGTCGGGGTCCGGATCTGCCATTTCGCCCTCGCCTGTCCGGTCCTCGGTTGTTTTGTCAGAGCCGGCACCGACAGGCGATGTTTCTTTCCACCCCGGTGATACGGAGGCGCGCAACGCTTTCGCCATTGAAACGAGCGTGGCTTCCAGCTCTTCACCGGGGTTGGGCTGGAACAGGCGCATGGCCGGGAACCAGGGGCGCACGCCGGTTCCCAGCTGCGTCCAGTCACGGGTGCCAAAGCGCCAGACCGGCACGCCCAGCGCGCCGGCCAGCTCTCCCGCCGACATCGCCGGCGAGATCACCAGATCGAGGTTGGCGGTCAGCGCCGCCGCCCCGTCGAAATCATCCTTCAGGTTCAGGTCGGCCCAGCGGTGGATCGTCACGCCGAAGCGCTCCTCCGCCGCCCGAAGCTCGGCCTCGCAGTCGCCATACTGGAGCGTGACGAACACGATGCCGGGAAGGGCGAACAGCGGCCCCCACTGCTCCAGCGGCACATAGGCGGCCTTGCGCTCGGCGGTCATCAGCTGGCTGCGCCAGCCGATCCCCAGCCGCAGGCCCGCACCCAACCCGGCCAGCCGCTCCCGCCAAAGCTCCACCCGTGCCGGCTCCGGCACCAGCCAGGACGACCGTCCGGGGAAACGCTTCAGGTCGGTGCGCAGCAGGCGCGGAAGGCTGCCGGCGGCGACCTGGACATCGGCGTCACGCGGGTCGGCACTCTCCGGCCGAACATCGGCATCGGGGAAGGACCGAGCGAACAGCGGCACCAGCCGGTGATCGCATTCGATCACCAGGCGTCTGGTGCGCCGCATCGCCTCTTCATAACAGGAGGCGAACAGGATCTCGTCGCCCACGCCCTGTTCACGCCACACCAGCAGACGGCGCCCGGCGATGTTCTCGCCACGCCAAGCCCGCATGACCAGCCGGCGGCGCTGATTCCGGAACTGCTGCGTGGCGAAACGCCATTCATGGTCGGTCCAGCCGGTTCGGAGAGTGCCCGTCTCCAGCAGGAGGAGCGAGCGGTTGTAATGGGCCTGTGCATGCTTGGGGTCGGCGGTCAGCGCCGCATCGAACGCGGCCAACGCCTCCTCATGGCGACCCTGCCGCGTCAGCAGATGGGCCAGGTTGGCGTGGGCGTCGGCCAATGACGAGCCACGATCGATCGACGCCCGGTGGCACGCCTCCGCCTCCGCGACCCTGCCCAACGCGTCCAGGGCATTGCCCCGGTTGGTCCAGGCGACCGCGAGGCCGGGGTCGCAACGGATCGCACGATCCAAAAGACGCTCGGCCTCGGCGAAACGATCCGCTTTGTGGAGAGCAGTCCCGAGATTGTTGAGGATATCGGCAGCCCCCGGCATCAGGCTGGCCGCGATGCGATGGGCCGTCACCGCATCCCGGGGAGAGGTCGCCAGTTCGGCGCGATGGCCATGGGCAGGCGCCAAATCATGGCGCAGACGCAAGGCCCGGGCGATGGCGAGGCGGGCGGCACCGTCATCACCCATCCGGCGCAACAAAGCGGTCCGGTTGACCCAATGCCCCGCCCCATCAGGCTGTAGGGCGACGCAGGCGCGGGAGACATGCTCGGCCATATCCAATTGGCCCAGCCCCTGCAGAACCTCGCATAGGGCGGCTTGGGCGGAGGCATTGACCGGATCGCCTGCAATGGCACGGACCAACAGCGCCCGCGCTTCGTCCAATGACCCGTTCCGCTTCGCCAGCACGCCGCCCAGATGCAGGGCGACGGGATGACCGGACGCCATAGCGAGCGCCTGCCGCACCAACGCCTCCGCTGCCGCCACATCGCCGGCACGGTAGAGGGTCACGGCCTCCGCCGTCAGCCGGTCGGCATCGGCGTCCGGCTCTGCGACCGTCTTGGGAACGGCTGGCCGCACCGAAGAATCGAGAGCCGCCATCCGCTTCAACTCCTTCGCCATCCGGGAAACCACGGCTTCCAGCCCTTCACCGGGGTTGGGCTGGAACAGGCGCATGGCCGGGAACCAGGGGCGCACGCCGGTTCCCAGCTGCGTCCAGTCGCGGGTGCCGAAGCGCCAGACCGGCACGCCCAGCGCGCCGGCCAGCTCTCCCGCCGACATCGCCGGCGAGATCACCAGATCGAGGTTGGCGGTCAGCGCCGCCGCCCCGTCGAAATCATCCTTCAGGTTCAGGTCGGCCCAGCGGTGGATCGTCACGCCGAAGCGCTCCTCCGCCGCCCGAAGCTCGGCTTCGCAGTCGCCATACTGGAGCGTGACGAACACGACGCCGGGAAGGGCAAACAGCGGCCCCCACTGCTCCAGCGTCACGTAGGCGGCCTTGCGCTCGGCGGTCATCAGCTGGCTGCGCCAGCCGATCCCCACCCGCAGACCCGGACCCAGCCCGGCCAGCCGTTCCCGCCAAAGCTCCACCCGCGCCGGCTCCGGCACCAGCCAGGGGCCTTGGGAGTCGAATTCGGGCAGGCTGCCGCGCAGAAACCCCGGCAGGTCGCCGGCCGGCAGATGGGCGTCGACGCCCGGCGGCTGAATCGTCTCATCGCCGGCCGCATCGACCGACTCCGCACGGACGGTCGCCTGCGGAAATGATCGTGCGAACAACGGCACCAGCCGGCGGTCACATTCGATCACCACATGCTCGGCAAGCCCGATCAGCGAGGGATAGCAGGAGGCGAACAGGATTTCGTCGCCCACCCCCTGCTCGCGCCATACCAGCAGGCGCCGCCCGGAAGGGTCCTCGCCGCGCCACAGCGGTGCGGCGATCCGGCGATTCACATAGCCCTTGGCCCGGAAGCGCCAGCGATAATCCTCCCAGCCATCGGCCAGATCGCCACGGCAGAGCCGCAGGATGCCACGATTGAGGTGAGCCGTTCCCATCGCCGGGTTGAGCGACAGGGCAAGATCCATCCAGGGCTCGGCAGCCGCATCGTCCTGACGGCAATGCCAGATCATCATGCCGAGATTGCCGGCAGCCTCGGCGTTGCGGCCATCGATCGCCAAGGCATGCCGATGGGCCGCTTCCGCCTCATCGGTGCGGCCCAGCATCTGCAAGGCGAGGCCGTGGCCGGTCAAGGCCGCCGGGCTCCCGGCATCGATCGTCAGGGCACGCCGGTACAGTCGCTCGGATCCGGCGATGTCGTCCCGGTCGAGCAGAAGGCCGGCGAGATTGGCGTAGACCTCCACGTTCCTGGGGTCGGCCGCCGCAGCTCGACGATAAAGGTCCCCGGCCCGATTGGTCTGCCGCTTCGCGATGTGGGTCCCGGCGAGATTGACCAGGGCCTTCCCGTAGTCGGGACGAAGGCGCAGGGCGCGCCGATACCACCGCGCCGGTCGCTCCAGATCGGCTTCGGGGTCGTAACGGTCCTCCAGCGAGGTGCCATGATTGTTGATCACCAGGGCATCATCGGGACTGAGCGCCATCGCCCGGCGCAGGACCGGGGCCGCCGCATCGTCCGCCCCGAGTTCGAGCAAGGCCACGCCCAGATTGTTGCAGGCGCCCTGCAGCGTCGGATCGCGGTCCAGGGCCAAGCGGAATTGCACGGCCGCCTCTCGCAGGCGCCCCGTTCCTTGCAGGGCGGTGCCGAAGGTGAAATGCAATTGCGCATTCCCGGCATGGGCCTCGACCGCCGGAGCCAGGATATCGCAGGCCGTCTCATGGCTGCCCCGGCCGTTCAGAAGCGCCCCCAGTTCCAGCGACAGCTCCTCATCGGCCGGTGCCGCCTCCAGCGCGCGGTAAAGGCAGGCCTCCGCATCCGGATGGCCCAGCCCGCGCAGGCAG
The DNA here is from genome assembly GCF_016595245.1 of Azospirillum endophyticum. GTDB lineage: Bacteria > Pseudomonadota > Alphaproteobacteria > Azospirillales > Azospirillaceae > Azospirillum > Azospirillum endophyticum. The sequence goes on from NZ_JAENHM010000023.1 coordinate 131,236, forward strand.
ATCGCCAGATGCCGCCAGGCGGCGGAACGGGACGGATCGGCCTGCACCACGGCATAGAAGGCATTGGCGGCAGGCGCGATCTGGCCCATTTCCCGCTGCAGGATCCCGTAATTGAACCGGGCCGTGAGGTTGTCGGGATCTAAGGTCAGCGCTCGGGCATAGGCCTGCGCCGCCTCTTCCCATTGGCCGAGGCGCTGGAGCACGGTGGCACGGTTGCCGTACGCCTCGGCATAACGGTCGTTCTGCCTGATCGCCACCGAATAGGCGGCCAGGGACTCGTCCAGCATGTCCAGATCGGCCAGGATATTGCCGAGGCTGTTGTAGGCCGAGGGGAAACGAGGCTGCACCGCCAACGCCGCGCCAAGGCAGGAAAGAGCCTCCGCGGTCCGGTTGGTCTGATAGGCGATCATGGCTGACAGGTGCAGGGCGTCGGCGTTCGCCGGATCATCCGTCAGGACCCGGCGATAAAGCGCCAACGCCTCGGCAAAGCGGCCGGCGCGGTGCAGCGACAATGCGGGATCGAAAAGACCGGCAGCGGTCACGGCATCCGGTCGGTCATCGGGGTGTCGTCGGGCGCCTGCGCTTCGGATGGCGAGTCACCATCGTTGCCGGCACCGCCATCCCCGCCTTTGAACAATTTTCGGCAGAGCTTGAGCGCCCGGTAGTAGTTGCGGCCTTCGACTAGGCGCGCAATCTCGTCCAGCGTCTTGGCGGCATCGGGCTGCGCTTCGCGCGTTTCCTCCAGGATCGAGGCGAAACGCTGGAGGTTCAGCGTCGAGTCTTCCGGGAAGATGTAAACGAGCTGAATGACGAAATAGAGCTTCTTCTCGATGCAGTCGATCTGCTCTTCCTTCAGCACCTCGCGTCCGCGCAGGAAATTCGCGGTGTTGTAGAGGAAGAATGAGCCCGGACGGTCGCCGGCACCGATGACGGCACCGTTGATGATGACCTTCTCGTTGGGACGAAGCACGAACTTGAGTGGCATGAGCGAGGAACCCGGGGCTTGCGGGCCGTCGCCGTCCGGCCTTTGCCGGCCCGGTCCGGCCCATAAAAGAAACGGGCGGCGGCCTGATGCCGCCGCCCGCCGGGCGTGATCCTACCCGAACTCGCCGTTCGAACTCTACGCCTTAGAACAGACGCAGGATCGACTGCTGCGACTGGTTGGCGAGCGAGAGGGCGATGGTGCCCAGCTGCTGCCTGGTCTGCAGCATCAGCAGCCCGGCGCCTTCCTCGTTCTGGTCGGCCAGCGTCAGCTTGCTGGCGCCTTCCGTCAGCACGTCGCTGAACTCCTTGGTGAAGTTCTCACGGGTCGTGATGATGTTCAGGTTGGTCGACAGCGACTGCGAGGCCGAACGGATCGTCGACTTGGCGTTGTCGAGACCGGCGACCGCCTTGTCGATGTCGGCGCGGTCGGTCCAATCGTTCTGCGCCTCGTCGAGCTTCAGGCCCTGACCGCTGGTGGTCAGGTTGACCGCATTCACCGTGATCGAGTTGGTGTTCGTCTCGTTCAACTGGACGGTGATGTCGTTGGACGAGTTGGCGTCGGAGATCTGCTTGGTGACGATGTTGGCCGAGCAATTGGCCGAGGCCGCCTGCTTGATGTTCTTGGCATCGACGTCCAGGTGGACGGTACCGGTATCGAAGGCGAAGGCTTGGTCGCCGCCTGCCAGCTTGCCGTCGCCCTGGTCGCTCATACCGTCGCGGGTGACCTGCGCACCGTTGGAGTTGGTGACCTGGATCTGCAGGTCGACCTTCTTCTCGATGGTCGAGACGCCGTTGCCCTGGTTGTTCGCCGCTTCCAGCAGACGGCGGTCGACCGTGAAGGACACGATGGTGCCCGACGCGAAGCTTTCCGAGATCTTCTTGGTCAGCGCGTTGGTCGTGCTGGAGGTCAGCGAGAAGTCACGCACCACGCCGGTGGTGGAGTTGCCGGTCAGGACGATCGTGCCGCTGTTGCCGACCGAGGCGGAGGCGACGTCCTTGCCGGCCAAGCGGCCGCTGGTGATGGCTGTGCTGATCGAGGCCTGCAGCCGGGTCGCGACGTTGGTGGCGGCGTTCTGGCCGACGGCGACGTCCGCCTTGGTGGCGGTGTAGCTGAAGGTCTGGCCTTCCACCGTGATCGAGAAGATGTCGCCTTCCTCGACGGTGCCGCCGACGTTCACCGTGGAGATCTGAGCCGTACCGGAAGTGGCTGCACNGTGGAGATCTGAGCCGTACCGGAAGTGGCTGCACGCTGCAGGTTGGTGGAGGTCGTCTGCGTGTTGTCGAAATAGGAGGTCGTGCGGCTTTCCTTGCCGTCCGACACGATGATGTCGCGCGAGCGGCCGTTGGCGCCGCGCACCTCGATCTGGACGCTGGAGAAGCTGCCCGAAGTGCTGGACATCGTGCCCGACAGCTTCAGGCCGGTCAGGCCGTGCGCATTCTCGGCGGCGTTGATGTCGGAGGTCTTGCCTTCGATCGAGCCGTCGCCCTTGATGCGGATCGAGTAGGTGTCGGCCGATTGCACATTGGTGACGCGGGCGTTGTCGACACCGGTGATGGTGTTGACGGCGGCACGGGACGCGCTGGTGCTGTCCATGCTCATGCCGTTGCCGGCGATCAGGTTCTTGCCGCCGAAGCCGCTGTCGGCGGCCAGCTTGTCGATTTGCCCGCGCAGGGTGTTGAACTGCGAGGACAGCGACTTGCGGGTGGCGATGGAGGCGGCGTCGTTGCCCAGCGCGGCGTAGGCGGCGGTGGTCAGGCCCTTGGCCTGGTCGACCATGGAATCGATCGCGGTCAGGCCCTTGTCGGCGGCCTGGATGGTGCTGATCGACTGGCCCATCGCGTCCTTCAGCGACGTCAGGTCGCCGGCGCGCTGGTTCAGACCCTTGGCCGAGAAGAAGGCGGTCGGGCCGTCGAGGGCGGTGTTGACCTTGTTGCCCGTCGACAGAATGTTCTGTTTCTTGTTGATCTGCTCCTGCGTGCTTTGCAGCTGCAGCAGGTTGGTGCGCATCGACGAAGAGAGGGTAACGTTGCCAGCCATGATGGCCACTCCTTTGGAGGATCAATGTCCGGTGGCGCTGCCCTTTGGGAGCGCCGGAAACCGGAAGGGGACTAATTCCCCCACCAAAGGGGTAGGCAAGAAGCGGGCCAGTTCAAATTTGCCGGGCTTCCTTGGTAATCCGTACCGATGGGCAGAAAAGAGCCCGGCAAATTTTGCCTACCCATCGGCAAATTCTGCCGCTTAAGGGGTAGGGCTTGCCGGGGAGGCAGATTCTGCCGGGCACTTCCTGCCGGGCAGGATGACCGTTTCACACACGGCCAAAGGCCCGACGGCGAGCGCCGCACTGCCCCAGGACCAGCCGACGCCGAAGCCCGACAGCAGCAAACGGCGAGGGCCGGCGGCCAGTCGGTCCGCCAGTTCCCCGACCAGCGCCAGCGGGATGGAGGCCGAGCTGGTGTTGCCGATCTCCCGCAGGGCGACGACGGTTCGGTCGGCCGGCATCCCGAGCTTCTGGCCGAGGTGCCGGATCATCTGGGCATTGGCCTGATGCAGGACGAGATGGTCGACCATCTCCGTCGTCCAGCCGGCGCATTCCAGCGCGGCGCGTACGCTGCCCGGCACCTCGCGCAGGGTGAAGGCGAAGACCTGGGTTCCGTCCATGAACAGGCGGGCCGGTCTTTCGGGATGGCGCATCGCCCCCCCATCCGCCGCCAGATAGGGCGCGCCGGCCCCGTCGCTGCCGAGGTCGAAGGCGATGGGTGCGGCTGCACCGTCCAGTTCCAGCGCGGTCGCCGCGGCTCCATCGCCGAACAGCGGAGCGACCGCGCGATCCTCCGGATCGACCAGCCGCGAAGTGGTGTCGCCGACCAGCAGCAGCGCCCGCCGCCCCGCCGCCTTCAGCAATCCCGCCACGGTCCAGAGCCCATAGACGAAGCCCGAACAGCCATGGGTGACGTCGAGCACCGCCGCCCCCTTGCGCAGCCCGAGCCGCCGGTGCAGCAGCGAGGCGGTACCGGGCAGCGTGTAGTCGTGGGTCTGGGTCACCAGAACCAGCAGGTCGATGCTGCCCGGCTCCCAGCCCAGCCCGTCGAGCAGCCGGCGCGCCGCGGCCTCCGCAAGGTCGCTGGTGCATTGGCCGGCGGCGACGATCCGCCGCTCCTCGATGCCGGTGGCGGCGGCGATCTTGTGGGCCATGTCCCCGCCGAAGCGGCGGGCGATATCCTCGACCGTCTCGCGCCCTTCCGGCACGCAGCCGACGATTCCGCGCACGCTTACCCCGTCGATCCGGCTGGCCACCATCTCCGCCTCTCCTGTCCACATGCTGCTTCAGCAGGTGATGCCGCCGTCCACCGTAAGGGTCTGCCCCGTGACGAAGCCGCCGCCGTCGCCCAGCAGGAAACGGACCAGCGGCACCACGTCCGCTGCGGTGCCGAGCCGCCCCAGCGGCGTGCGGCGCACGATCTGATCGCGCTGGCCGTCCGACAGGCTGCCCGACATCTCGGTATCGAGATAGCCGGGAGCCACCGAGTTGACGGTGATCGCCCGTCGGCCGACCTCGCGCGCCAGCGCCCGAGTCAGCCCGTCCAGCCCGGCCTTGGAGGCCGAATAGGCCGCCAGCCCGACATAGCCGCGCTGGCCGATGATGGAGGAGATGTTGACGATGCGGCCACCCCTGGCCTCCCCTGCCCGCGCCGTCAGCTTGGCGCGCAGGAAGGCGCGGGCGGCCTGGAGCGCGCCGGTCAGGTTGGTCTGGATCACCGCCTCGGCATCGACCTCCGGAAAGGTCGCCAGCACGCCTTCCCGGGCGATGCCGGCATTGTTGACCAGCCCCCACAGGGGCGCATCGCCTCCCCAGGCGACGGCGGCATCGAAGAAGCTGCGCACCTCGTCCCCATTGCCGATGCGGCAGGGATGCCAGAACAGATCGGGACTGCTCAGCCGTTCCAAAGCCTCCGACGAGGAGCGGCTGCAGGTGGAGACCCGATAGCCGTCGGCCAGCAGCGCCTCCACCAGGGCAAGCCCGAGGCCGCGGCTGCCTCCGGTGACGATAACGTGGCGGCGACTTGAGTTGGAGCGGCTGGGTTGGGCCTCGGCGGTTGCGGTCATGATGCTCCCTTTCGGCTCTTCTTGCCCGCGGCGCTCAACGGGATATGCTCGGCGAAGGTCAGGGCGCGCGGACGGGCGGCCGGCGGCAGATCGGCGGAGACCGCGCGCAGGGCGGTCCTGAGGGCGGCTTCGTCGGCGCCTGGGATCGGCACGATGGTGGCGGTCAGCAGATGGCCGGTGATCGGGCTTGGCACTGCGACGACCGCGGCATCCGCAACCCCGTCCACCGCCAGCAGGCGCCGTTCCACCGCTTCCGGGGAAACCTTCACCCCGCCGACATTGACCAGTCCGTCGAGCCGGCCGGCGAAGAGCAAGCGGTCGCCTTGGCGCTCCACGAGGTCGCCTGTGGACAGCCAGCCCTGGCGATCGACCGCATCCGCTGCCGCGCGGGGGCTGCGCACCTCGAGGACGCCGTCGGCGATGCGCAGGGCCAGCCCGTCCGGCGCATCGTCCAGCCATGCCGCCGGAAAGCCGGCCCGGCCGTCGGCGACGGCGAACAGCGCTCCAGCCTCCGTCGATGCGTAGATGTGGCGCAGCCGGGCACGGGGAAACCGCTCCGCCAGCCGGTCGAGAAGCGGTTGGTCGGCGGCCTCGCCCCCGAGCGTCACCGCATCCAACGGCAATTCCGCCTCGCCCAGCGCCATCAGGAAGGCACGCCAGAAGCTGGGGGTTCCGCTGACATGGGTCACGGCGTGGCGCCGCGCCATCTGCGCCAGTTCCGCAACGAGGCCTCCGGCCGGCCGCTCCCCGGCAGCGCTGCCCCTGGGGACGGCCACCAGCAGCGCACCTGCCGCCGCCGCGGTCAGCATCACCTGCAGGCCGGCGAACGCGCCCGGATCGTAGGTCAGCAGCCAGCGCGCCCCCTCATCGGCCACACCGCGCAGACGGCCGCGCAGGCGGGCGAAGTCATGGCGCAGGCGCTTGGGCGTACCGGTGGTGCCGGAGCTTTCCAAGGTGACGGAAAAGCCCTGCCCCGGTTGGCAATCGGCATCCCGGGCATTGGCGTCCGGCACGCCGCGGGCCAGCAGAAGCCCCTGCCCGGCCGCTTCCGCGGCGGCCACCGCGGCCAGCACGCGGGATGGGCGGTCGGCCTGGATGATGCCGCCCGCCGGCACCGGCAATGCGGCAAGTTCCTTCCAGCCGAATGACTCTTCCCCTTCGATCAGGCGGAAGGCGGGATGCATCCAATCGGGGCGGCGGCCCGTCATGCGGGGACGGTGTAGAGTGCCGCCAGTTCGCCGACGGTAGCGAACTGCCGGAAGCCCTCGCGGAAGGGATCCTGGCCGGTCCGCTGCTCGAGCACCACCAGCAGGGTGGCGAGGTCGAGCGAGTCGATGGGCAAATCCCCGTCCAGGAAGCGGCTGCCCGCCGTCAGGGGTGGCAGCACCTCCCCCTTGTCGGCGGCGATGCGGCCGAGTTCCTCGGCGATCAAGGCGAAGATGCTGTCGGTCATGGTCTGGTCAATTCAGCGGACTGTGGATCGTCGCAACCGTCCAGGAAGGTCCGGATGGCTGCGGTCACCGGGCTGGCGGCCTCGATATGCGGCAGGTGACCGGCATTGTCGAAGACGCGGAACGGAGCAGCCGGGGGCAGCCGGTCGGGCGGCGGCAACGGGATGATGCGGTCGGCGCGGCCCCACAGAACCTGGATCGGCATCCGGTAAGCGCTCCAGTCCACCGGCGGGCCGCCGTAGGCATGGGCGGCGAAGGACCGCTCGATGATCCGCTCCAGCCCGGCCCGGCGGACCGGGTCGCCGCCCTGGGCATGCAGCACCTCGGCGAAGCGGGGGATCAGCGGCGACGGGCCGGCGAACAGCCGTTCGGCGCAAGCCCGTCCCTCCGCCACGTCGACTGGCGCGATGGCGCGGCGCAGAAAATCCAGGTCGAAGGGCGTGCCCAGACCGGCGCTGGACAGCAGCGTCAGGCTCGCCACCCGGCCCGGCACCAGCGCAGCCAGTTCGCGCGCGACATAGCCGCCCATCGAATGACCGACCAGATGCACCCGGGGCAGTTCCAGCCCGTCGAGGAACTCGACCAGCCAGGGGGCGAAGTCGGCGACCCGTCCGCTGCCGACGTCGGCCGTCGACCCGCCATGCCCCGGCAGATCGACGGCGATGGCCCGGCGTCGGGCCGACAGGGCAGACAGGTTGAACTGCCAGGTTAGGCGGTCGCCGGCAAAACCATGCAGAAGCAGGACGGGCACCCCGCCGCTGCCGACCGACAGGTAGGCCGCTTGTCCGCCGGCGACGGCGACGGCACCGGACCGCAGGCGGCTTCCCTCCGAGACGGGCCTGGAAACGGGTGAGGGCACCGGTCAGGCCGCGACCGGCGCACCCGCCAAGGCCAGCAGATCGCCGACCGTCTTGACCTTCGCCAGCTTCTCGCCTTCGACCACCACGCCGGTCTTCTCGTCCACCAGCGCGATGAAGCTGATGACCGCCAGCGAATCCCAGGCATCCAGGGATTCCAGGGTCTCGTCGCCAGTCAGCGTGCCGGGATCCAGTTCAAGCATCTCGTCGAGGGCGAGAAGGAATTCCTTGCGATCCATAAGCTATTCTCCTTGGTCGAACCGCGGCGGCCGATCCGCGGCGGTGGATCGGTGAGCCCCGATCGCATGTCCGGCAGGCCGGTCCCGTCAGTGCAGCGTCTTTTGCCGGACCGAACGGTTGATGTCCACCCAGTCGGGGTGATCATGAAGAAGTTTGCAACAATCCTGCCAGCCGAAATCGGGGTTGGCCGGCAGCAATGCTTCCAGCATGCGCCGCACCAATGCGTAATCGGCAGGCTCGTCGACGCACCAGCGCTGGCCGGCCGGATCCACCGGCGTCTCCGGAACCAGCGGGGATCCCAACCGGAAGCGGTCGGGACGGTTGTAGATGTAGGGGGTGACATGCTCACGCTCCGCCGGGTCGGCGGCGTCGGCCGCAGCCTCGTCCAGCAGGCGGCGCGGGAAGATCTCGGCATCCAGGCCGCGCGGGAAGCGGGTGCTGTCGATCGACAGATAGTCGAGCGGCGGCCCCCCACGGAAGGCGGCGATCAGACGGCCGACCAGGGCCGGGTCGATCAGCGGACAATCCGCGGTGACGCGCACCACCAGATCGGCCCCGGCCAGCGCCGCTGCGCCGGCAAAGCGGCCGAGCACATCCTGCTCGTCGCCGCGGAATACGGCGAAACCCAGTCCCTGTGCGCATTCCACCACCGGATCGTCGGTGGCATTCACCGTCGTCGCCAGCATCACCCCATCCAGCCCCGGCGTGCGGGACAGCCGTTCCAGGTGATGTGCCAGCAGCGGCCGGCCGGCGGCCGGCAGCAGCACCTTGCCCGGCAGCCGGGTGGAGGTCATACGGGCCTGCGAGATGGCGACGATGCGCGGCTCATCCATGCGGTTCCTCCCGCAGGGGCGCCAACATGTCCCAGTTCAGTGGCTCCCCGCGGCTCAGGCGGCGGCCGGCGCGGCGGCCGATCACCTCCGGCAGATGCTTGGGCGCCATGCCGAAGCCGGGGCGGATGGAGCGGACATTGGCGGCCGTCAGCGGCTGTCCCGCCTCCACATCGGCGACGACATAGAGGGAGCGGCGATAGTCGCGTCCACCGGCCTCGCTGGGCTTCACCGCATAATCGACCCTGCCCATGGCGGCGGTCGCCGCGCGGACGGCGTCGGCCATCGCCTTGAACTCCGCCGGCTCCAGGGAAAAGGCGCTGTCGACCCCTCCGTCGGCGCGCGACAGGGTGAAGTGTTTTTCGATCACCGTGGCACCCATCGCCGCGGCGGCGACCGGCACGGCGATGCCCTGGCTGTGGTCGGACAGCCCGGCGGTGACGCCACCGAAGCACGCGGCCAGATGCGGGATGGTCCGGAGGTTGCAGTCCTCCGGCGGGGTGGGATAGCCGCTGACGCAATGGAGCAGGGCCAGCGGCACATCGCCGGCTGCGGCCACCGCCTCCTCGATCTCGCCCAGCGTCGCGAGGCCGGTGGACATGATCAGCGGCTTGCCGGATCGGGCGGCACGGCGGATCAGGGGCAGATCGATCAGCTCGAAGGACGCGATCTTGAAGGCCGGGGCGTCGAGTTCCTCCAGCAATTCGATGGCGGTTTCGTCGAAGGGGGAGCTGAAGATGGTCAGCCCCAGGGAACGAGCCCGCTGGAACAGCGGCGCATGCCAATCCCACGGGGTGTGCGCCTCGCGATAGAGGTCGTGCAGGGTCCGCCCGCCCCACAGCCCGCCTTCCAGCCGGAAGCCGGGTCCGTCATGGGCGATGGTGATGGTATCGGCGGTGTAGGTCTGCAGCTTGACCGCATCGGCGCCCGCCTCCTTCGCCGCCTCGACCAGCGCCAGGGCGCGGCCCAGGTCGCCGTTGTGGTTCCCCGACATTTCCGCGATCAGGTAGGGCGGATGGTCCAAGCCGATCGGACGGCCGGCAATGGACATCGGCGGTCGGCTGGGATGGATGGGCATGGCGTTCGGCAAGGGACGGCTTTCCAGCGGATACGAACTGACAGGATCAGTCTTTCACGGAAATGTGAAGGAAGGTTAATTCGCGCCGGCGCGTTCGGCACGCAGGAGGGAGCGCGCTTCCTCGCCGTAGGCGAGCAGCCGTTCGACGCAGCGGTTGCGGTCGCCGATCGCGGCGAAGCGTGCCTTGGCCGCGGTGCCGGCCACGGTGCGGGCGGCGGAATCGGTGGCGAGCGTCACGGCGCGGTCCAGATAGGCGGCACGGTCGCCCACGCAGAACTCCGGGCCGGAAACGCTCGCGCCGTCGCCCCAGCCATGGGTGACCACCGGCACCTCTTCCGCCAGGGCGAAGGCCGCCCCGCCGCCGCCGCCCTGGCGCGGTGGGTTGAGGAAGACGTGGCAGCGGGCATAGAGCGCGCGGATGTCGGCGACATGGCCCAGGCAGCGCATGCGCGCTGCGTTGCGTAAAGGCGCAAGCTGCGCCGGCAGCTCGCGCACGTCACCGGCGAAGACCAGACCGGCGGCGGGACAGCGATCCAGGATGTCGTCCAGCAGGCTCAGCACCTCTCCCGTCACTTCCTGGTCCAGGCGGGTGCCGACCACGGCGAACAGAACCGTGCCGTCCGGGAAACCGGTGTCGACGCGCACGCCGCTCGACGGCGGCAGGGTGTAGCCGAAGGTGAAGGGACGGAAACGGCGGGCGAAAGGGGTGCGATAGAGCGTCGGGATCGACTGCGTGTGGTCGCGCTCCTCGAATCCCAGCACGATGGGGGCCAGCGACAGGGTGATGCCGGAACTGGTGGGCAACGCCACCACCGGCCGGGCGCCGGAATCGCCGAACAGATCGGAGACGATGTTGGAGCCGCCGAAGGAGACGATCAGGTCGGGGTCGTAGCCATCGATGGCTTCCACGATGACGCTCAGCTTGTCCCTGCCGAAGACCGGCTCCGTAAAGGACGCGACCTTGACCTGCCGGCCGAACATCTTCAGCGCGAAGACACCTTCCAGATCGGCGGCGACCTCCGCCACCATCGGCGGGATGAAGACATTCTCCACCCGGCTCGGCAGGCCGTTGACGTTGATGATGGCGACGTCCAGCCCGAACTCGTCCTGCATGCGGGCGGCGAAATCGAAGCAATCGCGGGTCGGCTGATGGCCCTGGTTGGTGAACTGGTTGGTCACCATCGCGACACGGCGGATCGGTCCGTCGCGCAAAGCGGCTCGCGGCGGCGTCAGGTCCCAGCGCCGCGCGATCTGGCGAACCATGGCCGTATAGGAGCGGAACAGGTCGCAGGGCACGAAGCTCGCCAGCTTGTCGCCACTCGCGGCCCCCAGAAACAGCTGCCGCGACATGCACCAGTGGGTGTAGTGCAGCGCCGCCGGATCGGCGCTGTCGCCGCCCAGGATCAGGTAGTGGAGAATCCGCTCATAATGATAGAGATCGCCGGTCAGCAGGAACAGGACCGAACGCAGCCGGATCGTGTCGTTCGACTCTGCCGTCCGCTCCAGCATTTCCGCCAGCAGCAGTCGGCTGTCGAGATCCAGTGCGCGGCGGGTCTCCTCGCAGAGCGCGGCGAAGCGGTTGATCTTTTCGGCACCGAACTGCCGGTCGACCAGATAGGTCGACAGGGCGGCAGCGGCCGCAGTCACGCGGTCGGACGGCACCGTTTGCGGCATCTTCTGGACCTTTCCACTTCGGACAGCCTTCCCGTGTGTACCGCCGCCGCCACCGGTCCTGCAAGCAGGCACTGGCGCCGGGCATGACGGTCCAAGGTCCGGCGATCGTACCAACTCTTCAAGTCGAGCCCGACCTACAGCTTCAGCCCGGCGACGCCATCGAGGATGGCCCCCTCGGCCAAGGCACGACGTTCCAGCTTGGCACCGAACAGCTTGGCACCGGTGAGATCGGTCCTGGCGAGATCGCAGCCACGCAGGTTGGCGAAGGACAGGTCGGCATTGCCCAGATTGACCGACCGCAGGCAGGCCCCGCTGAGGTCGGCGTAACGCAGCTTCGCCCCCGACAGATCGGCGGGGCGGGAGCGCTGTTCATCGAAGACCAGGGGCCGTAGGTTGACGTTGCGCAGGTTGCCGTTGTTCAGCTTCGCATTCCTCAGGCTGATGCCGCGCAGGTCGCCGTCCGCAAGCGTCGCCCCGCGCAGGTCGGCCTTGTCCAGCACGGCCGCCTGCAGTTGCACGCCGGACAGATCCAGGCCGTAGAGGGTAGCCCCGGCTGCGCGCAGCATGGTCAGGCACATATGGGCCAGCGACGGAGCATGGCGCAGGTCGAAGCCGGACAAGTCCAGCATCGCGCCCTGCGCCCCGCTCGAGCCGACCCAGATCATGTGATCGGCAAGCAGATCCTCCAGGGACCGCCCCAGTTCCGCCACCACGCGGCCGACCGGCTTGTCGGTCAATGCCTCTTCCACGTCGGCGTCGGTCAGGTCGGTCATCACCATGATGGCACCGGTCAGCACCGCACCGCGCAGGCACGCACCGCGCAGGTCGGCGCCGGAGAGGTCAGCCCCCTCCATGTTCGAACCGGTGAAGTTGGCGCCGCGCATGGTCGCCCGCACCAGCTTGCAGCCCCGCATCACCGCGTCGGAGAAATCGGTGTGGATCGCCATGATGCCCGACATCCGGGCATTGGTCAGATTGGCCCCCGACAAGTCGGCGCCGTCGGCCTCGGCGGGAGTGGAGTCGATCTGCACCATATGCAGATGCCCCGACCGGTCCTTCTCGGCGAGAGAGCCGTCGCGCAGATCCGCCTCGAACAGGTTGGCGCCGACGAGGATCGCTCCACGCAGGCAGGCGCCTCGCAGGTCGGCCTTGATCAGGCTGGCACCGTCGAAATTGGCCTGCCGCAGATCGGAGACGAAGAAGGACGCGCAGTCCAGCCGCGCCCCAGCCAAGTTGGCGCCGCGCAGGCTGGCGCCGACAAAATCGGCATGGGCGAGATCGCGACCCGACAGGTCCAGCCCCGACAGATCCGAGAAGGACAGGTTGGCACGCGCCCCGCCTACCCGGGCATTGCGAAACATTTCGTGCCGCCGCACCGCCTGATCGAGCAGCGCCTGATCGAGACGCTTGAGCGTGCGATTCTGCACCATGGCCCTATGAACTCCCTTTCCCGCGCCACTGTAAGGCAGGCCGGCTTCAGAAAGGGTTAACTCACGCCGCCGACTCGCTTTCGAACGCCTGTTCGCCGCCATCCGCCGGGCGGGATGCCTGCCGTTCCGCAAGGATGGCGGCGATGGCGTCGCGGAGATCCTCCGGGGAAACCGGCTTGTGCAGCAACCGGCAGCCGGTGGCCACGGCCTCCCGGATGCGCTCCGGCGCGGTATCACCGGTCAGGATCAATCCCGGCACCGCACGCCCCAGCCGCTCGCCCACCTTCGCCACGGTCTGCACGCCGGTCAGCCGACCCGGCAGCCGGAAATCGCTGACGATCATGTCGGGAATCGGCATATCGGATGCAGGATAGTCTACCGATGGCGCCCTGCTTTTCGCCCCGCCGAAAAGAGCCAGCGCGCTCTCGCCCTCGGCGGCCACCATCACGCGATAGTCCCAGCTTTCCAGCAGCAGCCGCACGGCGTCGCGCTGGATCGGATCGTCTTCCACCACCAGGATCAGCCGCTCTCCGGCCTCCACGGGATCGGGGTCCTGCACCGGCGCCATGGTCGGCAACCGTTCGGTTCCGACCACCGGCACATTGACGGCGAACACGGAGCCGCGCCCTTGAAGCGAGCGCACTTCCAGCGCATGGCCCAGAAGCGCCGCCTTGCGCCGGACTTTGGCGAGGCCGAGGCCCAGACCCTGACGGCGGTCGCGCTCCGGATTGCCGAGCTGGACGAAATCCTCGAAGATATTGTCGAGTTGCTCGGCGGGAATGCCGGTTCCGGTATCCCATACCTCGATGCGCAGCCATCTGGCCTGACGGCGGCAGCCGATGGTGACCCGGCCATTGTCGGTAAAGCGGATGGCATTGCGCACCAGATCGCCCAGCATCCGGGTCAGCAGCGTGCGGTCGGTTCGGATCACCATGCGGGTGGGCATCGCACGCAGCATCAACCCCCTTTCCGCCGCCATTCCGCGAAATTCGGCCAGCAGTTCCTCGAATACCGCCGACACCGGCACGTCGGTCAGCTGCGGACGCACGACGCCGGCATCCAGGGTCGCCACTTCCAGAAGGGCATGCAGCAGCTTTTCCCCGGCATCCAGCGCTTCGCCCATCTTCTCGGCGATGCCATGGTCGCGCGTGCCGGCCAAGCGCTCCATCAGAATGTGGTGAAACAGGCGCAAGGCCTGGAAAGGCTGACGCAAATCATGGTTGGCCGCCGACAGGAAGCGGCCCTTGGCCTGGTTGGCCCGTTCCTTTTCCTCCAGCGCACGGCTCAGCTTCACATTGAGGGTGCTGAGGGCGGCTGTGCGCTCCTCCACCCGTTCCTCCAGCTGGACATTGGCCTGCTCAAGCTGGGCGTTGGCCTGCGTCAGTGCCTGCCGGGCCAGCGCTTCCCGCCGCAGGCTGGCGGCCCCCAGCAGCGACAGGCCGGCGAGCGCGGCAACACCGGCGACCACCACCATCAGACCGCGCTCCATCCGGACATACCAGGGGTCCAGCACGGCCGTTCGCGGAATCACCACCGCCGATAAGATCGGCAGATCGGCCATCCGCTTCACTCCAAGCACCGAAGCCCTGCCGCCGCCCATCCAATTCACATCGACCCGGACGGTTCCACGCTCCAGGCGCGGCAGGACGCCCAGCGAAGAGGCGCCCGGTCCTGCAAGGCGGACGCCGTCGGGACGGTACAGGCCGACGGAGCGTCCCGTCCCGTCACCGAAGGCATTCAGCACCGGGGCCAAGACCGCTACCGGCACCGCAACCAGGACCGCGCCGTCGAAAACGCCCGCCGCGGTGTGGATGCGGCGGGCGAGAAGAATGGCCGGCTGGCCGGCCATATACCCGAATGCCGGCAGGACCTCGCGCTCCTCTTCCGGCGGTAAGGGGCGAACCAGCACCGACAGGCCATCGCTGCTCTCAGGCTCCGCGAAAGCGACGGAGGAACCGTATCGCAACGATCCGTCCGCACCGAGCAGAGTCACACGGCCGCTGCGCTCCACCGCCATCGCCTCCGCCAGACTGCGCTCGGCCCATGAGGCCAAGCCCCGTCCGTCCATCCGGCCGGCGACCTGATCCAGCAGGCTGACGCTGGTTTCCAGCACACCTTCCGCGTGGCTGTCCAAGAGGATGGCCACCTGCCGGACATCCTGCTCGGAGCGTGCGAGCGTGTCCCGGTAATCGAGTGCGGTAACCGTCGCCCAGGATGCTGTTCCCAACAGCGCCAGCGCCGCACACAGGGCAGCCACCAGCATCCGGGGCGAGCCGGCGACCTGGCGGAAAACGGCGGACGACGAGGTCGGCAATGGCGGCCTCTGAGGCGATGACATCGGCCCGGTCACGCAGCCATTGGTCGGACCCGCGGCATAGGATGCCGAGGCTCCTTCCAAAGCGGCGACGACAAGCGGGTGATGGACATCGGCGGATAATCCTCGGCGGTGACGGAACGCAGCGGGCAACGGGTTCGAAAGTCGTTCTGTTCAGGCTCATCCAGACTGATCGGGAAGATCTTAAATCCACCCTCCCGAATGTTCGATCGACGAATAAACCTGCACGCCCCCTTCCGGTGGATCGTTTGGAACTATAGCTTAGCTCAATTAGCCAGAGGAACAATATCACACGAAGAAATGTAGCGCGACCGGTCTTGGCGACTATGACTATCATCATAATAGACCTGCCCATCGGGTGAGCGCAGCCTCAGCAGGAACACGAATTCAAGCGCGAAATCATCACTTCATTCGCCACCTTTGATATTTCCTCCCAATTCGGAGTTGCGGCGGCCAAGGCCATAGACGAATGCAAAAAGCCCGCACGCGCAGGCTGCGCGGCGGTCGGGCGTCGAACGGAACATTGTCAGGCCGGCCGATACGATCCGGAGGAGCGATCAGGGAGGCGGCGCCGTGGTCGGCGTTTCACCGCGCACGATCAGGATCAGGCCGTCGTCGGCCGCTTCGATCTCCTTGCCGGCGTCGCGGGGGATCGGTACTTTCTGGCGGCGGCAGAACAGCAGAAGCAGCGCCAGCGTCTTGCTGGGCGTGAACAGAACCTCCCGCGATCTGGAGGCGCCGCTCTGCTGGATTTGAACCGACAGACCGCCTTCCGGCGTGGGCGTCACCATGGTGACGACGCCCAGAGGCAGATCCGTCTGGTTGGGAGCCTTCTGATACCAGGCGAGGGCTTTCTTCAGGGCGGAATTGGTGAAGAACAGTTCACGAGTCTCGACGATCATTCCATCCCTGACCAAACACTCAGGCCCGGCCGCCCTCCAGTCCCGGATTGAGCCGGAACGTGATCGCGCGCCCCAGTTTGGATTCCCGCAGAAGGATCTGCTTGGTTTCCAGCAGCTTGATGGCCCGGTTCACATTGGGCCGCTGCATGCCCAGCGCGTCAGCCAGTTCGGACTGGAGCACCGGAACGGAGCGATCGAAATGGAGCCGCCGGCTCAGATAAGTGAACACACGAAGCGCCTCCAGAGTGATCTCGCGGTCGGTCGAGACGGCTCTGGAGATGACGTCATGATGATGCAGCATCGTGGCCTCGGTACGCAAGGTTGGCAGGTTGCTGGAGCGATAATCGGAAGGGTTCGGCGATGCGCCCCGCAGGCCCGCGATGCCGGATGAAGTGTGCGTGCCCGTGTTCGGTTCCGTCATCGTCGCTTCCCATCCGCTGTGGCCGGCGAGCCCGGCGTTTTCGAATGGCCTGACCGTACCGAACGATTATTGTCCGAGTATGTCGTTACCATTTCGCGACTGACATAATTGGTGTCTCAGGAAGCAATCATGAAACCGGAATGAAACCGCATTGGGCGTTCCGCCACCCCGCTCCATCCAAAGATGCGCCGATTTGCCGCGGGAACCCGGCGGATCGGGGGTATGTTTCATGATGGAGACGCCCGGAGAAGATGGGGCGGATTCGGAAGGAGACCCGCCATGCACCGACTGATCCTGCTGCGCCATGGCCAGAGCGTGTGGAACGCGGAAGACCGCTTCACCGGATGGACAGATGTCGGCCTGACCGACCGCGGCATCGCCGAGACCCATCAGGCGGCCGAACTTCTCAAGGCAGCCGGCATCGACGTTGACATCGCCTTCACGTCGGTGCTGAGCCGGGCGATCGAAACCTTACACCTCGTCCTGCGCGACATGGACCGTCTTTGGCTGCCGGTGCACAAGCACTGGCGCCTGAACGAGCGGCATTACGGTGCGCTGCAGGGATTGAACAAGGCGGAGACGGCGGAGCGCCATGGGACCGAGCAAGTGTTTCAATGGCGGCGCAGCTGGGATGTTCCGCCGCCGCCGGTCGAGCCCGACGACCCGCGATCCGCCGTCACCGATCGTCGCTATGCCGGCATCGCCAAGGCCAATCTCCCGCGCGGCGAAAGCCTGAAGGACACCACCGCCCGCGTCGTCCCGTTCTGGCGGGACGAGATCGCCCCAGCGCTGCGGCTGGGAGGGCGGGTGCTGGTCTCGGCCCACGGCAACAGCCTGCGTGGGCTGGTCAAGCATCTGGATGATGTCGCCGACCAGGACATCCCGCTGTTCGAGATCCCCACCAGCCGCCCGCTGGTCTATGAGCTGGGGGCCGACCTGACGCCGCTTCGCCGCTATTTCCTGGGCGAAAACGGCACGGTCGACGAGATCAGCTGGCCGAATCGGGACGGCAGCGCGGCGGCCTGAGCCCCTTTCCCGAACGGGGAAAGGGGCTTTCGTCCCTCAAGGAGTGGGGCTGCGCCGCTTCGGTCCACGGCCGGTGCGAGGTCCCCCCCGACCGGCGTCACTACGAGCGGCGTCACCACGGCCGCCGTCCTTCCCCGCCGGGTGATGGAAATGGTGCGGGTGGCCGCCCGCCTTCTCGCCATTGCCGCGTTCCGGCCCGCCACGACGGCCGCCTCGGCGTTCCTCGACGCGGCTGCCATAGCAATTGTCGCAGACCCGGAAGCGGTGGTTGGCCTTCAGCCGCGCGCCGCAGACCGGACAGGCGCGGGCGAGCGAGCGTTCGGCCAGCGTCCGTTCGATGAAGGCGTTGAGGTGCGCCCGGCGCTCCTGGCACAAATCCATCTCGGGATAGGCGTCGGGGAAGCGGTAGGCCAGCCAGGCATAGGCGGTCAGTTCCTTCACCGCGCGTTCGGCCTTCTCCAACTCCACGTCGGTGCCGACGCTGTGGCGGAAGCGCTCGGCGGCATCGGGGGCGGCGTTGGGGATGCCCCTGCCCTGGTTGACAGCCCAGCCGCCGAGAAGGCGCAAGTTGTTCTGGTCGCGGGTGTCGATCGGGCAGCGCGCCAGCATGTCGCGTTGCGCCAGCGGCAGCTTGGCGCGGTCCACCGCCGCCGCGGCCTGGATGCGCTGCTCCAGGTCGGTCATGCGGAAGGTCTGGTTGGCGCGCAGAAGCTCCTGCCCGGCGGTCCGCAGCACCTTGGCGAGGCTGTCGGTGTCCAGTTCCCGCGCGATGGCCTCGACATGGCTGAGGTTGGGCGAGATCCAGGAGCGCGGGTCTTCCGGCGGCACCGGCGGCGAGGTCAACGCCCGCCGCACCGGATTGATGCTCTCGCCCTCCAGCACGGCGACGCGGCCTTCCTCACGCAGGCCGAAGCGGCCGGCACGGCCGCCGATCTGGCGGATCTCCGACGCGTTCAGCTCGCGCTCCTCCCGCCCGTCATATTTGCGGGTGGTGGACAGCACGACGCGGGCGACCGGCAGGTTCAACCCCATGCCGATGGCGTCGGTCGCCACCAGCACATCGGCGGTGCCCTCGCGGAAACGGCGGGCCTCGGCCCGGCGGACTTCCGGCGACAGGGCGCCGTAGATCACCGCGACATTGTGGTTGCGGCCGAGCAGGTCGTGGCGCAGGGCCATGACGTCCTTGCGCGAGAAGGCGATCAGCGCGTCGCCGGACTTCACCTCCTCGAGCTTCACCCGCTCCTCCTGGACGCGCAACGGCGACTTGCGGGTGAACTCGACGACCTCCAGCTCTTCCCCCATCGCGTCGGCCAGACGCTTGACGTAGGGAATGGCGTCGGCGGAGCCGGTCATCAGGATTTCCGGAGCGGCGACGCCGGCAACCGCCTGGGTCCAGGCCCAGCCGCGGTCGGGATCGCCGATCATCTGGATCTCGTCGATGACGCAGGCACCCCACACCTTGGAGGTGTTCACCATCTCGATGGTGGAGGAGGTGAAGGCGGCCCCCGGCCGCACGTCGCGCTCCTCTCCGGTGACGAGGCTGCACGGGCGGCCGCGCGTCTCCAGCGCCTCCTGCCCTTCCAGCGCCAGCAGACGCAGGGGAGCGAGATAGCAGCCGCTCTCCACCTCCGCCAGCCGGTCCATGGCGGCATGGGTCTTACCCGAATTGGTCGGACCGACGAACAGCCGCAGCTTGCGGATCATCGCGCGGGCGGTGGCGAAGCTGTCCAGATAGACGCCCATGCCGGACGCGTCCTCCAGCCGCTCCCGCCGTACCTTCAGGCCGGCCCGGGCGGCGGCGGTGGAGAACGCCTCCTCCATCGCATCGAGCAGGGTCTGCAGGCGCGGGATACGGCCGCCGAAGCCGACGACGCGGCCCAATTCGTCCGCGAAGCCCTTCGGCCGCCAGGAGTCGCCGAAGCCCGCCGCGCGCTGCGCCATCGAGGCGAACCAGCCGTCGACGCGGTCCTTGGCCTTGGCGATGGCGGGGGAGGACAGGCAGGCCCCCTTGACTCGCTTGCCCAGCGCCTTGGCCTGAGGTCGCCCGAACCCCTCGTCGGTGGTCAGCAGGCCCCACAGGTCGGCCTCGATGTCCGGCAGCGGACCGAGCGCCACCTTGAAACGCAGCTTCTGCTTCCGGTCGGTGCCGGGGACCTGGACGACGTGGTTGACCGCGACCGACCAGCGCGCCGGGGTGCTGTCGGCATCCACCTCGATCCCGTCGCCGCGCACCACGGCGGCCACCGCGCGCAGGGCGGCGCGGCGGTCGAATTCATCGGCAGTGCCGGGGGTGCGGCCGGAGTGGGCGGTGTCGGAAGTGTCGTCGGTCATGATCGTCTTTTCTTGAGATTGCCCCGGCGATGCAAGCGTGATGCGAGCGCTTCGGCCGGGCATATCGGCCGGAAGGCCAGTCCGGCAAGGCGGATACGCCCTGCGCCCGGAGGACAGCCCCCCAGACAACAGCCATAGAGCGCCAGGATCTCTCTTTATGGCCGGGGTCTCACTTTATGGGTCTGACCGGTCGATTCGGCAAGCCGAATCCCCCGATCGGAGCAAGCCCGGGCTAATTCGAATCCGTCGCCGTTTCGCCGATCTCGCCCGTGCGAAAAGGGGGGAGGACCCGCCACATAGAGCCACGCAGGTTTGGTGGTCCGACCCCAACGGGTTAGCCGCAGCCGCCCGGCGGACAGGCCACGCCGGATCGGCCGCAAGATCGGTCGATAAACGGTCAACGTTCTGTTTCGATTAATTTTTTGGGAGATGCGCATGCCGAACCCTCGTGAGGTCCTGGAACTGATCGAGCGCATGCGGTGCATTTCGAACGACGGCGAGCGCCGGGCCCTGATCGAACGGCTTGGCGCGGTCGACCGTCCGACGGTGCTGTCCTTCCTGAACGCGCATGGGCTGAACGTCTGCATGGATTCGGACGCGGCACTGACCGCCTTCGGCGCCTCGGACGTGCTGCTGCGCGACGGGATCGGGTTGCAGGCGGTGATGCCGGTGCTGGGAATGCCGGCCGGCCTGAACATGAACGGCACCGACTTCATCCCCCTGCTCCTGAAGTCGCTCAGCCCCCGCAAGGTCGCGATCTACGGCACCGCCACCCCGTGGCTGGACCGGGCTCGCGTCGTGCTGGAGACGATCACGCCGCACCGCTACGCCGACCTTCAGCACGGCTTCCACCCGACGGAGCATTACATCGCCCACGCGCGGACCAACCGCCCCGACGTGATCCTGCTCGCCATGGGCATGCCCAAGCAGGAGCAGGTCGCGGC
Source organism: Azospirillum endophyticum (assembly GCF_016595245.1). Lineage (GTDB taxonomy): Bacteria > Pseudomonadota > Alphaproteobacteria > Azospirillales > Azospirillaceae > Azospirillum > Azospirillum endophyticum. The sequence continues at coordinate 151,844 of NZ_JAENHM010000023.1, forward strand.
GGAACTGAAGCGCGCGCTCGACCATCCGGTGCTGATCGTCAACGGCGGCGCCATCGTCGATTTCCTGGCGGGCCGCTTCAAGCGCGCCCCGGAAGCCGTCCAGCGCTCCGGCCTGGAATGGGCGTTCCGTCTGGCGCAGGAGCCCCGCCGCCTGTTCCGCCGCTATTGCATCGGTGCCTTTGGCTTCGCCTGGAGCACCCTTCGCCTTCGTCGTGCCGCATCCCTCCGCACCCGCGAAACGGGCGCCGCAGCGCCCGCAGCCACCCGGATCCCCCCGTCAGCGATCCGGCGGTCGCCCATCCAGAAGGAGCTTTGAGACGTGGAAAATCTTCCCCAGATCAATAACGGAGGCCATGGCGGCCCGCCGGCTCCGGCGTGGCCCACCCAGGTCGGCCACCATGTGCCGCGCGAGTTCGACGGCCCCGCTCCGGCAATGGGTCCCGACTTCCGCTTCATCCTGCGGGTGCTGGCGGCGCACAAGACGCTGATCATCCTCATCGTGCTGGCGCTGACCGCCCTGTCGGCCTTCGCCGTCTCACTGATGAAGGACAAGTACACCTCCGAAGCCCTTCTGCTGGTCGACAACCGGCAGGTCCGCGTCGTCCGCGCCGAGGACCAGGCGCTGAACTCGATCACGCCGGAAGACGGCGCGATCCTCAGCGAGATCGAGATCCTGAAATCCACCGCCGTGCTGTCCCAGGCCGTCACCGACCTGAAGCTGGCGACGAACCAGGAGTACAACCCGCCGGTCCAGGCCGACGAGACCAAGCCCTTCGTCGAGCGCGCCACCGCCTGGACCCGCGAGCAGGCCCATGCCGTCTTCGGTCCGGAACTGCCGGGCGTCGTCCAGGCCGTGCTGGCCCATGGCGACAACATGACCAAGGACACCCACCTGCGCGAGACCCGCGCCGCCGACAGCATCGACGGCGTGCTCGACCGGGTTCGCCGCAACCTCGAGGTCGGCGTCGTCGGCCGGTCGCGCGTCATCCAGGTCCGCTACACCGCCGGCGACCCCGAGATCGCCCAGAAGGTGGTCGACACCGTCGTCCGCCGCTACATGGAAACCCGCCAGCAGATGGACCGCGACCTGTCCACCAGCGCCGTCGCCTGGCTGGAAGACCGCATCGCCACCCTGCGCAAGGAAGTCGCCGCCGCCGACACCAAGGTCGACGCCGTCCGCTTCAAGGCCGGTCTGGTCAAGAACGGCGCCAACGGCCTGATGGCCACCACCGAGCTGGAGCAGGCCCGCCTGCGCCTGGCCGAAGCCTCCGCCAACCGCGCCCGCGCCGTCGCCCAGGCCCAGACTCTGGAACGCAGCGCCGGCAACGGCGGCAGCCTCGCCTCGCCGGTCGTGGCCCAGCTGCGCGCCACCGTCGCCTCGATCTCCACCGAGCTGGCCCAGCTGTCGCGCCAGTATGGTCCGAAGCACCCGCGCATCCAGGAACTCCAGGCCCGCCTGAACGAAGCGAACTCCTCGCTTCAGCAGGAAGTCCGCCATGAGATCGGCGGCGTCCGCGAGGCGGCCAACGTCGCCATCGAGCAGGAAAACGCCCTCAAGGGGATGATCGCCAAGCTGGAATCCGGCTATCAGACGATGACCGAGGAAGCGGTGCCGCTGCGCACGCTGGAGGCCGAGGCCCAGGCCAAGCGCCAGCTGCTGGACAGCCTGCTCGGCCGTCTGGAAGAGGTGCAGGCCCAGCAGGACAACCGCGCCTTCCCGACCGCCGTCAAGCTGGTCTCGGCGCCGCAGGTCCCGCATGAGCCGTCGGGTCCGTTCCGTGTCCTGATGCTGCTGGCCGGCTTCGTTGCCTCGATCGCCGTCGCCGTCTTCATCGTCTTCGGCATCGAGCTGTTCCAGCGCCGCATCCGCACCCCGGAAGCCGTCCGCCGCATCCTGGGCGTCGGCACGGTCCACATCGTCCCGCACCACTCGACCCGCGGCACCCGCGGCCGCCTCGACCAGATCTTCCAGAACCATCCGTTCTCGCTGTTCTCGGAATCGATGCGCGCCCTGTTCCGCAACCACCTGTCGGATCTGGGTCCGGTCGGCTCCATCGCCGTCACCTCGGCCCGCCCGCAGGACGGCAAGACCTCGATGAGCCTCGCCGTCGCCCAGGTCGCGGCCCAGGCCGGCCGCCGCGTGGTGGTGGTCGACACCGACTTCCGCCGCTCGCGCATCGACGGCCTGTTCAACCTGTCGGCCAAGAAGGGCCTGTCGGACTGGGTTTCCGGCACCGCCACCCTGGATGAGATCGTCCACACCAGCGAGGACGCGCCCTATGCGATGATCCCCGCCGGCCGCCTGATGCCGGAGACGCTTGACCGCTTCAACGTCGACGGCCTGATCCACCTGATGGCCGGCCTGTCGCCGCACTTCGACCTGGTGGTGTTCGACACCGCCCCGGCGCTGGCCGTGTCCGATGCCCGCATCGTCTGCGGTGCCGCCTCCAAGGTGCTGTTCGTCAGCCGCTGGGGTCACACCACCGCCAGCGACCTGCAGGCGGTCGCCGACCTGGGTCCGATCGACCACTCCAAGTTCGTCGCGGTGATGACCGACGTGAACCTGAAGAAGGCGGCCTCGCGCGGTTACCAGGGTCCCTACAACAGCTACATGGCCACCCGGAAGTATTACGGCGACACCAGCCTGCGGACCGCGCCGTAAGCGGCCCGGCAGGTAGGGTGACCTGAAGCTCCTTCGACCCGGGACCCTTTCCCTCCGGATGCTGCGGCATCCGGAGGGAGGGGTCTCTCCATGACCGGCACCCGCGACAGGAAGAGAGCCCCTCCTCATGATCGAGAGTCCGAAACCCGGTTTCCCCAAATGGCGCCCCACCCGGCGCGACCTGCTGTGGACCGCCGCCGCCGGCGCGGTGCTGGCAAGCTGCCGCGGCGCCACCGGCCCGACATCGGCGGAGGCCGCCGCCACGCCAGCGGATGGGGCCGAGCCGGCGGTGACGCTGCGCGACGCCTGCCGTGCCGTCGGCATCCGCCACGGTGCGGCCCGCGACCATTACATTGAGCCCGAAGATCCCATGCTCGACCGGCTGATGGCCCGCGAATGCGACGTCGTCACCCCGGAGAACGGCGGCAAATGGGGGGTCTTCCAGCACACTGAAGGGAATTTCGACTGGCGCCGTTTCGATGCGGCGGTGGACCTGGCACGCCGCATCGGCGCGACGCCGAACTGGCACACCATCATCTGGCAGCATATGGGCATGCCGCCCTACATGAAGCTCCCGGCAGAGCGGCAGGCGGAGCTGGGCATTTCCGAAAGCGCCTATTTCTCGCCCGAGGGCACGTTGGGCAGCGACAATGTCTGGCCGCGCTTCACCGGCGTGGTGGAGGCGGTCCGGCAGCGCTACGGCGACATCTTCTATCGCATCGACGTCGCCAACGAGGTCTTCTTCTGGGAAACGGTGGGGAGCCACCCGCAGGAGCAGGACCGCTACGGCTTCCGCCGCGGCATGTGGTGGGTGGCGGCAGGCGGCGCGGAGAAGGGGCCGGAGTGGCTCGACCCCTTCTTCCACCATGTGCACAAGTCCTTCCCCAAGGCAAAGCTGGTGCTGAATGAATTCGGCATCGAGATCGACGAGGGCTGGCAGCAGCGCAAGCGCGCCTATCTGCTCGACTGGCTGACCGGAGCGGTGAAGCGCGGCGTGCCGATTCACGGCCTCGGGCTGCAGAGCCATCTGATCGGCGGCAAACCCTATGACAGTGCCGGCATGCGCAAATTCCTGCGCGCGGTCGACAAGCTGGGCCTGTCGGTCCATCTGACGGAGATGGACGTCGACGAGACCCGCCTGCCCCGCTCCTGGTCGCGGGCGGAGAAGGACCGGGCGATGGCCCAGCTGGCCCGCCAGTATCTGGCCGACATGCTGGACAACGCGCGGGTGGAGGAGCTGTGCTGGTGGCACCTGCGCTCCGACCTGAATTTCATCGCGCGGGAGCATCCGGACCTGCGCCCCCACCCCTCCCCCTACGACGAGAACTCCCGGCCGCTGCCGCTCTACACCGCGGTGGTCGACACGCTGCGGGAGAAGGCCCGCACCGGCAAGGTGCGGTCGGGCTGAGGGACAGGCGCGGAGTTGCCATCCCATCTCCGGTCGGGCATCAAGAGCGGCAAGACGGCTTTCCCCTGACCGGCGACGGGACTTCGGTGACATGGAACTGCGGCACCTGCGCTATTTCCAGATGGTCGCGGCGGAACGCAGCTTCACCCGCGCGGCGGAGCGGCTGCACATCGCGCAGCCCCCGCTCAGCCGGCAGATCCGCCAGCTCGAAGAGGAGCTGGGGACGGAGCTTCTGGTGCGAGGATCGCGCCCGCTCGAACTGACCGAGGCCGGGCGCCTGCTCTACGAGCACGCCATCCAGGTGCTGGACCGGGTCGACGACATCCACTGGAGCCTGCGGGCGCTGGGCGGCTCGCGCCGCACCGCCTATCCCATCGGGCTGGTCGGCTCGATCCTCTACGGATCGCTTCCCGGCGTGCTGCGCCGCTTCCGGGCGTCGCGCCCCGACCTCGACGTCCGGCTGATCGAAATGACGACGCTGGAACAACTGCCGGCTCTGCGCGACCACCGCATCGCCATCGGCTTCGGCCGGCTGTCCTTCCAGGAACCCGGCATCATCCAGCGGGTCTTGCGCGACGAACCGCTGGTGGTGGCGGTTTCCGGCGACTCCCCGTTGGCGGCCGAGGGCGGGCCGGTGCCGCTGGCAGCATTGGTCGGGGAAACGCTGCTGGTTTATCCCCGCAAGCCGCGGCCGAGCTATGCCGATCAGGTGCTGGCGCTGTTCCGCGACCGCGGCCTGCTGCCCAACGCCGTGGTGGAGGCGGGGGAACTCCAGACCGCGCTGGGGCTGGTCGCCTGCGGCGTCGGGCTGTGTCTGGTGCCGGACTCCGCCTCCGGGTCCCGCGGCGACCTGATCTACCGGCCGATCGTCGAAGCGGGGATCACCTCGCCGATCATCGTCAGCACGCGGGCCGGCGACGACAACGAGGCGACGGCCGCCCTTCTCGCCATGGTGACGGAGTGAAACCAAATGCCGTTTCTGCAAGGTAACGGCTCCGCATCGCGGCGACTTGGTCAAATCCGAAGCATACTCTGCGCTTTATTTTGGCACCGCCTATAACGCCAAAACGAATGTGGATTTTGATCTTCCGATTGTTGCGTTTTCCGGATAGTGGCGGAACCCGCATGCGCTGAGCGGATAGAGCGGCCTGCCGGTCATCTGCCAAGCTTTTCCGGTCTGGAGGGTCGGTTGACCCCATGGCCAAAGGAAAAGCCCGATGACTGGATCAAGCGCCGACAGCCGGCTTGCCGTATTCCCAAATCCCGACGGGTCCCGTGTGCCCTACACGGTGTTCAGTTCCGAAGAGATCTATGCGCGGGAACAGGAGCGCATCTATCGCGGCCCGACCTGGAACTTCCTGGGTCTCGAAGCGGAAATCCCCAAGCCCGGCGACTACAAGAGCACCTTCGTCGGCGGCACGCCGGTGGTGATGACGCGGACCGAGGACGGGACGCTGGCCGCCTGGGTCAACCGCTGTGCCCACCGCGGTGCCATGGTCTGCCGCAAGGCCCGCGGCAACGCGCTGTCGCACAGCTGCGTCTATCACCAGTGGAGCTTCGGCGCGGCGGGCAACCTGCAGGGTGTTCCCTTCCGGCGCGGCCAGAAGGGCGCCACCGGAATGCCGAAGGATTTCGATCCGGCCAAGCACAACCTGCATCAACTCCGGGTCGAGAGCTATCGCGGGCTGGTCTTCGCCACCTTCAGCGACACGGTCGGCCCGCTGGCCGATTACATCGGGCCGGAGATGCGCCCCTTCGTCGACCGCATCTTCGCCAAACCGGTGGTCTATCTCGGCTGTACCCGGCAATATTCGGACAGCAATTGGAAGCTGTATTTCGAGAACGTCAAGGACCCCTACCACGCCAGCCTGCTGCACCTGTTCCACACCACCTTCAACATCTTCCGCGTCGGCATGAAGGCGCGTTGCATCCCCGACGCCACCCACGGGCTGCACAGCATCATCTATGTGTCGAAGAGCGAAGAGGACGTGAACTCGGCCGACTACAAGGCGCAGAAGATCCGCTCCTACGACGAGGGCTTCCATCTGGAGGACGAGTCGCTCCTGGCGCTGGAGCCGGAATTCGACGAGATCACCACCAACCACATCCAGCCGATCTTCCCGCAGCTGGTGATCCAGCAGATCCACAACACGCTGGTCGCCCGCCAGCTTCTGCCCAAGGGGCCGGACCATTTCGAGCTGGTCTTCCACTTCTTCGGCTATGAGGACGACACGCCGGAGCTGCGGGCGCTGCGCATCAAGCAGGCCAATCTGGTCGGCCCGGCCGGCTATATCTCGATGGAGGACACCGAGGCGACCGAGCTGGTGCAGCGCGGCACGGTGCGCGACGGCGACAAGACCTCGGTCATCGAAATGGCGCGCGGCGCTCCGGACGAGCAGAACACCCTGATCACCGAGAACCTGATCCGCCGCTTCTGGGTCGGCTATCAGACCCTGATGGGCTTCGAGACGCCCAGCGTCGCGGCGGAGTGACCGGCATGAACGACCTGATGATCCGCCTGGAGTTGAGCGCGCTCCAGGACCGCTACGTCTCCATCATCGACAACGACCGGATGGAGGAATGGCCGACGCTGTTCACCGAGGATTGCCTGTACCAGATCCTCTCGAAGGAGAACGAGGATCTGGGGCTGCCGGCGCCGATCATGCATTGCGACAACGCCCGCATGCTGCGCGACCGCGTGGTGGCGATGCGCAACGCCAACATCTTCGAACAGCCGATCTACCGCCATTGCCTGTCCGGCCTGGAATGGAAGAGCGACGGGGCGGACGGCTATCTCTGCCAGACCAGCTATGTGGTGATCAACACCTCGGCGGCCGGGGAATCGACGGTCTTCCAGGCCGGGCGCTACCTCGACCATGTCGTGCGAACCGCCGACGGGCTGCGCTTCAAGGCCAAGCGCTGCATCTACGACACCAGCCGGGTGCAGACCCTGCTGGCCTACCCGATCTGACAGCGGAGGGAAAACCGACCATGACCGAATGGCACGATGCCGCCGCCGCCGACGCGCTCAGCGACGACGAGGTGATGGGGCTCAGCATCGCCGGCGTGCCGGTCGCCCTGTTCCGGCAGGAGGGCGCCTTCTTCGCCCTGCACGACCTCTGCTCCCACGGGGCGGCCCGGCTGTCCGACGGCTTCGTCGAAAACGGCTGTGTCGAATGCCCGCTGCACCAGGGGCTGGTCGACATCCGCAGCGGCGCCCCCTGCTCCGCCCCGATCACCGAGCCGGTGCGCAGCTATCCCGTGCGGGTGGTCGGCGACCGGATCGAGATCGCCCTCAACCGCTGAGGAGGAGGTGCCCTTGACCGCGATGCCGGAAAGCGAAGCGACCTATGTGGTGGTCGGCGGCGGTCAGGCCGCCGCCTGGATCGCCCGTACCCTGCGGGCCGAGGGCTTCGCCGGGCGGCTGGTACTGATCGGCGAGGAGCCGCACTGGCCCTATGAGCGGCCGGCCCTGTCGAAGGAGTTCCTGCGCGGGACCGGCAGCGTCGAGGCGATCACGCTGCTGGGCGCGGCGCAGGCCGGGGAGGCCGGCATCGAATGCTGGCTCGGCCAGCGCGTGACGGCGGTGGACCGGGTGGCGCGGGTCGTCACCACCGCCGGCGGCCGAAGCGTCGCCTACGACACGCTGTTCCTGGCGACCGGCGGGCGGGCGCGGCGGTTGCCCGGCCTGGACACCGTGCCGGCGGAGCGGGTCCACACCCTGCGCACGCTGACGGAGTCCGAACGGCTGCGCGGCGCGCTGGGCGGAGCGAAGCATCTGCTGGTGCTGGGCGGCGGCTGGATCGGGCTGGAGGTGGCGGCGACCGCCCGTGCCCTCGGGGTCGCGGTGACGGTGGTGGAGGCGGCCCCCCGGCTGTGCGCCCGCACCATGCCGCCGGTGGTCTCCGGCTGGCTGCACGCCCTGCATGAAGCCAACGGCGTGCGCGTGCTGACCGGGACCGGCGTTGCCGGCGTCACCGGCACGGCCGACGGCATCGCCGTCACCCTGGCCGGCGGCGGCAGGCTGGAGGCCGACCATCTGCTGCTCGGCATCGGCATCGAACCGGAGGTCGGGCTGGCGGCGGCGATGGGTCTGGCGCTGGACGACGGCATCCTCGTCGATGCCCAGGGGCGGACCTCCGACCCGCGGATTTTCGCCGCCGGCGACGTCGCCCGCCATCCCAACGCCTTCGCCGGGGCGTCGCTGCGGCTGGAATCCTGGGCCAACGCCCAGAACCAGGCCATCATCGCCGCCAAGGCGGCGACGGGCGGGACCGCGGTCTATGCCGACATCCCGTGGTTCTGGTCCGACCAGTATGGCGTGACCGTGCAGATGCTGGGGCTGCCGGGCCTCGGCACCCGCGCGGTCGCCCGCGGCACGCCGGAGGCCGGCAGCGGCTGCTGGCTGATGCTGGACGACACAGGCATCGTCGCCGGCGCGGTGGCGGTCAACGCCGCCCGCGACCTGCGGGTGCTGCGCAAGCTGCTGGAGGACGGCCGCGCGCCGCTGCCGGACGCCTGGACGGACAGCGCCACGCCGGTCCAGCGGCTGCCCAGCCGCCCGAACGTTGGAATGGACTGACGCGTTTCTCCAGACGTCCGGCCCCGGTTTCAAGGAACCGAATTTCGGATCTGGACAGTTCGACCCCCGCCACGGACAACCGGTGCACCGCAGAGACACGGATGCCAAAAGCCGGACTGCGAGGGTATGCTTGCAACACATCAAGAACAGGGAAATTCACCAATGAACCGTCGCAGCTTTCTCACCACGACCGCCGCAACGGCAACCCTCGCCGCCACCGGCGGCTTCACCTTCGCGCGGGCGCAGACCCAGGCGGTGAAGGTGGCCTTCGTCGGCACGCTGTCGGGTCCGGGGGCGGCGCTGGGCACGCATCTGCGCGACGGCTGGCTGGCGGGGGTAAAGCGCCTCGACAACCAGCTCGGCGGCCGGGCGGTCGAGACGCTGGTGATCGACGACGAGCTGAAGCCCGACGTGGCGGTGTCCAAGGTCCGCGCCGCGCTGGAGCGCGACAAGGTCGATTTCGTGGTCGGCGTCGTGTTCAGCAACATGCTGCAGGCCATTGTCCGCCCGGTGACGGAGAGCAACACCTTCCTGATAACCGCCAACGCCGGCCCCTCCACCCTCGCCGGCAAGGGATGCAGCCCCTTCCTGTTCAGCAGCGCCTACCAGAACGACCAACCGCACGCGACGATGGGGCAGGCGGCCCAGGATCTGGGCTACAAGCGCGTCTTCATCCTGGTGCCGAACTATCAGGCCGGCAAGGACGCGGTGGCCGGCTTCCGCAGCCGCTACAAGGGCGAGGTGGTCGACGAAATCTATGTGCCGCTGAGCCAGCTCGACTTCTCGACCGAGGTCACCAAGATCGCCGCCGCCAAGCCGGACGCCATCTTCACCTTCATGCCGGGTGCGCTCGGCGTCAATCTGGTGCGGCAGTACCGGCAGGCCGGGCTGGCCAACATCCCCTTCCTGTCCACCTTCACCGTCGACGAATCGACCCTGCCGGCCCAGGGCGAGGCGGCGCTCGACTTCTACACCGCCGCGACCTGGGCGCCCAATTTCGACAACCCGCAGAGCCGCCGCTTCGTGCAGGAGTTCGAGGCCGCCTACGGCTATGTCCCGTCGAATTTCGCCGCCCACGCCTATGACGCCGCCCACATGCTGGACGCGGCGATCCGCCGGACCAAGGGCGACGTCGCCGACAAGGCGGCGCTGCGCACGGCGCTGGAGGCCGGCGACTTCCCGTCGGTGCGCGGCGCGCTGCGGCTGGGGGCCAACCATTTCCCGATCCAGGATTTCTGGCTGTGCAAGGTCGCCAAGCGCGCCGATGGCAAGTTCCAGACGGAAACCCTGCGCAAGGTGCTGAGCGCCGACGCCGACGGCTACGCCACCTCCTGCAAGATGGGGTGACGGGCGGGACGGGCTGACGGGGGGCTTTCGCGATGTCCATGCTTCTGGTGCAGGCCCTGAACGGCCTGCAATTCGGGGTGCTGTTGTTCCTGGTGGCGGCCGGACTCAGTCTGGTGTTCGGCGTCATGGACCTGATCAATCTGGCCCATGGCGTCCAATACATGCTGGGGGCCTATGTCGCCGCCACGCTGGGGGTGTGGACCGGCAGCTTCTGGCTGGGGGCGCTGCTGGCGATGCCGGTGGCGCTGCTGGTCGGGCTGGCGCTGGAATGGCTGGTGTTCCGCCATCTCTACCGCCGCGACCATCTGAGCCAGGTGCTCGCCACCTTCGGGGTGATCCTGACGGTGGAGGAGGCGACGCGGGCGCTGTGGGGCAGCGCCCCGCAGACCGTGCTGGAGCCGTCGGGGCTGACCGGCGGTCCGATGGGCGGGGTGGAGATCGTGGCCGGACTGATCTACCCGACCTACCGGCTGGTCATCATCGGCGTCGGCATCGTCGTGCCGCTGCTGCTGTGGTTCCTGGTGGAGCGGACGCGGGCCGGCATGCTGGTGCGGGCGGGGGCGACCCATCCCGCCATGGTGTCGGCGCTGGGGGTGGACATCCGCCGGCTGTTTACCGTCGTCTTCGCCTTCGGCGCCATGCTGGCGGGCTTCGCCGGGGCGCTGGCCAGCCCGATCTTCCCGGTGGCGCCGGGCATGGGCGACACCGTGCTGATCCTCTGCTTCGTGGTCATCGTCATCGGCGGCGTCGGCTCCATCCGCGGCGCCTTCATCGCAGCATTGCTGGTCGGGCTGCTCGACAGTGTGGGGCGGGCGATGCTGCCCGACCTGCTGCGGCTGGTTCTCGACCCGTCGTCGGCCCGGCAGACCGGGGCGGCGCTGGCCTCCATGCTGGTCTACATCGTCATGGCCGCCATCCTGTTCTTCCGCCCGGCCGGGCTTTTCCCGGGAGGACGCGCGGCATGACCGCACCGTTCCGCAAACACGCGCTTGCCCTGGCCACGCTGCTGGCGCTGGCGGCGGCCCCCTTCCTCGGTTTCGGCGACGGCTTCGCGCTCAGCCTGCTGGCCCGCGCGATGATCCTCGGCATGGCGGCGGTCAGCCTCTCGCTTCTGGTCGGCGGCGCCGGGCTGGTCAGCCTGGGCCATGCCGCGACGATGGGGATCGGCGCCTATACGGTGGTCGCCTTCGACGCCGCCGGGGTCAGCGAGGGGCTGATCGTCTTCCCCGCCGCCATCGCTGCGGCGGCGGCCTATGCGCTCGTGACGGGAGCGGTGTCGCTGCGCACCAGCGGCGTGCATTTCATCATGATCACGCTGGCTTTCGGGCAGATGGCCTTCTTCACCACCTCCTCCTTCTCCAGCCTGGGCGGCGACGACGGCTATACGCTCTACGCCCGCACCGAATGGCTGGGGACCCGGATCCTGGACAACCGCCTGACCTTCCATTTCCTGTGCCTGGGCCTGCTGGCCCTGGTGTGGGTGGGCGGCAACCTGTTGCTGGGCAGCCGGTTCGGCCGGGTGCTGCGGGCGGCGCGGGAGAATCCGCAGCGGGCGCTGGCGGTGGGGTTCCAGCCCTATCCCTACCGTCTGGTCGCCTATGTGATGGCGGGGGCGGTCGGCGGGCTGGCCGGCGCCCTGCTGGCGAATGCGACGGAGTTCGTGTCGCCCGCCCTGCTGTCCTGGACCCGGTCGGGGGAGCTGCTGTTCATGGTCATCCTCGGCGGCGTCGGCCAGATCGGCGGCGCGATCCTGGGGGCGCTGGCCATCGTGCTGCTGGAGGAATCGCTGTCGCACCTGATGGTGTACTGGCGGCTGGTGTTCGGGCCGCTGCTGGTGCTGTCGGTGCTGTTCCTGCCGGACGGGCTGGTCGGCGCGCCGCTGCGCCTGCGCGCCGCCATCCGGTTCGCCTCGCCCAAGCGGAGGAACGCCGATGCCTGATCCGTTGCTGGAACTGCGCGGCCTGAGCAAGAATTTCGGTGCGCTGACCGTGACCTCCGACGTGTCGCTGACCGTCCTGCCGGGGGAGATCCATGCAATCATCGGCCCGAACGGGGCGGGCAAGACCACGCTGATCCACCAGATCAGCGGCACGCTGCGCCCGGACCGCGGCACCATCCGCTTCGCCGGCCAGGACGTGACCGCCCTGCCGTTCGAGCGCCGCGCCCGGCTGGGGCTGGCCCGCAGCTTCCAGATCACCAGCATCGTGCCGGGCTTCACCGCGCTGGAGAACGTCGCGCTGGCAGTGCAGGCGCGCAGCGGCTCCTCCTTCCGCTTCCTGCGCCCGGTCGCGAACGAGAAGGCGCTGAACGAAGAGGCGCGGGCGGCGCTCGACACCGTCGGGCTGGGCCGGGTCGCCGACCGCGGCGCCGCCGCCCTGTCGCATGGCGAGAAGCGCCAGCTCGAACTCGCCATCGCCATCGCGATGAACCCCCGCCTGCTGCTGCTCGACGAGCCGCTGGCGGGCGCCGGGCCGGAGGAGACCGAGCGGCTGATCGGCATCCTGCGCGAACTGCGCAGCCGCTACGGCATCCTGCTGGTCGAGCATGACATGCAGGCGGTGTTCGCCCTGGCCGACCGCATCTCCGTCCTGGTCTATGGCCGCGTCATCGTCACCGGGACGGTGGACGAGATCCGCGACCATCCGGAGGTCCGCACCGCCTATCTTGGAGAGGACGCGCTGGCGTGATGCTGAAGATCGACAATCTCACGGCGGGCTACGGCCAGAGCCAGGTGCTGTTCGACGTGTCGCTCTCCATCGAGGCCGGGCAGGTGCTGGCCCTGATGGGGCGCAACGGCATGGGCAAGACCACGACCATCTCCGCCGTGATGGGGCTGATCCCGCGCTGGGGCGGCGGCGTCAACTTCAACGGCCGGGGCATCGACCGGATGCCGCCGCACCGGGTGGCGCGGCTGGGGGTGGGGCTGGTCCCGGAAGGCCGCCAGATCTTCCCGACCCTGACCGTGGAGGAAAACCTCGTCGCCACCGCCGCCGCCCGTGGAGAGGGGCCGGCGCGCTGGACGCTGGAGGCGGTGTGGAAGCTGTTCCCCCGCTTGCGCGAACGCCGCCGCAACCTGGGAAACCGCCTGTCGGGCGGCGAGCAGCAGATGCTGGCGATCGGCCGGGCGCTGATGACCAACCCGCGCCTGCTGATCCTGGACGAAGCGACCGAAGGGCTGGCCCCGGTGATCCGCGCCGAGATCTGGGCGGTGCTGGAGACGCTGAAGCGCGAGGGCCAGTCCATCCTGCTGGTCGACAAGAACCTGTCGGCGGTGCTGCGCCTCGCCGACGCCTGCGCGGTGATCGAGAAGGGCCGCACGGTGTGGAGCGGCACCAGCGCGGAGCTGGGCCGGGCGACGGAGATCCAGGAAACCTACCTGCACATCTGAGGCGTCGGGGGAGAGCGTCCGCCGTCAGGCGCCTCCGCGGCGGAGGGTGTCGGACGGGCGCTCGCCGAAGCGCTCGGCGTAGTCCTGGGCGAAACGGCTCAGATGGGTGAAGCCGGCATTCAGCGCGAGGACGGTCACGCTGGCGTCCTCGCCGCCGCCGCGCAGCCGGGCATGGACATCGTCGAGGCGCAGGTTGCGCAGATAGCGCAGCGGGCTGACGCCCTCGAACCGCTTGAAGGCGTCGTGCAGCGTACGCTCCGGGACGCCGGCCGCCTGGGCGATGTCGGCCAGCGTGATTGCGGCGGCGGAATTCTCCCGCAGATAGGCGATGGCGCGATGGACGGACACCGGCCGCGGACCCTGCGGCCGGTCGTCCGTCTCGACGCAGTCCTGGCCGGCCAGCAGAAGCCGCAGGAAAAGCTGCTCATACTCCGCGGCGACCAGCGCGTCGTCGCGGATCAGCCGCACGGTGGCCGGGTCGCCGATCACGCCGCCCAGCGCCACCAGCAGCGGCGTCAGCCGGGGGCTGCGCAGATCCAGCCTTGCCGCCAGCCGCACCGGACGTGGCCCGTTGAAGGCCGCCAGCCGCGTGCGCGCAATCTTGAGCACAAGCTGCTCGCAATCGGGCGAAAACTGCCCAGCGATTGGGCTTCCCGGCGAACAGAGCACGCCGTTAAAACGGTCCACGGTGAAGGTGTCGCGCTCGATGCGGATTTCGGCGCCGCCGCTGACGCAGAGGATGGCGAGATAATAGTCGTCCAGCGGCGGGACGGCGATGGACGCCTGACCGAACTTGATCGTCCCGATCCCCATGCCCTTCATCGCCATGAAATCCATGTGCGAGGGCTGGCCGTTCGACCGTCCGCAGGCCATCAGGCTGTGCGGCTGCATCACCTTGGAAATCCGCTCGCGGGCGTCGTCGAGATCCGGCGTCTCGAAGATGCGGCACAGCCGAAGCGCCGAGGCGTCGAGGGACGGCCCATTCGAGGAAAACAAGGCGGCAGTCATGTCCATGGCGGCGCATCCTCCTGGCTGTGGACAATCCTCGCAACGATACGGACTCTAAGCAAATCTTGTACCGGACGCCGGACGCCGGCCGCCGAAACGGGAACGCCCCCGCCAAGGCTGGCGGGGGTATTCCTTGACCCGGCGCGCTGCACCGGAACCGCTCAGGCGGAGACGCGCGCGCGCTCCACCACGTCGGCCGGCAGGCCGTCGCGGGCCTCGACCAGACGGAAGTCGAAGCCGATCTCGGCGAAGGGACACGTCACGCCGCGGGCTTCCATCGCCGCCGGATCGTCGATGCGGCGGATATCGGGCACCAGACCGTCGCGGGTGGCGAAGGCGAAATCGTCGTCGATCAGGGGATCGCCCTTGATGTTGATCTGCGTCGTCAGCTTGCGGTAGCCGGGGGCGCTGACGAAGAAGTGGATGTGCGCGGGACGCGCGCCGTGGCGGCCCAGCAGGTCCAGCAGTTGCAGCGTGCTGCTGCCCGGCGGGCAGGCATAGCCCGACGGCATAATCGACTGGAAGGAATAGCGGCCGTCGGCGCCGGTCCGGATGGTGCCGCGGTTGTTGAAGGGCGTCTGCGCGCTGTCGAAGATCGAATAGTTGCCCTTGGAATTGGCGTGCCAGACCTCGACCACCGCGTTGGGGATCGGCTTGCCCGAGGCATCGCGCACGACGCCCGACATGAAGAGCGGCTCCGCCTCGCCGTCCAGCCCGTCGTCGACGCGGGCACTGCCCTGGTGCACCGGGGCGCCGGCCACATAGAGCGGACCTTCGATGGTGCGCGGGGTGCCGTGTTCGTTCAGGCCGGAGGCGTTTTCACGCTCCTCCACCAGCAGGTCGAGGAAATGCTCGAAGCCCAGGCCGGGAGCCAGCAGCCCGGCCTCCTGGTTCCTGCCCAGCTCGGTCAGATAGTTGCAGGCCGTCCAGAACTCGTCCGGGGTGACCTCGAACTCGTTCATGGTGTGGAAGAGATCGCGGACGATGCGGTCGACGATCGCCTTGACGCGCGGGTTGGACGTCTTGCCCGGCGTGACCTGGGTGAAGCGCGCCAGCAGCGCGTCGATGTCCTTGGCCTGCATGGGGTTCTCCCTATGGACTTGTTCGTTGATTGCGTGGGGGCTGGGGGGGCCGACTTTTGAAGACTGGGCGTCAGGCGTCGCCGTCGCGGACCGAGGACGGGTGGCGGCACAGCGGCGACACCGCGATGTCCATGTAGGGGAACAGCGGCAGGCCGGTCAGGATGTCGTGCAGCTCGGCATTGTCGGCGACGTCGAAGATGCTGACGTTGGCGTAGGCGCCGGCGACGCGCCACAGGTGGCGCCATTTGCCGCCGCGCTGCAGGTCGGCGGCGATGGCCTTCTCGCGCGCCTTCAGATCGGCCGCGGCGTCCGCCGGCATGTCGGCGGGCAGGCGCACGGTCATCGTCACATGGAACAGCATGGGTCACTCTCCGGCTTGGGAAATGGCCGCTGGGGGGATGGCCGCTCAGGTGATGGCCGCTGGGGGGATGGCTCGGGTCGTGTGATGGCTGCGCGGGCGGTCGCGGCGCAGGGCGTCCAGCCGGTCGGGGTCGATGTCGACGCCGATGCCCGGCCCGTCCGGCACGACCAGGGCGAACTCCTCGTAGCGCAGCGGCGTGGCGAGGACATCGTCGATGAACAGCAGGGGGCCGAACAGCTCGGTTCCCCAGTCCAGCCGCGGCAGCGTGGCGAACAGCTGGGCGGCGGCGGCGGTGCCCAACCCGGTCTCGATCATGGTGCCGCCATAGAGGCCGATCCCGGCCGCCTCGGCGATGGCGGCGACCTTGGCCGCCGGACCGACGCCGCCGGATTGGGCGAGCTTGACCGAGAAGACGTCGGCCCCGGCGGCGGCAGCGACGCGGAAGGCGTCCTCGGCGCCGCGCAGGATCTCGTCGGCCATCACGGCGATGGGAAAATCCTGGGTCAGGCGGGCGAGCGCCGGCAGATGCTGGCGGGCCACCGGCTGCTCGACGAGATCGGCCCCGGCGTCGGCCAGCGCCGCCAGCCCGCGCCGGGCGTCGGTGACGCTCCAGGCCTGGTTGACGTCGACCCGGACGCTGGCGCGGTCGCCCAACGCCCGCTTGATCGCGGCGATGTGGGCGATGTCGTCGGCCAGCGCGCGCTTGCCGATCTTCAGCTTGAAGATGTCGTGGCGGCGGGCGTCGAGAAGCCGTTCGGCCTCGGCGATGTCGAGATCGGATTGCCCGCTCGCCAGCGTCCAGGCGCAGGGCAGCCGGTCGCGCACCCGGCCGCCGAACAGACGGGCCAGCGGCACGCCGAGCCGCCGGGCCGCCGCGTCCTGGAGCGCGGTTTCGACCGCGCATTTGGCCGTGTTGTTGCCCTGGACGAAGGCGCCGACCCGCGCCATGGCCGCGCCGACCCGGTCGGCGTCCTGCCCGACCAGCAGCGGCGTCATGTAGGTGTCGATGGCCAGCGCCATCCCCTCGACCGATTCCTCGCCGTAGCTCAGTCCGCCGATGGTCGCCCCTTCGCCCCAGCCGACGACGCCGTCGGAGGCGGTGACGCGGACGATGACCACCGATTGCGTCCGCATCGTCGCCATCGCCAGGACATGCTGCCGGATGGTCGGCAGATCCAGAATGAAGGTTTCGATCTGCTCGATTTTCGTCACGCGAACATCCCCGATCAATGCGTCTATGCGGCTTAAGCGCTTTGCGGCACTGACTATCGTTCGAAGCAATGTTCAGCGTCCAAAACCGATTGAATCATGTTTCCATACCTGAAAGGTATGCATCCAATGATTGAAGAGACTGTCGCCTCCCCGTCGAGGATTCACGCCCAACCGTCTACACCGTCGATCAACCCGATGGTCGGGATCGACCGAAGGGTTAGCCCGTCCAAGAGCGCCTACTCCCTCCCATCGTTCCGGCAGCCCTCCCCTTCGCGTGCGCGCATCCGCTTGCGCTCCCGGTTAGAGTCCCGGAATGCGTCCGGCACCCCCGAAGGAGAGGTCGATCGTGCAGAACACAGCCGACACATTGCCGCTTGATCACCTGCCCGCCGACCACGCGGGTGGCGTTGCCCTCGTCGAGCGCTACCGGCGGAAGTTCCACCTCTCACCGTCCTATCCGCTGACCGCCGAAATGGTGCAGCGCCACTGGGCCTTGGAGCGGCGGCTTGCCCGCGAGTTGCTTGAAACCAAGCCTGAAGAGCGCTGGGACGCCTTCGAGGCGGCCTATACCACGCTCTACACCAGCTGCCCCTGGCTGAACGAAGCGGAGGACGACGCCCACACCCGCAACGACGACCTCGATTTCCGCCACTTCCTGACCCTTCTGGGCGGTCCGCAGGATGTCTATGAAGTCGGGTCGGGCAAGGCGCGCCTGCTGCGTTACCTCGCCCGGCACGGCTATCGCTGTGTGGCCACGGAAGTGACGCGCGAGCGTGGCGCCAATTGGATCGAGCAGGATTCCAACGTCACCTGGAAGAACAGCGACGGTGTCCATCTGGCGCAGTTCGAGCCGGCCGACCGCTACGACAGCGTGATCTCCACCCATGTGGTGGAGCACATGCATCCGGACGATGTCGTCACCCACATGACGAACGTCTGCACCATCCTGAAGCCGGGCGGCAAATACGTCTTGAGCATGCCGCACAAGTTTGCCGGCCCGGCCGACCTGTCGGAGGTGTTCGGCCTGAATGAGCCGGTCTGCATGCATCTGCGCGAATATGGCTGGGGCGAGACGGCGGACATGCTGCGCCAAGCCGGTTTCGACCGCGTCGAAGCGGTGTACATAGTACCAATGGCAGTGCGCCGCAGGATGAACCTGCATTTCGCCAGCCGCGCCTATCTTGGCTATGCAAAGCTGGTGGAGGCATTTTTGGGACGGCTTCCATTAACCCTTAATCGCAAGCTCGGAAGGGTTGGTCAGCTCTATATGTTCCGGCCGGAGGTCTTCGTGGTTGCCCACAAGCCCGAATGACCCCAGCATAATCGCGTAAAATATACGCTATTTCAGATAGTTATCGACATTCCGGACCCCTTTGTTGCTGCAATGCATCGACAAAGGGGTTTTTCGTGTCTCTTTCTTTTCACAAGTGGTAGTGGCATTAGAGCCGCATTTCGCTAAAATTTGAAATACCTCATTAACCTTTTCCGGCCAGATTGGGTTCCAGCGAAAACACGGAAAAGAGGATACTTCCAATGGCAACCAGCCCCGTCGATATGACCTTCGTCGTCAATGCCTCGGGTGTGTCTGCCGGAGGAGTCTGGCCGCACTTCAAGTTCCTCGTCGACGGCGTCTCCGTCGGCCAGACCACGGTCAATTCCACCAGCGCGGGTCGTTACAGCTTCACCACCAAGGTGGCGCCCGACGCCGCGCACAAGGTCCAGGTCGTGTACGACAACGACTGGCTGTCCACCGACACGTCCAGCATGTACCGCGACCTGATCGTCAAGTCGATCGAAGTCAACGGCAAGACCATCGCTTCCAACAGCTCGACGGTCTCCTATGCCGCTGAAGGCCAGGGCACCCTGTCCGGTCGCGAAATGCTGTCCTGGAGCGGCTCGCTCGACTTCAACATGTCCAAGGACGTGTTCGCCGGCGCCGCCGGGACCCCCACCACGCCGACCACCCCCACGACGCCGACCACGCCGACCACCGGCGGCACGCCGATCGTCGTGAACGCGTACGGCAATGCGGCCGGCGGCGTGAACGCCCACTTCAAGGTCATGGTCGACGGCAAGATGATCGGCGAAGGCACCGCCGGCACCGCGGCGAAGGACTTCACCTTCAACGCCAATGTCAGCGCCGACGTCGCCCACAAGATCCAGATCCAGTACGACAATGACGGCGTCGTCGGCAGTGCCGACCGCAACCTGTACGTCAACAAGATCACCATCGGCGGCCATGCCGTCGCCCCCACCGACAGCATCGTGTCGATCGACAAGGGCGCGCTGGACGGCAAGGACATCATCGCCGGCCAGCAGGGAATGTGGTGGAACGGCACCATGGAGGTCAAGGCCGACAAGTCCTGGTTCGCCGGCAGCACCACCAACCCGGGCACGGGCAACCCCGGCACGGGCACCCCGACCCAGCCGAGCCTGTCGGTCAGCGACGTGACGGTCACCGAGCCGACCGGCACCAAGACCGCCGGCGGCATCCAGGGCTTCCTGCACACCCAGGGCAACCAGATCGTCGACGAGGCCGGCAACACCGTCCGCCTGACCGGCGTCAACTGGTTCGGCGGCGAGGGCTACAACTACGTCCCCGCCGGCCTGTGGGCCGACAGCTACCAGGGTCACCTGGAAAAGATGAAGTCGGTCGGCTTCAACACCATCCGCATGACCATGTCGGATGAGATGTTCGACAGCACCGCGGTGACCAACGGCATCGACTTCTCGAAGAACCCCGATCTGGCCGGACTGACCCGCCTGCAGGTCTATGACAAGGTCATCGATTATGCCGGCAAGCTCGGCATGAAGGTGATCCTCGACCACCACCGCAACGACGGCGGCGCCGGCACCAACGAGCACGGGCTGTGGTACACCGACAAGCATCCTGAATCGACGGTGATCAACAACTGGAAGATGCTGGCCCAGCATTATGCCGGGAACGAGACCGTCATCGGCGCCGACCTGCACAACGAGCCGAGCGTCAGCGCCACCTGGGGCGGCAGCGCCGCCACCGACTGGGCTTCGGCTGCCGAGCGCATCGGCAATGCCATCCAGACGGTGAACAAGGATTGGCTGCTGTTCGTCGAAGGCACCGAGTGGAGCAGCACGCTGGCCGGCGCGCAGTCGCGTCCGATCCACTTCGACACCCCCAACAAGCTCGTCTACTCGCCGCACGCCTACGGCCAGAGCGTCGGGCAGTTCAGCTGGCTGAACGATCCGAACTACCCGAACAACCTGCCGGCCCAGTACGACAAGATGTGGGGCTATCTGTACAAGAACGACACCGCGCCGATCATGCTGGGCGAATGGGGCGGCCAGTTCACCAGCTCGGCCGAGCAGACCTGGGCCAAGACCATGGCCAAGTACCTGAACGGCGACTGGAACCTGGACGGCAAGAGCGACATCGCGGCCGGCGACAAGGGCATGAGCTGGACCTTCTGGGCCTGGACCCCGGAATCGGGTGACGTCGGCGGCGTGCTGATGGACGACTACAAGACCATCAACCCGACCAAGGCCGCCATCGTGAAGGGCGCCATGGAAGGCGCGGTGTTCGATACCCCGACCACCACCGCCAACACGGCCAACGCCACCTTCACGGTCAAGCTGTCGGCCGCCTCCAGCAGCGCGGTGACGGTGGACTTCGCCACGGTGGACGGCACCGCCAAGGCCGGCTCCGACTACACCGCCACCAGCGGCAAGCTGACCTTCGCCGCCGGCGAGACGACCAAGACCGTCACGGTCAAGGTGCTGAGCGACAGCGTGACGGAAGGCAACGAGACCTTCGGCCTGAAGATCTCCAACCCGACCGCCGCGACCATCGCCGACGCCACCGGCACCGGCACCATCGTCGACGCCTCCGCCGCCAAGGCGGCCGCCGCTTCGCTCAGCTCGGCCGACCTGCTGGCCCACACGATGACCACCGCCAGCGACACGGCCACGGCCGCCGACCTGTCGACGGCGACCTTCGGCCACGACTTCTCGGGCGCCGACATGTACAGCATCGCCTACCATGAGCTGCCCCCGATGGACAGCCATCTGGCGCACGCTGCCTGACACCTGGGTCTGACGGAACGGACTTGTCCGGCCGGATCATCCGGTCGGGCAATTGCCTGAACGAAGGGGAGCCGGCAGCCACGCTGCCGGCCCCCTTTCCGTTTTCCCCGCTCAGCCCGGAACCGGAGAGGCAGCGGCGGAACTCGCCACGATGGACAGGCTACCGACCGGCGCCGGATGCGGAATGTCGGGGATGGTGACCTCGGCCACGGCCTTGCCCGGATTGCCGGCGACGATGGTCCGCCGCGGCATCGGCTTGGTGACGACGGAAGACGCGGCGACGATGCACTCGTCGCCGATGCTGACGCCGACCACCACCGCATGCGGACCGACCCAGACGCCGTCGCCCAGTTCCGGGTAATGGGTCACACGGCCCGTCGGCAGCAAATCGTCCTTCTGACCCAAGGTGACGCCATGGAACAGGGTGACGTTGGCGCCGATGCGGGCGTTGGCGTTCACCACCAGCCCCCAGCCGTGCAGGATGCGGAGGCCGGGGCCGATCTGCGTCTCCCACGGCAAATCCATGGCAGCGGAATGCTGGGTCCAGCGGTGCAGCAGCCGGCAGGCGGCCAGCAGCGGCTTGCGCAGCGGCCCGGCCATCCGGTCGGCCGCCTGGCAGCTGCGCAGGGTGAAGGTCACCCGGAACATGCGGTTGCCGGCCAGCAGCTTCAGCACCGACCCAAGGCCGGAGCCGCCGCCGTAGCGGACGGCATCCGCAGCGACGGCCTGCCGGTAGGTGTAGCGGGGAGCGTCCTGCATCGCGGTATGATCCTCCCGGGATTCAAGCATTGTCACGCCGTCTGCGGACGGCGGAGAAATCGGCCCGCCATCCGGAACAGCATCGTGCGGTCGGCCTTGCCGAAGCTCGGCCCGAACAGGGTGACGACGGCGAACAGCATGGTCAGGCCCACCTTGGCGGCGGCGAAGGTGGGATTCACCTCGAAGCCGAACAGGGCCAACCCGGCCAGATAGGCGATGGCGGCCGGCGCAAGGATGCCCGTCACCCGCAGAACGCTGAGCGGGGGCTCCTTCGGGCTCAGGCGGCGGCACAGCGCCTCCGTGGCGCCCAGCATCACCAGTTCGCGCCCCAGCACGCCGATGGCACCGCCCATCAGGCCGAGCGGCCCAAGCGTCACCGCCATGATCAGGGTGCCGACGGCCAGCCCGCCCAGCGAGATCGCCGGCAGGACGCCGACCTTCTTGGTCTTCACCAACCCGACCTCGGCATGCATGCGCACACCGTGGATCACATAGGCCAGCACGAGCACCGGCATGCAGGGCAGGACCGTGTCGTATTCGCTGGACGCGATCAGCCACAGCACCTCCGGCGCGGTCAGGGCCATGCCGAGCGCCGCCGCCGAGAGCAGCACGACGAACAGGTAGAAGACGAATTCCGACTGGTCGCGCCCGACGGTGCTGTCCTGCGCCTCGATCCGGCTCACCGACCAGATCTGCAGGAAGGAGGCGGTCAGGAACATGTAGAGCATGGTGGCGAGCCGCAGGCCGAAGGACAGCACGCCCACCGCCGCGACGCCCATCAGCAGGTTGACCAGATAGCGCATGGCGAACTGGTTGCCCATGTCCAGCATGGTCTGCGGCATGAAGGGCAGCCCCAGCACCGACACCCGCTTCAGGATGCCGAAGGAGAAGCCGACGCCGTTCGCGCCCAGGATCGCGGCCGTCAGCGCGACGCCGAGCCCGACGAAGGTGATGGCATTGGCCAGGAAGATGCCGGTCACGCCCAGGTCCATCATCAGCAGGAAGCTGAGGTTCAGTCCGATCAGACCCACCGCCTTGCCGACCGAGATCAGCAGGCAGGTGCCCGACCGCTTCTGGACCCGGTAATAGGCGAGCGCCAGTTCGAACACCGCGCTGAAGGCGATGCCGGCAAAGGCGTAGGCGATGACCGGCGCTTGGTCCTCGCTGCCGAACAGCATTTCGCTCGCGCCCCAGCCGGCCGGCAACGCCACCGCCAGCAGGGCCAGCGAAGCCGCCCACAGCCCGATCATCGTGGTGCTCACCACGCGGGCCCGGCCGCGGTCGTCGGGATGTTCGAAATAGACGACGGTGAAGGCATTGATCATCCCGATCATCAGCATGACCGCGACGATGTCGCCCACGACGCTGATCAGGGCATAGACGCCGAACTCCGCCGGTGACAGGACTTTTGCATAGAGTGGCAGGAGAAGCAGCCCCGCGGCGCGGTTGACCACATTCGCCACCATGAACATCCAGCCATGTTTGATGATCGTACCAGCTTCGAGAGCCATCCGGTTTCCTTCGCCCCCTATAATCCGCTTCTTTTCCCTGCCCCGCTTGTCAGGGGAGCGCCGCATCCGACGGGTCGCACGAACGCGCGAAAGGAAAAAGAACGCGCCAAATCTTGGCGGAGGTCGGAGATGCGTCAATTCGACCTTGAAGCGACCGGAGCACTCTTCGGTGCTAGTCACCACGGCCTCGGTCAGAGATCCTGGACGTTCCGATTAGGCTTTCCGGCGAGTTCGCACGCTGCCTCCTAGGCCTCGCAACAGGCAAGGGTGCGTTAGCGCCCCACCCCCGCTCGGAATTGCCGGCCACGCCCCATCGGTAAAACCAGCGGATCGCCCCTCCCCGCAAGTTTGGCGATGATCTCCTTTCGCGCAGGACGAGTGCGACCGAATGAGGGAGGCCGCCGGGCCCTCTACCCTTAAATTGCGGGGATCGAACGTGCCTCCGGGGGTGCGACACCCCCTTGCCGCTAGCCCGAAACGCTATCTCCGCTGGGGGCCGCATCCGAAAGTATCCCCAATAATATTCGGGCACCCGTCCCCTTCGAAACACCAGTGGTATCGCGGACGCGAAATCAACGTCCGTATGCACTGTTGCTGGCCGAGCCTCCTCATCCTAATTCGTCCTCAACGAACCGCGGATCGGCCGATCGAAATCATGAAAGAGCGATCTTTACATAAATGCGCCGCCGAAACCGAAGCGGGGCAGCGAAGTAAAGACCGGCCGAATCCCAAGAGACGCTGATGACGAGCGACCATCCGCACGAATGGCCGTGCGGTGGCTGGCATTCCCTTCAACCACGGGACCTGCGATGAGCAAACTGGACCCAGATGTGGTCATCGATCTGACCTCGGCGAAAAAGGCGACGATCCCGACGATCGCCCCCGGACTGCTGCTTGCACTGTCCGACGGGCTGGTCCTCGCCCTGGTGGGGTGGACGCTCAATCATTTCCTCGGCACCGACCCCCTGGCCGACCCGGTGGAAGCCGCCGCCTGGCAGCGGTCGCTGGTGACCGGCTTGATGCTGGTGCCGCTGGTCAAGTCGGTTTTCGGCATCTACACGCTTGGACGTTTCGACTACATGGAACGGACGAGGCGGACTTTTCAGGCGGCCTTTCTGTGCTGTGCCGTTCTGGCCGTCCCGTTCATCGTCATGGAAGGCTTCCGCTCCTTCTTCGTCGAGGCGCTGTCGATCGCCCTGCTGGGCTTCGCCGTGACCTATGTGGCGGACCTGCTGCTGATCCAGGGGCTGCTGTCCAGCGCGCTGGACTGGCGCACCCCGGTGATGATCGTGGGCGCCGGCCCCCAGGGCGCCGCCATCGCCGAGAAGCTGCAGCGCCTGCCCTGGCTCGGCATGCGGCCGGTCGGTTTCGTCGATGACGACGACAGCCTCTGGCAGACCCGCGTCGCCGGCCTGCCGGTGATGGGTCCGGTGGAGCTGCTGGCCAAGTCGCCCGCCGTCGCCGGCCAGGCCAGCGCCGCCATCGTCGCCGACATGGGCCGCCACGGCAGCGACCTGACCGGCCTGGTCCGCACCCTTCCCTTCCGTCAGGTCTATTGCGTCCTGGGCGAAGGCAACGTCAGCGCGGTCGACGCGACCTACCACAACCTGCACGGCTCCCTGGCCCTGCGCGTCAGCGTCCGTCCGCCGACCGGCTACCTGCGCATCCGCCGCGCCATGGACATCGTCCTGTCGGCCATCCTGCTGGTCCTGGTGGCGCCGCTGATGCTCGGCCTCGCCGTCGCCATCCGGCTGGACAGCCCCGGCCCGGTGATGTTCCGCCAGAAGCGCTGGGCCGGTGGCAAGCAGACCTTCGACCTGCTGAAGTTCCGCTCCATGCATGTCGACGCGGAAGAGCAGCTGCAGCATCTGCTGGCGAACGATCCGGTCGCCCGCGAAGAGTACATGACCTACCACAAGCTGACGGTCGACCCGCGCATCACCCCGCTCGGCCGCTTCCTGCGCAAGACCTCGCTCGACGAACTGCCGCAGCTGTGGAATATCCTGATGGGCGACATGAGCCTGATCGGCCCGCGCGCCTACATGCCGAAGGAACTGCCCGAGGTGGGTGACTCGGCCGACGTGATCGGGACCGTCCGTCCGGGCCTGACCGGATACTGGCAGGTGTCGGGACGTCATCGCACCACCTTCCAGGAACGCGTGTCGATGGATGTCTTCTATGTCCGCAACTGCGGCCTGCTGTTCGACTTCTTCATCCTCTGCAAGACCGCGGTGATGGTCCTGAAGGGCGACGGGTCGTAACGCCGGGTACCGATGTGAGCCGATGCCAGCCGGACCCCCGCGCCACCAGCGCGGGGGTCTTTTTTGTCGTGGGCCTTCCTGCGCTCCCTTGTAGAGGCGGCAAAAGAAGCAGGCGGCCCGAAAGCGGCTACCCCTTTCGGGCGCGGCCTCCTTCGGTCTAATGCCACCGCCCGGCTACGAGAAGGGGGGAGGCATCCGCATCTTCAGTGCTGCACAGCCGAACGCGGTACGGCAGTCTAAGGGAAAGCCGATGAAAATCCTGGATTTTCTGGAAAAGAGCATCGCCGTCCTCAGCATCATCGCCTTCGGAGGCTCGGTGCTTCCGCTGATGCTGACCGGCGGCGACCCGCTGGCCGGCGATCTGGAATCCGCCGGCGTCACCATTTTGTATGGCGGCCTCTATGTGCTGGTGCTTGCCGCCATCGCCATGCGGCCGACCATCGCCTTCCAGATCCCCTTCGCCAGCCCGGCGCTGACGATGATGATGGCCTTCGCCTTCATGACCGCGCTGTGGTCGCTGTTTCCGGACGTGACGCTGCGCCGGTCGATCGCCTTCCTGTTCACGACGGTGTTCGGCATCTGGCTCGCGCTGCGCTTCCGCTTCCCGGAGATCATGCGGCTGATGGTGGTCGGACTGTCGTTCCTGATGTTCGTCTCCTTCTTCATGATCTTCGCCATGCCGGCCATCGGCCTGGACAGCGCCCAGCATGTCGGCGCCTGGAAGGGGGTGTTCTTCCAGAAGAACGTGACCGGCCGCATGATGGTCTGGCTGGTGCTGGCGCTGGTCTGGCTGGACTGGCAGAAGGAGCAGAGCCGCTGGGTCACCCGTCCGCTGATCCTGCTGGCGATGCTGCTGATCGTGATGAGCCGGTCGGGCACCGGTCTCGTGACGTCGGTCCTGGTGTCGGTGGCGCTGCTGTCGACCACCATGCTGCGCGGCAGCATCCGCAACTTCGCCCCGACCATGGCGCTGCTGCTGGCGTTGCTGGTCATCATGGTCACCGCCGGCGCCACCTTCTGGTACGACGTGCTTTACGCGCTCGGCCGCGACCCGACCCTGACCGGCCGGACCGTCCTGTGGGAGCACATCGTCCACTCCGTCGGCGAGCGTCCGCTGCAGGGCTACGGCTATGCCGCCTATTGGTCCGGCTTCAACGGACCGGGTTCCAGCTTCACCCGCGACTGGGGCATCACCTCGGCCCACAGCGGCTGGCTGGAGCTGACCCTCGACCTCGGCCTCGTCGGCGTGGCGCTGGTGGTTGTTGTGCTGGGCCGCATGCTGTTCCAGGGCTTCTTCGCCGCCCGGTACGGCAACAGCCGGCCCGAAGCCGCCTGGGCCTTCGCCGTCGGCTGCGCCCTGCTGGCGGTGTCGGTGTCGGAAAGCGTGTTCGCCGAGCGCCACTCCATGAACTGGGTGATCGCCACGATCGCGGTCGTCCGGCTGATCCAGCAGAGCCGCTGGCAGCGCCTGCTGAACGACCGGGCGGCGGAGCAGCATCGTCTGCGCCGTCACATCCCCGCCGGGGTGGCCCCGGCCTATGCAAGCAGCGCCTATGCGGGACAGGGCCGGGCGCTTTAGCCAGCCTTTCCGGGCCTCCGCCCCCTCCCCGAACGACCTTTCCCATTTCCCTTCGACCGAAGGCAGACCCATGAGCCCGAAGAACGAGCCGGCAAACAGCAAGCGCCCGGCGAACAACGAACAGGCGACCAACGAGCAGGTCACCGTCGTGATCCCCACCCGCAACCGCCCGGACATGGTGATGCGGGCGGTGCGCAGCGCACTCGATCAGACCTATCGGGACCTTGACGTCATCGTGGTGATCGACGGACCGGACCCGGCCACCGCCACGCATCTGGCGACGCTGGCCGATCCGCGGCTGACCGTGATGGAGCTTGAGACCAACCAAGGTGCCGCGGAAGCCCGCAACATCGGCGTGCGCAGCGCGCGGGGCGACTGGATCGCCTTTCTCGACGACGACGACCATTGGATGCCGGAAAAAGTGGCGCTGCAGATGGCTGCCCGCCCGGCCGGCATCCGCCTGCCCATCGTCAGCTGCCGCTGCCAGGTGGTGACCGCCCGCGGCACCTTCGCCTGGCCGCGGCGGCTGGCCACTCCGGCCGACGCCATCGGCGATTATCTCTTCGTCCGCCGCGGCCTGTTCAAGGGCGAGACCTTCGCCCCAACCACCACTCTGCTGGCGCCGAAGGCATTGTTGCTGCGCAATCCGGTCCCAAAATCCCGTTTCGACGACTGGGAATGGCTGATCACCTGCGGCAGGATCGATGGCGTGGCGCTGATCCACATCCCCGAGGTGATGGCCGTCCATTACACCGAAGAGAACAACCGGGTCACGCTGTCGACCTGCCACAACATCAGCCATGCGCTGGAATGGGCGGAGGCGATGCGCGACCACCTGTCGCCACGCGCCTATGCAAGCCTGCTGCTGCAGGCGACCGGCGGCGAGCAGGCGGCCCGGACCGCGGGCACACGCTGGCGGATCCTGAATTCCGCGCTGCGCGACGGGCAGCCGACACCGATGGCGCTCGCCACCTTCACCATGCATTCGCTGATGCCGGTCGGCCTGCGTCGCCGGCTCCGGCAAGCCTTGTTCTCCGCGTCCGACGCCGCCTGAGCATCAAAAAGGACCCAGACGCCTATGGACAGCAACAACGACAGCCGCCCCCCCGCCAGCCAGCCGGATGCGCCCATTCAAACGGTGATCGTCTTCGCGACGCCGGGCGCACTCGACGGCGGCGGCGGCATCGGCCGCATGACCGGCTATGTGGTCGACCAGTTCGACAAATCGGGGACGACCCGATCCATCATCCTCGATACCCGCGGCACCGGTAGCGTTCTGCTGTCACCTTTATATCTCGGAGTGACGCTGACACGGATGGCATGGCTGCTGGCCCGGCGCCAAGCCTCGGTCGTCCACATCAACGTGTCGGAACGGGCAAGCTTCCTGCGCAAGGCGGCGGTCCAGGCGGTGGCGGGGATGATGTCATGCCCGACCGTCGTCCATCTGCACGGCGCCTCCTTCGTCGAGTTCTTCGAAGGAGGCATGTTCGCCCGGGGGATCAGCCGCTGGCTGTTCAACCGCTGCGGCCGGGTGGTCGTGCTCGGCGACAACTGGCGGGATTTCCTGGTGCAGTCCGTCCGCACCGATCCCCGCAAGATCCGGGTGCTCTACAACGCCGTACCCGATGTCGGCGCCGACCTGGGGGTGCCTACCCCGCCGGAGTCGGGGGCGGTCCTGTCGCTGCTGGTGCTCGCCAACCTGTCGGAACGCAAGGGCATCGGCACGCTGCTGCGCGCCTGCGCGCTGCTGAAGGAGCGCGGACAGCCTTTCCGGGTGACCATCGGCGGCGGCGGCGACGTCGACGGCTACCGCGCCATGGCGGCCGAACTGGGCATCGCGGAGGAATGCCGTTTCCTTGGCTGGATCGGTCGGGAAGAGGCGCACGCGCACATCCGCTCCCACGACATGCTGCTGCTGCCCTCTACCCATGAGGGGCTGCCGATGGTGATCCTGGAGGCCTTGTCGGCGCAGCTGCCGGTCATCACCACCCCGGTCGGCTCGATCCCGGAGGTGCTGACCGACGGCGAGACTGCCCGGATCATCCCGGTGAACGATCCCCAGGCCTTGGCGGATGCCGTCGTACAGGTCGGGCATGACCCGGCTCTCTATCGTCGCCTTGCCGAGAACGGCCGCCGCCTGTTCCTGAAGCAGTTCGTCATCGACGCCTACGCCAAGTCCCTTCTGGCGATCTATCAGGAGTTGGACCGGAGCGGCGTCGAACTGTCCGAGGAGCTGGACAAGCTGGCCGGATCGGCCGCAACCGCATCCAAACGGCGCTAAAGCATGGCCATCGCAGCTTCAATGATCGGGCTGGAAAACAATCACGGCGAGCACGACCGAAAGGAAGATGCACATGCACAGGTTGGGTAACCATACCGGCAGGCCAACCCGTTCGGTCGCTCCACAGCGTGAGGGTGCTGCATCGCGTAAACTTGCACGCGCATGTCGCCCGGGCTTTGGCCGCGACGCAATCCAATGGGCGGCAGCCGATCGGCCGCATCGCAACACACCTCCCTGCACAGCCTGAACGACGGGCTGGCAAGGAACAGAGGCCGAAAACATAACAAGCCCGCCGCAACCGTCGAAGGACGGACGTCACACGGTAAAAGCCGGGGCGAAGCACAGGAATGGCGGGCCGGGAAAGGATCAGGAGCGGACATGATCTATATCGTCTCCCCCGGCGGCACCAAAGAGAAAGGCGGGATGGGCCGTGTGGTCGACAACTTCACGACCGATTTCCGGCAGAACTGCCCGGACGTGAAGTTTGAGGTGGTCGACAGCTACGGCCCCGGCAAGTTCCACCTGATGCCCCTCTATTTCGCGCGGGCAGTTGCAAGACTTGCCGGCTGCTTCGCCGCCGGCAAGGCCGATCTCGTCCACATCCATATGGCGGAATATGGCAGTGTCCTGCGCAAGGGCATCCTGATCACCATGGCCCGCAGCTTCGGGGTGCCGGTCGTCCTGCATCTGCATGGCGGGCGCTTCCCCAAGCAGTTCAAGGACAGCAGCCCGCTTATGCGCTGGGCGATCCGCCGGATGATGGCGATGACGAGCGAGATCGTCGTGCTGGGCGAATTCTGGCGCGATTGGGTGGCCGAGGCCTTCGGGCCGGCAGCCCGCCAGCGTACCACGTTGCTGCACAATGCGGTGCCTGGTCCGGTGTCGCCGCCGGTGCGCGACGATGCGGAGGAGGGCTTCGCCGGTCCGGTGCGCCTGCTGTTCCTCGGCCGGCTGATCAAGCTGAAGGGTATCGACGTCCTGCTGAACGCCCTGGCCTCCCCCGCTTGCCGCGACCGGAACTGGCAGGTCACCATCGCCGGCGACGGCGATCTGGAAACCTACCGGACCCTTGCCGCCGAACTGGGCATCGCCGACCGGGTGCGCTTCACCGGGTGGCTCGATCAGGCCGGCTGCCGGCGCGAGCTGGCCGGCGCCCATGTGCTGGTCCAGCCCTCGATGTTCGAAGGCCTGCCGATGTCGGTTCTGGAGGCGATGGCGGAGGGGCTGACCATCGTTGCCACCCCGGTCGGCAGCGTGCCCGACGCCATCGCGGACGGCGAGACCGGGCTGCTCGTGCCGCCGGGCGACGTTGCGGCGCTGTCCGATGCGCTGGCGCGGGTGTTCGACGACCGTAACCTGCGCCGCAACCTGAGCGCCGGCGCCCGCGCCCGGTGGGAGCGCCAGTTCGACGTCGCCGTATTCCGTGAGCGGCTGCTGGAGATCTACCGCCGCAACGCCCGCGGCAGCCTGGCTACGACACCGGCCGTCGCCACTGGTCCGGTGCCGGCATCCGGACCGGCAGGGCATTCGAAAAGCACGACCGGCTGACGCGGAGAGCGGAAGGCCGCTCCCGGTTCAATTTGTCCGAGTCGGAGCCGGGAGCATCGACATGAAGAAGGGGGCACCATGAAAGACGCCATTGCGAATCTGGTGCGCTGGTCGGGATTCGGTGCGATGCAGCGATTCCTGAAGGCGCGGCATGCCGTCACCATCGTCGTCTACCACGACCCGACCCCGGAGGTGCTGCGCGCGCATCTGCGCTGGTACGCCAAGCATTATGGCTTCACCACGCTCGACGCCGTGTCCACCGCGATGGAGACCGGCCGCTGGGACAAGCTGCCGGACTATCCTTTGGTCATCACCTTCGACGACGGGCATCGGAACAACACCGCGCTGGCGCCCTTGTTCCGCGAGTTCGATCTGCGCCCGACCATCTATCTCTGCAGCCAGATCGTCGGCACCGCCCGCCCCTATTGGTGGAAGACCGCCGCAGCCGACGACATCGGGGTGGAACGGCTGAAGCGCGTTCCCGATCCCGAGCGCCGCCGCCTGCTGGCCGAAGCCGGCAACGATCCCGACCGCGACGGTGCCGACCGCCAGGCGATGACTTGGGACGAGATCGCGCGGATGACCGATGTCGCCGATTACGGCGCCCACACCCGCACGCATCCGATCCTGCTGCAATGCGACGATGACCGCTGCACCGACGAGATCGCGCTGTGCCGCAGTGAGCTTGAGGACGCATTGGGCCGGCCCTGCCGCCACTTCGCCTTCCCCAATGGCGATTTCAGCGACCGCGAGGTGGAAGAGATCCGGCATGCCGGTTATCGCACTGCCCGCACCATCGATCCGGGATGGAACGACTCTTCCGCCGACCCGCTGCGGCTGAAGGCGTTTCCGGTTTCCGACGATGCGACGGTGGAATGGCTCAGCGTTCAGCTCACCGGTATTCCGGCTTGGCTGCGCAAGCGCAAAGCCTCTTCCGCCGCCGGTTCGACCGGCGAGGCTATGCCCGAATGGACAGGGTCTTTGGCGAAGCCGAAATCTGCAGGCGTATGACCTTGAATGTTGGTCCAAGCCGAACGTCCAGCATCCCCTGTCAAGCCTTATTACCTGACAACAGAGTGGCTAACCACAGACTTCAATCCACTCCTATCCTTTGAGCCCTCGCAAAGCACCGCAAGCATCACAATAAAATTGCATATCACGCGGATGCGAAATCAAGGGAGCCGGAACGCCGCGGGACACATGACAAGGGGTAGCCGGACCTTCCATCCGAAACAGTCCCGCGCAAGCCACCCGATACCCAGTTTCGCCCGACCCTCATTCCGACCGAACCCCATTCCCACCGAACCCAGTCGACCGAACCCAGCAGGAGTTTTCAGAGACATGCGGACCGCCACCCTGACCGACACGACCCTGACCGCTCCCGCCCTGCCGGAAATCCGCGCCTTCATCGTGGAGAACTTCCTGCTCGGCAAGGACTCCGGCTTCGACAACAGCGAGTCCCTGCTGGAGTCGGGGATCATCGACAGCACCGGCATCATGCACGTCGTCGCCTTCCTGGAAGAGCGCTTCGGCATCGCCGTGGATGACGACGACATGATCGCCGACAATCTGGAATCCGTGGACCGCATCGCCGGCTTCGTGGGCCGCAAGCAGGAACTCCGCAGCGCCGCCTGACCCTGAAGGTCGGCGACGGCGGACAGGCCGAGAGACAGGCGCCAAGAGACGGGCAAAGGTAAGAAGGACATCTCCATGGCCCATCTGGTTCACCAGTTCCTCTGCGAAACGGCCGGCCGGGATCCGTCCCGCACCGCACTGATCGCCGGGGACGTCCGCCGCAGCTTCGCGGAGCTGGACCGCGAGAGCGACGCCGTCGCCTGCGCGCTCCAGTCGGCGGGGATCGCCCGCGGCGACCGCGTCGCGGTGATGCTGGAGAACTCCATCGAATATGTCGCCGGTCTGTTCGGCACGCTGAAGGCCGGCGGCGTGTTCGTGCCCGTCAATCCCTCGACCAAGGCCGACAAGCTGACCTACCTGCTGGCCGACGCCGGGGTCCGGGTCCTGATCGCACCGTCGGCACTGGCCCGGCAGGTCCTGCCGGCGCTGGAAGCGGTGGAGACGCCGCCGGCAATCCTGTGGGTCGGCACCGCCCTCCCCGAGGGGGCTTCCGGCCTGTTCTATGCCGATGCGCTGGCGGCACCGCGTCGGCAGCCGGCCGATCCAGGTCTGATCGACCAGGATCTGGCAGCGATCATGTACACGTCCGGCACCACCGGCCGGCCGAAGGGCGTGATGCTGACCCACGCCAACTACGTCAACACCAGTTGGGCGATCTCCACCTATCTGGGGAACACGTCCGACGACGTGGTGATGTGCGTCCTGCCGCTGACTTTCGGTTACGGCCTGTCCCAGGTCCTGACCGGCGCCCGCGTCGGTTTCACCCTGGTGCTGGAACGTTCTTTCGCCTTCCCGATGGAGACGCTGAAGCGCATGGTGCGGCACCAGGTCACCGGCCTGCCCGGCGTGCCGACCGTCTTCTCCACCCTATTGGGGCTGGAGGCCGCGAAGACCGCCGATCTCGGTCGCTTGCGCTATCTGACCAACGCCGCAGCCCCGCTGCCGGCCGCCCATCTCAGCCGCCTGCGCGAGCGGTTTCCCCAAGCCGTCTTCCATTCCATGTACGGCATGACCGAGTGCTGCACCCGGATCAGCACGCTCGATCCCACCGAGCTGGACGCGAAGCCGACCTCCGTCGGGCGCGCCATCCCCAACTGCGAAGCCTTCGTCGCCGACGAGGACGGCAACCGCCTTCCCCCGGGCCAGGTGGGTGAACTGGTGGTGCGGGGCGCCAACGTGATGCGCGGCTACTGGAACCGGCCGGAGGAGACCGCCAAGCGCCTGCGCCACGGCCCGCAGGGCGAGACCCTGCTGTTCACCGGCGACCTGTTCACCCAGGACGCCGAAGGGCACCTCTACTTCGTCAGCCGCAAGGACGACGTGTTCAAGTGCCGTGGCGAGAAGGTCAGCCCGAAGGAAGTCGAGAACGCGCTGTACGAATTGGACGGTGTGCTGGAGGCCTGCGTCATCGGCGTCCCCGACGATGCCGACGGCCTGTCGGTCAAAGCCTTCCTGGTCCCGCGCGAAGGCGCCGTCATTTCGGAAGCGGCGATCCGCCAGCACTGCCGGGGCCGCCTGGAGAGTCACCTCGTGCCGAAATTCATCGAGTTCCGCGACGGCCTGCCGAAGACCGACTCCGGGAAGATCAGGCGGGCGGAGCTGGTGGAGGAAGCCCTTCGGTCAGCCCATTCCCACCAGCAGACACGTCCGACGGCAGCGGTCTCCTCTCCCGCCTAGCCGGGGGTGGCCAGGGAGGGGAACAAGACCTCTCCAGCAGAACACCATCACAAGAACACCCACCCCAGGACAGAGAGCACGCTCATGTGTGGTGTCGCCGGAGTTCTCACAGGTTCGCGCGCCGAACCAGCCGGTCTTGACGAGCTGAAGCGCATGATCGCCATGCTGGGCCACCGCGGCCCGGACGGTTACGGCTTCTACCGTGACGACCGGATCGGGCTTGCCCATGCGCGGCTCAGCATCGTCGGCCTCGCCGGCGGCTTCCAGCCGATCCACAATGAGGACCGCACCCTCTGGATCAGCTTCAACGGCGAGATCTTCAACCATGTCGAGCTGCGGCGGGAGCTGGAGGCGCGCGGCCACCGCTTCTACACCCAGACCGACACCGAGGTGATCGTCCACGCCTTCGAGGAATACGGCCCCGCCACCTGGGCCAAGCTGAACGGCCAGTTCGCCATCTGCTTGTGGGATACCACCCGGCGCGAGCTGTGGCTGGTCCGCGACCGCCTCGGCATCCTGCCGCTGTTCTACGCCCGGCGCGGCGAGCATCTGGTCTTCGCCTCGGAAGCCAAGGCCCTGTTCGGCGGTGGCCGGGTGGCTCCGGCTTTCGACCCGGCCCGCCTCGCCCAGGTCTTCACCCACTGGAGCACAGCGCCGCACGGCAGTGTCTTCGAGGGAGTGGAGAGCGTGCCGGCGGCCACCGCCATCCGCGTCGACTCCACGCTGGCGCTGCATGTCGACCGCTACTGGCAGCCCGACTTTGCCACCGATCCATCGCTCGCCAAGCTGTCCCTAGACGAGGCGGCGGACCGGCTGGAGGAAAAGCTGCTCGACGCCATCCGCCTGCGGCTGCGCGCCGACGTGCCGGTCGGCGTCTATATCAGCGGCGGGCTCGACAGCTCGGTGATCGCGGCGCTGGCCCGCAAGCTCGACACCACCCACATGCACAGCTTCGGCGTCCGCTTCACCGACGCCGGCTTCGACGAGACGCCGCAGCAGCGGCTGGTCGCCGGCCATGTCGGGACCGAGCATCACGACATCCTCTGCAGCCCGCAGGACATCCAGACCGCCTTGCCCGACGTCATCCGGCATGGCGAGACGCCGCTGGTCCGCACCGCCCCGGCCCCGCTGTTCCTGCTGTCGCGCCTGGTGCGCGAGAGCGGCATCCGCGTGGTGCTGTCCGGCGAAGGCGCCGACGAGTGGCTGGCCGGCTACGACATCTTCAAGGAGGACAAGGTCCGCCGCTTCTGGGCCCGGCAGCCCGGCAGCAAGGCTCGGCCGAAGCTGCTGGGCCGCGTCCATCCCTTCGCCGCCGTCAACGGCCAGAAGGACAGCCCGCTGTGGCAGGCCTTCTTCAAGCGCGGGATGATGGACACCGACGAAACCTTCTACGCCCATCGCACCCGCTGGCGGAACACCGCCTGGTCGCAGCGCCTGCTGTCCGCCGACGTCCAGGCTACGGCCGACGATGCCGCCTTCGAGGCGCATGTCGCCGCCCATCTGCCGGACGGCTGGTCGCGCTGGTCGCCGCTCGCCCGCAGCCAGTGGGCGGAGATCGCCACCTTCATGACCCCTTACCTGCTGTCGGCCCAGGGCGACCGGGTCGCCATGGCCAACAGCATCGAGGTCCGCTATCCCTTCCTCGACCCGGCGGTGGACGATCTCTGCGCCGCCCTGCCGGACCGGGTGAAGATGCTTGGGCTGCGCGACAAGCTGGCCCTGCGCCGGCTGGCGGCCCGCCACCTGCCGGCCGAGATCTTCCAGCGGCCGAAGCGGCCTTACCGCGCGCCGATGACGACCGCCCTGTTCGGCGAGGGCGCCCCGGACTATGTCCGCGACCTGCTGTCGCCGGACGCACTCGCCCGCTACGGCTTGGCCGACATCACCGCCGTCTCGGCCCTGGCCGAAAAGGCCCACCGCCAGAACGGCAACATGGCCGGCGAGCGGGAGGAGATGGCCCTGGTCGGCACCCTGACCCTGCAGATGCTGGCCCACTACATTCACGACGAATTGCCCCAGCGCATCCGCGACCAGCGGAGTGCCCTGGACCGTGCCGAAATTCATGTGCTGGAGGACCGGGCATTGAAAGATCGCGGTGCCGACGCCCGGACCGCTACGCCGCAACCGACCGCGGCCTGACCGCCGCGACCTTCTTTCGACGATGCATCAACCCCCATCGGGAACCGTGACCATGCTGAACGCCCTCACCTCGTTCGACTCCAAGGCCCTCGATCTGGACTGCGCGGCCGCGGCGCGCGAGATCGAAGACGCCATCCAACGCATCGTCGCCCATGATCTGCGCCGCCAGGGCATCGTGCTCGGCGTGTCCGGCGGCATCGACAGCTCGGTCTGCGCCACGCTCGCAGTCCGTGCCCTGGGGCCGGAGCGCGTGCTGTGCATCCTGATGCCGGAGAAGGAGAACTCGCCGAAGAGCACCCGCCTCGGCACCCTGCTCTGCGAGCATCTCGGCGTCACCCCGGTGATGGAGAACATCACCGGCCCGCTGGAGGCGCTCGGCTGCTACGAGCGGCGCGACAACGCCATCCGCCGACTGTTCCCGGAATTCGGTGCGGGCTGGAAGCAGAAGATCGGCCTCGCCGGCAACCTGCTCGACGCCGACCGCGTCAACTACTTCACCCTGACCGTCGAATCGCCGGACGGCGAGCGCCAGACCAGCCGCATGCCGGTGGACGTCTATCTCGACGTGGTCGCCGCCACCAACCTCAAGCAGCGCATGCGCAAGACGGTCGAATACACCCACGCCGACCGCCTGAACTACGCCGTGCTCGGCACGCCGAACCGGCTGGAATATGAACTGGGCTTCTTCGTGCGCGGCGGCGACGGTCTGGCCGACCTGAAGCCGATCGCCCATCTCTACAAGTCGCAGGTCTACCAGATGGCTGCCTATCTCGGCCTGCCGGCAGAAATCCAGGCGCAGTCGCCCAGCACCGACACCTATACCCTGCCGCAGTCGCAGGAGGAGTTCTACTACGCCCTCCCCTACGACAAGTTGGATCTGGCGCTCTGCGCCTATGGCCGCGGTGCCAGCGAGGAGGAAGCCGCCGAGGCGCTGAACCTGACCGTCCAGCAGGTCCACCGCGTCTACAAGGATATCACCGCCAAGCGCCGCACCTCCGCCCGCATCCTGCGCGATGCCCATCTGGTGCAGCCGGTGTCCGTCGGGGATGAGGCATGAGCGTCATCGACTGGAAGCAACGTGGCGTCGCCCGGTATGAACCGGGCGACAGTGCCGCTCTGGAGACGTTCCAGCGTGCGCATTTCGGTGCCGACGCGATCCAGCTGTGTTCCGACCATTTCCATTGGCTGTTCGAGGAGCCGCCGGAGCGGGACCATGAGGGGCCCCAGCTCTGGCTGTGCAAGCGCAACGGCGCGGTGGTCGGCCAGCAGGGCGGCATTCCCTTCGCCCTGAAGGTCGGCGACCGCAACCGTCGGGCTTCCTGGGCGATCGACCTGATGGTCGCCCCGGAATGGCGTCTGCGCGGCGTCGGCCCCGCCCTGTCGGAGACCCATTCCGGAGCCAGCGACCTCTCGGTGTCGCTGTCGATGACGGAAGCCGCCTACAAGTCCTACAAGCGCGGCGGCTGGCTCGATCTCGGCAACGTACCGACCTACTTGCGGGTGATCGATCCGCAGCGCTGCCTGCGCGTCAGCCCCTATGGCGGCGGGTTGGCCAAGTTGGTCGCCAGGGTGGGCAAGCCGGCGCTGGCGACCGCCTCCATGGGCTACGGCCTGTCGGCCCGGTTGCTTGGCGCCAAGCTGGTGGAGATCGACCGGTTCGACTACCGCGTCGATGATCTCTGGGAAGCGGCTTCGGCGCAGCATCCGGTGATCGCCCGGCGCGACTGGGCCTTCCTGAACTGGCGCTTCGACCTCTCCCCGCAAGCCGACCGCTTCCGCCGCTTCTACGTCATGCGGGGCGAGACGGTGCTGGCCTATGTCGTAATGCGGGTCGACCATTGGAAGGGCGAGCCGGTCGGCGTCGTCTGCGACTACTTGGCCCGTCCCGGTTGGCTGATGGCAGCCTTCTCGTTGATGACGGAGTTGGCGCGCCGGCAGGGCATGGTCGCCCTGATGTGTCGGACGCTCAACGCCCATGCGGCGCGGCCGCTGTCGATGATGGGCTTCCTGTGCCTGAAGAACGGCCTGCGCGCGCCGACCCGCATGATGGTGCGGCCAGCGCTCGACCAGCCGGAACTGGCCGGCACGGTGGGCGACCCGAAGAACTGGTTCGTCACCATCGCCGACAGCGACATGGGCTTCAAAGGGTTGGGCGAGTAGAGGAAGATCCCCAAAACCGGCTCGAACTCGGAACGCGAAAAGGCCGCCTTCCCACAAGGGAGGCGGCCTTTTCGCTGATCGCGATAAAATCGAGTTTCAAGTGACGGAATGCGTCTTCAGATCGTCCATGAAGCGGTTTGCCGCTGTGCATGACGCCCGGTATTGAGATCAAGCCGATCGAGCGATTAGTAAGGCTTAGCTTCGAGCGTTGCCGCCCGTCCACATGCCTCCTATCGA
>NZ_JAENHM010000024.1 GCF_016595245.1 Azospirillum endophyticum
GGGGGTGGGGCATGCCCCACCCCCCAGGGCTTCTCTTCTAACAAAACTCAAAGACACAAGGTATTACGCACGCCAAGGCCGCGGCATCCCAAGCTTCCAACGAATCTTTCGCCAACGCCATGGGCGAACCGACCTCGCCAGTCTGACGGCATATCTTGAGCGCCTGATACGAGGCTCGTCAGAGCAGCGGCGCGATGCTGCAATCCAGCAGGGACGGGTCGATGCCCGTCTCCATCGCATCGAACATGTCATCGACGAAATCCATCAGTGCGTCCGAGGCGGCGACCGCCTTGTCGGGGTGACGGTTCGCAACGGCGTTCAGAACCGCCAGATGATGGTCGATCGTCCCGTCGAGGTTCGTCTGCCCCACCATGTGGGTGTGGTGGATGAACCCGATCCGCCTGAACAGGGTGTGGAGCGGGCGGAGCGTATGCTCCAGGAAGGGTTCACCCGCCGCCGCCAGGATCAACTGGTCGATCCGGCGGTCCAGCGTGTTGAACTCGGCCAGCGTGATGGTGTCGCGCCGTTCCCGCAGGACACGCTCCATATGCAGCATCTGGTTGCGGTGAGCGGGGCCTGAACGCTCGGCGGCCAGACGGATGACGAAACGCTCGATGTCGCGGCGGAGCTTCAGCAGCAGGCGTTCACGGGCCAAGTCGATCGGCGCGATCTGCAGGCCGTGGCGCGGGCGGACGATGATCAGCGTGTCGGCGGCGAGCCGGTTGACGGCGTTGTGGACCGGCGTGCGGCCAAGCCCGGTCAGATCCTGAATCTCTTGCATGGTCAGGTTCCGGCCAGGCTTCAGTTCACAATTGACCAGCCGGTCCTCGATGCGCTGGTAGGCCAGCTCGAAGAAATTGACGCTGTTGCTCCGCGCCGGGGTCTCGCCGCCTTCCGCCTGCACCAGCTCAGGCTTGCCGCCACGCTTCGCCATTCGTCACTCCCCAACCCTCGGAAACCACCGGGTTCCGTCTGTGTAGGCCGTCATAATAAACATGTTGTGAAATATCACAAGCGCATGTAGCCTCCAGCGGAATTGAAGCCAGGACGGATGGTCACGGCTCCGAACAATGTAATGCCGCGGCCCGCCGGTCGCGTCGCGCGTGGCCGAGGGAGGCCCTCTTGAAGATCACATCCATCGAAACGCTGCGGACCGAGGAATTCGCCAACGTCCTTTGGGTCCGCGTGCACACCGATGCCGGGGTCATCGGCCTCGGCGAGACCTTCTACGGCGCCGGCGCGGTCGAGGCGCACATTCACGACACGCTCGCCGGCCGGCTGCTCGGGCGCAACCCGCTGCACATCGAGGCGATCCATCGCGACATGCTGAACCTGCCGATGGCGCAGTCGTCCACCGGTGCGGAGTACCGCGCGGCCTCGGCGATCGACATCGCGCTGTGGGA
This sequence comes from Azospirillum endophyticum, assembly GCF_016595245.1. GTDB lineage: Bacteria > Pseudomonadota > Alphaproteobacteria > Azospirillales > Azospirillaceae > Azospirillum > Azospirillum endophyticum. Next base: position 1,404 of record NZ_JAENHM010000024.1, read on the forward strand.
TGTGTTCGGCAAGGTCTGCGGCCAGCCGGTCCACCAGATGCTGGGCGGGCTTTGCCGGGACAGGCAGCGCATCTACAACACCTGCGCCGGCTACCGCTACGTCCGTTCCCAGAACATCAAGCCGGTCTCGAACTGGAACTTCCAGGACCGCAACGGTCCCTATGAGGACCTCGACGGCTTCATGAACCGGGCGGACGCGCTGGCCGAGAACCTGCTGGAGAACGGCATCAGCGCCATGAAGATCTGGCCCTTCGATCCGCACGCGATCGAGAACCAGGGACTCCATATCACGGCCGCGCAGTTGAAGACGGCGATCGAGCCCTTCGAGAAGATCCGCAGGGCGGTCGGTGACAAGATGGAGATCATGGTCGAGTTCCACTCCCTGTGGAACCTGCCGACCGCCATGAAGATCGCCAGGGCGTTGGAACCCTACGCGCCGACCTGGTACGAGGATCCGATCCGGATGAACTCGCCCCAGGCCCTGGCGGAATACGCCCGCTCGACGACGGTTCCGGTATGCGCCAGCGAGACGCTGGGGTCGCGCTTCCCCTACAAGGACATGCTCGACCGCGACGCCATGCATGTGGTGATGGCCGATTTGTGCTGGACCGGCGGGCTGACCGAGGGGCGCAAGATCGCCGCCATGGCGGAGACCTACCACCGCCCCTTCGCGCCGCACGACTGCATCGGGCCGGTCGGCTTCGTCGCCGCCATCCACATGTCGTTCAGCCAGCCGAACACACTGATCCAGGAATCGGTCCGCGCCTTCTACACCGGCTGGTACAACGAGCTGGTCACGGCGATGCCGACGATCAAGGACGGCTACGTCTACCCGATGGAGGGGCCGGGGCTGGGCATCGACCTGCTGCCGTCGGTCTACGAGCGACCCGACCTGACCGTCCGCCGGTCGGCCGCCTGAGGAGAACGCCCCATGCCCACCCTGTCCAATCCGCTTTTCGACCTGACCGGGAAGACCGCTCTGGTCACCGGGTCCTCGCGCGGTCTCGGCCGCGCCATGGCCGAGGGGCTGGCGGCGGCCGGCGCCACCGTCGTCCTGAACGGCGCCAACCCCGACCGGCTCGCCGCAGCGACCGAAGAGATGCGCCAAGCCGGCCGCAAGGTCGGCTCGGCCTGCTTCGACATCACCGACGAAGCGGCGATCGTCGCCGCCTTCGAGCGCTTCGACGCCGACGGAGTCGCGATCGACATCCTCGTCAACAACGCCGGCATCCAGCTGCGCAAGCCGATGGTCGAGCTGACGACGCCGGAATGGCGGACGGTGATCGAGACCAATCTGACCAGCGCCTTCGTGGTCGGCCGCGAGGCGGCCAGGCGGATGATCCCGCGCGGTGCCGGCAAGATCATCAACATCGGTTCGCTGACCAGCGAACTCGCCCGCGCGACGGTGGCGCCCTACACGGTGGCCAAGGGCGGAATCAAGATGCTGACCAAGGCGATGGCGGCGGAATGGGCCGGCTCCGGCCTCCAGGCCAACGCGATCGGTCCGGGCTACATGATCACCGACATGAACCAGGCGCTGATCGACAACCCCGCCTTCGACGCCTGGGTCAAGGGGCGCACGCCAGCCAAGCGCTGGGGCAAGCCGGAGGAGCTGGTCGGCACCGCCGTGTTCCTGGCGTCGAGCGCGTCCGACTACGTCAACGGCCAGATCATCTACGTCGATGGCGGCATGCTCTCGGTCCTCTGACCGCCGGTCCCGCCGCACAGCTGAAGATCAAGAAGTCCATCCAAGGAGGAAACGATGCTGTCCACCCGTCTGTCGCGCCGCGTGGTCATCGCCGGTGCCGGGTCGCTTCTCGCGGCCCCGGCGATCGTCGGAAAGGCCCAGGCCGCCACCACGCTGAAGATCTCCACCTCCTACCCGAACGACCCGCAATTCTCGACGGCGCGCATCTGGTACGATCTCTTCGTGCCCCGGCTGAAGGCGGCGACGGACGGCCAGATCACCGCGCAGTTCTTCCCCGACAACCAGCTCGGCCAAGAGGCCGACATGGTCAACCAGGTCAAGCTCGGCGTCGTCGATATGATGCTGGTGGGAGCCTCGATCTGGACGAACATCGTGCCGGAATTCGGCATCTTCGATCTGGGCTACCTGTTCCAGGACTACGACCACCTGCTGCGGGCGACCGCCACGCCGGCCGGCGCGGATCTGGAAAAGCTGCTGGTGCAGAAGGCCGGCGCCCATTTCCCCGCCTGGGGCCGCAACATCGGTGCGCGCAACTTCATCACCAAATTCGCCTTCACCGACAGCGCCGGCCTTGCCGGCCGCAAGATCCGCTCTCTGCCGAGCCCGGTCGTCACCGAGACGGTCCGGCTGATGGGCGCTGCCGCCACGCCGATGGCCTTCGGCGAGGTCTACACCGGCCTCCAGGCCGGGGTGATCGACGGGATGGAGCACGACGCCCCGACCATCCTGTCGGCGAAATTCTACGAGACGGCGAAACACTTCACGTTGACCCGGCACATCCACACGCCCTTCGGCGCCTTTGTCAGCGACAAGACCTTGCAGAAACTGTCGTCCAACCTGCGTGACGGCCTGTTGCAGGCGGTCCGAGAGACCGCCAAGGACCAGTTCGCCAAGGCGGCCCAGGTCGAGCTGGAAGCCATCGACCAGCTCAAGCAGAAGGGTGTGACGGTCGCCGAATGCGACCGCGAGGGCTTCCGCAAGCGGATGCAGCCGCTGTGGGACAAGTTCGCCCAGCAGACGCCGGGCGCGAAGGCGCTGCTGGACGCCGTCCACCAGACCGAGAAGGCGTGACCCCATGGCACAGGCATCGACGACCGGCGGCGTGGACGGACGGACCCTCGCGCCCAAGCATTCCGGTGTGATCCCGAAGATCGTGTCGCTGATCGAGATCATCGCGGGGCTGGCGCTCGTCGCCGACCTCGTGGTGGTGGTCGGCTCGGTGCTTGGCCGCCATCTGTTCGACGCTCCCCTGGTCTGGAGCGACGACGTCGCCCGCGCGCTGCTGCTGTCGCTGAGCTTCTTCGGCGCGGCGGCGGCTCTGGCCCATGGCGAGAACGCGGGCGTCACCTTCTTCGTCGACCAACTGCCGCCCTGGATCCGCGCCCCGATCGACTGCCTGGTGTCCGTCACGGTCGTGGTGGTGGCCGGCGCCTTGTGCTGGAACAGTTTCCTGCTCACGCGGGAAACCGCCGGGCAGACGGTCGGCGCCGGCATCCCACAGGAGGTCTTCTTCGCTCCGATCTGCCTGTCGGCGGCGGCGATGACCGTCTTCGCGCTTGATCAGGCGTGGCACCACAAGCTCCGGCATATCCTGCTGAGCGTCGCGATGCTGGGTGTGGTGGCGGGGCTGTGGACCCTGTGGTCGCTGGCTTCGCCCGACACGCTGCCCGGCATGCCGGTCGCCATGCTGATCGCCTTCGTCGTGGCCCTGGTTCTGAGCGTGCCGATCGGCTTCGTCCTGGCCTTGACCGCACTGGTCTTCATCTGGGGCGGGGACATCCTGCCGGGCGAGATCTTCGCGCAGCAGATGGCGCGCGGCATCGACAATTTCGTGCTGCTCGCGGTGCCGTTCTTCATCCTCGTCGGCTACCTGATGGAGGCCAACGGCATGTCCGTCCGCCTCATCACCCTGCTGCGGCAGGGCGTCGGGCGGATGCGCGGCGGCCTCGACGTCGTCATGGTCCTCAGCATGGTGATCTTCTCCGGCATCTCCGGCTCGAAGATGGCCGACGTCGCCGCCGTCGGATCCGTCCTGGTGCCCGCCGCCCGCAAGTCGGGCCAGAAGCCGGGCGACGCCGTCGCCCTGCTGGCGGCGTCGGCGGTGATGGCCGAAACGATCCCGCCCTGCGTCAACCTGATCATCCTCGGCTTCGTCGCCAACCTGTCGATCGGCGGCCTGTTCGTCGCCGGCCTGCTGCCTTCGGCGCTGATGGCGTCGGCCTTGATCGTGATGGCGATTGCGATGGGCAAGAAGGCCCCGGCGCCCGACCTCGCCGAGAGCGCGGCGCCGATGAAGGGGCTGCTCGGCAGCGCGCTCGCCGCGATCGGGCTGATCGTCCTGATTTTCGGCGGCTACCGGTCGGGCTTCGCGACCGCCACCGAGATCTCGGCCTTCGCGGTTCTCTACGCGCTGGTCGTCGGCGGTTTCCTGTTCCGCGAGATGACCTGGAAGACGGCGGCCCAGGTCATGGGCAAGGCGGCCGTCCGGTCCGGCATGGTCCTGTTCATCGTCGCGGCGGCGCAGAGCCTCGCCTATGTCCTGACGCTCCAGCAGATCCCGCACGCCGTCGCCGACTTCATGGTCGAGCTGTCCTCGGCGCACGGCACCTGGGTGTTCCTGCTTCTCTCGGTGCTGATCCTGATCTTCATGGGTTCGGTGCTGGAGGGGGCGGCGGCGCTGATCATCTTCGGGCCTCTGCTGATGCCGGTCGCCCGCCAGCTTGGCATCGACCCGCTGCATTACGGCATCATCCTGGTGATCGGCATGGGGATCGGCCTGTTCGCGCCGCCGCTCGGCCTCGGCCTTTACGGCTCCTGTCTGATCGGCGGGGTCCGGCTGGAGGAGACGGTGAAGCCGATCATGAAGTATCTCGGGGTCCTGTTCCTCTGTCTTCTGGTGATCGCCTTCGTTCCCGACATCACCACCGCGCTTCCCCATGCCTTCGGATATTGAGCCACTGTTGGGCGTTGTTGCATGAATTCGGTTCGTGCCGCCGGCTGGAGGATCGCCGTGCATAGATGTTGGGTTCCCCTGCCGGCCCCCTACGCCGTGCAAGCACAATCAGCCGCGCCGCACCGGATCCCGAAGACCCAACTACGAGGTTGAGAGCCGGGCTGAATGCAATCGGGCGATTCGGCAACGCGGAAGCCATGGACCCGCACAAAGTCACACTTTCCAGCGGAATAAACTCCCCCTCCCGCCGGTTTACCGAATTGTGACGAAGGCACGTCACTCAATCCTTGACCGACTGACGGGCGCGTCTCCTCCGGGGGACGCGCCCATTTTCTTACCGAGCCGGTGAATAAAAGCGCCGCCCGCCCTGTTGGTGCGACGGTCGCCGTTCAAACCGTCAAGCCTTTGGTGTAGACATCCCGCCCATGCGCCTGATCCTCATCCTCGCCGCGATGATCGTCGCCGGCCTCGCCAATCTCGCCGTCTGGTCCTTGCCGAACCTGCCGGTGCCGCTCGACCCGCCGCCGGGGGGCAAGCTGCGCAGCGTGTCCTTCGCCCCCTTCCGCGACGGGCAGAGCCCGCTGACCGGCGTCCTGCCCTCCACCGCCCAGATCGAGGAGGACATCGTCGCGCTGGCCCCGCAGGTGGCCGGCATCCGCACCTATACCTCGCTGGAAGGCTTGCAGGTGGTGCCGGAACTGGCGCGCAAGCACGGCATGCAGGTCACCATGGGGGCGTGGCTGTCCTCGCGGACCGACAAGAACGAGGCGGAGATCGCCTCGCTGATCGAGCTGGCCAACCGCTATCCCGACGTCATCACCCGCGTCATCGTCGGCAACGAGGTGCTGCTGCGCCGCGAACTGACGCCGGAGCAGGTCGCCGGCTACATCGACCGCGTCAAGGCGGCGGTGAAGCAGCCGGTGTCCTATGCCGACGTCTGGGAATGGTGGCTGAAATACCCGCAGATATCCTCCCACGTCGATTACCTGACCATCCACCTGCTGCCCTATTGGGAGGACGTGCCGGCCGGCGTCGAGGCCGCCACCGAGCGCATCCGCCAGAGCTACCGCACCATCGCCCACCGCTTCCCGGGCAAGCCGATCCTGGTCGGCGAGACCGGCTGGCCGACGCAGGGGCGCTCGCGCGGCGCCGCGGTGCCGGGGCTGGTCAACAAGGCGAAGTTCGTCAACGCCTTCGTCCGCATGGCCGAGCAGGAAGGCTTCGACTACAACGTGATCGAGGCCTTCGACCAGGAATGGAAGGCCAAGCTGGAGGGCACCGTCGGCGGCCATTGGGGCCTGTACAACGCCGACCGCACGCCGAAATTCTCGCTGGCCGGGCCGGTCGTCGGCAATGTCGCTTGGCCCTGGCTGTTCGCGGCGTCCAGCGGGCTGGCGCTGGTGCTGCTGGGCGGGCTGGCCCTGCTGCGCCGCCATCTGCCGGGTACCGGCTGGGCGGTGCTGATCCTGCTGGCGCAGGCGCTGTCGACCCTCTACGTCCGTGCCGCCTTTCTGGCGGAGCACGGCAAGCATTACTGGCAGGACACCACGCTGGCCGTGGCGATGCTGGCGCTGACGGCGGCGTTGTCGCTGGCGGTGCTGCTGACCGCCCACCGCACGCTGGCGAGCGGCGGTCTGGCGATCGAGCCGCTGGTCGGCCTGCGCCATGCCCGCCCGGCCCTGACCCGCACCGAGAGGGTGGGGCGGTGGAGTGCGGTGGCGCTGGGCGTCGCGGCGTTGGCCTGGTCTCTGCTGATCGTCTATGACGGCCGCTACCGCGATTTCCCCAACCCGTATCTGCTGATCCCGGCGGTGGCACTGCCGGTGCTGGGGCTGATCCGCGCCGCCCGCCGTCCGGTCGGGACGGAAACGCGCGGCGCGTTGGGCATCGCCAGCCTGTTCCGTCCGGCGGTTCCCGCCGCGGATGGCGAGCCGCGTGGCCTTTGCGGCGCCGTCCGCCGCCTGCCGGTCGAAGCGGTTCTGGGCTTCGGGCTGCTGCTGGGCGCGCTGCTGACGGTGGTGGCCGAGGGCTTCGTGCCGCTCGAGTCGCTGATCTACGGCCAGCTTCCCTTTGTGGAGGCGCTGCACGAGGTCGACTGGACGCGGCCGAACTGGGAGGCGCTGGGCTGGGCGGCGTTGCAGATCCTGCTGGCGCTGCCCTTCCTGGCCGGCGTGTGGAGCGCCCGCCGTCCGCTGCGGCGGATTTGAGGTCAGGCGGCCATTGCGCGAACCGCCGCGCTGTGGATTGATGGATGGGTCCCTGATACACCGGAGACCCGATCCATGTCCCCCGACCTGTGGCTCGCCTTCGCCGCCGCCTCCGCCATCATGCTGATGATCCCCGGGCCGACGGTGCTGATCGTCGTCTCCTATGCGCTGGGCCATGGGCGGAAATCGGCCATGGCGACGGTGGCGGGGGTGGCGCTGGGCGACTTCACCGCGATGACCGCCTCGATGCTGGGGCTGGGGGTGCTGCTGTCGACCTCGGCCGCGCTGTTCACCCTGCTGAAATGGGCGGGCGCCGCCTATCTGGTCTATCTCGGCATCAAGCTGTGGCGGGCGCCGGTCCGGGCTGCCGACACCGTGGCCGACGAGTCGGCGGTGCGGCCCTGGCGCATGATGCTGCACACCTATGCCGTCACCGCGTTGAACCCGAAGAGCATCGTCTTCTTCGTCGCCTTCCTGCCGCAGTTCCTCGACACCGGCCGGCCGCTGGCCGGGCAGATGGTGGTGATGGAGGCGACCTTCCTGGTGCTGGCGACGCTGAACGCCGCCGGCTATGCCCTGCTCGCCTCGGCGGCGCGGCGGGCGGTGCGGACGCCGTCGGTGCAGCGGGCGGTCAACAGGGTCGGCGGATCGCTGCTCATGGGGGCCGGGCTGCTGACCGTGGCTTGGAAGCGGACCGCCTGAAGCGCCCCTGGATGCTCGGCACCGTCATGCGCAAGCCGATTGGTTGACAGTTCATTATAACTTCGCCGAAAATTGTCGAAGAATCGGGGAATGCACGCGCCGGTATGGTCGCGACGCTTGCCGAAGCGAATCGATCCGCGGAGGCGGTGTTGACCGACGGGTGCGACAGGGATGGCGTGGCCGAAAAGGCGCGGCGGGAGCCGGCGGGGGATATCCTCGAATTCGCCGCCGAGCCGGAGGGTCCGGCCGATGGCGGGCGGCGCAACCCGCCCTGGCTGATCCTGATCGTCGACGACGACCAGGAGGTCCACGCCATCACCCGCGTCGTGCTGGGCGAGATGACGTTCGAGGAACGGCCGGTCCGCTTCCTGTCCGCCTACACTGCCAAGCAGGCGCGGTCTCTGCTGGCCGAGCATCCCGGCATCGCCGCGATCCTGCTGGATGTGGTGATGGAGACCGACGATGCCGGGCTGAAGCTGGTACGCCATATCCGCGAGGACATGGACAACCGGCAGATCCGGATCATCCTGCGTACCGGCCAGCCCGGGCAGGCGCCCGAACGGCAGGTGATCGCCACCTACGACATCAACGACTACAAGGCCAAGAGCGAACTGACGGCGCAGAAGCTCTATACCACGGCCATGGCGGCATTACGCTCCTACCGGCACATCGTGACCATCGAGCGCAGCCGGCAGGGGCTGGAGCGAGTGATGGAGGCGGCCGATCATCTGGGCGGCTTGCGCTCGCGCCCGCAATTCCTGGCCGGGCTGGCCGGGCGGGCCGCGGCGCTGGTGACGGACGTCCGGTCCGCCCTGATGTGCGGTGCCGGGGAGGGCGGACGACCGGCGGTCGTCGTGGGAACCGGGCTGCCGGTCGAAGATCTGCCGGCCGAAATCGCCGCCGATATCATGGCGGCTCTGGCCGACGGACAGCCGCGCTGGGGCGCCCGGTACGGGGTGGTGGTGCTCCGCGGCCGCGATGCCGAGCCGCTGGCGCTCTGCCTGCTGGGCGGGCCCTTCGCCGAGGGCGACCGGCTGCTGGTGGAACTGCTCTGCAGCAAGGCGGCGGTCGGGCTGGACAATCTTCGGCTCTATGAACGGCTGAACGAGGCGCAGGTCGCCACCGTCCATGCGCTGGGCAAGCTGGCCGAGTACAAGGACGAGGTCACCGGCGACCATGTGAAGCGGCTGGGCCGCTGGGCCACGGCGATCGCCCGCGAACTCCGCGCCCGCGACGCCTTTCCCGGCGAACTGGACGACTGGTTCTGCGACACCATCGGGCTGGCCAGCGTCCTGCACGACGTCGGCAAGGTCGGCATTCCCGACGCCATCCTGCGCAAGCCCGGTCGGCTCGACGAGGCGGAAATGGCGGTCATGCGCGACCATGCCTCCATCGGCGGCAGCATCCTGCGCGACGCCTGCGGCGGCGACCGCCACGGCTACCTGTCGATGGGGGCCGAGATCGCCGAGAGCCACCACGAGAAGTTCGACGGCAGCGGTTATCCGCAGGGGCTGGCAGGCGACGCCATCCCGCTGGCCGGCCGCATCGTCGCCGTCGCCGACGTGTTCGACGCGCTGCTGCACCGCCGCCCCTACAAGAAGGCCTGGGACATCGCCGAGGTTCTGGACCTGCTGCGCGCCGAATCAGGCAGCCATTTCGATCCGCGCGTGGTCGACGCCTTCCTGGCCGTGCTGGAGCGTGACGGGGCGGGGGTGTAGGCCGTCACCCCGGCCCCTCCGGGCTCAGACGCCCAGCACGTCGCGCATGCTGTAGAGCCCCGGCGTCTTGTCCTGGGCCCACAGGGCGGCGCGGACGGCGCCCTTGGCGTAGATCTGGCGGCCCGACGCCTTGTGGGTCAGTTCGACCCGCTCGCCGTCGGCGGCAAAGATCACTGTGTGGTCGCCGATGACGTCGCCGCCGCGCAGCGTGGCAAAGCCGATCTCGCCGCGCGGGCGGGCGCCGGTGTGGCCGTCACGCACCTTCTGCCAGACATCCTCCAGCGCCACTCCGCGCCCGGCCGCCGCGGCGCGGCCGAGGCCGAGTGCGGTGCCCGACGGCGCATCGACCTTGCGGCGATGGTGCATCTCCAGGATGTCGATGTCGAAGTCGTCGTCCAGCGCGTGGGCGACCTGCTCCACCAGCGCCAGCAGCAGGTTGACGCCCAGCGACATGTTGGGCGACTGGACGATGGCGGTGTGGGTCGCCGCGGTGGCGATGGCCGCCTGCTGCGACGGGTTCAGGCCGGTGGTGCCGATGACCAGCGCCGTTTCCGACTGGGCGGCGAGTGCCGCGTGCCGCTCCGTCGACTCAGGAGCGGTGAAGTCGATCACCGCGTCGGCCTCCGCGAACAGGGCGACCGGGTCGTCGATGGCGGTGACGCCCAGCGGGTCGAGTCCGGCCAGCACGCCCAGATCCTTGCCCAGCGCCGGACCGCCCACCCGTTCGGTCCCGCCGGCCAGCGTGCAGCCCGCGGTCGCCGCGATCTCGCGCACCAGCATCTGGCCCATGCGCCCCGCGCACCCGACGATACCGATCTTCATGACGCCCATCCTTCGTTTGGCTCCTCCGGCCAGCTCTTCCGGCCGGACTTTCGCGCCCTCCCAGCGGTTTAGCACAGGGCTGGCCGGGGCTTAAGCGCCAAGGCAGACACGCAGCGACGTGGCGATGTTGCGCATCAGGGTCGGGTAGAGTGCCTCGCCTTCCGGCAGATCGGCGCCTTCGGGGTCGAGCACGCCGGTCTTCGCCTTGGTACCCTCCACCACGGTGCGGACCAGCGTCGGTTCGAACTGCGGCTCGGCGAAGACGCAGGCGGCGTTCAGTCCGGCGATCTTGGTACGGATGGCGGACAGGCGCTTGGCGGACGGGCGGCGGTCCGGGCTGACGGTGATCGATCCCACCGCCGACAGGTCGTAGCGCGCCTCGAAATACTGGTAGGCGTCGTGGAAGACGACGAAAGGCTTCTCCTTCAGCGGCGCCAGCGTGGCCTTCAGTTCCGCATCCAACGCGTCGAGCGCCTGGAGGGTGCGGTCGGCGTTGGTGCGGTAGGTCTCGGCATCGGCCGGGTCCTTCGCGGCCAGCGCTTCCGCCGTCGCCGTGACGATGGTGCGGGCGTTGGCCGGATCGAGCCAGATGTGGCTGTTCAGCTCGTCGTGATCGTCGCCATGATCGGCGGCATGGCCCTCATGGTCATGATCCTTGTGGCCGTGTCCTTCATGACCATGGTCATGCGGCTCCCACGCGCCGCCTTCGCGGGCTTGCAGCAGGGTCATGCCCTTCTGGTCCATCAGGGTCAGCCGCGTCGCCTTCGGCGCGTTGGCCTGCAGCGGCTTTTCCAGGAAACCTTCCAGGTCCGGGCCGACCCAGACCACCAGATCGGCAGCCGACAGCGCTTTCGCATCCGACGGCTTCAGCGTGTAGCTGTGCGGCGAGGCGCCGCCGCGGACCAGCAGGGTCGGTTCGCCCACCCCCCGCATGACCGAGGCGACCAGGGAATGGATCGGCTTGATCGACACCACCACCTTCGGCACCTCGGCCTGAGCCGCCGTTGCGGCCAGGGTGGTCAGGGCGGCGCCCAGGGCGCCGGTCAGGATGGCGGACAGCGCGATGGGGCGCATGGGAGGGATCCTCTCGACTTGCTGGACAGGCTGCCGGTTTCAGCGCATAGGGAAGCCACAGTCACTTTGGTGTCACGTTATAACGTAACATGTCAACACCCCACCCGAACCGGGATCCCTCCGCACTCTTCTCCGGCCCGCTCGCCTGGACCGAGGATCTGACCGTCCGCTTCGGCAGCCGCACCGTTCTGGACCGCGTCAACGTCGCCGTCGAGCCGGGGGAGGTGGTGACGCTGATCGGCCCGAACGGCGCCGGCAAGACGACGCTGGTGCGTGCCGTGCTGGGGCTGGTGGCCCCCGACGGCGGGCGGGTGCTGCGGCGTCCGAACCTGCGCATCGGCTACATGCCGCAACGGCTGTCGGTGGATCAGACCCTGCCGCTGACCGTGCGCCGCTTCCTGGCGCTGTGGCGGCCGGTGACCACCGACCGGGTGGCGGCGGCGCTGGAGGAGGCCGGGGTGACGCGGCTGGCCGACTCGGCGGTGCAGACGATTTCCGGCGGCGAGATGCAGCGCGTGCTGCTGGCCCGCGCCCTGCTGGGCGAGCCGGACCTGCTGGTGCTGGACGAACCCGACCAGGCGGTCGACGTCCATGGACAGGCGGAGCTGTTCAACCGCATCGCCCAGGTGCGGCTGCGGCGCGGCTGCGGCGTGCTGCTGGTCAGCCACGACCTGCACACGGTGATGGCGCGCACCGACCGGGTGATCTGCCTGAACGCCCATGTCTGCTGTTCCGGCCGGCCGGAGGATGTCAGCCGCCATCCGGAATACCACGCCCTGTTCGGCGGCCATGCCCGCGACCTCGCTGTCTATGTTCATCACCACGACCATGCCCATGCCGGGGACGGCAAGGTCGTGCACGATCATGACGGGGACTGCTGCCATGGATGAGTTCGTGATCCGCGCCCTGCTAGCCGGCGGCGGCATCGCCCTGCTGGCCGGGCCGCTGGGGTCCTTCGTGGTGTGGCGGCGCATGGCCTATTTCGGCGACACGCTGTCCCATTCGGCCCTGCTGGGGGTGACGCTGGGCTTCCTGCTGGGCGTCAACCCGATGGTCGGCGTGATGGTGGTCTGCGTGTCGCTGGCGCTGGCGCTGGTGGCTTTGCAGCGGCGGCGGCATCTCGCGGCCGACACGCTGCTGGGCATCCTGTCGCACGGCTCGCTGTCGCTGGGGCTGGTGGCGCTGGCCTTCCTGGAGACGCTGCGGGTCGACCTGATGGCCTATCTGTTCGGCGACATCCTGTCGGTGACCGACGGCGACCTGATGGCGATCTATGGCGGCGGTGTGGTTGCGCTGACGGGATTGGCGCTGCTGTGGCGCCGGTTGCTGGCGGTGACGGTGGACGAGGATCTGGCAAGGGTGGAGGGCATGCCGGTGGACGCCCTGCGGCTGGCTTTCATGCTGCTGATCGCGCTGGTGATCGCCATCGCCATGAAGATCGTCGGCATCCTACTGATCACCTCGCTGCTGATCATTCCCGCGGCGGCGGCCCGGCGCTTCGCCCGCACGCCGGAGGGAATGGCCGCGCTGGCGTCGGTCCTGGGCATCCTGGCGGTGGTCGCCGGGCTGATGGCGTCGCTGAACTGGGACTTGCCGGGGGGGCCTAGCGTGGTGGTGGCGGCCGCCGCGCTGTTCCTGCTGGGATCGCTGGTGCCTTTGCGACGGTGAGGGCGCTACCTGCAATCAGAAAAAGAATACGTTTGCGTTAATTTCCCGTTTGCGGATGTGCCCGCCTGACCCATAGTCCGCCGGCGGACGCGATGGCGGGAGGGCCGCCATCGCCGCCGTACCAAGGGAGGGCTGGAGGATGGAGAAGATCCTCACTCTCCTGATCCTGGTGCTGGAGATCGTCAAGCGGCTGCTTGACCTTCTGATGCACTAAGATCGGGCGGGCGGGCCGCGGAGTACCAGTCCTCGGCCTGCCTACCCCCGATATTGGTGCTGTACCCCATCGCTGTCAACCGGCAGCCTGAAAACACTCATTCGTCGATGTTGCGCGCCAGCACTTCGCGCTTTCCGGAGTGGTTGGGCTTGCTGACCACCCCTTCGGTCTCCATCCGCTCGATCAGGCGGGCGGCGGAGTTGTAGCCGATGCGCAGCTGGCGCTGGATGAAGCTGGTCGAGGCCTTGCGTTCCCGGCAGACCACCGCCACCGCCTTGTCGTAGAGGTCGTCGCCCGATCCTCCGCCGGTGCCCGGTAGGGCGCCGTCGTCGAAGCTTTCCTCGCCTTCCTCGTCCTCCAGGATGGCGTCGACATAATTGGGTTCGCCCTGCGCCTTGAGAAATTTGACGATCTGTTCGACCTCATGGTCGGAGACGAAGGGACCGTGGACGCGGGTGATGCGGCCGCCGCCGGCCATGTAGAGCATGTCGCCCTGGCCCAGCAGCTGCTCGGCGCCCTGTTCGCCGAGGATGGTGCGGCTGTCGATCTTGCTGGTGACCTGGAAGCTGATGCGGGTCGGGAAGTTGGCTTTGATGGTGCCGGTGATGACGTCCACCGACGGGCGCTGCGTCGCCATGATCAGGTGGATGCCGGCGGCGCGCGCCATCTGGGCCAGTCGCTGGATGGCGGCTTCGATGTCCTTGCCGGCGACCAGCATCAGGTCGGCCATCTCGTCGACGATCACGACGATATAGGGCAGTTCGGTGAGGTCCAGAGGCTGCTCTTCGAACAGCGGCTTGCCGGTATCGGGGTCGAAGCCGGTCTGGATGCGGCGGGTCAGCGACTCGCCGCCCTCGCGCGCCTCGCGCAGGCGGGCGTTGTAGCCTTCGATGTTGCGCACGCCCAGTTTGGACATGTTGCGGTAGCGGTCCTCCATCTCCCGCACCGTCCATTTCAGCGCCACCACCGCCTTCTTGGGGTCGGTGACGACGGGGGTCAGCAGGTGGGGGATGCCCTCATAGACCGACAATTCCAGCATCTTGGGGTCGATCATGATGAAGCGGCAGCGCTCCGGCGGCAGCCGGTAGAGCAGCGACAGGATCATGGTGTTGATCGCCACCGACTTGCCCGAGCCGGTGGTGCCGGCGACCAGCAGGTGGGGGAAGCGGGCGAGGTCGGCGACCACCGGCTGGCCGCCGATGTCCTTGCCGAGCGCCAGCGCCAGCTTGCCGCCATGCTTGTCGAAGCCTTCTGCCGCCATCAACTCGCGCAGCAGCACGGTCTCGCGCCTGGCGTTGGGCAGCTCGACGCCGATGACGTTGCGGCCGGGGACCACGGCGACGCGGACCGACACCGCGCTCATCGAGCGGGCGATATCGTCGGCGAGGCCGATGACGCGGGAGGATTTGGTGCCAGGGGCCGGCTCCAGCTCGTACAGGGTGACGACCGGGCCGGGATGGACCTTCTGGATCTCGCCACGCACGCCGAAATCGCCCAGCACGCCTTCCAGCTGGCTGGCGTTGCGTTGAAGCGCGGCCTCGTCCAGTTGCTCGCCGCGGATGCCGGTGGGCGGCACCTGCAGCAGGTCGAGCGGCGGCAGCTCGTAGCCCGGCGGGCCGTCCTCCTCGCCCAGCGGCAGCCGGGTCTGGCGCGGGTCGGCCTTCGCCGCCTCGCGCTCCGACGCTGCGGATTTGGGCGGGGTGATGATGGGGACGGGGCGGACCGGCTTGTCGGCGGCAGCGGGGGAGGTGGTCGGGGCGGCCGACAGCGGGACCGGACCGGCATCGAGGCCGGCGGGAGGCGAGGGGGGCACCTGCACGGCCTCGTCGAAGCGCGGGCGGCCGCGTTTCCGCGCATCGTCGCCGCGCAGCGCGTCGTCCACCGCGACCGAGGCGGCTTGGGCGGCGCTGCGGCCGTGGCGGCGCAGGGAGTCGACGCCGCTGCGGGCAGCCTGGCGGATCATGCGCACGCCGTTCACCATACCGCGGCCGAGCGAGCGGACGCTGGCGATCCATTCGCCGATGGTCAGGCCGGCAGCCAGGAACAGCACCAGCCCGCCGCCGACCGCGGCGGCGGTCGCCACCATCGGCTCGGCCCCGAACAGGTTGCCGACGCCGCGCAGCAGGATCTGGCCGATGCTGCCGCCCGGAAGCGGGGCAAGCGGGTCGGTGGAGGCGCTGGTCAGGCCGGCCAGCGCCATCGACACCAGGAACACGCCCCACAGCGCCAGCACCGTGCGGAACAGCGGGTTGCCGAGCTTGCGCTGGGCGCCGAGGCGCCAGCCCCAGAACATCGGCACCAGCGCAATGACGAAGGCGGCCCAGCCCAGCGACTGGATCAGCAGGTCGGCGGCGTAGGCGCCGGGGGTGCCGAACAGGTTGTGCGCCCCCGCCGCCGTGGCGGGGACCGAATTCAGCGAGGCGTCATGCGGGTCATAGCTGCCCAGCAGCACCATCAGCAGCAGGCCGAACAGGCCCAGCACGAAGCCCATCGCCTCGCGCGCCCGGGCGACGACGAAGGCGCGCATGGCCGGCGAGAAGAAGGGCGGCTTTTCCTGCCGGCCGCGGCCGGATCGGATGCGGTCCTTGCCCGGCTCCTTGACGCCGTCGCGGGGTGCACCCTTGCGCGGGCTGGGGGTGGTCCGTCCCAGGCTGGGCCGGGGGCGCGCGGAGGTGGGGCCGGCGGGTCGGGCCATGGGGCGGAAACCTCGTGCTGTAGAAACCGAAACGGGGGCCGACCGGAACGGTCAGCCGAGAATGCGGACGATGGACGCGCAGGCCTGGGCGACGGTGTCGGTATCCTGTACCAAGGCCACGCGGATGAAGGCGTCGCCGGGGTTCGGCTCGCCGGGGTTGCTGCGCGACAGGTAGGCGCCGGGCAGGACGCGGATCGCACCCTCCGCCCATAGCCTCTTGGCCGCCTCCTCGCCGTTGCCGACCTCCAGCCACAGGAAGAAGCCGCCGGCCGGCCGGCTATAGCCATAGCGGCCACCCAGCTCCGCCTCGGCCGCCGCGAACTTGGCACGGTAGGCGGCGCGGTTCTCTTCCACATGGGCCTCGTCGCGCCACAGCGCGGTGCTGGCCGCCATGATCGGCAGCGGCATGCCGGCACAGCCGTAGCTGCGCAGGCGGGAGAAGCGCCCGATCAGCGCCGGGTCGCCGGCGACGAAGCCGGAGCGCAGGCCGGCGGCGCTCGACCGCTTGGACAAGGAGTGGAAGACCAGCAAATTGGCCCAGGGCTTGCCGTCCGCCTGCGGCAGGCCCGCCGCGACCTGCAGTGCGCCGGCCGGCGGGGCGTCCAGCCAGATCTCGGCATAGCATTCGTCGACCGCCAGCACGAAGCCGTACTGCCGCGCCAGCCCGATGGCCTTGGCGAGATAAGCCGGGGCCGCCGCCGCCCCTTGCGGGTTGGCGGGAGTGCAGAGATAGAACAGCGCGGTGCGTTCCAGCAGTTCCGGCGTCAGGGCGTCGAGGTCGGGCAGGAAGCCGGTCTCGCGCGTGGCGGACAGGAACACCGGCTCCGCCCCCGCCATCACCGCCGCCCCTTCATAGGGAGCGTAGAAGGGGTTCGGCATCAGCACCGCCGGCTGACGCCCGGCCTTCCGCGTCGGCACCGCCAGCAGGGCCAGCATGAACAGCGCCTCCCGCGTGCCGGACAGCGGCAGGACGGAGCTGTCGGCGTGCAGCAGCCCGGCCGGCAGATCGTAGCGGCGGGTCAGCCAGTCGCCGGCGGCGGCGCGGAACTCCGGCGTGCCGCCCACCGGCGGATACCTGTTCCAGCCGGCGGCGCTGGCGCGCAAGGTCTCTTCGATGATGGCGGGCGGGGTGTGCTGCGGCTCGCCCACCGTCAGCAGGATGGGGGCGACGTTGGCGCGTGGGGTGATCGGGGCCAGCAGGTTGGCCAGCCGGGTGAAGGGATAGTCGGTCAGCAGGTCGAGCCGGTCGTTGCCGATCGCCTCGCTGAAGACGGCACCGCTGTTGACGCTGAAATCCGCAAGAACCATGGCGACCGCAACCCTCTTCGCACCCCGGATGCCGCACCCCGGCCTGGGGGCGGCCACGTCTCGTGAAGGGCCGATCCTATCGGTGGGGCACGGGGGGCACAAGCGCCCAGAACCTATGGCCGCGGCGGGTGGCCGAACGGTCACAGGGGGACGGAAGACAGTGTACTTACGGGCCGCTCCGCCATTTCGTCCGGGCAATATTGACACGGATATTTTATCCGGGTAAAATATGGTCCTCACAGCCGGAGTTCCGATCATGTCCGTGACCGCCGAAACCCTCTGCACCGCCTTCCGCGGCGAGCGCCGCCTTGCCGCCGGGGATGCCCTGAGCGTTGCACGGGCGTTGCGGGCGGCATTGGGCGCGGAGCCCGACGGACCGCCGGTTCTGGTGTTCGACGACGCCACCGGCAAGCCGGTCGACCTCGATCTGCGGGGAAGCGATGCGGAAGTCGCGTGGCGTCTTTCTCCCCCGCCGCGGGGGCCGGGACGGCCGAAGCTGGGAGTGGTGGCGCGGGAGGTGACGCTGCTGCCGCGTCATTGGGAGTGGCTGAACGCCCAGCCCGGCGGGGCGTCGGTGGCGCTGCGTAAGCTGGTGGACGAGGCGCGCAAGGGGAACGAAGCGAAGGACCGCGTGCGCCGGGCGCAGGAGGCCGCCTATCGCGTCATGCTGGAGTTGGCAGGCGACCGGCCGGGCTATGAGGAGGCGGTGCGGGCGCTCTATGCCGCGGACCGCAATCGGTTCGACGCGCTGACCGCGGACTGGCCGGCCGATTTGCGCGACTATGTCCGAGCGCTGGCGGCGGACGCGTTTGCCGGCCGGATCGAAGGCGGCTGAAGAGAGCGGACAGGCGCGCGAGATGCGCGCCCGCCGGGTCCGGTCCCGCCGGAAGGAGCGGACCCGCCTTGGCCGGAAGCCTTACAGAGCCTCGGCGTTGGTCTCGCCGGTGCGGATGCGCACGGCTTGGGCGATCTCCAGCACGAAGATCTTGCCGTCGCCGATGCGGCCGGTGTTGGCGGCCTTCTGGATCGCCTCCACCACCTGCTCGTACTGGTCGTCGGACACCGCGACCTCGACCTTCACCTTGGGCAGGAAGCTCACGGAATATTCGGCGCCGCGGTAGATTTCCGTCTGGCCCTTCTGGCGGCCGAAGCCCTTGACCTCGCTGACGGTCAGGCCCTGGATCCCGAGCGACGTCAGCGCCTCGCGCACTTCGTCGAGCTTGAACGGCTTGATGATGGCCATAACCAGTTTCATGTGGCTTCCCCTTAGAGCGTTGTTCCGGCCGCGTGCAAGGCTGTGGCCGCCCCGTTGCGGTTCCAGTCCGGCCAGACACCGTACCGTCCTTCCGCCGATGGCCCAAGCCTGTTCGCGTCGACCGCAAAAAGCAACGACTACAAGAATCGTGCCGGTTGAAAGGCGCTGAAAGGATGGGAATATGCCTGTTGATTGGGCGCTTAAAAGGGCGGCATTTGCCTAAAAAAAGTTCATCGATACTCCGTCCGGCGATCGGCATCCGTCGACCGGGGACTGGACACTGGACAGGACGGTCCTGGGCGACAATTGTCTGACCGCGCGATGGCGCCGGCGCGGCTCAAGCCCGGCCGGCTACCGGCGCACAGGCATCGAAGGCGAGAAGGCAGCGAGCATCATGGCCGTACCGGGCACCGAATCGGGCAACGCGACCGTCCCCCCGCCGGGCGGCGACATCACCACGGAGGTCGTGGTGCTGGGCGGCGGCCTGGCCGGGCTGACCATGGCGGCGGCGCTGGCCGGCGCCGGCGTGCCGGTGGTCTGCATCGACCAGGACAGCCCGCAACGCATGGGCGACCGCGAATTCGACATCCGCACCACCGCAATCTCCTATGCCTCCAAGATGGTGCTGGAGGCGGCGGGCGTCTGGCACCACATGGCCGACCAAGCCGGACCGATGCTGGACATCCGCATCGCCGACCAGTTCTCGCCCCTGTTCATCCATTACGACCACACCGAACTGGCGATGGAGGGCAAGCACCAGCCCTTCGGCTGGATCCTGGACAACCAGGACATTCGCCGCGCCCTGTTCGCCCGCGTGGCCGAGCTGCCCGGCCTGGTCCATCTGGCGCCTGCCAAGGCGATGGCGGTGGAGCGGACGCGGTCGGGCGTCTCGGTCCGGCTGGCCGACGGGCGCATCGTTCGCGGCCGGCTGCTGGTCGGCGCCGACGGGCGGCGCTCGATGGCGCGCGACAGCGCCGGGATCAAGGTCCGGCGCTGGTCCTACGACCAGAGCGCCATCATCTGCACCATCCGCCACACCGAACCGAACAAGGGCGTCGCGGTCGAGCATTTCCTGCCCAACGGCCCCTTCGCCGTCCTGCCGATGACGGACAACCGCTGCTCCATCGTGTGGAGCGAGAAGACCGCGCTGGTCGACACCTATCTGAAGCTGCCCGACGACCAGTTCGTCGACGAGCTGCAGCGGCGGTCCGGCGGCTATCTCGGTGAGATCACGCTGCTGACCAAGCGCGAGGCGTGGCCGCTGTCGGTTCTGCTGGCCGACCGCTTCATCGCCGACCGGCTGGCGCTGGTGGGAGAGGCGGCGCACGCCATCCACCCGATCGCCGGGCAGGGGCTGAACCTGGGCATGCGCGACGTCGCGGCCTTGGCGGAGGTGGTGGTGGATGCCCATCGCCTCGGCCTCGACGTCGGCGGGCCGGAGGTGCTGGCCCGCTTCCAACGCTGGCGCCGTTTCGACACCGTGCTGCTGGCGGCGGTGTGCGACGGGCTGGTCCATCTGTTCTCCAACAGCATCCCGCCGGTGAAGCTGGCGCGCGACCTGGGCATGGCGGTGATCAACCGGCTGCCGCCGGTCAAGCGCTTCTTCATGAAGCACGCGATGGGGGTGGTCGGCGACCTGCCGCGGATGATCAGGGGGCAGCCATTGTGAAATTGGCTCCCATCATGAGCCTCGTTCGGCCGTCATTCCCGCGAAGGAGCCTGTGAAGAAATCGAACTTATATGAGGAAGCCCTGATCTGGCAGGCGTGCACATCTCCCACTCGTCATCCCCGCGGAGGCGGGGAACCAGGATTTCCAACACAAGTGCTTGTAAAGGCTGGATTCCCGCCTTCGCGGGAATGACGGCCGAGGAAAGCGCACGATGCGATTCAACGCGACGTGGTTCGAACTTGGGGCTTCTCCCAGCGAGTCACCGATTTCTTCACAGCCTCCTTCGCGGGGATGACAGCCGAGAAAAGCCCCTGAAAACTCACCGCCTGCCTGACCTCACTTCCGTGGTCCCGCCTTTGGTGCTCCTTGGCAGCGGAGGGCGGACGCCTTATGTCCGCCACACTGCCCGGCCAAGCAATACGGGCCACTACGACCAAGGATGAAGACCGTGCTTCGCCGCCTTTCCGTCGCCCTGCTGTCCGCCACCCTTCTGGCCTCGCTGCCGGCGGCATTCGCTCCCTCCGCCCAAGCCGCCCCGGCCACCCCCGTCTCGCTGTCGGCGCAGGACCAGGCGGTCGTCGCCAAGGTCGAGGAGTATCTGAACGGCATCACCACCCTGCAATCCAAGTTCCTGCAGGTGGCGCCCAACGGGCGGCAGGCGACCGGCACCTTCTCCCTCTGGCGGCCCGGGAGGATGCGGCTGGAATATGACCGGCCGTTGAAGGACTTCATCGTCGCCGACGGCAGCTTCGTCTTCTATTGGGACGGCGAGATGCGCCAGCAGTCGAGCGCCCCCATCGGTTCGACGCTCGCCGACTTCATCCTGCGCAAGAACATCCGCCTGTCGGGCGACGTCACCGTCACCGACGTCTTCCAGGCCCCCGGCGTGGTCGAGGTCAGCCTGCTGGAGACCAAGGACCCCGGCAAGGGCACCCTGACCCTGGTGTTCGAGGATCGTCCCTTCCAGCTGCGCAAGTGGCGGGTGCTGGACGCCCAGGGACTGACCACCGAGGTGGCCCTGCTGAACCCGCGCACCGACGTCACCTTCGACCGCGACATGTTCTATTTCAAGGAGCCGGCGCGCGGGTCGGATTTCGGCCGCAACAACTGAGCGACAAAGCCCTTCGCCCCCTGTTGTCAGTGCAGCTGACGGCAGCGGGAGGCTTTCCATGTCCTACGATCCGGCGGATCAGGCCGGGAGCGGCCGGCCGGGCCTCGAACCGGTGGACCGCCTGCGCAGCATGAACAGGGTGCTGGCGCGCAACTGGTGGGCGCTGGCCCTGCGCGGGGCGGCGGCGATCCTGCTGGGGATGCTGGCACTGCTGATGCCAGGGGTGACGGTGGCGACCCTGGCGCTGACCGTCTCGGCCTATCTGCTGCTGGACGGCGTCTTCGCCATCCTGGCCGGCATCCGCGCCTCCCGCCACCAGGACCGCTCGCTTCCCTTCATCCTGGAAGGCATCGTCAGCCTGATCGCCGGCATCGTCGCCGCCCTGTGGCCGGCCGCCAGCCTGTTCGCCCTGGTGTTCCTGATCGCGGCCTGGTCGGTCATCACCGGATTGGCCGAGGTGATGGGCGCCTGGCGCCTGGACCGCACCCATGGGAAATGGGCCTGGGGTGTCGCCGGCGTGATGTCGATCCTGTTCGGCCTCGGCATGTGGGTGCTGCCGGCACTGGGGCTGCTGGCGCTCGCCTGGGGTGTCGCGGCCTATCTGATCGCTTTCGGGGTGCTGGCGCTGGTGACGGCCTTCCGGTTGCGTCATTGCCATCGGGTGACAGGCTCCCCCGGCGGCGGGTCCGGTGGAGGAATGCCGAGGGCGGCTTGAGCCTTCCGACCCTGGCGCACCTGTGCCTGAGGCGAATCGTAGATCCATCGTATAATTTCCCATACGAACGGTTTCTGTCAGCCTGAGCTCCGGCACGATGTTTGCTGCGTTGCGGCAAAAGGGCTGCGAGGGGCTGTGTCATGACGCCGCACCGACCGACTATTGGGCAGACTGCCGGCCAGCTTGGCGGGGGTCGCACAGGAACTGGGCAACACAACATCCTGGCCGCGGCGGCGTCCGGGGTGTCCGGCTTCATCGCCGCGCAGGGCGGCTGTCCCGACCAGGTGTTCCACCGCGCCGGGGTGGAGGAGCGGGCGCTCGGCCAGCCGACGATGGCGCTCGACCTCCGCGCTTATGTGGCGATGATGGAGGTGGCGGCGGCGGAGACCGGCAACGACAATTTCGGCCTGATGTTCGGCCGCCAGTTCCAGCCCGAGATGCTGGGGCTGATCGGCTCCATTGCGCTGGCGGCGCCGACCCTGGGAGCCGCACTCGACCATCTGGCCCGGCTGTTCCCCTTCCACCAGCAGGCGACCGAGACACGCTTCGTCCGCGAGGGCGAGCTGCTGCGGCTGGAATACCGCATCCTCGACGGCTGCATCGTCGAGCGGCGGCAGGATGCCGAGCTGACCATGGGCATGTTCGCCAATGTGGTGCGCGCTTGCCTCGGCCCGCAGTGGATGCCGGAGGAGGTGCATTTCGAGCATCCCAAGCCGGAAGGCTGGCGCCAGCACGAGGCGCTGTTCGACGCGCCCGCCCATTTCGGCCAGCGCACCAACGCCATCCTGCTGCGCGACCGCCAACTCGACCGCCGCATGCCCGGCGGCGACATGGCGCGGCTGACGGGGCTGTGCGGCACGCTGATCGACATCGCCCGCGGCACCGGCACGCCGCCGCTGCTCGATCGGGTGAAGGCGGAGGTGCGGGCGCGGCTGCCGGACGGCCCGCCCTATGTCGAGGACATCGCCGACCGGCTGGGCATCGCCCGCTGGACCCTGCAGCGCCGGCTGGCCGACGAGGGGCTGAGCTTCTCCGATCTGGTGGAGGGGGGGCGGCGCGATCTGGCCGCGGTCTATGTTCGCCAGCGCCATGTCCCGGTCGCCGATATCGGCGCGCTGCTGGGCTATTCGGAGGTCAGCGCCTTCAGCCGGGCCTTCCGCCGCTGGTTCGGGGTGTCTCCGGCGAAGATGCGCGAGGGGAAGGGCTGAACCGGGCGGACCGCACCGCACGGTGGCGGTCGCCATCCTCCCGTCCTAAGATCGGTGCCGCTACATTTCCTGTGCGGGACCGGCCGGCCATGGCGCGTGCATCGAGCAATCTTCACCGTTTCTGGCGCGATTCCTCGCTTCCGCATCTGGAGGCGCGGAGCATCGAGGATGGGCATGGAGTCTGCTACGGCTGGCACAGCCACCCGACCTTCTCCATCGGGCTGGTGACCGGCGGCATCAGCGAATTCCGCATCGGCAGCGACTGCCACCGCATTTCCGGCGGCACCGTCGTGCTGATGAACCCGGACGAGGCGCATGCCTGCAACCCGCTCGGCGGGCGGCCCTGGTCCTATCGCATGCTGTATGCCGATGCCGGATGGCTGGCGGCGGTGGAGGGGGAGGAGCGGTTCCGGCCCCTTGCCCCGTCCGTGAGCCGCGATCTGGAAGTGGCGGACCGGCTGGGCCGGCTGTTCGGGCTGCTGTTCGATCCGGTGCCCGACGGTACCGCGAAGGACGAGGCGGCCCGGTCCTTCTTCACCGGGCTGTGCGAGGCGCTGGGCGGAGGAGCCGCCGGCGGGCCGGACGGCGGCGAACATGCGGCACTGGATCGGGCGGCCGACTTCATCTCCGCCCATTGCACGCAGCCGCTGCGGCTGGCCGACATCGCCGCGGTGTCGGGATTGTCGACCTCCTATCTGGTGCGGTCCTTCAAGGCGCGCTATGGGCTGACCCCGCACGCCTACCAGATCAACCGCCGCATCCAGTTCGGCAAGCGCGAGCTGCAGCGCGGCCGCCCGATCGTGGAGGTCGCGCTGGACGCCGGCTTCGCCGACCAAGCCCATTTCCAGCGCGCCTTCAAGCGGCATGTCGCCGCCACTCCCGGCCAGTACATGCGCCGGGGGTGACGATCAGGCGGCGATGCCGATATGGACGGCGCTGGCCGCGAGCAGGGCGGCCATGCCGCGGTTGAACAGGCGCATCCGCCGCTCGTCGCCCAGCAGATGGCGCAGCCGGGCGCCGGCATAGGCCCAGCTGCCGACGGACAGGGAGCAGATGAGGAAGTAAAGCGCGGCGAAGACCCAGAGCCGGGCCGGATCGTCCCCGGCATAGGCACCGACCCCGGCCAGCGCGGCGACCCAGGCCTTCGGGTTCAGCCATTGCATGGCGGCTCCCTGCAGGAGGGACGGCGCCGGCGGCGGGGCTCCGGCGGCGACCTTGCCGGGGCTCCGCCACAATCCCCAGCCCATCCACAACAGGAAGGCCACCCCCGCCCAGCGGGCGAGCGTGGCGGCGGCGGGCCAGCCGCGCAACAGTTCGGCAAGGCCGAGGCCGGCCAGAAGCAGCAGCAGGACGAAGCCCAGGGTGGCCCCGGCGACATGGGGCAGGGTGGCGCGCAGGCCGTGGGCGACCCCGCTGGACAGCGCCACCACATTGACCGGGCCGGGCGAGATCGATGCGGCCAGCGCGAAGCCGGCCATCGACAGGTAGAGGGTCGTCATCGGCCGCCCCTATTTCAGCAACGGCAGCGAGCCGGTCAGCGAACGCACCAGCGCCGCCGGTCCGTGCAGGCAGAGGCCGAGATAGCGCAACTCCTCCTGCCGGGTGGCGGCGAGCCGCCGGCCATACTCGTCGTAGCTCTTGGCGCGCTGGGCGACGTCGGTCATGCCGATCACGCGAAGCCCGTCGGATTCCAGTTCCGCCGCCTGCCGGCGCAGCGCCTGCAGGCCCCCGGCGTCGGCGACCAGGATCGGCATCACGATGGTGGTGATGCCGGGATGGCCGACGCCGTCGGCATCCTGCAGGTCGCAGCCCACCAGATCGGGCCGCGCCTTCCCCAGCGTCATCGACAGGGCGGCGGCGGTGTTGGCGATCAGCCCCGTCGGCAGGGCATGGTCGATGATGAAGGCACAGCGTGTCACGTCCGGCTTTCCCTTGTTGGCGATGGTCGGGCCGGTGGACTGTCGCGGGTCGGACGGGGGCCGGTATTGAAGGAAATTACCCATGGCCGGGACGCTTGCGCCCGATCTGTTTTATACTGCCCGGCAGCACGGTCGCATGGAATCCCGGGATGTCCACGAACTACGTCGATACCTTCATCACGGCCGCCGCCGACTGCAAGGCAAGGGCCGGCACCGTTCCGCCCAAAGTCGGGACGATCGGCGCGCTGCAGCTCTCCCTGCTGCTGGCGCGGCCCTATGGCCTGACCAGCGACGAGCTGCTGCTGGAGGTTCACATGCTCCGCAACTGCATCCCGCCGGAAGACCGCGAGGCGGCGCGGGAGCGCCTCTTCGCCAAGCCGCAGGCCTGCCTGCGGGCGTCGCCGCTGGTGAAGCACTATGGCTGGGGGCTGCACCATGACGGCGCCGGGCGTGTCGCCGCCCATGGGGTCGAGACCGATGCCTACCGCGCTCTGAGCAACCGCCCGGACCTTGCCGTCGTTGCCGGGATGCGCAACGGCCGCGCCTGACGGCTTCCGATCAGATCCCGACCTCGATGGCGGCGTTGACGACGTAGATCTGCTCGTTGCGGTCGTTCTTGTCGGCCAGGAAGATGCCGCTCGGCGCCAGCATGCCGCCGCTGGTGACGTGGATGCTGACGGCACCATAGGGGAAGACCGCCTTCACCGCCTCCTGGTCGAGCCGGTCGGCATCGGCCGGCACGGCAAGGTGGACCCGCACCTGCATTTTGCCGGTATCGCCGTCCACCAGAGCGCGCATGCCGGGCATCGAGTTGCGCTCTATGGCGTTGCGCACGGCACGGACGGCGGCCTTGGTCACGTCCTGGCCGTGCAGGTCCACCCCCATGCCGAGTTCTACGAACATCACCTGCTTCATCGCCTGGGCTTTCCTTTGAGTGCCGGCCTTTGAGTGCCGGTTGAAGGCAATGATGGCGCGGGTGCGCGGGAAGGGCCAGGGGGCGGGGAGGGGAATTTCGGGGGGTGGAAGCCGGAGGCGACGCTCGTTCACTCCATCGGCAGTCCGACGTAATTCTCCGCCAATGCCGTCATGGCGGCGCGGGAATGGACGAGATAGTCCAGTTCCGCCAGATGCACCCGCTGCTCGAAGGGCGATTCCCGTTCGTTCCGGTGCAGCATGGTGGTCATGGACCAGGAGAAGCGCTCCGCCTTCCAGATGCGGCGCAGGCAGGTGGCGCTGTAGCGTTCCAGCCCGTCCATGCTGCCGGACTTGTAATGGGCGGCCAGGGCGCGTGACAGCACCAGAACATCGGCGACCGCCAGGTTCAGGCCCTTGGCGCCGGTCGGCGGCACGATGTGCGCGGCGTCGCCGGCGATGAACAGGCGGCCATGCTGCATCGGATCGCAGACGAAGCTGCGCATGGCGATGATGCCCTTCTGGAAGATCGGCCCCTCCTTCAGGGTCCAGCCGCCCTCGTCCTCCAGCCGGCGGTGCAGTTCGGACCAGATGCGGTCGTCCGACCAGTTGGCGATATCGTCCTTGGGATCGACCTGGAGGTAAAGCCGCTGCACCTCCGGCGAACGGGTGCTGAGCAGGGCGAAGCCGCGCTCGTGGTTGGCGTAGATCAGCTCAGGGTGCGACGGCGGCGCCTCCGTCAGGATGCCGAGCCAGCCGAAGGGATAGACCATCTGGTATTCGGTGCGCGCGGCGGCGGGGATCGCCTGCCGGCTCGGCCCGTGGAAGCCGTCGCAGCCGGCGACGAAGTCGCAGCGGAGCTCCTCCACCGGGCCATCCGGACCGCGCCGGAAGCGGATGCGCGGCGCCTTGCCGTCCAGCTCGAGGAACTCCACGCCGGACACGCCGAACAGGATGGTTCCGCCATCCTCCAGCCGGGCGGAGACGAGGTCGCGGATCACCTCGTGCTGGGCATAGACGGTGACGCGCTTGCCGCCGGTCAGTTCCGCCATGTCGATGTGGTGGCTCCTGCGGTCGAAACGCAACGTGATGCCGGAATGGAAATGGCCCTCGCGCTTCATGCGATCGCCGAGACCCATGTCGGTCATCAGATCGACCACCCACTGCTCCAGCACGCCGGCGCGGATGGTGCCCTCGATCTCCTCGCGGCTGCGGTGTTCCAGGATCACCGACTCGATGCCCTGGCGGTGCAGCAGATGGGACAGGAACAGGCCGGCCGGACCGGCGCCGACGATGGCGACCTGGGTGCGGGATGATTTGGTCGGGTGCATGTCTCTCGCCCTCCTGAGGAGCAGGGGCCGGCACGCCTTTGCAAATCATTGGCAATGCCGATTGTTGGTGTTCATGCTATTCCAGGGGTCGGAGGCCGGACATAGACGAACCGGCGAAAGGCTTGTACTTTTCATCGCCAGAGCCTGGACACCCCACCGGAGGCCGTGCGATGTCCGCCCATTCGGGTCACGGCAGCGAACCCATTCCCCGCTACTGGTTGTACGGCGAACCGCCGGCCGTGCCGGAGTTGCGCTTCGTCCATATCGAGACGATCCCGGAGCGGATGCGCTTGTACAATTGGGAGGTCCGCCCCCACCGTCATGACGGGTTGAGCCATGCGCTGCTGGTCACGGGCGGCGGTGGGCTGCTGACCGTGGATGGGGTGGAGGTGGTCTTCCGCGCCCCGACCCTGATCGTCGTGCCGGCGCAGGTGGTGCATGGCTTCCGTTTCGATCCCGGCACCGACGGCCATGTGCTGACCATGTCGGAAGGGTTCCTGGCCGGCGTGCTGGCCGCCGCACCGGAGGCGGAACTGCGCCAAGCCCCGGCCCTGCCGCGAGCCTGGGACCTGGAGGCGGGGTCGGACGAGGCGGCGGCGCTGGAGCGCTGTTTCGCCGATATCAGGCGGGAGTTCCGCGCCCATCATGCCGGCCGGGCCAGCGCGATTTCGGCGCAGGTGATGCTGCTGCTGGTCGCCGCGCTGCGGCTGGCGGCCGACCGGCGGCGGGACGAAGCCGGGCGCGACGGGCCGGGGGTGTCGCCCGACCTGCGGTTGCTCGCCCGGCTGCGGCCGATGATCGACGAGCGGTTCAGCCGGCATTGGCCGGTGGAGCGCTATGCCGCGGCGCTGGGGGTCACGCCCGGACGGCTGAACGCCGCCTGCCGCCGGGTCACCGGCCTGTCGACGCTGCAGCTGGTCCATGCCCGGCTGATGCTGGAGGCACGGCGCTCGCTGATCTACACCAGCCATGGCATGGCGGAGATCGGCTATGCCCTGGGCTTCGAGGATCCGGCCTATTTCTCCCGTTTCTTCGCCAAGCGCGAAGGACGGTCGCCGCAGGCCTTCCGGCGGGCTCATGCCGGCGGCCCAGCAGGGGGTGATGCGACGGAAGGCGATGCAACGGGAGGCAGCATTGACGGCAACGGCCTTGACCGCACCGGGGGCGGCTCACCACAGTAGCTGCCTTGCGCCCCGCATGGCGGATGCGGGAGCGGTCGGGCTTGCGGGAAAGGGTGATGGCGATGGACAGCCTGGACGTCACGATGCGGGAGGCGGCCGAGACGGTCGAACAGTCGCTGTGGCGCCGCCTGCGTACCGACGCCGCCCGCGTGGCGGAGGAGGAAAGCGGCCTCGCCCCCTATCTCTATGACGCGGTGCTGGCGCGCGACGGCTTCGGCCCGGCGCTGGCGGCCCTGCTGGTGCGCAAGCTGGCCGACCGCGCCATGCCGGAGGACCGGCTGGCCGCCGTGGTGCGCAACGCGATGGAGGCCGATCCGGCCATCGTCGATGCCGCCGCCGCCGACCTCGCCGCCATCCTGGCGCGCGACCCGGCCGCCGACGGCTGCCTGACGCCCTTCCTCTATTTCAAGGGCTACCATGCCCTGCAATGGCACCGCGTCGCCCATTGGCTGTGGCGGACGGGCCGCCACGACCTCGCCCATTTCCTGCAGAGCCGGGTGTCGGAGGCCTTTGCCGTCGACATCCACCCGGCGGTGCCGGTCGGGCGCGGCGTGTTCATCGACCATGGCACCGGCGTGGTGATCGGCGAGACCGCGGTGATCGGCAACGACGTGTCGATCCTGCAGAACGTCACGCTGGGCGGCACCGGCAAGGAGCACGGCGACCGCCATCCCAAGGTGCGCGACGGCGTGCTGCTGTCGGCCGGGGCCAAGGTGCTGGGCAACATCACCATCGGCGCCCATGCCAAGGTCGGCGCCGGCAGCGTCGTGCTGAAGGACGTCCCCGGCTGCGCCACGGTGGCCGGCGTGCCGGCCAGGATCGTCGGCTGGTGCCGCGACGAACCGGCCCCGGCGCTGACCATGGACCAGAGCCTGCAGCAGGGCGATTACAGCATCTGACCGCCCGCCGCCGGAACGGCTTCCGGGCTCTGTCCTTCCGCTGTCACCGGAAATCCGGTTCCCGAGTGACTACATGGAAGACGGGCGTGGAGCCCAGGCGGGGCAGGGCGAGAGGGCTGTGAGGGTGCTGCTGGCATTTCTGTTGATGTTGGTCCTGCTGCTTGCCGGACCGGTCTTCCTGCTTGCCTCCGGGGCGGTGTCGACGGCGGTCGACTGGAGCCGCATCGACCGCAGCCCGGTGGGCCTCGCCCCCGATGCGGCGACGACGCCGGAGGCGGTGGTCCAGGTCTATGCCGCCCGCGTCCTGTCCTGGCGCGGCGCCTTCGGCGTGCATCCCTGGTTCGCGGTGAAGCCGGCCGGCGCCCGCAGCTATACGGTCTATGAGGTGATCGGCTGGCGCGCCTATCGCGGCCTGTCGGTGGTCTCCGTCAGCAACCGCGACCCCGACGGGCGCTGGTTCGGCGCCCAGCCCGCCCTGCTGGCGGAACTGCGCGGCCCGGCCGCCGAGGCCGCCATCCCCAAGATCGCCGAGGCCGCCGGCCGCTATCCCTATGCCGGCGAGTACCGGGTCTGGCCCGGCCCCAACAGCAACACCTTCGCCGCCTGGGTCGCCCGCGCCGTGCCGGAACTGCGGCTCGACCTGCCGTCGACCGCACTGGGCAAGGATTATCTGGGGCGCGGCCTGTTCGCGCGGGCGCCGAGCGGCACCGGCTGGCAGATCAGCCTGTTCGGCGTGGCCGGCCTGCTGCTGGCGCTGGAGGAGGGGGTGGAGATCAATCTGCTGGGGCTGACGGTGGGGATCGATCCGCTGGACCTTGCGGTGAAGCTGCCGGGGATCGGGCGGGTGGGGTGGTTTGAGCGAGAGGTGCTTTGAGGGGGCGGAAGAGTCTGGTGCGAAGTGGGGCTAATCTATCAACACAAGTACCGTGCGAGGGCAGCGCCCTCGCACAGGGTTGAGAA
>NZ_JAENHM010000025.1 GCF_016595245.1 Azospirillum endophyticum
CTCATGCTCGGAAAAGCTGTCGCCATCCTACAAGTCCCTAACAGCCTCTAGCAGGAATTCGTCACCGGCGGTCAGACGCGCACGGTTCGGGCCGACACTGATCCGGCCGATGCGCACCTTGGGGCCCGCCAGATCGGCGAGAACGGTTGCCCGCTGTCCTGTGGCAGCTTCGGCGGCACGCAGGTTGCGGATCATCGCCGCCCAACTCTGCGGATCATCATGGGCGCAGTTGATCCGCACCGCATTCGCACCATTGCGCAACAGCGCGATCATGAAATCAGCCTTGGAGGCCGCCTCGGACGGCAAGGTCACCAGGATGGCCGGCCGGCTGAGACCGACGGCCGCCGGGCCGAAAAGCTCGTCGGTGTTGGCGCGCAACAGGCGCTCGCCACGGAAGAAGGCGCGGGGCCTTGGATGATGCACCGGCATCGTCCCGCATATCGCGGCCAACGCGCCGATCACCGCATCGAGATTGGCGAGAACACGCCCTTCCAGCCGTCCCAGCGACGACAGCCCATAGGTCATCAGCGCATCCTGGAGTCCTCGCAGATCGCGATGGCGCAGCGTGAGGTAATGGGCCAAGTTCAGGGCGCCAACACGGAACCGCCGCCGTCGACCTCGCACATTCCACTGCCGACAAAGCGTCCGGCCCTCGGCACTGACCTCGTTGCGAAGCTCGAGAAGTTCAGTCAGCAGATCGTTCGGAGAAGGAACGAACCTCGGACCCTGCATCGCATCGCTTGCCGGTTCACGCGGATTACGGCTTTCCCCTCTATGCGTCACAGGCTGTGGCGGCATGCCATCAACAGCCTCGCAGCCGACTGCCGGAGCCGCCTGATCCAGACCAGTGTCGATCGCCTGCATCTTTCTCGATCCTCTTGCGCTGCGACGCCATCGGCGAGGTTTGGAACGCCAGTTGTTGGAGGGTGTCGGAGGCGTTCTGCCGTGTTTACCCGGTCTTGCCCGGCGCAATAAGGCTCAGGCCCAGGCGTCCGCGGGCGAAATCCAGGTAGCCAACAGCGTTTCTCCAGTTGCCTTTGCTCCAGGCCCACTCCGCGGTGGACAGGGTGGTGTTGATGGTGCCGACCTCGGAGGTGGAGGGGACCTTCTTCCGAGCCTCCGCGAGCAGGTCGGGAAATTGCCGGGCGAGGTCCGGCGCGGGCGGGGTCTGGGCCGCGGCAGGGACGCTGAGGACGAGGCCGCCGATGATGGCTGCGGCATGGAGCATTTTCATGGGACAATCCTGGACAGAGGAGCTATTTTTCCGGTTATGGTGGCGAGCGGGACCTTCGTGATCCCGCCAGCCGCGAGGCCGTCAAGCGAGGGCCGGGCGCGGATCCAGGTCGGGGGCGGTGTCGCCAACCGGCATCTGCGACAGCACACCGCTGCGGTCGACCGACCGCCGCTCGCCGTCCAGCCGTTCGATCAGAAGGAAGGCGCGCTCGGCGCTGCCGAGCAGGCCGAGCAGCGTCCCACGCTCGCGCGGGCTCAGCCCCTCATGGGTCAGGCAGGTGCGGCGGAGCGTGGCAAGCGCCTCGACCCGGCGGTCCGCTTCGACAGGCTGGGAGGATCCCGGTTGCAACGCCCTCATCGCCTCGTCCAGCCGGCCGACCAGCCCGGACACCAGCTCCCGGCCCTGCGGGGAGAAATCTTCCTCCTTCACGCGCAGGGCTACTTGGTGAAGCGTTTCGCCGAGGCTCTCGGCGAAATCCGCCTCCTCGACCAGGCTGGCGACGAGGTCCGCCTGCGGGTAGGACTGGTTGGGCTTCAGCAGGGTGGCGGCGAAGGTGCCGATGTTCCGGCTGAGAATGCTGATCGCCATACGGTGCGCGCCGGGGTCCTTCGGTGCGTGGGGCGCGGCGCTCGCCATGGCGAGGAATAGCGTGCTCGCCTCCAGATGGCGGGCGATCTCCTTCTGCAGGGCGGGGACGCCGGCAGCGAGATCGCCACGCCGGTCGGCCGTCAGATACCGCGGCATCGAGTAATCCTCGATATCTTCCGAGGAGTCATGGCCGATGCGGCGCAGCACCCGTTCGAACACCCCGATGAAGGGGAACAGCAGCAGCACGTTGAAGATGTTGAACACGGTCGAATAGAGGCCGATGGCGACCGGCACCAGCGGGTAGGTCTCCTTCCCGTTCACCATCACCGGGACCGACGGGTCTCCGCCGAACCACTGCATGGCGAAGCGCAGCACCTCCATCGAGAGGAAGAACAGCGGGATCGTCACGCAGACGCCGATGATGTTGAAGCTGATGTGGGCATAGGCCGCGCGCTTGGCATTCTTCGACAGGTTCAGGGATGCGAGCCAGGAGGTGATCGTCGTTCCGAGATCGGCGCCGAGCGAAAAGGCGACCGCCGTCTGCCAGTCCAGGATGCCGGCGGAGCCCAGCCCCATGACGATGCCGATGGTGGCCGAAGAGGAGTGGATCATCGCCGTGACCAGCGCCGCGGTGGCGACGCAGACCAGCAGTCCGCCGAAATTCTCCGCCTGCAGGGACGAGATCGCCGACATCACCTCCGGCATCCCGCGCAGCGGACGCAGCCCCCCGGTCATCAGGTTGAGGCCGTAGAAGATCAGGGCGAAGCCCATGCAGGCGAGCGCGATGTTCTTCGTCTTCTCCGACTTCGCGAAGATATGGACGAGCGCGAAGACGCCGGCCAGCAGCAGGCCGAGCGGACCGAGCGGCAGCGCGATCAACCCGTTGCCGAGCGTCGTTCCGATGTTGGCGCCCATGATGACGCTGATCGCCGGGCGCAGCCCGACCACACCGGCGTTGACCAGCCCGACGGTCATCACCGTCATCGCGGTGGAGGACTGGATGATGCCGGTGATGAAGGTGCCGGCCAGCACGCCCTTCACCGGGGTTCCGGCGAAGGTGGCGAGCAGGGCACGCATCCTGTTGACGGCGACCGCCTGGATGCCGTTCGACATGAACTCCAGCCCCAGCATGAAAATGCCGAGCCCGCCGAGAACCGGCACGATGATCTGGGTGAAGACGTCAACCTGCATGATGGATTTCCTTGCCGTGCTCGGTTGTCGGGAGCGGACGGTCGCGGGTGGTTCTTCCGCGCGGCATTCGGGTTGGCCCTGGGGACGACGCCCCGTACTGGACGATCACCGGGCGGGAGGCGCCGAGTTCCAGGATGCCCGGACGAGGGCCACCAGCGGAGCCGGCAGCGGCACGTAGCCGAGGTCGGCGGCGTCCTGCTGCCACAGTGTCAGCGCCCCGTCGAAGAAGCGCAGGACACGCCGTCCCCGGCCGCTGTCGATCCGGTCCCGCGGCATCAGGGCGAAGACGGTGGCGGCGACCGGATAGGCGTCGGGATCGGCGGCCTCGGCCAGCAGCAGGGTGAAATGAGGGGACCGGCTCCAATCCGCGCTCGTCGCGGCCGTTTCGACCGTTCGGTGGGACGGTGCGACGAACCTGCCGGCCCTGTTGGCCATCTCCGCCATCGCCAATCCCGCCCGCGCCGCCTGCCCGGCCTCGACATAGCCGATCGCACCTGGCGTCGCCTTGACCGCCTCGACGATGCCCTGGCTGCCACGCACGCCGGTGCCGGTCGGCCAGCGGAGTTCGGTGTCGACCCCGACGCGCTTGCGCCAGGGGGTGCTCGCCCGCGCGAGGTAGGCGGCGAAATTGTAGGTGGTTCCGGACCCCTCACTGCGATGGACGACGGTGATCGGTCCATCGGGCAGGGAAAGGTCGGGATTGAGCGTCTTGAGGGCGGGATGCGACCAGGAGGTGATGGTTCCCAGATAGATGTCGGCCAGCACCGCGCCGGAGAGGCGCAGGGAATGGCCGCCGGATCCGGGAAGAGCGGCAGGGAGATTGGCGACGACCGCGATGCCGCCCATCGCGACGGGGAACTGCATCAGCCGGTGGCGGTCGAGGTCCCCGCCGTCGAGCGGCACATCGGAAGCGGCGAAATCCACCGCACCGGCGATCACCCGCATCGTGCCGGCGAGAGAGCCGACCGGCTCATAATCCAGCCCGCCGTCCGGGGACGGGAAATCGTCGCCGTCGGCCTCGGCCGTTCGGAAGTGTTCGGCCCACTGGCTCAGCAGGGGAAAGGCAAAGGTCGATCCGGCCCCCATGATGGGCTCGGCTTTTGCCAGTGCAACCGTCATCACGCTCAGGCACACGAGTACAGCCAGAAAAGACCGTGGCATGCCACCCCCATCGCTCAGTAAAGCCGGGTTGCTTTCATGCTTTTTTCTTGGAAGCGGATCGTATTTGCCGACGGTGACGAACAGATGACAGCTGGATGCAAGAGCGCCAAAGAGCGAAACACCTATCCGAATTCCCAAAGCGTGGCGGAACGATAGGCCGGTCTACGGCAAATCCCGCCGGAGCCACCAATCGCTGCAACCGCCCGCGCCCTCTCCTGTTGTCTCCGGGTGATGGAGAGGGAACGGCAAGACATTCCTCCCGCCGTCGGGCCAAAGGGACCTATTGCGAGGAAAGGACGAGCACCGGCATGGGTTATGAATTGGTTCAGCACGAGACCTCCGATGCAGCCGTGCGCCGGATCATCGGCGAACAGCTCGCTGCGGCCGCCGATGCACTGCAGGATGGCGGCTCTTCACGGCATAAGGCGGTGCATGAGGCTCGCAAGTCCTGCAAGAAGGCCCGCGCCGCGCTGCGGCTCGCCCGCGGAGCCGTGGGCGGCAAAGCCTTCCGGCGGCTGAACACGGCGATCCGGGATGCCCAGGGCGGGCTCGCCGGGGCTCGCGATAGCGCGGTCATAATCCAATCACTGGATAAACTGCGCTCGCACTCCCAGGATGAGCTGGAAACCGAGGGCGTCGCTGCGTTCCGCGAGCATCTGGTCGAGCGTTGCCGCAGGATCGAGGCCGAGCAGCTCAACAGCGCCGAGGGTTTCGAAGCGATCGTTGCCATGTTGCGCTCCGCTCAAGCGGAGGCGGGCGACCTACCGATCTCGGAGCGAGGGTTCGACGTCTTCCGCCCCGGCCTCCGCCGGATCTATCAGACCGGCCGGTCCATGCGGAACGGTGCGTTCCAGACCTTCGAGACCGCCCATGAATGGCGCAAGCAGGTCAAGAATCTCTGGTACACGGTCCGTCTGATGCAGCCGGTCTGGCCGGGTCCGCTCAGCTGTCTCGGCGAGGAGCTTGAGGACCTCAGCGAGCGACTGGGCGACCATCACGATCTCGCTGTCCTGCTGCAGGCGGCAATGGAGGCGGATCTCGGCGACGGCACGGTCCCGTCCCTGAAGGCGGCTGTCGAACGGCGTCAGGCTGGACTGGAACGGAAGAGCGTTCCACTGGGGGAAAAAGTCTTCGCCGAACGGACGGAGTGCTTCCTCGACCGCATCGAGACCTACTGGTCAATCTGGATGTGAAGCGGCGCGAGGATCCGATCCGATCGGCAGTCGACCCGCTGGTTTACGCGGGATCGGGACGTATCGGCCTGCAAAATGGATCAGCGATAGCTGTGCCATTCCTTGACCGTCCAGTCGGCCCCAGTCTGTGCCGCGCCGGCGAGCCAGCCTTCCGGCTGCCGACGGAGATGGCGGTGGATGGCGTGGACGTCGGCATCGGCGGCATGAACCGCCGCCAGCTCGGCCGCCATCGTGGCGACCAGCTTGTCGCGATGGGATTTCGCGAGCTCGTCGAAGTCGAGCTTGCGGTCGTTGGGTGACAGCCATCGGACGGCATGGCCGGTACCATAGACGAGCGTGGGGTCCGGCGAGCGGTGTTGCCCGGTCGCCATGCGCTGCGCCAGTCCCGCTTCCCGACCCGCAACCCAGCAGGATGGCATCACGCCCTTGATTTCGGCGGCGACCGGTCCGCCGCGGTGGATGCCGGAGGCTGCGAAGCGCGGCCGTCCCAGACTGCCGGCACCGGCCGCGCGGGGCGCGATCTTCCGGTCGGACAGTTCGTCCGGCAGGGCCGCGAGCAGCGGCGCCTCGAATTCGGGCGGTTCGACCGGGGCGGGCTGCGCGTCGCGGAGCTTGTTCCAGTACTTGATACGATCGTCGTTCGTGGCCTCGAACAGGTCGCGCAGCCAGAGCCGATCACCCTCCAGAACGATCGGCTGCGGGGCCGTCAGCGCCTCGGCGTAGGAGTCCAGGAGGGTGTCGGCCACCTGACCGGCGTCCAGCCCATCGTCCGCCACCAGTATGCTCGCGCACAGCCGGACCAGATCGAGCGCATAGGGCAGGCGGGCGGCCTCGTCATAGTCGTTGATCCCCCAGACCAGCCGGAACTGGGCGTCGCGCCACAAGCCGAAATTGCCGGCATGGGCATCGCCGACCGAGGCAACCGACGGTGCCCCCATCAGGTCGGGGCAGAGCACCGCCGCGCATTCGGCCCAGCGCCAGCAGGTCGCACGCAAGAAAAGAAAGGCGCTTCGGCGCATCTTGTCATGCTTGAGGTCGAGGTCCTCCGGGCGGAACGCCGTGCCGAAATGCGCCCGCAGACCGGCTTCGTAGCGGTCGATGGAGGTGGTCAGGTCAGGTGGGGACATCCATCCTTCTCCCGTTCCAACTGCTGCAAGAGAGCCAGACCGGCACTCCGGACCGGTCGGGCTGCGATGGCCAGCCCGGCCTGATCCCATGTGTTCGTTCCGATCCGGCAACGCCCGTCAGTTCTGGAACGGGATGGTCCGCCCGGGCTGGCTGGCCTCGGCCTTGGTGTAGGCGACACCATGGACCTTGATACCCTTGGCGTCGAGCAGGGTGATGATGCCGCCCCGATTGGACAAGGCGACGGGCTGCTCGACCGGCACGGTCATCGTCGCCCCCGGGGCGATCTCGCCGGCAAGCGTCATCGCATTCTTATGCTTGTCCTTGATCATCCACCCGTCGAGGGAAACGGTGACATCCGCGGTGTTCAGCAGCGTTACCGTCTCGTGCTCCGGAGTTCGTACGTCGTTGATCAGCGCCGCGACGATGCGCACGAGCCCGTCGGGAACATCGAGTGGCGGGATGCGGTCGCGGCGGATCGGCGCGTGCGGCTCGCCCCTGTGCTCCGGATCAGGCGGCACGGCCGGCGTCGCAAGCGCGTCGTCGGAATGCCAGGCCTGGCTCTGGAATTTCAGGAAAACCGCCACCCATTGCTCACCCTGCGCGTCGTCCGGAAACTGGAAGAACAGAGCGCCGTCCTGGAAAATGCCGTTGTCGTCGGCGAACCGGCCCGGCGGGTTCCCCTGGTTCATATGGATGTCGTGGATGCCGCGGCCCGGCTTGAAACCGAAATACCGGTCCGCCTTGTTCTCCTCGGGTCCCCAGGTCTCCCCGAGGGCATAGAGCCAGGCATTCTCGTCCGACATGGCGCGCTGGACATAGGCGTCGATCTTCTCGTTCAGGTCGTTGTCGGGGCCGGCGGCCGAAAGCGGCAGCGGCTTCAGTTCCCACGGCTGAATCAGGTTGCCGCGGATGAAGTCGACGGCGATGCCGTCCGGGCGGCTCGGCGCCGGATGCAGCCCCTCCCCCAGGGCGGCCAGTTTTTCCGTGATGGGATGCTCGAAGCGCGACCGGACCAGGAACTGGACCTCGCTGCCGTCCTGTGACCGGACATTGATGGCGATCCGGTGCAGTATGCCGTTCTCCGACACCAGCACCTGGTAATGGGGGCTGCTGCCGGTGGCCAGGCGGTTGTTGATCGGACGCCCCTTCAAAGCGGAATAATTCCTGAGCGGCATGCGGATCTCCTGCATTGTCGGTTGCGGGCCGACAGTCGGTGGAGGGACGGGCGGCGTTGTGATGCGCCCGACGGCGGTATGGCGGTCAGCGCGAGAAGAGCAGGCGGTCCCGCTGCGCCTGACTGCCGTCGACATAGTATCGCTCGAACCAGGCAGGCTCGCCGCTGAGGGCGCGCGGCTTGCGCAGCGTCAGCGGGTTCGGCTTGGCCGCGACCCCGGCGACCCTGCCTGCTTTCTCGGCCTCGTACATGCGATTGCGGAACTGCAGATGGTCGAACACGCAGATCGCCTCGATCGCGTAGGCCGTGGCGATCTTGCGGTCCTCGATCAGGATCAGGTGGTCGCCGTTCTGGTGCTCGCTGGTCGGCGCTGCGGCTTTCGCAACTGGCGGGCAGGTTGTGGCCGTTCGGATGGCCGTCGTCGTCTCTGGACGAGGAGTCATCGATGACCGCGCGCAATCGTCCGCCGAAACGCTCCAGCTTTTTGAGAAGATCGGGGAGATTGAGGTCATAGGCGAGGATGTCCAGCGTGACGGAGCGATCTGCCAGTGCCTCGTCGACGAACTCGTGGATCAACTGCCGGGCCTCGAAGCCGAGCCAGTCATAGACACTCTCGCCGCGCCCATTCCTGACGTCCGGCATCACGAAGTCGAGGCCGTCTTCAGACTTTTTCGGAATGATGTCCGGGTTGTTGCCGAACTGCTCCCGATAAGCCTGCGAAGATGCAAAATTCCGTGTGAAGCCGACATCGACGATGCCGTCGTAGGTGACCGCCGCCTGGGCGATGTCCAATGGTCCGGCTGTGGAAAGTGGAGTTGCAGAAGCTGGCCGACGAAACCGGCCTCACCATCAGCGTCTGCCGCTACCCGCCGGGCACCTCGAAATGGAACAAGATCGAGCATCGTCTCTTTTGCCACATCTCGCAGAACTGGCGCGCCCGACCACTGACCAGCCGCCTCGCCATCGTCGAGCTGATCGCCGCAACCACCACCAAGACCGGTCTCAAGGTCGCTTGTGAAATCGACACTGCCGACTACGCCAAGAGCATCAAGGTCTCCGACGCCCAAATCGACGCCCTCGCCATTACCCGCAACGACTTAAATCCAGAGTGGAACTATACCATCGCCCCACGGCCACAAAACAACGCACTTAATTTGGTATAATTCCTAACAGTTTGGTTGCCGCTCTGGGGCGAGGCTCACCCCTCCAAACGGTCGGGCGGCAAGCCGGCCCAGACCCGACCGACGAGCTTGCGGATCGCCTCTTCGTCGAAGGGGCGTGGGTTCCAATAGGACTCCTTCATGGAAAGGAGAGCCACCTCGTCGATGCCACTCTCCGGCATGCCCAGATCCTTCAGCGCGCAGGGCGCCCCCAGCCCAACCGCCAGGTCGTACAAGCCATGCGCGGCATCCGTCTTCCCGAGCGCCGCCGCGATGCGGGCTGCGGCATCGGGGGCCGCCGGCGCGTTGTAGGCGAGGACATGGGGCAGTATGGCCGAATGGGTTTCCGCATGGGGCAGACCGAAGCTGCCGCCGAGCACATGGCATAGCTTGTGGTGCAGGGCCATGCCGACCGCTCCGAGGCAGATGCCGCACAGCCAAGCACCGTAGAGCGCATCGGAGCGGGCACCGACATCGGCTGGGTCGGCGACGATGCGGGGCAATGCCCGGCCGAGTGCACGGATGCCCTCCTCGGCCATCAGGGAGGTCACCGGGTTGCGGGCCTGGGCATAGAGCGCCTCCACCGCATGGGCCATGGCGTTGATGCCGGAGGTGACGGACAGGGCCGGCGGCAGGGACAGCGTCAGGTCGACGTCGTAGATCACGGTTTCGGGAAGGATCTTGGCGCCGCGTTGCGTGGTCTTGCGTCCATTCT
Source organism: Azospirillum endophyticum (assembly GCF_016595245.1). Taxonomy (GTDB): domain Bacteria; phylum Pseudomonadota; class Alphaproteobacteria; order Azospirillales; family Azospirillaceae; genus Azospirillum; species Azospirillum endophyticum. The sequence continues at coordinate 9,545 of NZ_JAENHM010000025.1, forward strand.
CCGTCTGGCCGAGGATCGGCGTCATTTCCGAACCGGCATAGGTGGTCGGGACGGCGATCTGCGGCAGGTCGGTGCGCAGCGCGATGGCCTTGCCCAAACCGACCGCGGAGCCACCGCCGACGGCGATGGTGCAGTCGGCCCCGATGGCCCGCAGCATCGACAGCGCGCGCTCCGTCACCTCCACCGGCGTGTGCATGGCTGCGTCTTCGAACACGCCACCGACCCGGCCGTCCGCCGCTGCCTCGGCGGCCGCGCGATGGCGGCGGCCGGCCAGCAGAAGTGCCCGGCGACAGCCGAGACGGTCCAGTTCGGCTCCCAGCTGCGCCATCGTGCCGCTGCCGAAAACAACCCGCGTCGGCAGGCCGGTGTATACGAACGGCGTCATCCCCTGGTCCCTTCCGCGGTGGCGTCCTCAAGCTTTCAACCGCAGGGCCAGCTTTTTCAAGCCCGACAGATGGCCGGCGACGAAGCTGCGCGTGGCGTCGTCGGTCAAGCGCCCCTGTGCGTCGAACTTGCCGGCGGCGCTACCGACCAGTACCTCCGGCCCGTTCAGCATCTGGGCATTGAGATAGACCAGAATCTGGCGCAGGTGATGGTTGGCGAAGGCGCTCCCGAGCATGCTCAGGCTGGCGCCCATGATGGCGACCGGCTTGCCGTCGAAGGGCTGGTCGGGCGCCCGCGACGCCCAGTCGATGGCGTTCTTCAGCACGCCTGGAACGGAGCGGTTGTATTCCGGCGTGACGAACAGCAGTGCGTCGGCCTGCCGGATCCTGGTGCGGAGACGCTCGACATCCGGCGGATAGCCCTGGAGCCGCACATCGTCGTTGTAGAGCGGGATCGGCGAGAGGTCGAAGGGCTCGATCGTCATGCCGTCGGGTGCCAGTTCCATCGCCGCGCGCAGCAATGCCGTGTTGTGGGAGCCCTGCCGCAGGCTTCCGGAGATTCCCAGGACTTTCATGGTGGTTCGCTGCTCCCGTCAGGTCTCGCTGCTTCATGCCGAAAAGGTGCCGCGGAGCCGGCTTGCGCAGTCCGGCTCCGCAGGACGAGTACGGACAGGTGGTCAGCGCAGGACGGTCGCCCCGGCCGCCGACGGTGCGCCGTCCTGCCGGACGAGCCAGCTCCGGCGCATCGGCTTGAGGACGCAGAGCGCCAGCCCGGCGGTGCAGAAGTCGAGAACGCTGACCAGGGTGAAGACCAGCGGCCAGGACTGGGTCTGCTCGTAGATCAGGGCGGCCAGCGGTCCGCCCAGGATCGAGCCCAGCGCCGTCGCGATCAGCAGGAAGCCGAAATTGTTCGCGGCGTGGCGCGGGCCGAACAGGTCGCCGAGCAGCGACGGGAACAGGGAATAGATTTCGCCCCAGCCGAAGAACACCACGCCGGTGAGCAGCACGAAGAGCAGCGGGTCGGTGCCGAACTTCAGCAGCAGCAGGATCGACAGGCCCTCGAGCGCGAAGGCGACGACCATGGTGTTCTCACGGCCGAGATGGTCGGACACCCAGCCGAAGAAGGGGCGGGTCAGCCCGTTGGCGACGCGGTCCACCGTCAGCGCCAGGGGCAGGGCCGCCATGCCGAACACCATGACGTCCTTGGTGATGCCGAAATCCTTGGCGAAGGCGCCGATCTGCGAGATGACCATCAGGCCGCCGGTCGCCACCATCGTCATCATCGCGAACAGCAGCCAGAAGATCGGCGTGCGCAGCATCTCCCGCGGGGTATGGCTGTGCAGGCCCGCCATCTTGGCCTCGGCCGCCGCCCGGAAGCCGGCCATGTAGCCCTTGGGCGGCCGGGCCATCCCCTGCGCGGCCAGCACGCAGATCACGCCCAGGATCGCGCCGAAGACCAGCAGCGTGCTCTGATACCCCATCGCCTTGATGGCGGTATCGATCGGAAAGGTGGTGACGATCGCACCGAAGCCGTAGCTGCCGGCGACCATGCCGATGGCGAAGCCCCTGCGGTCGGGGAACCACTGCGTCATCAGCTCGACGACGGCGACATAGATCATGCCGGTGCCGATGCCGCTGAAGACGCCGTAGGTGACGTAGAGGACCGGCAGGCTGGTCACATAGGCCGACGACATCCAGCTCGCCGCGACGAACAGGCCGCCGACGGTGGCGAACTGCCGCGGGGTGAACTTCTCGGCCAGATAGCCGTGCATCGGGCCGAAGCCGCACTGGAAGATGCTGAACAGGGCGATGGTCACCTGGAGCGCCGACAGCGACACGTCGAAGCTGCTCAGCATCGGCTGGACGAAAAGCGCCCAGACATATTGCGGGCTGGAGATCGCCATCATCGCGACGACGCCCAGGACAAGCTGGCGCCAGCGGACGCGCGTCTCCCATCCGCAAGCGCCCTGCGCCATGGCGGCCGGCCCGGTCCGGCCCATGCGGCCGGCGACGGACCCTGCCATCGGATCGGCCATCGGATCAGGATGCGTCTCTTGCGACATGGCGTTCCTCCTTGATGCTGTTTTGTTTTTTAAGTCTCTTGGCAGTGATGCGCGGGGGGCCTCCACTCCCGCAGGCGCGTCATTAGGCCGGTGCCGAGGCGTGCCGTTCGCGGTCGAAGGCCCGGGCGAGCAGGGACGGGTCCTGCTTGAGGCGGTATTTCTCCACCCGGTGGGAGGAGGTGTGCGGCAGCGCGTTCACGAAGACGAAGAAGCGGGGGATCTTCATCGCTGCCATCCGGCCGTTGCACCAGTCGATGATCGCTTCGGCGGGCGGCGGCTCGTCGCGGGGGACCAGCACCGCCATGATCTCCTCCTCGCCCAGCTCGGACGGCACGCCGATGGTGGCGGCCTCCAGGATGCCCGGATGTTCCGACAGGATGCGGTCGAGCTCGGCGCCCGAGATGTTCTCGCCCCGGCGGCGGATGATGTCCCGCTTGCGGGCGACGAAGTAATGGTAGCCGTCGCCGTCGCGCCAGACGTAGTCGCCGGTGCGGAACCAGCCGTCCTGCATCGCCGCCTGCGTCTGTTCGGGATCATCGAGATAGTGCAGCGCCATGATCGGCGTCTTGACCAGCAGCTCGCCCATTTCGCCGACCGGCACGTCGCACCCGTCCTCGTCGACGATGCGCAACTCGACGAAGGTGTCGTCGAAGCGCGGGTGGCGAGCAGGCTTGCCGATGCTGCCGACCTTGTGCGGCCCCTCGAACGGGTTGTTGCAGGCCCCGGGGATTTCCGACATCCCGTAGCCCTCGATCAGGGTGGGAACGTGGAAATCCTGCTGGAAGACCCGGATCATCTCCGCGCTGATCGGCCCGCCATAGATCCGGGTGATGCGGTGGCCGGGGTCGAATTCGCTGCGCGGCCGGTTGGCCAGGATGTTGCCGAGCGCGGCCAGGATGTTGAACACCGTCGCCCCGGTTTCCGTTGCCAGTCGCCACAGGCGTGAGGCGCTGAAGCGGGGAACCGTGATCATCGCCGCCCCGGCGGCCAGCGCGCCGCCCCAGGAGTAGAACAGGGCGTTGATGTGGAAGATCGGCAGCACCGTCAGCAGACGGTCGGTCGGTTGGAGATGCATGCGCTCGACGAAGGCCTCGGCCGCCCAGACATAGTTCTTCTGACTGTGGACGACTCCCTTGGGAAAGCCGGTGGTGCCGGAGGTGTAGATCACCACCGCCGGGTCGTCGGGCTGTGGTTCCGGCAATGCGATGGCGCGGTTCCGATCGGCATAGCGTTCGATGTCCGCCACGACCTCGGCGATATCGGTGGCGGCGGCCCCGATGTCGTCGAGCGGCAGAAGCCAGGGCACCTCGTTGAAGGTCCGGGTGACCCGCTCGACCCGCTCCAGCTCCGCCGTCCGGCACGCGACGACGGTCGGGCGGCAATGCTTGAGGATGTAGGTCAGCTCGGAATCGGTCAGGCCGGGGTTCATCGGCACGAAGACGGCACCGATCTTTGCTGCGGCGAGGAACATCAGCAGCGGCACGTCGCCGTTGGACGAGACGAGCCCGACGCGATCGCCCCTGCGGATGCCGCGGACCAGCAGGGCACGCGCCAGCACGCCGCTCGCATCGTCGATCTCGGCATAGCTCCAATTGCGGCCCTCGAACAGCAGGACCGGGCGGTCGGGTCCCGCGGCGCGGCGGGAGGCCAGCAGTGTCGGGATCGTATCCCGATGGGACGGATAAAGGGCCAGGACGTCGCGTGGCCTGAGGCCGGTCTGCATCTCTGTCGGCATGGGGAACCCCCCCCTGAAAAGCGGAAGTCGTGGATAGCTTGGGGTTTGGGAACCGGTCAGACGGGCTCCTGCGCCTCCTGCCCGGTGCGCAGCCGAAGGCCCCGGACCATTCCCCGGTCGAGGCCGAGTTGGCCGGCGATGGTGCCGGAGACGTTGTTGGGCAGACGCCCGAGCGACCGTTCGGCCTCGACCGTGGCGGGACAGGGCCGTGGCGGAAGCCGTTCTCCGCCGGACATGGCGAGCAGGCGGGCGGCGCGGCCCGCTTTTGGACCGGATGCCGGAAGGGCGTCGCCGGTGCCGACGCTCTCTCACGGCTCGACCCCGGGGAGTCAGTCCTGCAGGGCGGGTTCCATCACCGGGCAGAGCACGAAGTCATGCTCGACCGTGTGGAAGGGGACGGCCATGGCCTCTCCCGTCGGGGCAATGCCCGGCTCGTGCCGCTGGAAATCGATGATCAGCGACTCCTTGACGCCGAACACCGCGTCGGAATCGAGATAAGCGTCGCCCGACACGAACAGCTGGGTCGTGACCGTCTGGAAGCCGGGTGCCGAGACGATCATGTGGATGTGCCCGGGCCGGTAAGGGTGACGGCCCATCCGGTTCAGCATCATGCCGACCGGTCCGTCCGTCGGAACCGGATAGGAGGCCGGCCGGATCGAGCGGAACCGGTAGCGGCCCTCCGCGTCGGTGCGCAGCTTGCCGCGTGCCAGCATCTCGGTCTGGCCGGGCAGCTGCATGTCGTAGTTGCCCTCGCCGTCACCCGACCAGACGTCGAGCAGCGCATCGGCAACCGGGGCGCCGTCAAGCGTCAGGACGCGGCCTGAATAGAAGGCCGGCTCTCCTTTGACCCCTTCGGCCAGGTTGCTGCCGAGTGGCCGTTCCGGAGCGCCTTCCCAGTAATAGGGCCCCTGCACCGCCGACTCCAGCGCACCCGTCGGCTTGCGGTTGTTGATGGCATCCACCAGCATCGACACGCCCAGCGTGTCGGAGAGCAGAATGAATTCCTGCCGCTTGTCGGTGCAAGTCTGTCCGGTCGCCGTCAGGAACTGGATTCCGGCCATCCATTCCGCCTCCGTCAGCCCCACCTCGCGGACGAAGTCGTGCATGTGACGGACGAGTGCCGTCATGATGGTCTTGAACCGTGGATCGTCGCAGGCGGCGAAACGGTCCAGCACCGCGTCGGTGATGCTGGATTCGCTGAGCTGGCGCATCGTTTCCCCCTTGGGAGTGCCGCCGTCGGGCGGCGGCCGTCAGTGTGGTCCGGAGCGGTCCCGTACGGGCCGGAAACCATCCGTTTTACGGAATGCTTGGATATCTATCCTTTTCTGCATCAGCGGTGAAATGATAGATTTCCATCATAACGATCGATGGCGTCGATGATCCGAGGTGGGCCATCCGTTTCGGGCAGGCCCGCCGGGAGACTCTCCACATGGAACTGCGGCATCTCCGCTACTTCACGGCGCTGGCGGAGCGCTTGAACTTCACGCATGCGGCGGAGAAGGTGCATGTTACGCAATCGACCCTCTCACACCAGATCAAGCAGCTGGAGGAGGAGGTCGGCCACCGCCTGTTCGACCGGGTCGGCAAGCGCGTCGTCATGACCGAGGCCGGCGAGACGCTGCTTCCCGCCGTCACCAAGGCGCTGCACGAGATCGACGAAGGGATCCGCACCCTGAAGGGGTCGGCGCGGCAGCTCAGCGGCATGGTGCGCATCGGCGCCACCCACACCTTCAACATCAGCCTGATCCCGGCCTGCCTTGCCACCTTTCTCACCAACAATCCCTCGGTCCGCGTCACCGTGGAGGAGTTGTCGGCGGCGGAGATCGAGGAGCGGATCGAAGGCGACACGCTGGACATCGGTATCGCCTACCGGCCCTTGGATCTGCGCGACCTATGGTTCGAGCCGCTCTACAACGAGGAGATGGTCCTCGCCGTCGGACCGGAGCATCCCTTCGCCCACCGCAAGCGGATCCGGGTCGTCGAGCTGCATCGGCAAAGCCTGGTCCTGCTGCCCAGGGAATTCTCGACCCGGCAGATGCTCGACGGCTGCCTCCAGTCCGTCGGGGCCGAACCGGTCGTCGTGGCGGAGACGAACACCATCGCCGCCATGCTGAGCCTGGTCCGCCGCATGGAGATCGCCGCGATCGTCTCGGAGCAGGCGGTGTCGGAGATGCGGGATCTGTGCATCGTCGCGCTGGAAAGCCCGACGCCGATGCGCACGCCCGGGATCCTGTGGAAGCGGGAGGGTGAACGGGCGGCCGCGGTGCGCTCCTTCGCCGCCATCGTCCGCCGGGCGGTGTCGAACGCCAAACTGAAGCGCCCACGGGAATAGGCCCGTATGCCGGACCTTGTCGCGGATGGATGCCGCCATGCCGCGCTTGCCTGTCAGCGGCCGCGCGACGCCATGGGGCGGCGGCCGCGCTTAGCGGTGCCGCCTTGACCTGTTCGTATTCGTCCCGCTTCGCGCGGTCGGTCTCGAACGGAAGTCAGAACTTTCCGATGCCGGTGCCTCTTCGGCCTGCCGTCACTCCCTCACCACATAGGTAAAGTAGCGGATGACGCCGTTCGCATCGGTTTCACGGTACAAGCCCTGGATTTCGTTGTCGAAGCCGGGGAAGCGGTTGGCGCTTTCCTGGAAGACCTTCAGGTAATCGATCATCGGCTTGGCCCGTTCGTCCAGCCGTTCGCCCGGAACGATGGTGGCGATGCCCGGCGGATAGACGACCCACAGCGTGGTGGCGATGCGGCCGGCGATCTGGTCGATGGGCAGGTAATCGACGTCGTTGCGCACCAGATGGCGCGTCGCCTCACGCGGCGGCATCGCCATGGTCGGCAGATGCTCCGGCCGGAAGATGGCACGCTGCAGGGCGCTGGTGTTCTTCTCGCGATAGAAGGCATGCATTTCCGCGCAGAGGTCGCGCAGGCGGCGGCCAAGATAATGGGCGCGCCGCTTGGCGACGAATTCGGGGATGACATCCTCCAGCGGAGCATTGTCGTCGTGCAGCCGCTTGAAGGCGACCAGACCGCTCAGCAGCGTACCGGCCTTGCTCGATTCGACGCCGGGCGTCAGCAGGAACAGCAGCGAGTTGAGGTCGTTCTTTTCCGGCACGATGCGGTTCTCGCGCAGGAACTGCGCCACCACCGGGGCCGGGATGCCATGGCTGCCATAGGACCCGCTGTGGCGGTCGAAGCCGGGGGTCAGCAGGGTCAGCTTGTTGGGGTCGGTCATCGCATAGCCCGGCCCGACATGCTGGAAGCCGTGCCAGTCGGCGCCGGGGGCGAATTCCCAATGCCGCACGTCGGTCGCCAGCTCGTCGGTCGGCACCTCCTCCCACAGGACCTCGGCGCCGTCGCGGGTGACGCGGTCGGGAACGAAGGGGTCGAAGAACCAGCGCTTGGCCGGATCGCTCTCGCGCTCCTCGAACTCGCGACGGATGGCGCGGATCTTCTTGCGTAGTTCGATGCCCAACCGGATCGTGTCGTCCCAGAGAATCTCGCCCGATCGCCCCTTCATCATCTGCGCGCCGACGTCCAGGGAGGCGAACAGCGGATAGAAGGGCGAGGTCGAGGCGTGCAGCAGGAAGGTCTCGTTGAAGCGGCGATGCTCCACCCGCCGGCGCTGGCCCTTGATGTGGTTGTCCTTCACATGGATCTGCGACGCCTGGGAGAAGCTGGCCAGCTGCTTGTGGGTGGACTGGGTGGCGATGATGCCGGGATGGCCGTCATGCAGCCCTTCCAGCCCCATGGCGAAATGCCCCTTGAACAGCGGGTGGAACTTCAGGAAGCCGGCCCAGGCCTCGTCGAACAGGATGTAGTCGCAGAACTTGCCGATGCGCTCCAGCATCATCTGGGCATTGTAGATGGTGCCGTCATAGCTGCACTGCTGGATCACCGCGGCCCGGAAGGGACGTTCGCGCTTCCAGGCGTCGGGATCCTTGACCAGCGGGTTGCGGCGGATGCGCTCGCGGATCGTCTCCTCGTCCAGCGCCCGCGGATCGATCGGACCGATCAGGCCGTGGGCGTTGCGCTCGGTCTCCAGGAAGATCGGGATGCCGCCGCCCAGGAACAGGCCGCCATGATGGGCCGCCTTGTGGTTGTTGCGGTCGAACAGCACGAGGTCGTCTTCCGCCACCAGCGCCGACAGCACGATCTTGTTGGAGGCCGACGTCCCGTTGAGCACGAAATACGTGCGCTCGGCCCCGAAGATGCGGGCGGCCTCCTTCTGCGCCTGCAGGGCCGGCCCCTCATGGACCAGCAGGTCGCCCATCTCCAGCACCGAATTGTCGATGTCGTCGCGGAACACCGCTTCGCCCAGATGTTCGACGAAGATGCGGCCGATCGGACTGCGGCTGTAGAAGATGCCGCCATTGTGGCCCGGGCAGGTCCAGAGCTGGTTGCCCTCCTCCGCGTAATCGACCAGCGCGCCGAAGAAGGGGGTCTTCAGCGTGTCGGCATACTGCTTCAGCCGGCTGACCAGATTCTTGGCGATGAATTCCGGCGTTTCTTCCGCCAGGAAGATGTAGCCGTCGACCTGGTTCAGCACGTCGACCGGGATGTTCTCAAGGCGCTGGCGGCGGACCAGCAGGATGATCGGCATTTCCAGTCCGCGCTGCCGGGCGAAGGCGATCAGCGACGCCTGCTTGCCGTCGGCGCCGCGCTTGCCCCAATCGACGATCATGCAGCCGATGGCGGCATCGGTGCGGATCGCGAGTTCGGCGTCCTCCACCCGGCGGGCGCGCACCACCTCGAAGCCCATCCGCTCCACTTCCGACAGGATCTGCTGAAGCCGCATGCCCTCCAACTCGTCCACCTCGAAGGCGGGGGCGCAGATCAGGAAGTTGAAGCGGCGGAAGAAATCCATGCGATGGGTCTCCGGAAGGGCAGGGAGGAGGGGCGGCGGGGAAACGCCGGAAAAAGGAGCGGTGGGACCGGCCCGGTCGGCAAGGGCGATTATTGGGCCGCCGTCAATCGGCTATCAAAGTGCCGCGATGGTCGTGCGGCGGTTCGCCGTCGGCGACCCCAAGCGCACGCTGCAGGAAGACGCTGTCCGTCCAGCGCCCGAACTTGAAGCCGACATTGCGCAGGATGCCGGCCTGGACGAAGCCGCAGGACTCATGCAGCCGCAGCGACGGGGCATTGGCGCTGTCCACCACGGCGATCATCTGGCGGCAGCCGGCGGCGGTGCAGGCCTCGATCAGGGTCGGCAGCAGGAGCCGGCCGATGCCGCGGCCCTGATGGTCCTTGTGGATGTAGATCGAGTGTTCCACCGTATAGCGATAGGCCGGCCGTTTGCGGAAGGGGGCTGCATAGGCATAGCCGACGACCGAGCCGTCGAGGTCGGCGACCAGATGCGGCAGCCGGCGCTTCAGCATCGCCTTGCGGCGGCGCTTCAGCTCCTCCGGGTGCGGCGGTTCGACGTCGTAGGGCCCGAGCCCGCGCTGGATATGGTGGCTGTAGATGTCCAGCATGGCCGGCACATCCGCTTCCACCGAATTGCGGATGCGCACGGGCGATGTGCCCGAAGCCGCCGCGACGGGAAAGAAGCCGTCGAGATCGGCAACCGGGATAGCGTTGGGAGTGGACATGTCGTACACGGGAGCATCCCCTGGCAAGTAGCGTCGGCACGACCCCGCGCCCGCGCGCAACGCTACAGCAGCTCCATGACAAGCGTATGACGGCCGGTCGCCGGGGGCGCTTCTTCCCGAAGGCGTTGCGCCCCGTCCTCCGCTCTTGCCAACGCGCACGCTGCCCATCACGCGGGCGCTCCGCCGGACGGAGGGCGGAGGCCGGCGCGGGGTGGGACCGCTGCCAGCAGATCGCGGAACCACCGCTGCGCCGGATGGACGTCGTTGCGGCGATGCCAGGATAGAACGAAGGGGATCGAGGGCAGCTCGAGCGGAGCCGGCATGACGCAAAGCCGTTCCGAATGACCTGACGCGGCGACCACGCCTTCCATCAGCGTCGCGACCAGATTCGATTGGGCCACGAGAAGGGGGGCGGCATAGAGCTGCGGCAGCGTCAAGGCAAGGCGGCGCTTCAGCCCCTGCTTGGCCAGGGCGGCGTCGACCACCCCGTAGCCGTCGTTCTCCGGCGACACCAGAAGATGGGAGTGCTCCAGGAAGCTTTGGAGCCGAAGAGGCGGGCGCAAGGTCGGATGCCCCTTGCGGACGACGCAGACGAAACGCTCCTCGAACAGCGGCCGAATGAGAATCCTGGCGGCGGGTGTCGGCGGGACCCCCACGGATAGATCGACCTCGCCCGCGTCCAGCATGGCGATGGCATCGTCCCGCGCGGTGAAATTGCGGATGCGCAGGGTGATGCCGGGCGCCTGTTCGCGCAGCACCTCCAGCAGGGCCGGAAGCAGGGCGAAGGTCGGGTGGTCCGACAGGCCCAGGCTGAATTTGGCCGTCGAGGTCGACGGCTCGAAGGTCTGGGTGAATTCGAGCGCGCGTTGGATCCCGGTCAGGGCATGGGTGATCGGCCCGGCCAAATCGAGCGCCAGCGGCGTCGGCTGCAGACCGTTCGGTCCGCGGACGAACAATTCATCTTTCAGAAGCCCGCGCAAGCGTGCCAGGGCGGCGCTCATCGCCGGCTGGGTGCGGCCGATGCGTGTCCCCGCGCGAGTCACGCTGCGTTCGGCCATCAGGGCATCGAACGCGACGAGCAGATTGAGGTCGATCCCATGTAAATCCATGACATGGATGTTTCCACATATCCAAGATCGATTTCAAGCATGTGGAGGCTTCGGATAGCTTCCCCTCATCACGCTGCACACAGGAGAAGCGACATGGCACCGAAGGACGACACAGTGGCCGTGACCGGCCTTACGCATCAGGAACGGCAGGCTGTCGAGATGCTCTACCGCGCCTTCAGCGAGGGAAACCCGGACCTTCTCGACGAGGCCGTCACCGAGGATTGGCAGGACATCCCGCTCAATCCCGGCCAGCAGCCGGGGCGCGAGGGAATGAAGCCGCTGATCCGCGGGTTCCTCGCGGCTTTCCCCGATACGAAGATCGAGATTCTGGAGATCATCGGGACCCCCGGCCGGGCCGCCGTGCGCGCGGTGATGACCGGAACGCACAGTGGGGAATGGTTCGGGATCGCCCCCACCGGCCGCTCCTTCCGGGTGGCGATCCATGAGTTCCACCGCATTGCCGACGGCAAGCTGACCCACACCTGGCACCTGGAAGACTGGTTCGGCTGGATGAACCAGATCGGGGCGCGCCCGGTTCTGGTCGAGGAGAGCGCAGGATGAAGGTCTTCCACCTGTCCGCTTAGCGGCACAAGGCAGCGATCCTGCGGCACGGGAATGCCGGTGGACCGGCGTGTGCGAATGGACGGGGTTGGGAGAGGCGGGGTTGGGCTGACCTCACCCCAGCACTTCCTCCCCTTTCGGCCGGTGGGGGACGGCGGCGGAGTACCGCCCTTCATGGCGTGGTGGAAGCCGGAAGCTGCGGTCGCTTCCGACCAGCACAAGCAGGCCGAGCGACACCGCGATCATCCCGATGCAGAGCATGGCGACCTTTCCTCTATCGTGACAATATCCTTGCCTGATCCTCCGGACCGGGATGGCCGAGAACCCGAGTGGCCATCCCCGGCCCGGCGGCGTCAGGCGGCGAAATCCGTACTCTTCGAGCGGTCACGCCAAGCGGCGATCTCGGCGCCGCGGCGTTCGATCGCGCCGGTGGCCATCTCCACGGCATCGGAGCCGGCCAGGAAATGGCGGGGCGGTTCGGCGGTACCGGCAAGCTCGACCATGATGGCGGCCAGCTTGACCGGATCGCCCGGCTGCTTGCGGCTGTAGCCGTCGTAGGTCGACCGCAACTCGGCCGAGTGGGCGGCATAATCCTCGATCCGCCTGCCGCCGTAGCGCACCGAACTGCCGTCCAGGAAATCGGTGCGGAAGAAACCGGGCTCGACCACCGTCACATGGATGCCGAAGGGCGCCGCCTCGAGCGCCAGCGAATCCGAGAACCCCTCCACCGCGTACTTCGTCGAGCAATAGACCGAGGCGCCGGCGAAGCCCAGGACTCCGCCGATGGAGGACAGGTTGAGGATGCGTCCGGACCGCTGCCGCCGCATGACCGGCAACACGGCGCGGGTGACATGGAACAGCCCGAAGACATTGGTGGCGAATTGCCGTTCGATGTCCGCCGCCTCGATCTCCTCGAACCGGCCGAGCAGACCGAAGCCGGCATTGTTGACCAGAACGTCGATGCGCCCGAACCGGTCGACGGCCGCCTGCACCGCCGTCACGGCCTGCGCCTCGTCGGCGACGTCGAGGACGACCGGCAGGACGCTCTCGCCATGATCGGCGTAGATCTCGCGCAACCGGTCCAGATTGCGGCCGGTGGCGACCACCCGGTCGCCGGCGGCGAGTGCCGCCTTGGCGACCTCCGCCCCGATGCCGCGCGCACTGCCGGTGATGAACCAAACCTTGCTCATGTTCGTCTTCCTTCTTCGCCAAGGAAACCGCCTTGGGCTACGGTTCCAATGACGAGAAAATAGGTGCGGACGGCTTTCGCCCGGTAGACCAGAGGTCCGGCAGGATTGCACGATCCTCCGGAACCGCCGGGGATCGGGGCAGGTCAGGCCTGTGCCGCCTGCCGTGCGCCGGCATGGTCGGCGGTCATGGTGGATCGCAGACGGGCGGCGTCGCGGATGGGCGGCAGTCCGAACAGGCGGGCATATTCGCGGCTGAACTGCGACGGGCTGCCGTACCCCACGGCGAAGCCGGCGCTGGCGGCATCCGCCAGATTGGCCAGGATCAGGCGCCGCGCCTCCTGGAGGCGCAGCTGTTTCTGGTACTGAAGCGGGCTGAGCGCCGTGATGTCCTTGAAATGCTGGTGGAAAGCGGACGGACTCATGTTGGCCTTGGCGGCCACGGCTTCGATGCGCAGCGGTTCGCGGAAATTGTCCTTGATCCATTTCACCGCACGGCCGATTTGCGCGGTGTGGCTCTCCCCCGTCGCGATGCGGTGCAACAGGGCGCCGTGGTCGGCGGTCAGCAACCGGTAGAGGAGTTCGCGTTCCACCAGCGGCGCCAGCACCGGGATGGCGTCGGGCGTTTCCAGCAGCCGCGCCATGCGGGCCGCCGCATCGATCATGTCCGGCGTGGCAAGGCTGGTCGTCAGGCCGAGCCCCTGGTCGATGTGTGACGGTGGAGCCTTCAACCCCGCCTCCAGGATCAAGCCGCTCAGCAGCACCGGGTCCAGCGTCAGGCGGAAACAGAGATATGGGCTCTCCGCCGATGCCTCCGTCACCTGTCCGATGGCCGGCAGGTCCAGCGATACGGCGAGATATTGCCCGGCCCGGTATTCCAGGATCCGATCGCCGGCGATGCTGCGTTTGGCCCCCTGCGCGACGAAGCATACCGAAGGTTCGTAGACGGTGTGGAGCCGTTCGGTCGGGCTGCTCGCGCGGATCACCGCCAGCCGCGGGATCCGGGTTTCATGGACGCCATCGCCCAAGTTGGAGGTCACCCGGTCGAGGATCAGCGAAAACTCGGTCTCCTTGAACATGGCGGCTTTCCTTCGAGTCGATCCACAGCCCGTCATTGTAGCGCTCGGTCGCCTTCCCTCCCAGGCTCCGCGGAGGATCGTGCAATCATCGGCGAGGAACAGGCTGGAGCTGCCGCGAAGCCTTGGTTGGAGTGAGCGGTTCCGCTAGGATTTTCGGGCCAGACGGCGCGCTTCGTCCCGGCATGCCGTAAGGCGGAAAAACCCTGAGAACTGTCCTGAAAACAGCAACAAATTTCTTTCGTGTTGGTGGTTTATCGCTCTGTGGGGAACGACTAGTCTCCTGCCTTAGGCCGGCACGGCGGTTCGATCGTGTAAAGCCGAAGGTCGATCTCCTCCAAAGGCGCGGATCATGAGCCAGTCCACCACCCTCTGTGTCGTCACAAACGACGCCCTGTCGTCCTTGTCCTGCAAGCTGCACAGCGCCGGCTGTTCCGTGGTCCGCGGGGTGCTGGACCTGTTGATGATGCCGGCGGGCAATCAGCGCCTGCTCGGCTGGTCGGGCAATCACCTGCTGTCGATCGCCGGCCAACTCGGCAGCGGTGCGTCGGATCTGTTCCCCGTCCATTACGGCGTCCACCCTGCCGCCGTCGGATCGTTTTTGGCCGCAATCGGCTGTGCGGCGGTCATGGCGCTGCGTGCGTTCGGAACGGCGGCGGCACTGGCGATCCTCATGCTGATCGGCGCCTATGTCGTGACCATGCAACTGCCGCCCGATTTCGTCGCTTCGCCCAAGGGCATCGAATTCCTGCTGATCTCCGGCCTGGCCGCGATCGGTGCCGCCTTTCGCTACGCCCAGAACTGACATGACAGCACCAATCCGGTGCACGCCGCCTTCGGCCACCGAGTCCCTCTGTGCTTTATGGGTGGTTCCGTGACATCGAGACGCTGGGTCTCGACCCTCGCCGGTCAGGTGCAGAATTGCCGTGGTACCGGCAGCCGCAAGCGCGATTTCCGACGCAACCGGCGGCTGCCCCCTAACTCGCTCATTAACGCTCTGGCAACAGCATGAGCGCATCCTTGTCTCCAAGCTGGCTTCACAAGCCAGTGCGGAAGGGGAGGCGTCATGCCGACGGTGCTCGTGATCGATGACGAGGATATGGTCCGCCTGGTTCTGCGCCAGTTTCTGGAACGCCAATCGATGACTGTCGTCGAGGCGGAGGATGGTGAGGAGGGCTTGCGTCTGTTGCGAGCCAACGCCGTCGATCTGGTCATCTGCGATTTGATCATGCCGCGTGCGGATGGGATCGGCACCATCATGAACATCCGCCGGCTGATGCCGGCCATGAAGATCATCGCCATTTCCGGTGGCGGCCGGAGCCATGCGATGGAGTTGCTGAAGGTCGCCGAACAGATGGGGGCCGACCATGTGCTCGGCAAACCCTTCACCCGCGATCAACTTCTGGCCGTGGTCGCCCGCTGTCTGCCTGGCCACCCCATGACAGTCCGCTCCTCCGCCCGTTCCGGCTGACGGCAGCCCTTGATGAGGACTCGGTGATGCCTGTAGTGTCGTTGGGGGAAAAGCTCCGGAACTGGTTCGTCGAGGAGGAGCCCGCAGCTCCCTCCAATCCGGCGCGGAGGGAAACGGCGGTCGCTGCGGACATCGAGCGGATGCAGGCGTTCGAACGCCGGCTGAAAGTTCTGCTGACGCAACCGCAATTGCTCTCCGCCGGCCGTATCCATATGCTGAATTTCGATACGTTGCGTGAACGTCTCGGTCCGGCCTGGAGTGAACTGCGCGACCGAGTCCATAGCGCCGCCGACCGCATCATCAACCGCCACATTTCCGATCGGGACGTCCAGTTCCGCAGCGGCGACGGCGAGTACATCATCGTCTTCGCGGCGCTGAGCCGATCGGCGGCGTCCTTGGTCTGCGCCAAGATCGCTGAAGAGTTGTATCGGCTGTTCGTCGGCGATCCCAAACTGGCCGACATCACCGTCGCCACGGCCGTCGGTGCGGTAGATGGGAAACTGCTGTTCGAACATGCCTCCGTCGCGGAACTCCTCTCGGCTGTCGAACAGACGGCGGTGCCGGCCGGTCCAACGGCCCAAGCTGCCGATCCCCCGGCTGCATCAACGGCCTCCATCGGAACTTCCGCGGCCGGCGGTCCGGAGGAGCAGCGTAAGCTGAACCTGTCGGCGCTGGAGATGGCACAGATCGGCATCATGTATCGCCCGCTGTGGGATGTCGGCCGGCAGGTGATCTCCACATACATGTGCACGCCGGTTCGCCGTTTTCCCGATGGAACCTCGGTCGAAGGGATGTTGGCGCTGTCGGCGATCGCCGATCCGCAGCAGTTGGCGAAGATCGATATCGACACCCTGGCCGACACGGTGGAGATTCTCGACGAGCTGTTCCGGAACAAGTTCCGGCTGATGGTGTCGGTGCCCGTCTGCTTCGAGACGCTGGCGGCGCGCCGAAGCCGGCAGGACTTTCTTGCGATCTGCCAGTCGGTGCCGGATTATCTGCGTCCTTTCCTGATTTTCGAGTTCCTGCATTTTCCAACGGGTGTACCCAGCGGCCGGATGGGGGAGCTGGTCAACGAGGTGCGGCCTTTCTGCCGCTGGACGTTCCTGCGTGTGGAATGCCGGCAGCAGAGCTTCGCCAGCCTGTCGGGAACCGGGTTGACCGGCCTTACCACCATGATCACGTCCGACCGCAGCATGGAGGCCAGACTCATGGAGGATATGAACAGCTTCGTCGCGGCGGCCGAACGGGCCAATCTGAAGACCTGTATCGTCGGCATCACCTCGACCAGTCTCGCGGTCGCGGCACGGGCGGCTGGAACCACGTTGATCGCCGGCGACCGGATCGGTCGCGCCGAGGAAATTCCCCAGCATATGCTCCGTTTCGGCTGGCAGGATCTGTTCCTGCGGGAATCCGTGCGCTGACCGGCTGTCGGCTCCACGCGATCGCCAGCCGAAGCTCGTTCAATCCGTGGTGAGCACTCATAGCGGGAGATTCCGCCATGCCAAGCGCAATCGGGTGTTCGAACGCGTTCATCAGAACCCTTGCCGTCGATGCCGCTGACATCGAGGCTCTACCGGCGCTTCTTGCCTTCGAGGATGATCCGCCGGCTTTCGTTCTCGGCTTCGTGTCGCCGGAGCTTCCCTTCCCGGAGATCGCAGGCCGGCTGCGTTCGGTCCTCGATCCGGGCAGCAGGCTGGTGCTGGTTTCGACGGCGGGGGAGCTGTGTTCGGGAGTGCCCGGCGGACTCTACCATCCCGGAGAAAGGCAGGACGGCATCGTCCTCCAGGCCTTCAGCAGGGTCCTGTTCGGCGATGTGAGCATCCACAGCGTTCCCCTGCACAGCGAGGACATCCGGGCGGGGACCATCCGCCTCACCCATGAACAGCGCATCGATGCGCTCCGTCGGGAATTGGAGACCATCGATCCGGTATTTCCGCTCGATTGCCACGACACGGTGGCGCTGCTGTTCATCGACGGGCTGTCCGTCAGCGAGAGCTGGCTGATGGAGGCGGTCTATGCATCCGGCCGTTTCCCGGTGCTGTTCGTCGGCGGCTCCGCCGGCGGTGCCTTGGATTTCCAGGAAACCTGGCTTTATGACGGCGAGCGGGTGCTGGACAATCATGCGGTCGTCATCTTCGTGCGAATGGCGCCGGGCAAGCGCTATGGGGTCTTCAAGTCGCAGAACTTCCGCAAGGCGGGGCTGTCGTTTACGATCTTGGATTGTGATCCGATCCGGCGCACGGTGACGAGCGTCATCGATCCCGACAGCTTGGAGGTCACCGGTTTCATCGAGGCGCTATGCCGGAGCCTCCGGTGCGATGCCGGCGAGCTTGAACGCCTGTTGATCTCCCGCACCTTCGCGGTGGAATTGGACAGCGGGCTGTTCGTGCGTTCGGTCGCCGGGATCGACCGCGAGAATGGCAGGGTCTCCTTCTTCTGCGACGTGAACGCCGGGGACGAGCTGCTTCTGCTCGAGGCTACCGACTTCATCGAGCAGACGAGGAGCGATTTCGCCGCCTTCCTCCGCGACAAGCCGGAACCGGTCGGCGGCATTCTCAACGATTGCGTTCTGCGGCGGATCAACAACGGTCCGAGCCTGACGGGGATGACCGTCTTCGACGATATTCCCGTGGCCGGCTTCTCCACCTTCGGGGAAATCCTGGGCATCAACGTCAACCAGACGCTCTCGGCGATTTTCTTCTTCAGCGATGATCGCGAAGGTGAAATGAGCGGTCTTGGTGGATTCCGCGACGATTATGTCGCTCGTTTCCCGATTCATTATGGGCACTTCCAAAACTTCTTCCATCGTGCCCGCAACACCCGGCTGCGCATGTTGAACCGCATGCGGCAGTCGTTGATCCGCAATCTGGTCGGTCGCACCGATGCCGCCGTCACGCTCTATGGACGCTTCAAGCAGATCGGCGCCTATACCGAGGAGATCGGCACGCAGGTTTCGGATCCGCTCGGTTCAGCGGTCGAGGATCTGCTGGACGCCGTTCGGCAGGTGACGGAAGAGCGGGAGGCCGTAGCCGAGGTGCTGAGCCTGCGCGAGGCCGAACTGCTCCTTGCCGAGGAGCGTCGCAGCGCGGCCGTGGCACGGATGACGTTGGAAGCCCAACTGCAGGAGGCGCAAAAGCTCGAGGCGTTGGGCTGCATGGCGGGCGGCTTGGCGCATGAGATCAACAATATGCTGCAACCGATCATCGGCCTGACCGAGCTGGTGATGGAGGATCTGCCGCTCGACGGCCCGGCGCAGAGGAACCTCGGCAAAGTGATCGAAGCCGCGCAGCGCGCCAAGCGCATCACCCAGCAGGTGCTGACCTTCAGTCACTCCGATCGGTCGGGGGCCGGTCCGCTGCATCTGGGCTCGGCGCTGCGCAATGTGGCCGAGATGGTCGACGTGCTTGTCTCCCGGAATGTCGAACTCGTCTGGCGGATCGCAGTGAAGCCGATCCTGGTCCGGGCCGACGAAACGCAGATGGCGCAGATTCTGATAAACCTGATTCGGAATGCGGCCGATGCGATTGGTCCGGCGGAAGGAGCGATAGAGGTCACGCTGGACTCGGTGCAGCTCGATGAGGCGACGGAAGGGGCATGGCCTCACCCGGCCGGCCCTTATGCGGCGCTCACCGTCCGCGACAGCGGGTGCGGGATGGATGCGGCAACGCTGGCGCGCATCTTCGACCCCTTCTTCACCACCAAGCCGGTGGGACAGGGCACCGGGCTGGGTCTGCCGGTGGTGCACGGCATCGTCGCCGGCTGGAAAGGTCATATCCACGCCGACAGCAGCGTGGGGCAGGGCACCGCGATGCAGATCCTGCTACCGATCATCGCCGCCGAGGACGATCATACGGTCTTCCCGGTCCCTTGACCGGCTCCGTCCCGCACCTGACGTTGAGGAATGGGAGGCTGGGGCAGGTCGAGTAGGGAAGCCAGGCTGCGCCGGTGCCGCACGATGTCGGCGAGGGTGTAGTCGTCGAGCACCGCCAGGAACGCCTGTTTGGCTTCGAACAGGGCGGAGCGCAGCGTGCAGGCCGGGCTCAGCCGGCAGGCAGTCGTGTCATCCGGCAGCGCCCCCATGCATTCCACGATGGACATGTCCTGCTCGGTGAACCGGATGACGTCGCCGATCCGGATCTGCTCCGGCAGGCGGCCGAGACGCAAGCCGCCGTTCCGTCCTCGCACGGTCTCGATGAAGCCACCCGCACCCATATGTTGGGCCACCTTCATCAGGTGATTTTTTGAAATGCCATAGACCTGCGCGATCTCGCCGATGGTCGGCAGACCGTCCTGCCGCACCGCCAAATACATCAGCATCCGCAACGCATAGTCGGTATAGCTCGACAGACGCATACCAGCACCAAAAAGGCATTTCCAGCGCATGATTGTACAGGGCGGTGGCGGGCTCCTGCAACCGGCACTCCAGTGGCCGCCCCCGCCATCGCCATTGCCACTCCCCTTATTGCGTGAAAAGGCGGCATCGACCGTCCCTCGCTCCATAACGAAGACAAAAATAGTCCGTGTTTTTGCTTGTCTCCAAAAACACGGACTGATAATGTCTGCGTTATGGAGCGAGGGACGGAACCGGGTCATGTTGGTAAGGACGGTCCCGACACCCGCTGCCGCCTTCCGCAAATCCTTGCATTTCAAAACGGGCAGCGGATGCCCTTCGGACAGGAGACGGAGTCATGAAGATCGTCGTCATCGGCGGAACGGGACTGATCGGTTCCAAGCTTGTCGCCACCCTGGGCGCCAACGGCCATGAGGTCGTTGCCGCCTCGCCCAGCAGAGGGGTGAACACCATCTCCGGTGAAGGGCTGGCCGAGGTGCTGACCGGTGCCGGGGTGGTTGTGGACGTGTCCAACACCCCATCCTTCGAAGAAGCGGTCGTGACGGAGTTCTTCCGGACCTCCGGCAGCAATCTGGCCGCAGCCGAAGCGAAAGCCGGCGTCCGCCACCATGTCGCCCTGTCGATCGTCGGCACCGACCGGATCGCCGATCTCGGTTACTTCCGCGCCAAGGTGGAGCAGGAACGGCTGATCGCGCAGTCCGGCATTCCCTACACCATCGTTCGCGCAACCCAGTTCCTGGAATTCCTTGCCGGTATCGCCGACGGCCATGCCGACGGCGATACGGTGCGGCTGCCGCCGGTACAGTTCCAGCCGATCGCCGCCGATGATGTCGCGGCGATTCTGGTCGAAACCGCGCTGGCGCCACCGCTCGATGGGATTGTCGACATCGCGGGTCCCGAGCGCGACGGCTTCGCCGAAATCGTCGGCCGCTATCTGGAGGCGGTGGGCGATCGTCGCAAAACGGCCAGCGATCCGACGGCCCGATATTTCGGCGGCAGCGTCACCGACCGCTCGCTGGTCCCTACCGGTCCGGCTCGTCTCGGCCGTATCGGACTGAAGGACTGGCTCAACCTCTCCCGGGCCAATGCCTGATCCTCATCCAGCCATCAAACGCCCTCGGTCAAACCCCACGGACCAACCCCCATGGCCAAACCCCATGACCAAACAAGGAGCAGAACCATGAAGCGCCTTCTCGCCCCCCTGTTGTTCGCGACCCTGCCGTTCGCCACGGCGCTCGCCGATGCCCCGCAGTCGAAAAATGCCAAGGTGACGCAGGTCTACGAGCATGCGCTGCCCGACGTGCCCGGCAAGAGCATCAAGGGCGTACTGGTCGACTATGGCCCGGGGGGCTATTCGCCGGCCCATACCCATGCGAAGTCGGCGCTCATCTACGCCACCGTTCTGGAAGGGGCCATCCGCAGCCAGGTCAATGACGGGCCGATCAAGACCTATCATGCAGGCGAGAACTTCACCGAATTGCCGGGTGACCATCATGGGGTCAGTGCCAACGCCAGCGAAACCCAACCGGCGAAGCTGCTTGCGGTCTTCGTCGTGGACAGCGTGGATACGGAACTGACCACGCCGGATGCGAAGCGATAGGAAGACGCCGAGGACGGCGGGCGACCGGCAGAGCAGGGGCGGCTTGCGCGAAGAAACGCGGATGCCTAATGTCCCTGTTTCTCCGTATCCGATCGGAATCAGCCATGGCACATCTCACCGTCAGCGTCGAGTATGGCATCCATTGCCTTCTCTGGCTGGTTTCGTCCGGCGACAAGCCGCTGAGCAGCCGCGACCTCGCCGAATTGCAGGGGATATCGCCGTCCTTCCTTGCCAAGATCTTTCCGAAGCTTGAAAAGGCAGGGCTCGTGATGGCCAGCGAAGGCGTGCGTGGCGGCTATCGCCTCGCCAAGGCGCCGGAGGATATCACCTTCCTGGACATCGTCGACGCGATCGAGGGCGACAAGCCGCTGTTCGACTGCCAGGAGATCCGCGGACGCTGTGCGGTGTTCGGACAAAGGCCGCCTTCCTGGGCAACCTTCGGTGTCTGCGCCGTGCATGCGGTGATGTTGCGTGCGGAAAAAGCGATGCGGGCGGCATTGGCCCAGGAAACGCTTGCAGGCGTCGCCAACACGTTCGGTCGAAAGGCGCCGCCGGAATTCTCCGAGGATATCGCACGCTGGATGCAGGAACGCTTCAACGCACGCACCTCGACGCGCACTCCACGACCCGATTGAGGCGCCCGTCGCCCCGCAGGGGAGGCGTGGAGCGTCGGCATCGGGACAAAACATTCTTTTCAAATACTTGATTTTGCGGCAACCATTGGAACGATCTGCAGCGCAATCGGCATGAAGCCAGCTTCAAGGGCAGCAAACCGTACTATGGAACGTTTGATTTCGCGGCGCATCGCGGGAGGAATTCCGGAGCGGGTGCGACATTCTGTCCATTCATAAAGATGCTTTTTAAGAGCATATTAAGTCCACGGCAATCAAGCGGTTGGCGCCACCGGCGACACCCTCGATCTACCCGATACGCAATCCCGCCGGACGCCCCGTCGGCGACAGTCGACAGGGTGCTCCGACTCACCGACACGGAGGAGTTCACATCATGACGGCCTTCATCGTCACCACGCATCATGCGCCGCGCGACCTCAGTGACCGCGTCGCGCTGGGCTTCACCAAGGCGCTGCGCCTTCTGGCCGACACGTTTTTCGCCAAGCGCTACGGCCATCGGGCCATCGTGCTGGAAACCGTGGCGGCGGTTCCGGGCATGGTCGGTGCCACGCTGCAGCATCTGCGTTGCCTGCGCCGGATGCAGAATGACCGGGGCTGGATCCACACGCTGCTCGACGAGGCGGAGAACGAGCGCATGCACCTCATGACCTTCATCGAGGTGGCCAAGCCGAACTGGCTGGAGCGCGTCCTGATCCTGTTGACCCAAGGCGCCTTCTACAACGCCTTCTTCCTGCTCTACCTGATCTCTCCGAAGACCGCCCACCGGGTGGTCGGCTACTTCGAGGAGGAAGCGGTCGTCAGCTATACCGGCTATCTGGCGGAGATCGACGCCGGCCGCCATGCGAACCTGCCGGCACCACGTATCGCCATCGACTACTGGAAGCTGCCGGAAACCGCCACGCTGCGCGACGTCATTCTCGCCGTCCGCAACGACGAGGCCAACCACCGCGACGTGAATCACGGCTTTGCCGACACGCTGGCGGGCAAGCCGTCCGACGCCGCGGACCAATGCGACGAGCCGCGCAAGGCGGCCTGACCGGGAGGGAGGTGGCCGGTGGCGTCAAGGACGCCGGCCGGCAACCGGGCCGGCAGCTCAGGGACCGACCTTGGCGAGTTCCATATCCTGGAACAGGGCCAGATTATCCTCGATATGCCGGTTGTCGGTGATTTGGCCATTATCGAGCTTGAGCAGGTCTGTGGCGATGAGGCGGATCGGCTGTCCCTTGCCCGTCCTATTGCCGAAATCGCCGCTGAAATGGCCGGTGAAGGTCATGTGGACGGTGACGCAATCACCAGCCCCGATCATCTTTTCCACCACCACGCCCAGGTCGGGCACGGCGGTGCGGAAGTTGCGGGAGGCGAAGGCCGGCCTTCCCGGACCCTGCGGCCGGCCGGCGGGCAGGGTTCGGTCGGTGAAACGGAGAAACCGCCTGATTCAGATAGGCCGTGTCCCCGGTGTTCCAAAAATCGTAGAAGGCGCCGGCCGCCTCGATCGTCGCCGCCCGGGCGAAGGGCTGGAGGGCGAAGGACATCGTGATCTCCCGGTTTCGGTGAGCTATGGGGCAGGGGAGGCATCAGGCGATCGCGCCGCCGCCATCCACGCGCACGGTCGAGCCGGTGGCGAAGGGGGTGGTGGCGAGGAACAGCACCGCATTGGCGATGTCCTCGGGCTGCCCGATCCGGCGGACGGGCAGGCGCTGCGCCGCTCCGGCGAACATCGCGTCGCGCTTCTCCTCGGGCAGGCCGGACCACAGCGGCGTCGCGATCAGGCCGGGAGATACCGCGTTGACCCGGACGGGGGCGAGTTCCAGGGCCAGCCCGCGGACCAGCGCTTCCAGCGCCGCATTGATCGCGCCCTGCAGAACGGAGGTGGCGGAAGGCCGGACGCTGAGGAAACCCGACACGAGCGTCAGCGATCCCGTCTCGCGGATTTTGGCGGTGCGGGCGACGTGATAGGCGCCCCAGAATTTGCTGTCCATGGCGGCCCGGGCGTCGGCGATGGCAAGGCTCCGCACCGGCCCGCCGGGCGTCTGCGCCGCGGAGACGACGACATGGTCCCATGCCGGCTCTTCGGCGAAGAAGCGCTCGACCGCGCCGAGGTCGCGGGTGTCGAGCATGACGGCGCGCACCTCGCCGCCGATGGCGGCGACCGCCCCGTCGAGCTTGTCGCGTGACCGCGACGCGATGGTGACGGCAGCACCGGCCCGGGCCGCGGCGCTCGCGGTCGCCAGACCGATGCCGGAACTGCCGCCGATCACCAGCACGCGTACGCTCTTCAAGGCTTCGGACATGATGGAACTCCCTGGTGGATTGGCTTCGAACGGAGCCCCGCCGGCTCCCTCCGTCATCGGGAGAGAAGTCTATATCTTCGCCAAACTGCGCAGTATCCTCCACAGGATCGATATACTCTCCACCAGTTGGAAAGAATGCGGCGCGCATGTTGGATGACATCACCGAGCTTCGCACCTTCGTCCGCATCGTTGCCGCGGGTAGCCTGTCGGCGGCCGGGCGGGAGATGGGGCTCGCGCTCAGCGTCGTCAGCAAGCGGCTGGCATCGCTCGAGCGGCGGACCGATGCAAGGCTGATCGCCCGAAGCACCCGGCGCCTTGCCCTGACGGAGGAGGGGCAACGGCTCCATGGGCACGCCCAGAGGATCCTTGCGGAGATCGCCGACGCCGAGGAGGCGCTGAGCCATGGCCGCGTCGAGCCGCAGGGCGTGCTGCGGGTGGGAGCGCCGGCAGCGCTCGGACGGATGCATGTCGGCCCCGTCTGCCGCGATCTCGTCGAAGCCCATCCCCGGATTTCCGTCGAGCTGTGCCTGAGCGACCGCATGGTCGACCTGATCGACGAGGGCATGGACGTGGTCGTGCGGATCGGGGCGCCGAAGGAGTCGACGCTCGTCCTGCGCAGGCTGGCGGACAATCACCGCATCGTCGTCGGCGCGCCGGCCTATCTCGACCGCCGCGGACATCCGGCGTCACCGCGGGAGTTGGAGAGCCACGACTGCATCCAGTATCGCGGAGCCGGCGGTCGGTGGCGGCTGCTGGGACCCGGCGGTGCCGCGATCGAGGTCGACACCGCGTCGCGCCTGCGAAGCGACAACGGCGATGTCGCCCAGGATTGGGCGCTTGCCGGTTGCGGCCTGATCTTGAAGTCGCGGATCGACGTGCAGGAGGATCTCGCCGCCGGCCGGCTGCTTCGGGTGCTGCCGGACTGGCATGGGGATCCGGCGCCCGTCTGCGCGCTCTTTCCCTCCCAGCGGCAATTGCCGACGCGCGTGCGCCTGTTTCTCGACGCCATGGCGCGCCGGTTGAATCGGGGGGAGGAATCGACCGGCTTTGCCCAAGCCGTCCGGCCGACGATCGATACCTGAGTATGGGTTCCCGCCTGCACGGGGCTCCGGCACTGTCGTCTTCACGATGATTCAGAGCAGGAGATCGGTATGGATTCGGCCGCTTTCGAAACGCCGAGGCTCCGCCTGCCACCGGTTCCGCCCTCCATGGAACGGGCGGCACATGGCGGCGACAGGCTGACGGCTGCGGCCGACCGGCTGCTGCGGGTGGCGAGCGATATGCTGGCGCCGGATCGGCAGTCGGTGGTGGATTGCCTGTCACTGGCCCTTGCCCGCTTGCGGCGCGCCGATGGCGATCGGGAGAGTTTCGCCAACGAGGGGCCGGAGGAGGCCGGGCGGAAGGTCGGATCGGCGAAGACCAGGCTGGCTGCGTGGCAGGTGCGGCGGGTGACCGCCCATGTCGACGCCCATCTCGCCGGTTCCATCCGCAACCGCGATCTGGCGGCGGCGGCGAAACTCAGTTGCGGCTATTTCTGCCAAGCCTTCAAGGACAGCTTCGGCTGCCCGCCGCATGCCTACATCATGCGCCGGCGGGTGCAGCGGGCGAAGGAGTTGCTGGAAACCACCGACACGCCGCTGTCGGAGATCGCGCTCGACTGCGGCTTTTCCGACCAGTCGCACTTCTCGCGCATCTTCCGCCGAGTCACCGGCGAGGTGCTCCGGCTATGGCGGCACAGGCATCGAATCGACGAGGCCATGTCCCTCGTGGTCGCGGAGGAGCGGTAGCGAAAGCGACCGCCCCCACGGTGGGACGAGGGCGGCGGCGACCCGATGTCCGGTCTCCGCCGCCCTCGATTCAGCCATGCGCGGCGTAGGCGTCCATCACGCGGGTGGAATAGACCAGCGCCGCTCCGGCATTGAGCGCGACGGCGACGCCCAGCGCCTCGGCGATTTCCTCCTGGGTGGCGCCATGCTTGATCGCAGCCTCCGTATGGACGGCGATACAGCCGTCGCAGCGGATGCTGACGGCGACGGCCAGCGCGATCAGCTCGCGCGTCTTGGCGCCCAGCAGGTCCTTCTTCTGGCCGGCGGTGCTGAGACCGGCATAACCCCTGACCGTGTCGGGGCTGAGCTTCGCGATCTCGCCGACGCCGGTGAGGACCTGCTGACGGTATTCGTTCCAGTTGAGCATCATGGCCTTGTCTCCTCGTTCACCGTTCCCGCTCGCTGTCGCCGGCGCCGGTTCTGTGGGGCCACGCTACGGTCCGGCGTGTCGGCGATATAGAAGGATGCGCCCGTCCTTGGGACGCCGTTCCGGGAGCCTCAGCCGATCCTCTCGATCGCGATGGCCGTGGCCTCTCCACCGCCGATGCACAGCGAGGCCACGCCCCGTGTCAGCCCGCGTGCCGCCAGCGCGTGGAGCAGCGTCACGACCAGCCGCGCCCCGGTGGCGCCGATGGGATGGCCGAGCGCGCAGGCGCCGCCATTGACGTTCAGCCGGTCGGGCGCGATGCCGAGGTCGCGCTGTGCCGCCATGGCGACGACGGCGAAGGCCTCGTTGATCTCGAACAGGTCGACGTCGCCCACCGACCAGCCGACCTTGTCCAGCAGCTTGCGGATCGCCGGGATGGGGGCGGTGGTGAACCAGGCCGGATCCTGGCTGTGGGTGGCATGGCCGCGGATTTCCGCCAGGATCGGCAGGCCGGCGGCCTCGGCGACCGAACGACGGGTGAGCACCAGCGCCGCGGCGCCGTCGGCATTGGCCGAAGAACTGGCTGCGGTGATCGTGCCGTCGCGGCGGAAGGCCGGCTTCAACGCCGGGATCTTGTCGGGCGAAACCTTCAGTGGGTTCTCATCCTGCTCGACCATCCGCTCCCCACCCTTGGCGGGAACGGCGACCGGCACGATCTCCGCCGCGAAGGCGCCGCTCTCGATCGCCTCGCGGGCGCGGATCAGCGTTCCGGCCGCATAGGCGTCCTGTTCGGCACGGGTGAAGCCGTAGGCTTCCGCCGTCGCCTCGCCGAAATCGCCCATGGCGCGGCCGCCCTCATAGGCGTCCTCCAGCCCGTCCAGCATCATGTGGTCCAGCAGCCGATCATGACCGATGCGGTAGCCGCCGCGCGCCTTGGCCAGCAGGTAGGGGGCGTTGGTCATCGACTCCATGCCGCCGGCCACCACGATGTCGGCCGAACCGGCACGGATCAGGTCATGGGCCAGCATGGTCGCCTTCATGCCCGATCCGCAGACCTTGTTGATGGTCGTGGCTGCCGTCGCATCGGGCAGCCCGGCGCCGCGGGCCGCCTGCCGCGCCGGAGCCTGTCCCTGGCCGGCCGGGAGGACACAGCCCATCAGCACCTCGTCGACGCCGGCGGGCGGCAGGCCGGCGCGCTCCACCGCCGCGGCGATGGCGCGCGCACCGAGGGCCGGCGCCGGCAGCCCCGCCAATTCTCCCTGGAAACGCCCGAGCGGCGTGCGGACGGCGGACACGATGACGACTGGGTCGTGGATGGCAGCGGTCTGCATGGTGGTGATCTCCGGATCGGTTGCGCCCGCATGAGTGATGCCCACGGGGGCACTTTTAAATGGCGATCGTCATGTTTGCATAATTGATGATGATCGTCATATAATTTATCAACGGGTCTCCCGCGAGTTTTTGGGCGAGGGGGCTTTTCAGGGGCCACCGGTCAAGACCCGGTCACGGAAGGTGGATCATGCGGGTGAGCAAGGAACAGGCGGCGGAGAACCGGCGCAGGGTCGTCGAGGTAGCGAGCGCGCTGTTCCGCGAGCGCGGCTTCAACGGGATCGGCGTCGCCGACCTGATGAAGGAAGCCGGGTTGACCCATGGCGGCTTCTACGGCCAGTTCCAGTCCAAGGAGGATCTGGTGGCGGAGGCCTGCGCCCATGCCATGGAGGTGGCGTCGGAGCGCTGGGGCCGGTCGGCGGAGGCGACGGGCGAGGATGCGCTGCCGAAGCTGCTGGAAAGCTACCTGTCGCCGCGCCACTGCGACCACCGCGCCGCCGGCTGTCCCATCGCTGCGCTCGGCGTCGATGTGGCCCGGCAAGGTGGGGTGGCGCGCAGCGCCTTCACCCGGGGGCTGCGCCCCTTCATCGAGCAGCTGGGCCGGCTGGTGCCCGGCCGTTCGGCGGAGGCGAAGCGCAAGGCGGCGCTCGCCACCCTGTCGGGTATGGTCGGCGCCTTGGTCCTCGCGCGTGCCGTCGACGACCCCGCCCTGTCGGACGAAATCCTGGAGGCGGCACGCGTGAGCCTCGGCGGGCCGGAGACCGGCGGCGAGTGACCGTCTTGGCGCCGGCCCGTCCGATCAGGCGATCCGGCGCAGCAGGTCGATCCGCAGCGGTTCGCCCAGCAGCGTGTCGAATTGCGCGGCGAGGCCGGTGAAGGCGGCGCCCGCCGCATGGGTGTCGAGGGCGGCCTGATCCTGCCAAACCTCGTACATCACGATGGTGCCGGGCCGCTCGCGGCTGACATGGGCGGAGTAGGCGAGGCAGCCCGGTTCCTTCAGCACGACCGGAACGATGGCGGTGATCGCGTCGGCCAGCGCCTGCTCCTGACCAGGCTTGGCGACGAGATAGGCGACGAGTTGAATCTGGTCGCTCGGCGGAACGGTCATTGCGATGTCTCCCTCATGAATGGCCCGCTGAATGGGTAACGGAACCGGATTTGCGGCGATCCTGGTCTGAGGACGCGATGCCGGCAACCCGGCGTCTCGGTCCGTGACGAAGGAGTAGCTGCCGATCGTCAAGAACGGAAATGCATAGTCGCGATTTCGACGAGAAGAAAATCGGATCGCTTCTCCGCCCGCTCGATTTTGGGAAAACGCAAATCCCGCCAGTCACCCGGGCAAAAACGGGCATCCCGCACCGATCTCCCACACAGACGCGATGTCCGAAATCGTGGTGTCTTTGACATTCCAGACAAGCCCGCGACCTCATAATCTGGTCTCGGCCGCGGGGTCCGGGGGCGCAACGGCTTCGGGGACATCGCGGGGCTGGGAGGCGGAAAAAGACATGCTCACCATCGGTTTCGTGGTGTTCGACGATTTCCAGGTGATGGGAATGGCGGCGCTCTCGGCTTTCGAGATGGCGAACCTCGTGCTCGATCGGCAGGCTTATCACGTTCATGTCCTGTCGGAGCAGGGTGGCCCGGTCCGCAACTCACTGGGCTTCGCCGTCGACACGCAGCCGTTCGACGATGCCGTCTTCGACACGACGATGACCATTGGATCGTTGCGGGTCAAGCCGTCCAGCTCCGGCTTGCTGGCCTACCTGCGCGATGCCGCCGGTACCTCGCGCCGGATCGCCGGCATCTGCACGGGTGCCTATGTCCTGGCCGAAGCCGGCCTGCTCGACGGGCGCCGCGCCACCACCCACTGGAGCCATGCCCGTACCCTCCAGCGCCTCTACCCCAAGGTGAGGGTGGAGGAGGACCGCATTTTCAGCGTCGACGGCAATGTCTGGACCTCGGCCGGCATGACCGCCGGCCTCGACCTCGCCATGGCGCTGGTCGAGGATGATTTCGGGGTGGAGGTCGCCAAGGCGGTGGCACGCAAGCTGGTGGTCTATCTGCGCCGGCCCGGCGGCCAGTCGCAATTCTCCGCCCTGCTGGATCTGGAGCCGCGTTCCGACCGCGTACGGCGGGCGCTGGTCCATGCCAAGGAGAATCTGAGGAACGACCTGTCGGTGGAGGAACTGGCGGAAGCCGCCAACCTCAGCCCCCGCCAGTTCAGCCGCCTGTTCCGCCAGGAAACCGGCCAGACCCCGGCCAAGGCGGTCGAGCATCTGCGGCTGGAGGCGGCACGCGTGATGATGGAGGAGGGGCGCCATTCGATGGACGTCATCGCCCGCGAAACCGGTTTCGCCGATCGCGAGCGCATGCGCCGGGCCTTCCTGCGCGCCTACGGTCAGCCGCCCCAGGTGATCCGCCGTTCGGTGGAGAGCGACCGCATCACGTCCCCGGGATCGGCGGCCTTCCAGTCAGGCTCGGCCGAATCGAGCGTTAATACCTAGATATGGCTCCCGAAATACTTCGGGCACGGTAGCTTTTCACATCATCCGAGACGGCGCTTCCATGGGGAACACCAGTGTTCTCCCAACGCTCCTGCTCGCTTAATCTTCCCCTAAGAACGGACATCCAGCCATGCAGCTTACCGACAACACCATCTTCATCACCGGCGCCACCTCCGGCATCGGCCGTGGACTTGCCGAGGCTTTCCACAAGCTGGGCAATCGGGTCATCATCGCCGGCCGGCGCAAGGCCCTGCTGGAACAGGTGACCGCCGCCAATCCCGGCATGAAGGCCATCGAACTGGATATCGCCGACCCGATCAGCATCCAGGCGGCGGCCGAGCGTCTGGTGGCCGAGAACCCGACGCTGAACGTCCTGATCAACAATGCCGGCATCATGCCGTTCGACGATGCCTCCGGCCCGATGGACGACGCCCAGGCGCTGTCCATCGTCACGACCAATCTGCTCGGTCCCATCCGCATGACCTCGGCGCTGATCGAGCATCTGAAGGCGCAGCCGCGGGCGGCGATCGTCAACAACACCTCCGTGCTCGCCTACACGCCGCTGGCCAATACGGCGGTCTATTCCGCCAGCAAGGCGGCGCTGCACAGCTACACGCTGTCCCAGCGCTTCATGCTGCGCAACACCAGCGTCACCGTGCAGGAGATCGCTCCGCCCTGGGTCAACACCGACCTGATCAAGAAGGGCGACGATCCCCGCGCCATGCCGCTGGACGCCTTCATCGAGCAGACGATGGCGGCGCTGGCGACCGACGCGGAAGAGGCGATCGTCGAAAGCGCCCGTCCGATGCGCGACAACGCCGGCCCGCAGGAGCATGCCCTGGTCATGGGCTTCAACAGCTACATCGCCGAGAACCCGATCCCGGTCTGATCGCCCGGTCTGATCGCCCGGTCTGATCGAACGCAAGACGAAAAGGCCGCCGGGCGGAAACCCCGCGGCCTTTTCATCGTCCATCAATCCTGTGCGGGGGCATTCCGGGCAGCCGTCCTTCGATGGCGTGAATATCGTGGGAACCACTTTCCCAGACATTCACGCATTGCGGAGAGCGCGTAGCCTCAGACCCCGATCTTGTTCTTCGCCAGCGGAAGGCTGCGGATTCGCTGGCCGGTCAGCGCCGCCACGGCATTCACCACGGCGGGCGGCACGCCGGGCAGGCCCGGTTCGCCGACGCCCCCCATCGGGGCGCCGCTTTCCACGATCGCCACATGCACGGCGGGCATGGAGCGGCGGGACAGGATCGGGTAGTCGTCGAAATTGTGCGACTGCCGGACGCCGTCCTTATAGACGAGTTCCTCGAACAGCGTGGCCGACAGGCCGAGCGCCGCGGCGGCTTCCACCTGCGACGTCACGATGGCCGGGTTGACGATGCTGCCGGGATCGAAGGCGACCCAGACATTATGGACCTGCGTCTCCCCGCCCTGGACCGACACCTCGGCGATCGTCGCGGCTTCCGACCCGAAGGGGGAGGCCATGGAGACGCCGCGTGCGCGCCGTACTCCGTCCACCTCATAGGGGCCGCGCTTCCAGCCGCCGGACATCGTCGCAACCGTTTCCAGCAGCTTGGCATGGCGCGGCTTGTCCTTCAGCAATTCCAGCCGCAGGGCGAAGGGGCCCCGGCCGCCGGCATCGGCGATCTCGTCCAGGAAACCTTCATAGAAGAAATCGTTCATCGAATGGCCGACCGAGCGCCAGAAGGCGATCGTCACCGGATGCGGGAGCTTGACGTGGTCCACTCGGCGGTTGGGGATGGCGTAGGGCTTCTCCGTGATGCCCTCCACCGCCGAGCTGTCGACGGGATCCGTGAACACCGCGCCGAACCAGCGGCCGAGCGGCCCTTCGCCCACCGTGCGCACCTGGATCGCGTTTGGGCGCCCGTCGGCACCGAGGGCGGCGCGAAGCTGAGCGGACGCAGGGCGTCCATGCGGAACTCCTCCTCGCGCGACCACAGCACCTTCACCGGCCTGCCGGTGGCCTTGGCCAGCTGGATGGCCTGCAGGAACGGGTTGGCGGCGCCATAGAGAAAATGCCGGCCGAAGAAGCCGCCCAGGATCGGCGAATGCAGGATGACCTTCTCCGGCGGCAGCCCGGCGGTCTGGGCCGCCACCGACTGGAACAGCTCCGGCATCTGGTTGGGCGCCCACAGCTCCAGCGTGCCGTCGGAATTGAAGCGCGCCATGGAGGAGGTCGGCTCCAACTGGCCGTGGACCAGATAGGGGGCGTCATACTCCGCCTCGATCACCTTGGCGGCCTTGGCGAAGGCGGCGGCGGCATCCCCCTCGGACTCCGCCGCACGCGTCTTATTTCAACGACCGGAGCGGGATGCGTCATTCATACCTGCGTATAGGTTGACCCCCGCGGCACCGGTCGCGGCTCCGCGGGGGTGAACCGAGCGATGTCAGGCCTTGAAGAAGGCCAGCAGGTCGGCGTTGATGGTCTCCGCATGGGTGGTCGCCATGCCGTGCGGGAAGCCCTTGTAGACCTTCAGCGTCCCCTTCGGCAGCAGCTTGGACGACAGCAGCGCGGAGTCGGCGATCGGCACGATCTGGTCGTCGTCGCCATGCATCACCAGGGTCGGGATGTCGATCTTCTTCAGATCCTCGGTGAAATCGGTCTCCGAGAAGGCCTTGATGCAGTCGTAATGGGCCTTGGCGCCGCCCATCATGCCCTGGCGCCACCAATTGTCGATGACACCCTGCGAGACCTTGGCGCCGTCGCGGTTGAAGCCGTAGAAGGGGCCGGACGGGATGTCCCGGAAGAACTGGGCGCGGTTGGCGGCCAGCGCCGTGCGGAAGCCGTCGAACACCTCCAGCGGCAGGCCGCCGGGATTGGCTTCCGTCTTGACCATGATCGGCGGAACGGCGCCGAGCAGCGCCGCCTTGCCGGCCCGCGCGGTGCCGTGGCGACCGAGATAGCGCGCCACCTCGCCGCCGCCGGTCGAATGGCCGACATGGAAGACGGTCTTCAACCCCAGCCCGGCGACGACGGCCAGCACGTCGTCGGCGTAGGTGTTCATCTCGTTCCCGGTCGCCGTCTGGGTCGAACGGCCGTGCCCGCGCCGGTCATGGGCGACGACGCGGTAGCCGTGGTTCAGGAAGAACAGCATCTGGGCGTCCCAATCGTCGGCGCTCAGCGGCCAACCATGGTGGAACATGACGGTCTGGGCGTCGCGCGGTCCCCAATCCTTGTAGTAGATCGAGGCGCCATCCTTGGCGGTGACGAACCCGTCTTCGGTCTTGCCGTTGGTCATCGTCCGTCTCCCTTCGCTTTTGTGGGTGGCGGCGGCGCTGGCATCGGCAGCGCCCAGTATGGCGGCGGTGGCGCCGGCGGCGGCCGCGCCGACGATGAGGGTGCGGCGGGTGGCGTCCGGCGTGGAGGAATCGAATGGCATCGTGATGTCCCTGTCAATGCGTCGAAGGTCGTTCGATTGGCGCCGCGGAACGCCGATGTCTCCATGGCTACCGGATTTACTCACTATTCAAAGCTATCCCTAGGTATTAATAATCTCCATAAGGAAATAATCGGCATCTGCAAGAGGTTGTGGCGGATCATTCATGTCTTGATTTGCGGAATATCGGCGGAAAAGGACATGATCTTCTCCATTCGATAGCTCGGAAGCGTCGATCCCTTTCGTTCGGCAAGACTAATTGACTGAATTCTTATGAACGCCTTCGCGCACTCGGGTTGGTGGAAGGGGGAGGTTGATGGCATCGTCGAAGATCGTCGCAGGTGATCCGCCCCCGCTGTCGTACCCCGCCACCATCCTGGCGCTGACGATCGGCAAGCTGTTCTTCCCGGTCCAGTCGGCGTTCGGGCCGCTGCTGCTGGCGCTGCTGGCCTTCGGGACCGGCTTCGTCGTCCGGCCGCTGGGGGGGGCGCTCAGCGGCTAGCTGCTGTCGACCCATCTGCCGCCCGATGCGCTGGAGGCCTGGGGATGGCGCGTCCCGTTTCTGGCCGGGCTGTCGATCCTCCCGGTCGGCCTGTATCTGCGCCGTCTGCTGCCCGAGACCATGCGCCCTAATCCCGGCCGCACGGCAGTCCTGGCGGAACTGCTGTCCGGCCATCGGGCGAAGCTCGTGGTCGGGGTGCTGATGATCATGGGCGGCACCGCCTCCACCTACGTCAACATCGACTACATGCCGACCTATCTGATTTGGATGGCCGGCCTGCCGCCGCAGACGGCCTTCCTGACGGGCTGCGTCGCCGGGGCGACCATGCTGCTGGTGGCGCCCCTGGCCGGACTGCTGTCGGACCGGGTGGGCCGCCGCCGCCCCTTCGTCGTCTGGACCGCACTCGCCAACCTTCTCCTGACCTATCCCGCATTCCGGGTGCTGTCCGATCTCCCCGGCGTTCCGGCGGCACTGGCGACGGTCGGGCTGCTGATCGCCATCAACGCCGCCGGGGCAGGAGCCTGCCTGCTTCTGCTGATGGAGAGTTTCCCGTCGCGCGTCCGGGCATCCGGCCTGTCCATCATCTACAGCATCGGGGTATCGGTCTTCGGCGGCTTCGCCCAATTCATCGTCACCTGGCTCATCAGCGTCACCGGCGACCCCATGTCTCCCGCCTGGTACGTCTCGGCCTGCGCGTTCGTGATGCTCTGCGCCTCCTTCCGCATGCGCGAGATCCGGGTGCCGCGGAGCTTCGGCACGCCGGTCGAAACCTAACTGTCCGCCGGCTGACGCCCGTTCCGGCCGGCCCGTGCAGGGCGCTTGCCTATGGGCTATGCCATCGCAGACCGGCGGGCGGACGGCCCGGAGCGTGACGATGGCCTTTCCCATCCTGTTGTCGTCGGGTCGCCCATTGAACGCTTCAGGAGACCATGGTTTTTGCCGAATGCGGCGCGCGAGCGCCAGCGGATCGCTGCCGATGGACGCACTGCGGTTTCATTGGCCTGCTCTGTCTCGTCCTCATCGGGCTTTCCTCCATCGCGACGGCCGGACCCGCCTTCGCGCAGTCCCCGCTGTCGACGACGACACCTGTGTCCGGGCCGGCAGCGGAACCGAACCCGAAGGAGATCGGCCGCCTGATCGAGTCACTTGAGACCCCCGCCACGCGCGAGGCGTTGCTCAACCAACTCAGGGCCTTGCAGCAGGCCGAACAGGCGGCCGAGCCCGACCGGGAGGCGGAGGGGCTCGGCACCCGCCTACTGACCATTCTCTCGGCCCGGCTCGACAATCTGGGGGAGGAGGTGCGGACGACCGGCGAGGTGGTGCTGAACGCTCCGCAGGGGATGCGCTGGCTGCAGCGGCAGGCCTTGAACCCCGAACAGCGGGCGACCTGGGCTTGGCTGTTCGCCGAACTGGCTCTCGTCCTCCTTGCCGGACACAGCACCCGGCTGGTCACGACCCGCCTGCTGCGCCGGCCGCGGGCGATCCTGGCGGCACGACCCTTCCATTCGGCGATCGCCAAGCTGCCGTTGCTGCTGGTCCGCGCATTGATGGACCTGGCACCGATCGCCGCCTTTGCCGTGGCGGGGTTCGGCGTCCTGGTGCTGATCGATCCGCCGGTGACGGTCCGGCTGCTGGGGGTGGCCTTTCTGAACGCCAGCCTGTTCGTGCAGGTCGTGCTCCTGGTGATGCGCGGGCTTCTGTCCCCGCGCTCCACGAATCTGCGGCTGATCCCGATGAGCGACCCGGCGGCGCGGCGGCTGTTGCTGTGGGGCCGCGCCATCGCAGCCGCCACCGTCTACGGCTTGTTCGCGGCCGGGACCGTCCGCACGCTGGGATTGCCGGAGCAATCCTACGACACGCTGGTGAAGCTGGTCGGCCTCGCCGATGCGATCATGCTGACCACGCTGGTGCTGCAAAGCCGGGCCGCCGTGGCCTCCTGGCTGCGCGGGGAGATTTCGGCGGCTCATCAGGCTCCCGAACATGAGAAGGATGTGCCGGTGGCGGCGAGGACCACGCGTCCCGGCCGTCTTCTGCGCGCCGCCGGCCGGCGCCTGGCCAATGTCTGGCATGCCGTGGCCATCCTCTACATCATGGCGCTGTTCGGCATCTGGGCGCTGGAGGTCGAAGGGGGGCTGTGGTTCGTCCTGCGGGCCACCGCCGTCTCGCTGACGACGGTCGCGGTCGCCCGGATCCTCGCACGCGGGATCGCGCGGGGCTCGGCGGGGCTGCGCCACCGGCTGGACCGCCAGCGCTCGACCTGGGGCGAGCACCGCATCAAGCGCTACATCGGGCCGGCGACGCGGCTGCTGCATTGGTCCGTCGCGGTGGCAGCGGGACTTGTCGTGCTGAATGCCTGGGGGTTGGATGTCCGGGGCTCGCTCGAAATGGCCCTGGGCTGGCGGGTCCTGGCGTCCAGCTTCGCCATCCTGCTGGTCGGCGCCATCGCGCTCGCCGTCTGGGAGCTGACCAACGCCGTCATCGAACGGAACCTGTCCACCACCGACCGCAACGGCCATGCCATCCAGCGCAGCGCACGGATCCGCACCCTGCTGCCGTTGCTGCGCAATGCCCTGATGGTGGTGCTGATCACCTTCGTGACGTTGATCACCCTGTCGGAGCTGGGGCTGGACATCGGCCCGCTGCTGGCCGGCGCCGGCGTCGTCGGTCTGGCCGTCGGCTTCGGTGCCCAGACGCTGGTGAAGGATGTCATCACCGGCCTGTTCATCCTGTTCGAAGACACGATCTCGGTCGGCGACGTGGTGAATGTCGGCGGCAAGGGCGGGCTGGTGGAAGGCATCACCATCCGTACCATCCGGCTGCGGGATTTCGACGGCACGGTGCACACCGTGCCGTTCAGCGCAGTGACCAGCATCTCCAACATGACCAAGGACTTCAGCTATTACGTGTTCGACGTCACGGTGGCCTATCGGGAGGATGTCGACCGGGTCGTCTCCGTGCTGCACGAGATCGGGGCCGGCCTGCGCGCCGATCCGCGCTTCGCCCCCCTGATCCTGGAGCCGCTGGAGGTGCTGGGCATCGACGCCTTCCAGGACTCCGCCGTCCTGATCAAGGCGCGCATCAAGACCCTGCCGATCCAGCAATGGAACGTGGGGCGCGAGTTCAACGGGCGCATGAAGAAGCGCTTCCACGAATTGGGGATCGCCATCCCGTTCCCGCAGCGGATCCTGCACATTGCGTCGACCAAACTCGACAGGGCAGGCGTCTACGGCGAAGCGGCGGAATGAGCAGAGCGGTCACGCTTGGCCAAAGATTGCGAAGCCGCCGTGAACCGGAAGGAATTGGCATCCGGCGCGGCGGTTTCCGCATAGGCCCGCTGGAGTCGAAACCGCATTTCTGCCCGAAAGAACGATGCGCATACGCCCTTTCGGTTTCCGACTCTGCACGGAAGCCATGCTGCCTTTTTGTGCGATGACATTGCGATCAATTGAAATAAATTGATGGGAGCTGTTCAGCGTCCGAATTGTTTGGACGTTCTTCGGTGGAGAAGGCTTGCATGCTGCAGATCGTCTTCCGAAGCCATTTGACGAAATTGTTATCCTATACCGATATCCAGAGACTGTGTTTGGCTGCCGCCAGAAACAACAGAAAGGCTGGAGTTTCCGGATTCATGATCGAGTGCGGCGGAGTGTTCCTGGTCTCCATCGAGGGGGAGCATCGTGATGTCCACGGAGTGCTCGACCGGATTTTCCAATATCCCCATCACGACGGTATAGAGATCGTCTATTCCGAAGAGAATCTCGGCCGTAGGCGATTCGGGGCTTGGGCCATGAACGTCATGTTCATGGACGATGACGTGTTCTGGCAGACGGTGTTCGGGTCCGGTCTTTCCTGCGACGAGATTTTGCTCCACCGAACCATGGAACCGGTCTTTGCTCTTGGCTTGCTTGCTATGGCTTACCATTACGCTTGTTCACGGACAAAAATCCTTCCCTCTCCGGTGGGGGCCAGACCGGGGCGGATTCCGCGGATCAGCCACATGTTCCGACGCTGAACGGCGGAGTTTCTTCCGCGCGCCGATGAAAATGCGCGTCCTGTCTCAGAGTTCAGGCGCCCCCGCGGTCGGCGGCCCCAGCGAGGCGAGATGCTGCTCCTCCCACTGGCGGCAGGCGTCCAACTCGTCGAACAGCCAGTCGCGGAACAGCCGGATCTTCGGAAGGGCGGCCGTCGATTTCAGCGTGACGAAGCCATGCCCCTGCGCCCGCAGGCCGCGGGTGGGGAAGGGGACGACGAGCCGACCGGACTGAAGCTCCTGCCGGGCCAGCAGCAGGCTGTCCAGGCACACCCCCATCCCGTTCGCCGCGGCATTGATCGCCATGAAGGAGCGGTCGAAGCGCAGGCCGCGCTCCATGTCGAGATGGACGTTGCGGTGCCGGCGGGCCCAGTCGCGCCAGCCGACGATGTTGACCTCCGAATGGATCAGGACATGGTGGCCGAGATCCTTGGGGCCGCGGATCGGATTGAGGCCGTTTGCCAGGGCGGGAGAGCACATCGGGACGATGATGTCCTCCGGGAACTGGTCGAGGACGCAGCCGGCGGGCGGTGGTCCGGGATTGTAGCGGATGTCGACGTCCACCGCCCCCGCCGTCAGGTCGATGGGCGAGACCGAGGCCTGCAGCCGGATGTCGATGGCGGGATGCAGCGCCTTGACCCGGTTCAGCCGCGGCATCAGCCATTGCGTGGCGAAGCTCGGCATCGACCGGACGGTGAGGATGGTGGTGCCGCTGCCGGTCGTGGTGACGTTGCGGGTGGCGGCCTCCATCCGGGCGAAGGCGCCGATGATCTCGGCGGCATAGCTGCGGCCAGCGTCGGTCAGGGCGACGGACCGGTGAACACGATGGAACAGCGGCAGGCCCAGCTGTTCCTCCAGAATTTTCACCTGATGGCTGATCGCCGACGGCGTCAGTCCCAGATCCTCCGCCGCGGTCGCGAAGGAACCCAGCCGAGCCGCAGCTTCGAAGGCTTGCAAAGCCTTGATCGAGACCCGCTTTCGCATCGCACCCTTCAGATGAATTAGGTTCATGTATTTGCGATCTTATTCGTTTGTCGAATTCATCTCAAGATCATAGGATCAAATCAATCATCGGCTGGACGAATCGTCCGAAAGCCTGATCGAAATCTTGCAACCGAGCGAAATTGACGCTCCGCCGCGGCATCCCCAGGGCCGCCACGGCGGAGCCTGCTTCGAGAGGAGGGAGCGAACATGTTGCTGTCCAACAAGGTCTGCGTGATCACCGGCGCCGCGTCGCGCCGTGGTATCGGCCGGGCGACCGCGAGGCTTTTCGCCCTGCATGGCGGGCGGGCGATCATCCTGGACCTCGACCCCGCCCAGGCCGCCGAGGCTGCCGCCGAGCTGGGCGAGGCGCATCGCGGCCTTGCCTGCGACGTAACCGACCGCGATGCCTGTTTCGCCGCGGCCGGCCGCATCGTCGAGGAGTTCGGCCGCATCGACGTGCTGGTCAACAATGCCGGCATCACCCAGCCGCTGAAACTCATGGACATCGGCCCGAAGAACTACGAGGCGGTGACCGACGTCAGCCTGCGCGGCACGCTTTACATGAGCCAGGCGGTCGTCCCCCACATGCGGGAGCGCAAGTCCGGCTCCATCGTCTGCATCTCGTCGGTTTCGGCGCAGCGCGGCGGCGGCATCTTCGGCGGCCCCCATTACAGCGCGGCGAAGGCCGGCGTCCTGGGTCTGGCCAAGGCGATGGCGCGCGAACTCGGGCCGGACAACGTCCGCGTCAATTCGGTCACTCCCGGCCTGATCCAGACCGACATCACCGGCGACAAGCTGACCGCCGAGTTGCGGACGGAAATCCTGAAGGGAATCCCGCTGAACCGCCTGGGCGACGCCGACGATGTGGCCCGTTCCTGCCTGTTCCTGGCGTCCGAGCTGTCCTCCTACATCACCGGCGCCACGCTCGACGTCAATGGCGGCATGCTGATCCACTGATCCCGAACGGACGGAGACATTCCCCGTGGACACAAGACACGACGCCACCCCGCTGGGGCACAATGTGCCGATCGCCGAACGCGCCTACCGCATCCGCCGCAACGCCCTGCTGATGGGCGAAGTGCAGGGCCAGGGCTATATCGGGCAGGCGCTGGACATCGCCGACGTGCTGGCGGTCTCCTACTTCCATGCCATGCGCTACCGCCCCGAGGATCCGCATTGGGAGGAGCGCGACCGCTTCCTGCTGTCGAACGGCCATTACGCCATCGCGCTCTATGCCGCCCTGATCGAGGCCGGCATCGTCCCGGCCGAAGAGCTGGAGACCTACGGCAGCGACGACAGCCGCCTGCCGATGTCGGGCATGGCCGCCTATACGCCGGGCATGGAGATGTCGGGCGGCTCGCTCGGCCTCGGCCTCGGCATCGCGGTCGGCATCGGGCTGGGGCTGAAGCGCAAGAACTCCGCCAGCCGCGTCTACACCCTGTGCTCCGACGGCGAGCTGGACGAGGGCTCGGTGTGGGAGGCCATCATGTCGGCCGCCCATTACAAGCTCGACAACCTGATCGCCATCGTCGACGTCAACAACCAGCAGGCCGACGGTCCGTCGACCCAGGTGATGGCATTCGAGCCGCTGGTGGACAAGCTGGAGGCCTTCGGCTGGTTCGTCCAGCGGATCGACGGCAACGACATGGACGCGGTGGTCGCCGCCTTCGACGTCGCCCGGTCCCACCCCGAGCCCAAGCCGCGGATGATCGTCTGCGACACCAAGATGGGCAAGGGCGTGCCCTTCCTCGAAGCCCGCGAAAAGAACCACTTCATCCGCATCGACGCGCACGAATGGCAACAGGCGCTGGACGCGCTCGACGCCGGGAGGACCGCATGAGCACCGTCACCACGACTGGCGCCGCCCCCGCCGCCAAGCCGCGCCTGAAGACCTCCGCCATGATCGCCTCGATCGCGGCGGAAGGGCAGCGGACCAGGCCCGCCCCCTTCGGCCATGCGCTGGTCGAATTGGCGAAGCAGCGGCCGGAGATCGTCGGCATGACCGCCGACCTCGGCAAATACACCGACCTGCACATCTTCGCCCAGGCCCATCCCGACCGCTTCTATCAGATGGGCATGGCCGAACAGCTGCTGATGGGGGCGGCGTCGGGCATGGCGCATGAGGGGATGATGCCCTTCGTCACCACCTATGCCGTCTTCGCCTCGCGCCGCGCCTACGACTTCGTCCACCAGACGATCGCGGAGGAGAACCGCAACGTCAAGATCGCCTGCGCCCTGCCGGGCCTGACCTCCGGCTACGGCCCCAGCCATCAGGCGGCGGAGGATCTGGCGCTGATGCGCGCCATGCCGAACATGGTGGTGATCGACCCCTGCGACGCGCATGAGATCGAGCAGGTGGTGCCCGCCATGGCCGCCCACAATGGGCCGGTCTACATGCGGCTGCTGCGCGGCAACGTCCCGCTGGTTCTGGACGAGTACGACTACAAGTTCGAACTCGGCAAGGCCAAGCTGCTGCGCGACGGCGCGGAGGTTCTGGTGATCTCGTCCGGGATCATGACGATGCGGGCGCTGGAGGTGGCGCAGCGGCTGGAGGCCGACAAGATCGGCGTCGCCGTGCTGCACGTCCCGACCATCAAGCCGCTCGACACCGTGGCCATCCTGCGCGAAGCCGGGCGGACCGGCCGCATGGTCGTGGTGGCGGAGAACCACACCGTCATCGGCGGGCTGGGCGAGGCGGTGGCCGGCACCCTGCTGCGCGCCGGCGTCGCCCCGGTCTTCCGCCAGATCGGCCTGCCCGACGAGTTCCTCAAGGCCGGCGCCCTGCCGACCCTGCACGATCTCTACGGCATCTCCACCGATGCCATGACGGCCAGCATCAAGGGCTGGCTGTAACGGATCGGCCCGCGGCGGGCGCCCCTTCCCGAACCATGGGGTGCTCGCCACCGCCACCGTCGCGTCGTCGAGGATCCCAGAGAACCGGCACACCGGCATGGCAATCGGCATCCCGACGCCGCGTCACGCGTCGGAGCGGTCAGGGATGCCGGCAAGGGTCCTTTCGGCCGGCCATCCCCTTGAGGTCCGGCCATGCTCCGCGGCGACCGAAGCCACTGAACCACAATATATTCCGGAGAGGAAACCATGCTCAAAATGCCGACCTTCCGCCCGAGCCGCCGCGCCGTCCTGGCCGCCGCCACCGCCATGCCGCTGGTCACCATCCTGAAATACCCGGCGGATGCCGCCGAATTCCAGTTCAAGTACGCCACCGGGCAGGACCCGACCCATCCCGTCAATGTCCGGGCGCAGGAAGCGATCGACCGCATCCGCGAGGCGACCTCGGGCCGGCTGGACATCAGGCTGTTCCCCGCCAACCAGCTGGGCAGCGATACCGACCTGCTGGGACAGGTCCGCAACGGCGGCGTCGAGATCTTCAATCTCAGCTCGTTGATCCTCGCCACCTTCGTCCCGGTGTCCGGCATCACCAGCATGGGCTTCGCCTTCAACGACTACAACGCCGTCTGGCAAGCGATGGACGGCGACCTCGGCAAGCACATCCGCGCGGAGATCGCCAAGACCCCGATCATGACGCTCGGCAAGATCTGGGACAACGGCTTCCGCCACATCACCTCGTCCACCCGTGTCATCAAGACCGCCGACGACATCAAGGGCTTCAAGATGCGGGTGCCGCCGGCACCGGCGCTGACCTCGCTGTTCAAGGCCATCGGCGCCGCCCCCGCCCCGATCAATTTCAACGAGCTGTATTCGGCGCTTCAGACCGTGGTGGTCGAGGGGCAGGAAAACCCGCTGGCGATCATCGCCACCGCCCGCCTGTACGAGGTGCAGAAGACCTGCAGCCTGACCGGCCATGTTTGGGACGGCTATTGGGTGCTCGGCAACAAGCGCGCCTTCGCCAAGCTGCCGGCCGACGTCCAGGCGATCGTCGGCCGCGAGCTGGACCGGTCCGCCGATGACCAGCGTGCCGACATCGCCGCCCTGAACGACAGCCTTCAGAAGGATCTGGCCGGCAAGGGGCTGACCTTCCACACGGTCGACCGCGAGCCGTTCCGCAAGGCGCTGTCCTCGACCAGCTTCTACGCGGAGTGGAAGGACAAGTACGGCGCGACCGCCTGGGAACTGCTGGAGAAGGTATCCGGCAAGCTGGGCTGATACCGCCCGGGCCGAGACTGCCGTCGATTGAGACACGGCCGATCCGCATCCCCGCCCTGGACCCGGTTCCAGGGGCGCCGCGATTGCGGAACGGCCGTCCCGTCCACCGATCGTCCATCCGAAGGGTCGGCATTCATGAACACTCCCGTCAATGCGGCGACCGCGTCACTGCACTCCTCCGGCCAGCCGGCCCACGCCGCCGGCTGGCTTGACCGCCTCGACCGGGGCATCGGGTTCCTGGTGGAATTTCCCGCGGCCTTGCTCGTCCTTGCCGAAGTCGGCGTGCTGCTGGTCGGCGTCATCTGGCGCTACCTTCTCCACAGCCCGATCATCTGGTCGGACGAGCTGGCGTCCATCCTCTTCCTCTGGCTCGCCATGTTCGGCTCGGTCGTGGCGCTGCGCCGGGGCGAGCATATGCGGATGACGGCGCTGGTCGGCATGCTGGGGCCGCGCGCCCAGGCCTTCCTCGACGTTCTCGCCATGGCCGCGGCGCTGGCCTTCCTGCTGCTGCTGGCCGAACCCGCTTATGAATTCGCATCGGAGGAGGTGTGGGTCACCACTCCGGCGCTCGACATCGCCAATTCCTGGCGCGCGGCGGCGCTGCCGGTCGGCATCGCCCTGATGATCACGGTCGCCCTGCTGCGGCTGGCCCGCGTCGGCCGCGCCATGGACGTGTTGTGGGCGGCGCTGGCGGTGGCCGCGACCATCGGCGCCGCGGTGCTGGCCGGTCCGGTCTTCGCCGGGCTCGGCAACCTCAACCTGCTGCTCTTCTTCGTCGTCGGCGTCGGGGTGATGGTGTTCCTCGGCCTGCCGATCGCCTTTTCCTTCGGGCTCGCCACCTTCGGCTATCTGTCGCTCGCCACCTCGACCCCGGCCATCGTCATGGTCGGCCGCATGGACGAGGGGATGAGCCACCTGATCCTGCTGTCGGTGCCGCTGTTCGTCTTCCTCGGCCAGCTGATCGAGATGACCGGCATGGCCCGCGCCATGGTCGGCTTCCTCGCCAGCCTGCTCGGCCATGTGCGCGGCGGCCTGTCCTATGTGCTGATCGGCGCGATGTATCTCGTGTCGGGCATTTCCGGCTCCAAGGCGGCCGACATGGCGGCGGTGGCGCCGGTGCTGTTCCCCGAGATGAAGGCGCGCGGCGCCAAGCCCGGCGATCTCGTCGCCCTGCTGTCCGCCACCGGCGCCCAGACGGAAACCATCCCGCCGTCGCTGGTCCTGATCACCATCGGCTCGGTCACCGGCGTGTCCATCGCCGCCCT
This sequence comes from Azospirillum endophyticum, assembly GCF_016595245.1. Lineage (GTDB taxonomy): Bacteria > Pseudomonadota > Alphaproteobacteria > Azospirillales > Azospirillaceae > Azospirillum > Azospirillum endophyticum. Next base: position 53,925 of record NZ_JAENHM010000025.1, read on the forward strand.
GTTCACCGGCGGACTGCTGCCCGGCCTCGTGCTGGGTGTGGCGCTGGCGGCGCTGGTCTGGTGGCGCTACCGGGACGAGGATCTGTCCCATGTCCGCCGCGCCCGCCGGGGCGAGATCGCCAAGGCGTTCCTGATCGCCCTGCCGGCCATCGCCCTGCCGTTCATCATCCGCGCTGCGGTGATCGAAGGCGTGGCGACGGCGACCGAGGTGTCGACCATCGGCATCGTCTATGCCGTGGTCGCCGGGCTGCTGGTCTACCGCCAATTCGACTGGCGTCGCATTTATCCGATGCTGGTCGATACTGCCGCCCTGTCCGGCGCCATCCTGCTGATCATCGGTGCCGCCACCGGCATGGCCTGGGCGCTGACCCAGTCCGGCTTCTCCAACACCCTGGCCACGGCAATGAGGGAGCTGCCCGGCGGCGTGCCGGTGTTCATCGCGGTGTCGATCGTCGCCTTCATCGTTCTGGGCAGCGTGCTGGAAGGCATTCCCGCCATCGTGCTGTTCGGCCCGCTGCTGTTCCCCATCGCCCGCCAGATCGGCGTGCATGAGGTGCATTATGCGATGATCGTCATCCTGGCGATGGGCATCGGCCTGTTCGCCCCGCCCTTCGGCGTCGGATATTACGCCGCCTGCGCCATCAGCCGGATCAGCCCGGACGAAGGCATGAAGCCGATCCTCGGCTATCTGGCGGCATTGGCCGTCGGGCTGGTCCTGGTCGCCGCCTTCCCCTGGATCTCGATCGGTTTCCTCGGTTGAACCGGTCGGTCAGCAAGGATCATCACATGACGACGACAGTCGGTTTCATCGGTCTCGGGTCCATGGGGATGCCCATGGCGAGCAACCTGCTGGCGAAAGGCTTCGCCGTTCAGGGGTTCGACGTGCGGGGCGAGAGTGTCAGGGTTCTGGAGGCCGCCGGCGGGAAGGGAGCGCCCGACGCGGCGGCGGCGGCGGACGGCGCGGATGCACTGGTGCTGATGGTGGTCAACGCCGCGCAGGCCGACGCCGTCCTCTTCACCGACGGTGCGCTGGAAGCCTTGCCGGCCGGTGCCGCGGTGATCCTGATGGCCACCTGCCCGCCTGCCGCCGTCGCCGATCTCGCCGGACGGGTGGAGGCGGCCGGGCGCCGCTTCGTCGATGCCCCCGTTTCCGGCGGCATGGTCGGGGCGGTGGCCGGAACCCTGTCGATCATGGCGGCGGCCGATGCCGGCACCGTCGAGCGGGTGCGCCCCATCCTGGCGGCCATGGGCGACAAGGTCTTCCATGTCGGCGAGACCCCTGGACAGGGCGCCATGGTGAAGACCGTCAACCAGCTGCTGTGCGGCGTCCACATCGCTGTGGTGGCGGAAGCCTTCGCGCTCGCCGCCAAGGCGGGCGTCGATCTCGACATCCTGCTGGAGATCATGAGCGGATCCTCCGCGTCGAGCTGGATGCTGAAGGACCGCGGCCCGCGCATGCTGGAGGCGGAGCCGGGGATCACCAGCGCGGTGGACATCTTCGTCAAGGATCTCGGCATCGTGCTGGAGGCCGGGCGCGACGCCAAGGCGGCGCTGCCGCTGGCCGCCGTCGCCCACCAGATGTTTCTCGCCACCTCCGGCCGGGGCGAGGGAGGGATGGACGACAGCCAGGTGATCCGCAGCTATCACGCCGTGAACGGCACGGCGGCGGGGCGGTGCTGACGGACCGCATCGTCTTCCTCGACTGCGACACCATGGGAGCGGACGTCGCGCTGCACCGTCCCGCACGAGTGGGTGCAGCATGGCCGCACCGCACCCGAGGAGATCTCCGAGCGGGCGCGCGGCGCCGGCATCCTGAACGTCAACAAGGTGCCGACCCGCACCGGGATGCTGGGCCAATTGCCCAACTTTCGGTTCGTCGCCGTCGCCGTCGCCGCGACCGGGACCGACGCTGTGGACGTCCCCGCCTGCCGCCCATGGGGCATCCCGGTGTCGAAATTCCGTGCCTATGCCGTCCATATGGCGCCGGACCTCTACCGTCAGTTCGGCATTACGCCGGAACGGGTGGCGGAGGAGGCCCGGGCGCAGCCGTGAGCTCTGAGCGCGGCTGTGACGGCCCTCTTCTTCAGATCTCGCGCTTGCCCATCTGGTCGGCGATGTAGTCGGCCTGCCGGATCGCCAGCGCGACGATGGTCAGGGTCGGATTCTCCGACGCCCCGCTGGTGAACTGGCTGCCGTCCGACACGAACAGGTTCTTCACGTCGTGCGCCTGCCCCCACTTGTTGACGACGCCGTCGCGGGCATTGGCGCTCATGCGGTTGGTGCCGAGATTGTGGGTGGACGGGTAGGGCGGGGTGTGGATGGTCCGTGTCGCGCCCACCGCGTCATAGACGGCCGACCCGCGGCCGTAGGCGTGGGTACGCATGGCAATGTCGTTGGGGTGGTCGTCGAAATTGACGTTCGGGATGGGCAGGCCGAACTTGTCCTTCTCCGTCGCGTGCAGGGTGACGCGGTTGGTCTCGCGCGGCATGTCCTCCCCCACCAGCCACATGCCGGCGATATGGTCGTAGGCGTCCAACGCCGAGCTGAAGTCGCGGCCCCAGGCGCCGGGATCGAGGAAGGCCGCCATGAAGGGCACGCCGAGTGACAGAGTCTCCATCTCATAGCCGCCGACGAAGCCGCGCCGCGGGTCGAAGCGGGATTCGTCGCGGATGATCCCGGCCATGGTGGTGCCGCGGTACATGTGAACCGGCCGGTCGAACGTAGCATAGACCGACCCGGTCATGTGCCGCATGTAGTTGCGCCCGACCTGACCGGACGAGTTCGCCAGCCCGTCCGGGAACATCGTCGAGGCCGAGTTCAGCAGCAGGCGCGGGCTTTCGATCGAGTTGCCGGCGACCGCGACGATGCGGGCCTTCTGCCGGTGCATGGCCCCGGTGTTGTCGGCATAGAGCACGGCGTTGACCTTGCCCTTCGCGTCATGCTCGATCTTCAGCACCTGGGCGTTCGGCCGGACCTCCAGATTGCCGGTGGCCTCGCCCTTGGGGATCTCGGTGTAGAGGGTCGACCATTTCGCTCCCGACTTGCAGCCCTGGAAACAGAAGCCGATCTGCTGGCAGGCGCCGCGGCCGTCGCGCGGTTTGCTGTTGATCGACATGTTGCCGGTGTGGAACTCGCTGTAGCCCAGCTTCTTGGCGCCGGCCGCCAGCACCTTGTAATTGTTGTTACCGGGCAGGCGCGGGATGCCGTTGGTGCCGGTCGTCCCCATCTTGAACTCGGCCTTGTCGTAATAGGGCTCCATCTCCGCCAGCGTCACCGGCCAGTCGAGCAGGTTGGCGCCCTCCACCGCGCCGTAGGTCGTGCGCGTCTTGAACTCATGTTCCTGGAAGCGGAGCGAGGCGCCGGCCCAATGGACGGTGGAGCCGCCGACCGCCTTGACGATCCAGGCCGGCAGGTTGGGAAAGTCCTTCGCCACCCGCCAGCCGCCCGAGGTGGTGCGCTTGTCGAGCCAGGAGATCTGCGAGAAGCTCTTCCATTCGTCGTTCACGAAATCCCGGATCTCGTGACGCCCGCCGGCCTCCAGGCAGACGACCTTGATCCCCTTCTGCGCCAGTTCGTTCGCCAGGGTGCCGCCGCCGGCCCCCGATCCGATCACCACCACGACGCCGTCGTCGTCCATCGCGAATTTCGCAACCATGTCTCGGTCCTCCCCATTTTTTTCGGGCATTCGGTGCGTGTTCAGTGCGGCAAGCATTGATGCGAGCCGGTGGGGCCGTCAGGCGTCCTTGATCCAGTCCAGATCGTCGAAGCCGCGGTGGATGTAGCCGCCATATTCGGCCGACGCCCCTTCGTAGCCGAGCTTCGCCCACACCTCCGGCTGGTTGTAGAGGGCGACCACCATGTCGCCGCGGACCTTGCGGAAGAAGGGCGTGGTCTCGATGGATTTCAGCACCGCGACGCGGTCCGCCTCGGCCTTGATGGCGGCGTAGGGCGCGTTGCCCAGCTTGCGCGCGGCGGTGTCGAGCGCCACCGCGCCTTCGTTGAGCTGGCCCGCCAGGGTGGCGTCCTTCGCCGCCTCCTGGTCCATCGAGGCCAGCGCCTTCTCGTAATAGGCGTCGCCCAGCCGGTCGTGCGGATAGAGGTCGCGCACCATCACCAGCAAAGTCTTGGCCGCGTCCGGCTTGATGGCGGTCAGGCCCTCGGCCCAGGCCGGGGTCGCTCCGATCGACACCATGCCGCCGGAAACCGCACCGGCCGCCGCCACCGACGCGGCGGAGGTCTTCAGGAAATTCCGCCTGTTGAGCCTTGTCCGTTTGTCGAGAACGCGCATGATCGACGTCTCCTTCCCATGAGTTGGTTGTTCTTGAAATCCGGACTTACCGGTAGCGGCCGTGGCGTTGCAGGACCTCGGTCTTGTAGCCGTCCGGATCGGTGACGAAGAAGAAGCGGGCCAGCAGGGTGCCGCCGGGGGCGAACTCCTTCACCGGTGTCACCGGGAGGTCCAGGGCCGACAGCCGGGCGTGTTCGCCGTCCAGATCGTCCACCGCCACCGCCATGTGGCCGTAGCCGTCGCCATGGGTGTAGGGCGTGATGCGGTCATGATTGACGGTCAGCTCCAGCTCCATGTCGTTTTCGGCGTTGCGCAGGTAGATCAGCGTGAAGCCGTCGAAGCCCAGCCGCTCGGCGGGTTCGAGCCCGAAGGCCTTGGCGTAGAAGTCCAGCGACCGCTGTTCGTCGAGGACGCGCACCATCATGTGGATGATCTTGGCCATGGTGCTTCCCATGAGGTCGTTGCCCACAATGTCGTTGAGGGAGGGCGTTACCGTTTGGCGTTGGCTTCCAGGAACTGGACGATGCTCTTGCGGACGCTGTCGTCGTCCTGGTGGTAGTTCATGTAGCTGCCGGGAATGAACTGGTTGGAGTTGGTCAGCCAGTGCTCCAGATGCCCGGCGTCCCAGGCGAAGCCGGCACCGCGCAGCGCATCGGAATAGTCGAAGCCGTCGACGCTGCCGGCCTTGCGGCCGATGACGCCGTAGAGCGGCGGCCCGGCGCGCGGTCCGTCGTCCTTCTTCACCGAATGGCAGGTCCCGCATTGCTGGCGGAACAGCGTCTCGCCATCCGCCGCCGCGGATGTCCGCGTGAAGGGCGAGAAGGGAATGGACAGAAGGAGCAGCAACATCACCCAGCGGTGCGGCGACATCCTCGCGTGCATCGCATGCCTCATCGTTTGAAAATCCTCCCGAAATCTCGGCTGAAGCCTTTGGGCGCCGGCACATCGGACCGGCCGGAGCGGCGCCGTCGATCGGATACAGCAAGGGGCATGCCACGCTTTGGGAAGGCGCACTGGATAAGGATTTGGGCAATCGTATTTAAGACCGGAGCGACAACGTTGCGCTTCGGATGTCCTTCTCCCCTTGTGGGAGAAGGGTTGGGATGAGGGGTGCAGAGGCCGCAGGCCTTTGGAAACATTGAATTTGCGACCCCTCACCCCAATCCCTCTCCCACAAGGGGAGAGGGGCTTTGTTCACGGATCATCCCATGTACGATTGCCTTAGGCCCAGGGCTCTGGCTGGTGTTGTCCGTACCAGCTGTCCCAACTGTTTCATTTTGGGACACCGCGGCGCGACAAATCGTCCCATAGTAAGACAATGCGTCATGCAAACTTTCTTTAAAATCGCCTCTCCGATGTGATCCGGCGTTTTGGCACGCCGGTTGCTTTATGGGGTGGGCGTTGCAGCCGCCCCGGTTCGGCGGTTGCAACCGGCCTGAAGCTGCGGACCTTCATCGCCGCGCCGCTGCGCGGTTCCGGTCCGGCCAATCCCGCCCTTGAACCTGCCGGTGTCCCGTCATCCGGCATGCGTGGCCGACGCGATCCTTCAGGCCCGGATCAACATCATCAAAATCATGGGGAGAGACGACATGCCGGATGGATTGACGCTGAACAAGATCACCAGCCAGAAAGGCATCGGCATCACCGAGGCGGCCCGCCGCGTCGCCGATCTCGGCTGGACGCCCTCCTACGTCAAGGAGGCGATGAGCTTCCCGACCGACTACAAGATCTCCAAGGCACCGCGCGACCCGATGAAGCAGGTCCTGCGCTCCTACTTCCCGATGCAGGAGGAGAAGGACAACCGCGTCTACGGCGCGCTGGACGCTGCCCTGCGCGGCGACATGTTCCGCAATGTCGAACCGCGCTGGATCGAATGGATGAAGCTGTTCCTGGCGATCATCCCCTTCCCGGAAATCTCGGCGGCGCGGTCGATGGCGACGCTGGGCCAGCTGGCGCCGGGCGATGATCTGCGCACCGGCTTCACCATGCAGATGATCGACGAGTTCCGGCACTCGACGATCCAGATGAACCTCAAGAAATGGTACATGGAGAACTACATCGATCCGGCCGGCTTCGACATCACCGAGAAGGCGTTCGGCAAATGTTACGCCACCACCATCGGCCGGCAGTTCGGTGAAGCCTTCCTGACCGGCGACGCCATCACCGCGTCCAACATCTATCTGCAGGTCGTGGCCGAGACCGCCTTCACCAACACGCTGTTCGTCGCCATGCCGTCGGAAGCGGCGCGCAACGGCGACTATGCCCTGCCCACTGTCTTCCTTTCGGTGCAGAGCGACGAATCCCGCCACATCGGCAATGGCCATTCCATGCTGATGTCGGTGCTGAAGGAGCCGGACAACCACCTGCTGCTGGAACGCGACATCCGCTATTCCTTCTGGCAGAACCACATGATCGTCGATGCCGCCATCGGCACGATCATCGAATACGGCACCAAGCACCGCGACAAGAACAAGGAATCCTACGCCGAGCTGTGGCACCGCTGGATCTTCGAGGATTACTACCGCACCTACCTGCTGCCGCTGGAGAAATACGGCATCAAGATCCACCATGACGACGTTCACGAAGCCTTCGACAGCATCGTCAAGAAGAACTACGTCCACAAGATCGCCCAGTTCTTCTCGGCCGGCTGGTGGGCCAATTTCTGGCGCATCGAGGCGATGACCGAACGCGATTTCGAGTGGTTCGAGAGCAAGTATCCGGGCTGGTACGACCAGTTCGGCATCTGGTGGGAGAATTACGCCAAGCTCAGCAAGCCGGGCAGCGTGCCGATCACTTTCGCCGACACCGGCTACGTCTATCCGCACCGCTGCTGGTCGAGCCTGGTGCCCTGCGTCATCCGCGAGGATTTCACGACCGACGAGGTCGACGGCGAACTCTTCACCTACGCCTCCGAGGTCGACCGCTGGACCCACAAGGAGGCCTTCGCCGCCGAATACCAGGGCCGCCCGACCCCGGCGATGGGCCGCTTCTCCGGCCGGCGCCAGTGGGAGGAGGTCTATGACGGCTGGGACCTCGCCGACGCCATCCAGGACATGGGCTTCGTCCGTCCCGACGGGAAGACGCTGGTCGCCCAGCCGCACTTGTCCTTCGAGGAGAAGGACATGTGGACGCTCGACCATGTGCGCGGCCACACCATCCGCAGCCCGTTGCTGGCCCTGCGTGAAATGACGCCGCAACAGCGTCAGGCGCATGTCGACGAGTACCGCAAGGGCTTCAAGATCCGCCGGGTCTGATTCCCCGCTCCTTTGTTTGAGCCCGCCCCCTTTCCGGATGGAAGGGGGGAACGGGGATCCCCTGCGGACAACACAGGCGGACAACACAGGCGGACAACACCGCGGAGATCGACAAACCATGACCGCACAAGCGCTGCACAACAGCCCGGCCGTCCACACCGTCCGGCTGGAGCCCGTCGGCATCGAAATGGAGGTCGCGGAAGGGGAAACCATTCTCGACGCGGCCTTCCGCCAGGGCGTCTCGCTGATGCATGGCTGCAAGGAGGGGCAATGCTCCGCCTGCAAATGCCTGCTGATCGACGGCGACGTGGAGATGCTGAAATACTCCACCTTCGCCCTCTCCGATCCGGAGCGCGACAGCAACCACATCCTGCTCTGCCGTTCGCTGGCCTACAGCGACGTGGCGGTGGAACTGCTGAACTACGACGAGGATCTGCTGTCCCGCTCCATTCCGGTGAAGGACTTCAATGCGCGACTGGCGGCGGTGGAGCCGCTGACCCACGACATCGTCGCCATCGCGCTGGATCTCGAGCAGCCGATGAAGTTCTGGGCCGGCCAGTATGTCGACATCACGCTGCCCGGCATCGGCCTCACCCGGTCCTTCTCGATGGGCAACCCGCCGGCGGACGGCAACCGGCTGGAGTTCATCATCAAGAAATACCCCGACGGCGCCTTCTCGCGCCAACTGGACGGCGGCCTGTCGGTCGGCGACCGGGTGACCGTCCGCGGTCCCTACGGCACCTGCTTCCGCCGCGAGGGGCGGGAGGGGCCGATGATCCTGGTCGGCGGTGGGTCGGGCATGGCGCCGCTGCTGTCGATCCTGCGTGATCAGGCGGCCAGCGGCGAGACGCGGCCGGTGCGGCTCTTCTACGGCGCCCGCAGCCGCAGGGACCTGTTCCACCTCGACCTGTTCGAGGAGTTCGCCCGCAGCTTGCCGGACTTCGCCTTCATCCCCGCCCTGTCGCATGCCGAGGAGGGCGACGCCTGGACCGGCGAGACCGGCTTCATCCACGAGGTGCTGCGCCGGCACCTGTCCGGCATGGCGGATGCGGAGGAGGCCGACGTCTTCTCCTGCGGGCCGCCGCCGATGATCGACGCGGTGCTGCCGGTCCTGCAAATGGCCGGTGTCGATTCCGCGCGCGTCTATTTCGACAAATTCACCCCCGCCACCCGCTGAGACGGGCCACTGAGGCGGGCTTTTGCAAACACGGGAGGAACGACGATGACCATGCAGGAAACCACAACCGCCTCTGCCGCCGCCGGGGCCAAGGTCTTTCCCGGCTCCGACAGCCGCCGTTACAATTACTTCGAACCGAAGGGCCGCAAGGCGACCCATTACGAGGACGTGACCGTCGACGTCCAGCCTGATCCGGAGCGCTATCTGCTCCAGAACTGGATCATCTCCTTCGGCGACGGTACCCCGACCTATTCCAAGGACTGGACCGCGCTGAAATGTGCGGACTGGCACGGCTACCGTGCGCCCGACCAGGAATGGGAACGCACCCATTATCAGCGCCAGTCCACCATCGTCGGCATGATCCAGAACGTCGTGGAGAACGCGCGGCGCGCCGGTGCGCCCCAGCGCTTCGACAAGGCCTGGGTCGCCGTGCTCCAGAACCATGTCGGCGCCTTCAAGCATGCCGAATACGGGCTGGGAACCGCGCTGATGCGGGCGCAACGCTACGGCTATACCCAGATGGTGAACAACGCCATCCTGACCAACGCCTCCTACAAGCTGCGCTTCGCCCAGGATCTGACGCTCTATCTGGCGGAGGTCGGCAGCGACATCGGAGGGTTCGACCTCGACGCCGGCAAGGCGCACTGGCTGGACGACCCGATCTGGCAGCCCTGCCGCGAGGCGGTCGAGCATATCCGTGCCGCCATCGATTTCCTGGAGCAGTATTTCGCCGTCAACCTCGTCTTCGAACCGCTGGTCGGCGAGCTGTTCCGCAGCGGCTTCGTCATGCAGGTGGCCGCGGCGCAGAACGACTTCTCCACCCCGTCGGTCATCTCGGCGGCCGAGGCCGACTATGAACGGAACCTCGCCAACGCGGTGGAGCTGTTCGCCCTGCTGCTGCGCGACCCGGCCCATGGCGAGGACAACCGGACTATGCTGCAGAGCTGGTTCACCCATCATGGCGGGCTGGCGGTGAAGGCGGCCTTGCAGCTTCAGCCGCTGTGGTCGCTGCCCAGGGTCAAGGCGGCGAGCTTCGCGGACGCCTTCGAGCGGGCGCGCGGCCGCGTCGCCGCCATCGGGCGCGAGATCGGCATCGACGCCGACCTGCCGGCCCTGCCGCCGGTCGAGGTCGGGCAGCCGGCCGCCGCAGTCACCGATGCTGCGGCAGAGTGATCCTTCCCGCTTTTTCGCCAAGAGGACGAGAACCATGAGCGTCACCACCGTGCAGCAGCTTTTCAAGCCGCTGAAGGACATCACCCAGGACGGCACCATTTCCCACCAGTGCGGCGTGACGATGAACGACAGCGTCGAGGCGCGCTGCATCGCCGAGGTGATGGAGAGCAAGCCCGGCATCACCGTTACCTACCTCCCGGCGATGATCCGCATCGACGGCGAAGGCAAGATCGAGTTCAAGATGAGCGAGATCGGGGAGGCGCTGGGCCGCGAGATGACCCCGCACATCTTCGAGATCTCCACCTCCACCCACTATGGCCGCATGGTCATGATCGACGAGGGCACGGTCGTCCTCTTCGGCAACATGGATGACGCGCTCGCCTACGAGTGAGGTCTCCCTCTCCCGTCCCGGGAGAGGGAAGGGGCCCGCCGCGAAGCGGTGGGAAGGGTGAGGGGTGAGGCACGGGGCCATGCGCTTCCGGTTCCTTGGATCACCCCTCACCCTCCCCACTTCGTGGGTCCCCTCCCTCTCCCGGGGCGGGAGAGGGCGCTTATCCTTCAGATTCATAAAATCAAGACTGGGAGGGAAAAACGCCATGCCGAAGATGATGCTGCACCGTGCCGAGGCGCGGGCCGCGCTTGCCCGTGGGGTGGGCAAGCTGGCGCTGGCGGTGCGCGGCACGCTGGGGCCGAAAGGGACCAACGCGATCATCGACCGCCCGATCGGCACGCCGATGATCTCGCGCGACGGTGTCAGCATCGCCGCCGAGATCGAGCTGCCCTGCCGCTTCGAGAACATGGGCGCCCAGGTGGTGCGCGAGGTGTCGAAGCAGACCAACGACGTGGCCGGCGACGGCACCACCACCGCCACCGTGCTGGCCGATGCGCTGATCCAGGAGGGTGTTGCCGTGCTCGCCGACGGCTATGGTTCAGTCGAACTGGTCGAGGGGATGGAGCGCGCCTGCGGCTTCGTCGTCGACCGGCTGCGCCAGATGGCCCGGCCATTGGAGAGCCATGCCCGGCTGGAGCAGGTGGCGACCGTCGCGGCGACCGATCCGGCGCTCGGCCACCTGGTTGCCGATGCCCTGCGCCGGGTCGGGGCCGAGGGGGTGATCGACATTGAATACGGCCAGCCGGGCGCGCCGACGGCGCTGCATGTGCTGGAGGGCATGGTGCTGGACCGCGGCTTCCTGTCCCACCACATGGCGACCGAGCCGACCGGCCAGACCGCGGTGCTGGAACGGCCCTACCTCCTGATGACCGACCACAAGATCGCCGATCCCGAACCGATCCTGCGTCTGGTCGACCGCATCGCCGCCGGGCACCGCCCGCTGCTGATCATGGCCGAGAGCGTGGCGCCGGAGGTGGTGGCGGCGCTGATGGCGCTGCGCCGCGACGGGCGCGCCACGGTGGTGGCGATCAACCCGCCGGAATTCGGCCACTGGCGCCAGGCGACGATGGAGGACATCGCGATCCTGACCGGCGGACGGGTGATCGCCCGCGACCTGGGCGGACGCCTCGACGGCGTGGCGGCCGAGGACCTGGGAGGCGCCGACCGCATCGAGGTTTCGGCCGGCCGCACCACGATCCTGCGCGGCCATGGCAATCCGGACGCATTGGCCGCCCGCCGCGCCCTGGTGCAGCGCCAGTGGGAGGAGGCGCCGCCCAACATCGAGCGGGACAAGCTGTCCCAGCGGCTGGCGAAGCTGACGCACGGCACCGCCCTGATCGAGGTCGGCGGCGCCACGCCGGTGGAGCAGAAGCGCACTGCCCAGCTTCTGGAGGATTCGCTCGCCGCCGCCCGCGCCGCGCTGGCGGAGGGTGTGGTGCCCGGCGGCGGCACCGCGCTGGCCCGCGTCGCTCCGCTGCTCGACCGGCTGGCCGGGGACGTCGGGGAGGGGGAGCGTGCAGGAGTGAAGCTGGTGCAGCGGGCGATGGTACAGCCCCTGGTCTGCATCGCGGAGAATGGCGGGCTGGACGGGGCCGGCATCGCCGCCCGCGTCGCCACGCTTCCCGACGGGTCCGGATTCGACGCCCGCATCGGCCGGTTCGGCGACCTGTTCGACGCCGGGATCATCGATCCGGTCAAGGTGACCACCCTGGCCCTGCTGAACGCGGTGTCGGTCGCCAAGCTGGTGCTGACCACCCACACCCTGATCGCCGACATTCCCGACGATGTCGACCCCACCGCCGGCCCGGCGCGTGGAGGGGGAATGGAGCGGTACGGACGGAGCTGAGCCCGCCCTGCCCTGACGCCTCACCTCCCCCTTCGGGGAAAACACAGGAAAAAGGCCATAGAGTATTCCGCTACTACCCCTCCCGCCCCGGTTCGGCTTATGATTTTCTATACAAACAATCCTTGATGCGGATGATGTCGGAGCGAACCTCCGCATCCCTGTCCAAGGACAATCGGCGCATCCTGAAAACTCTATGAAAGACGCCGGGCAAGCAGGGAGGGGACTATGTTGGCCAACGAACGGGTCGGCATCGGCCGTCCGGCCGGTGCTTCGTCCGGACCGGCGTTCCACGCGCTGGTGGATGGCGAAACGGCCACGATGAAGGCTTGGGAGGATTTCGTCTCCGGATCACGGCGGGAGAATCTGCCGGTCCGCGACGTGGTCATCCGATCCTGGGCGCGCTGCCAGAGCTTCCTGGTCGATGCGCGGGCGGATGCGGCGCCGGTGGTCGGCACCGACCATATCGAGGCGCTGCGCCGCGACAACCGCGACCTGCTCCAGGCTGCGGCCACGACTTTGGCGGAGGCGGCGAACCTGTTGGCCGGAACCCGGACGGTGATGCTGATCACCGATGCCAACGGCGTGGTGCTGGATGCCGCCGGTGACCGCGCAACGTTGACTTCGGCGCGCGACATCAGTCTGGCCTGCGGCGGGCAGTGGGGCGAGACCTGCGCCGGCACCAACGGCATCGGCACGGCACTGGCCTCCAAACAGCCGGTGCTGGTGCAGGCCGCGGAGCATTACTGCGCCGGCATCAAGGGGTGGAGTTGCGCCGGCGCCCCGATCCACGATCCCGTCGACGGGGCGGTCGTCGGCCTGCTCGACATCTCCGGCCTGAAGCAGAGCTTCAGCGGTCAGGCATTGGCATTGGCCGTGGTCGCCGCCCGCCAGGTGGAATGGAACCTCGCCCGCCAGACGGAGGCCGAGCATGTGCGGCTGCTGGAAGCCTGTCTGGAGGACAGCCAGAAATATGCCGGCGAGGGGTTGATCGCGCTGGATGCCCGCGGGCGCCTTCTCTATGCCAGCCGGAAGGCGGCGCATCTGTTGAAGGCCAACCTCGGATCGGAGGTGCCGCAGCTCAGCCGGGGGACCAGGCTGCCGATCATCGGGTTGGTTGGTGGACCGGGGGCCGGCGACCGGCTGCCGGTGCCGGCCGACTGGGTCCGTCCGCTGATGCTGGACGGGGAACGGCGGGGGACGCTGCTGGTGATTCCCGGCGCGGCATCCGCCCGCCCGTCGGGCGGGCGCCGTGCCGTGCCGGACGAGGCCGATCATAGCCGCTGCCGCTTCGCCGATATCGTCGGGTCGAGCGACAGCCTGCGCGCGGTGATCGGGCAGGGGGAGCGCTTGGCCCCTCTGCCGGTCCCCGTCCTGATCGAAGGGGAGACCGGCGTCGGCAAGGAACTGTTCGCGCGCGCCATCCATGGTCACGGCGCGGCGCCCGGCGGTCCCTTCGTGCCGTTCAATTGCGGCGCCGTGTCACGCGAAATGCTGGGCAGCGAGCTGTTCGGCTATGTGCGCGGCGCCTTCACCGGTGCGGCGGCGGAGGGACGGATCGGCCGCTTCGAACTGGCGGACGGCGGCACGCTGTGTCTCGACGAGGTCGGCGAGTTGCCGCTCGACCTCCAGCCCTATCTGCTGCGGGTGCTGGAGGAGGGGGTGCTGTACCGCATCGGCGACAACGTCCCGCGCCGGGTGTCGGTGCGGCTGCTTGCCATGACCAACCGCAACCTGCGCCACGAGGTCGCCGCCGGCCGGTTCCGCCGCGACCTCTACCATCGCCTCGCCGTCACCGCCCTGCGGGTGCCGCCCCTGCGGGAACGGCATGGCGACGTCCCGCGGCTGATCTCCCATTTCAACGGCCTGCTGGCGGAGCGACATGGCCGCTCGCCGGTCCGCTTCACCGTGGGGGCGCTGGATCTGCTGCAAGGCTACGACTGGCCGGGCAATGTCCGGGAACTGCGGAATGTCGTCGAACGCGCAATCCTCCTGTCCACCAGCGGAAACGTCGACGTCGGCGATCTTCCGGACGACCTGCGCGATGCGTGCCGCGGTTTGGAGGGCATCGTCCAGGGCGGCGTCGAGTCCTGCGGCTGGGGAGGTCCGTATCCGGCGATTTCCGGTCCGGCAATGCCGGTTTCGCCAGCGCCGGCGCCCATGTCCCTGACGGTGACCGAACAGCGGACGATCGAGGATGTGATCGCCGCCACCGGCGGAAACCTGTCGGACGCGGCGGCGGTGCTGGGGATTTCCCGCAGCACCTTGTATCGCAAGCTGAGCCAGCACGGCATCCGGAGAACCGCGGTCCGCAGGGCGCGATCCGGCCTGGACGGGATCGGTTGCGACCGGGACTGACTTTGCCGCATCAGATCGGATCGCGTAAAATCGGAATCGATTTGAAGCGTGAATCCGATCGCCAAACATAAGTCTACAGCATCGTGCGTTTCATATTAAACGCACGATGCTGTAATCGCGGTACGGGACCGGCGATGGGAGGAGGGACTGCATATGTGCCAGATCTTCGTCAACACCGACCCGATCCTGTACGAGGCCCGGTCCCGCTCGGTGCGCATCCACGGAATGGTGACCAGCATCCGGCTGGAGAACCTGTTCTGGAACGTCCTGGCCGGCATCGCGGCGGAGCAGGGGGTCACGACGAACCGCCTGATCGTCACCCTCCATGACGAGGTCGTGGAGGTCCACGGTGCCGTTCAGAACCTCGCCTCCTTCCTGCGCGTCAGCTGCGTGCGCTACCTGACCGCGGCCTCCGAAGCGGGGATGCCCGGGAATGCCGGACGGGTAGGGACGGCCGATCCGGTGCCGGGCGACGCGGGCGCGACGATCGTCGCCTTCCGTCCGGACAGGCCGTCGTCCGCCAAGTCGTGACGTCCGCCTTGTCCTTGATCGTCGCGGCGTCGCGCCGTAGGTTTTTTCCATCCGTTTGACCACCCGGTCCCGAAGAAGCACGACGGGTCCGGCATCCGATCGTCCGCACGCCCAACATCGCTGTTGACCAAAGCTGTATTATCCATCATACAGGTTCCTGTCTGATGAATGGACGGCCAACGGTTTCCGGTGGAAGGGGAGGCGGAGTGCTGTGAAGTCGGCGGTCGAACCCCTGAAGGCGCGCAGGATCTATCTGCTGCTGCGCGACCGCATCGTCGCCGGCGAATTGCCGCCGGGCGGCCGCCTGCCCGGCGAGCCGACTCTGGCGACCGAACATGCCGTGTCGCGGGTCACCGTGCGCCGCGCGCTCGACCTGCTGGAAAAGGAAGGGCTGGTGCAGCGCAAGCCCGGTTCCGGCACCTTCGTCCACGACACGCGCACCGTCCGCCCCATCGTCGCCGACCTCTCCAACGTGCTGTCGCACCTGATCGACATGGGCCGCAGCACCGACGTGAAGCTGCTGTCCTTCGGCTACGGCGTTCCGTCGGACTCCATTGCCGAAAGCCTGGGATTGAAGCCCGGCGAACGGGTGCAGCGGTCGGTGCGCGTGCGCCTGATCGATGGCGAGCCCTTTTCCTACCTGACCACCCATGTGCCGGAATGGATCGGCCTGACCTATTCGGAGGCCGAGCTGGCGGCGCGTCCGCTGCTGGAACTGATCGAACGGTCGGGCGTGACGACGGAACGCGCCACCCAGGCGATCAATGCGACGCTCGCCGGCCCGGATGCGGCGGCGGCGCTGGATCTCGAGATCGGGTCGCCGCTGCTGACCCTGACCCGCATCGTCTACGAGCCGTCGGGCCGCGGCGTGGAGCATCTGCACGCGCTGTACCGGCCCGACCGCTATAGCTTCCACATGGATCTGGTGCGCACCGGCGGCGACGGCGAGCGGCGCTGGAGCCCGGCGCTCGGCTGGCCGCGCACCGCCGAGAAGGCCGACCGCAAGGTGGCCGAGAAAAGCAAAGCCGACAAAAGCAAATCGGGCGAAAAGCCCACCCGCGTCGCGCGGGCCATCAAACAGAGGAGTTGAGCGTTATGGGACGTTCGGTTCAGGACACCGGCTTCTCCCGCCGCACGGTGCT
Source organism: Azospirillum endophyticum (assembly GCF_016595245.1). Lineage (GTDB taxonomy): Bacteria > Pseudomonadota > Alphaproteobacteria > Azospirillales > Azospirillaceae > Azospirillum > Azospirillum endophyticum. Next base: position 70,082 of record NZ_JAENHM010000025.1, read on the forward strand.
GAAGGCCGGCGCCGCGGCTGCCGCCGTCACGGCGCTGCCGTTCGCGGCCCCGTCGGTGCTGCGCGCGCAGACGGCGGCGGTCAAGGTCGGCATCCTCCAGCCGGTGACCGGCGCGCTCGCCCATGACGGCGACCTCGGCCGGGCGGGCGCGGAGATGGCGATCAACGAGATCAACGCGGCCGGCGGCATCAAGTCGCTGGGCGGCGCCAAGTTGGAAATGGTGTTCGGCGACGCCCGCTCGACACCCGAAGCCGGCACGCAGGAGGTCGAGCGCATGCAGGCCGAAGGCGTCGCCGCCATCGTCGGCGGCTTCGCCAGCCCGATCTGCCTTGCCGCCTCCCAGGCGGCGGCCCGTTACGACCTGCCTTATCTGGTCGATGTCGGCGTGTCGGACCAGATCATGGCGCGCGGCCTGACCAACACCTTCCGCTTCAGCCCCGGCTTCGGCAAGGTCACGCAGGTGGCGCTCGACAATTTGACCGCCATCAACGACAAGGCGGGCAAGCCGGCCAAGACCGTCGTGCTGGTGCATGAGGACGGGCTGTTCGGCTCCGGCCTCGCCAAGCTGCTGCAGACCGAGCTGCCCAAGCGCGGCTTCGAGATCCTGGAGACCATCGCCCATCCGACCCCGGCGCGCGACATGTCCAACGTGGCGCTGCGCATCCGGTCGCTGAACCCCGATCTGGTGATCCCGTCCAATTACTACGGCGAGTTCGTGCTGCTCGCCCGCACCATGCAGCAGCAGCGCATCAAGCCGAAGGGCATCTACGCGATCCTCGGCGGGGCGGCGTCGAACGGCCGCTTCGTCAAGGAGTTTCCGCAGGCGGCGCAGAACGTCATCGACTGCAACCACTGGCACGACCCGAAGAACCCGAAGGCGCTGGCCCTGCGCAAGGCGGTGGAAGGGCAGGGCAAGTCCTTCGCCTACAATGTCTCGCTGAACTATTCGAACGTGCTGCTGCTGGCCGACGCCATCGAGCGGGCCGGCTCGACCGACCGCAAGAAGATCATCGAGGCGCTGAACGCCTCGACCTTCGCCGGCCACATCATGCCCTACGGCCCGACGAAGTTCGTCAACGGCCAGAACGAGGGCGCCACCCCGATCAACACCCAGATCCAGGGTGAGGACATCAAGGTGATCTTCCCCGACGCGTTCGCCGAGGCGAAGGCCAACTTCCCGGCGGTCTGATCGGTTTTTCGCCGCCGCACCTCCGCATTCCCCCATCCGTCCGGGACGCCGCGATCCGGCCTTCCGGGCGGGCGGGGGCCAATCCCCTCATGCGCGGGCTGCCATGTACTCCCCTCAGATCATCCTGGAAGCGGCGCTGAACGGTCTGATGACCGGCGCGGTCTATGCGCTGATCGCGCTCGGCCTGACGCTGATCTACGGCGTGCTCCACATCATCAACTTCGCCCATGGCGCGCTCCTGACCTGCGCGATGTTCGCGGTCTGGATCGCCTGGGCCTGGTTGGGGATGGACCCCTATCTGGCCATCCTGCCGCTGGTGCCGCTGATGTTCGTGCTCGGCTACGGCCTGCAGCGCTTCGTCATCGGACCGGCCAGCCATGGCGACGACGGCAACATCCTGCTGGTCACGCTCGGCCTGTCCATCGTGCTGGAGAATGTGCTGCTGGCCGTGTTCCAGTCGGATACCCGGACGCTCGACACCGATTACTCGTTCCAGGTGGTGGCGCTGGGGCCGCTGCTGCTGAGCTACCCGCGGCTGATCGGGCTGGGGGTCGCGGTGGTGGTGACCGGCTTGCTTTGGCTTGTGCTGAACCGCACCGACACCGGCAAGGCGATCCGTGCCGTCGCCAAGGAGAAGCTGGGCGCCAATCTGGTCGGCATCGACGTGCCGCATGTCTATGCCGTCACCTTCGGCCTGGGCTGCGCCTGCCTCGCCGTCGCGGCGGGGCTGCTGATGCCGACCTTCTACGTCAATCCACGCATCGGCGGCGCCTTTGTGCTGGTCGCCTTCACCGTGGTGGTGCTGGGCGGCATGGGCTCACTGCCCGGCGCGCTGCTGGGCGGCCTGTTCATCGGCGTGGTGGAGAGCCTGTGCGGCCTGTTCCTGGGCGACAGCCTGGGCCAGATCGGCATCTTCCTGATCTTCATCGCCGTGCTGCTGGTGCGGCCGACCGGACTGTTCGGAGCCAAGGCATGACCGTGCGCGACCTGATCCCGATCGCCGTCCTGATCCTCCTGGCAGCCCTGTTGCCGCTGGTGGTGACCTCCAGCCCGGTGCTGAATTTCCTGGTCTTCATGCTGATCGTGGCGCTGGGGGCGCAGGGCTGGAACATCCTGGGCGGCTTCGGCGGCCAGTTCAGCTTCGGCCATGCCGCCTTCTTCGGCACCGGCGCCTATGTGACCGCGATCCTGCAGACGCGCTACGGCATCAACGCCTGGGCCGGGCTGGTGCTGGCGACGGCGGCCGGCGCTGCGGTCGGCTGGGTCATCGGCTTCCTCAGCTTCCGATCGGGCCTGCGCGGCTCCTACTTCGCGCTGGTGACGCTGGCCTTCGCCGAGGTGTTCCGCATTCTTGCCAACGCCGCCTCCTTCACCGGCGGGGCCGCCGGGCTGCTGATCAAGCTGGACGTCCGTCCTGCCAACCTGCAATTCGACGACCGCGCCGTGTTCTATTGGCTGGTGCTGGCGCTGGTCGCCGCGGTGCTGCTGCTGACGCGCTGGATCCAGCGCTCCCGCTTCGGGGCGCAGCTGGTGGCGGTGCGCGAGAACGAGGATGCGGCCAAGGCACTGGGCGTCAACTCGCTGAAGGTGAAGCTGCGCGCCATCGCCCTGTCGGGCGGCGTGACCGCGCTGTCGGGCTGCCTCTACGCCCAGTATTTCCTCTATATCGACGCCAACATCGCCTATGGCAGCTGGATTTCGGTGGAGCTTCTGCTGGCCCCGATCATCGGCGGCGTCGGCACCGTCTTCGGCCCGGTGGTGGGGGCGCTGACCCTGCACGGGCTGGGCGAGCTCGCCAAGCAGTTCGCCGGCCGCATCCCCGGCATCGACCTGATCGTCTTCGGCGGCGTGCTGGTGCTGGCCGTCGCCTTTGCCCGCGGCGGCATCCTCGGCCTGCTGGAGCGCTTGCGCGACCGTGGCCGCGGGATGGTCACGCGCGGTCCCAAGGAGGTTTCCCATGCTGGCCGTTGAGGGCGTCTCCAAGCGTTTCGGCGGGCTGATGGCGGTGAACAATGCGTCGCTGTCGCTGCAACCGGGCGGCATCGTCGGGCTGATCGGGCCGAACGGCGCCGGCAAGACCACGCTGTTCTCAATGATCTCCGGCTTCGTCGCCCCCAGTGACGGGCGCATCCGCTTCGAGGGCACCGACATCACCGGCGAGGAACCGCACCGCCGGGCGGAGCTCGGCATCGGCCGCACCTTCCAGATCGTCCAGCCCTTCGCCGGGCTGACGGTGTGCGAGAACATCGCCGTCGGCGCCTATCTGCGCCATGCCAAGCGGGCGGACGCCACCGCCAAGGCGCGCGAGGTGGCACGCCGGGTCGGGCTGGGCACCGAACTGGACCGGCCGGCCGGCGGTCTGACGGTGGCCGGACGGAAACGGCTGGAACTGGCCCGCGCCCTTGCCACCGAACCGACGCTGCTGCTGCTGGACGAGGTGCTGGCCGGCCTGAACCCGTCGGAGATCCGCGACATCCTCCCGGTGATCCGCGGCATCCGCGACGAAGGGGTGACGATCCTGATGATCGAGCATGTCATGCAGGCGGTGATGAACCTGTGCGAGCGCGTCTATGTGCTGGCCCAGGGCCGCATGATCGCCGAGGGGCCGCCCGCCGTCGTCTGCGCCGACGCCCGCGTGATCGAGGCCTATCTCGGCCATGGCGCCGCCGCCCGCCTGAAGGCGGAGGGGGCGGCCCATGGCTGAGCAGCTTCTGGAAATCCGCGGCCTGACGACCGGCTACGGCGCCACCGAGGTGCTGCGCGGCATCGACATGGCGGTGCATGCCGGCGAGATCGTCACGGTGCTGGGGTCCAACGGCGTCGGCAAGACGACGCTGAACAAGGTGCTGTCGGGCGTGCTGCCGCCCTGGACCGGCGAAATTCATTTCGGCGGCACCCGCATCGACGGCAAATCCGCCGCGCGCATCGTCGAGGAGGGGCTGATCCAGGTGCCGGAAGGCCGCAAGATCTTCCCCAACCTGTCGATCCGCGAGAATCTGGAGCTGGGCAGCTACCGCCGCGGCAAGCCGAACCGGGCACGGAACCTGGAGCGCATCTTCGCCACCTTCCCGCGCCTGAAGGAGCGCGAGGGCCAGTTCGCCGGCACCCTGTCGGGCGGCGAGCAGCAGATGCTGGCGATCGGCCGCGGCATGATGGCCGAACCGCTGCTGCTGATCCTCGACGAGCCTTCGCTCGGCCTCTCGCCGCTGGTGGTGGAGGAGATGTTCACGCTGATCCGCAAGCTGAATGCCGACGGGCTGGCGATCCTGCTGGTCGAGCAGAACGTCGTCCAGTCGCTGGAGGTCGCCCGCCGGGCCTACATCCTCGAAAACGGCGTCTTCGCGCTGTCGGGACCGTCCGACGAGATCGCGCGCGACCCCGAACTGAAACGCACCTATCTCGGCCTCTAGGGGCCGTCCGCTCGGGAGCGGTGACATGACAAGCCTGTCCTTCGACGTGAAGCCGGCGAGCGAACTGCTCGCCGCCGCCCGGCCGTCCTGGCTCGACCGCTGGGGCGAGTTCGCCGCCGGCCTGACCTTCGCCGACCTGCCGGCCCCGGTGGTGGAACGGGCGAAGCTGGTGCTGCTCGACTGTATCGGCGTCATCGCCGCCGGCATGCAGGAACCGGAATGCCGCGCATTGGTGGGTCGGATGGCCGGAAGCGCCGGGTCCGGAGACTGCCCGGCGATCGGTTCGGGCCGCGGCTTCGCCGCCGGTTCGGCCGCCTTCCTGAACGGTGTCGCCGGGACCATGCTGGAACTGGACGAGGGCAACCAGTATGCCCGCGGTCATCCGGGAATCCATGTGCTGCCGGCGGCATTGGCCGCCGGTCCGCGGCTGAAGGCCACTGGGGCCGATCTGCTGACGGCACTGGTTCTGGGTTACGAGATCGGTTCGCGCATCGGCATCGCCGCCAAGCTGCTGGTCACCACCCACCCGCACGGCACCTGGGGAACGGCGGGCGCGGCTCTGGCCGTGGCCCATCTGAACCGGGCGGATGCGGCCGCGATGATCGAGACGATCAACATCGCCTCCACCCTCGGCCTCGCCACCAGCCGGCGGACGATGCTGGAGGGCGGCACCGTGCGCAACGCCTATGCCGGTGTCTCCAACCAGCTGGGACTGACCGCCTGGGATCTGGCCGCCAGCGGCTTCGTCGGCGAGACCGATGGCGTCGGCAGCGTGTTCGGCGGCGTCATCGCCCGCGATTTCCGGCCGGAGCTGATGGTGGACGAGCTGGGCGAGCGCTGGGAGATCGCCCGCAACTACTTCAAGCGCCATGCCGCCTGCCGCTACACCCACGGCGCGCTCGACGCGCTGGGCGACATCGTCGCGCAAGCCGGCGGCCGGATCGCTCCGGACGAGGTCGCGGCCATCGAGGTCGACACCTATGTCTGGGCCGCCCAGCTGGATGGGCCCGAGCCGAAGAACATGCTGGCGGCGAAGTTCTCGCTGCCCTTCGCGCTGGCGACTTTCCTCGCCAACGGCGCCGCGACCCCGGACGCCTTCCGTGACGAGGCCCGGCAGGCCGCGGCGACCCGCGATCTCGCCCGCCGTGTGACGGTGCGCGAGGACAAGGAGCTGACCGCGCGGCTTCCCGGCCTGCGTCCGGCCCGCGTCCGCCTGACCCTTGCCGACGGCCGCAGCCTCGCGGTGGAGGCGCTGACCAACAAGGGCGACACCGAGGATCCCTACGGCCCCGACGAGGTGCGGGCGAAGTTCGCCGAACTCGCCGGCCCGGTCTGGGGTGCCGGCCATGCCGCCGCCATTGCCGATTGCGTCGAGACCATCGACCGCGCGGCCGATCTTTCACCCCTGACCCGGCTTCTGTCGGCGCCTGCCGCCGCCGGGGGGAGCGCCTGAGATGACCATGCCCGACATCAGCTTCAAACAGCGGCTTTCGGAAAACCGCGTCGTGCTGGCTCCCGGCGTCTATGACGCCTTCACCGCCTCCTTGGCCGCCGGGGCGGGGTTCGAGGCGCTGTACCTGTCCGGTGCCGCCATCGCCTATACCCGGCTCGGCCGGCCCGACATCGGGCTGGTCTCGGTCAGCGAGGTGGCGGACACCATCGCCCTGGTGCGCGACCGGGTGCCGACACCGCTGGTCGTCGATGCCGACACCGGCTACGGCAACGCGCTGAACGTCCAGCGCACCGTGCGCATGTTCGAGCGCGCCGGCGCCACCGCGCTCCAGTTGGAGGACCAGAGCTTTCCCAAGCGCTGCGGCCACCTGACCGACAAGGCGGTGATTCCGGCCGGCGAGATGGCCGGCAAGATCAAGGCGGCGGTCGATGCCCGCGCCAGCGAGAATACGCTGATCATCGCCCGCACCGACGCGGTGGCGGTGGAAGGCGTGGCGGCGGCGCTGGACCGCGCCCGCCTTTATGTCGAGGCCGGCGCCGACGTGCTGTTCGTCGAGGCGCCGAAAAGCCGGGAGCAGCTGTCCGCCATCGCCGGCGACCTCGGGGGCATCCGGCCGCTGCTCGCCAACATGGTGGAGGGCGGGCAGACGCCGATCAGCTCCGCCGCCGAGTTGGGCGAGCTGGGCTACCGGCTGGTGATCTTTCCCGGCGGCATCGTCCGGGCGCTCGCCCGGCAGGCGCAGGACTATTACGGCTCGCTGGCGCAGCACGGCACCACCCAGCCTTTCCGCGACCGCATGTTCGACTTCAACGCGCTGAACGACCTGATCGGGACGCCGGAGATGCTGGAACTCGGCGAGGCTTATAAGGACTTTGGCAAGGACTCTGGCCCCGCCAAGCGGGAGGACGCAGCATGACCACCAGAACCACCGCAATCGACCCCGTCACGCTGGCCGTCCTGAAAGGCCGGCTGGAGCAGATCGCCGACGAGATGGACGCGACGCTCTACCGCTCCGCCTTCAATCCGATCATCGCCGAGGCGCGCGACGCCTGCCACGGCCTCTATCATGCCGAGACCGGCGCAACCCTGGTGCAGGGCACCAACGGCCTGCCGATCTTCGTCGGCGCCATGGCCTTCGCCGTCAAGGCGGTGATCGACAAGGTGGCGCTGGAGGGCGATCTCCATGCTGACGACATCTTCCTGTTCAACGACCCCTATGACGGCGGCACCCACCTGAACGACTTCCGTCTGGTGCGGCCGATCTTCCGCCAGGGCCGGCTGTTCTGCTGGATGGCGTCGGTCGGCCATTGGCTCGACATCGGCGGCAACGTGCCGGGCAACTTCAACGCCCGCGCCACCGACAGCTTCCAGGAGGGGGTGCGCATCCCGCCGGTGAAGCTGGTCAAGGCCGGCGTGATGAACCACGACCTGCTGGCGATCCTCGCCGCCAATTCCCGCGTGCCGGTGTCGAACTACGGCGACCTCAACGGGCAGCTGAACGCGCTGGATCTCGGTGTGCGCCGCCTGACCGAGCTGCTGGACGAGCATGGCGAAGAGACGGTCGACGCCGCCTTCGACGCCTTCACCGCGCGGGCCGAGGCGCTGATGCGCAGCGCCCTGGCCAAGCTGCCCGACGGCATCTACAGCTTCGAGGATTATCTCGACAACGACGGCATCACGGCGGACCGGCTGCTCATCGCGCTGGACCTGACCATCGCCGGCGACCGGATGACGCTCGACTTCTCGCGCTCGTCGGCGCCCTGCGCCGGGCCGCTGAACATCGCCTATTCCACCGCGGTCGCCTGCTGCTACGTCGCGCTGAAGCATGTCTTCACCGACGTGCCGGCCAATGCCGGCTGCCTGAACCCGATCACCTTCGTCATCCCGGAAAGCACGCTGCTGGCGGTGAAGCCGCCCAAGCCGGTGGGCGGCTATACCGAGACCATCCTGCGCGTCATCGGCGTGGTGTTCGGCGCGCTGGCGCTCGCCGATCCGGCCCGCGCCACCGCCGCCCCCTTCGGCACCATCAACGCGCTGTCGCTGGCCGGGCACCGCAAGGACGGCTCGCGTTGGGTGATGTTCTCCTTCTTCGGCGGCGGCCTGGGCGGCAATCCGGAGACGGACGGGCTGAACCATGCCAACAACCCGATCTCCACCGCCACCATCCCGCCGGTGGAAATCCTGGAGGCGGCCTATCCGGTGATGTTCACCCAATGGGCGCTGCGCCCGGACTCCGCCGGGGCCGGCCTGCATCGCGGCGGGCTCGGGGCCGTCTACGAGATCGAAGCGCTGACCGACGCCGACGTCTTCCTGCTGGGCGAGCGCGGCGTCTTCGCGCCCTTTGGTGTCGCCGGTGGCGCCCCGGCGGCGCTGAACCGCTTCACCTGGCAGAGCGACGCGGGCGAGACGTCGCCGCCGCTCGCCTCCAAGGTCACCGACGTGAAGATCCGCGACGGCCAGCGTGTGCGGCTGGAGACGCCGGGCGGCGGCGGCTGGGGCGATCCCAAGCGGCGCGATGCGGAGGCGGTCGCCCGCGACGTGCGGCTCGGCTATCTCGGCCGTGACGCGGCGCGCAGCACCTATGGCGTGGCGCTGACCGAGGACGGCGCGCTCGATATCGCCGCCACCGCCGCCTTGCGCGAACCCTCCGCCGCCTGACGATTCCGGGATCCAAGATCATGACCAACGGTATCTCCAAGGGTGCCCCCAAGGGCGCCATCGTCGGCGTCGATGTCGGCGGTACCTTCACCGACCTGTTCCATTACGACGAGGCGCGCGGCAGCTTCCGCACCGCCAAGGTCCCCTCCAACCGCGGCGACGAGGCGGTCGGCTTCCTCGCCGGACTGCAGAGCTTCGGTCCGGTCGCCGAACTGGGGTCCATCGTCCACGGCACCACCGTCGGCACCAACGCGCTGCTGGAGCGCAAGGGGGCGAAGGTCGGGCTGATCACCACCGCCGGCTTCCGCGACGTGCTGGAGATGCGCCGCCGCGACCGCCGCCACACCTGGGGCCTGTGGGGCGATTTCGTCCCCGTCGTCGACCGCGACATGCGACTGGAGGTGGCGGAGCGCACGCTGGCCGACGGCACGGTCCGCAGTGCAATCGACCCGGAGGAGGTGCGCGCCGCCGCCCGCAAGCTCGCCGATCAGGGTGCCGAGGCGCTCGCCATCGTCTTCATCAACGCCTATGCCAACCCGGCCAACGAGCTGGCGGCGCTGGAGGCGGCGCGCGCGGTGTGGCCCAACGCCAACCTCGAATGCTCGTCGCGCATCCTGCCGGAAATCCGCGAGTTCGAACGCACCTCCACCACGGCGCTGAACGCCTATCTCCAGCCGGTGGTCGGCAGCTATCTCGCCAAGCTCGACAACGCGCTGGCGGGGGAGGGGTTCGGCGGGCGCTTCCACATCGTGCAGTCGAATGGCGGCGTGATGTCCACCGACACCGCAAGGCGGCTGCCGGTGCGCACCGCCCTGTCGGGACCAGCGGCCGGCGTCATCGCCGCGGCGGCGATCTCCAAGGCGGCGGGCTTCCCCAACGTCATCACCGGCGACCTCGGCGGCACCAGCTTCGACGTGTCGCTGGTGGTGGAGGGGCAGACCATGCTGGCGGCCCAGACCACCATCGATTTCGGTCTGGTCGTCCGCACGCCGATGATCGAGATCACCACCATCGGCGCCGGCGGCGGCTCCATCGCCGGGGTCGATCCCGGCGGCATGCTGCAGGTCGGGCCGGAAAGCGCCGGCTCCAGGCCGGGGCCGGTCTGCTACGGCCAGGGCAACACGCGGCCGACGCTGACCGACGCCAACGTCCTGCTCGGCCGCATCAATGCCGAGCGCCCCATCGGCGGCAAGCTGGCGCGGCTGGACGTCGATGCCGCCCGAACCGCCATCGCCACCCATGTCGCCGAGCCGCTCGGCCTCGACGTCATGGCGGCGGCGGAAGCCGTGGTGCGCATCGCCAACAGCAAGATGGCTGGCGCCATCCGCCTCGTCTCCATCGAGCGCGGCCATGACCCAGCCAAATTCGCCGCGGTACCTTTCGGCGGCGGCGGGGCGCTGCATGTCGGCGCGCTGATCAAGGAGGTCGGGCTGAAGGCGGCGCTGGTGCCGCGTTTCCCCGGCGTGACCTCGGCGCTCGGCTGCGTCATCGCCGACATCCGCCACGATCAGGTGCAGACGGTCAATCTGCCGCTGGCCGGCATCGACGCGGGTGCGCTCGACCGCCGCATGGTGGAGGAAGCGGCGGCCGCCCGCGCCGTGGTGGAGTCCGCCGGCCTCAGCGTCGAGCGGATCGACCTCGTCTTCGAACTCGACATGCATTACATCGGCCAGACCCACACGGTCGCCGTGCCGCTGCCGGTGTCGGTCGAGAACGGCACGACAGGCATCGACGAGGCGACCATCCGCGCCGCCTTCGAGCGCGCCTATCAGGCGTCCTTCAGCCGGCTGCTGCCGGGGGTGGGTGCCAAGATCGTCAACCTGCGCACCGCCGCCATCGGCCGCCGTCCGCATTTCGACCTCTCCGCGCTCGCTCCGGCGGCGGGCACCACGGTCGAGGGCGCCTATGCCGGCTCGCGGCCGGTGTGGTTCGACGGGGCTTGGCACGAGGCGGCGGTCTACAACCGGCTGGAGCTGCCGGTCGGCGCCGTCATCCAGGGGCCGGCGATCCTGGAGCAGCCGGACGCCACCACCGTCATCGACCCCGACCTCTCCGCCCGCGTCGACGGCTTCGGCAACGTCATCGTCGAAAGGAGCGGCCGATGAGGGGCACCGACATTTCCATCGATCGGACCGCCTTGCTGGTCTGCGACCTGCAGAACGACTTCATTCACCCGGAAGGCGCCTACGGACGCGCCGGACAGACGGCGCCGGAGATCCTGGCGCTGCCGGAGCGGGTGAAACCGCTGGCCGACCTGCTGCGGTCGCGCGGCGGCTGGGTGATCTCCACCAACTTCACCCTGGTGCCGGGCCGCGGCGGTGAGCCGATGATCTCCCCCCATCTGAAATCGCTGCGGCCCTTCCTGGCCAAAGGCGATTTCCAGCCCGGCGGCTGGGGACACCGTACGGTCGATGCGCTCCAGCCCGTCGATGTCGAGGTGGAGAAGGTCGCCTATTCCGCCTTCTACATGTCGCGGCTGGAATGGGTGTTGCGGAAATGCGGGGTCGAGTGGCTGCTGGTCTGCGGCATCGTCACCAACGGCGGCGTCGCCTCGACCGTGCGCGATGCCCATGTCCGCGAGTTCGACACCATCCTGCTGGAGGATGGCTGCGCCGCCTTCAGCCGCGAGGTACATGAGGTCTCCGTCGCCGCCCTGCGCCCGGTCTGCCGGGTGGCGACCGTCGCGGCGGTGCTCGAGGAGGTGGCGAACCCATGAGCCGCATCCTGCCCGCCGACGGCGTGGCGTTCGAGTTCACCGCCCCGGTCGTCGTGATCGGCGGTGGGGCGGCCGGCATGGTCGCCGCGCTCGCCGCCCATGAACGGGGTGCCGGCGTCCTGGTGCTGGAGCGCGACGCGCTGCCCCAGGGGTCCACCGCCCTGTCGGCCGGGCTGATCCCGGCGCCGGGCACCCGCTGGCAGCGTGACGCCGGCATCGAGGACAGCCCGGATCGCTTCGCCGCCGACATCGTCGCCAAGGCGAAGGGTGAACCGGACCCGGCCGCGGTCGCCCGCGTGGCGCAGGCGGTCGGACCGGCGCTGGAATGGCTGGCCGACCGCTATGGGTTGCCGTTCTCGGTAGTGGACAACTTCAGCTATCCCGGCCACAGCGCCCGGCGCATGCACGGGTTGCCGAGCCGGTCGGGGGCGGCATTGATCGACCGGCTGCGCGGCGCGGTGGAAACTGCCGGCATCGACGTGCTGTGCGAGGCGCAGGTCACTGCACTCGTCGCCGATGGCGGTGACATCCGTGGTGTCGAGATCACCCGGCCCGACGGCAGCGTCGAGCGGGTCGGCTGCGGTGCGCTGGTCCTCGCCTGCAACGGCTATGGCGGCAACAAGGCGCTGGTGGAGCGGCATGTGCCGGAGCTGGCCGGCGCGCTCTATTTCGGCCATCCCGGCAACCAGGGCGACGCGCTGATTTGGGGCGAGGCGCTGGGTGCCGCCACCCGGCATCTGTCGGGGCATCAGGGCCACGGGTCCGTCGCGCATCCGGCCGGCATCCTCGTCACCTGGGCGACGATCACCGAGGGCGGCGTGCAGGTGAACGCGGAGGGCAGGCGCTTTTCCAACGAGGCACAGGGCTATTCGGAACAGGCCGCCGTGGTGCTGCGCCAGCCGGACGGCATCGCCTGGACGGTTTTCGACGACCGCATCGCCGGCATCGCCCGCCAGTTCGAGGATTTCCGGCAGGCCGAGGCAATGGGCGCGGTGCTGACCGCCGACGCTCCCGCCGAACTTGCCCGGCAGATGAAGATCGATGCGGACGCTTTCTCCGCCACGCTGGCGGAGGTCGACCGGCTGAAGGCGGCGGGCGGCACCGACGGGTTCGGTCGCGATTTCGCCGGCTCGGCGCCGCTGCTCCCGCCCTATCGGGCGGTCCGCGTCACCGGCGCCCTGTTCCACACCCAGGGCGGGCTGGTCGTCGATGACGATGCCCGTGTTCTCGATGCCCAGGGGACGCCGCTGCCCAACCTCTATGCCGCCGGCGGGGCCGCCTGCGGCGTGTCGGGATCCAAGGCGTCCGGCTACCTGTCCGGCAACGGCCTGCTGACCGCGGTGGCGCTGGGGCGCATCGCCGGCTCCGCCGCTGCAAGCGCCGTAAAGGAAGGAACCAACCGATGACCTCGCAGCCACGCAGCCTGTTCGAGAAGGTCTGGGATGCCCATGTCGTGGCGACCCGGCCGGACGGTCAGGCCCTGCTCGCCATCGACCGCCATTTCCTGCATGAGGGGTCCTTCCACGCCTTCGGCATGATCGACCATGCCGGCCGCAGGGTGCGCCGGCCGGAGCTGACCTTCGCCGTCGCCGACCATTACGTCCCCTCGCACAGCCGGTCCAAGCCGATCGCCGATCCCGAGATCGCCAACATGGTGACGATGCTGGAGGCGAATGCCGGCCGCCACGGTCTGCGCCATTTCGGCCTGCACGACCCGGCGCAGGGCATCGTCCATGTGCTGGCGCCGGAACAGGGGCTGACCTTGCCCGGCCTGACCATCGTCTGCGGCGACAGCCACACTTCGACCCACGGCGCTTTCGGCGCGCTGGCCTTCGGCATCGGTGCGACGGAGGTGTCGCATGTGCTGGCGACCCAGACCCTGTGGCAGCGCCGGCCCAGGACCATGCGCATCACGGTGCATGGAATGCTTGGACCGCATGTGACGGCCAAGGACCTGATCCTGGCGGTGATCGCCGCCATCGGCGCCGATGGAGCCGCCGGCCATGTCATCGAATATGCCGGCAGCGCCATCTCCGCATTGTCGATGGAAGGCCGGCTGACCGTCTGCAACATGTCGATCGAGGCGGGCGCGCGGGCTGGCATGATCGCCCCCGACGACACCACCTTTTCCTGGATCGAGGGGCGGCCTTTCGCTCCCAAGGGGGAATTGTTCGACCGCGCCGTCGGGCAGTGGCGGATCCTGCCCAGCGATCCGGATGCCGGCTTCGACCGCGAGGTGACGCTGGACGCCGCCGACATCGCCCCGGCCGTCACCTGGGGCACCAGCCCGGAAACCGCGGTTCCGGTCACGGCAGGGGTTCCCGACCCCGCCGCCGAGGGTGATCCGGTCCGCGCGCGCCAGATGCGCAAGATGCTGGACTACATGGGCCTAACCCCCGGCACGCCGCTGGAGGAGGTGCCGATCGACCGTGTCTTCATCGGCTCCTGCACCAATGCCCGGCTGGAGGATCTGCGGGCCGCCGCGGCGGTGCTGCGGGGCCGCCGCGCCGTGGTGCCCGGGCTGGTGGTGCCGGGCTCGGTCCCGGTCCGCCGGCAGGCGGAGGCGGAGGGGCTGGACCGGCTCTTCATCGACGCCGGTCTGGAATGGGGCGAGCCCGGCTGCTCGATGTGCGTCGGCATCAACGGCGACCTCGTTCCGGCGGGAGAGCGCTGCGCCTCCACCACCAACCGCAACTTTCCCGGCCGCCAAGGGCCGAACGCCCGCACCCATCTGATGAGCCCGGCGATGGCCGCCGCCGCCGCCGTCACCGGCCGGCTCACCGATGTCAGGAAACTGGATGTCCGCAAGCTGGGAGCTTCTTGAGGATGGATCCCTTCGTCACGCTGACCGCGCCGGCGGTGCCGCTCGACATCGCCAACATCGACACCGACCAGCTTCTGCCCGCCCGCTTCCTGAAAAAGCCGCGCAGCGCCGGCTATGGCAACTTCCTGTTCCATGACGAGCGCAAGCCCGGCTTCCCGCTGGACGATCCCGCCTATGCCGGCGCCGGCATTCTGGTGGCCGACCGCAATTTCGGTTGCGGATCGTCGCGGGAAGGGGCGGTCTATGCCCTGGTCGATGGCGGATTCCGCTGCGTCGTCGCCCCCAGCTTCGGCGACATCTTCGCTGCCAACGCCGCCAAGAACGGCCTGCTGACGGTGACCCTGCCGGAGGATGTGGTGGCGGGCCTGCGCCGGCAGTTGCAGGAGGCGCCGGGGGCCGTGGTGACGGTCGATCTGCCGGCCCAGACTCTGACCGGGCCGGACGGCCGGGCGCTGTCCTTTTCCATCGACCCCTTCAAGAAGGAGTGTCTGGTCGAAGGGTTGGATGACGTGGCGCTGACCCTGCGCTTTCAGGACGCCATCGACGCCTTCGACAGGACGGACGCGGAGCGGCGGCCCTGGGTGGTACCGAACGGGGAGTGAGGGGGACGGTCCCTCTCCCGCCTCGGGAGAGGGAAGGGGCCCGCCGCGAAGCGGTGGGAAGGGTGAGGGGCGATCCAAGCAGCCATGCGGTTTGGGAATCTTGCCTCACCCCTCACCCTCCCCACTTCGTGGGTCCCCTCCCTCTCCCGGGTCGGGAGAGGGCGCTGAACGCTACCCCTGACTTTGTCGTTCCTCGTCGGAGACGCCGGACGACGATTGTACGCCCAGCACTTCCGCGGCGATCCTGGCGACATTGCCGTCGATGGGCGGCGGGGCGATGTTCACGCCGTCCTTCAGGGTGGCGGTGACGATCTCCAGCACCTTGAGACGGGCATGCCATTTGGAGTTCGCCTCCACCGCATGCCAGGGCGCCTGCGGCGTGGAAGTGCGGTCGAACATCGCTTCCACGGCCTTGACGTAATCGTCCCATTTGGCGCGGTTGCGCAGATCCTCTTCCGTCAGCTTCCAGCGCTTGTAGGGGTTCTTCATCCGCTCGCGGAAGCGCTCCAGCTGCTCTTCCGGGGTGATGTGCAGGAACAGTTTGACGATGCGCACGCCGTCGTCGGTCAGCAGCCGCTCGAACTCGTTGATCTCGTCATAGGCCCGTTTCCACTGGTCCTTGGTGGCGAACTTCTCCACCCGCTCCACCATGACGCGGCCGTACCAGGAGCGGTCGAAGATGGCGAAGGTGCCGGCAGCCGGCAGCTTGGTCCAGAAGCGGTACAGGTAATGCTTTCCCTGTTCCTCCGCCGTGGGGGCGGAGATCGGCCAGACATGGAAGCCGCGGGGGTCGAGCGGTTCGGTCATGCGGCGGATGGCGCCACCCTTGCCGGCGGCGTCCCAGCCCTCGAACACGATGATCGCGCGGCGTTTCTCGTGCCAGTAGGTCTGCTGGATGTGCAGCAGCTCCTTCTGCAGCTTGCCCAATCGGCGATCATACTCCTCCGCCGTCTCGATCCGCAGCTTGTCCTGGTCCAGTTTGGCGAGGCGGATTTTCGAGACCTTGCCGGGCTTTTCGGCCATGCGCTGCATCCTGTGCTGGTGGTTGGGTTGCGGGTTGCCAACGAGGCGGGCGGAACCTTCACCGCTCCGGCGGGTTGACCGGCGGGGACATGGTGTCGGCCGTGACGCCGGCGTCGGCGTGCCCCGGAGGGGAACGGAGCCGATGCCGCCTCGTCGATCCCACAACGGGGAGCGGCAGGCTGTCAACGGAGAAGCAGGGCCAAGGAAGGGGGTTCCATGAGCATCGTCGGACCGCGCATCTACAACCTGTTTCCGACCCTGGCGGGTCCGGTCCGCGATTGGTCCGGGCATCTGCCGCGGATCCAGGGGATGGGATTCGACTGGATCTTCCTGAACCCGATCCACCAGCCCGGATTCTCCGGCAGCCTCTATGCGGTGAAGGATCCCTACCGGCTGCACGACGCGCTCCGCGGCGGGTCGCAGGAGAGCGACGACGAGCTTCTGCGCCGCTTCACGGCGGAGGCCGGAGCGCACGGCCAGTCGGTGATGATGGATTTCGTCATCAACCACACCTCGCGCGACGCCCTGCTGGTCGACCGCCACCCCGACTGGTACAAGCGCGGCGCGGATGGCGACCTGCACCGTCCGGGCGCCGTCGATCCCAACAACACCGCCCATGTCACGGTGTGGGGCGATCTGGCCTCGCTCGACTATGACCGGGCGGAGTCGCGCGCCGGGCTGGTCGGCTACTGGTCGGACTATCTGCGCCACTATATCGGGCTGGGCGTGAAGGGCTTCCGCTGCGACGCCGCCTATCAGGTGCCGGCCGAGGTATGGAAGAGCCTGATCGACGCCGCCCATGCGGTGAACCCGGAGGTGAAGTTCTTCGCCGAGACGCTGGGCTGCACGGTGGAGCAGGTGCGCGAACTGTGCGGCGCCGGCTTCGACTTCCTGTTCAACAGCGCCAAATGGTGGGACTTCAAGGCCGACTGGCTGCTCGACCAGTATGAGGAGTTCCGCTGGATCGCGCCGTCCATCGCCTTCCCCGAAAGCCACGACACCGACCGGCTGGCGGCGGAGGTCGGCAGCCAGGACGCGGTGCGGCTCGCCGCCCAGCTGAAGATGCACTATCTGTTCGCCGCCAGCTTCTCGACCGGCGTGATGATGCCGGTCGGCTTCGAATACGGCTTCACCCGCAAGCTGGACGTGGTGCGCACCAGCCCGGCCGACTGGGAGCAGCCCAAGCTGGACCTGACCGGCTTCATCGGCGCGGTTAACGCCATGAAGGCCGCCACCCCGGCGCTGAACGTCGAGGGGCCGCAGCGCCGCGTGACCTCGCCCCACAGCCCGGTGCTCGGGCTGATCCGGCAGGTGGACGGTGCGGCGCTCGACCAGCCCGACGGCTGCGCCATCCTGGTGCTGAACCCCGACGAGAACCGGCCCCACACGTTGGACGTCGGTCCGCTGCTGGCGGCCACCGGCGGCACCTACGAGGCATTCGAGGACGTGACGCCGGAGGCCGAGCCGCTGCCAATGGAGCCGGGCGCGCCGATGACGTTGCGCCCGATGGAACTGCGCGTCTTCCGCGCCCGCGCCGCCCGCAGCCACGCGGTCGAGCTGCACGACGTGGAGGAGCGGGAATGGATGGATTCCATCGCCGCCGGCCGCATGACCATCGAGAACGTCTATCCCGAGTTGGACGGCGGCCGCTTCGCCATCAAGCGGGCGGTCGGCGACGCGATGGAGGTGTGGGCCGACATCTACACCGACGGCACCTTCGTGCTCGCCGCCTCCGTCATGTACAGGGCGGACGGCGACGAGGCGTGGAGCGAGGCGCCGATGCGCCTCCACGAGAACGACCGCTGGGTCGGCCGCGTGCCGCTGACCCGCAACGCCCGCTACACCTACAGCATCGAGGCGTGGCGCGACGTCTGGGAAAGCTGGCGCGCCGACTTCAAGAAGAAGGTCGATGCCGGGATGGTCGTCGACCTGGAACTGGTGGAGGGCCGCCGCTTCGTCGAGCAGGCGCTCGACCTGAACCATGGTGACGGCCGTGCGGCGCTGACGGCGGTGATCGAGCGGATGCAGGCGCTCGCCGGCCGCGAGGCCATCGACTACGCTCTGTCGGACGAGCCGCGCCGCGTCATGAAGCAGTATGGCGAGCGGCAGTACAAATCCCGCTATGTCCGCGAGCTGGAGGTCTATGTCGACCGCACCGCCGGCGCCTATTCGGCGTGGTTCGAGATCTTCCCGCGCTCGGCCTCGCCAGACCCGTCGCGTCCGGGTAATTTCGACGACGTGGTGAACCTGCTGCCCATGGTCCGCGACATGGGCTTCGACGTGCTGTATTTCCCGCCGATCCACCCGATCGGCCGCGCCTTCCGCAAGGGCAAGAACAACACGCTGAACCCCGGTCCGGACGATCCCGGCGTGCCCTACGCCATCGGCGCGGAGGAGGGCGGGCACGACGCCATCGACCCGATGATCGGCGATTTCGACAGCTTCCGCCGGCTGGTGCGTGAGGCGAAGCGGCACGGCATCGAGATCGCGCTCGATTTCGCCGTGCAATGCTCCCCCGACCACCCTTGGGTGAAGGAGCATCCGCACTGGTTCTACTGGCGGCCCGACGGCACCATCCGCTACGCCGAGAATCCGCCGAAGAAGTACCAGGACATCGTCAATGTCAGCTTCTACCGCCAGTCCTACCCGGATCTGTGGTACGCGCTGCGCGACGTGGTGCTGATGTGGTGCAGGGAGGGCGTGCGCATCTTCCGCGTCGACAATCCGCACACCAAGCCCTTCCCCTTCTGGGAATGGATGATCCGCGAGGTGCAGGACCGCTACCCCGACGCGCTGTTCCTGGCCGAGGCCTTCACCCGTCCGAAGCTGATGAAGCGGCTGGCCAAGGTCGGCTTCACCCAGTCCTACAGCTACTTCACCTGGCGCACCACCAAGCCGGAGCTGACCGAGTATCTGACCGAGCTGACGCAGGGGGAATCGCGGGAGTACATGCGCCCCAACTTCTTCGCCAACACGCCCGACATCCTGCCGCCGATCCTGACCCAGGGCGGACGGCCGGCGCACATGATGCGGGCGGTGCTGGCGGCGACGCTGGCCGGCGTCTACGGCCTCTACGGCCCCTATCTGCTGTGCGAGGCGGAAGCCTATCCCGGCAAGGAGGAATACAACCACTCGGAGAAGTACGAGGTCCGGCACTGGGACTGGAACCAGCCCGGCAACATCCGCGACTACGTCACCGCCATCAACCGCATCCGCCGCGAGAACCCGGCGTTGCAGCAGTTCACCAACCTGCGTTTCTACAACGCCTTCGATGACAACATCCTGCTCTACGGCAAGATGACGGCGGCCAAGGACAACGTGATCCTGATCGCGGTGAACCTCGACCCCCACAACGGCCATGGCGGGACCATCGAGGTGCCGCTGTGGGAACTGGGCCTGCCCGACGGCGCCCATGTCCAGGTGGAGGATCTGTTCAGCGGCCACCGCTTCACCTGGATCGGCAAGTTCCAGCATGTCTGGCTGGATCCCCACCGCAATCCGGCCGCGATCTGGCGGATCGTGCCGCCGGGCGTGTGAGGAAAAATCTTCGGCGGCAGATGGCCTCTGCCGCCGAAGAAACTCTCCCAATGAAAAAAGCGGCCCTCAAGGGGCCGCTTTTTTCAATTCCTGCAGCGCACCGGTCAGC
Source organism: Azospirillum endophyticum (assembly GCF_016595245.1). GTDB lineage: Bacteria > Pseudomonadota > Alphaproteobacteria > Azospirillales > Azospirillaceae > Azospirillum > Azospirillum endophyticum. Next base: position 89,603 of record NZ_JAENHM010000025.1, read on the forward strand.
GCCGGCGGATCATCGTCACGCCGCCGACGGTCTTGTCGAGGAAGTCGATCATGGTGTCCGGCTTCGGTCCGACCGACGAGGCGGCGAACGCCATCCACCAGCGCGCCATCGGGGTGGTCCAGCCGTAACGGTCGGCGATGATCTGGACATCCATGGTAGAGGCCATTGTCGTACGGGCGGTCGTCTGGGCGGTCGCCGCGGCGCGGGCGGCGCCGGACGGGGTAACCTGGGATTCGACGCTGTGCATGGTTCCTCCCAACGGGGACATACGGTGTCCGCTTATGCGGTACCTTAGCCCTCAACCGCCGGAAGTGGCAGAGTTGCTTTGGTCCTAACGGGTACTATACCTTTGGCTGCAATCGTCCCAGGCCGCCGACTGCACCTTTCAGGTAGGCGGAAGCGGCAATCCGCTGGCCCATCCCAGCAGTGCCACCAGCGCCGCCCGGTTGGCCGGACGGAACAGCAAGGCCAGCCTCACCCATCGCGGCGAAACCTTGAATTCGGCGGCCATCGCCTCGACTTCCGCCGGGGAGAGCCGCAGGTCGGGAGCAGGTTCGACGGTCATGGACACCCTCCGCAAAAGCAGCAGATCGCGACGGATAAGGAACAATCCGTCTGGCGGTCAATTGCGTCGGGACGTGTGATAAATTTATGGCAGCCCGTTATTTGGCGGCCAACAGGGCCCGCGGAGCACGATCGGCGCCGCTGGCCAGCGGCACCTTGGGGTTCCCGATCCAGGCGACGATGTCGTTGACGACCAGCTTGCCCTTCAGGTCGCGCAGCAGCATGTGGTAGCCGTCGGGATAGACGGCGACGACATGGCGACCGCCGGCTTCGAAATCCTTCAGCGCCCGTTCCACCGGCCGCGGCGGCAGCACCTCCTCATGGGCGCCGTAGAGGACGAGCGAGGGTGTCTGCAGATGCTGGCAGGCGTCGAGTGCCGCCCCCATCAGGTCGGTCAGCCCTTCCAATGCATCGACGCGGGATCCCTTGATGACCAGCGGGTCCCGGCCCAGCGCCCGCAGCATCTCGATGTTGTCGGAGGGGTGGATACCGAGATCCGGCGGCGGATGCACCACCATGCCGGGCACGAGGTTGTAGGTGATCCACAAGGCGGCGCGTGGGAAGAAGCCCATGGCCTGCCGGCCCCAGACGGCGGGGGCGACCAGGATGGTGCCGTCGACCTTGGGCGGGTTGGGACCGGTCATCGCGGTCACCACCACGGCCCCGCCCATGCTTTCGCCCATCAGGTAGACCGGCACGCCGGGATGGCGCCTGCGCACCATTTCCACCGCGGTGCGGGCATCGTCGACCAGGGTGGGGGTTCCGGCCCAGACGCCGCGTTCGCGGGTGGCGCCGAAACCGCGCTGGTCATAGGCGTAGGTGGCGATGCCGGCCGTGGCGAAGTCGCGGCCGGCGCCGTCGAAGGCGTTGGAATAGTCGTTGTAGCCGTGGAGTGCGACCACGACGGCCCGAACCTTGCCGTCGGTCGGCTGCCAGGAGCGCATCGGCAGTTCGAAACCGTCGGCGGCGACCAGCACCCGGTCGTTCAGCTGCGGCTGGACGACGGCCGTTCCCATCGGTTGGAAATCCGCGGCACAGCCGCCAAGCAGAAGCCCCAACCCGAGAACAGCCGCCAATCCGCTACGCCGCATGGATTACCCCTGTGTCGCTGTGAGCACCACCCGTCAGTTGGAGGAATATATCTTCAAGATCGGACTCTTCGGTCGTGACATCGACGATCCCAATTCCCGAGGCGGCCAGGGCCGACAGGATGGCGCCGGCACGCTGGCGGCTGGGCTGGTAGCGGACGACCAGCCGCCGCGGCTCCGGCAACTCCACCGTATAGCCGTCCAGCGACGGCGGGGCGGCGGTCAGGTCGCGCTCCAGCGTCAGGCAAAGCGCCTTGTTGTCCACCCGGCGCAGCAGGGTCGTCTTCGGCTCGCACGCCACCACCTGGCCATGGTTGATGATGGCGATGGTGTCGCACAGCTCCTCGGCCTCCCGCAGGTAGTGGGTGGTCAGCAGCACGGTGGTGCCGGACTTGTTCAGCGTCCGCACATACTCCCAGAGCTGGCGGCGCAGCTCGACGTCGACGCCGGCGGTCGGCTCGTCCAGGATCAGCACCGGCGGGGTGTGGACCAACGCCTTCGCCACCATCAGCCGGCGCTTCATGCCGCCCGACAGCGAGCGGGCATGGGCATCGGCCTTGTCGGCGAGGCCGACGGCCTCCAGCAGCTCGTCGGTCCGCCTTTCCTTCTTCGGCACGCCGTAGAGGCCGGCCTGCAGCTCCAGCATCTCGCGCGGCGTGAAGAAGGGATCCATGTTCAGTTCCTGCGGCACCACGCCGATGGAAGCGCGGGCGCGGCGGGGATGCTCCGAAACCTCGTGGCCCCAGATGCTGGCGGTGCCGCCGGTCTTGTTCACCAGCCCGGCCAGGATGTTGATCATCGTCGACTTGCCGGCACCGTTGGGCCCGAGCAACCCGAACAGCGACCCGCGCGGAATGGCGAGGTCGATGCCCTTCAGCGCATGCTTGGGCCCGGCCTTGCCGGTCGGCTGATAGATCTTGGTCAGGCCGCGCAGCTCCACCGCGTTGGCCGGGAGCGAGACGGGCGTGGGGGTATCGGTGGGCGCGGCCATTGATCCAGAACCATGATGATTGCGGTTGACGAAAAAGCCCCGGCTTCCGGTGGTTTCCCCCGTTGATCCGCGGCGCGCGATGGGTATCATCCGGCCCGCGCGCACGGAACCCCCGAAGAGGGACCCGGACAGCGGGCATGTCCACGATGGCGTGAACCGGCGCGCCTGTCAAAACAGAGGATGACTGCCATGCAGCCGACCGAGACGATCCTTGTTGAAACCTCGACCGTCGGATGCGACGGCGGCGGCGGCGCGCTGGGCCATCCGCTGGTCTATCTGACCCTGGATCGCGAGGGGAAGGTCGAATGCCCCTACTGCTCGCGTCTCTACAAGCTGAAGGAAGGCGCCAAGGTCGCCCACGGGCACTGACGCGCCTCCTCCTGCCGGCCGGCCGGTTTCAGACCCGGGCGGCCAGCAGGACCAGCACGGCCAGCGCCAGCAGTGCCGACAGCCCCTGCCAGAAGGCCAGCGGATTGCGGTCGATCAGCGGCCGGGGCCGCGCTCCCGCCGCATGCTTGCGCGGATGGCGCAGGTCGTAGAGGAACTCCGACAATTCCTGGTAGCGCTTGGCCGGGTCCGGATGGACCGCCTTGCGCAGGACCCCGTCGATCCAGGCGGGAATGTCCCGCTGGTCGCTCAAGGCGGTGCGGTAGACCAGCTTGCGCTGGCGCGCGCGCGTGTTGGCTGTCGCGGCGTCGGCGCCATAGGGCAGGCGGCCGGTCAGCATCTGATAGGCGATGACCCCCAGCGCGAAGAGGTCGGAGGCCGGCGTCCCGCCTTCGCCCAGCAGATATTCCGGCGCGCTGTACTGCAGCGTGCCCAGCATCTCGCCGCGGTCGGCATCGGGCATGGTCTCCAGGATGCCGGGCACCAGGACCGATCCGAAATCGACGATCTTCACGGTCCCGGTGCGGTCGATCATCACATTGTCGGGCCGCAGATCCTGGTGCAGCATCTCCAGCCGGTGGAAGGCCTGCAGCCCCTTGCCGATCTGCTCCACGATGGCGCGCACCGTCGGCAGGTCCGGGGCGGGGTGGTCGCGCATCCATTGGGCCAGGGTCTGGCCCTCCAGATATTCGGTGACGACATAGAGGTGGCGGCGCGGCCGGCCCTGCGGCGGCGGCTTCAGCACATGGGGACTGTTGAGCCGCCGGGCGATCCACTCTTCCATCAGGAAACGGCGCAGATGAGCGCGGTCGTCGCGCCGGTCGATGGCCGGCACCTTCAGCGCCACCGCCGGCCCGCCCTCGCCGTCGCGGGCCAGATAGACATGGCTGCGGCTGCTGGCGTACAGCTCCCGGACGATGCGGTATCCTTCGAACTCGGCCCTCGCCTCCAGCAGAGGGGGCAGGGGCAGATCGGACAGCCGGTGGAACAGGTCGCCGGCATCCGCATCGGGAACCGCATCGATCCGGACGATCTGGAGGGTCAGGTTGTCGGCGCTGCCGCGCCGCAGCGCCTCCTCCACCGCCAAGCGGGCGGCGCGATCGAGGTCGTCGGGATGGCTGCCGATGGCGCTGATCAGAAATTCGGCATCCACATGCTCATAGACGCCGTCGGTCGCCAGCAGGAAGACGTCGCCGGGCTCCACCGGCAGTTCCCGGCAGTCGATCTCCACATGGGGGGTGACGCCCATCGCCCGGCCGAGATAGCTGACGTCCGACGACACCGTTACCCGATGGTCGATGGTCAGCTGCTCCAGCGCCCGGCCGGCGAGGCGGTAGATGCGGGAATCGCCGACATGGAACAGGTGTGCCGTGGCCGATTTCAGCACCAGCGCGCTCAGCGTGCAGGCGTAGCCGCGGTCCTGCTCGTAGCGGTACTCGCTGCGCCGGTTCTGGGCATGCAGCCAGGAATTGGCAGCGGCCAGAACCCGTTGCGCCGCCGTCTTCACCGACCAGCTTTCCGGCGTGCAGTAATAGTCGGTCAGGAAGCTCTTCACCACGGATTCGCTGGCGATGTGGCTGACCCGGCTGCTGCTGATGCCGTCGGCCAGCGCCACCGCGACGCCCTTCATCCCCAGCAGCGGCGCCGTCGGGATCAGCGCCCCGTGGAAATCCTGGTTGGAGTCCTTCCGCCCTTTGTCGGAGCATTGGCCGAGCGAGATCCGCAACTCTTTCACGATACCGGCCTCGTCGTGGAAAACCCCGGCCCGAGGTGGGCCGGGGTGGTGACGGACGAAGGGGAAGAGGCCTTATTCGGCGGGCTGGAGGCCGGTCTGCGGCAGGCGGCGCTTCGGCGCGGTGCGGACATGGGTGGCGTAGAGCGTCAGCCCGGTGAAGGCCAGGCCGCCGACCAGATTGCCCAGCACCGTCGGCAGCTCGTTCCAGATCATGTAGTCCATGATCGAGAAGTTGCCGCCCATCAGCATCGCCGACGGGAACAGGAACATGTTCACCACCGAATGCTCGAAGGTCATGCCGAAGAACAGCATGATCGGCATCCACATGGCGATCACCTTGCCGCTGACCGACGTGGAGATCATCGCGCCGACGACCCCGGTGGAGACCATCCAGTTGCACAGCATGCCGCGCAGGAAGATGGTCAGCATGCCGGCCGCGCCATACTGCGCATAGCCCAGCGTCCGGTTCTCGCCGATATGGGAGATGACGGCGCCGACCTTGTCCGGCGGGGTGGAGAAGCCATAGGTGAAGACCACGGCCATCATCACCGCGACGGTCAGCGCGCCGAGGAAGTTGCCGAGGAACACCAGGCCCCAGTTGCGCAGGACGCCGCCGATGGTGACGCCCGGCCGCTTGTCGATCAGCGCCAGCGGGGTGAGGACGAAGACGCCGGTCAGCAGGTCGAAGCCCAGCAGATACAGCATGCAGAAGCCGACCGGGAACAGGATGGCGCCGATGATCGGGAACCCCGTCTGGACCGTGACCGTGACGGCGAAGACCGCCGCCAGCGCCAGGATCGCGCCTGCCATGTAGGCGCGGATGACGGTGTCGCGGGTGGACATGAAAATCTTGGATTCGCCGGCATCCACCATCTTGGTGACGAATTCGGAGGGCACCAGGTACGACATGACAAGTCCCCTTGGAACAAGCGCTGAAGGAACGGCAAGCAGCGTCCGGTGAAGTCCGCGCGGCACCGGTCCGGTGCGGGGCGGGAGCTGGAGGACGCGTTGCATGTGATTTGGGTGCGGGCCGCAGTCTTTGGGCCCGCGCTCGTCAAACCGCCGTTGGCTTGAACAGGAAGTCACTTTGCACAGGATGTGCCAATTGAACGGAGTTTGGAAATCGCCCGAATTCCGCCCGGGGCCATGCTTGCACACGGCCAAGTTACGGAGCAGTTGCTCAAATATCGGGCTGCACTGAATAAAAAACAGCCATTTTCGCGGGAATGATTGTTTGATCAGGTGGGCGGGCCTGGGCATTCCGCAAAGCCCGATCGAAGTCTTTCAGGATTTTCATAGTGACGCGGGCAACCAACCGTTTCAAATCAACATCTTGCCTCAAGGTCTGGATTGGGATGGGGATCATGGGTCAGGGACGGTTACCTTTTTGTTATATTTTCCTTTCGTACTATGAGACAGTAGCGGTGATGGCGCTTGACGGGCTTCATCGAACCGGCTTCTACTTTCCCGCGATGCGGAAGGGTGGAAAGTTCACAATCGTTGTTCGAGTTGTACGCTTATGTTGTTTCCGGGCGGTTCAGGATTGGCGTCGGATGAGGCGCGTACGATGAGTCACGAGACTGAAGAACAGTACCGCAGCATCTTCGAGAATGCTGTCGAAGGCATTTATCAGACCACCATCGACGGTCGTTATCTTCGGGTCAATCCGGCCCTTGCCGACATCTACGGCTATGCTTCGCCCGAAGATCTGATCGCCAATCTCACCGACATCGCCTGTCAGCTCTATGTCGATCCCGGCAAGCGCGAGGCCTTCGCCGACCTGATGGCCCGCCAGGACCGCGTCCTCTGCTTCGAGGCGCGGGTCTTCCGCCGCGATGGCTCGATCATCTGGATCTCGGAAAGCGCGCGCTGCGTGCGCGATGCCGCCGGGCGCATCCGGTATTACGAAGGCACCGTCCAGGACATCACCGAGCGCAAGCAGCATGAGGAGAAGATCCGGCTGCTCGCCACCGTGTTCGACAGCGTCGCCGACGGCATCCTGATCGTCGATCCCGAATTGACTGTCCAGGCGATCAACCCGGCCTATGAGATCATGACCGGTTTCCAGCGGGAGGAATTGCTGGTTCGGCCGCTGGTCCTGTTCGCTCCCGGCTCGCACGAACGCGAGTTCGTCGACGCCGTCTGGACCACGGCGCGGCAGGCCGGGCGCTGGCAGGGGGAGGTCACCAGCTTCCGCCATTCCGGCGAAGCCTTCGCCGCCGCCCTGTCGGTGACGTCGGTCCGTGCGCCGAACGGCGTGCTGGAGCATTACGTCCTGACCATCGCCGACATCAGCCAGCGCAAGTCGCAGGAACACCAGATCCGCTATCAGGCCAGTTTCGACCGGCTGACCGACCTGCCCAACCGCTGGCTGGTCTGCGAGCGGCTGGAGGAGGCGATCGTCCGCGCCCAGCGCGGCAAGAGCAAGGTCGCCGTCGCCTTCCTCGACCTCAACCGCTTCAAGCAGGTCAACGACACGCTGGGCCACCATGCCGGCGACGAGTTGCTCAAGCTGGTGGCGCGACGCCTGCGCAATTGCACCCGCATGACCGACACCGTCGGCCGGCTGGGCGGCGACGAGTTCCTGATCGTGGCCCCCGATGCCGCCGACCGCTCGGCCGGCGCCAAGCTGGTCGAAAAGGTGCTCTATTCGATGGCTGAGCCGTTCAGCGTCCACAATCAGGAGCTTTTCTGCGGCGCCTCCATCGGCATCGCCTTCTATCCCGACGACGGCGAGACGGCGGACCAGCTTCTGCGCAACGCCGATCTGGCGATGTACCATGCCAAGCGCAACCCGGAGAACAAGTACGTCTTCTACGACGGCGAGATGCGGGAACGGTCGGGTTTCACCCTGGGGCTGGAAAGCGACCTGCGCCGCGCCAGCGGCGGCAACGAGTTCGAGCTGCATTTCCAGCCGAAGATCGACCTTGCCGCCAACCGGACCATCGGGGCGGAGGCGCTGATCCGCTGGCGCCACCCGGTCCGCGGCATGGTCAGCCCGGCGGAGTTCATCCCGCTGGCGGAGGAAACCGGCCTGATCTGGGAAATCGGCGCCTGGACGCTGATCGAATCCTGCCGCCGGTTGGCCGACTGGATCCGGCGCGACCTGCCGATCCCGTCGGTGTCGGTCAACCTGTCGCCGCGCCAGTTCCAGGACGCCCGCCTCGTCGGCTTCGTGCGGAGCGTGGTGGAATCCGCCGGCATTCCGGCCGACCGGCTGGAGCTGGAGCTGACCGAAGGCGCCATGATCGGCGACATCGAAAAGGCGGTGACGATCCTCAACGGGCTGAAGGACATCGGCGTCCGCCTGTCCATCGACGATTTCGGCACCGGCTATTCCTCGCTGGCCTATCTGAAGCGCTTCCCCATCGACACGCTGAAGATCGACCGCAGCTTCGTCCGCGACATCGTCAAGTCGACGACCGACCCGGCCATCGTCGGCACCATCGTGAACCTTGCCGAAAGCCTGGGCTTCGACACCATCGCCGAGGGGGTGGAGACGCAGGAACAGGCCGACATGCTGCGCCAGCAGCGCTGCACCCGGATCCAGGGCTATCTGATCAGTCGGCCCCTGCCGATCGACCAGTTCGAAACCTTCCTCGGCAACAGCGTGGTGCCGGCCTGACGCCATGGCGGCATCGACGTTTTCAGGCCGCGGGCTGCGGGAACCGAAGGGCGCCGCCGGCGCCAAGCCGGTGAACGCGCTGGTGCGCGGCCTGCGGGTGCTGGCGGTGGCCAACGAAATCCAGCGCCCGACGGTGGCGGAACTGGTGCGCCGGTCCCGCCTGCCCAAGGCGACGGTGATCCGGCTGGTCCAGACCTTGGTCCATGAAGGATATCTGGAGGATTTGGGAGAAGCGGAGGGCTATCAGGTCACCGCCAAGGTCCGCAACCTGTCCCGCGCGCTGGTGGAGCGCACCCCCATCGCCCAGTTGGTGCAGCCGCTGCTCGACGAACTGGGCGCCCGGGTGAAGTGGCCGTCGGAGTTCTTCCTGGCCGAAGGACGGTCCGTCGTCATCGAGGTGTCCAACCGCTCCGCCGCGCCGATCAAGCTGAACCTGTTCGAAACCCGCCGCTTTCCGATGGTCGCCTCAGCCACCGGGCTGGCCTATCTGTCGGCTCTCCCGCCAGATGAGGCTGCGAGCATCGTCCATGACTCCGTCGCCGACGGGTCGGTCAGCGGTTCGGTGGAGGCGACGCTCGACCTTGTCGCCGCAGCGCGGGATCGCGGCCACGCCAGCTGGGAATACCCCGCCCTGGCTCCCGGGCTGCGCATGGTGTCGATCCCGGTCCTGGTCGGCGGAGGAGCGGTGGGCGGCCTGTCGCTGGTCCATTTTCGCGATCTGGTCCCGGCCGAATTGCTGGACGGTTTCCTGCTGCCGGAAATGCGCGCGGTGGCGGCGCGGATCGGCGTCGTGCTGGATGACGGCTGGTTCTGAGGACGCCCTTTCGTTTCCGCGCGCAGGCGCCGCAAGCGACGACGGCTGCGCCTGCGCGCAGGGAGGCGGCCTACGGTGCCGTGCGCTCCAGGAAATACTCCATCTCCTGGATGATGCCGCTCTGGGCCGCCCACAGGGCCGCCTGCGTGCGGTTGCGGACGTTGATGGTCTGCATGATGTGGCGGACATGGAGCTTGACCAGATCCTCCGTCATCGCCATCTCGCGCGCGATCTCCTTGTTGCTGCATCCGTCCATGATGAGCTTGAGGATGCGGGCATGGCGCGGGTAGAGGCCGGGATAGCCCAGCAGTTCGGTCTCATGCTGGGTCACCGCCCCGTCCTCGCCGCCCCGGCGCAAGGCGGTGGGGGAGAAATAGTCGAAGCATTCCTCCGGCACCACCGGTTCTCCGGCATGGATCAGGCGAAGGGACAGGACGAAGGCGGACGGCGCCATCCGGTTCAGAAGATAGCCGCGGACGCCGAACCGCAGGGCCATCCGCATGTGGTGGGCGGAAAATTCGTCGGCGATCATCGCCAGCTTGGCCTGTTCACCGTACCAGCTCCGGAAGTTCCAGGCATCGGTCTTCAGGGAGGCGAGGTCGAACAGCACGATGTCGGCCGGCCGCTCGGCATTGACGGTGACGGCCGGCGGTTCCAGCGTGACCACCGCGCCGCCGGCCGAGATCCCGGCGGAATAGCGGTCGCTCGCACCGTTGGCCCGGCCGTTCCACATCGCCTTTGCTGAAAGCCCGGAGGCGAGCCGGCTTTGCGGATCGATGACTTCGAAGCAGTCGTCCAGGATGTTCAGGATGGATTCGCGCAGCAATCGGCTTTGATTGTGAACAATTACACGAATGCGATCGGACATGTCCGTCTCCCCCAATATAGACGAAATGGCGGACGGTATCGCGCGGCCGAAAGAAGGATTTCCCCCCTGGACGCTCTGCTTTGACGTCGGTGGCACGGATGCATGGCAATGCAGGTCCGCCGGATTTCCGCCCGGCGCATGACCTTCGGCCCCCCGTTCGAGCCGTTGCCTCCGCAATCTCCGATGCCGCCGCGCTGACCGTGCGATGCCGCAGTTTCGACGGACGATGCACGTTGTATCGATCGCTTCGTGCTCGCCCAATCGAATTTAGATCAAACTATGATCCGGCACTCACGGCGTTGTCTGCTGCACTTTTGGAATTGTTCCAGGCTCAGTGGGAGGTAGAGCCACGCTGTCCGGGCAGAGTCCTTCGTCAGAAGGCCAGCAGTAATACATCATTCTTGCGGAGGAAAATGGAAATGATTACCCAATAAAGATAAGGATATCTCTAGGGTATGCGCTCGATCGAGAAGATTCGGAAGGGAAAGAGTTAAAATTATATCGTCAGAGTAAGAAGAAAAACTTCTTCGTAAGACAACCAATGCTAGACGGCATGATTTAAGCTCTGTCTGAGCCGCGTCCGTTCATCGAGGATAATATAGACACTTAAATAGCAGATGCCAGATGAATTTTCACTGAACATGGAAACGAACATCGAGCCCTGCCGGAACAGCGCTCCATGTTCGTTCCGGCGACCCGCCACCAAGGCCCCCGATCCTGATCTGTCGGGATCGGGGGCCGCTGGCATCACGCCACGACGTCGTGGGTGATGGCATAGACTCCCGTGTCCCAGCGGGCGATGGTGGTGTCGAAACCGCCGACCCCGTTCACCACGTCGAAGCCTTGCGTGGTGTTGTGCATCAGGTCCTGGACCGTGTAGTGGCCGTTGGCGAGCTGAAGCTCGACATGGGTGGCCACCGCCTTGCGCGCCGCGGTGTCGTTGAAATCGACGCGGTCGGAGGCGACGACGATCAGCCGGTCCTTCTGGTCGTAGAAACCGTAGCCGGTGATCTGGGCGTCCGGGTCCTTGTCGGTGAAGCTCAGCGGATAGTGATAGTTCAGCGCCTCGTCGCCGATCAGCACCGGTGCCTTGGCCTTCAGCGCGGCGATCTCGGCGTCGCTGAACAGGTTGTGCCCTTCGTAGGTCGCCTGGGGAATGATCCAGGCGCTGGGGGCGCTGGCCTTGGTCATCGACGGCAGGGCCGCATCGCTGACGTAATAGCCGAACGTCACGCCGGCATCATGCAGCTTGGTGATCGGCTCCAGCAATTCGCCCAGATAGGCGTTGCCGATGGCGTTGCCGTCCGGCTCCAGCGCGTTCATCGCCTTCTCGGCATTGGCGCTGTAATAGAGCGCCGGGCCGAAGGGACGGGTGGGCACGATGTCGCGCAGCATGTCCAGCCAGGGCTGCTTCACCTCGCCCCAGTCGTGATAGCTGCGCGACCACTGCTCCGCCGCGCGGCGGACCCCGCCCTGATCGTCGGCGATCATGGTCCAGCCGCTCTGCAGCCAGGTCTGTTCCAGGCGGCCCCAGCCAAGCTCCTCACGCACCGTTCCGCTGACGCCGGTATAGAGGCTGTTCACGGCACCCCAGTAGTCATCCTCCGACGAGGACATCATATGGCCGAAATGGGCGTCCGGCGCGCGGGCGGCATGGATGCCCAGCATCGCCTGTTCGTAGGAGGCCGGCGCCTGCTTGTGCTGCATCTCGAAGCGTTCGAGGGTCTGCACGTTGAACAGGATGTCCTTCTCGTTCATCGTGTCGGCGATCACGCGGGCGTCGACGCCGGCGAATTCGCGCATCGCTGCCGGGGTGAAGGACACCTGGGTGGTCAGCCAGGCGGCCTTGCCGGTGTTCTTGACGATGGCGTCGTCCAGCGCCTTCCAGCTGTTGGCCCAGCCGTCGACGAAATAGTCCAGCCATTGGGTCGGATGGTTGTCGACGATGTCGGCCGCCTGCTGCGCCAGCGTCGATCCCGCCACCTTGATGCCGGTCTTGGAGCTGAACTCCGCGATCATGCGCGCATTGAAGAAGTCCATCACGCCGGAATGCGGGCTGCCGTCGAAGAAATCGGACAGTTCATAACCGCGGGTGCCGGTCAGCGCGGACAGGCGGCCCAGCTTGTCGGCCATCCAGTCGGCGTAATGGGCGGTGCCGCCGGTCCAGCCGGCCGGCGCGTCCTTGGCATCCAGCGGCATCAGCGGGCTGACATAACCCCAGCCGGAGGGGTTGCTGCTGTCGGCGTCCAGGACATAGCCGTCGGCGTCACGGCCCAGATACTGCTGATGCGCCTTGACCCAGGACACCCAGGCCTTGTGACCGCCCAGGCTGGCGAACTCGCCGCCGTTCTGCGACTCCGCGAAGGTGTCTTCCCACAGCTGCAGGCCGATCAGCGGCATGACCCCGTCGGCCAGATGGCCGGCGGCGACGTCGCGGGTTTCCTTCAGGTGGGCGGCATTGGAATAGTCGGGCACCGACTCCCAGAACAGGTGCTGCGGCGCCAGCCCGCGGTCGGCGCCCCAGGAGATGGTCGACACGTCGGACATCAGCGGCGGACGGTCGCTGCTGACCCCGGCGCTGGCGCTGTGGTCGTTCTTCGGCAGGGTGGCCGCCGGGGCCGACGGAGCCGGTGCGGTGGGGGTGGTGGGTGTCGACGGAGCGGTCGACGTGGCGCCGGCCAGCATGTCCTTGCTGACCGGAACGCTCAGCGTGCCGTTCCACCACAGTCCCTGCTGGCCGGCGATGACATCCTTGCCGTCCAGTGTGCCGCGGTCATAGGTGACGCCTGCGGCGGTCGAAGCGACGCTGTGCCCGTTCACCACGACCGAACCGACATAGAGGCTGCGGTCCTGGCCGTTGACCACGGCGTCGTTGTCGTACTGGACCTGAACCTTGTGCGCCACGGCCGGGTCGAGGTCGACCGTGAATTTGTAGGCGGTCTGGCTGGTGGCGGCTACCTTGGCATCGCCCACCGCCTTGCCGTCGACCAGCAGCTTGAAGTGCGGCGGGACGCCGCCGGCGCCGGTGCCCCAGGCATTCACGACGACGCTGAAGGGCTTGGTCGCTACCGGGGCCGGGGCCGTGGCCGCGGCATCCGCCGCCGGGAACAGCGATGCCGGCAGCGGCACGTTCAGCGCGCCGCCCCAGTAAAGGCCTTCCTGCCCCTTCACCACGTCCTTTCCGTCGACCGCACCCTTGTCGTAGGTGACCGACGGGTCGGTGGCGACGATCAACGTGCCGTTCACCGAAACGGCGCGGACGAACAGGTTGCGGTCGGCGCCGCCGGCTGCCCCGTCATTGTCGTAGACGACCTGAAGCTTATGCGCGCTGTCGGCGGCGACCTTGGCGGAGATGGTGTAGCGCCCGACGGTGCTGCTGTTCACCGTCGCCTGACCGATCGTCGTGCCGTCGAGCTTGAGGGCCAGATGCGGCCAGATGCCGCCGGCTGCCTGTCCCCATGCGTCGATCGCGAAGGTGACATCGATGAGATTGGACCCGGTGAGCGCCATCGGCACGACTCCTATTAATCTGATATTAAGAAACTGCAAGACCGGATTAATCCGTATCGGTTGGATTACCCTGCCCGTTGGGAGTAGTTGCACAGAATTCGCTATAATTTGGAGAGTCAATCTTGGGACATGACTCTGACTCATCTTTGACTCTTCCAAAAAAATCGATATTGAGTCCGCGAATGCTTTAGACACTGAAAGACTGGGTCCGAAAACGGCAGTCTTAATCCCGTTGTGAGCGGTTCTTATCTTTCGTTTGTTTGTCGTGGGCTCCGGCTCCATGGTCCACTCCGGCACGAACCGTCACCGATACCGCCGATCATGCCGGGCAGGAGATCTTCCCATGCGCCCCCCGTCCCTGCGTATTGCCGTCGTCACGCAGAAGATCGTCCGCCATGACGGGCAAGGGCGCGTGAACGCGGTCGTGGTCGATGAACTGCTGCACCGCGGACACGAGGTCGTCGCCATCGCGTCGGACCTGGCGGAGGACCTGGCGCGTCATCCCCGCCTGCGCTGGGTGCAGGTGGATGGCGGCGGCATGCCGACGCAATTGGCGAAGGACCAGCTGTTCGCTTGGCGGGCGAGCCGGGCCTTGGCGCTGGAGAGGCAAGCCGGGATCGACCGGGTGGTGGTGAACGGCTTCGTCAGCTGGGCGCGGTCGGACGTGAATGCCGTGCATTTCGTCCATTCGGCCTGGATGCGATCGCCTACCCATCCGATCCGCAAGGGAGTTTCGCCGCTGTCGATCTACCGCGCGCTCTACACGCTGCTGAATGTCGGCTTCGAGCGCTGGAGCTTCCGTCGTGCCGGCCGGCTGGTGGCGGTGTCCCGCACGGTGGCGGAAGAGCTGCGCCGGGACGGCATCGAGCCCCACCGGCTGCGGGTGATCGACAACGGCGTCGACATCGGCGAGTTCCGCCCCGGCACGCCCGATCCGGCGCTGTTCGGCCTGCCGCCGGATCGCCCGGTGGCATTGTTCGTCGGCGATGCCCGCAGCGACCGCAAGAATCTGGACGGCGTGCTGCGTGCGTTGGCCGAGGTGCCGGATCTGAGGCTGGCCGTGGCCGGCGACGAGCGGGGAGGTCCGTTTCCGGCGATGGCGCAGTCGCTGGGGGTGGAGGAGCGGGTCCGTTTCCTCGGTCATCGGCGCGACGTGGCGGCGCTGATGCGGGCGGCCGACCTGTTCGTCTTTCCGACCCGCTACGAACCCTTCGGCCTCGTCCTGCTGGAGGCGGCGGCCAGCGGCCTGCCGGTCATCACCACGCGGCTGGCCGGGGCCGGCCGGCTGCTGGAGGACGGAGCCGCCATCCTGCTGGACGACCCAGACGCGCATGAGGAGATCGTGCAGGCGATGCGCCGTCTTGCCGCCGACCCGTCGCTCCGCCGCCGCATGGGCGACGCCGGCCGCCGCATCGCCGAGCGCCGGGACTGGTCGGTGACGGCCGGGCGCTATGCCGATCTGCTGGAGGAGCCGGGACCCTCAGGTCAGTCGGTCGCAGGGCGGCGGCTGTTGGCTGGATCGGCGCCCTGACCGGCCATCGTCGCAGCGGCCGCCGTCACCGCAGTTCCAGCCGCAAGTCCATCAACACGCTGTCGCTTCCCGCCGGTGCGTCCGTGACGGCGACGCCGACCGGCGCGCCCGGCCCTGCGGAAGGATCGACCCGCTGGGAGGTTCCGCTGCCGGGGCGCAGGACGGTTCCCATGCGGATGGCGGGCCGCGTCTTGCCGACCGGCACCGTGCCGGCGGTGGCGACGGGGACGATGCCGCCGGCCGGCGCGGAGGTCAGGGCGACGCCGTCGGCCGGACGGTCGGGCTCCAGCCGGCGCACGCGGTCGTAATCGCGCTGCACCAGATTGCCGGCATCGACGCCGCCGGCACCGGCCTTGCGAAATTCGCCGGAGCAGTCCAGCGCCTCGAACCGGTTGGCACGGCAGGTGCCGGAAATGGCGAGCGCCGGGGCGAGGCCGTCGCGGCCGAGGCGGATCAGCCGCTCCGCGTCGTCGAACCGGTTGCCGACAGCGGATCCGGCGACGATCGCGGCGGTCTCGAGGTCGGCGGCGCGGTCGTTGGTGCCGTCGCCGAAGCTGGCGCTGCCGCCGGTGAACTGGTTGCGCTCCAGCGACCGCACCACGAGCAGTCCGGTGACCGGCCGTTTCGGCAGGCGGTAATCGGGAAGCAACGACCCGCTGCAGCCGATCAGCACATTGCCGTACATCTCCGCCATCGGCCCCTGGATCCAGCCGTTGCCGCAGGCTTCGAAGGCGCAGTCCAGGAACTTGTTGTTGGACAGGAAGGTCCGCTTCTGCGGTCCGTCCTCCGCCAGGATGGCGTAGGGCGAGAAGCCGAAATGGCAGGAGATGAAGCTGGAATGGTCGATGCCGTTCTCCGGCGCCACGGCGATGGAGGCCAGCGTGTTGCCGGCAAGGTCGGTGTCGAGGAACAGATGGTCGCCGAAGCTGTCGGTCCCTGCCGACCAGTAGGCGCCGATGTGGTTCTTGGTGAGCTGGCAGGAGATCAGCGAGGAATGGTCGCGCCACACGTCCACCCCGGTCCGGAAGCCATACACCCCGACCCGCTCCAGCAGGAAGCGGGAGGTCAGGGCGATCCCGCCCATGCCCGGCGGCGGTTCGCCCGGCCGGTTGCCGGGCTTCGGGCCGCGCAGGCTGAGATGGGCGATGCGGCTGCGCTGATAGCCGTCATTGTCGTCGCGCCCGGCCTGCCGGCTGCCGGCCCGGATGGCGAAGCGGCCGGGCCCCGGATCCTCCGGCCAGGACAGCAGCGAGGCGCGCATGCCGGCGCCGACGATCTCGACCTCGTTGAAGGCATCGTCGTAGCGGTCGAGGTTGGGCAGGACGATCTCGCCGTCCAGGCGGTAATGGCCGGGCGGCACCAGCACCGTCCCGCCCTGGCCGGTGCGCGACAGCTCCAGGACGGCCCCCTGCAGCGCCGCCCAATCGCATTCCTGGTCCAGGGAGCGGACATGCGGATGGACACGCCGCGCCGACTCCAGATTTTTGTACCGCTCCGACAGCGGATGGCTGCGCCCGTCGCCGACGGCGCCGCGGTCCCGGATCGACAGGGCCGGGCCGGGCCGCGCCGGCGGGTCGGGACTTGGACGCAAGGCCTTGTCCTGAGCAGCTCCTGCGGCCGCGGCCCTTGCGGTTGCCGCCAGGGCGAAGCCCGCCACCAGCAGCGCACGCCTGCCGATGCGGCATCCGGGCCCGCCGCTCACGGTGCGCAAGCCGGCATCGGATGGTCCAGCCCGGCCAGGGCGCCGATCCCGCCGCCGAGTGCCGTGCGATAGACCTTCTCCACCCGGTCGAGGTGGCGGTCCAGCGTGAAGGGCGCGCGCCAGTATCGCTCATAGGCCCGGCGGCCCATCCGCTCCACCTCGGCATCGTGGGACATCAGCCCGAGGCAGCGGGCGAGATCGGTGACGTCGCCACTGCGGAACAGGAGGCCGGTCTCGCCCGGCAGCACCGCCTCCGCCGCCGCACAATTGTCGCTGACGATCACCGGGACACCGTTCGCCAGCGCTTCATAGGCAGCGAGGCCGAAGGTCTCGTACCAGAGCGATGGAACCACCAGCGCCCGCGCCCGCCGCACCTCCGTCAGCACGGCTTCCGGCGGCAACCAGCCGGCAAGTTCGGCATCCGGGTTCGATCTGCGGACCGCCGCCATCTCGTCGCCGTCGCCGACGAAACGCACCGGCCAGCCGGCCAGGGCCGCCGCCTCGGCCAGCAGGGCGGCTCCCTTTTCTCGCGACAGGCGGCCGACGAACAGCATATGGCGGTTGCCGGCAACCGGGGCAGGGCCATGATCCTCGACCTCCACCGGGTTGGGGATGGGCAGGGTGACGGTGCCGGATGCCAGATGGGGGGCGATCACCGCGCGCTGGCGATCGCTGAGCGTTGCCAGCGCCATGCCTCCGGTGAAGCCGCCGGCCAGCGCCCCCGCCGCATGCCGGGCCGCCCGCCACCATTTGTGGTGCCGGGCGCGGGCATCGCAGTCGGTGGCGAGGCAGCCGGCGGACAGCGCCTTGTGCGGACAGTTGACTCCTTCGGGAAAGACGAAGAAGGCGCCGTTGGGGCAGAGCGGGAAATAGTCGTGCAGGGTCAGCAGCACCGGCAGGCCGGACTTCCGGCAGACCGCGAAGATGCTGGGCGACAGCGCCTTGGCCCAGCCATGGATATGGACCACCGTATCGTTGGCCGGGCAGTTCCCGAGCAGGCGTTCCAGCGCGCGCGCCGCCTCGCGGTTCCAGATGCCGCGCAGCGCCGCCTGCATGCGGTCGGCGTTGCCCTTCAGGTCGCTCTGCTCCAGGCAGTGGACGGTGATTCCCGCCGCCGACAGGCTGGGGTCGATGGGCGGCACGGCGGCGAAGAACTGGACCCGGTGGCCGCGCCGGGCCAGGCCGACCGCGCTGGCGATGGCGACCTTCGCCAGACCGCCGCTGGGATGGGCATGGTCGCAGAGGATGACGACGGTGCTCATGGAAGGGGGCTCATTGCAGGGCGCCGCGATAGACGGTGGCGGTGCGGGCGGCGATGACCGGCCAGTCGAAGCGGTCGCGAACCAGAGCCCGGCAGGCATCGGCGCTCGGCATCCGGCGAGCGCCGGTCAGCGCCTCCGCGAGGCCGATGCCGAGGGATTGCGCGTCGGTCCCGGCCAGCACGAGATCACCGTCCAGCCCCTCCACCACCTCCGGCAGGCCGCCGACGGGGGTGACCATCACCGGCGTGCCGGCCGCCAGCGCTTCCAGCGCGGTCAGGCCGAAGCCCTCCAATGCCTGGGACGGCATCACGCAGAGGTCGGCGGCCCGGTAGGCGAGCGGCAGATGTGCGTCGGGAACGAAGCCCAGCAGGCGCACATGATCCTCGAGCCCCAGGGCGCCGATGCGGTTTTGAAGCGCCTCGGCCTCCGGTCCGCGTCCGGCGACCATCAGCAGGACGTCCGGCACCTGGCGGCACAGCTCCACCATGGAATCCACCAGTGCGGTCAGCCCCATGCGTTTCACCAGCCGGCGCACCGTCAGCACGACGGGACGGCCTTGCGGCCAGCCGAGGCGGGCGCGCGCCTGATGCCGGCTGTCCGCAAGGTCGTAGCGGTCGGCATCGACCCCGCCCGGCACCCGATGGATGCGCTCCGGCGGGACGCCGTAGCGCTCGGCCAGGATGGTGGCGAAAGATTGCGACAGCACGACGAAGCGGGTGGCCCGGTGATAGACCAGCCGTTCCACCATGAATTTCAGCCGCACCGCCAGCGGACCCGCTCCCTCCGCCGCACTTTCCAACGCCCAGGGGCCGTGGAAATGGACGACCATCGGACGGTTGCGCAGGGTGGGAAGGGCGCCCACGATGGTCAGCGCGAAATGCGCGGCGACCAGGTCGGGCGCCTGCCGGCGCAATGCCTCGGCGATGGCGCTGCGGGCCGCCGTCAGCCGGCGCGGCAGCGAGGCGGTCGGCGGCGCGAAGCTGGCGATGCGCGCCCCGTTGTCCAGCGTCTCCGAAACGGTGCCCAGCACCAGCCCGGAAAACGCGATGCCCTGTTGCGGCAGATAACGCGCGAGATGGTAGAACATGTTCTCCGCCCCGCCATGGGTTTCCGGGAACCAGCCGAGCCCGAGCTGAAGCGCGCTGGCTTCCCGCATCTCCCCAGGCAGTGCGGCGGGCGGGATCAGGCCTCCGTCCATCGCTTGTCCTCCTGGAATTGGCCGGGGCTCGCGGGTGGCGGGCTGTAGCGCCGGCTTGCAAGTCCGTGGTTCTTGGCGGCGATGGCCATGCCCAGGAAGAACCAGAAGCCGACGCCGGTGACCTTCACCAGCGTGTGTTCGAACACCATGCAGCCGAGCATCGTCAGGGCCGCCGTCTCGGCGCAGCTGGCGAAGGGGTCGGGCGGTGCGCCGCCGCGGCGCAGCATGCCGGCCGTCAGCGCGATCAGGCCCGCGACATAGCCGAACGCACCGGGCCAGCCCAGCTCATAGGGCACGCGCAGGATGCCGCTGTCGAAATAGGCCATGAGGCCCAGCTGTCCGTCCTCGTTGGTCAGCTTGGTCGCGGTGTCGATGGTGCCGAGCCCGGCGCCGCGCACCTCGGTCAGCGCGTAGAACAGGAAGGTGACGTAGAACTCCTGCCGGTCCTGATAGCTGCGGTCGCTCTCCATCGAATTCAGCGTGTCGAAGCGCGAGGTGATGGCCTCGTTGACCCTCGGCACGCTCAGCAGCGGCAGGGAGCACAGGACGAGGGCGATGCCGACGGCGATCAGCCGCATCCGGTTGCGACCGGGCATGGTCAGCATCAGCCATGCGAAGGTGAACAACCCGGCCAGCCAGGCGGCACGGACCAGGCTGAGCAGCAGCGACCCCAGCGCCAGCGCCCCGGCGACCGGGACCAGGACACCGCGCGCCGCGGGCAGCAGGGCCAGCCCCGTGACCAGCAGGAAGGCCAGCGGGCCGGACGAGTTCAACGTGCTGAACACCCGCACCTGCATCGGCAGCGGCAGGCCCTGGTTGGTCATGCCGACATTGATCAGCCAGCGCGCGTCCCAGGCCGGCATGATGAAATACTGGATCAGGCCATAGCCGCCGACCAGCGCCAGCCCCGGGACGAAGGCGCGCAGCACGGCGTCGCGCATCTGCGGGTAGAGCGGCCAGTGCAGGGCGACGTAGAGCCCCAGCGTCACCGGCACCAGCCAGTTCAGCAGCGCGAAGGTCGCCGCCGCCATGCCGGCCTGGGTGATGCCGTTGACATAGGCGTAGGAGATTCCCAGCATCACGGGCACGAAGCCGAAATAGGCACGGTAGCGCAGCATCGGCAGGTATTGCGCGATCACCAGCCAGCTCATGGCGCCGACGATGTAGGGCGTCACCATGATCGGGCTGATGACGCTCCAGCCGGACTGGTAATCGACCAGCCGCCGCACCTCCGGCGTCAGGAACCACAGCCACCATGTGAAGGCGGCGAAGCGGGCCGGGTCGCGCGTCACCAGCAGCGCGCCGACGGTCAGGGCGCCGATCGGGAAGATGATCTCCAGCAGGCCTGCCTTGCCCATCAGCACCGGCATCGCCACCAGGAACCAGAAGACCGGCGCCGCCAGCCTGTCCAAGGACGGCAGGCCGCTCGCGCCCTGGCCCCCGCTCTGACCTGCGCCCTGGCCCGCGCCGTGATGACTCCGCTCGATGTCGGCGGTGGCGGCGGTCATGCCGGTGTCTCCCGCCAGTCGCGCAGTCCCGCCAGCCGGCCGCGCAGCGTCGCCCGCAGTTTCGCTCCGGCATGCCGGTCGCCGCGCAGTCTCAGCCGCCCCCATTGCGCCAGTCCGGGAAACTCGCAGGTTCCCACCAGCGCGGCCCAGGCGGCGAAAACGGCACGATTGGCCGGACCGAAATGAGCCATCAGGGCCAGCGTGTCGTTGAAGGCGGCGTTCTCCTGCGCCAGCGGGTGGAAATGGCCGGCGCCGCGCTGGTCGATGTCGAAGCGGACGGCCGGGAAGTGATCGACCGCGACCAGCGGGTCATAAACCAGCCGCCAGCCCTTGCGGGACAGGCGCAGGCAGAAATCCACCTCGTTGCGGACCTGGGCGCCGCTGCCGCGCAGCCGCGTGTTCAATCGGTCTCCGGCGATCGCGGCGCGGCGGAAGCTCCAGTTGGCGCCTTTCAGCACGTCCACGTCCTGTGCCGGGCCGACCCCCAGATGGTGGTTGCCGATGACCCGGCCGAACCATTGCAGCCGGCCGACGATCGGCGCCGCTCCGGTTTCCGGCACGCCGTCGTGATAGACATGGTCGCGGCCGCCGACGCCGCCGATCCGGGGATCGGTGCGATACCAAGCCTCGATCCGCTCGACCCAGTCGGGATGGGGAACGGCATCGTCGTCGGTGATGGCGACGACATCGCCGCGGGCATGGTCCAGGCCGCGGTTGATGGCCGCGACCTGACCCGGCGCATCGATGCCGACGACCTGGATCGGCAGGGCCGGATCGTAACGGCGGGCGACCTCGGCGGAGTCCGGATCGGTGTCGCGCACGGTGACGATCACCTGGACCGGTGCCAGGGTCTGCCGGACCAGCCCGTCCAGACAGCCGGCGAGCTGGTCCGGCCGGCGGTAGGTCGGCACGACCACGGTGACGCCGAGCCGCTCGTCCGTGCTCGGATCGACCGGCACCAGGGAGGATGGCCGGGCCATGGGCGGACGAATCATGGGGGACGGGCTCTCGTTGTGGCTCATGCCGGGGCCAGCTCCCGTCCGCGGCTGCCGATCGCAGCGGACCTCTCCGGAAGCAGGGAGGCTTCCTCGCCGTTCATCCAGCTGTCGATGGTCTCGCGCAGGCGCAGCTTGAACACGTCGCGGTCGAAGCGGGCGGCGTGGGTCCTGATGGCGGCGGGGTTGAAGCGCTGTTCCTGCGCCTCGAAGCGTTCGACCGCGTCGATCAGCGCTTCCGGCGTCTGATGGTCGAAGAACAGGCCGGACAGGCCGTCCCGCACCGTTTCGGTCGCGCCGCCGCGGTTCAGCGCGATCACCGGCCGCCCGGCGGCCATCGCTTCCACCGGGACGATGCCGAAATCCTCGTTGGCGGTGAAGACCAGCGCCCGGCAGGCGGCATAATGGCGGTCCAGTTCGGCCGGGGAACAATGGCCGACCAGTTCCACCGTCGGCCCGGCCATCTGCTTCAGCCGCCGGAACTCCTCCCCCTCGCCGACGACGACCAGCTTGCGGCCCATGCGGTTGAAGGCCTCGATCGCGATGTCGGCGCGCTTGTAGGCGACCAGTTGGCTGACGAACAGGTAATGGCCGCTTCCGCCCCCATCATCCGGAGCTTCGACGGTGGCGAAGCGCTTCGTTTCGACAGGCGGGTGGATGACGGTCGCGTCACGGCGATAGACCCGCCAGATGCGCTGGGCCACCGTGTGGGAATTGGCGATGAAGCGGTCGACCCGTGCCGCCGTCGCCAGATCCCATTGCCGCAGCCGGTGGATCGCATAGGGCATCAGCGGCCGTATCATCGGCCCGGCCGAGGACAGGTAATCGTGATAGCCGCTCCAGACATAGCGCATCGGCGTGTGGCAGTAGCAGACATGCAGCGCGTCGGGCCGCGTCAGCACGCCCTTGGCCGGTCCGGATTCGCTGCTGATGACGAGGTCGTAGGCGCTGAGGTCGAGCTGCTCCAGCGCCAGCGGCATCAGCGGCAGGTATTTCTGGTACATCCGGTGGGCCATCGGCAACCTGTCGATGAAGGTGGTGGTGACCCGATGGCTGCGGATGACGGGGGAGATGCGTTCCGGCCGATAGACATGGGTGAAGATGTCGGCTTCCGGATACAGCTCGCACAGGGCTTCGATGACCTTCTCTCCCCCGCGCATCCCGACGAGCCAGTAATGGACGATCGCGACTTTCATGGTGGGTCCTCCCGGAAGGGACAGGCTTTCGTCATCACCGACCGCCCGCATCGCCGCGGCATCTCTCAGCCGATGCGGCGCAGGCGGTAGGAGCGGCCGCTGGGTGGGCGGGTGCCGTATTCGAGGTTCGCGTGTTCGCGGGCATTGACCATCGACAGCACGGCGCCGCCGATCCGTCCGCCCACCTGGCGCACCTGCTTGATCCCGGCGCTGGCGAGGCTGGAGGCGGTGCGCGCCCAGCGCACGACGTAGAGGACACGGTCGGCCAAGGGCGCCAGGATCAGCGCGTCCGACACCGACAGCACCGGCGGCGTGTCGAGGACGATGACGTCGTAGCGTTCGGCGAGCTCCACCAGCAGCGACAGCATGGCCTTCGAGCCGAGCAGGATCTGCGGACGGTCGACCGTCCGGCCGGCGGCGATCACCGCCACGCGGCGCCGGTCGTCGACCTGCACCACCTGATCCAGGGTCGCGTCGCCTTCCAGCAGGTCGGTCAATCCCTTGGGCGGACGATTGCCGCCCAGAAGCCGGTGCACGGTGGGGCGCCGGGTGTCGCAGTCGACGATCACGACCCGGCGGCCGGTGTCGGCCAGGAAGGCGGACAGCGCCACCGCCAGCGTCGTCTTGCCCTCGCCGGCGACGGAGGAGGTCAGCATCACCACCTCGCCGCCCTTGGCGGTGGCCGGCTCCGCCCCGTTGCGGACCAGATGCAGCCGGGCGCAGAGCCGCCAGACCGCCTCGGCAAAATCGCCGCCGCCGGTGTTGGAATAGCGGTCGTCGTCCGCTCCGGCGGAGCGCCGGCCTCGGCCCAGCATCGGCACGATGCCGACCGCCGGCAGGCCCAGGACCGCCTCCACCTGATGGGAGCTGTAGACGCCGCGTTGCCCGCTGGTCCGCACCAGCGCGATGCCGGTCGCGATGGCGCCGCAGAGGATCGCGGCCAATCCGGCCAGCACCGTCTTGCCCGGTCCCACCGGTCCGACCGGAACGGCGGCGGCCGACACGATGCGCACGTCGGGCGTCATCTCCAGCGCCTGGAGCACCTGGGTTTCCTTGAGGCGGGTGACGGCGCGGCGGTAATTGTCGTCGGATGCGTCGGCCTGCCGCTGCAACTCGCGCAGCCGCACGTCGGCCTGCAGGTTGTCGAAGGATTCCGTGCGCAGGGTCTCCAAGCGGCGGGAGAGGTTCTGGATCTTGGCGACCTGCTGCTCCACCTCGCCCCGCAGGCTGCGGACCACGCGATCCACCTCGGTGGCGAGGGCGGCGTTGAGTTCGCGCAGTTCCGCGGTGGGCCGGGCCAATGCCGGGTGACGATCCCCATATTGCGCGCGCAATTCCGCGAGCTGGGCGCTCAGCGCCGTCTGGCGCTGACGCAGGCCGGTGATCAGCGGATCGCCGCCGATGTCGGTGCCGGTCAGCGATTCGGGATTGCCCGGCTGCACCGACTGCAGCTGGCGCAGCCGGGCCTGTGCGTTGGCGTGGGCGGTCCGTGCTTCCGCCAGCTGGGCGTTCAGCGCCGACATCTCCTCGTTCACCAGCGGGGCGTCGCGGCCCTTCACCATGCCGCTTTCGGACCGCATCGCCTCCACCGCCGCCCGTCCGGTGGTGGTCATGTCCTGGCGCAGTTCGTCCAGCCGGCTCTGCAGCCACTCGCTGGCGTTCTGGGTCGCCTTGCGCTTCGCCTCCACCTGGAGAGCGAGGTAGGCGTCCGCGACTGCGTTGGCGGCACGGGCGGCCAGCTGCGGATCCTTGGCCTCGACCGTGATGCGGATCGCGCGCGACTGCACGCCCGGGATGATGCGCAGGTTTTTCTGGAAGGCGGAGATCAGGCGGGCCGTTTCCATCTCCTCCGTATTCCCGGTCGGGGCGGCCGGGCGTGGCGGCGGGGTCAGCATGGCGGACAGCGGCTCCGGTAGTGCGGCGGTCGCGTCCATCAGCAAGGCGCGGCCTTCCTCCAGCACCGGGGTCAGGAGGCCGGGCTTGTCGACGACGGCCGCATATTCCGGTTCCTGCCCGAGATTCAGCGTCTCGACGACGCGGCGGGAGAGGTCGCGGGACCGCAGGATTTCGACCTCGGTGTTGACGGTGTCGAGGAAGACACCCATCGGTTCCGACACGGAGGGGATGTTGATGACCCGGTTCGAATGCGGGTCGATCACCACGACCGTGAAGGCGCTGTAGAGCGGGGTCATCGCGTTGATCAGGAGCACCGCCGGCAGCCACAGCACCAGGGTGAGCCCCAGGATCAGCCATTTCTGACGCCACAGCGTCTGGGCCAGCCGGCCGATGTTGACCTTGTCGGCGCCCGTTCCGACCGGCGGCGCCACGAAGCCGGCGGGGAAACCGGCCGAGCCCGGCGGCAATCGGTGTTCCGGTGCGTCCATGGGCTGAACTCCTTCCTCTCGACGAACAGTGCAGGGCGAACGGTGCTCGGATTAGCAATGCGGCCCTTGCGGTCCCGGGATCGCCCCGGCGGGCCGTCTGATGGCTCAGCCGACCTCGGCCGGATCACGGGTGTGGCGGCGGGGCGCACAGGACGTGTCCGGCGCGGACGTCCCGCGGATTTCGGGCGGCAGGCCCGGCGGTAGACCCTGGGATGGCGTTGGCGACAGGCCGGAGGGCAGGGACGCGCCTCGTTCCGCCTTCGCCTCCTCCAGGATGCGGGCATAGCGGGCGACGGTGTTCGGCGTGACGTTGACCAGCGTTCCGGTTCCGCCGCCGCCGGCGACGAGTTGGGCGACCTGGAACAGCGCCCGTCCCTTCTCCAGCACTTCCCCTGGCAGCATCCACAGGATGGAATCGATGTTGGACGCCAGCCACCCCGGCCGGCCGCCGCGCGTCAGGCGGCGTTCGGCCGCCCGGACCTGCGCGGTGTTGCGGATGGTGTAGAAGGGCGACCAGCCGTCCCAATCGCCGGCGGTGAAGGGGAGCGCCACGAAACCCGTGTCGGTCACCACCGCCTCGGCGGCGCCGAATCCCGCTTTGGTCCACATATAGTCGAAGCCGGCGGAGTGGACGGCGGCGGCGACCTCGGGCCGCAACGGACCTGGGCGGGCACGGTCGTAAGGCCGCCATGCCTCGTAGAAGCGGTCGAGCCGGTAGCGGCGCAGCGCGTTGCCGATCAGGCGCCGGGCGTCCATCGCCGGGCCGCTTGCCTGCGGCGGCGCCTTGCGGACCGTGCCCTCCGGTGCCGCCTCGACGCTGGCTGTCGGAGACTCCGACGGGCGCGGCCGGGGCGAGATGCGCAGGACCGGCCGCCCCTCGTCCCAATGCAGGCGCGGCGTCCGGCCCGGCACGAGGGGGGAGTCGACCAGCGGCCACCAGCCGCGCGGCATCAGCCCGGGCGGCAGCATCGTCGCCATTTCCGCACGGGCGCCGGCCAGCAGGCGGTGGAGTTCGCCGTCCGGCATCTCGCCTTCGGCGCAGACGCCGCGGCCGGTGCTGCCCAGCAGGAGTTCCACCCGGCCCAGGACGCCGCCGCGTTCCTCCGGCACCGACAGCAGCGCGAGGTCGGCGGGGCTGGACTGGGTCAGGCTGTCGACGGTGACCACCAGCCCGCAGCGCAGGCCGGTGGCGGCAACCAGATCGAGGATGCGGGGGATGCAGTGCAGTTCGCGGATCATGCCGGACCACAGAACCAGCGTGGTCAGCACCCGTCCCTCCGCCGCCCAGCGGCGCAGGGTGGCGTCGTCGGGCTCGTAGCCGGTGAAGGGGCGCGGCGGATCCGGGATGCGCAGCGGGATCGCCGCCGTGCTGGCGAAGGGCGGATCCGGGTCGACGATCTGCAGCCCGCGACCCAGGCGGCCCAGGGCGAAGAAGTCGTGGTCGTCGAACTGCCGCCCATAGACCGGGTCGGCCCCGGCCCGGATCAGATCGGCGGCGCGCTCGATCACATCGGTCTGCGGCCGGCCGTAGAGCGGCAGCAGGCGCTTTGCCGACGCCAGCGGCAGCTGTGCGGCGATCAGATCGGGATCACCCAGCAGGGTGCCGCGGCCCCAGCCGGCATGGCGGCGGGCGAGGCCGACGCTGAAGCTGGCGTAGCTTTCCCCTGCCACCTTGCCATCGACGGCGTCGAGCCCGCCGGGAAAGCCGCGGGCGCGCACCGGGTCGACGCAGTGGCCGGTGAAGTGCACGCAGCCCAGCGCCTCCAGCCGTTGCCGCAGCCCGGCATCCGCGCCGACATCGATGCCGAGGCACGGCTCCGCCATCAGCTGCGGGTAGAGGAACGGGGCCGCGACGATGCCGAGCGGGGTCTGCGGCGCCATGTCGAGCACCGCGACCCGGTCGGGGATCGGCTGGCCCAGCAGGCGGAAGGCGGCCTCGAAGATGGCGGCCGGGTCGGCGCTGCGCAGGGCGCAGTCGCCGCCGGCCTCCACCACCGGCCACAGCGGTGAGGCCGGGTCGCCCAGCGCCACCACGCGGTAACGGGTGGTCAGCCACAGCGCATGGTCCAGGTGCCGGCCGCCGGCCATCAGGCTGCCGGTGCCGGTCGCCTCGGTGCGGTTGCCGTCCTCCCAGCCGCCGAAATGCCGGCCGCTGCGCCGCCCGTCATAGTAGAGGTCGAAGGTCCAGCCGGCGCGTTCGGCAGCGGCGGCAAGAACCGGAGCGATGGCGACGCGGTGCGGGTCGCCGCCATGGGCGAGGAAGAGGAGCAGGGGCGGCTTGGTCACGATGCGTGTCCCTCCGAGCCCTTGCCGCCGCGCCGACACCACCACAGATGCCATTTCGCCACCCCCGGCGGCCCGAAATGATCGGTTTTCTGCAGGGTCAGGCCGGTGGCGGCGATGGCCTTGCGCATTTCCGGCGCCCAGTGATGACGGACCAGCGCCTTCCATTCCGGCAGGACGCCATGGCAGCGCATGGTCGCCAGCAGCCGGTCGGGCCGCCAGCGGTAGTAGCCGGGATAGGCGACCACCCACAGCGGGTTGGCGTTGGTGGTGTCGCAGACGATCCGGCCGCCGGGCTTGACCACCCGCTGCAGCTCGCGCACCCCGGCCTCCAGATCCGGCAGGTGGCAGAGCAGGTCCATGGCGATGACGAGGTCGAAGCTGTCGTCCGGGAAGGGCAGCTTTCGGGCGTCGGCCTGCCGGACGGTGAGGGCCGGGAAACGCTCCTTCGCCTCGGCCAGCATCTCGTGAGAGATGTCGACCAGCGTCACATCGTGTTGGCCGGCGAAGGGGCCGGTGATGCGGCCATACCCGCCGCCGACGTCGAGGATGCGCATCCGCGGCAGCCGTTCCAGCTCCGCCGCCACGGCGCGACGCTTCTCGTCATAGATGCGGTAGAAGGGCGTGGTCGGGTGGTCGGGGCGGAAATGGCGGCGGTAGCCGTTGTTGTAGATGCCGGATCCGGCGGCCTGCGAGCGCTCCGCCCTGGCATTCTCCAGCAGGGTCGCGACCCGGGCGGCGACGAGGTCGACGTCGAAGGTCTTCGCATGCTCCAGCCCGGCCGCGGCGGCGGCCTTCAGCCCGTCGCGGTCGGCCAGCCGGGCGATCAGCATGTCGCGCAGCGGCTCGGCCTCTCCCGGCGGGACCAGCCAGCCGGTGCGGCCATGCTCGATGATCTCCGGAAAGCCGCCGCAGTCGCTGGCGACCACCGGAACGCCGAGCGCCATCGCCTCCACCACCACGAAGCCGAAGCTTTCCCACAGGGATGGCACGACCGCCATCTCCGCCCTTGCCACCACGGCCAGCGCATCGTTGCGCGGCAGGGCGCCGGTGAAATGGACGCGGTCGGCCACCGGTGCCACGTCGCGCCGGAACTGGTCGATGATGGCGGCGCTCGCGGGATCCTCGCCGCCGATCATCAACAGGTGCAGGTCGGGGTTGGCCGCCAGGACGCCGGGAATGGCGCGGCCCAGGGTGGCGATGCCCTTGCGTCCCTCCAGCCGGCCGAAGAAGGCGATGAAGCGCCCCGGCAGCCCGATCGGCGGTTCCGCCGTCCGGTTCGCCGCGACCGCGGCGAGGTCGATGCTGTTGGGGATGACCTGGATCATCTCCGGCGGGATGCGCCAGTAATCGGCCACCCGCCGGGCGATGGCGCGGGTCGAGGCGTAGATCGCCGCGCTTCGCCTGGTCTGGTCGCGCTCCAGCGCGTTCAGCAGATGGGTGTGCGGCACCCAGGGCTGCATGTTGGTGTCCATCACCAGCCCGGTCGGGGTCGCCAGCCGCGTCACCACGGGAATGCTGCCGAAGTGGGTCAGCCACCAGGCATCGGCGTCGAACTCGGCCGCATGCACCACGTCGGGATGGAAGGAGCGCGCGGCATCGGCCAGCCGGCGGTTGGTCCGGAACCGGTCCAGCACGGCGTGCAGGCGCGGACCCGGATCGACGCGCTGCACCGTTACCCCGTCCTCGATGGTGATTCCGGCCGGTCGGCCGCCGGCTTTCCACGGGGTGACCACCTGCACGGCATGTCCCAGCCGCACCAGGGCGCGGGCCATCGTGTGGGTGTGCGTGGCGATACCGCCGAGCTTTTCGCCGGGTGGGTATTCGGGCGTCAAGAGCGACAGTCGCATTGCGGATCCCTCGATTGCTGTGGGGCAATACCCGTGGGTTCAGTCATTTGCCTGCGGGGTTGGCCGGAGCGGCGGCCACCGGAGACGGCTTGGTGAGCAGGCGCCGCGGCAAGGCCGCGAGCAGCGCCGGATCGGGCAGGAAGACGCGCCAGGGCAGGCCGGTCGCGTGGCGGTAGAGCGTTGCGGCGGCGGCGAACACCAGTGTGTAGGCGACCGTCGAGACGATGGCCGCAGCCAGGATCCCGCCGCTGTTCAGGAAAAGGATCAGGCCGCCCAGCGTGACCGCCATGCCCAGCAGGTTGGCCAGGGTGGCGGTGAAGGGCCGGTTTTCGGCATACAGCCCGTTCAGCAGGATGGCCGCGGCGGCGTAGAGCACGGCCCCCGGCAGCAGAAGCCGCAGCGGAAGCGCGCTGTCGGCGAAGGACGGGCCATAGACCAGCGAGATGGCGATGTCTGCGAAGACGAACAGCCCGCCGCCGAGCAGGCCGCCGATGGCGAAGGTCGCCTGCAGGCTGTTCAGCACCAGCTCTCGTCCCGACCGGCCCCGGCGGGTGGCGGCGGGCATCACCACGGTGGCGAGCGCGCTGGACAGGCTGACGATCAGCCAGGACAGGCTGGTCGCCAGGGCATAGAGCCCGACCTGCTTGGCCGAGAGGACGGCCGGAATGATCAGCAGGTCCAGCCGCTGGGTGATGACGCCGCCCACCACGTCGCCGTGCGTGCGCAAGGCGTACCACAGGCTCTTCCGGCCGAGCGCCGGGTCGGGTCGGGCGAGGCCGTGGCGGCGGATCAGCAGAGCCGTCGCCGCCGCCAGCACCAGCGTGCTCATCGCCGCCTGCACGATGACGGCGGCCTCCACCGTGAAACGTCCGGCGGCCCACAGGGCCACATAGACCACGGCGACGCCGGCCGGCTGCAGGAAGTTCAGCGCGTTGAAGCTGCGGAAGTCCTGGTCGCCCAGGATCAGTCCCAGCATCAATTCCGACAGCAGGGCCATGGCGATCATCGGAAGGTAGAGCCGCGCCAGTTCCAGCGTCTCGGGCGGCTGCGCGGCCAGCAGCAGCGGCAGCAGCAGATAGCCGGTGCCGATCGCCAGTCCCGCCAGCGGCAGCAGGATCAGCGTCCAGGTGCTCAGCAGCCGCCCGCCCGCGGAATGATCCCGCGACAGCGTGTAGGTGACCGCCTTGCCGCAGCCCATGGCGAACAGCCAGCCCAGCATCTGCACGGTGGTCAGGACCGAGGTCAGCGCCCCGCGCCCTTCCGGGCCGATGCTGCGGGCGACGAGGATTCCCGTCAGCAGCCCCAACGCCATCGTGGCGGCAGTGACGAGCACAGTCGCCACGCCATGGCGTGCGAAGCTGTTCGGCTTTGCGGCCGCCGCCTTCAGTCCGGCCAGACCTTTCAGCATCGTGCCTTCATCCCCGTTGATGCCCATGAAGTGTGCGCACCGCGTATCCTCCGGATTCCGCTTCCCGGTCCGATTGCAGGCTTGGATGCAATCCAGGGCGAACGGTGTCGCCTTACATTCTTCTCTGAACAATTGTTGAATTCATCAACATTATTCTGTCTCGCCTAAATCTACCGGAAAAATGAACAATCATCGGCATTCGCCGTTATTGGCTGTGACGAGCATTTTTGTTGTGCATTGCAAACTGAACGGTAGTGGGGTGTTGGACGACGGTCAACGCCGCTTTCGGAACTGTTCTTCCCGCACACCAGGGGAGTATTTTTCTTTGAACGTCCGTTGGTGAGAACTGGAAGCCCTAGCGTATCTTTCGGGCGTCGATTATCGGCGACGACCATTTCCCGGCATCGGGGGTAGTCCCTTGCCGGTGCGCCTGCGCACGGGAGGGGAGGTGGGGGCGCCGTTGCGCCCCGCTCCTGGGTGCGGCGGTTGCCGTGCTGCCCATTCGATGATGACGGCAACGCCTGACCGTTCGGCGCGGTTCGGGAAAGGCTGCGGCCGACACGGTCTTGAGTGATGGCTGGCGAGCATGGCCGGGCGGCCCGCCGTCGCGCGCCCCGAACCCGGTCGGATCGTCAGCCGGCTCCTTCGACCGGCCTTTTCAGCCGGCCTCTGCCATCCGCGCTGCGGTCGAGCCGCGCACGATGCAGGTGCCGCCCAGGACGAGGCGGCGGCTGGGGCGGTCCGGCGCCTCCAGCCGTTCGAACAGCAGCGTCATCGCCGACTGGCCGATGTCCTGCACCGGCTGCTCGATCACCGTCAGCCCGGGGCCGACCAGTTCCGTCCAGGGCTCGTTGTCGAATCCGGCGACCGCCAGCCCGTCGGGGATCGGCAGTTTCAGCCGCCGGGCGGCCTTCACCACACCCATCAGGAACAGGCTGTTGCTGACGATGAAGGCTTCCGGCCGGTCGCTCCCGGCCATCCAATCCACCACCGCCTCTTCCGCCGCGTCGGCATGGGGGGCGAGGAAGCGGGCGGCCGGGACGAGGCCGCGGGCCGTCATCGCGGCGCGGTAGCCCTCATGCCGCTCCTGGCCGGTGGTGCTGGTATTGCCGAACAGGCCGGCGATGCGGCGATAGCCCTGGGCATGGAGGTGCTCCACCAGCATCGCCGCGGCGCGCGGGTTGTCCAGGACCACGGCGTCGTGGCGGGTGGCCGGGGCGTTGCGGTCGATCAGCACGACGGGAAAGTCGAGATCCAGCCCGTCCAGCCGGTCCAGCGTCGCCCGGGTGGGGGCGAAGATCAGCCCGGTGATCCGCTCCTCCTGCATCAGGCGCAGGTACAGCTCTTCGCGTTCCGGATTCTCGTCGCTGTTGCACAGGATGACGCGCATGCCGGCGCGGTAGGCCGCATCCTCCACCGCGCGGCTGACGGCGGTGAAGAAGGGGTTGCGGATGTCCGACACCACCAGCCCGATGGTCTGCGAGTGCTGCGAGCGCAGCCGTCGCGCCGACAGGTTGGGGCGATAGCCGGTGGCGCGCACCGCGTCCTCCACCCGCTTGCGCAGCGCTTCGCTGACCGGTCCGTTGCCCAGCACGCGCGACACGGTGGCGACCGACACGCCGGCAGCCAGGGCCACGTCCTTGATGCCGGCGGCTTTTCCCGAAAGGCTCATGTCCAGACCGATCGTGTGGAGGATGCCCCGACTGGGGGAGGCGACCTTAGCGGTGCCGAACCCGGATGGCTAGGGCAGGGCGATAACTGAAAACGTTTTCAACGACTTTTCCGAACCATCGCCCATTTCCGATCGTCTGACAAGCCATTCATCCAGAAAATCCATTGTGTTGCAACGCAACAAGCGTTGACAGCCGAACTGTAATCGTTTTCACTTGGCTCAAGAGCGTAGACAAGAACATGCGGAGGAGACGGTCGCCATGGTCACCGACACGCACCCCTTGAGCCTTCCCCCCGATCTGATCCGCCTGGGCGCCGCCCCGGCCGGGAAGGACGCGGCGATCCGCGAGGCGGCGCAGCTGCTGATCGCCGCGGGCTGCATCGATCCCGCCTATGCCGACAGCATGATCCGGCGCGAGTCCGTGGCGAACACCTTCCTCGGTCACGGCGTGGCCATCCCGCACGGCATGGTGGACGACCGCAACCTCGTCCGCCGCAACGGCATCGCCATCCTGCAGGTGCCGGACGGCGTGGTCTGGAATGAGGGGCAGACTGCCCGCCTGGTGGTCGCCATCGCCGCCCAGTCCGATGCCCACATCGCCATCCTGCGCCGGCTGACCCGCCTGATGCAGGACGAGGCGCGGCTGAACGCCCTGTTCACCACCGGCGATCCCGCCGATCTTGTTGCCGCCTTGTCGGACGAGGCCGCCGCGCCGGCCACGCCTGCGTCCGACGCCGGCGATCTCGCGGAAAGCTTCGAGTGGGTGGTCGATTATCCGACCGGCCTGCATGCCCGTCCCGCCGCCGCCTGGGTCGAGACCGCCCGTGCGGCATCCGGCCGGGTCCGTGTCCGCCATGGCGGCGAGGCCGCCGACGGCAAGACGCTGGTGGCGCTGCTGCAGCTCGGCCTGCGCCCCGGTGACCGCATCACCGTGTCCGCCGACGGTCCCGACGCGCGCGCGGTGCTGAACCGGCTGAGGGCGACCATCACCGGCCTGAGCGCGCGGGAGAAGGCGGACGCCGCCGCCGCGGCACGCAAGGCGAAGGCCGTGGTGCAGGGCTGGATCCCGCCGGCCGCCGGCGATGCGGACAGGGGCCGCGAAATGCCGGTGCTGGCCGGCATCGGCGCCAGCCCGGGCCTTGCCATCGGCCCGGTCCATGTGATGCCGAAGGCCGATTTGACGGTTCCCGACCGCCCGGTCCCGCTGCTGGAAGGCGGCAATCGCCTGCACGAGGCGCTGAACCTGACCCGCCAACAACTGAAGGCTCTGGCCGACGACACCGCCCGCCGCCTCGGGCCGGCCGAGGCGGGAATCTTCAACGCGCAGGCGGAGCTTCTGAACGACACCGACGTCATCACGCTGGCCTGCCAGCTGATGGTGGAGGGGCATGGGCCCGGCTGGTCGTGGAACGAGGCGGTGGAGCGCAGCGCCGCCAAGCTGGCCGCCAACCCCAATCCGGTGCTGGCCGGGCGCGCCGCCGATTTGCGCGACGTCGGCCGCCGGGTGCTGACCCGCATCGATCCGGACCTGCGCGGCGGCTCGATCCGCGACCTGCCGGACACGCCCTGCATCCTGGTCGCCGACGACCTGTCGCCATCCGACACCGCGGCGCTCGACATGGGGCGGGTGATCGGTCTGGCGACGGCGCAGGGTGGCCCGACTTCCCACACCGCGATCCTGGCGCGCACGCTGGGCCTGCCGGCGATGGTGGCGGGTGGCGGGGCGCTGACCGGGCTTGCCGACGGCACCACCGCCATCCTCGACGGCCAATCCGGCCGGCTATATCTGGAGCCCTCGGCCGCCGCCCTCGCCGCCGCCCATGGCTGGATCGAAGAGCAGCGCATCAAGAAGGCCCAGCAGGAGGAACGGCGCAGCCTGCCCGCCCGCACCCGCGACGGCCATACGGTGGAGATCGGCGCCAACGTCAACCGTCCCGATCAGGTGGCGATGGCCCTGTCGCAGGGTGGCGAGGGCGTCGGGCTGATGCGGACCGAGTTCCTGTTCCTGGAGCGCGGCGATGCGCCGAGCGAGGAGGAGCAGTACCAGACCTACCGCGCCATGCTGGAGGCGCTGGACGGCCGTCCGCTGATCGTCCGGGCGCTCGACATCGGCGGCGACAAGCAGGTGCCGCACCTGCAGCTGCCGCATGAGGAGAACCCGTTCCTCGGCGTGCGCGGCGCCCGGCTGCTGCTGCGTCATCCCGAACTGTTGGACCCGCAGCTGCGCGCCCTCTACCGCGCCGCCAAGGAAGCCAAGCCGGGCGCATTGCTGATCATGTTCCCGATGATCACCACGCTCCGCGAGATCGAGACGCTGCGCGCCGTCTGCGACCGCATCCGGGCGGAGTTGGACGCCCCGGCGGTGCCGCTCGGCATCATGGTCGAGGTGCCGGCCGCCGCCATCCAGGCCGACGTCCTGGCCCGCCACGTCGATTTCTTCTCCATCGGCACCAACGACCTGACGCAATACGCGCTGGCCATCGACCGCCAGCACCCCGAACTGGCGGCGGAGGCCGACAGCCTGCACCCGTCGGTGCTGCGCTTGATCCGCCTGACGGTGGAAGGGGCCGAAAAGCACGGCCGCTGGGTCGGCGTCTGCGGCGGCATCGCCGGCGACCCGTTCGGCGCCGCCCTGCTGGCGGGCCTTGGCGTACGCGAGCTGTCGATGACGCCGCGCGACATTCCCGGCGTCAAGGACCGTCTGCGCGACAGCGATCTCGTCGGGCTGCGGGCGCTCGCCCAGCGCGCGCTCGACTGCGACTCCTCCGACGAGGTGCGCGCCTTGGAGGGCGGTGCGTCATGAGCGACCAACTCGCGGCTTCCAAGCCCGTCATCACCGTCACGCTGAACCCCGCCATCGACCAGACCATCACGGTCGAGGCGCTGAAGCCGGGCAGCGTCCACCGTGCCAAGGCGGTGCGCCACAATGCCGGCGGCAAGGGGGTGAACGTCGCCAGCTGCCTTGCCGACTGGGGTACGCCGGTGGTCGCCACCGGCCTGCTCGGCGCCGGAAACGCGGCACCCTTCGAGGCGCTGTTCCAGGCCAAGGGCATTGCCGACGCCTTCCTGCGGCTGCCGGGCGAGACGCGCGTCAACATCAAGATCGCCGACCTCGCCGCCAACGACACCACGGACATCAACCTGCCGGGGCTCAACGCCGATGCCGGCGCGCTGAGCCGGGTGCAGGAGACGGTCCGGAGATTGATGGAACCGGGCACCTTGGTCCTGCTGGCCGGCAGCCTGCCCGAGGGGCTGCCGGCCGAGGCCTATGCCACCTTGACCGCCGACTTCACGCATGCCGGCGCCCGGGTCGTGCTGGACGGCAGCGGAGCGCCGCTGGCGGCGGCGCTGGCCTCCACCGGCGCGCTGCCCCACTGCATCAAGCCCAACCGGCACGAGCTGGAGGATTGGGCCGGCCGGCCGCTGCCGACCGATGCCGATCTTCTGGAGGCGGCACGCGGCCTGCACCGGCGCGGCGTGTCGGTGGTGGTCGTGTCGCTGGGCGCGGAGGGCGCGCTGTTCGTCGGCAGCGATTCGCAGGGCGCCCGTGCGCTGCATGGCCGGCTGCCGCCGGTCAACGCGCTGAGCACCGTCGGGGCGGGCGACGCAATGGTGGCGGGGCTGATCGCCGCCTTCCAGCAGGACGGCGGGCTGGAGGACGTCGCTCGGCTGTCGGTCGCCTTCGCCGCCGCCAAACTCGGCTGCTTCGGTCCCAACCTGCCCGATTCGGCGACGGTCCGGTCGCTCGCTGCACAGGTGGGGCTGACCGCGCTTGGCTGAGCGGTCGTGCGGCGTTCGACGAGATTCAACACAGTGACAGGCGCGGGGACGAACCCGCCAGGAGGAAACAATGGCGAACCTGTTGGCCGTGATCGCGGCGGGCGATCTCACCACCCAGGCCGTTCTGGCGGCGGAGGCCCTGCGCAAGGCGGCGGCTTCCGCCGGCCATCGCATCCAGGTGGAGATCCGCACCAGCCTCGGCATCCAATCCCCGTTCGACGCCGCGGCATTGCCGGCGGCGGACGGCGTGATCCTCGTCGGCAGCGGCGACCTGAACGACGGCCGCTTCGCCGGGCTGAAGCGCAGCTCCGCCACGCTGGACGAGGTTCTGGGCAATCCCGGCGCCGTGCTGGAGAAGGCGCGCGGCTCCGCGTCCGGCAATCCCGCCGCCGCCCCGGCCGTTGCCGCCGGCCCGCGCAGGATCGTCGCCATCACCTCCTGCCCGACGGGCATCGCCCACACCTTCATGGCGGCCGAGGGCATCCAGCAGGCGGCCACCGCGCTGGGCCACAAGGTCCGGGTGGAGACGCAAGGGTCCGTCGGTGCGCGCGACACGCTGACCGACGAGGAGATCCGCGAGGCCGACCTCGTCCTGATCGCCGCCGATACCCAGATCGACCTGTCCCGCTTCGCCGGCAAGCGCGTGTTCATGAGCGGCACCAAGCCCGCCATCAACGACGGCAAGGCCCTGGTCAACCGCGCCCTGTCCGAGGCGAAGCCGCATGGCGCTCCCAGCACCCCGCTGGCCGACGCCGTCGCCGCCGGCAAGGCCGAACGCTCGGCCCAGCGCACCGGCCCCTACAAGCACCTGATGACCGGCGTGTCCTTCATGCTGCCCTTCGTGGTGACGGGCGGCCTGCTGATCGCACTCGCCTTCGCCTTGGGCGGCATCTACGTCTACGAGGAGTCCAACGCCGGCACGCTGGGCTATGCCCTGTTCCAGATCGGTGCCAAGGGGGCTTTCGCCCTGATGGTGCCGGCGCTGGCCGGCTACATCGCCTATTCGATCGCCGACCGTCCCGGCATCGCCCCCGGCATGGTGGGCGGCATGCTGGCCGGCAGCATCGGCGCCGGGTTCCTGGGCGGCATCGTCGCCGGCTTCATCGCCGGATACGGCACCGCCTTCCTCAACCGGCATATCAAGCTGCACCGCAACCTGGAAGGGCTGAAGCCGGTGCTGATCCTGCCGCTGCTGGGCTCTCTGCTGACCGGCCTGCTGATGATCTATGTCGTCGGCACCCCGGTCGCCGAGGCGTTGGCCTGGATGAGCGCCTGGCTGAAGGGCATGCAGGGCAGCAGCGCCATCCTGCTCGGCCTGCTGATCGGGGCGATGATGGCCTTCGACATGGGCGGTCCGGTCAACAAGGCCGCCTATGCCTTCTCCACCGGCCTGATCGCCTCCCAGGTCTATACGCCGATGGCCGCCGCCATGGCCGCCGGCATGGTGCCGCCGCTGGGTCTGGCGCTCGCCACCAAGCTGTTCGCCGACCGCTTCACCCATGAGGAGCGCGAGGCCGGCAACGCCGCCGCGGTCCTGGGCATCGCTTTCATCACCGAAGGCGCCATTCCCTTCGCCGCCCGCGATCCCCTGCGCGTCATTCCGGCGCTGATGATCGGCGGCGCCCTGACCGGTGCGATGTCGATGGCGGTGGGTGCGGAGCTGAAGGTACCCCATGGCGGCGTCTTCGTCCTGCCGATCCCCAACGCGGTGACGCATCTGCTGGGCTATGTGGTGGCGCTGGTGGTCGGCACCGTGGTGACCGCCGTGGCCT
Organism: Azospirillum endophyticum; assembly: GCF_016595245.1. Lineage (GTDB taxonomy): Bacteria > Pseudomonadota > Alphaproteobacteria > Azospirillales > Azospirillaceae > Azospirillum > Azospirillum endophyticum. The sequence continues at coordinate 127,726 of NZ_JAENHM010000025.1, forward strand.
TGCGCATCCTGAAGAAGCCGGTCACGGCGGCAGCGGAGACGGCTCCGAAGCCTGCCGCACAGGGGGCGGGCGCGCACGCCTGATACTTCCCCCTCTGCATTTCCTCTCGGGGCGTCCTCCCGACCTTGCCCCCTCTCCGCACCCGCGGAGAGGGGGCTTCTTTTTCGGGAATTCGGCGCCGGCTTCCCTCGCATGATCGCGATCGACCAGGAGCTCCGTTCCAGGGCTTCTCTCTACCACCAGCGGTGACGGGGATCAGGCGCCGACCAGGGCCAGGACGCCGACCGCGGCCAGGATGCACAAGGCGGCGAGCGCCAATTGCAGCCGCAGCCCGCAGGGGTTGGCCAAGGTCGGCGGCTGGTCGAAATCCTCGGTTGTCGACAGCCGTTCCAGCGCTTCACGCCGGAAAAGCCGCTCGGCGCTCTGCGGTTCACGTCCAAGCTGAGTCATCTGGGCCCTGGTTCCGAAGGATTTTGCGTAGGCGCCGAGGCTGCAATGCAAGAAATACTATTAAGAAGATGAAACAAATCCGTTTCCATCCTGACACGCCTTCTTGCTTGCACCTCGTTGTTTCGCGCGCATAATGGTTAGGGAGCATCTGGGTTGTCCAGCAGACTTCACTGGATGCCGGTGTCTTCGAGAGGGCGTTTTGTTGGAGTTGCGGACGTGAGGATACCGGTCGGGACGGACGAGGGCGATGTGGCGCGTCACCGGGGGCCGGCCGGCTGATGGCTGCTGCGGATCTCCTGTCGCCTGCCGATGTTTCCGTGATCGCCGGCCTTCGCATCTCGCCGCTTGCCGGCAGTGCGGTCGCCTTCGCCCCGCTCGGTTTTCCCCGTCTGGCTCCGGTTCTGGAACGGCTCTCGCCGCCATGGGTCGCCGTGGGCGCCACGATCGGCGGGTTGCCGGTCGGGCTGGCCCTGGGGCAGGCCGGCGATGGTGTGGCGAGGCTGCTGTCGCTGAAGGTCGCGCGCAGCCTGCGCAACCGTGGCATCGGCCGGTCGCTGGCCGCGGAATGGGAAAGGACCGCAGCCAAAGCCGGCGCGACCAGCCTGCGCGCCGGATTTTCGGACAAGCTGCCGCAGGGTGCAGCCCTGGCCGCGACCCTGTCGGCTGCCGGCTGGACACCGCCGCGCCTGACCCAGGTCTGGACCATGGGGGAGGCAGCGCGGATGGTCGAAGCGGTCGCCCGCTGGCCGTCGGTGGCCGGACGGCTGCGGGATCCCGAAGGATTCAGCTTCGAATCCTGGCGGTCGCCGGACGTCGACGACCGTGCCGCCATCGCCGCGCTGGCTGCCGAACCCGATCATCTGCCCTTGATGCACCCCGACTTGCGGGCGGAGCGGATCGAGCCCGCCTGCTCCATCGCGGTGCGGCGGCAGGGTGTGCTGGTCGGCTGGGTGCTGGCGGAGCGGACGGACCGCGTGCCGATCGACGGCTATCGCGACCGGCCGGCGATCGATTACCGCAGTGCCTATCTGGCGCGACACCTCTGGCACACGGGCGTGCTGGTCGGTGCCTATTGGCATGCCTACGCCCGGCAGGTCGCGGCTTTCGGACCGACGTCCATCGCCATGTTCGGCACGATATTCCCCCGGATGATGGCGCTGGTGCGCCGCCGCTTCGCGCCGATTTCGCTGCGGGTGGACGAGACCTTCGAGATGACCCGCGAGATTGCCCTCGGCTCCCCATGATCGCCGAACGGCATTCGCAACCGCGGCGGCCACCGGACTGTCTTCACCCCTTCCCCCTCTTTCATCCCACTGCCAACAGGAGCATTGTCCGAGATGAACGGCACCGAATTGGAACAACTGTACGGCCAGGACGCGATCGCTGCCTTTGCAGAGCGGCTGAAGACCGACGAGGTCTTCCGAGCAGAGGCTCAGGCCGACCTGAATGCGGCGATCAAGCGCCACTACGATGTCGATCTTCCGGTGCCGATGCGTCTGACCGAGGTGAATGGTGACCTGATTGCCATTCCGGCCGACGACAGCCATACCGAACTGAGCGACGAGGAGTTGGACTTGGTTGCCGGCGGCTTCATTCCCCCGCCCTCCTTGGACAAGCGCGATGCGGGCCGTGCGCATTTCGGCTGAGGAGAATCGGGCCGCCCGGCGGTAAGCCCCGTGGCTTCACCTTCCGGGACTAGGCAGGTTTTCCGAACTCCGCCCACACATGGGCGGGCTCGGAAAACCTGCTTAGACCGTCTTCCAGGAATGTTCAAAGCCATATCATCGAAGCCGGTCCGCCAGGGCCGGCGGCAGACGGCGACGCCGGAACTGCGCCAGGGCGAAACCGCGGAATGCGGTCTGGCGGCGCTCGGCATCATGCTGGCGCATCATGGCCGGCCGGTGCCGCTGGAGCGGTTGCGGGCTGAAGCGGGATCGACCAGGCTTGGCGTCAATGCGCGTACCCTGGTCCGCATCGCCCGCGACCACGGCATGGTCGCCCGCGCCTTTCGCAAGGAGCCGGACGGCTTGTCGACGCTCGGCTTCCCGCTGATCGCCCACAGCCGATTCATCCATTTCCTGGTGGTCGAGGCTGAAACCCACGACGGGCTCCTGGTCAACGATCCGGCCCGCGGGCCGCATGTCATGGATTGGGACGAGGTCGAGGAATCCTTCACCGGCATCGTCATCACCATCGAGCCGTCGAACCCCGCCAAGCGGGCCTCGACGGATGGCTGGCGTCCGCCGACGGTGGGTCTGGCTTTGGCCAAGCGGCTCGTGCCGTGCTGGGGAATCGTCGCCGCCGTCATGCTGTCGGCGATGTTCGCCCGCGCGGCGGGGGTCGGGGCGGCACTCGCCGCAGGGAACTGGGCCGACGGTCTTGCCGCTCCGATCCCGTTGGCCGTGGTCCTGACCGCCGCAATCGCGGGTGAATGGAGTTCGGGCAGGCTGGCCGCCTGCCTTGGCGAACGGCTGGCCGATGATGTTTCCACCGAGGCGTTCGAACGGCTGAGGCGGCTTTCTCCAACCTGGTTCGCCCGGCGGGCCCCGGCGCAGGTGCTGGGGGTGCCGTTGGCGGGCAGGACGCTTCAGCGGCACATCGGCGCCGTCATGGCTCTGGTGGAGCTTCCGTTGCTGGTCTTGCCCGTCACGGCGTCGCTGTGGATCGATCCCCAGGCCGGGGTGGTGCTGACGCTCACCATCGTGCCGGCGCTGGCGGCGCTTGGCCTGGCGCATCTTCGGCGCGGCGGCGTCATTGCGCGGCCGGGAGAGCCGATGCCGCTGGTGCCGGATGGCGGAACCCTCACGACCCTCGACAGCCGAAGGATGGGCGGGCGTGACGGCGAATTGCTGGCGCAACTCGCCGGACGTCATGCCGCGCAGACCGTCGCCGGACAAAGGGCCGTCGCCGTTCACGCGGGTCTGACAGCGACCCTCATCGGCCTCGGCGCCAGCGGTGTCGGATTGGCTCTGCTGGCGGGAATCGCTGCCGTTGCCGCGGGCCGGATCGGGGCTGGCGGGGTGGTGACGCTTGCGGCACTGGCGTTGGCGGCGCACCGGCCGATTTCACGGTTGAGGAGCGCCGGAGCCGCGATCAAGGATCTGAAAGCCGCCCTGTATCGGCTGGACGACGCGGAGGTGGTCGCGACCGAAGCCGAGCTTCCCTGTTCGATGCGGCGGCCGGCGGCGCGCCTGTGCTTCCAGGCGGCCGGGTTCCGACCGTCGCCGCTGGCGCCGCCGGTCCTTTCCGGTATCGATCTGCGGCTGAAACCGGGGCAAATGTTGGGGGTGGACGGTCTTTCCGGCTCCGGCAAGTCGGTACTGGCCAAGCTCGCCTGCGGTCTGCTGGACGCGTCGTCCGGCAGCATCCTGCTGGACGGCGTGCCGGTGGCGACGGTTGCGCGCCATTGTCCCGGCGCGGTTGTTCTGGTCGACCGTTCCAGCCCGGTCACCGTCGGGACCGTCGCGGAAAACCTGCAAGTCGGCGACCGAGGCTTGAGGGACGGATCGCTGGTGGCGGCATTGGAGCAGGTCGGGCTGTGGAGCGACCTGGAGCCGCGCGGCGGCCTTGCCCTGGCGCTGAGCGATGGCGGCCCGGAACTCAGCGGGGGGCAACGGCGCCGGCTGGCCCTGGCCCGGGCGCTGCTGCGCGATCCGATCCTGCTCGTGATCGATGAGGCTCTCGATGCGTTGGAACCGGCGTTGGCCTGTCGAATTCTCGACCGGCTGCCGCGGTCGGACCGTGTCGTCCTGGTGACCAGCCGGCGCCCGGCGACGCTGGAGGGCTGCGACCATCGGTTGCGGCTCGATCCGTCGAATGCCGGATCGGAGACGGTACGGTGATCCAGCGCGGCATGGAGCATGGGCTGCGCCGCCTGATCCGCAGCGGCGGCGGGGAAGCGGAACTGCGCGTGGCGGCGCCGGCTTTCGGACTGCGCCTGCGCCGGGTCAGGCTGCGGCCCGGCCGCCGGGGGACGGTGCCATGGTGGGAGCGTGACCATGGGCCGCTCGTGGGGTTCAGGAGTGCCGACGGCGAACCGGTCCTGCTGCGTCCCGACGGCCGTTGCGGCTATCGCGCGGAGGATGCCGCCGGCTTATCCCGTCCGGTGGACGCCGTTCTTGCCGCAACCCTCTCCGCCGATGCCTGTGCGCCGGTCCGAACCGGTGGGCCTGCGCCGTTGACGCCTGCGCGGTGGCAGGGGTTTGCGTTGGCCGACGGCCGCGGGGACCGGATTCTGGCCCTGATGGCGGCGCTGTGCGCCGGCGTCGCGGCCGTGCTGCCGGCTGCGGCGATGCTTCTCTTGGGCGGGACGGCGATGGCGGGCGGTGCGGCGGCGCTCGGTTCCCTTGCCGCGGTTCTCCTGCTTGCGGCTGTGGCCGCCGGATTGTGCGAGCGGGTCCGGCGGATCGCCTCGGCCCGTTCGGGCGCGGTGTCGGACCTTGCGCTGCATGCCGTGATTTGGGAGCGCCTTTTCGCAGTTCCGCCGGGATTGCAGCGCACTGTCCCGGGTAGCGTCCAGGAGGAACGGCTGCATGATGGGGTCACCGCCATGCAGTGGGCGGTCGCCCGTCGTCAGGCGATGACCGAGGCGTTGATCCGGCTGGCACCGGCGGTGGCTGCGATGGCCTGGGCCGCCCCATGGCCGGCGCTGGCGGGCGGATGCGTGGCCGCCGCGGGCGGGGCGATGCGTGCGTGGCTTCTGCGCCGATCCGACCGTTCGCAGCGAACGGAACGGGTGGCTGCGGCGTCCTCCTGGCACCGGCTGGAATTGGCCGCCGTCAGCCTGCCGCAGCTTCGCCTGCTGGGAGCCGGGGCCTGGGTGGTGGATCGGGCGGTGTCGACCTTGCGCGCCTTGTCCGCCCATGCCGGCCTTGCGGCGACGCGCAAGGCCGACGCCGATGCCGTCGCCTACGCCCTGATCCAGGTGGTGCCGCTTCTGGTCGGCGGACTGGCGATGCGGGAGGGGAGCGGAATGCCCGTCGCGGCGGCTGCCGCCTTGGCGGCGCTGCCGGCGCTCCAGGCGATGCTCCGGCTGGCGGACGCCTTCGGCCGGCTTCCCGACGACGAGTTGGTCGCTCCCTTGCGCCCGCTTCTGGAAGCGGCAGCCGACAGCCCGGTCGACGCAGCGGATGCCGGACCGGTGGAGCGGCTGGACCTCTGCGACGTCACCTTCACCCATCCGGGCATGTCGGCACCTTGTCTGCACCGCGTGTCGCTCAGCCTCGCCCGAGGGCGGGTGGTGGCGGTGACCGGCCCGTCCGGCAGCGGAAAATCGACGCTGATCGCCCTGGCGCTCGGCCTTCTGCGGCCCGATTCGGGAATGTTGCGGATCAATGGCCGCGATCTTTCCACCCTGGATGCCGCCGCCGTCCGGGCCCGCATCGGCACCGTGCTGCAGGACGAGGAGATCGGGGTGGCGACCATCCGGTCCGTCATCCTGGGCATGGCGCCGCTGCCGGCGGAGCGCGCGTGGGAAGCGGCGCGGCTGGCACGGCTCGACGCCGACATCGCGGCGCTGCCGATGGGCATCCAGACCTTGGTGGCCGAGGGTGCCTTCCCGGCCGGATTGATGCAGCGGCTGCTGATCGCCCGCGCGCTCGCCCGCAATCCCGACATCCTCGTGCTGGACGAGGCGACCACCGCACTGGACGAGGATATGCAGGCAGCGCTCTTCGCCGATATGCGCGCCCGCGGCGTCGCCGTACTGGTGGCGAGCCACCGTCCGTCCACCCTGGCACTTGCCGACCATGTGCTCGATCTGTCGGCTGCGGCGCCCGTGGCCCAGCCATCCGGGAGTGCCGCGCCGCTCTCCTGACCGATTCATCGCTTCGGGAGGCATGCCGACGACGGGGCACCGGTCCCGCTCACCGGTATTCCGCCCGCCGCGCCAGCCCTTCCTTCAGGTGCCGGATCGCCGCATGCACCTTGGCCGGCACATGGCGCTTCTGCGGATAGACCGCCCACACCGCGGTGTTGGGAGGGCGATGGCGCTCCAGCAGGGAAACCAGGCGCCCTTCGGCGACCGGCCCGCGCACGTAGTAATCCGGCAACTGGCACAGCCCGAAGCCGCGCAGGGCCGCGTCCAGCACCGAGAAGCCGCCGTTGCAGCGCCAGCGGCCGCGCGGGCGGAACAGCCAGTCCTGGCCGTTGTCGTCGAACAGCCAATGGTCGGAAGTGCCGATCAGGCATTGATGGCTGCCGAGGCCCGGTAGACCGTCCGGCGTGCCGTGGCGGTCGAGATAGGCCGGGGCTGCGCACAGATGCATCACGCGCGGGGCGAGACGCGTCGCCACGAGGCTCGATTCGCTGAGGCGGCCGAGCCGGATCGCCAGATCGTATCCCTCCTGCACCAGATCGAGCTGACGGTTGGTCAGTTCCACCTCGATGCTCAGCTGCGGGTGGCGTTCCATCAGGTCGTTGATCAGCGGCATGACGAACTGCTCGCCATAGGCGTTGGCGCAGGTCATGCGCAGCAGCCCCTTCACCTCGCTGTCCCTGCCGCCCTGCAGCGCGCCGACCGCCAGAAAGGCGTCGTCACGCTGTTCCGCCAGCCGTTGGCAGCGGTCGAAGAAGGCGCGGCCGCTTTCGGTCAGGCTGACCTTGCGGGTGGTCCGGTAGAACAGGCGCGCCTGCAGCCGATCCTCCAGCCGCGCCACGCTGCGGCTGACATGGGAGGAGGAGACGCGCAGCCGCTCCGCCGCGCGGGAGAAGCTGCCGGTCTCCGCCACCGCCACGAACTCGTCGATGCCGTCCCAGCCGCTCACGGTCTTTCTCCCAGGGCCATCCGGCCATTATCCCCGTATGGCAAAAATCTATTCCCGAAATCGCCGTTCTGGCAATGACCGGTCACGGTCTACACTGCGGGAATCAAATGCCAATCCGATTTGGCCAATCGGCTCTTGGGCCAACCAGTTCTTGGGCCAATTCTTGGGAAGGAAACCACATGGTTCTGTCGCGCGCCGCCGTCGCCTGGGAAGCCAATCGTCCGCTGGAGATCGAGGAGGTCGAGGTCGCGGCGCCCAAGGCCGGCGAGGTGATGGTTCGTATCGTCGCCACCGGTGTCTGCCACACCGACGCCTACACCTTGTCCGGCAAGGATTCGGAAGGCGTCTTCCCCTGCATCCTCGGACATGAAGGCGGCGGCGTGGTGGTGGAGGTCGGTCCCGGCGTCACCTCCGTGGCGGTCGGCGACCACGTCATCCCGCTCTACACCCCGGAATGCGGCAAGTGCAAATTCTGCCTGTCCGGCAAGACCAACCTGTGCCAGGCGATCCGCGCCACCCAGGGCAAGGGCCTGATGCCGGACGGCACCAGCCGCTTCTCGCTGAAGGGCAAGGAGATCGCCCACTACATGGGCACCTCGACCTTCTCCGAATACACGGTGCTGCCGGAGATCGCGCTCGCCAAGATCAACAAGGCGGCGCCGCTGGAGAAGGTCTGCCTGCTCGGCTGCGGCGTCACCACCGGCATGGGAGCGGTGATGAACACCGCGAAGGTGGAGCCGGGTTCGACCGTCGCCATCTTCGGCCTGGGCGGCATCGGCCTGTCGGCCATCATCGGCGCCACCATGGCGAAGGCCGGCCGGATCATCGGCGTCGACATCAACCCGTCGAAGTTCGAGATCGCCAAGCAGCTCGGCGCCACCGACGTCGTCAACCCGATGGACTACGACCGTCCGATCCAGGAAGTCCTGGTCGAGATGACCGACGGCGGCGTCGATTACAGCTTCGAGTGCATCGGCAACGTGAAGATCATGCGTGCCGCCCTGGAATGCTGCCACAAGGGCTGGGGCGAGTCGGTCATCATCGGCGTCGCCGGCGCCGGCGAGGAGATCTCCACCCGCCCGTTCCAGCTGGTCACCGGCCGTGTCTGGCGCGGGTCGGCCTTCGGCGGCGTCAAGGGCCGGTCGGAGCTGCCGGAGTATGTGGAGCGCTACCTGCGCGGCGAGTTCGAACTGGACACCTTCATTACCCACACCATGGGGCTGGAGGACATCAACCATGCCTTCGACCTGATGCATGAGGGCAAGAGCATCCGTTCGGTCATCCTGTACAACCAGTGAGGCGACGGGGTCTCCCTCTCCCGCTCCGGGGGAGGGAGACCTCCGGCCACCGATCTTGCGCCAGCGATCCTGCAAAGGCTTTTCCATGACCGACCCCCTCACCACCCTGTCGGAAACACGCGTCTTCGGCGGACGGCTGAAGCGGGTGCAGCACCAGTCCGCGGCGGTGGACTGCGCGATGACCTTCGCGATCTTCCTGCCGCCGCAGGTGGAGGCCGGCGCCAAGGTGCCGGTCTTCTACTGGCTGTCGGGCCTGACCTGCACCGACGAGAACTTCACCCAGAAGGCCGGCGCCTTCCGCGTTGCGGCCGAACTCGGCATCGCCGTCGTCGCGCCCGACACCAGCCCGCGCGGGGAGGGCGTGCCCGGCGATCCCGACGGCGCCTGGGATTTCGGGCTGGGTGCCGGCTTCTATGTCGATGCGACCGAGCAGCCCTGGGCGCGCAACTACCGCATGCACGATTATGTGACGCGGGAATTGCCGGCGCTGGTCGAGGCGAATTTCCCCGTCAGCGACCGTCGCTCCGTCGCCGGCCATTCGATGGGCGGACATGGCGCGCTGGTCTGCGCGCTGAAGCATCCGGGCTTCTACAAGGCGGTGTCCGCCTTCGCCCCCATCGTCAACCCGGCGGCGGTCCCCTGGGGCGAGAAGGCCTTCGGCCGCTATCTGGGGCCGGACCGCGACCGCTGGCTGGAGTGGGACGCCTGCGCGCTGATCCGTAACGCTCCCGAGCGGCTGCCGATCCTGATCGACCAGGGCGATCGCGACGGCTTCCTGGAGCCGCAGCTGAAGCCCGAGGCGCTGGCCGCCGCGGCGCAGGAGGTCGGGCATCCGGTGACGCTGCGCATGCAGCCGGGCTACGACCACAGCTATTTCTTCATCAGCACCTTCATCGAGGACCATCTGCGCCATCATGCGGCGGCCCTGGCGGGGTAGGGGCCGATTGGGCGGGGTGTCATTGCCCCCCCTTAACCCTCCCCCGCCCTCGGCCGGCCAAAGGCCGGTCCGATCGCGGGAGAGGGAACTCCGCTGCCCTTGCACTTAACTCCCTCTCCCGCAAAGCGGGGGAGGGTCGGGGAGGGGGCAGAACGCATCCCCCATTGATACTTGGCGTCAGGCGACCCGTCGCGTCAGGTGGTTGTCCCACCGGAAGGCCGGCGCCTTGCGTTCCGGTCCCGCCTCGGCGCTGGCCGACACCGGTTCGATCACGCCGAGACCGCTGGTCGCCAGATAGCCCTCGCCGTTCGGCGCCAGACCGCAGCCGTCGGCCAGCGCGGTGGAGCCGAGCCACGCGCCGCTCGCCGCGTCCCACAGCCCGATGACTCCACCCATCGGCGAACTGGCGGCCACCGTGCCGCCGTCCGAGGCGACGCTGCCGATATAGCCCTGCATGCGCGACAGCATGTCCTCCGGCGTGTCGAACAGGCGGACGGCACCGCTGCCGGGACGGTGGGCTCCGGTCAAGGGCTGCAGCATGCCGATCGGCCGTTCGTCCTGAACCCCGAAGGCGACCCCGCCGTCATCGAGCAGGGCGATATGGCGGATGCCGAGATTCGCATGCTCCTCCGGCAGGCGGACCTTGTCGAGCAGCTTGCCGGTCGCCGCCTCGACATAGGTCAGCGAACTGTCCATGCTGTCGAGGTTCAGCTTGGCCCGGCCGGTGTCGGGGTGGGTGATGACCCCGCCGTTGGCGACCGCCAGCGTCGTGCCGTCGCGCATCAGGATCAGTTCATGCGGCCCCAGCCCGTGGGTCGGGATGACGCCGATGCGGCGGTAACCGTCGGTGGCGTCGTAGACGCCGATGGCGCCCTCTTCGCGCGGGACGTCGTCCTCGGCGACATAGAGGAGTCGGCCGTCGGCCGAATAATCGCCATGGCCGGTGAAGCGGCGGTCGTCCGGCGCCCGCACCACCGGGCCGGGGGTGCCGTCGGCCAGCGACAGGGTCTGGAACCAGCGGCCGGGCCGGCGGGCGAAGACGGCGGCCTCCGCCACGCCGGGGCGCGGCATGATGCCATGGGCGCGGCCGGGGGTGGCGGTGGTGAACAGCAGCTTGCCGGCGGGGTCCAGCGCCGCGACGCCGAAGCTCGGCTCCGCCCCGGCGGTGGCATAGGCGTTGAGGTAGAGCGTGCCGGCGTCCGCCGCATGGGCCTTGCCGGTCAGCACGGCCAGTAGCCCGCCGGCGGCCAAGCGCCCGCCGAAGACCCGCCCGGCCAGCAGGCCCAGGATGTTCCTGCGGTCGACCGCCATCGTCAGTCTCCGTCCAGTTCGTTGAATCCCAGCGTGATGTCCAGCAACGGGGCCAGCGTGCCCAGCATCTCGACCCGTGCCGCCTTGACCAGCCGCAGCGCGCTTTCGGTCTTCTTGCGGGACGCCGGGTCGGCCACCGCCTTGTCCAGCGGGCCGGGGATCGCCTCCACCGCGCCGATGGCGGCGGCGAAGCTCTCGTCGATCGCCTGCTTGGCGGTGGCGCCGTCGTCGTTCGCGGGCAGCAGCGAAACGAAGCCCGGCCCGCCATGCTCGCCCATCAGCAGGGCGCGCAGCCCCTCCAGGTTCAGCACGATGTTGCGGAGCGACCGGCCGCTGCGCAAGGCCTCCACCACCATCGGCTTGGCGTCCTCGATGCTGCCGCCGAGCGGAGCCATCATCTTCTGGTCGATCACCACCTGCATGGCGGTGATGGCGGAGGAATAGAGCGTGTTGGCCGCTTCCGACGCGGTCGGGCCGAGGGGGGTCGGCTGTCCGGCGGCGAGCGGCGCCTCCAGTTCCTTCCAGCCGTCGCGCGATTCGGTGGCGATGACGGCGATGTTGCGGGCCGCGGCGACGGCCAGCTGGGCGCGGTAGCGCTTGGCATCGGTCCCGGCGAAGCCGTCGGCCGTGACGCCCTCGTCGAACAGCAGCCGTTCCAGCACGGTCAGGCCCTGCACCGCCGCGCTCTGGCGGGCGAGCGCGCCGGGCTGCAGCAGCTTCGGGTCGTGATCGCGTAGGATCTGGCCGATCTGGCGCTGGACCACGCCGGGACGCTCCGGCCAGAACGACATGCGATCGGCGCGCAGATTCATCGTCAACGGCCCCGGCCGCAGATGCTGCGCGGCGGCCCAGGCATCGGTGACCTTGCCGTGGGCGGCGCGCGCCTCTTCCAGTCCGGCGGCGGTCGGCGCGGCGGCGAAGCGGTCGAGCGTGTCGGCATAGGCGTCGGCGGCGACCACCAGCGCTTCGAAACGCGGCAAGGCATGGGTGCGGACCATGCCGCCGAGAAAGGCGGCGTCCTTGTCCGGCTGGCGGGCGGCGAAGGCCGGCGACCGCGGCAGCAAGGCCGCCACCGCGGCAGCGGCCGACATCAGTCCGAGCACTATGCGGCGTCGCATACGATCAAATCCCTTCTGCCTTCGGCGTGGATCGGAACCCCCGCCCTTCCTTTACAAACCCAGCACGTAACGCACCAGCCGTTTCCGCTCCTCGCCGGGCATCGCCATGAAGCGGTCCTTGGCCGCCTCCGCCTCGCCGCCATGCCAGAGGATCGCCTCGGTGACGCTGCGGGCGCGCCCGTCATGCAGGAGCGACAGTTGGCCGTCCTTGGCGGCCAGCCGGTTCAGGCCCCACAGCGGCGTGGTGCGCCAGTCCGACCCGTTCGCCTCGCCCATCGGTAGCCGGTCGCCCAGCGCCGGACCGAGGTTGTGGAGAAGCAGGTCGCTGTGCGGGAAAATGTCGCGGTTGGAGAGGGTCGGATGTTCGGCATCCTCCGCCGTGCGCCAGGACGGGCGGTGGCAGGCGGCGCAGCCGGTATCGGCGAACAGCGCCGCGCCGGCCTTGTCCTTCGGCGCTTCCAGGCTGCCGTCGGGCGGCAGGTCGCGCAGGTAGCCGTCGATCAGGCCGATGACGGTGCTGGGGATCTCCAGCCCTTCGAACTGCTTGGAATCGCCGTGCGGCGCGTTGCGGCAGGCGGTCTGCGCCGGGGTGCAGTCGCCCCAGGGCTCGGGAAAGGCCGGGGTCGACATGCCGATGTCGAGGCTGAAGGCTTCCGAATCCTGGTGATCCAGGGTGGGGTGCATCGCCTTCCAGCCGAAGCGGCCGACCTGACGCTTGCCGTCGACCGTCACATGGTTGACCCGTCCGGCGACCGGTCCGCCGGCTGCCGCCTGCTTGGCGGCCTCGGCCTCGATCGCATCGGCCGGGATGCGGTCGAGCAGCCCCATGCCATGGACGCGCGGCGGCACGCGGGCCGACATCACCGTCGCCTCGGCCAGCGGGCCGTAGCCCAGATCCTCGACCACCGGCGTCGGATGGCGCAGGCGGACGGTCTCGCCGTCGGGGAAGCGGACCGTCTCTTCGCGGTAGCCGACGCGGGGGCGGCCTTCGATCACCTGGCCGAGGATGGCGTTGGACTGGATCTGCCGACCATAGACCGGGTCGCCGTTCAGCTTGATCGCATAGCCGACGCCCTGGTCGCCCTCCACCGCCGGATCGGGCGGCCGCCCGCCGGCGCCGCGCGGATGGCAAGTGGCGCAGGAGCGTGCGTTGTAGAGCGGACCGAGACCGTCCGCCGCTTGCGTCGCGGTGGGGGCGGCCACCCACATGCGGCGGAACAGCGCCTCGCCGATGCGGTTGTCGAGGCTGTCGGCGGCCTGGGCGGTGACAGGAGCGACGAGGAGCAGCACGGCGGCCAGGGCGGCGCGGAGCGATCGACCCTCTCCCCCCCGGGGAGAGGGGGGGGACCCGCGCCGCAGGCGTGGGGAGGGTGAGGGGGCCGGCGCGCTGTCGCGCGCCGCCAAGGGGCATACTGCCCCTTGGCAATCCCCTGGCATGGGCTCGCGCCCATGCTGCCCCCTCACCCTGACCCTCTCCCCGGGGGGGAGAGGGGAATTTGGTTGTGGACCCGGACGGAAGGCAAACTGGAAAGGCGCGGATTTAAGCAACGCGGATGTATCCCATCATGCCGGTGTCCTGGTGTTCGATGATGTGGCAGTGGAACATCCAGTCGCCGGGATTGTCGGCCTTGATGGCGACGCGCAGCCGCTCCTTCGGCTCCAGCAGCACCGTGTCGGCATGGTGGGGCACCACCTTGCGGCTGTCGGAGGACAGCACCTTGAAGGTGTAGCCGTGGATGTGGATCGGGTGCAGGTGCGGCGTCAGGTTGGCCAGTTCGAAGATGTAGCTGCGGCCCTTCTCCAGCGTGACCAGCGGCGGCGGCAGGCGTTCGTGCCCGCCCTCCGGCCAGCTCTGCTGGTTGATCGCCCAGAAGGTCTTCGCCGACAGGCACAGGGCGTCGGCATAGGGCAGGCCGGGCAGCGCCGCCGCGTCGAAGCTCTGCGCCACCGCGGTGGCCGAGAAGGCCATCGGGATGATCGGCGCGTCCTTCAGGTCCGGCTCGGGAATGGCGGAGGCGGGCAGGGCGCGCGGCTTGAAGCGCTTGTTGGGCAGGCCCGGGCCGACGGCGCGGAAGGTGGCGAGCGGTTTGGGCTCCGCCGAATAGACGTTGGTCAGCCGCAGGGTCTGGCCGGCCTTGGCCGGCGCGCGGAACAGCACGTCGATGCGCATCGCCGGCCCCATCGGCCATCCGTCGAGCGGGCGGGGCGGCAACGGGTTGCCGTCGACCGCGATGATCCAGGCCTCCGCTCCCTCCACCCGCAGATCGACCACGCGGGTGCTGTCGATGTTGTAGAGGCGGGCGCGGATATCGCCGTTGGCGGGGACCTCGATCACCGGATCGATGGCGCCGTTGACGGTGGACAGGCTGCCGAAGGTGCCGGCGCGCGCGGCGCCGCGGTCGGTGATGAAGGCGCCGAACTTGCCGGTCTTGTCCAGCTGCCAGTCCTTGACCAGGCAGACGACGTCGGCGTCGAATTTCGGCGCGTCCGGTTCCTCCACGATCAGGATGCCGGCCAGGCCGCGGCCCAGCAGTTCGACCGTGTTGCAATGGGGATGGAAGAAGAAGGACCCGGCGTCGGGCGGGGTGAACTCGTAGACATGGCGCTCGCCCGGCTTGGTCGGCGGCTGGGTCAGGTAGGGAACGCCGTCTTCCAGGTTCGGCAGGCGGATGCCGTGCCAGTGGATCGAGGTGTGCTCGTCCAGCCCGTTCACCAGGGTGGCGCGCAGCCGCTGCCCCTTGCGCATCCGGATGATCGGGCCGGGGAAGCGGTCGGCATAGGTGATCAGCGGCGACGGATCGGCCGGTTCCGGCAGGATGCGCTGCATCCGCTGCTTCGCGATCAGCTCGACCTCGACCAGTTCGCCGGCGGCGGCGACGGGCGCCGGCCCGGCGAGGCCGGTCTTCAATGCCCCGGCATCGGGGGCCGCAAGCCCCGTCCCGCCGAGCGCCGTCGCCGCGACGGCGGCGCCCCCGGCACGCAGGAGGGCGCGACGGGACAGGGGAACGGCGAAACGGTGCGGCATGACGGCGGTCCGGTACTGTACAGGCGGGAAAAGAACCGGCTCCGGCCCCGCTTCCATCCCCGGCCTGATCGGTCCGGAAGGGAAGCTCGGGAGAACGGTCCGGCGCGGGACGGCGCGGGACCGGAGCCGGGTAGGCAGGGTTACTTGCCGACCTTCGACGGGTCGTCGAGGCTGTCGGAGCCCTTGACCTCGACCGAGACGCCGAGCGCGGCGACGGCGCCTTCCAGCGCCTTCTTCTGCGCGACGAGACCGTCGATGCCGTTGGAGACCAGCTTGTTGCCCTCGTCGTTGTCGGCGGCGATCATCTGGTCGTAGGCCATCTTGCCGCTGTCGGCGGTGTCCTTGATCGCCTGCATCGCCTTCATGGTGTTGGCCATCGCGGTCTTCACCGCGGCGTCGGCGTCGGCCGACTTGGCGGCGACCAACTGCGACAGCGAAGCCCCCGACACGGTCTTGCCGTCGGTGCGCTTGTAGCTGCCGTTATAGACGTTCACCATGCCGACTTCGTCGTAATAATGCGAGTTGTGGGTGTTGTCGGAGAAGCAGTCATGCTCCTCTTCCGGATCGTGCAGCATCAGGCCGAGCTTCATCCGCTCGCCCGCCAGTTCGCCGTAGCTCAGCGAGCCCAGGCCGGTCAGCATGCGGGCCACGCCCTCGCCTTCCGGCGCCTTGGCGATGGAGACGCGGGCCTTGCCCTTCGCCGCCCAATCCGCGGTCATCTCGGCCAGATCGTCCACCAGCATCTGGGTGGCGACCTTCAGGTACTGGGCGCGGCGGTCGCAATGGGCGTTGGTGCAGTCCTTGCCCTTGGCGTAGTCGGTCGCCTTGCGCTCGCCGGCACCCGGACCGGTGCCGTGCAGATCCTGGCCCCACAGCAGGAACTCGACGGCGTGGTAGCCGGTGGCGACGTTCGCCTCCACCTTGCCGGCCTCGTGCAGCTTGTCGGCCAGCAGCGCCTTGGTGATCTTGGTCGCGTCGATGGTCTTGCCGCCGGCCGTGATCTTCGGGTTGGCGATGACGTTCGCCTTGGCGTAGGGGTTGCTCTCGCCGCCGGCATAGCCTTCGTCGACATAGTCGATCAAGCCTTCGTCCAGCGGCCAGGCGTTCACCTTGCCTTCCCACTCGTCGACGATCGGGTTGCCGAAGCGGAAGGCCTCCGTCTGCATGTAGGGAACGCGGGCGGCCTTCCAGACCGTGCGCGCCTTCGCCAGGTTTTCCTCGGTCGGGTTGGCGACCAGGGCGTCCACCGCCTTCTTCAGCGCCTTGGCGCCGTTGGTGGCGTCCTCATAGGCGGCGTGGGCGATGTCGGCGTAGTTCTTCGCCACGTCCTTGTAGGCCGGAGCCGCCGCCTGGGCGGCGAACGGCAGCAGGGCAACGACGGCTACGGCGGCAAAGCCGGCAGCGCGCTTCGACATGGAGGTCTCCTCGAACGTCGGTGGTCGGTATTGGCAGCAAGTGCGACTGATTCTCAGCGAATAACGTCGCGAATCATTCTCACTGTCAAGCCCTATCCGCGTTGGGGGTACTCGGAAGAATGCGCCTTGCCGGTGCTGCGTCGATATGTCCCGGTGCTGGACCCGCTAAAACCGTGCCGTCAGTCCCGACCGAGTGCTTGGCCGAGCGCCTGGCCGAGCGCCTGATCGAGATCCTCGTAGAGGTCGTCGGGCGACTCCAGGCCGACCGAAAGGCGCAGCAGGTCGCCCGGAACGGGAGACGCCGGCCCTTCGATGCTGGCGCGGTGTTCGATCAGGCTTTCCACGCCGCCGAGCGAGGTGGCGCGGCGCCAGATGCCGACGCGGGCCGCGGTGTCGATGGCGGCCTGGGTACCGCCCTTCACGCGGATGGACATCATGCCGCCGAAGCCGCCGCTCATCTGCCGCGACGCGATGCCGTGGCCGGGGAAGCCGGGCAAGCCGGGATAGAGCACCTCCGACACCCGCGGATGGGCCGAAAGCCGCTCCGCCAGGGTCATGGCGGCCGCGCTCTGCCAACGGACCCGGGCGAACAGGGTGCGCAGGCCGCGTTGCAGCAGCCATGCCTCGAAACTGCCGAGAATCCCGCCCTGCTGGGTCTGCACCGTCTTGATGCGGCCCCAGAACTCGTCCTTGCGGGCGGCGGTCAGGGTGCCGGCGACCACGTCGGAATGGCCGTTCAGATATTTGGTCGCCGAGTGCATGACGATGTCGGCTCCCAGCTCCAGCGGGCGGGTCAGCACCGGTGTCGCCACCGTGCTGTCCACGGCCAGCCACGCCCCCGCCTCATGCGCCAGTTCGGCCACCGCGGCGATGTCGGTGACGGTCCACAGCGGATTGGCCGGCGTCTCCACCCAGACGAGCCGTGTCTCGCCGGGGCGGAGCGCCGCCCGCACCGCGTCGGTGTCGCTGGTGTCGACCCCTTCGACCCGCAGGCCCCAGCGGGTCGCCGGCCCATGCACCCAGTTGCGGAAGGCCCAGTACATCACGTCGGGCACCAGCACATGGTCGCCCGGATCCAGCGCCTGGAACACCGCGGTCGCCGCCGCCATTCCGGAGGCGAACAGCAGCGTGTCCACCCCCTTTTCCAGCTCGGTGATGGTCCGCGACGGCGTGTCGAAGGTCGGGTTGTCGGCACGGGCATAGACCCGGCCGCGGCCATAGCCGTTGTCGGGATCCCGCACATAGGTGGTGGACGGGTGGATCGGCGGGATGACCGCGCCGCTGGCCGCATCCTCGAAGCCCAGGGCGCCGGCGGCGATGGTTTCGGGACGGTGGGGGCGGTCGGTCATTGCCAGGGCACTCCAAGATCGGGCATGGGAGGGCGTCAAGGATACGTCCGCCGGACGCCGGGGCGCAACGACCGTGCGGACGCTTGCCTTGGCAGAGAGGAGGCTTGCTCGTCAGCGCCGAGGCGTCGGAAAATCGTCCAGTAGCACGAGGGCAGGCTGCCCCACGGCAAGCCTCAGGCGTAACGGGCGATCAGGCGGGCGAGCGGCGGTCCCGATAGGACCACGACGAACAGCCGCAAGGTCTGCAGCGCCAGCACGAGCGGCAGATCCACCCCGCTGCCCAGCGCGATCACCACCACGGAATCGAGACCGCCCGGGCTGGTGGCGAGGAAGGCGGTCAGCGGATCGGTCGGCAGCAGCGTGACCAGCACCCAGGCGGACAGGCTGCACAGCGCGATCATCAGCCCGGTTGACAGCAGCATCTGCGGCACGGCGCGGAGCGCATGGCGCAGCACCTCGCGGGTGAAGCGCAAGCCGATGCTCCAGCCGATGACGGTGTAGGTGACGGTCAGCAGCGCGTTCGGCAGCTGCAGGGTCACCCCGGCGCCCGACTGGACCAGGGCACCCAGGACCATCGGCACCAGAAGCGCACCCGACGGGATGCGGAAGCGATGGCCGATCCAGCCGCCGATCCCGGCGACCAGCAGCGTCGCCGCCAATCCCCGCAGGTCCAACGCCTCGACCGGCGCCACCGGAACGTCGGCGCCCTGTGGGCCTGCGGCCAGAGCATGCGTCACCAGCGATGCGCTGAGCACCACCAGCACCACGCGCAGATACTGCATCACCGCGACCAGCCGTGCGTCGGCGCCATGCTCCCCGGCCATGGCGACCATCGCCGCCGCCGCCCCCGGCGACACGCCCCAGGCCGCGGTGGTGCCGGGCAGGCTGCCGTAGCGGACGAACAGCCAGCCGACGATGCCGCTGACCAGCACCGTCAGCCCGACGGTGCCCAGCATCAGCGGCCAGTTCCGCGCGATGGAGAGCAGGATCGACGAGGTGACGGCATGGGCGACGAGACAGCCGATGATCGCCTGCGCCATGGTGAAGCCCGAAGGCGGCACGCGGATGGAGGCACCGCCGACACCCAGCGCGATCGCCGCGATCATCGGGCCGATCAGCCAGGCGGCCGGCAAGCCGGTTTGCCCCAATCCCAACGTCACGGCCGCCGACAGGGCGAGCAGGCCCGCCCATTGCCCGAACTTCCGCATGCGCGCCTTCCGGCCGCTCGCCTCCACCCCGTCCCTTGCAGCGGCCACGAACTCATACCTACACGAATGATTTGAACCGCCTGCATGCTGCCTGTCAGCGGTCCCGCCCGTCCAGCAGGCGAACGGGCACAGCAGCCATGCGCTGCAATCCCGGAACGGTGAAACCGAGACGGGGGATCGGCTCAGCGGGCAGTGCGGATCCGGGTCAGGAATTCGCCGACGCCCCGGTTCAACTCGTCCGCTTGGCGGTGCAGCAGGCCGGAGGCGGCCAGCACCTCCTGCGCGATGCCGCCGGTTTCCGCCGAGGATTGCGTCACCTGCCCGATGGACTCGGTGACCCGGCGGGAGCCGACCGCGACCTCCTGCACGTTGCGGGTGATTTCCTGGGTCGCGGCGGTCTGCTGTTCCACCGTGGCGGCGACGGTGGTGACGATCTCGTTGATGTGGGTGATGGTGCGGCCGACCGCGTGAATCGCTTCGGCGGCATTGCCGGCGGCGCTCTGCATGCCGGCGATCTGGCTGGAGATGTCCTCCGTCGCCTTGGCGGTCTGGTTGGCGAGGTGTTTCACCTCGTTGGCGACGACGGCGAAGCCCTTGCCCGCTTCGCCGGCCCGCGCCGCCTCGATCGTCGCGTTCAGCGCCAGCAGGTTGGTCTGGCTGGCGATGTTGTTGATCAGCTTGACCACGTCGCCGATGCGCTGGGCCGCCTCGACGAGGCCGCTGACGGTTCCCTTGGTCCGTTCCGCCTCATCGACCGCGGAGGAGGAAATCCGCGAAGATTCGGTGACGTTGCGGCTGATGTCGGCGATGGAACCGGCCAGCTGTTCTGTCGCCGAGGCCACCGTCTGCATGCTGGCGGACGCCACCTCCGTTTCCGACGTCACGTCGGAGGACCGGCGGCTGGTGATGGCGGCGATCTCGGACATGCGCCGGGCATGGGCCTGCATCTGGTTGGAGGCGGCGACGGTGCCTTCCACGATGCCCTTCACACTGTCTTCGAAGCTGTTGGCGAGCCGGTCGAGCGTGGCACGCTTGCTTTCCTCTTCCGCCGTCCGATAGGTCTCCAGGAGCAGTTCCAGGTCGAACCACGCGACCTTGCTCAGCGTCTCCAATTGCGCAGCGCGGCGGCGGCGGGCGGCGGCTCCAAACAGATTGGCCGCCAGACCGTCATCGCCATCGGCCAGGCCCAATTCGCGGGCGACGTTGGAGCTGACGACATAGTGGCAGATCGACACCGCGTAAGCGGGAACGCCGTTCTTGTAGAACAGGGTCGCGAGGCGCGTCGCGGATTCGGCAAAGCCGGCATCGATCCGGCCCGACACCGCCCGCGCCCAATGATCCAGACGGGCGGCATGCACGTCGGGACGCTTCAGCGCCGTCTGGATTTCCGGCCAAGCATCGAAATGCCGGTGCCACTCGTCCAAAAGCGCCGGGAGCCGGCGCTCCGCAAACTCACGGTTGCTCCGAAGCCGGGCGAGGTCGTCATCGGTGATGGAGAAGGTGGCAAGTCGCTTCGCCTGCGCATCTGTCGGCTCGACGGTCATGTTTCGGACGATCCTCGGTTCCGGTGCCTCACATGGATCGTTCTACGCTACGGACGGTCTTCTGGATCGTGCGCCAAAGGCAGCGGAGGTACTCATTTTCATCATACCCTGATATTCGTACGAAACAGAGCATTGGGGAGAAAGGCAATAACAACCACAAGCCTTTCAGAATAACGTCCATATCCGGCAAGCCGCTTCTTTCTTGCGCATAGACCGATGGTGGGTGATTTTCGCGCCATCCGGTCGATCGGCCATCCAGCACTTGGAAGAAGGATGCGACGGCCGGCGAGATCAACCCTCGGACCGGCGTATTTCCGTAACACCTTCAAGTCGGATCGACGCGCGGGCGCAGGCCGTTCAGCAGGAGGGCGATGGATTGGCGGGATATCTCCGCCGGGTCCAGTTCGCCGTCCGGACGGTACCAGCGGGCGACCCAGCTGAGCGCTCCCGACAGGGTGAAGGCGGCGATCTTCGGATCGCAGGGCGCGATGCTGCCCTCTGCGATGCCGCGCTCGATCAATCCGCGGAATTTCAGATCGATGCGGCGCTTCAGGCCACGCAGGGTACGGCGACTGTCTTCGGTCAACGGCTCCTCGCCGACGCGGATCACGCACATGCCGAAATCCATGGTGACGATCCCGACATAGGTGGTCATCACCGCCACCAGTTCGTCGTAGGCGCTGCCGCCATGGCCGATCACCTCGGAAGAGGCGCCGTCCAGCATCTCCAGCCCGATCCGCACGCACTCGAACAGGATGTCCTCCTTGTTCTTCACGTAATAGTAAATGGTCGGCTTGGTCACGTTCAGCCGCCGGGCAATGTCGTCCAGCGAGGTGGCGTGATAGCCAAGCTCGTTGAACGCCTGTGCCGCGGTCCGCAGCACGGCGATCCGTTTCTCCTCCCGATCGCGGCGGCGGTCGGCGGTGGTCTTCCATGGCGAGCCCGTCATGCGGTCTTGGCTCCCTGCGATATGCCCCGAATCATCCCCGAAGGGCTCTGCTCATCGCTTTCCCATTGGGCCGTCCCCATGTCCGGCGATGCCAAACGATCAGTTTGGTCAGCAAACTTGTTTCCCATCCTACTTTCAAGTAACTTCAGTTCCACACAGTAAATAAAAAACTCGGCACCACCCGGGCAACGGTGTGCGCTGCCGGCCCAAGAATCCTGCAGAACCGGGAGAGCACGCATGCCTATGGACGTTGCGAACAGTGCGGTCGCCGCGGCGCGCGGCATCAGCATCGGCGGGGCTCTGGCACGGGCGGCTCGGCGCCACGGCGACCGCATCGCCCTGCGTTTCGACGGGCGTGATTGGAGCTTCGCCGACCTGCACCGGGCAGCGAAGCAAGTGGCCCGGCGGTTCCAGGACCTCGGACTGCGGCGGGGCGACCGGGTGGCGGCCTTCGGGCGCAACTCAGACGCCTATGTCGTGGCTTGGCTGGGCTGCGCGATCGGCGGCTTCATCCATGTGCCGGTCAATTACGCCCTGACGGGCGAGGAGCTGTCCTACATCCTGAACCAGTCCGGTGCGCGGATGGTGCTGCACGACGCCGATCTCGCCGGCACCCTGGCGGCGGCCGGCGAGGCGGCGCAGGTGGAGTGGACCGGAACGTTGGCCGGGGGCGACGGCGACCTGGATATCCTGACCGTCGCGCAGGATCCCGCCGCCCCGGCGGACGTCGAGGTCGTGGTGGATGCCGATACGGTGGTGCAGCTCCTCTACACCTCCGGCACCACCGCGGCACCGAAGGGTGCGATGATGACCCATGGCAGCCTGCTGGCGGAATATGAAAGCGCCATCCATGACTGCCGCTTCGCCGAAAGCGACCGCGCACTGGCGGCGCTGCCGCTCTATCACTCGGCGCAGATGCACGTCTTCCTGATGCCGCAGTTGATGGTCGGTGCCACCACGCTGCTGATCCAGGCTCCCGCACTGAAGCAGTGCCTGGAACTGATCGAGGCGCACCGCATCACCTCCTTCTTCGCGCCGCCCACCGTCTGGGTCGGGCTGCTGCGCCACCCGGACTTTGATGCCCATGACCTCGGTTCGCTGGAGAAGCTCTATTACGGCGCGTCGATCATGCCGGTTCCGGTCCTCCAGGAGCTGCGCCGGCGCCTGCCCGGCGCCAAGCCCTTCAACTGCTACGGCCAGAGCGAGATCGGGCCGCTCGCCACCGTGCTGGCGCCGGAGGAGCATGAGGAGCGTCCCGCCTCCGCCGGACGGCCGGTCCTGAATGTCGAGACGCGGGTGGTCGATCTGGAGATGAACGACGTGCCGCCCGGGGCCCATGGCGAGATCGTCCACCGCTCTCCCCAACTGATGGTCGGCTATTGGGACAAGGAGCGCGAGACCGAGGATGCCTTCCAGGGCGCCTGGTTCCATTCCGGCGATGTCGGTTCTCTGGACGAGGCCGGCTATCTGTACATCGTCGATCGCATCAAGGACGTCATCAATACCGGCGGCGTGGTGGTCGCCAGCCGCGAGGTGGAGGAGGCGCTCTACACCCATCCCGCCGTCGCCGAGGTCGCGGTGGTGGCTCTGCCCGATCCGAAATGGATCGAGGCGGTGACCGCCTTCGTCGTGTTGCGCAGCGGGCAGAGCGTCGATGCCGAGGGGTTGATCGCCCATTGCCGCGGCCACCTGGCGCCCTTCAAGCTGCCTAAGCAGGTCCATTTCCTCGACGGCCTGCCGCGCAACACCGCCGGCAAGCTGCTGAAACGCGAGCTTCGCCGTGCCCATGGCGAGAGGTCGACGTGAGTTTTCCGGCATGAGCCTCTATGAACCGCCGCTGCGGTCCGTCCGCTTCCTCGTCAACGAGGTGCTGAAGGCTCCCGAGGCCCTTGCCGCCGCCGGATGGGAGGATGCGACGGCCGACCTGTTCGACGCGGTGCTGGGCGATGCCGGGCGGCTGGCCGCCGACGTGCTGCTGCCGCTCGACCGCTCCGGCGACGAGGAAGGCGCCCGGGTGGAGGGCGACGGCGTCCGCATGCCGGCCGGTTGCCGCGACGCCTGGGCCCTGTGGCGCGACGGCGGCTGGAACGGGCTGGCCGGCGATCCGGCCTATGGCGGGCAGGGGTTGCCGGGGCTGCTCGACATGCTGGTGACGGAGATGGTCTGCGCGGCGAACCTCGCCTTCAGCATCACACCCGGCCTGACCCAGGGCGCCATCCGCGCGCTCGCCGCCCATGGCGACGCCGCGGTGAAGGAGCGTTGCCTGCCGCCGATGCTGGCCGGCGACTGGACCGGCGCCATGGCACTGACCGAACCGCAGGCCGGCACCGACCTGGGGTTGCTGCGCATGCGGGCGGAGCCGGTGGGCGACGGAACCTACCGGCTGGCCGGGCAGAAGATGTTCATCTCCTCCGCCGATCACGACCTGACCGACAATCTCGTGCATCTGGTGCTGGCCCGCCTGCCCGGCGCGCCGCCGGGCACCCGCGGCATCAGCCTGTTCGTCGTGCCGAAGCGTCTGTCCGGTGGAGCCCGCAATGGCTGGTCGGTGCTGTCGGTGGAACGCAAGATGGGGTTGCATGCCTCGCCGACCTGCGTGGTGTCCTATGACGGCGCCGTCGGTTGGTTGGTCGGGGCGCCGAACCGCGGCCTTGCCGCCATGTTCACCATGATGAACCACGAACGGCTGTTCGTCGGCATCCAGGGCATCGGCGTGGGGGAGCGCGCGGCGCAGGCGGCTCTGGCCTACGCCCGGGAGCGCGTGCAGGGCAGGGCCGCCGGTGGAGGCGAAGGAGCCGCGGACCCGATCCTGCATCACCCCGACGTCCGGCGGATGGTGCTGACCGCCCGCGCGCTGACCGATGCCGGGCGGGCGCTCGCCGGATGGGTGGCCCTCCGGCTCGACCGCGCGGCGAAGGATCCGTCGTTGGCCGAAGAGGCGGAGGATTGGGCGGCTCTGCTGACGCCGGTGGTGAAAGCCGCCGGCACCGATTTCGGTTTCGAGGCGGCGGTGCTGGCCCAGCAGGTGATGGGCGGTCACGGCTATATCCGCGACAATGGCGTCGAGCAGCTGGTCCGCGACGTGCGGGCGACGCAGATCTACGAGGGGACCAACGGCGTCCAGGCTCTCGATTTCGTGCAGCGCAAGCTGGGCCTGCATGGCGGCCGGCCGCTGGCGCGGATGCTGGAGGCCGTCGAGGATGCGGCGGCGAGGCTTGCCGGCAGTCCCATGACCGCAGGACTGGCCGAGCCACTGCGAGACGGTGCGGACCGGTTGCGTGGTCTGGCCGACTGGCTGCGGCAGGAGGAACGCGATCCGCGCGACGGTGCGGCGGGGGCGACCGACCTGCTGCGGCTGACGGCGCTGGTCGCCTATGGCTGGATGTGGGCGCTGACGGCCTCGGCCGCCGCCCGGCGGCCGGCAGGCTACGACCCTGGGTTCCTCGACGCCCGCCTCGGACTTGCCCGTTTCTTCATGACCCGGCTGCTGCCCGAAACGGCGATGCTGGAGGCGCGAATCCGCAGCGGCTATGCCGGGCTGGATGCGGGCCTCGCCGATGGGCTGGCGGGCCTCGATGGATAGTTGGCCTTCAGGCGGCAGCGACGATCAGCACCGCTGCGACCAGCGCCACCGCATCCTCCAGCAGGGCGGCGGGACGGTCGCGGCCGAAGGCGGCCGCCATGCGCATGCGCAGGGCATAGCCGGCGAGCGTTCCCACGGCGGCGCCCATTCCGCCGGCGACCAGTCCGCCGATCCAGAATCCGGCATCGGCCCCGATGGCAGCCCCGGCGATGGCGCCGCCGGCGATGCGGCTGGCGAAGGGGACGGGCAGCTTGCGGCTCGGCGTGGCCGGCAGCTTGTCGACGATCAACTCAGCCAGCGCCATGGCGGTGAAGACCCAGGGCGACACCGGGTGCCCCAGGAAGAACAGCCAGCTTCCCGACACATCCAGCCAGCCGCCATAGGCGGCCCAGCTGACGGCGGCCGGGGCGATCAAGGTCCGCGAACCGGCGACGGCGCCGATCAGGAAGGCAAGGATCAGGGCAAGCATCCGGTCATCCATGGTTCAGTCACGGGAGCGCCGGCGCAGAGCCGACGCCAGTTGCCGAAGCGCCCCGGCGCGGGTGCCGGGGCCGCCGTGGAACAGGCGCAGCGCCGCCAGCATCAGCGCGTCGTCGCCAGCGCGCGGCGGGTCGAAGTGCGGTCGTATCCGCCCGCTGCGGACCGAGACGGTCTTCACCTGCGTCATTTCCAGCAGCCCTTCGGCGCCGCGCGTGACGCCCCAGCCACTGGCATGACGACCGCCGAAGGGCAGGCGCGGGTCGGCGGTCGGCACGATCAGGTCGTTGATCGTCACCGTTCCGGCATCGATCCGCCCGGCGAGTTCTCGCGCCTCCGCCACCGGCCCGAACACCGACGCTCCCAGCGCATAGGGGCTGCCGGACGCGGCATCCAGTGCCTCCTCCATGTCCCGCACAGGCACCAGCGACAGGACGGGCGCGAAGATTTCCTCACGCAACAGCGCCATCCCCGGCCGGGCATCGGCGACGACCAGGGGCGTCATCCCCCCGCCATCCTCCTGCGGCAGCTCTCCCAGAGGACGGGCACCCGCCGTGACGGCGTCCCGCGCCAGCGCGGCGAGCCGGCGCTTCACGGGCAAGGACACCGGGACCGAAGGGATCGCGCTCACGTGGCGGATGATCGCGGCTTCCAGATCCGCCGCCGTCTCCCGCCGGACGAAGACCCGCCGCGGCGCGATGCAGGTGGCCGAGCCGTTGAGCCGCAAGCCGAAAGCCAGCGCGCGGGCGACCTGCTCCACGTCGGCGCCCGGCAGAACGAAGACTGCGTCGTTGCCCGACAGCTCCATGGTCGAGGGCACCAGATGCCCGGCGAGCCGTTGCGCCACCGCCCGTCCGGTGCCAGCCGATCCGGTCAGCACCAGCTTGTCGATGCCGCCCTCGATGACGTCGGCGACGGTATCGGCGGCTTCGTCCAGCACTTGGAACGATCCCGGCGGCAGGCCCGATTCCTCCAGCCATTGCTTCAGCAGGAGCATCGGCGCGCTGAATCCCGGCGCCGGCTTGACCAGGACCCGGTTGCCAGCGGCCAGCGCCTGGACCGCCTGCACGCCCGGCAGCAGAAGCGGGTAGTTGGACGGCCCGACGATCAGGACCGCGCCGAACGGCTCCCGCCGCACTTCCGCCTCCACTCCGAACAGCCAGACCGGGCGCCCGCGCCGCCCCAGCTTCCGCGGAGCCAGCAGGGCAGCCGCTTCGCGTTCCAGGAACCGGCAAGCCTCCGCCAAAGGCAGGATTTCGGCGCTCGCGCTTTCCGCGGCGCTGCGGCCGGGACGCGTTTCCAGTGATCCGATGAATTCTTCCGCGCCTGCTGCGATCCGGTGGCGGAGTCCGCGAATAACGGAGAGCCGTCCGGCAATATCCTGTTCGGCCCATGTCCCGAAGCGGGTCTGCTTCCGACCAATATCTTTCCTAGACCAATGGGTTACGACATCAGGAGAGGGGCTGTTGTTGCGATCCATTTTTGATCCGGCTTCGTAACCATCACGACAGAGTTCGGCAGCGCAGGAGCGTTTGGCAAGCGGATGGAACGACAAGTCGTGATCATCGGCGCGGGACCGGGCGGATTGGCATCCGCGATGCTCCTGGCGCTTACGGGTGCGAAGGTGACGGTCTTGGAGCGGCAGGACCGCGTCGGCGGCCGGTCGGCGGGGTTTTCGCTCGACGGCTACCGCTTCGACAGCGGCCCGACCTTCTTCCTTTATCCCCGCATCCTGGAGGAAATCTTCGAGGCCTGTGGGCGGCGCCTGTCGGACGAGGTCGACCTGATCCGTCTCGACCCGCTCTACCGGCTGGTGTTCGAAGGCGGCGGGGAGTTGCGCGTCCATGCGCAGATGAAGGCTCTGATGTCCGAGATCGCGAGGCTGAGCCCGCGGGATGCGGCAGGCCTGCCGCGTTTCCTGGCGGACAACCGCGCGAAGATGGAGCGCTTCCGCCCGATCCTGGAATCCGATTTCTCCAGCCCTTGGGCATTGGCCTCGCTGCCGATGCTGAAGGCGCTGGGCCGGCTGTCGCCGCATCGGTCGGTGGACCGCGACCTGTCCCGCTATTTCGAGGATCCGCGCATCCGCCTCGCCTTCTCGTTCCAGAGCAAATATCTGGGCATGTCGCCGTTCCGCTGCCCGAGCCTGTTCACCATCCTGTCCTTCCTGGAGCACGAACACGGCATCTTCCATCCCCGCGGCGGGACGGAATCGGTGATGGAGGCGATGCGGCGCACGGCGGAAAGCCTGGGCGTCACCGTCCGGCTGAACGAGACGGTGCGCCATATCAAGTTCCAGGGCCGACGCGCCGTCGGCGTGCGGACGGAGATGGGCGACTATCCAGCCGACGCGCTGGTCATCAACGCCGACTTCGCCCGGGCGATGACGACGCTGGTGCCTGACGACCTGCGCCGGCGCTGGAGCGACGCCCGCCTCGCCGCCAAGAAATTCTCCTGCTCCACCTTCATGCTCTATCTCGGCATCGAGGGCAGGGTGGATGGGCTGGACCATCACACCGTCTATCTGGCGGAAGACTACGCCCGCAACCTCGCGGAGATCGAGGAATGCCGGGAACTGCCGCGCCGCCCGTCGATCTATGTGCAGAACGCCTGCGTCAGCGACCCGGCCATGGCGCCGCCCGGCGGCAGCACGCTCTACATCCTGGTCCCGGTCGGCCACCAGCGCGGCCATGTCGACTGGCAGGCGGAGGCGCCGCGGTACCGCCGTCTCGTGCTCGACCGGCTGGCCGGCTTCGGGCTGGCGGATCTGGAGCGCCGCATCCGGGTGGAGCGGGTGGTGACCCCGGCCGACTGGGACCGCCAGTTCGCCGTCCATCGCGGCGCCACCTTCAATCTGGCGCACAGCCTGGACCAGATGCTGCACCGCCGTCCGCGCAACCGGTTCGAGGATCTGGACGGCGTCTATCTGGTGGGCGGCGGCACCCATCCCGGCAGCGGTCTGCCGGTCATCTTCGAAGGCGCACGCATCACGGCACGGCTGCTGGCCCAGGAACTGGGCCTGCCGACGCCCTGGCGCACAAAGACCATAGGCGTGTCCGGCATGCTGCGGCAGGCCATTGCAGGGGGTATCGCATGACGGATCGGATCGCGGTGATCGGTGGGGGCCTGGGCGGGCTGGCGGCGGCGGTGGTACTGGCGGCGCGCGGGCACAAGGTGACCCTGCTGGAGAAGAACGCCTGGGTCGGCGGCAAGGCCGCCGTGCTCGAAGAGGGCGGCTTCCGCTTCGACATGGGCCCCACCATCCTGACGGTGCCGCGCGTCCTGCGCCGCATCCTGGAAGAGGCCGGCTGCGACCTCGACCGTGAACTGGAGATGGTCCGGCTGGAGCCGCAATGGCGCTGCTTCTTCGACGACGGCACCGTGCTGGACCTGTCGGAGAATATCGGCACCATGGCGGCCGAACTGGACCGGCTGGCGCCCGGGCAGCAAGCGGGCGAGGGCTATCGGCGTTTCCAGGCGATGTCTGAACGGCTGCACGGCATTTCCGAACGGTTCTTCTTCTGGAAATCGGTGGAAGACCTGGGCGACACGCTGAACTTCCGCAACAGCCTGAACACCAGCACCCTGTCGGACGTGCTGGCCCTGCGCATGGGCAGCACGGTGGCGGGCACCATTCGCGGCCATGTGCCCGATGCGCGGGCGGCGCAGATGCTGGATCACTTCACCCAGTATGTCGGCTCCTCGCCCTACGGCTCGCCGGCCGTGCTGTGCGCGATCGCCCACATGCAGACCAACGACGGCGTCTGGTACCCGACGGGCGGCACCCGCGCCGTGCCGGCGGCGCTGGAGCGGGTGGCGCGACGGCTGGGGGTGGAGATCCGCACCGGCACCGGCGTCCGCCGCCTGCAGGTGGAGGGTGGGCGCGTGGTGGCGGTGGAGACCGATGGCGGCGAGCGCATCCCGGTCTCGGCGGCGGTCTCGAACATGGACTCCGTCCGCACCTATCGGGAGCTGGTGGGCGGCAAGCCGGCCAAGCGCTTCGGCAGGCGCCGCAGCTACGAGCCCGCCTGCTCCGGCGTGGTGTTCTATCTGGGGCTCGACCGCGGATACGACCATCTGCTGCACCACGACTTCGTGTTCTCCCGCGATCCGGAAGAGGAGTTCGACTGGATCTACAAGCAGGGGGAGCCGGCGCCCGACCCGACCTGCTACATCGCCGCCCCGGCCCGCACCGAGCCGGGCGTCGCCCCACAGGGCGGCGAGGCGCTGTATGTGCTGGTCCACACCCCTTATCTGCGGCCGCGCCACGACTGGAACCGGATGCTGCCGGGCTATCGGCGGCTGGTGTTCGACAAGCTCAAGCGCACTGCCGGCCTGACCGACCTGGAGGACCGCATCCGGGTGGAGCATGTGCTGACCCCGCAGGACATCCACGACCGCTACAATGTGCTGAACGGCGCCATCTACGGCTTGGCCAGCCATGGGCGTTTCATGGGCGCCTTCAAGCCGGGCAACCGATCCCGCGACGTGGAAGGGCTGTATCTGGCCGGCGGGGCCGCCCATCCGGGGCCGGGGATGCCGATGGTGCTGATGTCGGGCTGGATCGCCGCCGACAGCCTGGACCAGGACATGCGCGGGCGTGGGCAGGACGGCGCCCTGCGTGCCGTGGCCTGATGGAAAGCGGCGCACGGGCATGAGACGAGCGGCATGACGGATGATCCGGTCGCGTTACGGTCGAGGCTGCTCTGCTGGTTCTTCGGCGGCGTCATGGCGCGGCGGCTGCGGCGCGGCTTCCATGCGGTGCGGCTGGCACAGCCGGGCTGGCCGGCGCTGCCGGCCGGCCGGCCGGTCATCGCCTATCTGAACCATCCGTCCTGGTGGGATCCGGCCCTGCTGATCGTGATGGGGACCACCCGCTATCGCGGCCGGCCGGGCTATGGACCGATCGACGGGGAAATGCTGCGCCGGTACCGCTTCATGCGCCGCATCGGGCTGTTCGGGTTGGAGCCCGGCCGTGCCGGGGCGGTGGCTTTCCTGCGCAATGCCGAACATGTCCTGGCCGACCCGCGCGCCATGCTGTGGATCACCGCGGAGGGTGAATTCACCGACCCGCGCCGTCGCCCGGTCACCCTGCGGCCGGGGATCGCCCATCTGGTCCGTCGCATGCCCAGCGCCGTGGTGGTGCCGCTGGCGGTGGAATACCCGTTCTGGGACGAGCGCACGCCGGAAGCCCTGGTCCGCTTCGGGGAACCGATGGAGGCTTTCGCCCTTGCCGACCTCCCGGTGCCGGACATCGCCGCGGAACTGGAAGGGCGGTTGGAAGCGGTGATGAACCAGTTGGCGCTCGACGCGCAAAGCCGCGATCCGGCCCGATTCCTCACCCTGATCGAGGGAACGGTGGGAATCGGCGGCGTCTATGACCTGTGGCGGAGGGCACGCGCCTGGGCCGGCGGGCGGGCCTTTTCCGCAGCCCATGGCGCCGGGGCGGGGGCGGGGCCGGGGCCTGGCCGGATCGAGCGACCGGAGGCGAAGCGCCCATGACCGTCCCCGTCGTCCTTGCCGCGCTGTCGCTGGTCCTGGCGCTGCTGCCGCTGGGGCAGGGGATCGCGAACCTTGTCCTCTATCGCCGCCCGACCGCCGCCCCGCCGCTGGACACCGCCGTGAGCATCCTGATCCCCGCCCGCAACGAGGAATCGGGCATCGCCGCCGCCGTAGAGGCGGCGCTGCTCAGCCGCGGAGTCGAGGTGGAGGTGGTGGTGCTCGACGACCACTCCACGGACCGCACGGCCGGGATCGTCCGCTCCATCGCCGCCCGCGACCCGCGCGTCCGGCTGGAAAGCGCCCCGCCGCTGCCGCCGGGCTGGTCGGGCAAGCAGCATGCCTGCCAGGTGCTCGCCGGTCTGGCCCGGCATTCCGTGCTGCTGTTCCAGGATGCCGATGTCCGGCTGTCGCCCGCCGCCGCCCGCCTGACCAGCGGCGCCCTCCTGTCGGGCCGGAGCGGCATGGTCAGCGGCTTCCCGCGCGAGGAGACCGGGACGCTGGCCGAGGCATTGGTGATCCCGCTGATCCATCTTCTGCTCCTGGGCTATCTGCCGATGGCGGCGATGCGGCGTTCGACCGACCCGCGCTTCGGCGCCGCCTGCGGCCAGCTGATCGCCGTCCGGCGGGAGGCTTATGACGAGGCCGGCGGCCATGCCGCCATCGCCACGTCGCTGCATGACGGGGTGACGCTGCCGCGCGCCTTCCGCCGGGCAGGGCAGGGCACCGACCTGTTCGACGCCACCGGCCTCGCCCGTTGCCGCATGTATCGGGGCTGGCGGGAAGTGTGGTCCGGCTTCTCCAAGAACGCGACCGAGGGGATGGCGACTCCCGCCGCCCTCCCGGTCTGGACCCTGCTGCTGTTCGGCGGCCATGTGCTGCCCTGGCTGCTGCTGGGATGGGCGGCCCTGGATCCGCTGCCGTTGGCGGCGGTCGTTCTCGCCTGCCTGGCCGCGGCGGCCGGGTTGATCTTCCGCCTGCTGCTGGCCGTCCGTTTCCGCCAGAGCATCGTCGGCGCCCTGCTTCACCCGGTCGGCGTCCTCATCATGCTGGCGATCCAGTGGTCGGCGCTTCTGCGGGCGCGCCGCGGCAAGCCGTCGGAATGGCGCGGCCGGACCTATCAGGCCGGGCCGGGGCCGGGCGCGCCATGACGCCCTGGCTGCGCCGGCACGCCCACCGCATCTTTCACCCGCTGGCCGGGGCCGATGCCGCCACGCTGGCAAGCGTGCTGCTCAACGGCGGCGGCGTGGGACCACTGCACCTGCACCGGATCGCGACCGCGATCGGTGCCGCCGCCATCCGCGCGCCCTTCGACCTTCTGGAGCGGTACCGGGTGACGCGGTTGTCCGGGCAGGGCAGGGCGGCCGGTCCGCCGCCGCTGTTCATCCTCGGCCACTGGCGCAGCGGCACCACCCATCTGCTGAACCTGCTGGCCCAGGACGAGCGGTTCGCCGCACCGGATCCTCTGGCGGTCGGCTTGCCCTGGGGGTTCCTGGGGGTGAGTCCCTTCTGGCGATCACGGTTCGAAGAATGGCTGCCGCCGGATCGCATCATCGACGCCATGCCGGTCGATCCGACCTCTCCGCAGGAAGACGAGCTGGCCCTGGCCTTGATGCAGCCGCTGTCCTACTACCACGGCATCTTCTTCCCCAGGCACCTGCAGCGCAGCTTCCGCCAGGGTGTCCTGCTCGAGGACTGCCGGCCGGAAGACATCGATCTGTGGCGCCGCCGGATGGACCATTACCTGACCAAGATGCAGCTGTACGGCGGCGGCCGGCGCCTGCTGATCAAGAACCCGGCCCACACGGCGAAGCTGGCGGAGTTGCTGGCCCTGCGGCCGGATGCCGTCTTCGTCCACATCCACCGCGATCCCTACGACGTGTTCAGCTCCACCCGCCGCATGCTGCTGACCCTGCTGCGGGAGTTCTCGCTGCAGTCCTATGATCCCGGAACCGTGGATGGGCTGGTGCTGGACCTCTATCCGGCGATCATGGCGCGGTTCGACCGCGACCGGGCGCTGCTGCCGCCCGGCCGGCTGGTGGAAATCCGCTACGACCGCTTCGTCGCCGATCCCTTGGGGACACTGGACGAAATCTACGGCGGGTTGGGGCTCGGCTCCTTCGAGCCGGTCCGGTCGAAGGTCGAGCGCCATTTGAGCAGCGTGCGCGATTACCGCCGTGCCAACCACGACCTGGAGGATCCGGCCCGCCTTGCGGTCCGCCGCCGGTGGGCCTTCGCCTTCGACCGCTGGGATTATTGAGGCCTTACGCCTCGCCGCGCTCTTCCCGCTTGGCCTGCTGCCAGAAGGCCTCCATCTCGTCCAGCGTGGCGTCCTGGGGTTTGCGGCCCTGGGCATCCAGCAGCGCCTCGATCCGGTGGAAGCGGCGCTCGAACTTGGCGTTGGTGCCGCGCAGGGCGGTCTCCGGTTCCACCTTCAAGCGGCGGGCGAGGTTGACCAGCGCGAACAGCAGGTCGCCCATCTCGTCCGCCACCCGGTCCTGCGCCGATCCGGCGTCCATCTCCGCCCGCAATTCCCGCACCTCCTCCTCGATCTTGTCGAGAATGTCGCGGGCATCGGTCCAGTCGAAGCCGACGCGGGCGGCGCGGTTCTGCAGCTTCAGCGCGCGGGTCAGCGCCGGCAGCCCGGCGATCACGCCCTCCAGGGCCGACGGCGCCCGGCCCTCCTCGGCGGCCTTCGCCGCCCGTTCGGCCGCCTTGTGGTCCTCCCAGCGCGAGGTCTGCTGGTCGGAGGAGTTCACCTCTTCCGGGCCGAAGACATGGGGATGGCGGCGGATCATCTTGTCGGTGATGACGCCGGCCACCTCGTCGAAATCGAACAGCCCCTCCTCGCGCGCCATCTGGCTGTAGTAGACGACCTGGAACAGCAGATCGCCCAACTCCTCCCGCAGGGCGGCCTTGTCGTCCTTCTCGATGGCGTCGGCGACCTCGTACGCTTCCTCGATCGTGTGCGGCGCGATGCTGCGGTAGGTCTGCTCCAGATCCCACGGGCAGCCGCCGTCGGGATTGCGCAGCCGTGCCATCACGTCGAGCAGCCGGTCGATGTTGCGGGTCATGTCGTACCGTCTCCGGATCCGGGGAAGGGGTGGGCGAGGGATCGCGACGATAGCGGACCGGCCCGGACGGGGGAAGCGCCGAAGACGGCGTCCCGGACTGACGGGAGGAGGCCGGTTGACGGCTATCCGTCTTTCAGATCGGCTGGAGCATCGGTACCGGCACGGGTCTGAACGCCACCGGAGACCACCGCGATATGCGGCTCGATCCTGCCGCGTCCGTTCTGCTTGGCCAGATAGAGGGCTTGGTCGGCATAGCGCAGCGCCGTGTCGAAATCCGCATCGTAGACCGGCCAGAGCGCCATCCCGATGCTGCATCCGATCCGGATCTCCCCCCATCCAGCCTCATCGGCACCGATAGGGAGTCGATGATCCGTGACGCGATTTCCATCGGCATCGCCCGATCCACCAAGGCAAGCGAGAGGCATACGAGGAATTCGTCGCCGCCAAGCCGGATGACGTCGTCTTTTCCCCGCACGCATTGGAGCAGCCGGCGAGCAACCTCCACCAGCACGGCGTCGCCGACATGATGCCCATGCCGGTCGTTCACCGGCTTGAAGCCGTCGAGGTCGATGCAGAGCAGCGCCAGTGTACCCGGCCCGCCGAGGGGGGAATTGTGCAGATCCCTGACCTTGCTTTCCAGATGCCTGCGGTTTGCGAGCCCCGTGAGCTGGTCCTTGTTGGCCATGTTCTGCAGGGCGGCGCCCATGTCATGAACGGCCTGGGCGGTGTTGCCGATCTCGCGAGCCCGCAACCCTGGCACCGCTCCCTTGCCGGCGGAATCGATTCTCCCCTCCGACAGCGCCGACGCGGACTGCTGGAGATCCCGCAATCCCCTCAGCACCAGAAGGTCGAGCAGGAACCAGATGCCGACGACGATGGTGCCGACGACGCCGGCCAGGATCGCTATCCCCCACAAAGTCCTGCGGTTCACCTCGTCAAGCACGAGATCGCGGGAAGCGCTGATGGCGATCCGGCCGCCGGTCTCGTCCAGGGCTGCGAAGCCGATGATTGTCGGCTGCCCGTCCAGACCCTCGTCCTCCAGGACACCCCGGTCTTTTTGGAAAACGGCATTGGCGATCGGATGATCCATCAGACGCTTGCCGATCAGGCCGCTCGGATCCGGTTCCCTGATCAGAATGGTTCCCTCGGCGTCGAACACCGTCACGGTCGTTCCGGGTGCTTCGGCCGCTTCCCTGATCAGTTCGCCGACCCATTTCAGGTCCAACCCGGCCAGCAGCACCATCTGCACCGTGCCGTCCTCGTCGAGAAGCGGTTGCGCAGCTGCCAGAACGGCTTTGCCCGAACTGCGCCCGATCCGGAAATCGCTTGTGCTGAAGGCTTTCGAGGCGAGCGCCTGCCGGAAATAGCCCTGGTCCGCGACCGTCCGCGCATGGCTCGCATTCATTCCCGACCGGCACCAGATATGGCCGTCGGGGGTGGCCAGGGCGAATCCGGTACTCCACGGCTGGAACGGCATGATCCTGCGCAGGGTAATTCCGCAGTCTTCGGATTGGTATCGGCGGATCTCGGGGATCATGGCCAGCGTCTGCAGCGTTCCGCGCACGCGCGTCATGATCTCCGCCTGCTGGGATGCACCTTGTGCGGCAAGCGTCAGAACGCGTTGGCGGGCATGCTCGATATCTGCGTCGCGCTGCTGCAGGAACAGCGATACGACTAAGGCAACCAACGGCAAAAAAGCAGCGATTATAAAGACTTCGAGGCGCGCGCGCAGCCCCATGCCTCGCCAGATTTCTTCAATTATCGTTCCAGTGAATCGGACGGGCATCTCAATCGCAATATGCCGAGGGAATGTGCAGGGTTCGTCTTTCGGACAGGCACGGAGCGGGCCTTGCCGGTCTTCATCGATCGGTCCGCTCAGCCATCGGTCCCTCAACCGCCATATCTGTTAAAGCCAATCGACAACGACCGTATGCCTGTTGCGCTTTGAAAAGCCGAGAACCGTTTTGTTAAAACTCACCTCCTACGACGCAACCCGGCTATGCCAAAGCCCGATATCGGTATCGCCAGTAATGAGTTCGTTTAGGTAAATCATTGAAATTGGTTAGATATTGTATTTCAAGAATAGACATGCTCTCCATGTCTCGAAAGCTGGTATAGCATCTTTTACGGACATCCGGACGCCCCGCAGCTTCGGCGATCGCTCAGCACCTCGCCGAGAACCTCGACACGTTGCAAGTCCCGTTCATTCATCGTGATCCAGCCCATCGCCAGCCTCCCAGCCGTCGCAAACCGGATGGAAGACTGACAGTTCTATGTTGCGCTGGACTGACATTCTAGCTTTGCGCGTGGAATCAAGCTGAAAACACATAATCTTCATTATGGAAATTATGCAGATGCCCCCAGCGATCTGTTGCGGGCTGCACCCGGCGGTTGACCCGTCACCCGTTTGAAGGCGCGGCTGAAGGCGGCCTGAGAGCCGTACCCCAGGCGGTATGCCGCGGTCTCGATCGGCATGTTCTCGCGCCCGATCCATTGCGCGGCGAGCCGCATCCGCAGTTCGGTGACATACTGAAGCGGCGTCATGCCGGTAACCGTCAAAAAGCGTTCGGCAAAGACCGATCGGGAGCTCCCCATTTCCGCAGCCAGCTGGGCCACCGTCCAATCGCGCCCGGGATCGCGGTGCAGCGCGGCGATGACCCGCCCCAGCCTGGGATCGCGCAGCGCCTCCACCCAGCCGCCGGCATCCCCGCAGCCGCATTCCACCCAGCCGCGCACGATGAAGGCCGAGACGACGTCGGCCAGCCGCGCCAGGATCCCGGCGAAGCCGGCGCGTTCGGTTCGCGCCTCCCGTTCCATCACCTCCAGCATCGGCAGGATTTCCGGATTGCGGTCGAGCAGGGTGCCGACCAGCATCACCTCCGGCATCAGACCGATCAGCGGGTGCATGGCGCCCAAATCGAGTTCCATGCAGCCGCTGAAGATCACCGTGTCATTGCTGCGGCAGGTACCCGCCGGGCAGGATTTGATGCTGCCGACCGTTTCACACAACGCCGCTTCGTCGAAGCCGCCAAGCTCCAGCCCCGGCCCGTCGGCGTCGGAAGCCAGATCGTGGGCGCCGCCCCGCGGCAGCAGGACCGCGTCGCCGGCGCGCAGTTCATGCAACGTCCCCGTCCTGCCGCGCAGAAAGGCGGTTCCGCAGGCCACGAAGTGGAACTGCGCCCTCCCCTCGTCCTGGCCGAAACCGATGCCGAAAGGCGGCGCGAACTGCAGCCGCCGGTACTTGACGCCGTAGAGCCGCATGCCGAGCAGCAACTCGCTGACGGGATCACGCGGCGTGGGCACGGGGGATGATCTGGCGACGGAAGCGTGCATGTCCAGACGTCCGATCAAAAACTTCGGACGGTATGGCATGGATCGTCCGCCGCTTCAAGCATAGCCTGCAATGCAGCAAAACCACCTTGGAACGAGGGGAGAGAGACATGAGCCATTTGGAGAAGCCGGCCTGGGGCGCGGTTTTCTCGATGTCCATGGGTGTCTTCGGGCTGGTCGGAGCGGAATTCCTGCCTGCCAGCCTGTTGACGCCGATGGCGGCCGATCTTGGAGTTTCCGAAGGACTGGCGGGTCAGGCGGTGACGGCAACCGCGGCCGTGGCGTTGGTGACCAGCCTGCTGATCGCCACGGCGACCCGGCGGATCGATCGGCGGACCGTGCTGCTGGCATTTTCGGTGTTGCTGATCGCCTCCAATCTCGCCGTCGCCTTCGCACCGAATCTGCCGGTCCTTCTGCTGGGACGTGTGTTGCTGGGCGTGGCGCTCGGTGGTTTCTGGACCATGGCCGCGGCGACGGCCATGCGTCTGGTGCCGCCCCATCTGGTTCCGCGCGCGCTGTCGATCATGTTCAGCGGCGTTTCGGCGGCCACCGTGTTCGCGGCTCCGCTCGGCAGCTATGTCGGCGGGTTGATCGGCTGGCGGCCCGTCTTCCTGCTGGGCGCCGTCCTGGGGCTTCTTGCCCTGGCGGTACAGGCGGCGACGCTTCCGCGTATGGCGCCGAGCGGACATGCACGGCTGCGCACGCTGCTCGATGTGCTGACCCGGCCCGGCGTCGGCATCGGCATGCTGGCGGTGGTCCTGGTCTTCACCGGGCATTTCGCCTTCTTCACCTACATCAGGCCGTTCCTCGAAACGGTGACCAGCGTCGGGCTCGACGGCGTTTCCGGTATTCTCCTGGGCTTCGGAATCGCCAATTTCGTCGGAACCGCGCTGGGCGGCATGCTGCTGGAGCGCAACATGCGCCTGACGCTGATCGCCATGCCGCTGCTGATGGCGCTGCTCGGCCTGGCGCTGGCAAGCGCGGGTGGTTCGCCGACCATCGATTCCGTTCTGGTGACGCTGTGGGGCCTCGCCTTCGGAGCGGTTCCGGTGGCCTGGTCGACATGGATCACCCGTGCCGTGCCCGACGAGGCGGAGAGCGCCGGCGGCCTGATCGTCGCCGCGGTGCAACTCGCCATCGCCACGGGAGCTGCGGCGGGGGGAGCCATTTTCGGAGTCAGCGGCGTGACCGGGGTCTTCACCATGGCCGGAGCGGTGCTGCTGATCGCCGTCCTGACGATCCTGCTCGGCGTCCGTCCCCGGACGGCCGACACCGCCTGCTGACATCTCTCCCCCACCCGACACCCTCGGAGGGAACGACATCTCCCGGACCGTCGGTCGCCCCCGTGGCGACCGACGGTCCGTCACGGTTTTTTTGCACCGCATCAATCCAGCCATGCGACGAGCGGGGGCTCCACCTCATCGCTCCCCCTTGCCGGATTTAGATAGCAAACCTATTAAATAGGAATGCTACAAGATAAGGCTCTGCGCCTTCCTCCCAATTTCGGCCTGCACCTGTTCCGCGCCTCCCATCTCTGGCGGCGCGCGGCGAACAAGGTGCTGGCGGACAGCGGCTTCTCCAGCTCAGCCATCACGCCGCTGATGCTTCTGGCCGAACTCGGCGACGGGTTGCGTCAGCGCGAGCTGGCTGAGGAGATGGCGGTCGAAGGCCCGTCCCTCGTGCGGCTGCTCGACGGGCTGGAGACGGCCGGCCTGCTGGAACGGCGCGAGGATCCCGGTGACCGCCGGGCGAAGACCCTGCACATGACCGACGCCGGCCGTCATCTGTTGCTGCAGGTGAACGAGGCGTTGAACGACGTCCGCCAGCGGCTGATGGCAGAGGCGACGGAGGC
Source organism: Azospirillum endophyticum (assembly GCF_016595245.1). GTDB lineage: Bacteria > Pseudomonadota > Alphaproteobacteria > Azospirillales > Azospirillaceae > Azospirillum > Azospirillum endophyticum. The sequence continues at coordinate 166,909 of NZ_JAENHM010000025.1, forward strand.
CGATGTGGAGGCCTGCTATCGCGTGCTGTCCATCATCGAGACCAACGCCAAGCGCGAACAGACCTGACCGCTGCGTTTTTCCCGAAGCGCGACGCAGCCGGTTCCGGCCGCGCTGCGTTTCCGGTTGCATCGCTGCGGTGATCGAGGAACCAAGACCGTGACACTCCTTCCTTCCTTCCGGGCGGTGGCCCGAATCGCCGTGACCCTGCTGCTGACCGTGGCGGCGGTCGGCGGCGGTTTGTGGCTGTGGGACTATTACATGAACGAGCCCTGGACCCGGGACGGCCGCGTCCGTGCCGACATCGTCCAGGTCTCCCCGGACGTCGCCGGTCTGGTGACCGATGTGCGCGTGACCGACAACCAGCTGGTCCACAAGGGCGATGTGCTGTTCGTCGTCGATCCCGGCCGCTATAGGCTGGCGGTGGAGCAGGCGCAGGCCAATTTGGACAGCGCCAAGGCCGAACTGGCCTATCGCACCGCCGAAGCGCATCGCTACCAGCAGCTCGGCAACAACGTCGTCTCCACCGCACAGCGGCAGGAGGTGACGTCGGCGATGGCCAAGGCCGCCGCCGCCGCCAAGCAGACCGAAGCGGCGCTCGACCTCGCCCGCTTCAACCTGGACCGGACGGAGGTCAAGGCGACCGTCGACGGCTATGTGACCAACCTGCAGATGATGACCGGCAACTACGTCGCCGCCGGCCAGGCGGTGGTGGCGCTGATCGACAGCCATTCCTTCTATGTCATGGGCTATTTCGAGGAAACGAAGCTGCCGCGCATCCATGTCGGCGCCCCCGTCTCCGTCCGGATCATGGGCTCGGGCGCGGAATTGCGCGGCCGGATCGACAGCATCACCCGCGCCATCGTCGACCGCGACCGGGCGGAGGGCACCGGTCTGGTCGCCAACGTCAACCCGACCTTCAACTGGGTGCGGTTGGCCCAGCGCATTCCCGTACGCATCGCGTTGGACGACATGCCGGACTCGCTGCAACTGGTCGCCGGACGGACCGCGACCGTGTCGGTGGTGGGGACGCCGGACGGATCGCCGAAGGTCGCCCAACTGCCAGCCGGGCAGTGAGCGCGCGCCGATGCCCAAACTCCCTTCCTTCGACGAACTGGTCTTTTCGCTGAAATCCTTCGCGGCCTCCATGCTGGCGCTCTACATCGCCTTCGGCATGGGGCTGCCGCGCCCGTTCTGGGCGATGCTGACCGCCTATGTGGTCTCGAGCCCGCTGTCGGGCACCGTGCGGTCGAAGGCGGTGTACCGCGTCGCCGGCACGGTGGCGGGCAGCATCGCCGCCCTCGTCCTGACGGTCGAGCTGGTCAACGCGCCGGAACTGCTGTCGCTGGCGGTCGGGCTTTGGGTCGGCGGCTGCCTGTTCGTCTCGCTGCTGGACCGCACGCCGCGCAGCTACGCCTTCATGCTGGCCGGCTATACCGTCGGCCTGATCGTCTTCCCCGGCGTCGCCAGTCCGGAAGCGATCTTCGACACCGGGCTGGCCCGGGTGGAGGAGATCATCCTCGGCATCGTCTGCGCCACCGTGGTTCACAGCGTGATCCTGCCGCGCGGCATGGGGCCGGTGCTGCTCGGCAAGCTCGACGCGGCGTTGCGCGATGCGGAACGCTGGACGCTCGATGCGCTGGAACAGGTCGGGACCGACGCCCGCCTGCGCGACCGCCACAAGATGGCTGCCGACCTGACCGAGTTGCGGGTCATGACCACCCACCTGCCCTACGACACCTCCGAACTGCGCTGGATGACCCGGCCGATGCGGGCGTTGCAGGACCGGATGGTCTATCTGCTGCCGGTGCTGACCGCCGTGCATGACAGGCTGGCCGCGTTGCGGCGGCCGGACGGCGCGCCGCCGCCGGACGTGGCCCCGGTCGTGGCCGCGGTGCGGGACTGGATCGCCGCCGGTGCCGCCGCCGATCCGGCGGAAGCGGGCCGGCTGATCGGCCGGCTCGATCGGCTGGAGGCCGCGGAGACGGGGGAATCGACCGGCGGGTGGGAGGCCGCGACACGCTTCAGCTTCATCCGGCGCCTGCGGTCCCTGGTCGAAATCCACCGGGACTGCCGCGACCTGCGGGCGCGCATCGCGTCCGGCGACCACGCCCTGCCCGACCATCTCGACCCGCTGGCCCGCAAACGGTCGCGCGGCGTCTTCCACCTGGACCATGGCATGGCGGCGTGGTCGGCGGCGGCGGCCCTGCTCGGTATCACCACCGTCTGCGCCTTCTGGATCCTGACCGGCTGGTCGTCCGGTTCGGCGGCGGCGATGATGGTGGCGGTCTTCACCTGCTTCTTCGCCTCCTTCGACGATCCGGTGCCCGGCATCCGGCTGTTCCTGGTCTACACGCTGGCCTCGCTGCCGCTGTCGGCCTTCTATCTGCTGGTGGTGCTGCCGTCCTTCGACAGCTTCCCGATGCTGGTGCTGTGCCTGGCGCCGACGCTGGTGCCGCTGGGGATCTTCGTCGCCCGGCCGGCGACGATGGGCAAGGCGATGGCGTTGATCTTCGGTGTCGGCGGCTCGCTCAGCCTGCTCGACACCGGCAATGGCGACTTCGCCTCCTTCCTGAACAGCAGCATCGGACAGATCGCCGGCATCGTCACCGCCATGCTGGTCACCCGCATGTGCCGGTCGGTCGGAGCCGCCTGGAGCGCGCGCCGCCTGCTGCATGTCGGCTGGCGCGAGATCGCCGATCTGGCGCGGATGCGCGGCGTGCCGGCGAATGACGGATTCGAGAGCCGCATGCTGGACCGCGTCGGGCTGTTGTCCGCCCGGCTGGCCCAGGCCGGCGGGTCGGTGGATGTCGATGCCATCGACGCGGTGCGCGACCTGCGCGTCGGACTGAACATCGTGGAGCTTCAGCGGGCGCGGCCGGTGCTGGGCCGTGCGGGTGGGCCGGCGCTGGAGCGGCTGCTGCGCGGCGTCGCCGCCCATTTCCGCGCCCTGTCCGCCAAGCGCCCGGACCCGGCGCCGGCCGAACTGCTGGACAGCATGGACAATCTGCTGTCGGCGATCGGCGCGGTCCCGCCCTGCCCCGAGCGCAACGGCGCCGTGGTGGCGCTTGCCTCGCTGCGCCGCAGCCTGTTCCCGGACGCCGCCCTGGTGGCGCTGCCGCCGTTCCAAGAAACCATGCATCAGGAAAGGGCACGGGCATGACCGGTGAAATCGACCTCTACGGCCTGTTCCTGCCGCCGCTGCTGATCCTGGCCGTGGTGGCCTGGGCGGTCTCGGCCCTGTTGCGCCGCGGCCTGCGCTCCGTCGGCGCCTATGGCTGGGTCTGGCATGCGCCGTTGTTCGACTTCGCGCTCTACGTGCTGGTCCTGAGCGGGCTGGCCGGCTTGTGGTCGGTCTGGTCGACCTGAAATCGTCCACGCCGCACGCGCTTCGGCATGCTAGGCTGCGAGCCATGAGCGCCCCCCTGTCGCAGCCTTTTTCCATTCCCGGCATGACGCCCGATGCCGACGCCGAGAGCGCCTGGATCGAGGTGATCCGGAAGATGGACGAGACCTATGCGAATCTCGTGACGCAACAGGTGGAGCTGGAGCGGAAGAACGCCGAGCTGGAAGAGGCGCAGGCCTTCATCGCCAGCGTGCTGGGCTCGATGACCGACGTCCTGATCGCCTGCGACCGCGACGGCCGGATCGAGCAGACCAACCGGGCGGCCGAACGGGCGCTCGGCTGCGCCGGACGCGAGCTGACCGGGCGGCCGCTGCGCGAGTTCCTCGACCCCGCCTTCCATCCCGCCTTCGCGCGGCTGTGCAGTGCCGCGCTCCAGCGCGAGGAGGCCAGCGATGTGGAGCTTTCGCTGCGCGGACCGGCCGGTCCCTTCCCGGTCGCCGTCAACAGTACGGTGCGCTACGACCAGCGCGGCCACGCCATCGGGCTGGTCCTGGTCGGACGGCCGGTGGGAGAACTGCGTCGTGCCTATCGCGACCTCGCCGCCGCCCATGAGGGGCTGAAGCAGACCCAGCAGCAGCTCGTCCATTCGGAGAAGATGGCCTCGCTCGGCCGGCTGGTCGCCGGCGTGGCGCATGAGCTGAACAACCCGATCTCCTTCGTCTACGGCAACGCCCATGCCATGCGCCGCTACGTCGACCGGCTGACCGCCTATCTCGACCGCGTGCATGACGGGGGCGAAGCGGACGAGCTGACCGCGCTGCGCAAGGAGTTGCGCATCGATCGCGCGCGTGCCGACGCGGCGGCGACGCTGGACGGCATGCTGGAGGGAACGGAGCGGGTGCGCGACATCGTGGCGGAGCTTCGCCGCTTCTCCTCGGAACAGAAGCACGCCTCGGAACGCTTTGATCTGACGGCGCTTCTGCGCTCCGCCATCACCTGGGTCGCCAAGGCGCAGATGCCGGACCTGACCGTCGTCTTCGACCTGCCCGACACGCTGGAGGTCGCCGGCCATTCCGGCCATCTGCATCAGGTCGCCATGAATCTGGTTCAGAACGCCATCGACGCCATGGCCGGTGCCGCGGTCAAGCGGCTGGAACTGCAGGGACGGGAGGCGGCGGGAACGGTGACCGTCACCATCCGCGACACCGGCCACGGCATTCCCGACGCGATCCTCGGCCGCGTCTTCGATCCCTTCTTCACCACCAAGCCGGTCGGCAAGGGCACCGGCCTCGGCCTGTCGATCAGCTACCAGCTGGCGCGCGACCATGGCGGCGAACTGGCCGTCGCGAACCATCCCGATGGCGGGGCGCTGTTCACCCTGACCTTGCCGGCCGCCGGACAGCGGGAAGGAACTGTGCCATGAGGGAGCGTCCGTTCTCGGTGCTCTGGCTGCAATCGGGCGGCTGCGGCGGCTGCACCATGTCGCTGCTCTGCGCCGAATCCCCGGACCTGATGACGCTGCTGGAGACCGCCGGCATCCGCCTGCTCTGGCACCCCAGCCTGTCGGAGGAGACGGGGGCGGAGGCGGTGGGCCTGTTCGAGCGCATCCTGGCGGGGGAGGAGCCGCTGGACGTCCTGTGCGTGGAGGGATCGCTCCTGCGCGGGCCGAACGGCACCGGGCGCTTCCATGTGCTGGCGGGGACCGGCCGGCCGACCATCGACTGGGTGCGCGATCTGGCCGCCGCCGCCGGCACCGTGGTGGCGGTCGGTACCTGCGCCGCCTATGGCGGCATCACCGCGGGCGGCGAGAACATCGCCGACGCCTGCGGCCTGCAATATGAGGGCACGCGGCGCGGCGGCGCGCTGGACGGAGCGTTCCGGGCGCGGGGCGGTCTGCCGGTGGTGAATGTCGCCGGCTGCCCGACCCATCCCAATTGGGTGACCGAGACGCTGATGCTGCTGGCCGAGAACGCCCTGGCGGCCGAGGATCTCGACGTCTACCAGCGCCCGCGCTTCTATGCCGACCATCTGGTCCATCATGGCTGCCCGCGCAACGAGTATTACGAATACAAGGCGAGCGCCGAGAAGCCGTCGGATCTCGGCTGCCTGATGGAGCATATGGGCTGTCTCGGCACACAGGCGCATGCCGACTGCAACACCCGCCTGTGGAACGGCGAGGGGTCGTGCACCCGCGGCGGCTATGCCTGCATCAACTGCACGGCACCGGACTTCGAAGAACCGGGACACGCCTTCCAGCAGACGCCGAAATTCGCCGGCATCCCGATCGGCCTGCCCACCGACATGCCGAAGGCCTGGTTCGTGGCCCTGGCCTCCCTCGCCAAGGCGGCGACGCCCGAGCGGGTGCGCCGCAACGCCGCCGCCGACCGCATCGTCGTCGCCCCCACCGTCCGCCCCACCCGGAAAGGCTGAGCCGGTGAGCGAAGAACCCAAACGCCGGCTGGTCGTCGGCCCCTTCAACCGCGTGGAAGGCGATCTCGAGGTCCGGCTCGAAATCTCCGGCACGAGCGTCTCGGCGGCCTATGTGAATTCGCCGCTGTTCCGTGGCTTCGAGCGCATCCTGGAGGGACGCGACCCGATGGATGCGCTGGTGGTGGCGCCGCGCATCTGCGGCATCTGTTCGGTCTCGCAGAGCCATGCGGCGGCGCTGGCGCTGGGCGGCGCGATGGGGGTGGAGGTGCCGCGCAACGGGCTGCTGGCGACCAACCTGATGACGGCGACCGAGAATGTCGCCGACCATCTGACCCATTTCCACCTGTTCTTCATGCCCGACTTCGCCCGCCCCGCCTATGAAGGGCGCCCCTGGTTCGATCGGGCGGCGGCCCGCTTCAAGGCGGCCCAAGGCAGCGCGGTGCGCGCCGCCACCGCGGCGCGGGCGGAGCTGTTCCATGTGCTGGGCATCCTGGGGGGGAAATGGCCGCACACGCTGACGCTCCAGCCCGGCGGCGTCACCCGCGCGGTGGATGCCCGCGACCGCGTGCGTCTGCTCGCCACGATCCGCAGCTTCCGCCGCTTCCTGGAGGACAGCCTGTTCGGCGCACCGCTGGACCGTGTGCTGGCGCTCGCCGCAGCGGAAGATCTGGAGCGTTGGCGTGTTTCCGGCCCCGCCGGGGATTTCCGCCTGTTCCTGGAGATCGCCGCGGATCTGGACCTCGCCCATCTCGGCCGCGCCCATGGCCGCTTCCTCAGCCACGGCGCCTATGCCGGGCCGGATGGGGGGCATCTCTATCGCCGCGGCGTGTTCGCCGATGGACGGGAGGTTCTCTTCGACCCCGATCAGGTGACGGAGCATCACCGCTTCAGTCGCATGGCCGGGCAGGACCGCCCCCACCCGCCCTTCGCCGGCTCCACGGTGCCGGACGGGCTGGACGAGACCGGTTACAGCTGGTGCAAGGCGCCGCGCTTGGCCGGATTGCCCTACGAGACCGGCGCCATCGCCCGGCAGTTGGTAGACGGCCATCCCTTGATCCGGGCGCTGGTGGCCCAGGATGGCGGATCGGTGCGCAGCCGCGTGGTGGCCCGTCTGTTGGAACTAGCCCGGACCACCGATGCGATGGAAGCCTGGCTGCGCGCCATCGACCCTGCCGCCCCCTGGTGCGTGGCGGCGGAGATGCCGGACACCGCCCAGGCGGTTGGATTGACGGAAGCGGCGCGCGGCGCGCTCGGCCATTGGCTGCGGGTGGAGCGTGGACGGATTGCCGGCTACCAGATCATCGCGCCGACGACCTGGAACTTCTCACCGCGGGACTTGGATGGAGTGCCGGGGCCGCTGGAACAGGCACTGGTCGGTGCCCCGGTGCAGGAGGGCGAGCGCACGCCGCTGTCGGTCCAGCATATCGTACGGTCTTTCGATCCCTGCATGGTCTGTACGGTGCATTGAAAATTTTTGACGTAATATCAATGGCTTATTTTCTGATTATCAAAATTCATCAAAATTCGCGCAACAGCACTTGATTGGATGTTCTCCTTCAGTGTTCTTCTAAATAGGAACGTATGGGGAACAAAATGGCCGACGCTCCCGATGTGCCGCCTTCCCCATGGTCGCGAGTGGGGGAACCGGTCCCGGATATGCACCTCCTCATCAGCATCGGGACGCGCTGATGAAGCACAGCGGCCTCCTCACCAACCGGTGGGCCTGGGCTTGACCGATCGCCTATCTTGGGGACTAATGCATCAACTCCCCGAAACATCTTGAGCAATCCTATTGATTCAACCCAATATAGAGGAAGCCACATGCCTGACAGTGAGATCGGCGATCTTGGCAATAAATCCAGCGTTCTAAATGACGAAAGCCCAGCAAAAGGTAAAGAATCTGATCTTCCCACTATAAATGACGAAGCATCAGAAATAAACAATTTTGCCAGAACTGCATTTTCAAGCTTAGTCCAATGGTATTGTTTCTTTTTTACTTTCAGCTTTGCTGCTCTCGGTTTCTACCTTCCGCTTATCGAGAAAGATTTTATCAAAAAAAGCTCGACTGGTTACGTAGTTCCTTTATCTTTCATTCTAATGAACTCAATATCTTTGGTAGCCTTGCGCATCCTTCATTTTTATATCCTAGATGTAAAAAATAGATCATTGAAAATTCAAGAATACGTTGGCGGAAATTATAGATCTCCATTTCCATATCGCGTATGGAACACAATACTAATTCTCATGAGTACATCATTCTTTGTTTCTATATTCTTGTGGTTTTACCTTATTTATCTAAGGTATATTCCTTAAGGTAAAACTTCTATTATCATAACTTGCAAGACAATTCGCCTCGACCTGGCTCCCCCATTTTGCCATGATACGCCTCTGCCCTGGTGGAGATTGGACAAAAAGAAAGCCCGCCAGTGAGGCAGGCCAGGGGAAAGGGATTCTCAGGCCGCAGAGGTCAGGATCGGGATCCTGCAGGCGTTCGTGGCCGTATCCGCCATCCTCCACAGCATCTCGTCGCGCCAATCGGTCTCCAATTCCTCGATCATCTCGGCATCCGCCGGCTCTCCATAAATGGCAGCCCGGAACGATGAGCGATATTCAACCCGCGCAGCGAAGAGGAACCGCAGTTGAACCGCGAATCCTTTGAGCGTGAGGGCTTGGAGCCGTCTGATCCGGGCGGCGTGACCGTCGATGACCTCCCAATACGGCTCGAAGTCTTCATCCGAGCCGTCCGGGTTGTCGGCGAAAGCCTGATCGTGCGCCCGGTGCGCGGAGACGTAGTCATTCCAGGCCGCCAGCAGCTCGGCGTCCGGGTGTGGGGTGGCGACAAGAAGCGCCAAGGCGGCCAGCTGGAGGCAAGCCGAGGCCGTCCCCGCCAGGATCGCCCGGCGGGTGGGATGAGAGGTTGGCATGGGCGTTACTCCTCGCCCTGCTCGTCCTTGTCGGACGGATCTGGATCGTTTTTCGGTTCGTCCTCCTGGCCGAGATCGAACTCCCCCTGGTCGAAGGCGCTGGACATATCGACGGGGATCCCGAGCTTGCCATAGAAGGCCGGGGCGTTCTTGGCGATCGCGCGCGGCCCACCTGCTCGGCCGACGAGTTGGAGCGCCTGATTGGCGGCCATCACTGACCGGGTCACGGCATTCCGCTCGTTCATCTTCACCCGACGGTCGGCGAGTCGGACCTTGCTCTCCTTCTCGTCGGTCTTGTAGCCGCCCGTCTTACGCAGGCTGGGCAACACCTCCTGCGTTACCCATTTCCGAAAGCGGATAGCGGCTGGTTTGCGAGAGCGGAAAACCAAGGCGTAGAGCTCGGACTCGGAGACGATCAACACCTCCTGATCACCCCCAAGGGTGTGCGTGATGTGCACCCCCTTTTCGTCTTCTTCGAGGTTCCGCACTGCGGATGCCGGCTGAGCAAGGCCCAGCACCCGACAGACGTCGGAGGCGACGAACCAAGGCGCGTCATCACGGATTATGACGCAAACGAGGATTTCCCCTTCGAACAGGAAAGGGGTAATATACATTCCGTTCATGATGTTCACCTCATGACACTGATCGGCCCCTGGCAGGGCCGGTTGAATTCCGCCAACGGCGACGATGGTCCTGGCAGACCGCGTCGCCGTTGGCATTTCAGGCGCCCGCATCGGCCGGCGCCTTCGTCGATACGGCGTCGAGTCCGGCGTTGACTAGCAAGCAAATGGCATCGCTCTCCGATTCGAACTCATTCCTGAACTGGTACTTCTTCACCTGGGCCACCAAGTCGTGCTCCAGCAGCACGACCTTGCGAGCCCATTTTTCCGTATCGATCGCCACATTCGCCTCCATAGCGGGGCTAGCGGTTAAAAGGTACACTGTACCATAAATGGCGTCAATGCTGGTTTGTGGTACACTGTTGTCTCTCCATCTGATATTGAGACATCCATGGCACGACCGCGCACCATGGCTGGACGCAAGATGGTCTCGCTCCCATCAGAGCTTTGGGAGCGAGTAGAGGACTATCGATTCAGTCAGCGCATCCGCAGTGAAGCCGAGGCGATTCGGAAGCTGATTGAGCACGGCCTTTCCGCTTCAGAAGCCTCCGATCTCGGCCCCTCACCCCGCGAGATAGAAGAGCAAGCCGAGATCGAACGCCGGGGCGGCGCTGGGTGGATAGCCCATGAGGGCATGCTGGCTGGTCTCAATGGCAGCGACCCAAACGGCTGCGCCTACACCACTCCGCTGGCGCGCGAGGTCTGGCTGAAGGGCTACATCAAGGGACAGGCGGACCGACTCAGACTCAGCACCAGCGAGCAGGAGGCCCAAGCCGTAGAGCTTCGGACGTGGATCGCAGGCGCCCTTCACGACGCCGGAAAGGGTGGCGCAGCCTTCCAAAACATGCTGAAGCCCACCAAGAAGTGACCCAAACGCAGAAAGGCCGCCCTGAGGCAGCCCGGAACATTTTGCACCTATAAATATTATAGAAAATGCTGAAAGGAAAAAATTGTGGCACATCTCTCCCTCAGTTGCCCTTTTTGCGATCGCAACAATACCGGCTTCCACTCTCTTTATGAAGTTCCTGACCCAGATTTGCTCCCGGGCCTTGGTTTCCAAACAATTCTTAGATGCAATGCCTGTCAAAGAATAGTGATTGGATTATTCGAGAGAAGCCCAGAGGAAAACCGAAAAAGCCCGACTGCCTCCCCTCACGGTGTCATGCACGATCCAACGCGAAGCGGATACTCTTTGACTCGTGTACTTCCCTGTGCCTCTTCTCCATCTTGCCCAAATCACGTTCCGGACAACATTCGCGTATTCTATATCGAGGCCGCCGAATGCCTTTCTAGACGAGCTTACAACGCCGCAGCCCCTCTCTTCCGAAAGGTTCTGGAGATCACCGTGAAGCGGATGGATCCAGAATGTCCGGCCGGAACCAATCTCAAGAACCGCATCGACAGGCTGCCAGCAGAAACTGGCGTCACGCCCTCCATGAAGAGTTGGGCGCATGAAATCCGACTGATCGGGAACGAAGCCGTTCACGAGGATGAGCCAGTACAGGAGAAGGATGCCAAGGATATCCAGGCGTTCACCGAGCTGTTCCTGACCTACGCTTTTACCCTGCCAGGAATGCTGGAGGAGCGGCGGAAGGCCACGGAAGGCGGGGGAGCGTAAACCCTTCCATTTCGCCAACATCGCGCCACCGTGGCGCGCTTTTGGTCGGATCGGAAAGAGATTGCCGGCAATCGGACAGAACTGTCCGACACAACCAGTTTTGAGAAGATGCGATCTCGGCTAGCTTCTCCGGGCGGTCGGGGCGATGGGCAGGCCACCGCCCGCGCCGCTCTACCGGAGGGCAAGAGGATGGAGAAAATCCTCACTCTCCTGATCCTGCTGTTGCAGGTGCTCAAGCTGCTGCTTGAACACCTGAACCGCTGATCGGGCGGGCGTGTCGGGGGTCGCATCCTCGGCACGCCTTCCCCGAAAATAGTCCTTCAGGGACTATTTATCAAAGCGATTCGCTGCATGCGGCGGAATCCCGCCCTCTTCTACCGCGCGCGACGGTGGTAGGGCGGATGGTCATTTTTCCGATTGCAGAACCGTTACAAGGCCCACCCTCTTCATGACCTGGCTGTTGAAGCTCTCGGTCGGCAGGTGCATAGCCTGTACGATGCATTTGGGGGAGCTTGTTTGGAAAAAAATACCAACCGATACCGTTGAAGCCCAGTCCTATACAGACGGTCAGGACGCGATGAACGCCGCATAGGACATGACGCCGACGAACATCATCAGGGAAACCATGCGTGCCATTTTAATCTCCAGGTGGGCGGGGGATGATCCGCCCCGTTGAGAGAGATCTAATCCCACCCGGAGCTGGGATAAACGCCCGGATCCTGATTTCACCGTTCGACCGTTGCGAACAATCCTCCCCATCCAACTTGCGGCAAGCTTCCAGCCATGGTGGCAAGTTGGTTGCCACTTACCCTGCATGCTGTAATGTTGATATCCACAATCGCTGCTATGTCGAGCGATGGGTGTGGAAATCTCCAGCCTGATCAAGGGCTTGCCTGAACCGCCGATCCTGGCATGGAACTTGTACGAACGATGGTCCGGCGGCAGGTCGCCGCACCACGGGATAATGCTGGGGTACGGGCATGGAGTTGGCGGGGGACGGAAGCGGTCGCGATGCGGCGCGGATCCTGGTGTTGGGCATCGGCAACATCCTGTGGGCCGACGAGGGGTTCGGCGTCCGCACGGTGGAGCGTCTGGCGGCCGATTGGCGGTTTCCCGAGCACGTCACCCTGATGGATGGCGGAACCCAGGGCCTCTACCTCCTGCCGCACCTGGAAAACGCCGACGCTCTGATCGTCGTCGACGCCATCGATTACGGCCTGCCACCCGGCACGCGCCGTGTCTTTCATGGCGATGACGTGCCGGCCTTCCTGGGCGCCAAGAAGATGAGCCTGCACCAGACCGGCTTCCAGGAGGTGCTGGCAAGCGCGATGTTGGTCGGCCGCTGCCCGCCGACGCTGATCCTGGTCGGCGTCCAGCCGGAATGCCTGGAGGATTACGGCGGCGGCCTGACCGACACCGTCGCTTCCCAGGTCACCCCCACCATCGACATCATTCTGGGTCTTCTGCGCGACAGGTTCGGCGTGGAGGGCACGCGCCGCGACGCCGCTGCCGACATCGCCGCGCCCGCCATCGCCCGCGACGCCTACGAAGGCGGGCGCCCCAGCGCCGAGGAGGCCTGCCGCATCGGCGATTCCCGCATCCTGGCGGCGTTGTCCGCCAGCGAAGTTTGAGCGGGAGCGACCAGGCATGTGCATCGGCATTCCCCTGCGCCTGACCGGCGTCGACGGCGTTGCGGGACGGGCCGGGGATGGGTCGCTCATCGACCTGTCCCTGGTGCCGGAGGCAACCGCCGGTGACTGGGTGCTCGGCTTCCTCGGCGCGGCACGCCGTCTGCTGGCCCCGGAGGAGGCGACCCAGATCCTGGACGCGCTGGCGGCGATGGCCGCGGCGCTGGACGGGGAGCAGCTCGACGGCGCCTTCGCCGACCTGACCGACCGTGAACCGACCCTTCCCCCCCATCTGGAGGCGGCCCTTGCGGCCGGCCTGACGGAGGCCTGACGCCATGACCGACCTTGCCGCCCCTCCCGCCAAACCGCGCCTGCCCCTGCCGCCGCTGGTCGATCTGCTGACCGAAATGCACAATTACCGGCGGCTCGACAAGGCCGACGACCGGCCCTGGCTGGACGATGCGGCGAAAAGCTGGGTGGTTTTCCTCCCTGGCCACGGCAAGGGCAATGCGGAGACCGCCGATGTCGCCGTCATCCTGCCGGAACTGGTCCGCGCGCTGCATCCGCGCCTGACCCCGGCGGTGGCGGGGGAGGCGGCGGAGCGCGCGATCCTGGCGCTGACCGGCATGATGAGCCTGCCGGCCCTGGTCTTCCTGCGCGGCGACCGGCTGCTGGGCAGCATCGCGCGCGTGCGCGACTGGGACGATTATCTGCAGCGGATCGGCGAGATCCTAGAATCGGGTGTGGAATCGGGTTTGGACTGCGGTTTGGAAGGCGGTGTGGCATGAGTTCCCTGTTCGGCATGACCCACCCGCCGGTCGACTTCGGCCCCGGCAGCCAGCCCGATGCCGGCGAGGAGGGGCTGGAGTATCTGCCGATGCCGTCGGGCATGCGCGTCTATGAGCCGCATCTGCCCGAGGTCGCCGATCCCGCCTGCGCGGCGGCGGCCCGTGCCGTCCTGGTCCGCGTCCACGAGGCGCTGGCCCACTGGTCTCCCGGCCCGGCCTCGGAGGAAATCCGCGTTCCGGTCGACGATCTCGACGCTCCGGTGCTGGCCCTGGTCGACGAGGCGCTTGGCGAGGGCGAGGTCGCCGTCAAGGTGGAGCGGGCCGGCGACCGGCTGGAGATTCAGGAGGCGTCGCTGGCCGGCGTCTGGCGCGTGCGTGCCATTGGAGAAAGCGCGACGCGCCAAAGCCTGCTGGTCGGCGGCTTCCCGCGGGTGGCGCTGAACCGTGCCTTCATTGCCACGGCGCCGATTGCCGCCGGACCGCCGCCGGCAGGCCTGATGAACGGGATGCCGATCCTGACCGAACTGCTGGACCGCAGCGCCGCATGGCGCCGCGGCGACGCGCCCCATGCGGTGAATTTCAGCCTGCTTCCCCACACGCCGGAGGATCTGGCCTTCATCGAACAGCGGCTGGGCGTCGGCGCCACCACGATCCTGTCGCGCGGCTATGGCAATTGCCGCGTCACCGCCACGGCGACGCCGAATGTCTGGTGGGTGCGCTACTACAATTCGGTCGACACGCTGATCCTCGACACGGTGGAGATCGTCGACGTGCCGGCGGTGGTCTGCGCCGCGGCGGAAGACATCGCCGACAGCGCCGAGCGGCTGGCCGAGATCCTCGACGCGCTGGCCACCGATCTGGAGCGGGTGCGATGAGCGCCGCCTCCTCCCGTTTCGAAGGCTCCTATCTCGGCGACGCCACGCGCATCGGTGCGGCGACGCGGATGGAATGCAAGATCTGCTGGCATGTCTACGATCCGGCCGAGGGCTGCGAGCAGTGGCAGGTCCCGCCCGGCACCGCCTTCGCCGCCCTGCCCGACCATTGGCGCTGCCCGGTCTGCGACGGCGCCCGCGACCAGTTCATGGCTCTGGATGGGGAACCGGTGATCACGGAGACCGCTGCCTCACCAACACCTGCCGGGCACGAGACCGGTCCCGCCCTGCCGAGCGAGGCCATCGGGCGTCTGGAAGCGGCCTTCCGCGAGATCCACACCGCGCAGATGCGCGGCATGCCCATCGTCAACGATGCGCTGGCGGTGAAGGCCGTCGGCTTCCGCCGTCACGACGAGCGCTGGCTGGGCGCCCTGGTCACCCCCTGGTTCCTGAACCTCGTGCTGTTGCCCGGCGGGGAGGACGACTGGTCGGGGCTGGTGCCGGGAGCGAAGGAATTGATCGAATTCCCCTCCGGCCGCTACGAATTCGTCCACGCCAACCGCAAGGGCGTCGGCGCCTACAAGGCGTGCTCGCTCTTTTCGCCGATGTTCGAGTTCGCCTCGATGCTCCAGGCGACGGAAACGGCGTCGGCGGCCCTGGTCTCCCTCTTCGATCCCTCCATCCGCGAAGACGGTGCCCAGACCGCCGAAATCCGCCGCCGGCGGGAGGCGGAACTCGCTCCGCCTCCCGATGCCGCTTCGCCCCCGGCCGAACCGGTGCGCCCGACGCGCCGCACGCTGTTGGGAATGGGAGCCGGAGATCGAACCGGAGATCCGGGCGATGCATGAGATGGCGCTCTGCGAGAGCCTGCTCCAGGCGATGGAAGAGGCCGGGCGGACCAACGGCTTCGGCCGGGTGAGCAGGGTCCGGCTGGAGATCGGCCGCTTCGCCGGGGTGGAAGTCGAGGCTTTGCGCTTCGGTTTCGACGTGGTGACGCGGGGGTCCCTGGCCGATGGGGCGGAGCTGGTGGTGCTGGAGGTGCCGGGCCGCGGCTGGTGCTTCGACTGCAACGACACGGTGGATCTGGACGACCGGCTGTCTCCCTGCCCACACTGCGGCGGCAATCGACTGCATCCCAACGGCGGCACCGAGATGACGATCAAGGATCTCGAAGTCGAATGAGGCCGGCCCGATGAAGAAGGCCCGATGAGCAAGGACACCGTGCGATGACCGATCCCGCCCGTCCCGGCATCCTGGTGGTGGACGACGAGCCGCGCTCCGTCGAGGTCATCGCCCGCCTGCTGGACGAGGAGTTCGAGGTCTTCACCGCGCTGTCGGCGGAGGAGGGCCTGCGCCTGCTGGAAACCGAATGGATCCAGGCGGTCTTCTCCGACCAGCGGATGCCCCAGGTCAGCGGCGTGGAGTTCCTGACCCAGGTGCGCGGACGCTGGCCGGACGTGGTGCGTATCGTCATCACCGGTTACATCGATCCCGAGGACATCATCGGCGCCATCAACACCGCCGGCATCCACCAGTTCATCACCAAACCCTGGCACCCCGACCACCTGCTGCTGACCGCCCGCAACGCCACGAAACTGTACCAGCTTCAGCGCGAACACGACCGGCTGACCAACGAGCTGAAGCTGCTGCCGCCGCTGGCCGAGACCCGCGTGGCGACCAAGCGGGAGCGGGTGCGGCAGTCCTACCGCTTCGACGGCCTGATCCGGGCGCAGGGCAGCCCGGTGGAGGAGGTCTGCCGACAGGCGGAGCGGGTGGCCGGCTTCAACGTCCCGGTCCTGGTGCTGGGCGAGACCGGCACCGGCAAGGAACTGCTGGCCCGCGCCATCCATTACGGCAGTCCGCGGTCCGACCAGCCCTTCTACTGCGAGAATTGCGGCGCCATCCCCGACGAGCTTCTGGAAAGCGAGCTGTTCGGCCACAAAAAGGGGGCCTTCACCGGCGCGCACAGCACCCGCGTCGGCCTGCTGGGGCAGGCCGACGGCGGCACCATCTTCCTGGACGAGATCGGCGACATCAGCCCGGCCTTCCAGGTCCGGCTTCTACGCTTCCTCCAGGAGGGCGAGATCCGGCCGGTCGGCTCCAACGAGACGCGGCGGGTCGATGTCCGTGTCGTCGCCGCCACCCACCGCGACCTGACCGCGGAGGTGAAGTCCGGCCGCTTCCGCGAGGATCTCTATTACCGGCTTAGCACCATGACGCTGACCATGCCGCCGCTGCGCGACCGGCCGGACGACATCGCGGTGCTGGCCCACCACATTCTGGACCGGCTGTCCACCGCCCATGGCAAGAAGGTCGCCGGCTTCGCCCCCGACACGCTGGCCTGCCTGGAGGCCTATGGCTGGCCCGGCAACGTGCGCGAGCTGCAGAACGAGATCATGCGCATGCTGGTGCTGTGCGAGGGCGGGACGCTGGGCGCCGAGCTGCTGTCCGATGCCGTGCTGCGCGGCGCGGCGCTGAACACCCGCCCGGCCTCGCCGGAGGACGGGCCGCTGCCGCCGCTCGACCTGATCGGCCAGGGCGGACCGCTGAAGTCGCGCATCGAGCGGCTGGAGGCCGGCATCCTGATGGAAACGCTGGTCCGCTGCCGCTGGAACAAGAGCAAGGCCGCCGATGAGCTGGGCCTGTCCCGCATGGGCCTGCGCGCCAAGCTGGAACGCTACGGCATCGAGCGCGGTCCGGCGCAGCGGCATTGAGCAGTCCAATTGCCCTCTCCCGCCCCGGGAGAGGGAAGGGGCCCAAGCGGAGCTTGGGAAGGGTGAGGGGCGATCCAAGGATTAGAATCCATGTCCGGAATACCCCTCACCCTCCCCACTTCGTGGGTCCCCTCCCTCTCCCGGGACGGGAGAGGGCATCCTTCGATCACCCAAACCACAAGAACCCCGAGGAGCCGTTCGAAATGTCGAAGATCACCCGCCTTGCCGCCATCTCCGCGGCCATCGCGCTCGCCGCCACCCCGGCGCTGGCCCATCCCGGCCATCTCGCCGGGGCCGGTTTCCTCGACGGGGTCGCGCATCCGCTGGGCGGGCTCGACCACCTGATCGCCATGGTCACCGTCGGCGTCTATGGCGCCACCATCGGCGGACGCGCCGTTCTGGCGGTACCGGGAGCGTTCCTGGCCGCCATGCTGGCCGGCGGGCTGTTCGCGCTGGCCGGCGGCGAGTTGCCGCTGGTCGAGCCGGCCATCTACGCCTCCACCGTCGTGCTGGCGCTGCTGTGCGTCATGCCGATGTCGCGCAACGGCGTGATCGGCGTGCTGTTCGCCGGCGGCTTCGGCCTGTTCCACGGCTTTGCCCACGGGGCGGAGATGCCGGCCGACGCCGCGGCGCTCGGCTATGCCGCCGGCTTCCTCGCCAGCACCGCCGGCCTGCACGCCGCCGGAATCGCCATCGGGCTGGGGCTTCACCGCCTGATCGGCCGCGCCGAGCAGGACAGCCGGACGGCCTGACGCCACCGGCAACTCTCCTTCCACCCCGGCCGCCGTTTCGGCCGGGGAGTTGCCACCGGTAGAGACGCCTGCCCCCATGTGACCGTTGGATTGCCAAATGTTCGTACTACGGCACGATTGTTGCCTATGCCCGCGGGAGAAGCGCACCGGCCCCTCGCACGCCGGTGCGGCCCGACGGGAGAAAACAAACCGATGGCAACGCTGGAAACCTTCTACGAGGTGATGCGGCGGCAGGGGATCACACGCCGTTCGTTCCTGAAATATTGCTCGCTGACCGCCGCGGCCCTCGGGCTGGGGCCGGAGATGGTGCCGCAGATCGCGCATGCCATGGAAACCAAGCCGCGCACTCCGGTGCTGTGGCTGCATGGGCTGGAATGCACCTGCTGCTCCGAATCCTTCATCCGCTCGGCGCACCCGCTGGTCAAGGATGTGGTGCTGTCGATGATCTCGCTGGACTACGACGACACGCTGATGGCGTCGGCCGGCCATCATGCCGAGGCGATCCTCGACGAGGTGATGGAGAAGTACAAGGGCAACTACATCCTGGCGGTGGAAGGCAATCCGCCGCTGAACCAGGACGGCATGTCCTGCATCATCGGCGGCAAGCCCTTCACCGACCAGCTGCGCAAGGTCGCCAGGGACGCCAAGGCGATCATCTCCTGGGGGTCCTGCGCGTCCTTCGGCTGCGTCCAGGCGGCGCGCCCCAACCCGACCCGCGCCACCCCGGTGCATGAGGTCATCACCGACAAGCCGATCATCAAGGTCCCCGGCTGCCCGCCGATCGCCGAGGTGATGACCGGCGTCATCACCTACATGCTGACCTTCGACCGCATCCCGGAGTTGGACCGCCAGGGCCGGCCGAAGATGTTCTACAGCCAGCGCATCCACGACAAATGCTATCGCCGGCCGCATTTCGACGCCGGCCAGTTCGTCGAATCCTTCGACGACGAGGGCGCCCGCAAGGGCTATTGCCTCTACAAGGTCGGCTGCAAGGGCCCGACCACCTACAACGCCTGCTCCACCGTGCGCTGGAACGAGGGCACCAGCTTCCCCATCCAGTCCGGCCACGGCTGCATCGGCTGCTCGGAGGACGGCTTCTGGGACAAGGGGTCCTGGTACGCCCGCCAATCCGACATCCTCCAGTTCGGGATCGAGGCCAACGCCGACCAGATCGGCACCACCGCCGCCATCGGCGTCGGCAGCATCATCGCCGCCCACGCGGCGGTCAGCGCCCTGAAGCGCGCACAGCACAAGGGAGACGTCTGACCATGGGCATCGTCCAGACCCCGAACGGCTTTTCGCTCGACAGCGGCGGCAAGCGCATCGTCGTCGATCCGGTCACCCGCATCGAAGGGCACATGCGCTGCGAGGTGAACGTCGACAGCAACAACGTCATCCGCAACGCGGTGTCCACCGGAACGATGTGGCGCGGGCTGGAGGTCATCCTGAAGGGCCGCGACCCGCGCGATGCCTGGGCCTTCGTAGAACGCATCTGCGGCGTCTGCACCGGCTGCCACGCCCTGACCTCGGTCCGCGCGGTGGAGGATGCGCTGCAGATCCGCATCCCGAAGAACGCCCACCTGATCCGCGAGATCATGGCGAAGACGCTGCAGATCCACGACCACATCGTCCATTTCTACCACCTGCACGCGCTGGACTGGGTCAATCCGGTCAACGCGCTGAAGGCCGACCCGCAGGCGACCTCGGCGTTGCAGCAGGCGGTGTCGCCGCGCCACGCCAAGTCCAGCCCCGGCTACTTCCGCGACGTGCAGACCCGGCTGAAGAAATTCGTGGAGAGCGGCCAGCTCGGCATCTTCAAGAACGGCTATTGGGACAACCCGGCCTACAAGCTGTCGCCGGAAGCCGACCTGATGGCGGTGACCCATTACCTGGAGGCGCTGGATCTCCAGAAGGACATCGTCAAGATCCACACCATCCTCGGCGGCAAGAACCCGCACCCGAACTACATGGTCGGCGGCGTTCCCTGCGCCATCAACATGGAGGGCACCGGGTCGTCGGGCGCGCCGCTCAACATGGAGCGGCTGAACTTCATCCGCGCCCGCATCCAGGAAGCCACGGCCTTCGTCGAGAACGTCTATCTGCCGGACGTGCTCGCCATCGCCAGCTTCTACAAGGATTGGCTCTATGGCGGCGGGCTGTCGGCGACCAACGTCATGGACTACGGCGATTACGAGAAGGTGCCGTACGACCATTCGACCTGCCAGCTGCCGGGCGGCGTCATCCTGAACGGCAACTGGAACGAGGTCCATCCCATCGACCCGCGCGACCCGGCCCAGGTGCAGGAATTCGTCGCCCACAGCTGGTACCATTACGAGGACGAGAGCAAGGGCCTGCACCCGTGGGACGGCGTCACCGAGGCCAAGTTCGAACTGGGCGCCAACACCAAGGGCACCCGCACCGACATCAAGGAGCTCGACGAGGCCGCCAAGTATTCCTGGATCAAGGCGCCGCGCTGGCGCGGCCATGCGGTGGAGGTCGGCCCCCTGCCCCGCTACATCCTGGCCTATGCCCAGGGCGTCGGCTATGTGAAGGACCAGATCACCGAATCCCTCGGCGCCTTCAACAAGCTGGCCGGGACGAGCTTCACGCCGCAGCAGGCGCTGCCGACCACCATCGGCCGCACGCTGGCCCGCGCGCTGGAATGCCAGTACTGCTGCACCATGATGATGGACGACTGGAACGCCCTGATCGCCAACATCAAGGCCGGCGACACCGCCACCGCCAATGTCGAGAAATGGGACCCGAAGACCTGGCCGAAGGAGGCCAAGGGCGTCGGCACCGTCGCGGCGCCGCGCGGCGGGCTCGGCCACTGGATCAGGATCAAGGACGGCAAGATCGACAATTACCAGTGCGTCGTGCCGACCACCTGGAACGGCAGCCCGCGCGATCCCAAGGGCAACATCGGCGCCTTCGAGGCCTCGCTGCTGAACACGCCGATGGAGCGCCCGGACGAGCCGGTGGAGATCCTGCGCACCCTGCACAGCTTCGATCCCTGCCTCGCCTGCTCCACCCACGTCATGGCGCCCGACGGCGCCGAACTGGCCCGCGTCACCGTGCGCTGACCGGCAACCGAGGAGGATTTACGTCATGGCTCCTCTCGACGATGCGAAGCCGGTCGCGACACCGGAGGAGGAAGGAACGGCCGCTCCGGCGGCCGGGCGCTTCCTGAAGGCAATCTATGTCTACGAGGTGCCGGTGCGGGTCTGGCACTGGGTCAACGCGCTGGCGATCACGGTGCTGTCGGTCACCGGCTACCTGATCGCCAACCCGCTGCCGAGCCAGCCCGGCGAAGCCAGCGCCAATTTCCTGATGGGATACATCCGCTTCGTCCATTTCGCGGCGGCCTACATCTTCGCTATCGGCTTCATCGGCCGGCTGTACTGGGCCTTGGTAGGCAACCACCATGCCAAGCAGCTGTTCCGCTTCCCCTTCTGGGACCGCCACTGGTGGGGCGAGTTGTTCCTGGAGGCCCGCTGGTACCTGTTCCTGGAACGCAAGCCGAAGCTGTATGTCGGCCACAACCCGCTGGCGCAATTCTCGATGTTTTGGGCGATCGCGGTCGGCAGCGTCTTCATGATCGTCACCGGCTTCGCCCTCTACAGCGAAGGCGCGGGCCAGGGCAGCTGGCAGGACAAGCTGTTCGGCTGGGTCATCCCCCTGTTCGGCCAAAGCATGGATGTCCACACCTGGCACCATCTCGGCATGTGGGCGATCCTGCTGTTCGTGATCGTCCATGTCTATGCCGCGGTGCGCGAGGACATCATGTCCCGCCAGTCGATCATCTCCACCATGATCAGCGGCGTGCGCACCTTCAAGGACGCCGAGGCCCCGGCCGACGAGGAGCATGAGCGGCCGGCAAAGCGCGGCGTGCGGGTGGGGTGAGTGCCCGCCAACGGCAAATTCGGTGTTCCCGCCCCCTTCCCGTGTGAGCGGGGAGGGAGCCAGGGAACTTGCCCGAAAAGCACGTTGCATCCCTTGAAAACCTTGATTTGTTCCGCATGCGTTCCCATATCGGGGAGGTTCCGAAACAACCGGGAATCCCAGATCAGCGCCGCTCCCGTCCGGGTGCGGCCGGAGGACGCCATGCCCTATTTTCCGACCATTGAACTGACCCCGCAGGTGAGGATGCTGCTGGCCCGCGGAGCGCTGACGCTGAACCCCGGCCAGTGGGTGCGTGGCGAGAAGGGGCGCGGGCGGTTCCTGCGCACCGATCCGCGCAGCGGCACAACCTATGTCAGCTGGCTGCGGCCGGGCGACGACTGGGAAACCGCCTCTCAGCGCTTTCACCGGGCTTGCCGCAAGGGCTACATCGGCAAGTATCGCGGCCTGTACGAGTTCGACAAGGCCGACCGCGCCACCGACGCCCCGACCCGCCGCCAGAAGGTCAAGGCACCGGTCCAGATGCCGTTGTTCGGCTACAGGGCGAAGGATGCCGTCCACGCCTGACCGAGGCTGAGCCCGCCGTCATTGGCGGGAGCCAGCCGAGGCAGCAGCGCCTCCACCCCGGCGGTACGAAAACCGGCGACCAGTTCCTCGGCCAGCACCGCGTTCATCAGGCAGCCGCCGGACAGCACCAGCCGGCCAAGGTCGTGGACACGCAACACCGGCAGCGTCCAGTCCACCAGCGCCGCTGCCAGCGTGCCGTGGAACAGGTCCGCCCCCTCCGCCGCATCGGCGACCGTCAGCAGGGCTTCCAGCAGGGGCGTGAGGTCCAACTTGCTCCCTTCGACCCGCCAGGCGCCGTCCGCCACGCGCGGGCGCCGTACCAGGGATTCCAGCGCCATCGGCGCTTCACCTTCGAATCCCGCCGTGGTGCGGACACCCAGCAACCCACAGGCGGCGTCGAACCAGCGTCCGCAGGAACTGGTCGGCGGCGCGTTGATGCCGCGCTCGATCATCCGCCGCACACCCTCGACCGGGCCTTGGCCGGCAAAGCGCGGGACGATCTCGTCGGCACGCCCCATGCGGACCAGCGCGGCGGCGGCCATCCGCCAGGGCTGGCGCGCGGCGACGTCGCCGCCGGGCTGGGCCAGCGGCGCCAGGCTGCCCAGGCGTTCGGCGCGCAGGCCGTCGACCAGCAGCATCTCCCCACCCCAGGATCCGCCGCCCTCCCCCAGACCGAACCCATCCAGCGCCAATCCCAGCGCCGGTCCCTCCACCCGGTGTTCGGCCATCACGGCGGCGACATGGGCGTGGTGGTGCTGGACCGCGACGGTCGGAAGGCCGGTCCGTTCGGCGAAGCGGGTGGATTGGAAATCCGGGTGCCTGTCATGGGCGACGGCCACCGGCTCCACACCCAATATGTGCAGCAGATGGGCGACGGTCTCCTCCAGGAAGCCGAGCGTCGCGGCGTTGTCGAGGTCGCCGATATGCTGGGACAGGAAGGCCTCGTCGCCGCGGGTGACGCAGACCGTCGCCTTCAGATGACCGCCGACCGCCAGGATCGGCGGGACGGGACGGGCCAGCCGGACCGGCTCCGGCACATGGCCACGGCCGCGGCGCAGGAAAGCCGGTGCGCCGGCCAGCTTGCGGACGACGCTGTCGTCGGCGCGGATGACGATGTCGCGGTCATGGTCGACGATCATGTCGGCGATGCCGGCCAGCCGCTCCCGCGCCTCCTCGTTGCCGATGGCGAGCGGCTCCCCGCCGGGGTTGGCGGAGGTCATCACCAGCATCAGGTCCTGCGGCTCGCGCAGCCAGCCGGTGCCGTCGGGCCGCCCGGCCGCTTCATGGAACAGCAGGTAGTGCAGCGGCGTGTAGGGCAGCATGACGCCGAGCCAAGCGAGGCCGGGGGCGATGCCGGGCGCCAGCTCGGGCCCCGAACCCGGCGCATCCTCCCGCCGCCGCAGCAGCACGATGGGGCGCGCCACGCCCTCCAGCAGCTTGCGCTCGTCCGGGTCCATCCGGACATGCCGGGTGGCGGAGTCCGCATTGGCGACCATCAGGGCGAAAGGCTTGCCGTTGCGCTGCTTGACCCGCCGCAGCCGCTCCACCGCATCCGCCCGCATGGCGTCGCAGGCCAGATGGAAGCCGCCCAGCCCCTTGATGGCGACGAGCCTGCCGTCCCGCAGCGCGGCCAGGATGTCCTCGGGCCGGTGCGACAGGCGGGGACCGCAGGCCGGGCAGGCCGTCGGCTGGGCGTGGAACCGGCGGTCGGTCGGCTCCCCATACTCCGCCAGGCAGTCGTGGCAGAGCGGGAAGCCGGCCATCGCCGTCTGTGGCCGATCATAGGGAAGCCGGTGCGTGATGGTGTAGCGCGGGCCGCAATGGGTGCAGTTCAGGAAGGCATAGCGGTAGCGGCGGTCGGCCGGATCGAACAATTCGGCGAGGCAGGCCGGGCAGACTGCGGCGTCCGGTCCGATGCCGGTGGCGATGGCGCCCGCGGCCAAGCTGCGGCGGATGGCGAAGATGTCCTCCCCGGGGATCGGGTCGACGGCTTCGCAATCGACGGCGTCGATGCGGGCCAGCGGCGGCGCTTCCCCGGTCAGGGCGGTGCGGAAGGCGGCGGTGGCGGTGCCCTGCACTTCGATCAGCACGCCCTGCGGGTCGTTCAGAACCCAGCCGGTCAGGCCGAAACGGCGGGCGAGCGCATGGACATGCGGGCGGAATCCCACGCCCTGCACCCGCCCGCGCACGCGGATCCGCAATCTTTCGCCGTCGTGGGACATGAAAACCTGTTGATTGACCGTCGGCTGCGCCGCCCCCTCATCCTAACCTTCTCCCCAGGGGGGAGAAGGGATTTCGCAACGTTTCCGGCGACAGCCGGTTGACGGGAGGACACGCGGAACCGCAACGGAGACGCCGTCATGAGCGCAAGCAAGCACGAGAAGACCGAAAAGCCGACCGATGCCGACCTGAAGAACAACCCGCAGATCGGCGGGTCGAAGGGGGCCCGCGCCGCCGGCATGACGCCGGACGATCTCGATCTGGCCCAGGGCGAAAGCACCTTCGAAGGCGACGTGGAGAACCAGACCAACGACAAGGGCGGGGTCGACAAGCCCTTCCGCGACGGCCCGCCATTGCGGCCGCGGCAAGCCTGACATAGCGAACCCGGAAATCCACAAGGGGCGGTGCTCGCAAGGGCGCCGCCCCTTTCATATCTGCATCGAGACAGCATCGGCAGAGTTGCCGCGCCCGCGGCGATCTGTTACATCTGGCCGATGCTGCACCGCGTCACGCCGCCTTGACGGTTACCCACCGCGACTGACCTGAAGCCCGACGGCCTCTTTCACGGCCGGTCGTCGCTTCGCAGCGATTCCATCTTTCCAACGCCAATTCCCGAGATGACGATGCACCGCCCGGCTTGCGCCGGACCCCGGCGATTGCCGTCATCGTGCTTCGAGCTTGCGAGATCCATGACCATCGATTTGCAACGGCTCCGTCAGGAGTGGTTCGGCAACACGCGCCGTGACCTGCTGTCCGGGCTTGTCGTCGCCCTCGCCCTGATTCCAGAGGCGATCGCCTTCTCCATCATCGCCGGGGTCGATCCGAAGATCGGTCTCTATGCCTCCTTCGCCATCGCCATGACGATCGCCATCGTCGGCGGCCGGCCGGGCATGATCTCCGCCGCCACGGCCGCCACGGCGGTGCTGATGGTCACGCTGGTCAAGGAACACGGCCTGCAATATCTGCTGGCCGCCACCGTGCTGGCCGGATTGCTGCAGATCGGCGCCGGGCTTCTGCAGCTGGGAGCCCTGATGCGCTTCGTGTCGAAATCGGTGATGACCGGCTTCGTCAATGCGCTCGCCACCCTGATCTTCCTGGCCCAGGTACCGGAGTTGATCGGCGTGCCGCCCATCACCTATGGGCTGGTCGCCGCCGGATTGGCGATCATCTACCTTCTGCCCCGCCTGACCAAGGCGGTGCCGTCGGCCCTGGTCAGCATCCTGGTGCTGACCGCGGTCACCATCGGCTTCGGGATCGATGTGCGGACCGTCGGCGACATGGGCGAGTTGCCCAACACCCTGCCCGTCTTCCTGCTGCCCGACATTCCCTTCACCCTGGAGACGCTGCGCATCATCCTGCCCTATTCGGCCGGCATCGCCGTGGTCGGACTTCTGGAATCGCTGATGACCGCGGCCATCGTCGACGACATGACCGACACTGGCAGCGACAAGAACCGCGAATGCGTCGGCCAGGGCATCGCCAACATGGTCTCCGGCTTCCTGGGCGGAATGGCGGGCTGCGCGATGATCGGCCAGTCGGTCATCAACGTGAAGTCGGGCGGCCGGGGGCGGCTGTCGACCTTCTGCGCCGGACTGTTCCTGCTGTTCCTGATCGTCGTGCTGGGCGATTGGGTGAAGCGGATCCCGATGGCCGCCCTGGTGGCGGTGATGATCATGGTGTCGGTCGGCACCTTCGACTGGCGTTCGCTGAAGACGCTCGCAACGCACCCGCGCAGTTCCAGCGCGGTCATGCTGGCGACGGTCGCCGGCGTGGTCTTCACCCACAATCTTGCCGTCGGCGTGCTGATCGGCGTGCTGCTGTCCGGCATCTTCTTCGCCGGCAAGGTCGCCCGGCTGTTCCGCGTCACCTCCACGCTGTCGGAAGACGGCCGCACCCGCAGCTATCTGGTGGAGGGGCAGCTGTTCTTCGCGTCGGCGGACGATTTCTCTGCCGCCTTCGATGTCCGGGAAGACTTGGATGCGATCGTCATCGACGTTTCCCGCGCCCATATCTGGGACCTCTCCAGCGTCGCGGCGCTCGACGGCATCGTGCTGAAGTTCCGCCGTGCGGGAATGGAGGTGCGTCTGGCCGGGATGAACGCGGCCAGCGAGACCATCGTCGACCGGCTGGCCATCCATGACAAGCCGGGGAGCGAAGAGCGCGTGGCAGCACATTGACGGGCGGCCACCGGCGGTTGCCTGCCGCCGGAGATCACTCTTGTCATGGTGGGCCGGCCCGCCCCGAAAGGCGATAGCCGTTCGAGGCTACGGGCATCGGCGCAACAGGCATGCGATCCTCCTGTTGGCTGGGATGGCGGGAGTGCCGCCCCGCCCCCTCGCCCCGACCCGGCGGCAGCATGCAGGAGACAGGATGTCACCCGATCCGCAGCTGTTGGCGGTCGCCACGGCATTGCCGCCCCACCGCTTCGAACAGGCGGAGACGCTGGCGGTCGCCCGGACGGTGTTCGCCCACCGCCTGCGCGATTTCGACCGGCTGGCGCCCGTCTTCGCCAACACCGGGATCCGCACCCGCCATGCCGCCTGCCCGCTGTCCTGGTATCTGGCTCCCCATGGCTGGGCCGAGCGTGCGGCCGTGTTCGAGCGGGTGGCGCTGGACCTGCTGGAAGACGCCGCGAACAAGACACTGAGCGACGCCGGGCTGCGCCCGTCGGATGTCGACGCCATCGTCTGCGCCACCACCACCGGCATCGCCACGCCGAGCCTCGAGGCGCTGCTGCTCGACCGCATGGGGTTCCGGCCCGACACGGTGCGGCTTCCGGTCTTCGGGCTGGGCTGCGCCGGCGGCGCGCTGGGTCTGGCGCGGGCGGGCATGATGGCGCGCGCGATGCCGGGCCGCACCGTGCTGTTCCTGGTGGTCGAGCTTTGCACCTTGTCGCATCGCCCGGAAGAGGCTTCCCCCACCAATGTGGTGGCGAGCGCATTGTTCGCCGACGGTGCCGCCGCCGCGCTGCTGCGCGCATCTGCGGCGGATGACCGCGCTCCGGGTCCGCGTTTCGTCGACAGTGCGGAACACACCTGGCCGGGCACCCGGCGGATCATGGGATGGCGGGTCGAGGACGAGGGATTCGGCGTGGTGTTCAGCCAGGACATCCCCCGCCTGATCCGCGGAAGGCTTGCTCCGGTCGTGGACGGTTTCCTGACCGGCCGCGGCATGACCCGCGCCGACCTGGGAGGGGTGATCTGCCACCCCGGCGGCGCCAAGGTCCTGCAGGCGCTGACGGAGGTGCTGGCGCCCGTCACCGCCGGCATGGACGACTCCTGGGCAGTGCTGGGCGACTGCGGCAACATGTCGGCAGCCAGCGTGATGTTCGTGCTGGAGCGGCGGCGGCGGAGCGGTGCTACCGGGCCGCACCTGATGCTGGCGCTCGGCCCCGGCTTCACCGCCGGCCTGACCCTGCTGGATCTGTGACGATGGATGCGTTCGGCTGGCCGCAGATCATCCTGCTGGCGGTGACGGCTCATCGGCTTCTGGAATTGGTGGTCGCCCGCCGCAACACCGCCCATCTGCTGGCCGACGGTGCGCGGGAAGTCGGGGCCACACATTACCCGTTGTTCGTCGCCTTGCATGCCGGCTGGCTTCTGGCCCTGTTCCTGCTGGTGCCGGCGGGCGCGCCGGTGAATGGCTGGCTGTTGGCGTTGTTCCTGCTGCTCCAGGCCGGGCGGGTGTGGGTGATCGCCACGCTCGGCCGTTTTTGGACGACGCGGATCATCACGCTCGATGGCGCACCGCTGGTCCGCCGCGGTCCCTTCCGCTGGGTCCGGCATCCCAATTATTTGGTGGTGGCGGGGGAGCTTGCCGTCCTGCCCCTGGTCTTCGGCGAGGTCCGGATCGCGCTTGCCGCCACGCTGCTGAACATCCCGCTGACCCTGCACCGCATCCGGGTGGAAGAGCAGGCCTTGAGCGGGCGCGGCGGAACAGACGGCGGTGCGGGGAGTTGGACAGGATGGAGCCGCCGCCGCCTGCCGTCGGCCGCAAAGCGGCCACGGCCGTGACCGCTTCCTGAAGCGCAATAAGAACAGGAATCCTCGCCATGCAGCCCATCACCGCCCTTCCCCCATCTCCCGTCGTCTGCATCACCGGCGCATCCGCGGGGGTCGGCCGCGCCACGGCGCTGGCCTTCGCCGCCTACCGGCAGGCCTCGATCGGCCTGATCGCCCGTTCGTCCGATGGGCTGGAAGAGGTGAAGGCCGAGGTCGAACGGCTCGGCGGGCGGGCGCTGGTGCTGCCGCTCGATGTCGCCGATCCGGATGCGCTGGAGACCGCCGCCGACCGGGTGGAGGACGCCTTCGGTCCCATCGACGTCTGGATCAACGTGGCGATGGTGACCGTCTTCGGCCCGGTCCACGCCGTGACGCCGGACGAACTGAAGCGGGTGACCGAGGTGACCTATCTCGGCTCCGCCTACGGCATCCAGACCGCTTTGCGCCGGATGCGGCTGCGCGACGGCGGCACGATCCTGCAGATCGGGTCGGCATTGGCCTACCGGTCGATCCCGCTGCAGTCGGCCTATTGCGGAGCCAAGCATGCGATCACCGGCTTCATCGACAGCCTGCATTCCGAACTGATCCACGAGGGCAGCCCGATCAAGCTGACCACCGTGCATTTGCCGGCGGTCAACACCCCGCAATTCGACTGGGCGCGCAGCCACATGCCGCGCCGGGCACGGCCGATGGGCACCATCTTCCAGCCGGAGGACATCGCCCGTGCCATTCTGCACGCCGCCGAACATCCCCGTCGCGAATATTGGCTGGGCGGTTCCGCCATGCAGGCGATCCTGGGCAATTGCCTGGCTCCGGGCCTTGCCGACCGCTACCTCGCCGCCACCGCCGTGGAGGGCCAGATGACGGAGGAACGCGAGATCCCCGGCCGGCCCGACAACCTCTACCATCCGGTCGATGGCCTCCACCGCGCCCGCGGACGTTTCGGCCTGCCGCACAACGCCCTGCGCCTGACGGCGCCTGGCGGCGCCGCCCGTGGCATCGCGGTGGCGGCAGGACTGATCCTGGCAGGCGGTCTGGGCTTTGCCATGAGCCGGATGGCGCACCGGTAAATGTCACAGCGGGGTGGTCGGGAATAATCCTTGCACCCCCTGGCGAGGCGCCTATATAGGGTGTCGTACATCAACAACAGAAAGGAGGTGATCTCGTGTCTCATTGTCCGTCTCACTCGTCGTCGAGCGCCAAGGCCGAGGTCTCTTTCTTCGTGGAAGCGATTTCGGTCCGCTAAGGACTGCGCCGTGGTGTCGACGACACACGGATAGACAATGGAAGGGCTGCCGGAAACGGCGGCCCTTCTTTGTTTTCGAGCGTTTTACCTCTAGGAACAAGCCCCTCTCCCCTTGCGGGAGAGGGGTTGGGGTGAGGGGGCGCAAACCGAAATTTCCTCCGGCTTTCAGCCGGCCACTCCCCTCATCCCAACCCTTCTCCCGCAAGGGGAGAAGGGCTTCTTGCGTTGCGTCGTTGCTCAACTCCCGACAAAATTCACAGATGAATGGCATCGCCAACGCCCGCCAACTGCGAGCCACAATGACCGACGCAGAGCGGAGGCTCTGGTCGCGCCTCCGCAACAGGCAGTTGGCAGGAGCAAAATTCCGCCGGCAATTTCCCATAGGTCCATTCGTGGCAGATTTCGCCTGCACAGAATGCAAGCTGATCGTAGAGGCCGATGGTGGGCAGCATGCAGACAACTTAGCAGACGAGCGCCGCACCGCTTGGCTTGCCAAACATGGCTGGCACGTACTGCGCTTCTGGAATCCCGATATCCTGACCCGTACCGACGATGTCCTGGCTACGATATTGGCAGCCTTGGAACAGTCAGATATCTAGAAAAGCCCCCCTCCTCTCCCAGGAAAAGGGCTTTCCGCATCCCCCTGCACCCTCAATGCTGCATCTCGCCCATCTTCTTGCGGCTGTCGCCGCTCTTGTCGAGGATGATGCTGTCGTCGGGCTTGCCGTCGACCTCCAGGATGCCGATCAGGCCCTTGGTGGCGCGGCTGAGCGCGTGGTCGACGAGAGCGTATTTGCCGGGATAGTCGACCTTGAATTCCACCATGGTGGCTCCGCCGGGGGCGACGGTGACGGTCTGGATGCCCTTGGACGGCTCGCTTTCCAGGCCACCCAGATTGTAGACCTTGTCGAAGATCTCGCCGATGACGTGGAAGGAGGAGGTCAGGTTCGGGCCGCCGACGCCGAAGAACAGGCGGACCGTATCGCCGACCTTGGCCTTCAGCGGCTTGTCCTTGGTCAGCGCGCCGACGGCGCCGTTGAACACCAGATAGCTGGGCCGTTCATTGACGAGACCGTCATAGTCGTCCTCGGCGTTCGCCAGATTCTTGGCCTTGGTGGCGTAGACTTCCTGCTGCATCACGTAGAACTCGTGATCGACCGGTGCCAGCCCGGCTTCCGGCTCCACCACGATCAGGCCGTACATGCCCTTGGAAATGTGATGGGCGACCATCGGCGTCGCGCAGTGATAGACGAAGACACCGGGCGTCAGTGCCTTGAAACTGAAGGACTTGGTCTGACCCGGTTCCACCTGGGTGATCTGTCCGCCACCGAGGAAGCCGGTGGCGGCGTGGAAATCGACGGAATGGTTCATCGTCGATTCCGGCGCGTTGGAAATGGAAACATCCACCGTGTCGCCGACCCGCACCCGCACCATCGGTCCCGGGACCGTGTTGTTGAAAGTCCAGTAGGTATAGCTGGTGCCGTCGTCGAGCGTGGAGTCGACCTCGGTCGTCGTCAGCGAAACCGTGTGGGTCTTCGGCGCCCGCTTGCCGGTCTTTTCCGGTGCCGGAACGGCGGCGGGATCCTGGACGACGCTGAGCGTGGGCTGCTTGACCTTCGGGTCGGCGTACAGCGTGTCCGCCGCTGAAGCGGCGCCGATTCCGGACAGGACCATCAATGCGGCGGCACTGACGGCGGCGAGGGAAAGCTTGGTCTTCATGGCGTCATCTCGGTGGCTTGTTTCTTGTGAGGCAATATTCCTCCCGCTTCCGCCACTTATGCTTGACCGCCGTCAAGTGTAAGAGCCGCTGGCATTTATGTCGCAGCTCTCGTTTTCTTCCTTACGATTTACGATCTGTTCGAGAATCAGGACTTTGGACGGAATGCAACGCAGACCGCCGGATCGGTGTCGATGCGGCCAGCACCGGTCAGGTCCAGGCAATAGGGGATCGCGGGAAACACCGCCATCAGGCAGTCATGGATGGCCGACGGCTTGCCCGGAAGGTTGATGATCAGGCTGCGGCCGCGGATGCCGGCGGTCTGGCGCGACAGGATGGCGGTCGGCACGACCCGCAGGCTGACTGATCGCATCAACTCGCCGAAGCCCGGCATCATCTTGTCGCAGACCCGCTCCGTTGCCTCCGGCGTCACGTCGCGCGGGGCCGGACCGGTGCCGCCGGTGGTCACCACCAGATCGCAGCCGGCGACGTCGCACAATTCGACCAGAGTGGCGGCGATCAGGTCCAGCTCGTCCGGGATGACCCGCGCTTCCGCCATCCAGGGCGAGGCGACGATCCGCCTCAGTTCCGCAACGATCGCCGGGCCGCCCTTGTCCTCGTAGATGCCGCAGCTGGCGCGGTCGGAGATGGTGACGATCCCGATCTTCACCGGTTCGGTCGGCGGCAGGCTGGCGTCGGTCATGGTCGATGATCCCTTTCGGTCAGGCGGCGCAGGCGACTTGCCGGTAGAGCGCCGGCAGCGCCTTGGTCAGATGTGAGACCTGCGGGAATATGGCATAGGCACCGCGTCCGAACAGATAGGGCACGTAATCGCGGGCCTGCGCATCGACGGTGATGGCGAAGACCGCCAGCCCATCGCGCCGCGCCTCGCGGATCGCCTGCCGCGTGTCCTCGATGCCGTAGCGCCCTTCGTAATGGTCGACGTCGTTCGGCTTGCCGTCGGTCAGCAGGACCAATAGCCGGTGGCGGTTCGGCCGCTCGGCGAGCTGGGCGGTGACGTGGCGGATCGCCGCACCCATGCGGGTGTAATATCCGGGCTTCAGCGCACCGATGCGGCGGGTGACGGTGGCGTTCAGCGGCTCATCGAAGCCCTTCAGCGTCTGTACCCGCACCCAGTCGCGTCGGCGCGAGGTGAAGGAATAGAGCGCATGATCGTCGCCGCAGGCGGTCAGGCCGTGGGTCAGCGCCAGCAGTGCCTCCTTCTCGACATCCAGAACGCGGCGGCCCTCGATCCAGCCGTCGGTGGAGAGCGATCCGTCGACCAGAACCGCCACCGCCAGATCGCGGGCGGCGCTGCGAACCTGCTGATGCACGCGGTCGCTGCCGCAGCCGCCGGCCTGGAGATCGGCCCGGCTGCGCACCAGGGCGGCCAGATCCAGGTCGTCGCCGTCGGCCTGGCCGGTGAACAGAATACGCCGCGGGCGCAAGGCCTCGAACTGACGGCGAACCTGCCGGATGCGACGCTGGGCCGCGGCGTCCGGCTGCCAGGAGCAGCCATCGGCCGGTGCGGTTTCGGCAACCACGCGGCAATGGTGGGGGAGATGGACCTGCCGGCCGTGATCCCATTCCGGATAGGTCAGGCTCGCGACCAGCGGCGTGTCGTCGATGACCGGCGCGCCCAGGTCGAGGTCGAGCTTCAGCGTGGTCGATGCCTTGCGCTGGTGCGCGCCCACCGCGATCTCGTCGAGGTCGTCGGCGGCCTTGCGGGCATTCTCGGCATCGTCGTCGTCGACCGCGCGCGGGATGTTCAGCGCTTCGGCGATGCTCAGCATCTTTTCGAAGCGGTTGAGGATCAGCGGGTCGTTGCGCTGGATCTGGTCGGTCTGGCGACGGGTCGCGGCGCGGCGGCGCTGGTCGCCTTCCGCCGCCTTTCCGCCCTCGCCGGGGCTGTCGACCGCGGCGGAGGCTCCACGCCCGGCGGATGGCGCGACGAGGCCCCACAGCGGCACCGGCAGCAGGCGGGCGTAGCCATAGGGAGCGGTGAACTCCGACAGCGGAACCGTGGGCGCGAGCATGCGTGCACCCTCGCCGGTGACGGCCCCCATGCCGAGCAGCGCCGCCGCGGCGCGTTCCACATCGGCCTCCACCGGCGGAAGACGGCGAACGGGTCGTGTCAAGGCGACCGCACGGGCCAGTTCCTCATGCATGCGGCAAAGGCCCGGCCATCGCGTGAGCACCCGTACCGTCGTGGCCGCCGCGCTGCGCAGGGCCTGCAGATCGGCCTGCAGCGGGTCCGCGGGGACCGGTTGGGCTTCGGCATGGGCGAAGAAGGCGGCCAGCCATTCATACAGCCGCTCGTTCAGCGCCGGATCGGGAAACAGGTCGATGACCGTCGGCAACTGAAGCACGTTGCCGTCGAGCGACGCCCGCTCCACCCGCTCCGCCCCCAGTCCGATGCGGTCGAGCAGCGGCAACCGGTGGCCCGAAGCCGCCGCGCTTCCGGCCGCAAGCCTGACGCCCCGGTCGCCGCCCAGCGCCCGGAAGAACACCGCCAGCCGCGGGCGCATCGCCTCCAGCGTCACCGCGGCCTGCGCATGATGCGGATAGCTCGACCGCCCGCCGATCAGGCGGTGCCACAAACGGCCGACGGTCTCTTCCGGTTCGAAGAACTCCAGCATCGCGCCAAACTCCCAAATACTGCCCCAAAACCGCGGCCCCTGTCGGCCGTCATTCCCGCGAAGGAGCCTGTGAAGAAATCGAACTTATATGAGACAGCCCTGATCTGGCAGGCGTGCACATCTCCCACTCGTCATCCCCGCGGAGGCGGGGAACCAGGATTTCCAACACAAGTGCTTGTGAAGACTGGATTCCCGCCTTCGCGGGAATGACGGCCGAGGGAAGCGCAGGATGCGATCCAACGCGACGTGGTTCGAATTTGGGGCTTCTCTCAGCGAGTCACCGATTTCTTCACAGACTCCTTCGCGGGGATGACGGCCGCAATGGTGGCGGTCCGGTTCCGTCATACATCCTGCCGACCGGACCTACCCCAACGTGACCTCGGCGACACGCAGCAGGGCGGCGCGGATGTCCGGGTCGTCGGTCAGCGGTTCGATCAGGGCGGCACGGATGGCGCGTTCGGGCTTCATGCCGGAGCGGATCAGCGTGGCGCAATAGATCAGGAGGCGGGTGGACACCCCCTCCTCCAGATCCTGGCCCTTCAGCGCGCGCAGGGCATTCGCGAGACGGACCAGGGGAGCGACGCGGCTTTCGGCCAAGCCGCTCTCCGTCGCGACGATCGGAATTTCGCGCTCGGGCGCGGGGAAGTCGAATTCGACGGCCAGGAAGCGCTGCCGGGTGCTGGGCTTCAGCGCCTTCAGCACATTCTGGTAGCCGGGATTGTAGGACACCACCAGCATGAAGCCCGGCGGCGCCTCCAGCGTCTCGCCGGTGCGCTCCAACGGCAGGATGCGGCGGTCGTCGGTCAGCGGGTGCAAAACGACGGTGACGTCCTTGCGCGCCTCCACCACCTCGTCCAGGTAGCAGATGGCGCCTTCGCGGACGGCGCGGGTCAGCGGCCCGTCGGCCCAGACGGTGTCGCCACCCTTCAGCAGGTAGCGGCCGGTCAGGTCGGCGGCGGTCAAATCGTCATGGCAGGACACGGTGTAGAGCGGCCGGCCCAGCCGCGCCGCCATGTGGGCAACGAAGCGGGTCTTGCCGCAGCCGGTCGGCCCCTTTAGCAGAAGCGGCAGGCGATGAGTGTAGGCATGCTCGAACAGCGCGCACTCGTCGGCGGTCGGCTGGTAGAACGGCAGGGACGGCAGGAGGGGGACGGCGCTGTCGGGCATCGCGAGGGAACTCCGTAAAAGAGACGGCCCCTGCGCCGACCGGACATCCGGTGGGTCGCAGGGGCCGGAGGGAACGTCACTCGGCCGGCTGGTAGCTGGACGGGATCGAGGCGGGCCGCTCCTCGCGCGCCGGGCCGAAGATGGCGTAGAGGTAGAGCGCGACGCCCACCGCCACGGCGAAACCGGCGCCGAGCCGCATCCAGTAGAACAGCGCGATCTGTTCCTGGACCTCCATGTAGCTCATCCCCAGGACCCGCTGCAGATGGGTCTGCACCACGCCGGCGACGGTCAGGGCGAAGGTCATGAAGGCCATGCCGCCGCTCATCAGCCAGAAGCTCCACATGTTGAGGATCTGGTTGTAGGGCTGCCGGCCGCGGAGATAGGGCATGGCATAGGTGATGATGGCGAGGTTGATCATCGCATAGGCGCCGTAGAAGGCGAGGTGCCCATGCGCCGCGGTCACCTGGGTGCCGTGGGTGTAGTAGTTGATCGGGGCCAGCGTGTGCAGGAAGCCCCACAGCCCGGCGCCGAAGAAGGCGAAGACCGCGCAGCCCAGCGACCACAGCATCGCCGCCTTGTTCGGGTGACGGCGGCCGCTCTTCCACACCATCATGAAGGCGAAGACGACCATGGTGAAGAAGGGAGCGACTTCCAGCGTGGAGAACAGCGAGCCGATCCACTGCCAGTAACCGGGCGTGCCGATCCAGTAGTAATGGTGGCCGGTGCCGAGGATGCCGCTGAACAGGGCGAGGCCGACCATGGCGTACAGCCACTTCTCGACCACCTCGCGGTCGACGCCAGTCATTTTGATCATCAGGAAGGCGAGGATGGAGGCCAGGACCAATTCCCACACGCCCTCGACCCACAGATGGACGACGTACCACCAGTACATCTTGTCCAGCGACAGGTTGGCCGGATTGTAGAAGGAGAACAGGAAGAAGAGCGCGATGCCCCACATGCCCACCAGCAGGATGTTGGTGATGACCGTGCGGCGGCCCTTCAGCACCGTCATGGTGATGTTGTAGAGGAACATCAGCGCCACGACGACGATGGCGGCCTTGATCCACAGGGGCTGTTCCAGGAACTCGCGCCCTTCATGGATGCGGAAGACATAGCCGACGACGGCGGCCAGCGCGCCGAAGACGAACAGGCCGAGCTGGATCAGCGCCAGCTTCGGACTGTACAGCTCGGTCTCCGCCTCCTCGGGAACGAGGTAGTAGGCGGCGCCGAAGAAGCCGATCAGCAGCCAGACGATCAGCGAGTTGGTATGGATCATCCGGATGATGTTGAAGGGCAGCAGCTCCGACAACGTGTTGGGCAGGACATAGACGGTGCCGGCCAGGAGACCCACCAGGATCTGCACGCCGAACAACCCCATGGCCGCCGCGAAGTAATAGATGGCGACTTTTTGCGATTCGTATTTCATGACGAAAATCTCCTCAGCCCGACAGCTTGGGCGGCCAGTTCTGGGTATTGATCCGGCTGGTCCATTCCAGGAATGCGGCAAGTTCCTCGACCTCGTGGTCGGTCAGGTTGAACTGCGGCATCTGACGCCGGCCTTCGATCCCGGACGGCTGCGCCGCCATCCAGGCCTTCAGCGCCATCACGGCGCCTTCCGGATCCTTGTCGCCGCCATAGCGCAGCCAGACATTGCCCAGCTCGGGGGCGAAATAGGCGCCCTCGCCCAGCAGCGTGTGGCAGTTGATGCAGGCATTCTTCTCCCACACATGCTTGCCGCGGGCGACCGCATCGGTCAGCGCTTTCTTATCGGTGCTGGTGTTGACGATGTAGTTGTGGCTGAGCGCGGTCAGCGCGACGAAGGTCGCGAAGAAGAACAGCGATCCGCCGTAGAAGATGTTGCGCGCGGCCGCCTTGGTGAAGCGTTCGGTCATCGCTCGGGATCCCTGGAAAACTCGATCTGTCGGTCGAGAGGGGGTCGGTTCGGGAGGCGGTGGGGACGCGAAGCCGCAGTCTGGAGGCAGAGATCCGGAAGCCGGGCGTCGCAGCGTCTTACCGCCACGGGTCGGACGAATAATTGACCGTGACGAAAGGTCTCTCCTTGACCACGGTCAAGTCGACCGCCGGGTCGTCGGCATATCGTTCGCACACATGACGACAAGGTCTGAATGGTGGGAATTGGAAATGGCCGATGTTGAGATGACAGGCCTGGAAACTGCGGGTCGGGACATGGCGGATCCGGAAGATCGGGCGGGCGGCCTCGCCGCCCTGCCCGGCAACCTGATGATGTGGATCCTGATCTTCAGCGAACTGGCGGTGTTCGGCGCCGCCTTCCTGGGCTTCGCCGTCGCCCGCGTGCTGGATCCGGCCACTTTCGCGGCGGGGCAGGCCCACCTGAACGGCACCGCCGGGGCGCTGAACACCATGGTGCTGGTGACCAGCGGCTATCTCGCCGCCCGCGGCGTCGCCGCCGGCCGGCGGGGTGCGGTGCCGCAGGCACGCCGGGCGATGCTGGCGGCGGCGGCGGTCGGATCGGTGTTCCTGGCGGTGAAGGCGGTGGAATATTCGGCGACGCTGGGCGCCGGGCTGACCATCGACAGCGATACCTTCTTCACCCTCTATTTCCTGCTGACCGGCTTCCACGCCCTGCATGTGGTGCTGGGCATCGTCATCCTGCTGCTGGTCGGCCGCTCCGGCCCCGATACGCTGGTCGAGAATCTGGAGACCGGAGCGGCCTTCTGGCACATGGTCGATCTGGTCTGGGTGATCCTCTATCCGCTCGTCTACCTGATCCGCTGAGGAGAACGCCCGTGGCATGCTTGAAGAAAATCGACCGGCTCACGCTGTCCTGGCTGGTGCTGATGGGCCTGACGACGGTCACCCTGCTGTTCGCCCGCCACGGCGATGCAGGGCGCAGCGTCGGCATCGCCGGTGTGGCGCTGCTGCTGGCGCTCGCCGTGACGAAGGGACGGGAAATCCTTCTGCATTACCTGGAACTGGATCATGCCGGACCGGGCTGGCGGCTGGCGATGACCGGGTGGCTGGTGCTGCTGTGCGGAGCCATCCTGCTGGTCACCGCAGCCGGCGCGCTCGGCTGGGTCGGTCCGCGCTGACGGCGATGAGGATTTGACGCCATGACCGAAGCCAAGCTGGGCCTGATCCTGACCAGCATCGCCGTGATCACGGTCGCGGTGGCGCTGTATCGACAGCAGGCCCTGGGGCGCAACGGGCTGGTGACGGTGATCGCCGCCACCGCCGCCGTTTTCGCCGCGATGTTCTTCACCCAGTGAGCAGAACCCCTGACCGGCTCCCCTGGACCTGACCGCCGGATTGCGTAAGATCGGCGACTTGGAAGGGTATCGAGCGGACAAGCGGCACCGATGCAACTCGCGGCTCTCGGCCAGCGCATCTGTATCCTGGGACCGTCCAACAGCGGCAAATCCACGCTCGCATGCGCG
This sequence comes from Azospirillum endophyticum, assembly GCF_016595245.1. Lineage (GTDB taxonomy): Bacteria > Pseudomonadota > Alphaproteobacteria > Azospirillales > Azospirillaceae > Azospirillum > Azospirillum endophyticum. The sequence continues at coordinate 205,472 of NZ_JAENHM010000025.1, forward strand.
ATCGCACGGAAACTGGACCTGACGGCCGTTCACCTCGATCGGCTCTACCACCGCCCCGGCACCGATTGGGAGCCACGCCCGACGGATGAGTTCGTCGCCTTGCACGATGCCGCCATCGCCGGCGACCGCTGGGTGATGGATGGCAATTACTCGATCTGCATGCCGCAGCGTTTCGCACGGGCGACGGGGCTGATCCTGCTGGACATCTCCACGCCGGCCAGCCTGCTACGGTATTTCCGCCGGACATGGTTCGAGCGCGACAGGCTCGGGGGATTGGACGGCGGACGCGACAGCGTGAAATGGGGGATGATCCACCACATCGCCGCGGTCACTCCCCGGAACCGGAACCGCAACCTTGCCCGTTTCGATCAAACCGACCTGCCGAAGGTCCGCCTGTCTTCGATCCGCGCGATCAAGGAATGTTACCGGCAATGGGACCTGGAGAGATAAGGCTCACATCCGTCCAGGTCCCACATGACGCCCATCACGCGCCGAGCAGCGCGGCGACCAAGTCGGAGTCCGGATCGGCCAGATCGTCGATGACGTCGAAGTGATGCCGCCCCTCCGCCAACCGCAGCGCGGTGGCGGCGCCAAGCCCGAGCCAGATGTTGGCAAGCAACTCCGTCTGGCGGACGAACTCCGGCCGCTCGGCGGCCCCCACCCAGCAGGTGATGCGGGTACCCGATTGCGGCCTCAGCAAGGCCGGGCTTTCCGCCGCGGCTTCCGCCTCGTCCAACCCCAGCTTGGCGTTCATGCCGGTGTTCAGCAACGGACGAAGGTCATGCAGGCCGCTGATGGAGACGACATGCTCCACCCGCTCCCGCACTTCCGGCGACAGCGGGGCGTCCGCGCAGACGAGCCGGCTGACCAGATGGCCGCCGGCGGAATGGCCGGTCAGGCGGAGGGGGCCGGGCTGGGATGCCGCGACCGCACCGACCGCCTGCCCCATCTGCCGGGTGATGCCGGCGATGCGGTTGTCCGGACACAGGGTATAGCTGGGCATGGCGACCGCCCAGCCACACGCGAGCGGTCCGGCCGCCAGATGCGACCAGCGTCCCTTGTCGAAGGCCATCCAATAGCCGCCATGGACAAAGACCACCGTTCCCTTGGCCGCCCCGTCCGGCCGGAACAGGTCATAGCGCTCCCGCTCCCCCTCGCCATAGGACAGATCCAGTTCCGCCCGCCCTTCGGCGGAAAGTTCCGTCCGGAAGGCGGCGGCCTGCTCCGCCCAGCGGGCGGGATAGGCGTCGCCGCCGGGGATGTAGGCGCCGTTGCTGTAGGCGTCGTCCCAATCCACGATCTTGCGCAAGTCGCTCACAGCACCGTCCTCACCCGCCAGAGTTCCGGGAAAAGCTCCACCGCCAGCATGCTGCGCAGGTAGGACACGCCACCGGTGCCGCCGGTGCCGCGCTTGAAGCCGATCACCCGTTCCACCGTCGTCACATGGTTGAAGCGCCAGCGGCGGAAGTAATCCTCGAAATCCACCAGCTTCTCGGCCAGTTCGTAGAGCGGCCAATGCGCCTCGGGGGACTGGTAGATGATCCGCCAGGCCTCGGTCACGCCATCGTGGGGCTGGTGGGTCTGCGAGACGTCGCGGTCCAGCACCTCCGCCGGGACGGGAATGCCGTTGCGGGCGAGAAGCCGCAGCGCCTCGTCATACAGGCTGGGACGGGACAGCTCCTGTTCCAGCAGGGCATGGATTTCCGGACGGTGGGCATGGGGCTTCAGCATCGCCGGGTTGCGGTTGCCCAGCAGGAACTCGATCTCCCGGTACTGGTAGGACTGGAAGCCGGAGGACTGGCCCAGATCGTCGCGGAAGCGGGTGTATTCGCTGGGCGTCATCGTGCGCAGCACGTCCCAGGCCGAGTTCAACTGTTCGAAGATGCGGGCGACGCGGGCCAGCATCTTGAAGGCGGGCGATAGCCGGTCCTCGCGGATCGCCTCGCGGGCGGCGCGGATCTCGTAGACGGCGAGCCGCATCCACAGCTCCGACGTCTGATGCTGGATGATGAACAGCATCTCGTCATGGGCGGTCGAGCGCGGGATCTGCGCCCCCAGGATACGGTCCAGTTGCAGATAATCGCCGTAGGACATCCGCCCGTCGAAGGCCATCTGGGCGCCTTCGGCCGCAGGATCGTAAGGTTTGTTCATGTCGCGCCCGCTCATGTGACGATCGCCTTCTTATGGTATTCCGGCCGGTCCCAGAGCCCGCCGTCCATCACTTGGCGAAGCACGGCGACGGCGCCGCGCACCTCCGCCTCGCCGATGTAGAGCGGGGTGAAGCCGAAACGCAGCACGTCCGGTGCCCGGAAATCACCGATCACCCCACGGTCGATCAGCGCCTGCATGATGGCGTAGCCTTGGCGATGGCGGAACGACACCTGGCTGCCGCGCCGGTCGGCCTCGCGCGGCGAGGCCAGTTCCAGCATCGGGCATTGCGCCTCGACCAGCTCGATGAACAGGTCGCACAAGGCGATCGAGCTGCGCCGGACGTCGGCCATGTCGACTTCGTCCCAGACATCCAGCGCGGCGTCGAGTGCCGCCAGCGCGATCACCGGCGGGGTGCCGACCCGCATCCGCTCCACCCCCGCACCGGGACGATAGGCGGGATCGAAGGCGAAGGGCGCCTCATGCCCCATCCAGCCGGACAGGGCCGGCCGCGCAGTTTCCGCGTGCCGTGGGGCGACATAGATGAAGGCCGGGGCGCCCGGACCGCCGTTCAGATACTTGTAGGTGCAGCCGACTGCGAAATCGGCGTCGGCACCGGCGAGATCCACCGGCAACGCACCGGCGGAATGGGCGAGGTCCCACACCGTCACGACACCCGCCGCATGGGCCCTGGCGGTCAGCGCCGCCATGTCGTGCAGGCGCCCGGTCCGGTAATCGACCTGGGTCAGCATCAGCACGGCGACATCCTCACCGATGGCGGCCTCGACCTCTTCCGGCGCCACCACCGTCAGGGCATGGCCGCGGCCCAGCGTTTCGATCAGCCCTTCCGCCATGTAAAGGTCGGTGGGGAAGTTGCCGCTGTCGGACAGGATCACGCGGCGATCGGGCCGCATCGCCAAAGCGGCGGCCAAAGCCTGGTAGACCTTGATCGACAGGGTGTCGCCGACCACGATGCTGTCGGCGGACGCGCCGATCAAGCGGGCGATGCGGTCACCGAGTTTACGCGGCTGAACCATCCAGCCGGCACTGTTCCAGCCCCGGATCAGCTGCATGCCCCATTCGTCGGCCAGGGTGCGGGCCACCCGCTCCTCGGCGGCGATCGGCAGCGGCCCCAGCGAATTGCCGTCGAGATAGATCACCCCCTCCGGCATGCGGAATCGGGCACGCGTCCTTTGAAAATCGGTCATCGATCTGACTGCTCCTTCCCGATGAAGGATGCCCCGCAAATGCTGACATTGTAAATTGTCGCGATGCTTACGCGGATCTGGCGGGATCAATTCTCCATTGTCCCGGAGGCGGTGAAAGTGGAGGATCGCAGCGGCTGGACATCCCAGCCGGCATCAATGTTTTTCCATCACCAAGGACCGGACGAACCGCCATGTTCAATGCGCTCTCCCGCCAGCCCGACGATGCCCTGCTCGCCCTGATCGGGCTCTACAAGCAGGATCCGCGGCCCGGCAAGGTCGATCTCGGCGTCGGGGTCTACCGGGACGAGGAGGGGCGCACCCCGGTCTTCCGCGCGGTCAAGGCAGCGGAACGGCTGCTGCTTGATGGCCAGGACAGCAAGTCCTATCTGGGGCTGGAAGGCGATGGGCTCTATCTGGAGCGGCTGTGGTCGCTGGTCGGCGGCGCCGCGGGAACCAGGGTCACCGCCGCCGGCGTGCAGACCCCCGGCGGGTCGGGCGCCCTGCGTCTGGCCGCCGACCTCGTCCTGCGCGGCGGATCGAAGCGCGTGCTGGTCGGCCAGCCGACCTGGCCCAACCATGTCGGCATCTTCGCCGCCGCCGGCCTGGAGGTGGTGAGCCATCCCTTCTTCGACACCGCAAGCCAGACCGTTCTGTTCGACCGCATGGTCGCGGCGTTCGAATCGGCGCAGCCCGGCGACGTCGCCCTGCTGCATGCCAGCTGCCACAACCCGACCGGCGCGCCGCTATCCCTCGACCAGTGGAAGGCGCTCGCGGCGGTGCTGGAGACGCGCGGCGTGCTGCCGCTGGTCGATCTCGCCTATCAGGGTTTCGGCCGCGGGCTCGACGAGGATGCGGAAGGGCTGCGCCACCTGATCGGCGCCGTGCCGGAAACGCTGGTCGCCGTGTCGTCATCCAAGTCCTTCGGTCTCTACCGCGAGCGCACCGGCGCCATCTTCGCGGTCGCCGCGGCCCCGGCGGCGGCCGACCTCGCCAAGTCCAACCTGATGGGGCTGGCCCGCACCAGCTATTCGATGCCGCCCGACCATGGCGCCGCCGTGGTCCGCACCATCCTCGGCGACGACGCCCTGACCGCCGACTGGAGGGCGGAGCTGGACGGCATGCGCGCCCGCATCACCGGCATCCGCCGCAAGCTGGCTGCCGGTCTGGCCGGCGCCTTCCCCGCCCTGACCGCGGTGGCGGATCAGGAGGGCATGTTCTCCCTGCTGCCGCTGGCCGAGGCCGAGGTGCTGCGCCTGCGCGCCGACCATGCCATCTACATGCCGACCTCCGGCCGCATCAACATCGCCGGCCTGAAGACGGCCGAGGTGGACGCGGTGGTGGCGAAGTTCACCGCCCTTCGCTGAGTCTTGGCGCTGATCCGGGAGCAGACGACGATGGCCGCGACCCTTCAGGCTCCGCCCGCGGCGGTGGAGCGTCACCAGCTCTATGAAGACGCGCTCGCCATGCTGATGGGCACGCTGTTCATCGCGCTGGGCATGTTGATCTATTCGAAGACGATGCTGCTGACCGGCAGCACCGCCGGGCTGGCGCTGCTGCTGAGCTACGTCACCAAGCTTCAGTTCGGCTTGATCTTCTTCACGATCAACCTGCCCTTCTACTGGCTGGCCTGGAAGCGGCTGGGCTGGAAATTCACCGCGCGCACCTTCATCGCCGTGGCCCTGGTCACCCTGTTCTCGCGCCTGACCGACCAGTGGGTGGGCTTCACCCATCTGGACCCGGTCTATGCCACGGTGGTGGGCAGCGGGCTGTGCGGCACCGGCCTGCTGATGCTGTTCCGCCACCGCACCGGACTTGGCGGCGTCAACATCCTGGCGATCTACCTGCAGGAGCGCCACGGCATCCGTGCCGGCTATTTCCAGCTCGGCGTCGATCTCGCCATCCTGGCCGGCGCCTTCTTCGTCCTGGCACCGGACCGGCTGCTGCTGTCGGTGCTGGGGGCGGGCATCGTCAACCTCACGCTGGCGATCAACCACAAGCCGGGACGCTATCTCGGCATCAGTTGAAGCAAGGCAGCTGCGGGCGTCGGTCAGCGCCCGCAGCAGGCCTTGTGCTTTTTCCCCGAGCCGCAGGGGCAGGGATCGTTGCGGCCGACCTTCACCACGCGACGCGGCGGGTCCTTCGGATTCAGGACGCTGTCGACATAGAGCCAACGGCCGTCCACCCGCCGGAAGCGCGACCGCTCGTGCAGCGGCCAGTCCTCCCCGTCGCGCTGGAAGGTCAGGAAGAACTCGACCATCCCCTCGTCGCCGTTCTCTTCCGCCTTCATGACGGTCAGCGGCCCCCACTCGCAGTCCTGCGCCACCCGTTCCACATCGGCGCGGCTGAAGGTGGCACGGGTTTCCGGAACGCAGCTCCGCTCGATATGGTCAACGTCATGGCGGACGAAGGCGGTGTAGCGCGACCGCATCAGCGCTTCGGCGGTCGGGGCGGGCTGCCCCGCCAGGATCGGGCCGCAGCATTCGGCGAAAACGCGGCCGGAACCGCAGGGGCAGGCGGACATAGACGACTCATCCATCTCGAAGAAAGCAGGTCCGGTCAGGGTGTAGCAGGCGCCACGCCGCGCAGGAACAGGTCAACCGCCTTATCGACGAAGGTGCGCCGCTCCTCCTCCGTCGGTTCCGGACAAAGGCCCAGCACCAGTTGGCAATAGGCGCCGCCCTGCATGGCGGCCAGGAACTGCCGGGCGACGAAGGCGGGATCGTCGGTGGCGATCAGGCCACGCTCGGTCAGCCGGGTGAACAGGGCGATGAAATTGGCGATGCCCTGCTCCGGCCCTGCCTGGAAATAGAGCTTGGCGGCATCCGGCATCCGCGTCGCCTCCCCCACCACACCCTGATGGACGCGGATCGCCGCGTCCGACCACAGCAGGTCGACGAAGCGGCGGCCGACCTGGACCAGGACGTCGCGCAGCGGCATGCCGTCGAACATCTCCGGTTGGAAGCGCAGGCCGCGCCGTTCGCACTCGGCGGAGATCACGGCGGTGTACAGCTCTTCCTTCGACGGAAAGCGGGTGTAGAGCGTGGTCTTGGACACCCGCGCCTGCTGCGCCACCTGATCCATCGACGTTGCGGCATAGCCAAGCTCCAGGAACACCTCCCGCGCGGCGGCGACGATCTGTTCCGCCTTCGCATCATAAGAGGCGGGAGGCAGCGGCGCTTTTTGTTCCGATGACTGCACTGAACTGTACCGTTCACTCTTGACGGGGGTTGGTCGGCGGAGTAGGACGGTAGCAGTACGATACAGTCCAGTCCAGTGGGGAGACGTGGTATGGCCCGATTCCGCGAACGACGGTTTGCGTCCACCGTCGGTGTGAGCGCCGCCATGCTGACGGTAGCGGGCCTGCTGGCCGGTTGCAACGAAACGCACTCCGCCTCCACCCCGGCGGAAGGCGAAATCCGGCCGGTCCGCGTCGCCACCGTCGCGATGGAGCCGCTGGTCGACAGCGTGCGTTACCCGGCGGTGATCCGCCCGCGGGTGGAGGCGGATGTCGGCTTCCGCGTCGGCGGCAAGGTGACCGCCCGGCTGGTGGAGGTCGGCACCCGCGTCGAACCCGGCATGCCGCTGGCCCGCCTCGACCCCGCCGACCTGCAGCTGCAGATCCGCGCCGCCCAGGCACAGCTGGCCTCCGCCCGGGCCGATGCGTCGAACGCGCGCAGCGACTTCCAGCGCTATGCCAGCCTGCGCCAGGGCGAATGGACGACGCGGCAGGAATACGATCGCCGCAAGACGACGCTGGACAAGGCGGACTCCAAGGTGCGCGAGGTAGAGGCGCAACTCCGCGTGCTGAACAATTCCGCCCAATATGCCACCCTGCTTGCGGACGAGGCCGGCATCGTCACCGCCACGCTGGTCGAACCGGGACAGGTGGTCGCAGCCGGCCAGACCGCCCTGCGGGTCGCCCGGCTGGGTGCCGTGGAGGCGGTCGCCAACATCCCCGAACAGAGCGTCGCCGCCCTGCCCCGTCACAAGCTGGTGGTGGAGCTGTGGTCGCAACCGGGCCGGAGCATCGCCGGCAGCCTGCGCGAGGTCTCGCCCAGTGCCGATGCCGACACCCGGACCTTCCAGGCGAAGATCGCGCTGGCCGATCCGCCGCCCGCCGTCCAGCTCGGCATGACCGCCACCGTCATCGCCGTGGCTGACCATGGCACGCCCATCGCTCGGCTGCCCCTGAGCGCGCTGACCCAGCGCGAGCAGAAGCCGGCGGTCTGGGTGCTGTCGGCGCCGGACGACCGGCTGGAACTGCGTCCCGTCGCCGTCGCCGCCTATGCCGGCGACCTCGCCTTGATCGGCGGCGGGCTGAAGGACGGCGAGCGCGTCGTCACCGCCGGCGTCCACAAGCTCGACGCCGGCCAGAAGGTGCGCGTCTGGACGGAGCCGGCGCGATGAACCACTCCCGCATGAACCTGTCGGCCTGGGCGCTGGCCCACCGCACGCTGGTGCTGTTCATGATGCTCGCCAGCGTGCTGGCCGGCGCGCTCGCCTACAAGACCCTGGGCCGGGCGGAGGATCCGTCCTTCACCTTCAAGGTGATGGTGGTGAGCACCCAATGGCCGGGCGCCACGGCGCGCGAGGTCGAACAGTTCGTCACCGACCGCATCGAGAAGAAGCTGGAGGAGGTGCCCTACTACGACGTCGCCCGCAGCTATTCCAAGCCGGGTGAATCGGTGATCTTCGTCCAGCTCAAGGATTCCACCCCGCCGAAGCTGGTGGCGGATTTGTGGTATCAAGTGCGCAAGAAGGTCGGCGACATCCGCCAGACGCTGCCGGACGGCGTGATCGGCCCCTTCTTCAATGACGAATTCGGCGACGTCTATTCCGGAATCTATGCTTTCATGGGCGAGGATTTCACCCCGGCCCAGCTGAAGAAGGTGGCGGAACAGGCGCGCGCCCGCCTGCTGAAGCTGCCGGGCGTCGAGAAGATCGACCTGATCGCCCCGCAGGAGGAGCGCGTCTATGTCGAGATCTCCAGCCAGCGGCTCGCCAGCTTCGGCCTGCCGGTGGAGTCGGTGATCCAGGCGCTCCAGCGCGAGAACGCCATCGCCGCATCGGGCGACGTCGATACCGGATCGCAGCGGGTCTATGTCCGCCTCGATCTCGGCCTCGACACCGCCGCCGCGGTGCGGGCGATCCCGGTGGAAAGCGGCGGCCGGCTGCTGACCATCGGCGACGTGGCCGAGGTCAAGCGGGGCTATGTCGAGCCGCGCCGCTACACCTTGCGCTACAACGGCCGCGATGCGGTCGGGATCGGCATCGTGATGGCGAAGGGCGGCAACGTCCTGAATCTCGGCGAGCAGCTCGACGCCGCGATGGAGAAGGTCCGCGCGGAGCTGCCGGTCGGGCTGGAGGTGGCGCAGGTCGCCGACCAGCCGAAGGTCGTCGAACATTCGGTCGGCGAGTTCATGGAATCGTTGGCCGAGGCGCTGGGCATCGTCATCCTGGTCAGCCTCGTCAGCCTGGGCTGGCGCACCGGCATCGTCGTGGCGCTGGCGGTGCCGCTGGTGCTGGCGATGACGCTGGTGGCGATGCAGATTCTCCACATCGACCTGCAGCGCATCTCGCTGGGCGCGCTCATCATCGCGCTCGGCCTGCTGGTCGACGACGCCATCATCGCGGTGGAGATGATGGTGGTGAAGATGGAACAGGGCTGGGACCGGCTGAAGGCCGGCGCCTTCGCCTACACCTCCACCGCCTTCCCGATGCTGAGCGGCACCATCGTCACCGCCGCCGGCTTCGTGCCGGTCGGTTTCGCGGCGTCGGCGGCCGGCGAATACACCAACTCGATCTTCTGGGTGGTGGCGCTGTCGCTGCTGCTGTCCTGGGTGGTGGCGGTGATCTTCACCCCCTATCTCGGCTGGCTGCTGCTGCCCAAGCCCAAGCATGTGGTGCCGGACGGGCACGAGCTGGACATCTACGACACCCGCGCCTACCGCATCCTGCGCGGCATGATCGAGGCCTGCGTGCGGGCGCGCTGGGTCACCATCGGCGTGACCGTGGCGACCTTCGTCACCGCGCTCGTCGGCTTCGGCCATGTCCAGCAGCAGTTCTTCCCGTCGGCCAGCCGGCCGGAACTGCTGATCGACCTCCGCCTCGCCGAAGGCTCCTCCTTCGAGGCGACTTCGGCCGAGGTGAAGCGGATGGAGGCGGTGCTGGCCAAGGACCCGGACGTCGATTACTGGGTCGCCTACACCGGCGGCGGGTCGCCGCGCTTCTACCTGCCGCTCGACCAGCAGCTGGAGACCGCCAACTTCGCCCAGTTCATGGTGATGACCAAGGGGCTGGAGGAGCGCGAGCATTTCATGCAGCGGCTGGAACCGAGGCTGGAGGCCGACTTCCCCGCCGCCCGCGTCCGCATCGGCCGGCTGGAGAACGGCCCGCCGGTCGGCTATCCGGTGCAGTTCCGCGTCACCGGCGAGGACCCGGCGACCATCCGCAGGATCGCCTATCAGGTGCGCGATACCATGCGCGCCCACCCCAACACCGCCAACGTCCATCTGGACTGGGACGAGCTGTCCAAGCGCGTCCGGCTGGAGGTGGACACCGCCAAGGCCCGCGCGCTCGGCGTGTCGAAGCAGGATCTGTCCAACGCCCTGGAGCTGCTGTTGAACGGCATGCCGGTCACCCAGTACCGCGAAGGCACGGAACTGATCGGCGTGCTGCTGCGCACCACGCCGGAAGAGCGGATGGATCTCTCCCGCCTGGGCGAGCTGAACATCCGCACCGGCCGCGGCACCACCGTCCCGCTGAGCCAGGTCGCCACCGTCCGGTACGAATTGGAAGAGCCGGTGCTGTGGCGCCGGGCGCGCGAAACGACGATGACCATCAAGGGCGACGTCACCGGCGGCCTGCAGGCCCCCGTGGTCAGCACCCAGTTGAACGGCCAGCTCGACTCCCTGCGCGCCACCCTGCCCGACGGCTACGCCATCACCATGGGCGGCGCCATCGAGGAGAGCGCCAAGGGCCAGGACTCGATCAACGCCATGATGCCGGTGATGCTGCTGATCATGGTCACCACGCTGATGCTGCAATTGCAGAGCTTCTCGCGCGTGTTCCTGGTCCTGCTGACGGCGCCCCTGGGACTGATCGGCGTCACCGCCTCGCTTCTGCTGTTCAACCTGCCCTTCGGCTTCGTCGCCATGCTGGGCGTCATCGCGCTGGCCGGCATCATCATGCGCAACTCGGTCATCCTGGTCGACCAGATCGAACAGGACATCCGCAGCGGCCGGTCGCGCTGGGACAGCATCGTCGAGGCGACGGTCCGCCGTGCCCGCCCCATCGCGCTGACCGCCGCGGCGGCGATCCTCGCCATGATCCCGCTGACGCAGAGCGTCTTCTGGGGTCCGATGGCGGTCGCCATCATGGGCGGCCTGGCGGGCGCCACCGTGCTGACGATCTTCTTCCTGCCGGCGCTCTACGCCGCCTGGTTCCGCGTGCCGCGGCCGCAGGCGGAGGACGTGGAAAATGAGGGGATGGGCGGCGCTCTGCCGAAACCGGCACTGGGAGACTGACGACCTGCTCTTTCGCTCAAGCTTGACCACGGTCAAGGGGCAGACCCCCGCCCCATGACAGGGTGGCGCCACAATCGATCTCCCGATTGCATCATCATTGCTGATGATCCTCTTTCGTACTGTACCTTTACGCCCGGCGGCACCGTTCGCCGGGCGTATTTTTTATCAGAACACCGTCAGCCGGCCCGGCGGCCAGCCGTGACCAGCATCGGCCGGCCGAAGGCCGGGCCATCCCGCAACAGGCGCCGTCCGCCGATCTCGATCCGGCGATAGGCCGGGCCGGCCAGCAGCAGGCAGGTCGTCACCATCGCCACCAGCAGCGCCATCGACCAGCTGCCCGGCAGCTCCTTGCGATCGTAGATGCCGAATCCCAACCCGAGAAGACGGGTGGTCGCATATTCGACGAAGCCATGGATCAGGTAGAGCGAATAGGACACGTCGCCGAGCCAGACCAGCGGCCGGACATTCAGCATCCCTGCCGCCCGCCCGCGGTTGGCGACCGCCGCCAGGATCAGCAGGGCGAACAGCGGCACCGCCAGCAGATCGGGGCCACCGGTATGCAAGAGCATGACGATCGCCAGCACGATCCCGGCGATCGTCAGGTCGCTGGACATCACCGATGCGGCAAGCCCGCTGCGGAAAGCGCTGTAAAGCAGGGTGCCCAGCAGGAACTCCGGCAGGCAGCGCAGAAGGGCCTGCGGCCCGTCCCACTGATTCAGGTTGTCCTGCGTCACCCAGGCCAGCGCACCGAGCGTCGCCAGGGCAGCGCCCGCCAGCAGGACCTGCGTCCGCCCGCCTGCACGCCAGACCCAGGGCAGCGCGAAGGGGAAGACCAGATAGGCCATGAATTCCAGGCTGATCGACCATGCCGGATAATTCCAGCTCAACATGCTGGCATAGAGGCCCTGGAGCATGAACAGGTTGGCGACCAGCGCACCGACCGATTCCGCCCCCTTCAGCGGGATCGCCGGGAAGCTGCCGGTGGCGGCATACTCCACCGCGCGGGTGCCCAGCGCCGTCGCCACGAACAGCAGCAGGACCGCCAGATGCAGCGGGTAGAGCCGGGCGATGCGCGCCCGGAGGAAACTCCAGTATTTGTCGCCGACCGACCGGCTGAAGGTGCCGTGATAGACATGGGTCAGCACGAATCCGCTCAGCATGAAGAACAGGTCGACGGCCAGATAGCCCTTCTGCACCAGATGCGTGTAGCTGTCGGGGTGCAGGTTCGGGAAATACTGGACGCTGTAATGGTACAACACCACCCACAAGGCCGCGATGCCGCGCAGCGGGGTCAGGGAGTGAAGGTGGCCGGGGTTGGTCTGCGTGCTCATGATGCAGGCTCCGGCCGTTCAGACCGATGGGACCTGCCCGCGCGCGGCCATCGGCCGCCCTGCCATGAATCCCGCACCGATGTTCCAACCGAGACCAATGAAAGCCACGTCACCCTCCAGCCGTTACGCCGCGCAAGACCCGTCCGATCGCGGACGGAAAGGCGGCCCCATCGCGGGTTAACGGTGGAGGTGACGATTGGTTTCGTAAGGCGGCTGTTACAGAATAGGGACCGTCACAGGAAGAAGACCAGCGTGGTCAGGCCCAGCAGCGGCACCAGGATGCCGCAGGACCAGGCCATATAGCCGAAGAAGCTGGGCATGGCGACGCCACGTTCTTCCGCGATCGCCTTGACCATGAAGTTGGGAGCATTGCCGATATAGCTGTTGGCGCCCATGAACACCGCCCCGGCGGAGATTGCGGTCAGCGTCAGCGACAGGTCGGTCATCAGCGTGTGCGCATCGCCACCGGCCGTGTTGAAGAAGATCAGGTAGGTCGGCGCGTTGTCGAGGAAGCTGGACAGAATGCCGGCCGCCCAGAAATAGGCGGCCGGGTTCGGCTTTCCGCCCTCGTTCACTGCCGAGATGATGGCGCCCAGCGCGCCGTCGGTGCCGGCCCGCAGGATGGCGATGGCCGGGATGATGGTCAGGAAGATGGCGGCGAACAGCTTCGCCACCTCCAGGATCGGACCCCAGCTGAAGCCGTTCAGGCGGCGGCTCTGCTTGCTGGTCAAGGCCAGCGACAGGCCGGTGATGCCCAGCAGCAGCAGGTTCGAGACGATGGTCTCCAGCGGCACCGTCACATGGTAGAGCGTGACGCCGGTTCCCGGATGCCAGACGCCGCTGAGCAGCACCGCCCCGACGATGGCGATCAGCAGCAGCAGGTTGACGCTGCCCTCGATGCGGATCGGCTCGCGTTCATGAACCCCCTCGATCAGCGGGTGCTTGCCGGGATCGCGGGTGTGCAGGACGAGGTCGAGCACGAAATAGATCACCAGCAGCAGGACCGACAGGAAGGCCATCGGTGCGAACAGGTGGACGGTCGGCCAGAAGAAATCGACCCCTTTCAGGAAGCCCAGGAACAGGGGCGGATCGCCCAGCGGCGTCAGCGACCCGCCGACGTTCGACACCAGGAAGATGAAGAAGACGACCGTATGGACCTTGTGGCGCCGATGTTCGTTCGCACGCAGCAGCGGACGGATCAGCAGCATCGAGGCACCGGTGGTGCCCATCAGGCTGGCCAGAAAGGTGCCCAGCGCCAGCCCGACCGTGTTGGCCATCGGCGTCCCCACCAGCGACCCGGTCAGCCGCACCCCGCCGGCGACCGTGAACAGCGCGGTCAGCAGAACGATGAAGGGGACATACTCCAGCAGCAGCGTATGCAGCAGCTCGTAGGTGGCGAGGCCGACCCCGAAGGTCGCGGCGAAGGGCACCAGGAAGGCCAGCGCCCAGGCGGCCGAGATCTTGCCGAAATGATGGTGCCAGACCATCGGCGCCAGAAGCGGGAACAGCGCGATCGACAGCAGGATGCCCGCGAAAGGCAACACCCACGCAGCGCCCAGCAGCCGGCCATCCAGATGCGGCACGCCGCCATGGGCGACCTCCGCAGCCACCTCGGCCGCTTGAACCCCGTGCGAACCCAGCAGCAGGCCGCCAAAGGCAAGCGCCGCGCCAAGGAGGGTCGGAAGGAGGGTCGGTCGGCGGAGGTGCGTGAGGGAATTGATCATCGGTCCGGATGGTAGGCTGACGAAAGGAACGGGAGTATGCGGACTGGGACAGCGCAAGCCAAGCCGGAAGGGGAGCCGGCCACGCGAACTTTCGTAGGCGGGAACCATGGGGGAAGGCCGGCGAGCCCTACCGGCAGGCCCGCATCACCACCGCCCGGTCCGTCACCCCGGTCCAGTCCGACAGCGGCCGGCAGTCGCCCCCGGCGCACAGCCGGTGCTCGCCGGTGAAGCCGGAGGCCGCCAGCGTGACCTCGTCCTGCGGCGGCAGGCGCGGCGTCCAGACCATCCAGCCGTCGGCGGTCAGCCGGGCATCCGGTTCGGGTTCCATCCCGGCTCCGGTCCCGCGGATGCGCGCTTCGACCGGGCGCAGCCTGCCGGCCTCGACCGCCCAGAGCTCCCGCCATTCCGTCTTCTCGATGGAATGGGTCCAGGACAGGGTGAAGTCCGCCCCCGGCAACGACGCCAGCAGCGCGCCGCCGAGGGCGAACAGGCAGAGACCGCCCATCCCACGCCCACTTCACGCAGGGGCGGCGGACGGAACGCTGCGGCGGCGGTGCTGCCACAACAGGAACAGGCCGGTCATGACGAAGGCGGCCTCATCGGTCAGCGGCAGCGCCAGCACGAACAGGAAGGCGGCCGCTGCGGCATAGAGCCGGGCGAGCAGCGGCAGCGGCGTCCAGAAGAAGCCGATGGTGGCGGCCCCCCACAGGGCGATGGCGACGCAGGCCTTGATGAACACATAGGCGACCGCCAGCCAATTCCCGGTCTGCAGCACCAGGGCCGGGTCGTAGACCGCCATGAAGGGCACGACATAGCCGGCCATCGCCACCCGCGTCGCGATCCAGCCGATCTCCATATGGTCGGCCTTGCAGATCGACGAGGCGGCCAGGGCCGCCAGGGCGACCGGCGGGGTCAGGTCGGCCATGATGCCGAAATAGAAGACGAACATGTGGCTGACCATCAGCGGCACGCCCATGGTCAGCAGGGCCGGCGCCGCGATGGACGCGGTGATGATGTAGTTGGCCGTCGTCGGCAGGCCGGTACCCAGCACGATGCAGGCGATCATGGTCAGCACCAGCGCCGCCAGCAGGTTGCCGCCCGACCAGTCGACGATGGTGGAGGCGAAGCTGGAGGCCAATCCCGTCAGCGTCATCATGCCGATCAGCACGCCGACCAGCGCGCAGGCGACGCCGACGCCGACCGCGTTCTTGGCACCGTCGGCGATGCTGTTCACCACCAGCACCAGCGTCTGCCGGCCGCCCTTGAACAGCAGGCAGGGAATGATCAGCAGGATAACCATGGTGAAGGCCAGATGCTCGGTCCGGAATCCCAGCTTCCACAGGCCGGCGGCGACCAGCCCCACCGCCACCCAGAAGGCGACGCGCAGCGCCATCGACCCGACGGTGCCGACGATGGTGGTGCCAAGGATCAGCGCCGCGGTCGCCGCGATGCCGATCACGCCGGCGAACAGCGGCGTGAAGCCGGAGAACAGCAGGTAGATCAGCGCCGCCAGCGGCAGGATCAGGTACCAGCCCTCGACCACGGCCCCGAGCGCGCTGGGGCACTGGTCCTTGGGCAGGCCGACGAGGTTGCGCATGCCCGCTTCCAGATGGACCATCCAGAAGGCACTGCCGAAATAGAGGATCGCCGGGATCGCCGCGGCGATCGCCACCTCGCTGTAGGGCACGCCGATGGTCTCCGCCATGATGAAGGCGGCAGCCCCCATCACCGGCGGCATCAGCTGCCCGCCCATGCTGGCGGTGGCCTCCACCGCGCCGGCGAAGGCGGGACGGTAGCCAAATCGCATCATCAGCGGGATGGTGAACTGGCCGGTGGTCAGCACGTTGGCGACGCCCGACCCGTTGATGGTGCCCATCAGGCCGGAGGAAATCACCGCCACCTTGGCCGGTCCGCCCTTGGCATGGCCGACGAGGCCGAGCGACACGTCGTTGAACAGCTTGATCATGCCGGCGCGCTCCAGGAAGGCGCCGAACAGGATGAACAGGAAGATGTAGCTGGCCGACACGAAGGTCGGCGTGCCGTAAAGCCCCTCCGTCGACAGATACAGGTTGTCGATCACCTGATCGATGTCATAGCCGCGGTGGGCGAGCCCGAAGGGAAGATGGCGGCCGAACAGGGCATAGGGAATGAAGACGCCGCACATGATCGGCAACGCCAGCCCCATGATTCGCCGCGCCGCCTCGAACACCAGCGCCACCGCGATGGTGCCGACGACCAGATCGGTGGTGCTGGGATCGCCCGCCCGCTGGATCAGATCGACCTCGAACACGTAATGGTAGAGGCCGACGGCAAAGGCGGTCAGGCCCAGCAGCCAGTCGTACCAGGGAACCCGCCTGCGCTCCGCCGTCTGGCGGAAGCCGAACAGGGTGAAGGTCATCAGCAGCAGGAACCCGACATGGACCGCCCGCACCACCATGGTGGAGACCGGGTTGAAGGCGGCGGTCCAGATCTGGAAGGCGGAAAAGGCGACGGCGATGGCGAAGACCGCCCGCCCGTCGAACCCTTCGAATGCGGCCACGGTCGCCGGATTTTCCCGGTCGATGGCCTGGCGGATCTCGGAGTCCGCCTGATTTTTCTGTGCGTTCACCACGGCTTCTCCGCCCGTCGGATTCTTACATCAGCCCCTTTTCCTTGAAGTATTTGATGGCGCCCGGATGCAGGGGCACCGGCGATTGCGTCGCGGTCTGGTCGAGCCTGATCTGCTTGGCGGCGACATGGGCGGCGGCCAGGGCGTCGAGATTCTCGAACAGCGTCTTGGTCATCGCATAGGCGGCATCGTCCGACACGCCGGAATGGCTGACCAGCAGGTTGCGGACCGCGGCGGTCGGCACCGCTTCGGTCTGGCCGGGATAGGTGCCGGCCGGAATCGTCTCGGTGATGTAGGCGGGATCGCCGACCTTCTGCACCAGATCGGCCGGGATGCTGACCACGGTGATTTCCTGGGACGAGGACAGATCCTTGATCGCCGCCACGCCGAGGCCGGCCGAGATCAGCGTCGCGTCCAGCTGGCGGTTCTTGATCAGGTCGACCGATTCGCCGAAGGGCAGATACTCGGTCTTGGCGAAATCCTTGTAGGTCAGGCCGGCGGCGCCGAAGATGGCCCGTGCGTTCAGTTCCGTCCCCGATTTCGGCGCGCCGACCGACACCCGCTTGCCCTTCAGGTCGGCCAGCGTCTTGATTCCCGACTCCTTGGCGGCGACCACCTGGATATAGTTGGGATAGATGGCGGCGATGGTGCGGAGCTTGTCCAGCTTCTGCTTGAAGCCGACCTCCTCGTTGCCCTTCCAGGCGTCGCTCAGCGAATCGCCCAGGGTGAAGCCGATCTCGCCGCGGCCGGCCTGCAGGAGGTTGAGGTTTTCCACCGACGCCTTGGTCGCCTGCGCCGTCACCTTCGCTCCCGGCAGGGCCTTGCCGTACACATTCGACAGCGCCACCCCCAGCGGGTAATAGACGCCGCTGGTGCCGCCGGTCAGAACGGTGATGAAGGTCTCCGCCTTGGCCGGAAGTGCCGCGAGGCCAAGGCCGATGCCGAGACCGGCGGCCGTGCACAGCGCCAGGACGTGACGCTTCATGGATGGGCGATTCATAGCGGCTCTCCCCAGTGTCGTTGCTGCGCCCGGATCGTTGCCGGGCTGCTTTATTCGTTGGCCCGCAGCTTGCGGCCAGCCCCAAGCCACTGTAACGCGGCACAAAATTGCGCACCAGTACGTACAATCCGATATAGCGACGGTTGCCATACCATTCTTTCGGCCAAGGCATGCACAGGCTCCTTGACCTCGACGGGCAGACACCCCCTATCCTTGTGGCTCAAGGCCGCCGGCCGAAGCGGACATCCCCATGGCCCCGGCATACGGTGCGTCACACGAAAGTGATAAGTCCCAACTGCACGCCAAGCGACTGCAAGCCAGACTTCAGCCAGCGGGAGGAAAACCGATGTCCTGTACCGTTTCGATGACCGTCAACGGCAAGACGGTCTCGCGCGAGGTGGAGGAGCGCACGCTGCTCGTCACCTTCCTGCGCGAGCATCTGGGCCTGACGGGCACCCATGTCGGCTGCGACACCAGCCAATGCGGCGCCTGCGTCGTCCATGTCGACGGCCGGTCGGTGAAGTCCTGCACCGCGCTGGCCGTCCAGGCCGACGGTGCGGATGTCACGACGATCGAAGGGCTGGCGGCAGCCGACGGCACGCTGCATCCGATGCAGGCCGCTTTCCGCGAGCATCATGGCCTGCAGTGCGGCTTCTGTACGCCGGGCATGGTGATGAGCGCGGTCGATCTGGTCCGCGAGAACCCGAATCCGACCGAGGCCGAGATCCGCGAGGGGCTGGAAGGCAACATCTGCCGCTGCACCGGCTACCACAACATCGTCAAGGCGGTGAAGGCGGGTGCGGACGCGATGGCGGGAGCGCAGGCAACGCCGGTCGCGGCTGAATAAGGGCGACAAGCCCGGAATAGAGCAGGCTTTTCCGCATCTTCAGCGTTCCTGTGGGAGGAAACACGAGATGGCGAACCCCAATGGCATCGGCGCCTCGGTGCGCCGGCGCGAAGACCAGCGTTTTCTGACCGGCCGCGGCAACTACACCGACGATTTCAAGCGCCTGAACATGACCCATGCGGTGCATGTGCGCTCGCCCTACGCCCATGCCCGCATCCTCGGCATCGACTTCGCCGACGCGGCGGCGATGCCGGGGGTGGTCGCCGTGCTGACCGGCGCCGACATGGAGGCCGACAAGGTCGGCAGCCTGCCCTGCGGCTGGCAGATCCATTCCAAGGACGGCTCGCCGATGAAGGAGCCGCCGCATTATCCGCTGGCGCGCGACCGTGTGCGCTACGTCGGCGACGCGGTGGCGGTGGTCATCGCCGAAACGCGCGAGCAGGCGCGCGACGCCGCCGAGATGGTGGTGGTCGATTACGAGGAACTGCCGGCGGTGGGGTCCTCCACCCGCGCCATCGACGGCGGTGCCCCGCTGGTCCATGACGACGCGCCGGACAACGTCTGCTTCGACTGGCATCTCGGCGACAAGGCGGCGGTGGATGCCGCCTTCGCCAACGCCGCCCATGTCGCCAGGATCGATCTGGTCAACCAGCGACTGGTCCCGAACGCGATGGAACCGCGGGCGGCGATG
This sequence comes from Azospirillum endophyticum, assembly GCF_016595245.1. Taxonomy (GTDB): domain Bacteria; phylum Pseudomonadota; class Alphaproteobacteria; order Azospirillales; family Azospirillaceae; genus Azospirillum; species Azospirillum endophyticum. The sequence continues at coordinate 224,555 of NZ_JAENHM010000025.1, forward strand.
GGTGAATACGACCAGTCGAGCGGCGAATACACGCTGACCACCACCAGCCAGAACCCGCACGTCACCCGCCTGCTGATGGGCGCTTTCGTGCTGGGCATTCCGGAACACAAGCTGCGGGTGATGGCGCCCGACGTCGGCGGCGGCTTCGGATCGAAGATCTTCCATTACGGCGAGGAGGCCGTCGTCACCTGGGCGGCGCGCAGGGTCGGACGGCCGGTGAAATGGACCGCCGACCGCTCGGAAAGCTTCCTGACCGATGCCCATGGCCGCGACCATGTCAGCCATGCCGAGCTGGCGATGGACGCCGACGGCAATTTCCTGGCGCTGCGTGTCTCGACGCTGGCCAATCTCGGCGCCTATCTGTCGACCTTCGCGCCGTCGATCCCGACCTACCTCTACGCCACCCTGCTGGCCGGCCAGTACAAGACCCCGGCGATCTATGCCGAGGTCAAGGCGGTCTTCACCAACACCTCCCCCGTCGATGCCTATCGCGGCGCCGGCCGGCCGGAAGCCTGCTATCTGATCGAACGGCTGGTGGACGTCGCCGCCGGCGTGGTCGGCATGGACAAGACCGAGATCCGCCGCCGCAACTTCGTGCCGAAAGAGGCGATGCCCTATCAGACGCCGGTGGCCCTGCAATACGACACCGGCGACTTCGCCAAGAACCTGGACATCGCCCTGCCGCTGGTCGACTACCCCGGCTTCCAGCGGCGCCGGGCCGAATCGAAGGCCCGCGGCAAGCTGCGCGGCATCGGCTTCGCCACCTATATCGAGGCCTGCGGCATTGCGCCCAGCAATGTCGCCGGGGCGCTCGGCGCTCGCGCAGGACTTTATGAATGCGCGGAAGTCCGTTTCCATCCAACGGGTTCGGTGACGGTCTTCACCGGTTCCCATAGCCACGGCCAAGGCCATGAAACCACCTTCGCCCAGATCGTGGCGGAGCGCTTCGGCATTCCGATCGAGAATGTCGAGATCGTCCATGGCGACACCAACAAGATTCCCTTCGGCATGGGCACCTACGGCTCGCGCTCGCTCGCGGTCGGCGGCTCGGCCCTGGTGAAGGCGATGGACAAGGTGGAGCGCAAGGCGAGAAAGATCGCCGCCCATATGCTGGAGGCGGCCGAGACCGACATCGAGGTGAAGGACGGCCGCTTCACCGTCGCCGGCACCGACAAGAGCCTGGGCATCGGCGACATCGCCCTGCAGGCCTATGTCCCGCACAATTTCCCGCTGGACGAGCTGGAGCCGGGGCTGGACGAGCAGGCCTTCTACGATCCCAAGAACTTCACCTATCCCAACGGCTGCCACGTCTGCGAGCTGGAGATCGACCCCGACACCGGCGTCACCACGATCGTCAACTTCGCCGCTGTGGACGATTTCGGCAACGTCATCAACCCGTTGATCGTCGAGGGGCAGGTGCATGGCGGCCTCGTCCAGGGTATCGGGCAGGCGCTGTACGAAAACTGCGTCTATGACGAGGAGTCGGGACAGCTCGTCACCGGATCCTACATGGACTATTGCATGCCGCGGGCGGACGATGTCCCATCCTTCACCGTGCGGTACCATGAGGACCAACCCTGCACCCACAACCCGCTGGGCGTGAAGGGCTGCGGCGAGGCCGGGACCATCGGCGCCGCCGCGGCAGTCATGAACGCGGTGGTGGACGCACTGTCGGACTACGGCGTCACCCACATGGACATGCCGGCGACGCCGGAGAAGGTCTGGCGGGTGATCCGCGACGCAACCCCCGCCATGGCGGCGGAATAAGACGGCCGAAGAAGAAGGAGGCTAGAGAATGTACGCGTTCACGTACCAACGGCCGACATCGCTTGCCGACGCGGCGACCGCCATCCAGGCGGACGAGGCCAAGCTGCTGGGCGGCGGCCAGACCCTGCTGCCGACGCTGAAACAGCGCCTCGCCCGACCGACCGACCTGATCGACCTCGGCGCCATTCCGGACCTCAAGGGCATCCGCGAGGCTGATGGCGGGCTGGAGATCGGCGCCTTCACCCGCCATGCCGAAGTCGCCCATTCCGACCTCGTCAAGCGGGTGATCCCGGCGCTGGCGAGCCTCGCCGAGGGCATCGGCGACCGGCAGGTCCGCAACATGGGCACGATGGGCGGCTCCATCGCCAACGCCGATCCGTCGGCCGACTACCCGTCGGCCGTGGTGGCGCTCAAGGCGACAGTAACCACCGACCGCCGGACCATCGCCGGCGACGATTTCTTCACCGGCATGTTCGAGACCGCGCTGGAACCGGGCGAGATCGTCAAGGCGGTGCGCTTCTCCCGGCCCGACAAGGCGGCTTACGCCAAGTTCCGCAACCCGGCCAGCCGCTACGCCATCGTCGGCGTGTTCGTCGCCCGGTTCGGCGCCGAGGTGCGGGTGGCGGTGACCGGCGCCGCCGGTTCCGTCTTCCGCGCCACCGCGTTCGAGACGGCGCTCGCCGCCGATTTCCGGGCGGAAGCGCTGAACGGCCTGTCGGTGAAGGCCGACGGCCTGAACGCCGACATCCACGCCAGCGCCGACTACCGCGCCCATCTCGTCACCGTGATGGCGAAGCGGGCGGTCGAAGCCGCGGGATAAAACGGCCGCTACGCCCTCGCCACGAGTATCCGTATCGTGGCGAGGGCTCTTGACGCCGTGGAATAGAGGCGGTCAGACTTTCTCCATGCCGATCATCGTCCGAATAGGGAACGCCCGCGTTTACATTTATGCCGACGATCACAATCCACCGCATTTCCATATCGTCGGACCGGACTTCAACGCGTTGGTCCGCATCAATGATCTGGCGTTGCTGAAAGGATCGGCACCGCCCGATACGATGCGAAAGGTGCTGGATTGGGCGGCAGAAAACCGGCCGCTGCTGGCATTGCGGTGGATCGAGATCAATGGCGAGGAGTAAATCGATGGATCAGCCCCGCGTCTCCGCAGTCGAAGCCCTTTCCGGTACGCTGTCGGTTGCCGTGACATGGATCGACGGCACTCGGGACGTCGTGGATCTGTCCGATCCGATCCGACGCTTTACCATGCTGCGTCCACTTGCCGATCCGGCCCTGTTTGCCAAAGTGAAGGTGGTGACCTGGGGTTGGGCCATCGGCTGGGGTGAGGCGGAGGAGCCGGACCTCGACTATCCGGCAGACCGGCTTTGGCAGCGGGCACAGGACCAGCGCCGCGCCGCCGCCTGACACGGTGCATTCATTCAATCCATCAAGGCCGTTCATGACCACCCCTCTCCCCGCCTCCGTCGATGAAGCGCTGGCGCTCCTCACCCGCGGCAATTACGTCGCGGACCGCTCGCTGGCGACAGCACTCTTCCTGGCGCTGAAACTGAAGCGCCCGCTGTTCCTGGAAGGCGAGGCCGGCGTCGGCAAGACGGAAATCGCCAAGGTCCTGGCAACGACGCTCGGCCGCAAGCTGCTGCGGCTGCAATGCTATGAGGGGCTGGACGCGTCATCCGCCGTCTATGAGTGGAACTATGCCCGCCAGATGATGGAAATCCGGCTGGCCGAGGCATCGGGCGGGCAGGACCGCGAATCGCTGGCCTCCGACCTGTTCTCCGAACGCTTCCTGGTCAAGCGGCCGCTGCTCCAGGCGCTGGAGCCGGATCTCGCCGGGCCGCCGGTGCTGCTGATCGACGAGCTGGACCGCACCGACGAACCGTTCGAAGCCTATCTGCTGGAGATCCTGTCCGATTACCAGGTCTCGATCCCGGAGTTCGGCACCGTCCATGCGCCGGAACCGCCCGTCGTCATCCTGACCTCCAACCGTACGCGCGAGATCCATGACGCGCTTAAGCGGCGCTGCTTCTACTATTGGGTCGATTATCCCAGTGCCGCACGCGAGCGGGAGATCGTCGCGGTGAAGGCTCCGCAGGCCGATGCCCGGCTGGCGGCCCAGGTGGTCGGCTTCGTTCAAAACCTGCGCGGCATGGACCTCTACAAGGCGCCGGGCGTGGCGGAGACCCTCGATTGGGCACAGGCCCTGGTCGAGTTGAACCAGTTGGAGCTTGAACCCTCCGTCATCAATGACACTCTCGGCACGCTGCTGAAATACCAGGACGACATCGCCCGCATCCAGGGCAGCGAGGCGGCGCGCATCCTGACCCAGGTCAAGACCGAGCTGGCCGCTACCACCGCAAGGTGAGGCTGCCATGAAGGACGACGCGCCGGCCGGCCGCCTCACCCTCAACCTGATGCATTTCGCCCGTGCGTTGCGTGCCGCCGGCCTGCCGGTCGGGCCGGGCAAGGTGCTGCAGGCGGTGGAGGCGGTGGAGGCGGTCGGACTGTCCAACCGCACCGACTTCTACTGGGCGCTGCATGCCGTCTTCGTGAACCGCCATGACCAGAGCGAGCTGTTCGACCAGGCCTTCCACGTCTTCTGGCGCAACCCGGACATCCTGAAGCGGATGATGTCGCTGATGCTGCCGAAGGTTCGGACCGAGGCGCCTCCCGACCAGCCGGAACTGGCGCAGCGTCTTGCCGAAGCCCTGCATGGCGGCGGCACCGAACGGGAGGAGCCGGAGAAGACGGAGATCGAACTCGACGCTTCCTTCACCGTCTCCGCCGCCGAACGCCTGCAGGACAAGGATTTCGAGAAGATGACCGGGGAAGAGATGGCGCAGGCCAAGCGCCTGCTGACCCGCCTCGCCCTGCCGCTGGCCGAGGTCACCACCCGCCGCTATCGCGCCGACCCGACGGGGCCTCGCGTCGATCCGCGCGCCACCCTGCGGCGGATGCTGCGCACCGGCGGCGACCTGTCCGACCTCGCCCGCAAGCGCCGCCGCACCCGGCCGCCGCCGCTGGTGGTGCTGTGCGACATCTCCGGATCGATGACCCGCTATTCGCGGATGCTGCTGCATTTCATGCATGCGGTCACCAACGACCGCGACCGGGTCTACAGCTTCGTCTTCGGCACGCGCCTGACCAACATCACCCGCCACCTGCGCCACAAGGACGTGGATGTGGCCCTGGACGCCGTGTCGGCGGCGGTGGCCGACTGGTCGGGGGGGACCAGGATCGGCACCGCGCTGCACGCCTTCAACCGGACCTGGGCCCGCCGGGTGCTGGGCCAGGGCGCGCTGGTCCTTCTCATTACCGACGGGCTTGACAGGGATGCAGGGGAAGGGCTTGCGGCAGAGGCCGAACGGTTGCACAAAAGCTGTCGGCGGCTCGTCTGGCTGAATCCTTTGCTACGCTGGGAAGGCTTCGCGCCGAAGTCCTCGGGCATCCGGGCGCTGCTGCCGCATGTGGACGATTTTCTTGCGGCCCACAGCCTGAACAGCCTCGCGGATCTGGCCGGCACCTTGTCGGCCGACGGCCCGCGTCGTAGCCCGGGCTTGCGCCGCTGGTTGAAGGAGGCGGCGGGATGAACGACACCCTGATGGCGGACAACATCGTGGAGCAGGCAGCCGCATGGCGTGCCGCCGGCCGCAGGGTTGCCCTGGCGACCGTCGTGTCGACCTGGGGTTCCTCGCCGCGGCCGGTCGGCAGCCAGATGGCCGTCGACGACCGTGGATCGATGGCCGGCTCCGTGTCCGGCGGCTGCATCGAAAGTGCCGTGGCGCATGAGGCGGCCAAGACGATGGAGGACGGCGAACCGCGCGTGCTGTCCTTCGGCATCACCAACGAAATGGCCTGGGAAGTCGGGCTGGCCTGCGGCGGGCAGGTACAGGTCTATGTCGAGGCCGTGGAATGAAACGCGAAATTCTCGACCGGCTGCTTGCGGCGAAGGCTGCCGCGATTCCGGCCGCCCTGGTGACCGACCTGAGCAGCGGCCTGCAGACCCTCGTCTATGAGGACACCGTCCATGGCGGCTTCGGGCTGGAGCCCGACCTGCTGGACGAGGTGCGGCGGCGTATCCGCCAGGACCGCTCCGGCCTGCTGGTCGATCCTCAGGACGAGGACGGCTTCCGCCTGTTCGTGCATGTCCACAACCCGGCGATGCGGCTGCTGATCGTCGGCGCCGTGCACATTGCCCAGGCCTTGGCTCCGCTGGCGGCGCTGACCGGTTACGACGTGACGGTGATCGACCCGCGCGGCAGCTTCGCCACGGAAGCCCGCTTCCCCGGCGTGAAGCTGAACCACCTCTGGCCGGACGAGGCGTTGGCGGAACTGAAGCCCGACGTCCGTACCGCCGTGGTCACCCTGACGCATGATCCGAAGCTCGACGACCCGGCACTGATCGCCGCCCTGCGTTCCGCCGCCTTCTATGTCGGCGCGCTGGGCAGCAAGCGCACCCATGCCCTGCGGCTCGACCGCCTGCGCGACGAGGGGTTGAGCGAAGCCGAGGTCAAGCGCATCCGCGGCCCGGTCGGCCTGTCCATCGGCGCGGTCACCCCGGCGGAGATCGCGATTTCGATCATGGGGCAGATCACCTGCGTGCGGCGGGGGGAAAACCACCCCTGCTGAGAGCGGAAGGTCGGGGTGGGGAGACATCGTCCGCCATCCCACCCATACCTTCCGCCGATTGCCCGGCTCCGGCACGGCCGCCATATCCGTGGGCATCGATCGTCCGTGCCCATCCGGAGCCCCCATGTTCTTCGGTCCGCTTCCCCTCTCCGACGCCGAGGGCGCGATCCTCGCCCATTCGCTGCGCCTGGGCTCCGTCGTCTTCAAGAAGGGCCGCCGTTTGTCGGCCGACGACGTCGAAGCCCTGCGCGACGCCGGCATCACCGAAGTGATCGCGGCCAAGCTGTCCGATGCCGACATCGGCGAGGATGCCGCCGCCTCCCGCGTCGCCGCCGCCACGGCGGGTAGCTCGGTCCAGGTCGCCGCCGCCTTCACCGGCCGGGTCAATCTGTTCGCCGAAACGCACGGGCTGCTGCGCATCGACGCCGCGCGCATCGACGCCATCAACGCGATGGACGAGAGCGTCACCATCGCCACCCTGCCCGACTTCACGCCGGTCGCCCCTGGCCAGATGCTGGCGACCGTCAAGATCATTCCCTTCGCCGCCCCCGCTGCCATGGTGCAGCAGGCCGAGCGGCTGGCGGCCGACGGGACTCCGCCGCTGGCCGTTCTGCCCTATCGCCCACTGTCGGTGGCGCTCATCCAGACACGGCTGCCGGGGGTGAAGGACAGCGTGCTCGATAAGACCGTCACCGTGACGCGGGAGCGGGTGGAAGCTCTCGGCGGCGCGTTGATCCACGAATCGCGCTGCGCCCATGACGAGGCGGCACTCGCCGAGCGGATCGCGGAAGCCCCGGCGGCCGATCTGCTGCTGATCGCCGGTGCGTCGGCCATCACCGACCGGCGCGACGTGCTGCCGGCCGCCATCGAGCGGGCCGGCGGCAGGATCGAGCATTTCGGCATGCCGGTCGACCCCGGCAATTTGCTGCTGCTTGCCCGGCGCGACGGCAAGCCGGTGCTGGGGCTGCCGGGCTGCGCGCGGTCGCCCAAGCTCAACGGCTTCGATTGGGTGTTGCAGCGCATCGCCGCCGGGAGTCCGCCGAGCCGGGCCGATGTGATGCGGATGGGCGTCGGCGGTCTGCTGGCCGAGATTCCAACCCGTCCCCTGCCGCGGGCCGGCGTATCGTCGGAGACTCCGCGCGCTCCGCGCGTCACGGCCCTGGTGCTGGCTGCCGGCCGCTCCAGCCGGATGGGGCCGACCAACAAGCTGCTGGCCGAGATCAACGGTGCGCCGCTGGTCGCCCGCGCGGTCGACGCTGCGCTGGCTTCCCAAGCCGCCAACGTCATCGTGGTCACCGGCCACCAGGGGGAAAGCGTGGCGAGGGCCTTGGCCGACCGTCCCGTCACCTTCGTCCACAACCCGGCCTACGCCGAGGGGCTGAGCAGTTCGTTGCGTACCGGCCTCGCTGCGGTGCCGAGCGAGACGGACGCGGTGATCGTGTGCCTGGGCGACATGCCGAGGGTGGCGTCGGCGGTGATCGACCGGCTGGTCGCCGCCTACAGCCCGCTGGAAGGCCGTGCCATCTGCATCCCGACCATTGATGGCAAGCAGGGCAACCCGGTGCTGTGGGACCGGGCCTTCTTCGCGGAAATGGCGGGGCTGACCGGCGATGCCGGCGCGAAGCGGCTGATCGGCCGGCATGCCGACCGGCTGTGCGAGGTGCCGGTGGACGATGCCGGCATCCTCTACGACGTCGACACCCCCGACCTGCTCGCGCGCTTCACCGAAGCGGACGGCAGGGGAAGGATCAGCGCGCCAGATCCAGCCAGCGCCGGGTCATCGCCCGGGTGAAGCGCTCCGCCACCGGCATGTGGGTGGCGATGGAGTCCTCCAACCCATGCAGCATGTCGGCGTTGCTCTCCCGCGCCTCTTCCCGGATGCGGGAAGCCCAGCCGCGCAGGATGTCGCCCGTCGCCTCCGGATGGAACTGGAAGGCATAGGTGGCGCGGCCGAGGCGGAAGGCCTGACGGTCGCAGGCCTCGCTGTAGGCCAGCGGCACGGCACCGTCGGGAAACTCGAAGGTGTCGTAATGCCACTGGGCGAGATTCAGCTCCGGACCGAAGCCGCCCAGCAGCGGATCGCCCTGCGCGCCCTCGGTCAGGCTGACCCGGTGGATGCCGAGTTCCGGCGTGGTGTGACGGTAGACCTTCGCGCCATAAGCCCGCGCCGCAAGCTGTGCGCCCAGGCAGATGCCCATCACCGGACGGTCGGCGTCGGTGAAGTCGCGGATCGTTTCCATCACCTGACCGAAATGCGGTCCCTTCTCGTCGTTCCAGGCATCCTGCGGGCCGCCGAGGACCACCAGACCGGAATAGCCGTCCTTGTCGGGGATCGCCTCCCCCTCGTTGGCGGCGATGGTGACGAGGGTGGCGCCGTTGTCGGTCAGCGCGTCGCCCACCAAGCCGATGGGAGCGGTGCGGCTGTTCTGAACGACCAGGATGCGCATGGGTCGGCTCGGCTCGCGTCGTTGGCACGGGTGTCATCAAGTTGTGAGACCGTCGCGGGCGGAGTTCAAGCCGCAGCCGCTGCCCACGGCATGCCCCGCTGCGCAAAGCCGCTATGCGCAGCGCCGGAAAGCCAGGCTAACATGCGCGGTGAACCGAGTTTCCCGCCGAAGGATCGTTCCGCATGCCGTCCCCCATCCGTCTCGTCGCCGCTCCGCTGTTCGTCGCCATGCTCGGTGCGGCCCTGCCCGCCTGGGCGCAGAACGGCACGCTGACCTTCCTGCACGTCAACGACGTCTACGAGATCGCTCCGGTGAAGGGACAGGGCGGTTTCGGACCGTTGATGACCCTGCTGAAGCGCGAGCGCGCGGCGGCCCCGGACGCGGTCACCACGGTCGGCGGCGATTTCCTGTCGCCGTCGCTGCTGTCGGGCACGACGCGGGGCGAGCAGATGATCGCGCTGTTCAACGCCATCGGCGTCGATGCGGTGACCTTCGGCAACCATGAATTCGACTTCGGACCCGACCTGCTGAAGCAACGCATGGCCGAATCGAAGTTTCCCTGGATCGGTAGCAATGTGCGCTCGGCCGACGGGTCCGCCTTCGCCGACACGGTGCCGAACTGGACAAGGACCATCGACGGCATCACCGTCGGCTTCCTCGGCCTGATCACTCCCGACACCGCCCGCCTGTCGAGCGCCGGGCCGGGCCTCAGCTTCTCCCCGGTCCTGGAAACGGCGGCGGCGGCGGTCAAGGATCTGCGGGCCAGGGGGGCGGCGGTCGTCGTGGCGCTGACCCACCTGACGATCGAGGAGGACCGGGAGCTGGCGTCCAAGGTCAAGGGCATCGACCTGATCTTGGGCGGCCACGATCATGACCCGATCAGTTTCTACGAGGGATCGACCCTGATCCTGAAGGCCGGACACGACGCGCAGTATCTCGGCATCGTGAAGCTCGCCGTCGCGACCAAGGACGCCGGCAAGGGGCCGGTGACCACCACCATGCCGGCGGAATGGCGCTTCGTCACCACGGCCGGCGTCGCCCCGGATCCGGAGGTCGAGGCGGTGGTGGAAGGCTACACCAAGCGCCTGGACAGCGATCTGGCCGCGGTGATCGGCACCACGGCAACCGAACTGGACAGCCGCAAGGACGTGGTGCGCAGCCGCGAATCCAGCATGGGCAACCTGATCGCCGACGCCCTGCGCGACACGCTGAAGGCCGATGTCGCCATCACCAACGGCGGCGGCATCCGCGCCGACGCGCTGCACCCGGCAGGGTCCAAGCTGACCCGCAGGGACATCTTCGCCGAGCTGCCCTTCGGCAATGTCGGCGTGCTGGTGGAGATGTCGGGACAGGATCTGATCTCCACCCTCGAACACGGTGTCGGCAAGGTGGAGGAGAAGGCCGGCCGCTTCCCCCAGGTTTCCGGCCTGACCATGGCCTATGATCCCAAGGCGCCGTCCGGGCGGCGGGTGACGGCCGTGACGGTCGGCGGCAAGCCGCTCGATCCGCAGGCGACCTACCGCGTCGCCACCAACGACTACATGCTGAAGGGGGGCGACGGCTATGCCGCCTTCCCGCGCGCCAAAGTGATCGTCGATGCGTCTGGAGCGGTGTTGCTGGCAACCATCGTGATGAACTACGTCGAAGCCAAGAAAACGGTCGCGCCCGCGGTGGATGGCCGGATCGTGACAAAATAACGCAGCGGCCGGGACATTATCCGGCTCTCGGGCGACACTCCGTTGCGCGAGGCCGGCATTTGCCTTTAGGGTAACCCGTCCGCCCTATATCCGCGCCGAAGGCCGCCGCATGTCCGACACCCTGACCAAGCGCTCCAACGATTTCGCCCAGACCTTCAACGCCGCCCATGGCGAGGCCGGTCTGGGCCGGGTGTCGATCGCCCATGTCCTTCAGCGCATCCAGTCCGACCCGAACTTCCTCTTCGACGAGGAGTTCCGTCAGGGTGCCGGCCAATGCCCGTTCCATGCCGGGAAGACCGAGGGAGCGGGGGCAGGACCTGCCCCGATCCCGCAGGACGATGCCGACAAGGTGGTGGTCAACAGCCTGCTGGCCCTGCTGTTCAACCGCCTGCGCGATCACATCGCGGAGAAGCTGCCCTTCGACGCCGACGGCCGGCCGATGCTGCCGATCCCGCCACGCTCGCCGCATGGGCTGGACCCGGCCGACCGCGCCGCCATGGCGGCGGCGGCGCCGGATGTCTTCTGTTCCGTCCTGCGCGATGCGACCTGCCACCTGCTGGATGGGCTGATCACCGGCTGGGCCGTCGATCTGGTGCGGGAGGAAGAGCATTTCCGCTCGCTCGGGTCCGGCGAGATCTCGCTCGACGCGGCGGCGACCTTCGTCCTGCGCACGGCGCTGGAGCATTCGCCGCTCTATCAGCGGGCCGGCTACGACATGCTGTCGATCACCAAGACCGGCAGCCACACGGCGATCCACATCTGCTGGGCGATGGTGGAGGCGGCCCCGCTGCTGGTGCCGGGACAGGACGCCGCCTTTTACGACGACCTCGTCCACCGCAGCCTGAAGCAGATCGTGCCGCTGTCGATGGCCAGCCTGGGGATGCTGGTCCATTACATGGAGGAAAGCGGGATCGAGCCGGCCGACGGGCTGGCCGTGCACCGGCTGCCCAAGGACCAGACCGCCTTCGTGCTGGACGGCAACGGCCTGATCCGGCTGAACGCCGACCCCATCGTCACCTTCGCCAAGCCGGGCGAGCGCTACTACACCGGCTGCCCGGCCTTCTACACCACCAACCTGATCAAGCTCTATCTCGACATCGTCGCCGGGCTGGCCCTCGACTACTCCGTCTACGACCGCCTGCAGGAGGGCTGAGAGCGATGGCCCGGACCAACGACTTCGCCCTGACCTATGCCGGGGCGCATGAGGACGCCGGGATGACCCGGATCAACCTCGCCCCCATCCTGCACCGCATCGCCGAGGACCCCGGCTATCTTCTCAGCGAGGAGTTGCTGACGCTCGCCGGCCATTGCCCGGCTCATGCCGATACCCGCAAGGAGGATTTCGAGAAGGTCGCGATCAACACGCTCCTGGGGTTCCTCTACGTCGACCTGCGGGAGCACATCATCGCCCGCATGCCGCTGGACGAGGCCGGGCATCTGGTGCTGTCGACCCCGCCGGACTCGCCGCACCGGCTCGATTTCGCCGATCCGGACGGCATGGCCGCCGCCGATCCCGACCGCATGGTCGGCTTCCTGCGCGATGCCGTCTGCCACCTGCTGGACGCCATCATCAAGGACTGGGCGATCAAGGTGATGATGGAGGAGGAGCGCTGCCGGGCGGAAGGGACGATCACCGACATGGCCGCCGCCGGCTATGTGCTGGGGCGCGAGCTGCAGAAATCGGTCCTGCACGGGCCATCCGGCTACGACATGCTGTCGATCACCAAGACCGGCAGCCACACGGCGCTCCATGTCTGCTGGAATCTGGTGGAGGCGGCGCCACTGCTGCGCCCGGGTCTGGAGGCCGCCGCCTATGACGATCTTGCCCGCCGCAGCCTGAAGCAGGTGCTGCCGCTCGCCATGGGCAGCCTGGGCATGCTGTGCCAGTTCATGGCGGCGGGAAAGATCGAGGCCGACGACCACCAGGCCATCCACCCGCTGCGCATCGACCAGTCGGCCTTCCTCTATGATCCGGACAAGGATCTGATCGTCCTGAACACCGACCTGATCGAACCGACCGCGATGGCGGGCGAGCGCCATTACACCGGCTGCCCGGCCTTCTATGCCAACGGACTCATCAACCTTTACATGGAAGTCGTGCTGACGCTCGCGGCCCAATACGGCATGTATGTACGGCTGCAGGACAGGGTGGCATGACCCTCCGGCGTAATCGAGGTTCTTGACGGAACGCCGACCATGCCTATGTTGGCGTTCCGTCAGAATCGGAAGGTTTGAGTTGGCGAAGAAAAGCACCCTGCGGGCGGTCACCACCACCGCGCTGGCCGATGCGATCAAGCGCAATCGCAGCCGCATGGCGACGCCGTGGCAGCGGGCACTCGGCCATCTGGAAAGCGTGTTCATCGACCATGCCTGCTTCCGGCTGATCTATTCCAACACCTACCGCATCTCGCCCGACATGTACCGGGCGAGCCAGCCCTCGCCCTCGCACATCGCGGCGGCGGCGCGCAACGGGGTGAAGACGATCCTGAACCTGCGCGGTTCGCGCGACTGCGCCTCCTACATCCTGGAGGCGGAGGCCTGCCGTGCACAGGGGTTGGAACTGGTCGATTTTCCGGTCAACTCCCGCGACATGCCGAAGAAGGAAACCCTTCTGAAGGCACGCGAGCTGTTCAGGACTATGACCTATCCGGCACTGATGCACTGCAAGTCGGGCGCCGACCGTGCCGGCTTCATGTCGACGCTGTATCTGTTCGCCCATGAAGGCCAGCCGCTCGACCAGGCGATGAAGCAGCTGTCCTGGAAATACGGCCACTTCAAGCAGGCCAAGACCGGCATCCTCGATTACTTCTTCGAGCTGTATGCCGCCTACAACCAGAAACGTCCGATCGCCTTCTGGGACTGGGTCGAGCGCGTCTATGACCCGGTGGAAGCCAAGGCGAGCTTCCGCTCGCGCGAATGGGCGGATACGGTGGTCGACCGGGTGCTGGGCCGCGAATAAGGCGGCCCGTTCCCTTCAGCGGGCGACGTACCAGTCGGCGCGGTGGTTGAACGAGACGAAGGCGTTCAGCACCGCGGCGCCCAGCATCGACGCCAGCAGCGCCGGCCAATCCAGGACGAAGGCGGCGGCCGAGAATACCGCCACGTCGAACAGAGCCTGCATCCAACCGGCGCGGAAGCCGGTCTTTTCCTGCAGATAATAGGCCAGGATGCCGACACCGCCGCCGCTGGCGCCGTGGCGGAACAGGGCGATCACTCCGATCCCGACGCAGAAGCCGGCCAGCACCGCCGCGACATAGGGGTTGATGGCGCTGAAGCTCATCATCGTCGGCAGCAGGCCGGACAGCAGGGCGATGCCGGTCACCGCGATCAGCGATTTGATCGTGAAGCCGACGCCGATCCGGGCCAGCGCAAGAAAATAGAAGGGCAGGTTGACCAGGAAGAACAGTGTTCCGAAATCGATGCCCGTCGCGTAAGAAATCACAAAGGCCAACCCCGCCGCCTGCCCGGTGACCAGTCCAGCGGCATGAAGGATGGCGATGCCGAAGGACGTCATGACGACGCCGAACAATTGTCCCTGCAAATTATCAAAGAAACTATGCGCTGCGCGTGGACGCTCGTAAGTGACGGATGCCGAGGACGACGAAATAGCCGAGGTAGAATTGTTCGTCATGCCAATCACCCCTTGGTCTTGCCCGTGTGTCTACACGCGACGACCAATATAGGTCATTTTCACTGACCTATCCATACTTCGCTTCGGCAAGGGGGGAGCTATGCGATCTTCGGGGGAGTGACGGAGGCGGCAGTCCTTTGGTGCCGGCTTAAGCCGCCTTCAGCATGAAGTCGACATGCACGGCATCGTATGGAAACTCGAACCTGCCATCGGCGCCCCGCTGGATGATCCCGGCGTCAATCAAGGCATGGACATCGGCATGCACGGCCTTGACGTCACGCTCGACGCGCCGCGCAATCTCGCGCAAGGCCAGTGGTCCTTGACCGGTCATTGTGCGCAACAATTCCCAGCGTTTCGCAGTCAGCACCTTCCAGAGCAGTTCGGGGCTGGCGAAGCCAATGCGCGCACCGTCGTCGGCCCCGCCACTGCTCCAGGCGCTTTGGAAAGCAGCGAGGCCATCGGCAAGGCTGGTCACCTCAAGCGTCAGCGTGTTCATCGAGCCACCTCCGTACATCACCTTCGAAATCAGCAATCAGGCGGTCCACCCCTTCGAAGCGATAAGGATGCTCCTCCATGCCAACGTGACGATGGTCGCCCTTACCGGCTTCATTGTCATATCGGAGGATGCACACACCTCCAACGACCAGAGCCAAGCCATACTTGTAACTGTGCTTGCTGCCACGGACCGGAAACGGCACCTCCCAAAGCAGCATTTCCACAAATGCGATTGGAGTCAGAACAATGCGGCGGTTTACCAGCGCTCGGGCCTTCATGTTGGAGAAAATGCCAACGCTTGATGATGTTGTCAACCATTCCAACATTTGCCGGTGGTATCACTCGACCCGGTTACGCAGCCAAGGTCCGGGCCAGCGTATCGCCGTCGACGTTGCGGCCGGACAGCACCGCGACCGTCCGCCCGGTGCGCCCCAACCGCCCGCCGAGCACGGCGGCCACGCCCGCGGCTCCCGCCCCCTCGGCCACCACGCCGAAAGACCGGTGCAAGGCTCGCATCGCGGACGCGATCTCCCCCTCCTCGACCTCGACCACCCGGTCGACCAGTGTGTCGACGATCACCTGCGGCAGTTTGCCAAGCGCATGGACGTTGATGCCGTCGGCCAGCGTCGGGCCGCCGCGCCGGGCGAGGCGCACGCCGATCACCCGCACCCACGGGCGCTGGGCCTTCACCGCGGCGGCCACACCGGCCAGCAATCCGCCGCCGCCGACCGGCACCACCACCGTGTCCACGTCCGGGCGGTCGGCCAGGATCTCCAGCCCGACCGTGCCCTGCCCGGCGATCACGTCGGGATCGTCATAGGGGTGGAGGAAGGTCAGCCGCCGCTCGACCGCCAGTTCCAGCGCCCTGCCCTTGGCCTCGCCCACCGTGGCGCCATGCAGCACCACCTCGGCCCCCAGTTCGGCCGTCCGTTCCACCTTGCAGCGGGGGGCGGTCTCGGGCATCACGATGGTGGCCTTGACGCCCAGCCGGGCGGCATGCAGCGCCACCCCCTGCGCATGGTTGCCGGCCGACATCGCCACCACTCCGCCGGCACGCTCCGGCGCCGTCAGCCGCAGCAGGCGGTTCAGCGCGCCGCGCTCCTTGAAGGCGCCGGTGGCCTGGAACACCTCCGCCTTCAGCCACAGGTCACGATCCAGCGTGGGGGCATGCAGCAGGGGCGTGCGAACGATCTGGCCGGACAGCCGGCGGGCGGCATCGGTCACCGCCGACAGCGGCAACCATGCCGGCAAACGGTCTTCAAGGTCCGGGGTATGAACGGGCGTGCAGACGGACAGTGTGCGCGCGGCATCGGCATGCGCGGTGAACATCGCGAAGATCCTCGGACGAACGAATTTTTGGGGTAGGACGGGCGTGACCCGGACCGCCTCAGCGGACCGGGTGAGTAATTCGCGCCGAGCCACACATTCGCTCGCGGAAGCGAACACCGCCGTTGAATGCCGCGACTGCCGTCACGGAATTGACCCTGTCATGAACCGGATTGAGGGTTCCGGGAACCACAAGGTGCAGCGACACGCCACACACTCCACACGACCAGTGAACACGAAGACGGCAACTGTCCGACGCTTTAGAGCGCCGGGCCGGTAATTCGCATTCGCATGGTGTCGGTGGTGTTCATAAGATCTGAATACCCGTTGCAGCGGCGGCGGTCAAGCCGTCATCGCTCAAAATGTCGCAGGCCATGGCCGCATGTCCGGCGACCGGATCCGGGTTCCGAAACCAGTCCGGTATCACCCGATCCGGTCTTGTGCCCGCCTCAGGTCGCCTCGACCCGGTTCCGCCCAAGCGCCTTGGCACGATAGAGCGCCTGATCGGCCCGGCCCAGCACGCTTTCGACCGAATCCCCCGGCGGGCGGAGCTGGGTCAGGCCGAAACTCCCGGTCAACCGGAAATGCCTGCCGTCGGCCAGCGTGATCGTCAGCCTGGCCAAGCCGTCGCGCAGACGCTCCGCGATCACCGCACCGTCGGCATGGGATGTCCCCGGCAGCAGGATGGCGAACTCCTCCCCGCCGATCCGGCCGATATGGTCGGTGGCACGCAGATGGCTGCGGATCTCCTCCACCGCCCTGCGGATGGCGACGTCGCCGGCCGCATGGCCGAGTTCGTCGTTGATGCGCTTGAAATGGTCGATGTCGAGCATGACGAGACAGGCCGCGCCGCCATCCTGACGACTGTCCGGAGCGAGCCCCTGCCCGGAGAGCAGCCGTTCCAGAAGGTCCAGGATATGGCGGCGATTGTAGGCGCCGCTCAACGGATCCGTGGTGGCGAGGCGATGCAGTTCGTGCTCCATCCGCCGCCGCTCGGTTATGTCGGTGGCGATGCCGATCACTCCCGCGGCCTCGCCGCCCGGCGTGGCCAGGGGACGCTTGATCACCAGCAGCTCGCGCCTGTCTCCGCCCTCCCCTTCCACGCTGGTCTCGAAGGAGACGGTATCCATGCCGGCCGGGACCTGCCCGGATTCGGTTCCGTCGATCGCTTGCCGGTCGGTGGTTTGATGATCGAAGGTCCAATCGCTCCCGTCGTCGGCATTCGGAAACAGCTCGCGGAAGGCACGGTTGCACAGGGCGTAGCGGCCGGCGGCGTCCCTGTACCAGACCGGACTCGGCATCAGTTCCACCAGGTTTTCGATGAAGCGGCGCTGCTCGTCGGCCACTGCGGTCTGGCGCTCCAGCTCCGCCGTGCGCTCGGCGACGCGGCGTTCCAAAGACTGGTTCAACGTCTCGATGGTGACGAGATCGCACCAGCCGCGCACGGCGCCCACCAGGCTGGTGAACAGCTTCTGGGCGGTCAGTTCCGCCTTGCTCTTATAGTCGTTGATGTCGTAGGCGACGATGGCTTCCCGCTCCGGCGCCTGTCCGGGCTGGCCGGTGCGCAGGATGATGCGGATGTGCCGGTTTCCCAGGTCGCGCCGAATGTAATGGACCAGACGCAGCCCGGCGTCCTGGGTCTCCATCACCACGTCGAGCAGAACCACCGGCACGTCGGAGCGCTGTGCCAGGATCGCCCGCGCCTCCGCCGCCGAAAAGGCGCTGATGACTGCGAAGTGGCGGCCATCGAACTCGAAATCGTTCAACAGGACGCGCGTCATGGCGTGCACCTGTTCGTCGTCGTCGACCACCAGGATCGGCCAAGGGACCGCGGTCTTCGACGGCCTTTCCAGCTGCGGTCCGGTTTCGTCGCCGAACAGCAGGTCATCCGGAGACATGTCGCTTCCGATCGTTGCATTCCCAGATGAGACATTCATATCCGTTTTACTCACTGGGTTTCGATATCGACGCCTGAGAAATTCTGATTGAACAGATTATTCGTATATTTCTTGACTTCTTTGCGATGCGCCACGGCGATAATGGAATTTGCGATGGGGAACCATGGTATTTCCTGATGAAAAATGCGCTGTGCTTCTCGATAATGCGCAGCACGACGTTCCGGATCGCTGATGATCTTGGCCTTCGTAATCTGGTCTTCGAAATCCGGATTGCACCATCTCGCGATATTGGCGCCACCTGGACGCACGGCGCCGCAGTTCAGCAGAAAATACAGGAAGTTGTCGGGATCGCCGTTATCGCCGGTCCAGCCATAGATCACCATGTCCTGCTCGCCCTGCGTCACCTGACGGCGGTAGTTGCCCCAGCTTTCCGTCTTCAACGTGACCTTGATTCCCACGCGCTCCAGGTTCTCCCGTATCATTTCGGCGGCGCGCTTGCCGTTGGGCAGGTAGGGGCGCGTGACCGGCGTGTACCAGAGATCGAGGGTGAAGCCTTCAGGATAGCCAGCCTCGGTCAACAGGCTACGGGCGGTGCCGGGGTCGAAGGGATAGTCCTCGATGCCGTCATCATAGGACCACATGCCGGGCGGGATCGGGTTCTTCGCCGGCCGTCCCCCGTTCTGATAGACGGCATCGACCAGTGTGCGCTTGTCGATCGCCAGAGTTATGGCCCGCCTGACGCGCAAATCGTCCAGCGGCGGCTTGCGCGTGTTGAACGCCATATAAGCGACATTCTGCCCGTCGCGCTGCTCGATCACCAGATTGGGGTCCTTCTCGATGACTCCCAATTCGGCCGGGTTGGGAAATATCATCACATGGCATTCCCCGGACCGCAGCTTGTTCAAGCGCACCGCGATGTTCGGAGTGATCGAGTAGATCAGATTGTCCAGCGGCTGGCGCCCCCGCCAATACCCGTCGAACGCCTTGTAGCGGATCGCCATGTCCTTCTGGTAGGACACCAAGCGAAACGGTCCCGTGCCGATGGGCATCTCGTCGAACAGGGTCGGCCGGCCGCTCTTCATCAACGAGTCGGCATATTCGGCGGACTGAATCGAGAGGAAGGGCATGGCCAGATCAGCCAGGAAGGGGGATTCCGGGCGATTGAGGGTGATGCGGACCCTGTGGTCGTCCAGCTTCTCCACCGACTTCAATAGGTCCGGCAGCCCCATGTCCCTGAAGTAGTCATAAGTCGCAGGTCCGATATTGTGATAGGGATGATCGCTTGCCCGTTGTCGCTCTATGGTGAACAGAACGTCGTCGGCATTGAAAAAGCGCGTTGGAACGAAAATCTCGTTCGAATGAAACGCTACGGACCGACGCAGATAGAAATCATACACCAACCCATCTTCCGAGATCGTATAGGATTCAGCCAGACCGGAGTTCGCGATCTGGCCATTGGGGCCGAATTCGACCAGATTATTGAAGATCGGCGTTATCGCATTCACGCTTGTTCCGGAAGTCGAGACTTGGGCGTTGAAGCTTTGGGGGTTTCCTTCGGTGCAGTAGACGAGCGACTTCTCGGCATGCGCGGAGCCAGAGATTCCTGCAAACCAGAAAAGAACAGCCAGACCCTTTGCAAGACTCCGGGGTAAGGTCTTTAAAGGCAAAGGCATCTACTGCTCCTGCGGGGCCGGCACTCCGGTCGGCGCTGCTATGTTATCAGTAGCAAATCGCCGTGGAAAGCGAATGGTGAAGCGAACCCCGGCGCCGGGAAGACTATCCACCGCAACCTTGCCCCCCAGGCGGTTAACCACAAGGTTGTAAACAATGTGCAGTCCCAGCCCGGTGCTGCCGATACCGCGCCGGGTTGTGAAGAACGGGTCGAACACGCGCGCCAGATCGGCCGCCGCAATCCCTTTGCCGTCGTCGGTATAGACCAGCTTCACCATGTCCGGACTTGGGGCCGTGGCCGCGATCAGCAGTCGGCCCTGCTGCCCTTCGCAATAGCCGTGGATGACCGAGTTCATCACCAGGTTCGTCAGGATCTGCGCCAGCACGCCGGGATAACCGTCGATCTCGATGACGCCCGGGCACTCCACCCTCAGACTGTGGCCGGCCCGGCGCCAGGAGGGGCTGAGGCTGGTCACCAGATCCTCCAGATAGGGCTTCAACAGGAAAAGCCGCCCTTCTCCGCTGGTCTGGTCGGCGGCAACCTGCTTGAAGCTCTGCACCAACTCGCCGGCCTGTCGCAGATTCAGCACCATCAGCCGTGCCACCTCATCCGCCGTCGCATGGAAATCCGCGAAATCGCCCCGGCGCAGGGTCCCTTTGCCAGCCAGCCGTCCGATCGCGGTCAGCCGGTCCTGCAGATGGGTGGCGCCCATCAGGGCATTGCCGAGCGGCGTATTGATCTCGTGAGCCACTCCGGCGACCAGCCCACCCAAGGAAGCCAACTTTTCCGCCTGGATCAGCTCGGCCTGCGTCTGGCGCAGATCCTCCAGGGCATTGTCGGCGCGCTCCTTCGCTTGGCGGGCCGCCTGTTCCCGCCGGCCGATCTCTTGGATGAAGAAGGCGGCGGCGCGGGCCATCGCGCCGAATTCATCCTGGCGACGGGTGCCGTCGATCGGGCCTGCCAGCGGGTCCTCCGCCAGCCGTGTCATCTGCCGCTGCAGGCGCAGCACCGGCCGGCTGATCGACCGTGCCACCACCGCTGCGGCGCCGCCGCCCAGCAGCAGGCCGATGGTCGCACCGATGATCAGGATGCGGGTCAGCAACTCGCCGATCCGTGCAGCCTCGTCACGGAACGTCTCGTCCAACTGACGGGCCGTTTCGACCAGGGTACCGGCATCACGGTCCATGGCGATCAGCAGCTGGTTCAAGCGGCGCAACCCTGCCGCCGTCCGGCCCAGACTGTCGCGCCAGTTGCGGATGGCCGACAGCACCTCGTCCTGCAACAGCGGCGACATCGGGAGGCCGCGCACCGTCGCCAGCAGGGTTCCGGCATCGGCGACGATGCGGTCGGCTTCCTCGGCGTCGCGTACGGCCACCGCCCCGGCCGCCCGCCGTCCCAGGCGCAAGGCGACGACGGCGACGTTCTGCGTCTCCTGCTCCGTGTCGTTGGCCTGGATGGCGTAGGCGATCAGTTGGACCACCTCGTCCTGGATCGCGGTGTAGCCGGTGGACTTCACCATCAGAATTCGGGCGGTCAACTCTTCGATGGCCGATGCCGCCGCCGCGCTGGCGCTCTGGGAAGCCTCGAGCGCCCGCTGCGCCGCGGTGGTGCGGACCTGAGCCCGATACAACGCCTCAAGCGGTGAACGCAGCGAGGGCAGCAGAGAGGAGAGATAGGTCACGTCGGGTTGGCGGTCCAGCGTTCCGGTCAGGACCAGGGCCCGCACCACCGGCAGCGTCCGGATGACCTGTTCCGCCAGCATCCTTTCTCCCAGGGGTCCTGCCGCGCCTCCGCTACGGGCCGCATCGTCGCCCCCCTGGGCCGCCGCTTGTGTCGCCGTTTCGAAGCGGTCCAGAGCGGCACCGCGTTCGCCCTGCGCCGCGCGCAGCTCGGCCACCGCTCCCCAGAGTTCGGCGACGTTGCCCGCATAGCGGGCGGCGGCTTCCTTCGCCGGATACCGGTCGACCAGCGGATCCGTTCGCCCCAGGGCGGCCTGGAGCCGGTCGGCCTTCGCCGCCAGCCGGTCGGTGGCGATGCGGAAATCGCCGACGGTCAAGGGGCGACCGCTCCCGATCGATCCGCTACCGAAGCCGAGGGCGGCAACATGCTGGGCTTCCGCACGCTGCAGGTCCAGCATCGCCTCCCGAAGCTCATGGGCACCGTCGACGACGTCCCGGCTGTCGCGCAGGCGCCGGTCGGCTTCGGTCAGCGACCCCAGGGAATCGACATTGGCGGCATGTTGCCGTTCGCGGGCACGGTCGGTCAGCGCCATCAGGGTGGCGGCATGCAGGCCCATGTCCGCGACGGCGGCGTCGTTCGCCGCAGTCACCTGGATGAAGCTGCGCATCTGGTCGTTGTAGCGCTCCAATACCGCGGTCGCGCGTTCGACCTCCGGACGGTGGGCGCCGGCCGATCCCGCCCCGTCAAGCTGCCGCAATTCCGACGCCGCCGATTCCGCCATCTTTTCGAAGCGGTCGGCACGGCCGGCGCGGTCGTCCGCAGCCACCTGGAGATAGTCGATGCGCGCAGCCGTCGCCGCCAGCACATCGCGATAGACGGAACCGGCGAGCACCGCCGACTCATAAACCCGCTCGCTCCGGGCCAGCAGAAGCCCGCCGGCGACGGTGATCACCGCAGCGACTGCAACCGGAATTCCCCCGACCACGGCGATGCGCGAGCGAATCCTCATATCCGCCCCGCCGTGCCGTCACCCGCGCGGGCTGCCCGGACCGGGCGCAGGGACGGGGTCCAGCATCGGAACAGGGCTGATGAACGATCCGACACGACTGCTCCGCGCTCAGGACACAAATGGGCCTTAGCAGAGCAACAAACGGGCGCAAAGGGATAAATCCACATAAAAGAAAGTGGTAGCGCGAAGGGGGCGCATCGGCGCCCCGCTCCGCCCGGTCCGGTCGCCCGGTCAGGACTTGGACGTGACCCCGAGCTTCGTCTGCACGGCCGCCAGCCCGTCCTTGCCGTCGAAGGTGGTGACGCCGGACAGCCAGCTCTTCAGCACCTCCGGATTCTTCTTCAGCCAGGCCTTGGCGGCGGCGTCCGGCTTTTTGTTGCCGTTCATGATGTCGTCCATCACGGCATTTTCCATGGCCAGCGTGAAGGACAGGTTGGACAGCAGCTTGCCCACATTCGGGCATTCCCCGGCATAGCCCTTGCGCATGTTGGTGGAAACGGTGGCGCCGCCCAAATTGGGACCGAACCAGTCGTCACCGCCTTCGAGATAGGTCAACTCGAAGCTCTTGTTCATCGGGTGCGGCTCCCAGCCCAGGAAGACCACCCAGCCCTTGTTGCGCGTGGTGCGCTTCACCTCGGCCAGCATGCCGGCCTCGCTGGATTCCACCAGCTTGAAGTCCTTCAGGCCGAAGGCGTCGGCCTTCAGCATCTTGTCGATGATGAGGTTCCCGTCGTTGCCGGCCTCGATGCCGTAGATCTTGCCGCCCAGCTTGTCCTTGAACTTCGCGATGTCGGCGAAAGTCTTCAACCCGGCCTCGGCCGCGTATTTCGGCACCGCCAGCGTGTATTTGGCGCCTTCCAGGTTGACACGCGTCACTTCGACCGAGCCGTCCTCCAGAACCGGTTTGACGAAGGGTTCCATCGTCGGCATCCAGTTGCCGAGGAAGACGTCCAGCGACTTGGTCTTCAGGCCGGTGTAGACCAGCGGCACCGATGACATGGTGGTGGTCGGCTTGTAGCCCAGCGCGTCCAGCGTGACCGAGGCGAGGGCCGTCGTCGCCGCGATGTCGGTCCATCCCACGTCGCCGAAACGCACCGACTTGCAGGATGCCGGATCGGCGGCCATCGCTCCGCCGGCCCCCATCGCCGTGACGAGCACTGGGACGGCCGCCATCGTCCTGGCCAGGGTCTTCCATCCACTCATGTCGCAAACTCCTGTTTCTTGTTGTTCGGTTCGCCCGGTCCGCTTCCGCGGCTCTGCCGTTTTCGTCATCGACGGAGCGGCGAAAATGGCGCATTTGTTGCGGCGCAAGCCAAGGTCCCGGTTGCAGGCGGCCTTGGCGGAACTGGACAGGAGACCGCGAGCCCCATGCCCAAAGTCGGAATGGAACCGATCCGCCGCCGCCAGTTGATCGATGCGACCATCGCCTCGATGGGCGAGCATGGCTTGGCCGACACCACGGTCCAGACGATCAGCCGCGGGGCCGGCGTATCGCCCGGCATCATCCATCACTATTTCGGCGGCAAGGACGAGTTGCTGACCGCCACCATGCGCAGCATGCTGCAACAGCTGCGCGACGACGCGACCCAGCGGCTGGCGACGGCCGACTCGCCGCGCGCCCGGCTGGAGGCGATCGTCGACTGCAACTTCGCCCCCGGCCAGTTCGAGCCGCGGGTGGTCGCGGCCTGGCTCGGCTTCTGGGCACAGGCACCGCACAATCCGGCACTGTCCCGGCTGCAGCGGATCAATGCCCGACGGCTGCATTCCAACCTGCTGCACGCCCTGCGCGCCCTGCTGCCGCCGGAACGGGCGGAGCGGGTTGCCGTCGGGCTTGCGGCGATGATCGACGGGCTGTGGCTGCGCTTCGCCCTGACCGGTGCCATCGACGGCAGCGCGGCACGCGCGGTGGCGCTCGGCTACCTCGATTCCGAACTGAGCGCCTGACCTCACCGCCGCCACCAGCGCCGCCTGGCCGTTCCGGCGGTGGCCCGGCGGCGGCGATCGGGGCCGAAACCCCGGCCGAAGCTCTGCGTGATGCGGTCGAGGACGACGGCCAGCAGGACGACGGCCAGCCCGCTCTGCACGCCGAGCCCGATGTCCAGGCGCTGGATGCCCTGCAACACCACGTTGCCCAGCCCGCCGGCGCCGATCATCGAAGCGACGACGATCATCGACAGCGCCATCATCATGGTCTGGTTTACCCCGGCCATGATCGACGGCAAGGCGTTGGGAAGCTGAATCTTGAACAGAAGCTGGTGGCCGCGGCAGCCGAAGGCGCGGCCGGCCTCCACCAACTCCGCCGGGACCTGCCGGATGCCCAGAGCCGTCAGGCGCACGGCCGGCGGCATGGCGAAGACCACGGTGGCGATGATGCCCGGCACCCGCCCCAGCCCGAAGAACAGAACCGCCGGGATCAGGTAGACGAAGGCCGGCATCGTCTGCATCAGGTCGAGCAGGGTCTTGCCCACCCCGTCGGCGATCTTGCTGCGTGCCATCCAGATGCCGAGCGGCACCCCGCCGATCAGGCTGAGCGCGGTGGAGGCCAGAACGAGCCCGAGGGTGGAGACCGTCGGTTCCCACAGCCCCATCACGAAGATGCCGCAGAGCGACACCAGCGTGAACAAGGCGAACCCGCGCCCGACCCGCCAGAGGGCGACCGTCGACAGCACCAGCGCCAGCAGCCAGGGCGGCACTCCGAGCAGCAGTCCGTCCAGCGCCTCGCCCAGCCCGTCGACCGCGGCGGCGATGAGGGTCAGTGCCGGCTGCCCATGGTCGAGAATCGCCGTCACCAGCCATTCGGAACCGCGGGCGATACCGCCGCCGATGGTCTCGCTCAGCCAGTCGATGTCGAGGATGGCGGCGTCAGCCATGCCGCGCCTCGCGTCCGGCATCCTCGCCGCGGTCGAGCGCCGCCAGCAGCGCCGCCCGGGAAATCACGCCGACGAAGCGGCCATCCGCCTCCACCACCGGCAGCGGACAGGGCGCCGCGGCGACCCGGCCGAGAATCGCCGGGATCGGCGTGTCGGCCGCCACCGGCTCCAGCCCGAACAGGGCCGAGGCGCCATCGCCGGCGAGTACGCCGCGAAAATGGCCCGCCGCATCGACGCGGTAGCGGAACCGTGCAGGTTCGCCGGCAGTCCCGTCATCCGGCGGCCGGGCGAGATCGCGGGCCCGCAGCACGCGCGAGGCATCGACGCCGCGGAAGAAGGCGCGGACATAGTCGTTGGCCGGTGCGCGCAGGATCTCCGCCGGGCTGCCGATCTGGACGATCCGTCCGTCCTGCATCACCGCGATGCGGTCGGCGATCCGCATCGCCTCCTCCGCATCGTGGGAGATGAAGACGATGGTGCGGGCATCCTCGCGCTGGAGCCGCAGAAGCTCTTCCTGCATGTCGCCGCGAATCAGCGGATCAAGCGCCGAGAAGGCCTCGTCCATCAGCATGATCGTCGGATTCTTGGCGAGCGCGCGGGCCAGGCCGACACGCTGCTGCATCCCGCCCGACAGCTCGTCCGGGTAGCGGTCGGCATAGTCGGCCAGCCCCACCCGCGCCAGCGCCGCCAGTGCCATTTCCCGTCGCTCCCTGCGCTTCACCCCGGCGACCTCGAGCCCGAAGGCGGCGTTCTCCAAGGCGGTGCGGTTGGGCAGCAGGGCGAAGGACTGGAAGACCATGCTCATGTCCCGCCGCAGCACATCGACGAGCTCGGAGTACGACAGCCCGGTCAGATCGCGGCCGTCCAGCCGGATTTCTCCCTCGGACGGTTCGATCAGGCGGTTCAGCAGCCGGACGATGGTCGATTTGCCCGACCCCGACAGGCCCATGATGACGAAGATCTCGCCGGCCCGGATCTCGAAGCCGGCCTCCGCCACGCCGACATTGACGTTCAGCCGCTGCAGCACTTCCGCCTTGGTCGCCCCGCGCCGCAGCATCTCCAGCGCCGGACGCGGATCGTCGGCGAAGACCTTGCGCAGTCCGCGGACCGCCAGACGCACCTGTCCCGTCCTCGTCGAAGACGAGCCGGTGGGCGTGGGCAGGATCGTCGTCATGGGCAAGGCTTCCGGAACGCAACGGAACGGGGTGAAGGCAATCGCGCCGTAGATTGCCCCGAGACGAGGGGTTCGGTCGATAGCTGCGTTCACGAATGCTGCATTTTGATGGCGCCGTTGCGCGATTGGCCGCACCCTGCGGCCATTTTATTTTGATTGATCGTTCAATGAAAAATATTCCCGGAAGTTTGGGCAGGGGCGGTATTGCTTGCCCTCACCCAAACTCCAGCCGTGATCATCGGGCGCGAACGCGCGTCACACCCGCTCGAAGATGGCGGCGATGCCCTGGCCGCCGCCGATGCACATGGTCACGAGCGCATAGCGACCGCCGGTGCGGTGCAGTTCGTGGATCGCCTTCACCGTGATGATGGCGCCGGTCGCCCCCACCGGATGGCCGAGCGAGATGCCGGACCCGTTGGGATTCACCTTGGCAGGATCGAAGTCCAGTTCGCGGATCACGGCGCAGGCCTGGGCGGCGAAGGCCTCGTTGGATTCGATCACATCCAGGTCGCCGACCGACAGGCCGGTCCGCTCGAGCAGCTTGCGGGTCGCCGGGATCGGGCCGATGCCCATGTAGTCGGGCTCGACGCCGGCATGGGCATAACCGACGAGGCGGGCCAGCGGCTTCAGCCCCAGCGCCTCGGCACGGCGAGCATCGGCCAGCACCACCGCGGCGGCGCCGTCATTCAGGCCCGACGCGTTGCCGGCGGTCACCGATCCATCCTTCTTGAACACCGGCTTCATCTTCGCCAGCCCTTCCGGGGTGACGTCTGCGCGCACATGCTCGTCGGTGTCGAAGACGATCGTGCCCTTGCGCGAGGCGATCTCCACCGGGACGATCTGGTCCTTGAACCGGCCCTCGGCGATGGCGTGGGCGGCGCGGCGCTGGCTTTCCAGCGCCAGGGCGTCCTGCGCCTCGCGGTCGATGCCGTAGCGGGCGGCGACGTTCTCCGCCGTCACGCCCATGTGAATCTTCTGCCAGGGGTCGTGCAGGATGCCGTTCATGTAGTCGACCAGCGCCCCGTCGCCCAGCCGGGTGCCCCAACGGGCGCTCGGCACGAAATAGGGGCCGCGGCTCATCGATTCCGCGCCGCCGCCGATGGCGATCTCGCAGTCGCCCAGAGCGATGGACTGGGCAGCCGAAACGATGGCCTGCAGGCCGGAGCCGCACAGCCGATTGACGTTGAAGGCCGGCACCCCGATGGGAATGCCGGCATCGACGGCAGCGACGCGGCTGAGATAGGCGTCGTTGGTGTCCGTCGGAATGACGTTGCCCATCACCACATGGCCGACGGCGTCGGCCTCGGTGCCGGATCGCTCCAGCGCCGCCTTGACCGCCACGGTGGCGAGCCGGGTCAGCGGCACATCCTTCAGGCTGCCGCCGAAGCCGCCGATGGCGGTGCGGGCGGCGCCGACGATGACGATGTCGTTCTGCATGATGAATCCACTTCTCGGGCGGAGGTGACGGTCGGCGACTGGAGGGTCAGCGGCCGGAGGGTCAGCGGCCGGTGAAGTCCGGCCTGCGCTTGGCGATGAAGGCGCCGACGCCCTCGACGAAATCGTCGGTGGCGGCGGTCGCCAGGAAACGGTCGCGCTCGGCGTCGAGCTGCTCGCCCAGCGTCCGGTCGAAGGACTGCCGCATCAGGTGGCGGATGCCGGCATAGGCGATGGTGGGACCGGCCGCGAGGCGTCCGGCCAGCTTCGCCGTCTCTTCGGCCAGCGACGCGGCCGGGACCACCCGGTTGACCAAGCCGATCCGCAAAGCCTCGGCGGCGTCGATCACCTCGGACAGCATCGCCAGTTCCATGGCACGGCGCAGCCCGACGAGACGCGGCAAGTGGAAGCTTCCGGACCCGTCCGGCGTTGCGCCGATGCGGGCATAAGCCATGGTGAATTTCGCATCGTCGCCGGCGATGCAGAGGTCGGCGGCGCTGGCGAGGCTCATCCCCGCCCCCGCCACCGGCCCATGGACGGAGGCCAGCACCGGCACGTCCAGCCGATCGAGGAGTCGCAGGGCCTCATGCAGCGGGGCGATGATGGCGCCGGCCACCGCGGGAGCCGCGGCCGGATCGTCGTTGAAACGGCCGACATCGCCGCCGGCCATGAAGCCGCGCCCGTTGCCGGCGATCACCAGCACCCGCGTCGGTCCCTGCCCGCCTTCGTCGGCGACGCTGCGGCAGGCATCCAGGAAAGCCGCGGCCGTCGGTTCGTCCAGCGCGTTCAACACACCGGGGCGGTTCAGCCGGATCCAGGACACGGCCCCCTCGCGGACGAGCAGGACCGGTGGGGCGGTGTCGGACATCGTGGCGTCTCCCTGGTCATTGGTTAATAGCCAGACATTACCTGGCGGAAGGTATGTTACCGAACGGTACGATGTGTCAATGGTCGGGTTGACCAAATGGTAAGGCGCGCTGGTGGGATCGTCCGTGATGACGGAGCGAATCCATGGCTTGGCTGTTGGACTTCGGACAGCGCAAGCTGCCGTACGAGCATGAACAGCCGGAGTTTCGCCATGCATCATCGGATTTCGACCGGCCTGCCGGCCCGGACAGGCTGACGGCGGCGGAGGTTCGGCATGCCACCGGTCGTGCGTGCGGTCGCTTCGCTTCTGCTGGGCGTGGCCTTTCTGATGTTGGGGAACGGTGCCCTGTCGACTTTGATCGGGCTTCGCCTGGCGGCGACGGAATCCGGCGCGACGGCGGTCGGGATGATCACTGCGGCTTATTACGCCGGGCTGACCCTGGGGTCGCTCTATGCGCATCGGATCATCACCCGCGTCGGCCACATCAGGTCCTTCGCCGCCTTCGCCTCCATCGTCTCGGTCGCCGCATTGTCGCATGCGCTGTTCGCCGATCCGCCGTTATGGGCCGTGCTTCGCCTGACTCAGGGCTTCTGCATGGCAGGGCTCTACATGTGCATCGAAAGCTGGCTGAACGGCACCGCCACCAACGAAAGCCGCGGACAGCTGCTGTCGGCCTATATGGTGACGCTGTATGGGGCGTCCGGCGTCGGGCAGCAGCTGCTTCGCCTGGACGACGAGACCGGCGTGCAGCTCTTCATGATCGTGTCGATCCTGTTGACGCTGGCCCTGGTGCCGGTCGCTCTGACGCGGACCACGCCGCCGCAATTGCCGAACGTCTCCTCCTTCGGCATCCGGCGGCTCTACCAAAGCTCGCCGCTGGGGGTGGCGGGAGTCTTCATCAGCGGCTCGATCACCGGCTCGATCTATGGGCTGGCTCCGGTGTTCGGTGCCGCGTCCGGCTTCGGGGTGTCGGGCACGGCGCTGTTCATGTCGGTGCTGATCCTCGGCGGGATGGCGCTGCAATGGCCGCTCGGCCGGTTGTCCGACCGGTTCGACCGGCGCAGCGTCATCATCGGCCTGTCGGCAGCGCTGTCGCTGACCAGCCTGGGCATGATCGCCGCCGCCGGGATGGAGCAGCCGTTGGTTCTGATGCTGGTGGCGCCACTGTTCGGCGGCCTGTCCTTTACCATCTATCCGGTCTGCCTTGCCCATACCAACGACTACGTCCGCCGGGAGGACATGGTGTCGGCCAGCGGCGGCCTCATCCTGGCCAACTCGGTCGGTGCGATCATCGGGCCGCCGGCGGCGTCGGCACTGATGACCGTGATCGGGCCGGCCGGGTTGTTCAGCTTCATTGCCGGCGGCGCGCTGTGCGCCACCCTCTATGGTTTGTGGCGGACTCGCGTCCGTCCGCCTCTGCCCGCCGAGGCCCAGGCCGCCTTCCGTCCGCTGCCCCAGACCACGCCGACCGTCTCTCCGCTCGATCCCATGAGCGCGCTGAAGTCGCCGATGGCCCGGTGAGGGACGACCGGACGGCATTTTTCAGGGGTGATTTTCAGGAATGCTCCGTTAAGGAGTTCCGGGTAAGCTGCCGGACGGTGGAATGCTGTCTGGTGGTTGCATGCCGTTTTCGCGCGAGCCGCCCTTGCCGAGGCCCTTGGAACAGGATCGATCGTCTGCGGACCCGGACGCCGACCCTTTCGAGGCGCTGGTCCATGCCGTCGCGCAGGATCGCGACCGCAACGCCTTTGCCGCGCTGTTCCGCCACTTCGCGCCGAAGATCCTAAACTATTGCCTGAAGCTCGGTGCAGACCGCGGCATGGCGGAAGAACTGGTCCAGGACGTGATGCTGGCGGTCTGGCTGAAGGCCGGCAGCTTCGATCCCGCCCAGGCGACCGTCGGCACCTGGGTGTTCACCATAGCGCGCAACCGGCGCATCGACCGCCTGCGCAAGGAGATGCGCCCGGCCCCCGACCCGGACGATCCGGCGATGACCCCGGCGTCGCTCGCCACACCGGAGGAAGCCGCCCAACTGGTCCAGAGCAGCCGCCAGCTTCAGGACGCGATCGGTTCTCTGGCGGCGAACCAATCCGAAGTGCTGCGCCGTTCGTATTTCCTTGAACAGACCCATGAGGAGATCGCCGAGGACACGGAGCTGCCCCTGGGGACCGTGAAGACCCGGCTGCGCCTCGCACTCGGCCATTTGAAACGCAGCATGAGGGACAAGGCGTGACGTTGCCGCTCCATCATCCGGACGACCGGCATCTGTTCGGCTATGCCAGCGGGCAGGAGCGGGCGGGCAAGTCGCTGCTGGTGGCGACCCATCTCGCCTATTGTCCGGACTGCCGCCGGCGCGTCGCCTCGTTCGAGGCCCTGTGCGGCAACTGGTTCGAGGAGCTGCCCTGCCCCGACCATGACGGGCTGGACGGGCTGCTCGACCGCATGGACGGCCTGCTGGCCGGCTCCCCGATGCCGGCGGAGGTCGCACGGCCCAGGCAGGCCGCCGCGACAGGCGAACGGCTGGTGCCGGAACCGCTGCGCGGCTGGCTGCCGGAAGCGATCGACACGCCGACCGATGAT
The DNA here is from genome assembly GCF_016595245.1 of Azospirillum endophyticum. Lineage (GTDB taxonomy): Bacteria > Pseudomonadota > Alphaproteobacteria > Azospirillales > Azospirillaceae > Azospirillum > Azospirillum endophyticum. The sequence continues at coordinate 255,747 of NZ_JAENHM010000025.1, forward strand.
GGGCGGTGGCAGGAAATCTCCAAAGGCGTCTGGCTGTCGGGCTGGGAGCGCACCCTGTCCGGCACGACGATCCGCCTGCTCCGCATGGCGTCGGATGCCCCGGTCCCGGCGCATCGCCATACCGCCGATGAGCTGCTGCTGGTGCTGCGCGGTGCGTTCAGCGACGAGTATGGCAGCTACTCGGTCGGGGACGTCGCCCATTATGTCGCCGCGACCGACCACCATGCCCGGGGCGCCAGCGAGGAAGACTGCATCTGCCTCTTCCTGCTGGACGGAGATCTGATCTTTCTCGACGAGGACGGCAATTCGCTCTGACCGGCCCGCATCACCCGCTCCGCTCTAAACGACGAGGTCCTGGTATTCGGGGTGACGCTTGATGTAGCTCGCGATGAAGCTGCAGAGCGGCAGCACCTTCAGGCCCTTGGCGCGGATATCGTCCAGCGCGCCCTTCGCCAGCGCCGACCCCACCCCCTGGCCCGCCATGCTGTCCGGCACCTCGGTGTGGGTGAGGGCGATCTTCCCGTCGCGCATGTCATAGGCCACCAGCGCCGTGGCATCGGCAACCGTCAGCTCGTAACGGTTGAGGGCTTCGTTGTTCCGAACCTGTTCTTGCAAGCTCATGGTCTTCTTCGCCTTCAGTGTTCGTTACGGCTGCACGCCGCAGGATTGCGGCGTGTCAGCCGACCATCAAGGATTCCGCGCCGTCGATCCAGACCGGCGTACCGGTGATATGCTTGGCCCGGTCGGATGCCAGGAACAACGCAAGCTCCGCCACGTCGAAACTGTCGCCCGACTTGCCGTCGGTCAGGGGCACCTTGCCCTTCGGATACTCGATCGGGACCTTCACCGATTCAAGGTTCCGCGATTGGGTGTTGTCGGGAATCTGCGTTTCGATGATGCCGGGGCAGATGGCGTTGACCCGGATGCGTTGCGGCGCCAGTTCCAGCGCCAGCATCTTCACCATGGCGAGCTGCGCCGCCTTGGTGCAGGAATAGGCGGTGGCTCCGGTGTTGCTGAACACCCGGGTGCCGTTGATCGAGGCCGTGACGATCACCGATCCGCCGCCGACCTTCTTCAGATGCGGAACCGAATGATGCAGCGTCAGGTAGGTGCCGCGCAGGTTGGTGGTGATGGTGCGGTCCCATTCCTCCGGCTTCAGGTCGTCGATGGGCGCCCAGACGCCGTTGATACCGGCATTGGCGAAGACGATGTCGAGCCGCCCGAACTCCCCCACCAAACGCTCGACGGCTTGGCGCATCGCCGCATCGTCGCCGACGTCGGCCGTCAGGGCCAGCGCCTTTCCACCGGCAGCCCCGATCTCGTCGGCCGTCTTCGCGATCTCGTCCGCGGTGTGGCTGAGCACGCCGACGCTGGCGCCGGCCTGGGCGAAGCGCAGGGCGGACGCCTTGCCGATGCCCGATCCCGCGCCGGTGACCAGAGCGACTTTCCCCGTCAAATCCATGACCCCAACTCCACCTTTGACCTCAGACGCGAGTGCCAACCTTCGCCCGCACCGATCGGTTCCCTATCCCATGCCCGCGCCTTTGTAAATTTCGATAGACAGAATTATATTCCACGAATTCGATCCGGCTTGTTCGTCTGATAGAATGATCGGCCGTGGGCCTCACGTGCCCGAAACACTGGCCATCCGGAGAGTGCCGATGCCGTCGCCGGCCCAGACCGACGCTGTTCCGCCCGGTCCCGTCCGCTATGCCCGTGAAGGGCGTATCGGCGTCATCACCGTCGATCACCCGCCGGTCAACGCGATCGGCCATGGCGTGCGCAGCGGATTGGTGACGGCGCTCGAAACCGGGCTGGCCGACGGCGGCGCGGATGCCCTGCTGCTGGTCTGCGCCGGACGCACCTTCCTGGCCGGTGCCGACATCCGGGAATTCGGCAAGCCGTTCCCGCCGCCGACCTTGCCGGACGTGGTGGCGTGCTTCGACGCCGCGACCAAGCCGGTGATCGCCGCCATCCACGGCACGGCGCTGGGCGGCGGGCTGGAGGTGGCGCTGGCCTGTCATGTCCGGGTTGCGCTGCGGTCGGCCAAGCTCGGCCTGCCGGAGGTGAAGCTGGGCCTGCTGCCGGGGGCCGGCGGGACGCAGCGGCTGCCGCGGCTGATCGGTCCGGCCAAGGCGCTGGACCTGATGCTGGCCGGCGATCCCGTCGGCGCGGAGGAGGCGCTGGCGCTCGGCCTCGTCGATGCGGTGGAGGATGACGCCTCTCCGCTGGAGGCCGGCCTGCGCGCCGCCGGACGGCTGCTGGACGGAGGCCGGGTCCCGCAGCCGGTCAGCGCCCGGATCGACCGCATCGCCGGAAGCGATCCCGCCCTGTTCGCGGCGAGGCGGGCCGACCTTGCCAAGCGCCAGCCGCACCTATTCTCCCCTCATCGCATCGTCGACGCGGTGGAAGCCGCCGCCACCCTGGCCTTCGCCGACGGCACGGCGCGCGAGCGGGACCTGTTCCTCGCCTGCCTGGAATCGCCGCAGCGCGCCGGCCTGATCCATGCCTTCTTCGCGGAACGCCAGGTGGCGAAGGTTCCCGGCCTGCCGCCCGGTACGCCGACGCGCGACATCCGCAGGGTGGGCGTGGTCGGTGCCGGCACCATGGGCAGCGGCATCGCCATGAGCTTCGCCAATTCCGGCATTCCGGCAGTTCTGGTGGACAGCACGCAGGAGGGGCTCGACCGCGGACTTGCCGCCATCCGCCGCAATTACGAATCCAGCGTCCGCAAAGGCCGCTTGAGCGCGACGCAGATGGAGGAGCGGATGGCGTCGATCCATCCCACCCTGTCCTATGCCGACCTCGCCGATGCCGATCTGGTGGTGGAGGCGGCCTTCGAGAGCATGGAGATCAAGCAGACCGTTTTCCGGAGGCTGGACGGGATCTGCAAGCCGGGCGCGATCCTCGCCACCAACACCTCGACGCTGGATGTCGACGCCATCGCCGCGGCGACCGGCCGTCCGCAGGACGTGCTGGGCATGCATTTCTTCAGCCCGGCCAACGTCATGCGCCTGCTGGAGGTGGTGCGCGGGGCGAAGACCTCCGACAGCGTACTGGCGACGGCGATGGCGCTGGCGCGCCGCATCGGCAAGGTGGGCGTGGCGGTCGGCGTCTGCGACGGCTTCGTCGGCAACCGCATCCTGCACCAGCGCGGCCTGGAGGCGATGGCCCTGGTCGAAGAGGGAGCCAGCCCCGAGCAGGTCGACCGCGTGCTGACCGGGTTCGGCTTCCCGCTCGGCCATTTCTCGATGACCGACCTCGCCGGGATCGATGTCGGCTGGCGCATCCGCGAAGAGCGGCGCAAGGCCGGCGATCCGGAGGCGCAGGCGACCGACTGGCTCGACATCCTGGCGGAGCGCGGCCGCCACGGGCAGAAGACCTTGGCCGGGGTCTACCGCTACGAACCGGGCAGCCGCAGCCCCATCGCCGATCCGGCGGTGGCGGCGGTGATCGAGGAGGACCGCCGGCGCCGCGGCATCATGCCGCGCCCGGTCAGCAACGAGGAAATTCGCGACCGCTGCCTCTATGTGATGGTGAACGAGGCGGCCAAGATCCTGGAGGAAGGCATCGCCGCCCGCGCGGTCGACATCGACGCCATCTGGCTGCACGGCTACGGCTTTCCATCCTGGCGCGGCGGCCTGCTGTTCTGGGCCGATCGGGAAGGGCTGGGCAGAATCGCCGCGGCAGTGCAGCGTTACCACCGCGACATCGGCGGCCCGCGTTGGAGCCCGTCCGCTTTGCTTTTGCAATGCGTCGCGGAAAAACGGCCCATCGCATGCTGAATCCGGAATGCGGATTACAAACCGGAAACTAGTTTCCGTTACGGATTGTTAGGATTCTTCCCTATACTCTGGGTGCAGGGACGCTCCGCCGCAGCCGACCGGCCCCCCAGCCGGCAGGACCGGAGGAACGGACCTGCATGAAGAACCGGGCTTTCATCGAAGGGGAAGAGCATGAAGGACATCACCGTCGCAGCCACCGACTGGGGTTTCCACGCCGTCGCCTGCAGCGGCCTTCGTGACGCTCCCCCCTCCGCTTGGCTCGGGACTTTGCGCAACGCGCTGTCCGGTCCGGGTACCGGCCGTCGCCTGTTCCTGGATCTGCGGGAAATCGGCAATTCCCCCCTGCCGCCTTCCCACCTCGGAGCATTGGCATCGGTCATTGCCCAGGCCGGGATCAGCGCGGTTCTGGTGCCGGACCTCCGGATCGGTCATGCGCTGTGCGATGCGGTTCGTCGCAACGGCCCGGCCGGGGAAGCGGCAACAGGCCTGCGCGTGCTGTCCGCGGACGGACGCGACCGCGTCGCCATCGCTGCCGCCTACCAGTGGTTGCTGAACGGGCGGGAGCCTGCGGACGCCTTGCTGGTATCCGATGGTCGTCCGTCAGTCCTGCACTTCCCCGTCACCGCCGCCGTTCCGGTCTCCTCCTCCATCGGAACCGGGTTGCGGCGCGCGTCGTAACCGCCCACTTCCATCAGTCGCCATCGTCTCCACTGCCTCGTCGCCCCGGCCGGATCCCCCTCCGGCCGGGGCTTTCTATTATGTCCGCCGGCTTCCCGATCAGTCTGCACGAGATCGGATCGCGCAAGATCGGAAGCGATTGGAAGCGCGTTTCCGATCCTCGATCAAGGGCTGGCGGCTCCATGCGTTTCATATCGAACGCACGGCGCTGCAGGTCCCTCCGCCCCATCCGCGGATGATCCGGAACCGAAGGGTCGGCGTGCAAACCCGCCGGCTTGCCCGAACCTCCCCGGTTCGGAATCCTGCAACATCCCCTTGGAGCGCGAATATCCTGCGATCGCATAACGACAGGATTGCGCCATCGCCACGTCCACACCCCTATTAAATATTGTTTAACAATCCGGGAAAGCGTCCTGCTGACATCCGACATATAATTTTTGACTATCCTTAATATATTTTCTACCATTGGACGCATATCATAAGGCAATGCCCGCACTATGATCAGTATATCGGATTATAACGCGCATGGAGGTTTGGCTATGAGGGCGTTTTGGGGTGCAGCGTTGTGCGTGACCATGCTGATGGCGGCTGGAAGCGCCCTGGCCCAGGAAAAGCTTCGGCTGGGACACGTCCTCGCAAAGGGCTCCCAGTTCAGTGAAGCCGTGCGTGTGATGAACGAGGAACTGCAGCGTCGCACCAACGGCCGTTACGTGATCGAAGAGCATCCGGCCAGCGTGCTCGGCTCCGGCCCCGCCATGCTCGACGGCGTGAAGCTCGGCACCATCGACATGGTGATGTCGTCGGCCGGCGGCGCGCTGTCCAAGTTCAACCCGAAGGTGGGCATTCTCGACATCGCCCTGCTGTTCCGCGACGAGGCGCATGCCGACGCCGTACTGGACGGTCCCATCGGCTCGTCGCTGCTCGACACCTTCAAGGACCAGGGGGTCGTCGGGCTGGCCTGGGGTGAGAACGGCTTCCGCCAGCTCACCAACTCGCTGCGGCCGATCAAGACCCCGGCGGACCTCAAGGGGATGAAGATCCGCATCGCCGAGAGCGAGCTCTACAAGCAGGCCTTCGAGACCCTGGGCGCCCAGCCCTTCACCCTGGCCTTCGCCCAGCTCTACCCGGCGTTGAAGAGCGGCCAGGCCGAGGCGGAGGAAAACCCGGTCACGACGATCGTCTCCTCCAAGCTCCAGGAGGTGCAGAGCCACATCACCCTCAGCTACCACACCTATGCGCCGGCGGCGATCCTGATCAACAAGGAGCTGTTCGACGAACTCCCGCCGGACGTCAAGACCGCTTTCGTCGAGGCGGCCAAGGCCGGCGGCAAGGCGTCCCGCACCTTCGTCCGCACCGGCGACAAGGAAGGGATGAAGGCGCTCCAGGCCTCTGGCATCACCATCACCCCGACCGCCCAGTTCGACCGCGCCGCGTTCGAGCAGGCGCTGCAGCCCTTCTACGCGGAAATGGCGAAACAGTTCACCGCCGAGAAGATCCAGGAAATCAAGACCTACAAGTAAGCGTTCCCACCCCCCTTCGGCCGCGATGCCGGCCGAAGGGGGCCTCCTGAAATTCCCGGTTGCGCAGAGGCCGATTGCCGCATCGGACAGCGATGCAGGCAGTCCGCCGGACCGCATCCCCGCAGACACTCAAGTCAGGTGGCGGCATGTATCACTTCGCCTCGCGCATCAAGATTTCCCAGAAGATTCTGGTCGGCTTCATGGCCACCATCGCCCTGATCGTCTTCCTGGGGATTCAGTTCGTCCAGAACGTCGGCGCCATCCGCCACGAATTGGAACTTGTCATCGGGGCCGGCCAGGATGCGATGAGCACCGCGCGGCTGGTCGAGCTGAGCGAGCGGATGGACCGTACCGTCCTGACCTACATCGCCTCCCAGTCCGAAGTCGACCTCGGCACCGCGCGGAAGGAGGTCGACGCGTTCGGCCGCGCGGTGGCGGAGACTGCCAGCGGGGTCGGCTCCGCCGAGCAGGGCGGCATGGATGCCCTGCGCAAGGCGACCGGCGACTACCGCGCCGCGTTCGACGCGGTGGTCGGCGCGGTCGGCCGCCGGCGCGACGGGGTCGGCCAGGCCTTCCTGGTCAGCGCGCAGCTCAACACCACGGTGACCGCCGTGGTCGACGGCGCGCTCGGCGGCGGCGAGCCGCCGGCGCTCCAGGCGGCGCTGCGCCTCCAGCAGGCCCTGCAATCCACCCGCTCGTCGGCCGCCCGCTACTTCTCGACTTTCGATCCCAACGACGCCGGCTCCGCCCAGAGCGAGATGACACGGCTGAACGAAGCCTTGCAGGAGGCCAAGACCGCGATCGCCAACAAGCGCCTGCAACGCTTCCTCGCCTCGCTGGATCCGCAGATCGCCACCTTCGCCAAGGGACTGGACAACGCGGTCGCCGGCAGCCAGGCGCTGGTCGAGACGCAGGAGCGCATCCGCGGCATCCTGGCCGAACTGGAGAAAGGCGTGCACACGATCGTCGACACTTTCTCCCGGTCGCAGTCCCAGACCCAGGAGCGGGCGATCGCCGCGCTGGACTCCAGTTGGCGCCAAGCCGTCGTCACCCCGGTCGTGGCGGTGGTCGGCGGCATTCTCTTCGCGCTGCTGATCGCCACCTCGATCGTCCGCCCCATCCGCAGCATGACCGCCGCGATGAGCGCGCTCGCCAACGGCGATACCGGCATCGAGATCCCGGCCACCGGGAACCGCGACGAGGTCGGCGACATGGCGCGGGCGGTCCAGATCTTCAAGGAGAATGCCCTGCGCATGGAGCGCATGCGCAGCGCCCAGGAAGAGGAACGCCTGCGCAACGAGCAGGAGAAGCAGGAAACCATGAACCGTCTGGCGGTCGCCTTCGAGGAGACGGTGATGGGCGTGGTCCAGAGCGTTATCCACGAATCGGGACTGGTGCAGACCAACGCCAAGCTGGTGTCCGACGTGGCCGAACAGACGGTGGAGCTGGCGACCCAGGGCGCTTCGGCGACCGAAGAGGCCAGCATCAACGTCCGCATGGTCTCGGACGCGGTGGAACAACTCTCGCGTTCGGTGGCGGCGATCAGCTCCCAGGCGTCGGAATCGACGGAGATCGCCCGCGGCGCGGTGCAGGAGGCACGGTCGACCAACACCGTTGTCGGTGCCCTGGCCGAGGCCGCCGGCAGGATCGGCGACGTCGTCCACATGATCGAAAACATCGCCAAGCAGACGAACCTGCTGGCGTTGAACGCCACCATCGAGGCGGCGCGGGCTGGGGAGTTCGGCAAGGGCTTCGCCGTCGTGGCCAGCGAGGTCAAGGCGCTCGCCAACCAGACCACGGTTGCCACCGGCGAGATCGGCGTCCAGATCAACGCGATCCAGTCCAGCACGATGGACGCGGTGAATGCGATCCGGCGCATCGGCGAGACCATCGGCCGCATGGACAGCATCGCCACCACCATCTCGGGCGCCGTGCAGCGCCAGTTCGAGGCGACCACGGAGATCAGCGACAATCTGCGTCAGGCAGCGCTCGGCACCACGGAAGTCGCCAGCACCATCACCCATGTGCTGCAGAAGGCGACCGATGCCGGAGCTTCGGCCGAACAGATGCTGACCAGTTCCGACACCTTCACCCACCAGACCGAGATGCTCCGCTCCGAAGTCAATTCCTTCACCGATCGCATCCGGACCGCATGACGCATCCGGCCGACCCGGCCGGGAAGGCGGGACAGGAATCGGCATAGGGGGCGACCTGGGAAGGTCGCACCCCTGCCACACCACCCGGCATGCGGGTCCGCACCGGGCGGTTCGAGGGATTGAGGTCATGCGAGCCTGGGCATTCCGAGTTGGTCTGCCCATTTGATCGTGAGGACGGCATTGAGGAGCTTGCCGCTGTTGCGCCACCAGCGCCGGCTGTTCGCCGCGACCTGTTGGGCGACGGCGGGCTTGGCCCCTCTGGCCGTCAGTTCCCGGAAGATGGTCTTCCCCCGCTTCCACTGCTTGAGCTGGATGGCCCGCAGCCGGTGGCGCATCCATTCATCCAGCCTTCGCCAGACCCCTGGGGTTTGCGCCAGTCGGAAGTAGGCTTTCCAGCCCAGCAGGAAGTCTTGTCCATCGGCCCACAGTTGCGATCCACGCTTCCTTCCCACGGTCGGTCACCCTTCCGCAGTTGCGCTTCTCTTCGTTCGCCGTGACCAGCTTACGGAGGGACTTCCACCCTCAAGAACGCGCCCATGCTGGGCGCACCATGAAAATGGGCCGCGGGTCTATCCCGCGGCCCATTGGTGTTTCCGGTTCGTCGCCGGAGAGCGGCGTCAGTTCGAAGGCTTGATCGACAGAGGCGCGCCGACCTCGCCGACATAGACGGCGAGCAGCCGGACCGGCTCCAGCCCCTGGTTGATGCCTTCGTGCCAGTCGGTTCGTTCGACGAAGGCGTCGCCCGGCTTGTAGGTCTTCGTCTCGCCGGTGGCGCTCTGGATCGTCAGCACACCGTTCAGGATGTAGGTGACCAGCGGGACCGGATGGCTGTGTACGCCCGTCCTGGCGCCGACGGGGATCTCGGTGGTGCGCACCAGGATCTGCGGCGCCCCCTTGGGATAGGCGATCGGCTTGCCGTCGGAATGCAGCGGGGTTTCGAGCAAGACGACCGACCGCGGCGCCTGACTGGCGGTTTCGCCCGCAATCGGGTGGAGATCGGCGGTCGGCTGATGGACGGCAGCCTCCTTCTGGGCCGGCTGGGCCAGGGCAACGGCAGGGGCGATCACCGGAAGCCCGAGTCCGCCGGCGGCAAGCAAGCCGGTCGCGATCGCCGTGCGGCGCAGCCGCGCGGTTCGGGCAGCGGCTCCGGCTGTCGGACGCGGGGAGTGAGGGGCGGGAAGCAAGGACATTGTCATGACCGTCTCCGTTTCGGATGGTACCGTGGGCGGGACAGGGGCGGCATCCGGACAAGGCCCGCCGCTCCTCACCCGTCATTCCGGAAGGGGTTGCAAAGCCGGCATCGAGCAAGCGGGAGTTCGGCGTCCCGCCGGTGGCCGGTCAGTCCTGAAGACCCGGGTCGAACTCGACGAGCGAGCGGTCGCCGTCGGTGATCTGCGGGGTGGCGAAGGTGATCGACATGCCGTCCGCCCCGCGCAACCGCAAGATGGCGTTGATGCCGTCGGCGGCTCCCCAGAACAGCTTGTGCTGACGCACGCTCTCCGCCCGGTCGACGACGGCTTCGATCAGTTGCGGACCGGGGGCCGCCATCGCCGCGGCCAGGGCGTCGATGAAGCCGGGCAGGTCGCCGACACGGTGATGCGCCCAACCGGCGGCCCGGGCCGCGAGCCCGATGTCGATGGTGGGCGGCGAAACGAAATCGAGATATTCCGGTGCCTTGGCCGTCGCCAGATAGTCGAAGATCGCGCCGCCGCCGTTGTTGAGCACCACCAGCACGATGTTGCCGGGGCCGGCGAGCGACAGGCTGCCGACATCATGCTGGAAGGCCATGTCACCGACCACGGCCAGCGTCTTGACCGACGGCTGGGCGGCGGCAACCCCGATCAGCGTGCCGATCGACCCGTCGATGCCGTTCACGCCGCGATTGGCGAACATCCGCAACCGGCGGGCGGTCCGTCCGGAGAAGCTGTCGGCGTCGCGGACCGCCATCGAATTGCCGCAGAAGAAAACGGCGCCTTCCGGTGTCGCCTGGACGAGCCGGCGCAGGATCGGCGCCTCCCACAGCGTCTTGTCGAAGGCGGTGTGGGACAGGCCGTCGATGAAGCCGTCGCAGGCCATGAAGGATTTCGTCCAACGGTCGGGCGCCGGCTCCAGCCGGCCGGTTGCCGTCAGTGCCCGGCACAGCATCTCGGGGCTGGCGCGGACCAGCCGCGTCAACCGCAGGATCGGATCCTGCCATTTGGTCGTCGGGTCGACGCCGATATAGTCGGTGCAGTTGCAGCCCTGCAGGTAGGTCAGCACCGGTTTGGAGATCGGCGGTCCGCCGAAATTCAGGACCCAGTCCGGCCGGTGGGCTTCGGTGAAGCGGTCCGCGCGCAGAAAGGAATCCGCCCGCGCGATCACCGCGACATCCGCCGGCGCGCCGAAGCGCAGGTTGCTGAAGGGATCGGCGATGATCGGACTGCCCAGCCGCCGCGACAGGTCGTACACCGCCTCCGGAAAGCCGGGCTCGTCGGCATTCTCGCTGGCCCCGCACAGGATCAGGCCGGGACGGCCGGACAGTCTTGCGGCGATGTCCGCGACCACGGCATCCGGCACGGCCAGCAGCGGGTTGGTGATGACCGGCGGCGGCGGGACCGGCCGCTTCCTCCGTCCGGAGGCGATCAGCGGATCGCGGAAGGGCTGGTTGACATGCACGGGGCCCGGGGTCGGCCACAGGCATTGCTCGTAGATGCGGGAGGCCAGCGGCGACAGCGTATCGATGCTGGCATCCGGCAACGGAAGATTGTGCGCGGCCCTGACATGCTGGCCGAAGGCCCGGATCTGATCGATCGCCTGGGCGGAGCTGCGGTCCTGGTTCTCGGGCGCCCGGTCGGCGGTGATGATGACCAGCGGCACCATGCCGTTGCTGGCCTCCATCACGCAGGGATAGAACTCCGCCACGGCCGAGCCGGAGGTGCAGATCAGGATGGTCGGCCGCCGGGTGACGCTGGACAGGCCCAGGGCGAAGAAGCCGGCCGACCGTTCGTCGATCACCACCGTCACCGACAGGCCGGGGTTGGCGCGGCAGGCCAGCGCCAGCGGCGCCATCTGGGCGCCCGGGCACATCACCGCATGGGTGCAACCCGCCGCCACCAGGGAATCGATCAGGAAGGCGGCCCAGGCGAAATTCAGTTCGGCATCACCGGAGACGATCCCGCGGAAGGTGGTGTTGTCGACTTGTGCCCGATGCGATTCGTCGCCAAGCGCCACCCGGCCCTCCTCATCCACAGTCTGATCAATTTTCGCGAACACAATCCTCTCCGCGCAACCATATACGGGAAAAATATTCTTTCACGCCGCCATTTTGATTGTTTTTGCCGATATACGCAACTCATTTGCGGGTAATTCCGCAGCTGTGTTGGCCAAACGGGAAATCGATAAAATATTCACTATCTAAAAATCATTATTTCCGCCGATCCCGCAATTGGGATTTGCAATCAAATAACGGGAGATTGTATCTTTTATTTTCAACCTTTCCGTTCTTTCCCGCCACTCAGGCTTTCATGCCTCTGAGGCAACCGAGCGGCTGGACCGGCTCGAAATCGGCATCGACTCCATGGCTGCATCCGATCACCAAACGACGCTGCGACCCCGGGCAAACACCCCCGCCATCGGTCGCATCCGGCTTATTGCCGTGCGATAGCACGGAACACAAATAGATTCTCTAATCATGGTTGCATGAAAACAATGTACGAAGCGGATTGCGGAAATCGGCATTCCCGTCCGAAGTAAGTTTTCCCCACAAATCGTTCAGGATTCGTCCAAAGAAGCGCCGGCGTTCAGATTTTATTCAGCAAATCGCTGTCTTAATTGAGGTTGCTACAAGCAACTTCCGCGTCGGCGAAAGGGCCGTGATGACAGACCCCCTCCAGGCCGCCACCACGTCCGTCCCGCCCCTGACCATTCCCGACTCGCTTGCATCGGAGGCGGCGGCCGTGCTGCTGAGCGGCGACGCCGGCGCGCTGAAGGCGGTCCAGGTGAAGATGGCGGCGGCCTTGAGCGGACAAGGCCTGCCGGGAACCGCGGCCAGCGCGCTCGCGGATGGGTGGATGCATGATTTCGCGCAGGGGCTCGGCGCGCAAGCCACGCCGGACAGCGCGATCCTCCAGGCCAATCAGATCGCCGCCGGCGCCGCCGCGCGCATGGCCCAGGCGACGCAGGAAGCCGCTTCCCTGACCGGCGAGCAGCGCGTGGCGACCGCGCTGGCTCAAGGACAGACGGTGGACGCACAGTCGCTGACCGCCAAGGGCGCCGCGTCCGATCTGTCCGCCGCCCTGTTCAATGGGGTGATGGATCCGCTCGCCCGCCCGTCGGGAACGGCGGACCCCATCACCGCCTTGTCGCAGGCCTTGACCGCGCCGGCGCAGCCTGCCGCCGCCATGGCGCCGTCCCCGCTCTCCCCGGCGGACCAGCTGACCGCCGCGCTCGCCTCCGGCGTCGGGGTTCAGGACGCCGTCAAGGCGCTCGGATCCGATCCTGGCGGCCGTTTTGCCGATTCGCTGGAACGGGCGCTGTCCGGCGGCGCCGAGTCCACCGCCGCCGTGACGGCGGCCAGGGAATTGAGCGCCAACAGCGAGGTCCTGACGCATTCCGCCACGGTCGGGCAATCCGAAGGCGACCGCATGCTCACCGCCCTGGCGTCGGGCGGTGCGGAGGCGCAGGGCGCCGCGGGCGGCCCCGCCTTCGCAAGCGTCTTGAACGACGCACTGGCCCGGGGAGGCTCGGCCGACGCGGCGCTCAGCGCATCGACCAAAGCGCAGGCTGACATGCAGGCCAGCCAGGACACCGCCGCCGTGCCGGCGAAGCCGACCGACGCGCTGGTGGCGTCGCTCGCGTCCGGCCGTAACGTGGCCGAGACCGTCAAGTCCTTCGCCACGGCCGCCGGCATCGATGCGAACGCATCCGGCGGCTTCGGCCAGGCCCTGGGAGGCGCCCTGTCGGCGGGCCACGAATTGGCCGGCGCATTGGGCACGGCACAACAGGATGTCGCCACCGTTTCCGCGCTGTCGGCGGAAACGATGAAGGGGGTGAAGGGCGACCCGCTCGTCGCGGCGCTCGCCAGCGGACAGAACGTCGAACAGGCCGTCCAGTCCCTCGGCGGAAGCGGCGCCGCATTCAGCGCGGCACTGGGACAGGCCTTGGCGGAAGGGCGCTCCGCCGGGCAGGCCCTGGCAGCCGCCCGGCAAGCCGCCGACACCGTCCAGCAGAACGCGCAGGCCAGCTCGGTGCCGGTTTCCGCACAGGACAAGGCCATGGCCGACCTCGCCAACCCGGACAAGGCGGCCTCGTCGAAGGAGTCCGGGAAGGAAGCCGGCGAAACCGGTGACGGCAAGAAGGCCGCCGAGACCACCGCCGCGCACAGCGACAGCGCCGACGGCAAGAACACCGAACAGGTGGCGGAAGCCCAGGCGAAGGACGGCAAGGACGAGGGCCAGGCGAAGGACGCGAAACAGGACGGCAAGGACGACGCCAAAGGTGACGGCAAGGGCGATGGCAAGGAAAATGCGGGCGACAAGGCTGCATCCGATGCGCCGGCCGACGGGACGCCCGCGACACACGACGCCTCGTCTCCCCCCGCGGCGACGAAGCAGTCGGCGATGAGCGAGCCCGCGCTCAAGACCATCAGCTTCGATCAGTCCGGCGTGGCGGACAAGAGCGCCGCAAGCGACACGTCTTCCCACGCCACGACCTCCTCGGATGCCAAGCCGGCGGTTTCGGCCCCGTCGGTGACCAAGGCATTGTCCAGCGACGCATTCGCCGTTGCCGCACAAAGCCAGCAGCGCGCCGTACAGGCGGCGGTCCGCAGCCTCGAAAATGCCTCATCCGATGCCGGAAGCACCAATTCGCCCGGCACGAATTCGCCCGGTACCAACTCCCCCGGCAGCACGCCGGCGCTTCCCTCGAGCCCGAGCACTCCGGCCGAACATCACATGGCCGCGCCGACGCTGTCGTCGTCCTTCGATGCGGCTGCCTTGGCGAAAGCCCTGGCGATGGCCGAGGGAACGACCGCCCCTGCCGGCTTCACCGTCTTCCACCTGATCGAGGCGATGTTCCGCCCCGGCGAAACCGGCGGCAGCGTGGTCGGCGTCGCCGTCGTGGCGAACCAAGGCTCGCCGCTCGGCGTCTGGCAATACAGCGCCGACGGAAGCAACTGGCTGGCGGTGGGATCGGTGGCCGATGCGGCGGCGCTCGTGCTGCCCGGCAATGCCCTGCTGCGCTTCCTGCCTGCGGCCGGGGCGTCCGGACAGGCCCCCTCCCTGGTGCTGAGGGCGGTCGGCGACGAATGGACCGGCGGTTTCAGCGGCGCCGAGCACCGCTTGTTCACGCTAACCGACACCGGAGGCACGACGCCGCTGTCGTCGGACCTCGCGCAGCTGTCCCTGGACATCACGCCCGTCAACAGCGCTCCGGTGGCGACGGCCGTCCAGGCCACCCTGGCCGCCGTGGCGGAGGACAGCAGCAGTCCGGCCGGTGCCAGCGTGTCGTCGCTGTTCGGCGGCCTGTTCTCCGATCCGGGCGATGCGGTGTTCGGCGCGGCAGGCGACAGCTTCGCCGGCGTGGCCGTGGTCGCCAATCCCGGCAACGCCGCCCAAGGGCAATGGCAGTATTGGAGCGGCTCCGCCTGGGTCGCGGTCGGGGCGGCATCGGACGGCAATGCGCTGCTGCTCGCCGCCGACACGATGCTGCGCTTCCTCCCCGTCGCCAACTGGAACGGGCAGCCCCCCAGCCTGATGGTGCGTCTGGTCGACAGCTCCCAAGGCGCGGTCGTCAGCGGCAGCCACGTCGACCTGACGAGCCTCGGCGTCGGCGGCACGACCCCCTACAGCGTGTCCGCCATTCAGCTCGACAGCCGGGTGACCGCGGTCAACGACGCGCCGGTCGTCACCGGAACGACGGCGACATTGCCGGGGCTCGCGGAGGACGCCGCCAACCCAGCCGGCGCCACCATCTCCACCCTGTTCGGCGGCCTGTTCTCGGACCCGGCCGACGCGGTGGCGGGCGGATCGGCGGCGAACGCCTTCGCCGGGATACTGGTGGTCGGCAATGCCGCCACCGCGGCCCAGGGAACGTGGCAGTACTGGACCGGCTCCGCCTGGTCGAATGTCGGTGCGGCGAGCGACGGCAACGGTTTGCTGCTGTCCGCCGGCACCGCCCTGCGGTTCCTGCCCGCTGCCGATTGGAACGGGACGACGCCGGGCCTGACCGTCAGGCTGGTCGATGATTCCCTGGGCACCATCGCCAGCGGCGACCGGGTGACCGCGACCGCGGGCGGCGGTACCAGCCGCTACAGTGACGGCACCGTCACGCTCTCCGGTGCCGTCGGTGCCGTCAACGACGCACCGGTCGCGACCGGTTCGGCCGCGACCCTGCCCTCCATCGCGGAGGACACGACGAATCCGGCCGGGGCGACCGTCACCAGCCTGTTCGACGGCCTGTTCTCCGACGCAGCCGATGCCGTCACCGGCGGATCGGCAGCCAACGGCTTCGCCGGGATCGCCGTCGTCGGCAACGCGGCGACCACCGCGCAGGGCGCCTGGGAATATTGGACCGGCACCGCATGGGCGGCCGTGGGGTCCGTGTCGGACGGCTCCGCCCTGGTGATCGCCGCCGCCGACCGCCTGCGCTTCGTCCCGGCGTCCGACTGGAACGGCACCACCCCGGCATTGACCGTCCGTCTGATCGAGAACGGCGGCGGCACGATCGCCACCGGCAACCACGTCGACCTGACGCACGGCGTCGGCGGCAGCACCATCTACAGCGCCGAAACCATCGCGCTGACCGGAAGCGTCACACCGGTCAACGACGCGCCGGAGGTCACCGCCGGAACCGCGTCGCTGTCGACGGTTAAGGGCGTGGCCGTCGCGGTCACCGGCCTGTCGGTGTCGGACATCGACGCCGGTTCGGAGCCGATGCTGGTCACCCTGACCGCCGGACATGGGACGCTGACCCTGGCGGATGGCGGAACGGATGCCGTCATCACCGGCAACGGAACGGACAGCGTCACCATCCGCGCGACGCTCGCCACCATCAACAGCCTGCTGGGCGCCTCCAACGGGCTCCTCTACACCGCGACCTCCTACACCGGCGCCGACACCATCCATGTCCTGGTCGACGACCAAGGCAATGGCGGGGCGGGCGGACCGCTGACCGCCAGCACCTCGATCGGCGTCACGGTGGCACCGCCGAACGCGTCCCCGGTCCTGATCGACACCGACCTCTCGCTCTCCGTCGCCGCGGAAGCCCTCGCCGCCCCCACCGCGGGAAGCGCCGGGATCGCCGTGTCGACGCTGGTCGGCCTCAACGGCACGGGCCAGGCGAACGTCACCGACGGCGATACCGGCGCCGTGACCGGCATCGCCCTGGTCGGCACCAACGAAAACTATGGGCACTGGTGGTTTTCGACCGACGGCGGGACGAGTTGGAGCCTGGTCGGAACGGTCAACGACAGCGATTCCGCCCTGCTGCTGCGCTCGATCGACCGGCTCTACTTCCAGCCCAACGCCTCGGTGCCCGGCACCGTCAGCGGCGCCCTGACCATCCATGCCTGGGACCAGACCAGCGGCACCGCCGGCACCAAGGTGGCGATGGACACCGGTGCCGGCAGCGCCTTCTCCACCGCGACCGACAGCGTGACGCTGCACCCCAGCGTGCTGATCCCGAACGGCTCCTTCGACCATGGGCTGACCGGCTGGAGCTACACCGGCGGTGCAACCGTCGGGTCGACCGGCGACGGCCATGAGGGAACCCTCACCTCGGCAAGCGGCCAGACACCGACACAGTTGGAGGATTTCCTCGGCCTGGCCCACGGGTCCATCGCCACCGCGACCGGAACGGTTCCGTCAGCCGGCCATGCGATGAAACTCGGCACGACCGTGACGGTGACGCAGGACACGACGCTGACCTTCGACTGGTCCTTCACCTTCACCGACAGCGGCTCCTATCACGACTTCTCCTTCGTCAGCGTCAACGGCGTGGTGACGCTGCTGGCGAAGGATGCGAGCGCCAGCGGCAGCTTCAGCGTGGTGGTTTCGGCCAACAGCACCCTGTCGCTGGGCTTCGGAACCTCCGACACCGGCGACAACAGCGTCAATCCGATCCTGCACGTCGACAACATCAAGCTGACCACCGTCGCCAGCGACCCCATCGTGCTGGACATGACCGGCAACGGGCTGGCCCTGCGTCCGCTGTCCGACGGCATCCATTTCGACGTGACCGGCGACGGCGTCGCCGACGCCACCGGTTGGATCGGCTCCGGCAACGCCCTGCTGGTGCAGGACAGCAACGGCAACGGACGGATCGACGACGCGCGGGAACTGGTATCGGAACGCTTCGGCACCGGCTTCAACAGCAGCCTGGATGCGTTGGCATCCCTGGATCGCAACCATGACGGCCACCTGGACGCGACCGACGAGGGCTTCGCGACGCTGAAGGTCTGGCAGGACGCCAACGGCGACGGCATCAGCCAGGCCGAGGAGTTGCGCGGCCTCTCCGAAGCGGGCATCCGATCCATCGCCACCACCTCGACGGCAAGCGACGCCAGTCTGGCCGGCAACCGGATCCTGGGCACCACCAGCATGACGATGGCTGACGGCAGCACCCACATGGCGGCCGGCGTCGCCTTCGACGTCAAGGCCGCGTCCGCGGCGCAGGTCCAGGTCCAGCCGCAGGCGGTACCCTCCGGCGATACGTCTCCGGGCACCAACTTCGCGGCCCTTCTGGCATCGGGTCTCGGCCTCCCCAACGAAGCTGGAGTTGCGCCGCAGCCGCCTTTCTCCCCCCTGTCGGATTGGGCTCCCGAGGCCCACGCCTTTGATCAACATCATCCGCAGAATACTGACGCCCAAGGCGGGCATCATATAAACAACGCCTAATGCGAATGACGCATTTAGAGGATTTGTTAGGAATTTGAACACTCTTTTGTCTTAAATCCACATGAGGGCTGTCGGCTATAGTCGTTCTTGCCGCAAGCCGCAAAGCTTCCGCCGACGGCGTTTTCCAGGACCCTCATGCACAAGTTTTTTCACCTTGCTGCGGCCCTGCTTCCGCTTCTTGCCGGGGGCGCGCAATCTTCGTTCGCGTCTGCTCGGGACGACGTGGTCTCCCTGATCGGCAAGGCGACGGAAACGCATGACCGACTGAAGGGGGCTGAAGCGGCGGCCGAGTCCGCCCGCAACGCCCTGCGGATCAGCCATGGCGGCTGGTACCCGACGCTCAGCCTGTCGGCCAATGGCGGGCGCGAGACGACCAACAAGCCGGCCGGCCTTCCCGACACCGACCTGAACGCCAAGCAGTTGTCGGTGCGGGCGACGCAGCTCATCTGGGATTTCGACGCGACCAACGCCGACATCCGCCGGTCGCAGGTGTCGGTGGTTCGTGCCGACATCGCCGTGGAGCGCACCCGCCAGGAGCTTCTGGTGGAGGGGTTGAGCGCCTACGCCACCCTCGTCCGCGCCCATCGTCTGCTCATCTTCTCCCGCCAGTCGGAAGACAACATCCGCCGCCAGACCGGCCTGGAGGAGGTCCGCCTTCAGGAAGGCTACGGCTTCTCCACCGACGTGCTTCAGGCCAAGAGCCAGCTTGCCGGCGCCCAGGCACGGCGCGTCGCGGCGGAAGAGGCGATGCAGACCGCGCTCAGCCGCTTCCAGGCCTATTTCGGCCATGTGCCCTTCCGGCTGGACGGCGCGGAAATCCTGGCGATGACCAAGGCCGCCCTGCCGGTGTCGATGGACGCGGCGGTGGAGGAAGCCCGCCGCCACAACCCCCGCCTCCAGGAGCTGGCCCTGACCACCGCGGCGGCCCAGGAAGCGGTGGCGTCGGTGCGCGGCCGCACCCTCTACCCGCGGATCGAGGGCTATGTCGAGCGCAACATGAAGCGCGACGTCGCCGGCCAGCCCGGACGGCAGGACGAGCTGCTGTTCAAGCTGCAGGTCACCTTCTCCTTGAACACCGGCCTGACCGCGATCAACAGCGTCCGCCTCGCCGAGGCCGACCTGCGGGCTGCCGATGCCACCTGGGCCGATCAGGAGCGCACCGTGCTGGAGACCGTCCGCAACAGCTGGAACCGGCTGGAGAGCGCCCGCGCCCAGGTGAGGCTGCTGAACGACCAGGCGAGCCTGGCCGCCGGCTTCCTCGACGTGGCGCGGGCCGAGCGCGAGCTGGGATCCCGCTCCCTCATCGACATCCTGTCGGGCGAGACGACGCTGATCAACGCCCGCAGCGACGCCGCCGCCGCCGAGACCGAGCTGGTCCTGGCCGGATACCGCCTGCTGGCCGCCATGGGCCGGCTCAGCGCCGCCGACATCCAGACCAAGCCGATGCCGAAGCTGGCGGCGATGGGACGCGGCCTCTTCGAAGGACCGGGCAAGCAGGAACCGGCGGCTCCTGCCAACAAGGATACGAAGCGCAAGCGCGGAACGGGAGAACGTCAATGAGCGGCGGCGCCATCGGATTGCTGCTCCTGCGGCTGCGTTCCAACCTGCGGCTGACGACCCGCGTCTTCGCCGCATCCTTCGCGGCGAACCTGCTCGGCCTCGCCTCCTCCTTCTACACCATGCTGGTGCTGAACCGGTACGTGACGCACGGCGTCGATTCCACGCTGGTGGCGCTGACCGTCGGTGTCGTGCTGTCCATCGCCTTCGAGCATCTGTTCCGCCATGTCCGGCTCGGCATCGCCGGCCGCATCGGCCGCGCCGAACACGAAAGGCTGGCGACCGGCGCCTTCGGCATCCTGCTGACCGCGCGCAGCGGCGCCGGCTCGGCGGAGGGCGACGCCGCCCGGCGCGAGGCGATGCGGGCACCCGACCAGATCGACGCCGCCTTGGGCTCCGCCAATCTGGCGACGCTGTTCGATCTGCCCTTCGCCCTGGGCTTCATCGTCGTCGTCGCGCTGGTCTCCTGGCCGCTGGCGGCGATCTGCGTCCTGTTCACCCTGCTGTCGATCGCCGCCGGCCTGCTGGCCCAGGCGGACATGCGGGCCGTCGGCCGCGATCTGGCCCAGGCCGGCGCCGACGCGCAGGGCTTGGTCACCTCCGCCATCGTCGGACGCGATGCGGCCGCCCTGTTCGGCGGTGCCAAGCCGCTGCTGGGCGATTGGCAGCGGGCGGCGAAGGCATTGCGGACGATGCGCGAGCGCATGTCGATGCGCCAGGGGCGCGCCCAGTCGATGGCGCAGAGCCTGCAAGCCCTGCAGGGCGTCGCGGTCATCGCCACCGGTGCGGTGCTGGTGGTCCGCGGCGAGCTGGACGTCGGCTCGCTGATCGGCGTCAACCTGCTGGTCGGCCGGGCGCTGGCCCCCTTCACCCGGCTGGCCCAGATCGGCGAATCGCTGGCGATGGCACGGCAGGCGCAACTCCGGCTGGAGCAGTTCGCCCGCACCTCGGTGGAACCGCCGGGCGGCACCAGCCTGCCCCGCTATGGCGGGACGCTGGAACTGCGCGACCTGACCTACACGCCGGCGGGGGCGGTCACCCCGCTGCTTCGCCGCCTGTCCCTGTCGGTCCCCGCCGGCAACATCGTGGTGCTGAAGGGCCGGAACGGGTCGGGCAAGTCGACTCTGATCCGCCTGATCGCCGGGCTGGCCGATCCACAGGAGGGAGCCGTGCTCGCCGACGGCGTCGACATCCGCAAATTCGCTCCGGTCTGGTGGCGCCAACAGATCGGCCTCCTGCCGCAGGAACCCGTCTTCCTCAACCGGACCATCCGCGAGAACCTGCTGCTCGCCAACCCGCGTTTGTCGGAGACGGAGCTGCAGGCCGTCCTGCACCGCGCCGGTGCCGACCGCGCGGTGGCCGACTGCGCCCAGGGGCTCGACACGCCGCTGCGCAACTTCGGCCAGGAACTGCCGGTCGGACACCGTCGCCGGCTGGCGCTCGCCCGGGCGCTGGCGGTCGGCGGGCGGCTGATCCTGCTCGACGAGCCGACCGACGGGCTGGATGCCGAAGGCACCGCCGTCGTCTACCGCACGCTGATCGAGCTGGCGCGCGGCGGCCACACCGTGGTCATCGCCTCGCACGATCCGCGCATCCTCCAGGGCGCGTCCCTGGTCCTCGACCTCGATCAGCCGCAGGACATGGTGCAGGATCTGGCGATGAACCGTGACCCGGCCGGAATGGTGGCCTCATGAAGCCGTTCCCCCTCCTGACCAAGAAGCCGGCCGCCGGTCCGGCCCGGCCCCTGGGTGCCGTGCTGGCCCCGGCCCTTCCCCTCGCGACCGCCGACGTCGCGATCGCCGGCAGGGACCGCGAGACCGACGGCCGTTTCGGCGACGGCCTGTTCGCCGTCGGCATCGCCGCCTTCCTGGCCGCGGTGGGCTGGGCGTCCGTCGCCGAGCTGAACGTCTCCAGCAGCGCTCCCGGCGACGTGGTGCCGCTCTCCTACAACCAGTCGGTCCAGCATTTCGAAGGCGGCATCATCCGCGACATCCTGGTGCAGGAAGGCGATTCGGTGAAGGCCGGCCAGATTCTGGTCGAACTGGACCAGACCAAGACCCGCGCCGACCTGGAAGAGCTGCGCCTGCGCCTCGGTTCGCTCTCCGCCGACATCGCCCGGCTGGAAGCCGAGGTCGCGCGCCGCGACGGCATCGACTTTCCCGAGCGCCTGATCCGCGAGCGGCCGGATCTGGTGGCGCAGAGCCGCGACCTGTTCCGCGCCCGGCGCGACCGGCTGGCCTCCGACCTCGACATCCAGCGCCAGGACATCGTGCAGCGCGAGCAGCAGTCGGCCGCGGTCCGGGCGCGCATCGCCGGTTCCCAGGTGGCGCAGGGGCTGATCCGCGAACAGCTCTCCATCAGCGAAAGCCTGTTGAAGCGCGAGATCACCAACCGGATGAAGCATCTGGAGCTGCTGCGCGACGATGCCCGCATCACCGGCTCGATCGCCGAGGACCGCGCCACCCTGGCCCAGGCCGAAGCGGCCTTGGCCGAAGCCCGCAGCAAGCTGGTCTGGATCGGGCGCAAATACGAGGAAGAGGGCCGCAACGCGCTGGACGAGGCGCGGCGCAACCACAACGAACTGTCGCAGCGGCTGACCCGCTACCAGGACAGCCTCGACCGGTCCAGCATGCGGGCGCCGATGGACGGGATCGTCAAGACGCTGGCTGTCTCGACCAAGGGCGCCGTCGTCAAGGCCGGCGAGACCGTGGTCGAGCTGGTGCCGCGCGACGGCAAGCTGGTGGTCGACGCCCGCCTGCCGGTGCAGGACATCGGCTATGTCCGCGCCGACCAGCCGGTGGTGGTGACGCTGGCCGGCAGCGACGCCTCGCGCTTCGGCCACATCGAAGGCCGGGTGCGGACGATCAGCCCCGACACGCTGCTCGATGCCAACAAGCAGTCCTACTACAAGGTCCGCGTCGAGCTGCCGGTGACCCGCTTCGATTACGGCGGCAAGACCTATGAACTGTTCCCCGGCGTCCGGGTGACCTGCAGCATCCTGACCGGGCGCCGCACGATCCTCGACTATGTCTTCTCACCGGTCCTCAACGGCCTCCAGCACGCGATGCAGGAGCGCTGAGGATGGTCCGACCGACGAACGGATCACTCCCTCTCCCCCCCGGGGAGAGGGGATACTTATCCTCTCCCGAGGTTCACCCGATGCTGAGCTCGCTCCAGCCCCGTTCCCGGCCGCCGCTGCGCTGGTCGCACATGACCAAGAAGGCGCGCTTCGCCCTGATCCTGGCCGCGGCGATGCTGGTCACCGTCCTGGTGTCCCTGGTGGTGCGCGCCGGCTTCCTCGGCGAGCGCGGCGGGGAGCCGCTGGCGCTGGCCGTGGTCGGGCCGCTGAGCGGGCCGGACGCGGCGCTGGGGCTGGCGCTGCGCAAGGGCGCCGCCCTGCGGGCCGACACCATCAACGCGGCGGGCGGCATCGGCGGACGGCCGGTGGAGGTCAGGCCCTTCGACGACGAGGGCGACAAGGGCAAGTCGCTGGAAATCGCCCGGCGCATCGCCAACGATCCCGCCATCGTCGCGGTGATCGGCCATACCCCGGACGCCACGGACAGCGCCACCGCCATCTACGCCCAGAAGAAAATCCCGCTGATCGCCCCGCGCCCGTTGGTCCGCCCGGCGGATGCCGCGCCCAGCCCCTGGCTGTTCAACATCGGCTTCGACCGCACGCACGAGACCCGTTTCCTCGCCAACTACGTCCGCAACGTGGTGGGCGAACCGACGGTCGCCATCATCCGCGAGGACAGCGAGCAGGCGGCCTCGCTGGCCGGCCAGTTCGACTCCATCCTCCAGCGCTTCGGCACCAAGCTGGTCAGCCAGTGGACCTACGCGCCCGGACGCGGCGGGGCCGACGCGCTGCCGTCGCTCGCCCAGGCGGTGAAGGAGAAGATGCCGACCGGCGCCATCGTCGTCATCGGTTCGGCGGTGGACAGCGCCCGGGTGGTGGTGGCATTGCGCGATGCCGGCGTGCGCAACCTGATCGCCGGCAGCTCGGACATGGCGACCGCCGCCTTCCGCACCGAGATCGTCGCCCAGACCCAGGCCAATCCCAAGGCCCTGACGCCGGAAGCCTACGGCCATGGCCTGCTGGTCTCCTCGCCGGTGCTGTTCGACACGGCGAACGAGCGGGCGCAGCGCTTCTACGGGCAGTATGTCAAGCGCTTCAACGCGGTGCCCGACTGGGCGGCGGCGCTCGGGGCCGACGGCGTCGACCTGGTCGCCGGCGCCATCGCCGCCGGGCATCACGGCGCCGGCAAGCCCGACGGCGACGCGCTTCGCCTCGCCATCGCCGGCCATGACCGCGCCGAGAACGCCTTCCAGGCCAATGCCGGCACCTGGACCTTCGATGCCCGCGGGCAGGCGACGCTGCCGGTGATGATGGCGACCTACAACGGCCTCAACCCGGTGGCGGCGCTGACCCAGCTGCAGCCGATCCGCGAGGCCGGCGTCTCCAACTTTCTGGAGGAGGTGCAGCGCGGACGGGCGCTCTACGTGAACGACCGCTTCATGTACAAGACGGACGTCATCTATACCGGCATCCAGCTGCACGAGATCCGCGATCTCAACCCCGACACCAACGAAGCGACGCTGAACCTGACCATCTGGTTCCGCTACCGCGGCGGCTTCAACCCGGCCGACGTCGTCTTCACCAACGCGGTCAAGCCGGTGGAGCTCGGCAAGCCCTACCGGGAAGAGCGCGGCGACGTCACCACCTACGTCGCCTACAAGATCGACGGGCGCTT
The DNA here is from genome assembly GCF_016595245.1 of Azospirillum endophyticum. Classification (GTDB taxonomy): domain Bacteria; phylum Pseudomonadota; class Alphaproteobacteria; order Azospirillales; family Azospirillaceae; genus Azospirillum; species Azospirillum endophyticum. Next base: position 280,069 of record NZ_JAENHM010000025.1, read on the forward strand.
CTCGCTGAACTTCTCCGACCAGCGGCCGCCCTACGGCAGCCATTCCGTCGGCGTCAGCTTCCGCCACCGGACGCAGAACCGGAACACCGTGATGTTCGTCACCGACGTGCTCGGCATGTCGCTGGTGAACACCAACGACTTCGTGGAAAAGCTGAAGGCGATGGCGGCGGCGGAGACCGCGTCGGCCGCCGATCTCAGCCTCGCCGACCGCTTCCGCCGCGCGCTGGAAGGGGAAAGCGAAAGCTCCACCCTGCTCGACCAGCTCCGTGCCAGGCGGGTGCTCGCCTCGTCGCCCGGCTGGCGGCTGGCGCGCGCCTGGATTTCCCAGGACGTCACCAGCGTCAGCAGCGAGGGCGACCCCAACTATGTCGGCTTCGGCCGGCCGCAGCCGGACTTCTCCCGCGTCGATTTCGGCGTGGTGGCAGCGCCGGACGCCCCGGCGGCGCGCGACTTCATCCATCGCGACTTCTTCGTCTACATCGCCATCTTCAGCGCCGTGCTGGCGGTCTTCGCCGCCTTCATGGACCGGCGCGACCGCGGGCAGTTCTGGCGCATCCAGACCCTGTTCATGCGCATCCTGTCCTGGCCGCTCCTGCTGATGTCGGCCGGCAACATCGTGCTGGACCAGGCGGTGGCGACGCTGCCGGCCAGCGGCATCGCCATGGTGGTGAACGGAATCAACGTCCTGTGGTGGATCGTCCCGGCCATCCTGGTCGACCGCACGATGGAGCGCTTCGTCTGGACCCCGCTGGAGATCCGCACCCAGCGCCGGATTCCCGCCATTGTCCGCCGCTTCTCCACCCTGATCGTCTTCGGCTTCGCCGGCTGCGGCATCATCGCCTTCGTGCTGAAGCAGCCGATCACCAGCCTGCTGGCGGCGTCCGGCCTCGTCGGCATGGTCGTCGGCCTCGCCATCCAGGCGAACATCGCCAACGTCTTCTCCGGCATCGTCCTCAACATCGAACGCCCCTTCCAGATCGGCGACAGCATCCAGATCACCGACATCGTCCGCGGCGTCGTGGTCGACATGACGTGGCGGACGGTGCGGGTGCGCAACGTCGCTGGCTTCATCGTCGCCATGCCCAATGCCAAGGTGTCGGAAGCGACGGTCGTCAATTTCAGCTCGGTCGAGCGCGTTTCGATGAAGCTGGAATACTTCGCCGATGCCGGCCACGACCCGGGCCGGATGGGCGGCCTGCTGACCGGCGCCCTGCGCGCGACCGACCGGGTGATGCCCAGCGCCACCGGCGGACTGCCCTTCGTCCGCTACGACGGCTTCCGCGCCGTCAACGGCCGGTGGCTGTGCAAGTACAACCTGTTCTTCTGGGTCAAGGACCACGACGCCAGCTTCGCCGTGCCGGAACTGGTCTGGCGGTCCGTCTACCGGACGCTTGCCGATGCCGGCATCGACCCGACCCCGCCCGACCTGACGGAGGCCGGCGCCGCCGTAGCCGTGGCCACCGCCACCGGGCCACAGACGCCCGTCCCGGCCTGAGCAGGAGCATTCCGATGGCCAGCCCGACGCCCCGCCCAATGACCCGCCCCCTCCGCCTCTGCCTCGTCGCGGCGACGCTGCTGCCGGTCCTGCTCGCCGGGGCGGGTTGCGCCCCGTTCGGCACCGAGAAATCCGCCGCGATCCTGGAGCGCGTGGCCGACGGCGACTACGATTACGGCATCCGCTACCCGTCCAAGCGGGCCCGCTACGTGATGATCGTCGAAGACGACGACGACGAGTCCTTCGCCCTCACCAACCGCCCCGCGACCGGCAGGGATACGGCCGGTACCGCGGCGGTTCCGGCGGCCGAACCGTCGGGCCCGCAGCAGAACGACCGGGTGCTGGCCCCTTGCGCCGCGGCGTCGGGCAACTGGTACCGCCACACGCCGGCCGGATATGTCTGCGCCGGCCAGCCGGGCGCGGCCGCCGCGGCGGGTGGCTGACCATGAAGCGTCTGTCCCTGGCGTTTGCCCTGCTGCTTGCCGCCTGCGCCGCGGACAAGCCCGCCCGTCCCGACGCGTCCGGCGATACGGGAGGCAACTCCGCCCCCATGCTGCGCATCGTCGCCGATGCCGACGCCAACGACCGCCGTCCGGTCGCCGTCGACGTGGTCCGGGTGGCCGACGAAGGCTTGGCGCACCGGCTCGGCATGCTCGACGCCGCGGGCTGGTTCCGCGACCGGTCGATCCTGAACGGCGAAGCCGCCGGGCGGATCGCCATCGCCTCGTGGGAGATGGTGCCTGGCCAGAGCGTGATCCTGCGCAGCCTGCCGCCCTTCGCCGCCACCCCGTCCTCCACCCTCGTCTTCGCCCGCTACGGCACGCCGGGGGCCCACCGCCGGTCGCTGGACGGTGCCGGCGGATTGGACATCCGGCTCGGACGTGACGGATTCTCATTGGCTCCGCTGGCGAAGGACGCCGCACCGTGACCGCACGCCCCGCCCCCGCTCCCAATCCGGCCCCCGCCGCTCCCGTTGCCGCCGGCAACACGGCTCGGGGGCCCGGCCCGGGCGTCCTGGCCCTGTTCCGCGCCTTCCATGCCGACCTGCTGGCCGGCTGCGCGCAGGAGCAGTCCCCATCCGGCTCGGTGGCGGAACGGCTGGTTGCCACGCTCCACGGCATGAGCGCCGCCGCGGTCGCCCGAGGCCCCGCCGCCCATGGCGTGGTGGTGAAGGCGGTCTTCGCGATGGCGATGCTGGCCGACCGGGCGCTGGCCCAGGTCAAGCCGGCGGATGCCGTCGTCGCCAGCCGTCTGTTCGGCGCCAACGCGACGCTTCAGACCTTGTTCGTCCAAGCCGACGACCTGATCCGCCAGGGGGCCAAGGCCGACCGCGACCTGGCCGCCGTCTATCTCGGCGTTTTGGCGCTGGGCTTCCCCGACGACGCGCAGGCGACGGCGCGACGCCCCTCCCTGCATAGGATCGTCGCCGGCCGGGAGGGCGGAACCGATCGCCCGCAGCCCGGCCTCGCCAGCCCACGTGCCTATGATCCGCCGGCGGGTGCCGTGTTCGGCAACTTCCGTCCATCGGCCCGGCGCTGGTGGGTGGCGGCGGGCGGAACGGCCGCGCTTTTCCTGCTGATTTCCCATCTGCTGTGGACCACCGCGGTGAACGATCTCCAACGCGACCTGCGCGGTGCCCGTGCGGCGGTCGAGGATATGGGGCTGTCATGGTCCTACTGATCCTGACGCTGGAGTTCCTGCTCTCGACCATCGGCTCGGCCATCGGCTGGGTCCTGTCCTTCGTCTTCGCCTATTTGCCCTACGCGCTGGCCGCGCTGCCGCTCTACATCCTCTACCGCGTCGTGCAGGCGCTCCGGCCCAGGCTGCGCCGGTGGATGCCCCGCCGACGCAAGCCCGCCGCCAAGGCCGCGGCCCGCACCCGGACGCCGGCGCGCCGGACCATGGCGTCGTCGCCCCTGCATGTGAGGTCGGAGGCACCGCCGCCGTCGAAGGCCGCCGCCGGCAAGCCGCCTCTGGCCCGCACCTACGGCGAAGGGCTGGACATCCTCACCCGGCAGATGCGCGGCCCCTTGCGGCGCGGCGACATTCCCTGGTTCCTGGCCTTCGGCATCGGCGGCCCCGCCCTGCTCGCCACCGACCCGACCCATGTCGGCTGGCCCGAGGACGGCAACACCGAGAACGGCTGCTGGTGGTTCTGCGAAGGTGCGGCGATCCTCCATGCCGGCGCCGACTCCGCCGACGGCTCCAGGCTCGACGCCTCCTGGCCGACGCTGGTCGCGGCGATGGCCAAGCGACCGATGCGGCGTCCCTTGGACGGCATCCTGCTGATGGTCGGCGCCGACGAGCTGCGCGCCGCAGCCGAACGCGAAGCCCCCCGCAAGGCGCTCGCCAGGCGGGCGGAGGCGCTGCGCGCCCGGCTGCTGGCCATCCGCGACCAGCTGGGCATGGTCTGCCCGGTGCATGTGGTGGTCGTCCGGGCGGAGTCCCTCGACGGTTTCACCGAGCTTTGCTCGGCGGTCCCCGCGACCATGCTGGACAGCGTCCTGGGCTGGACCAGCCCGCATGACTGGCTGATGCCCTTCGAGGCCGCCCGGGTCGACGAAGCCTTCGAGTCCCTCCAGTCGGACCTCGCGCTTCTGGAGGCGGACGCCTTCGCCGCCGGGAACGCCGGAGTCCGCCTGCCGCTGCTCCCGGCGTCGCTGGAGACGCTGCGGCACCCGCTGGCGCTGTTCCTCGATGGCGCATTGGGGGAAGCCGGGCCGGCGGATGGCGCCGCCGACCCTTTCCCGCTCCGCGGCATCGCCTTGACCGGGGCCTGCGCGACCGCGACGGGCGGGCGCCGCCCGGCCTTCGCCCGCGACCTGCTGCCCGGCCGCTCCTTCGCCGAACCGGGGTACGGCCGCCCATCGGAGGCCGCCTTCCTGCAAGGCCGCCGCCGCCGCCGCATCGCGCAGGCCGCGCTGGCCGCATCTGTGACCGTTCTGTCGCTGGCCGCGTGGCAAGGCTTCGCGACCGTATCGGCAGGCAGTCCCGCCGTCGCGGCATCGGTCGGCGACCTGCGCCGGGCGCTGCTCGCACGCGATGCCGCTGCCGATGCCCCGATGGTCGGCCGGGTGATCGCCGCCACGGCCGCGATGGAACGCGACCGGCTGGCGACGCCGCTGCTGCCGACCTCCCTGCTCGGCGGCTTCGACGAGGACAAGCGGCGGCTCGCGTCGGTCACCTTGCGTCGGGCGGTGCTGCGCCCGATCCGCGACGCGCTGCTGCCCAGCTCCGCCTTGACCGATCTGCCTCCGGTCGCCAATCCGCACCGCGTCGAGGATCTGCCGGCCTTCCGCCGGCTGGCCGCCCAGCTCGACCGCATCGGCGGCCGGCGCGATGCGCTGGAACGCTATGACCGGTTCCGCCGGTCGAGCGGGTTCGACGAACTGATGGCCCTGGCGGAGAGCGTCTATGGCGCCGTGCCCCGTCCGCCGGTGACGGCAACGGACGGCTTCATCACCCGCATCGCCGCCGGTGCCGATCTTCCCAACCTCGACGCCAAGACCATTGCGGCGGCCGTTCGGGCGGAATCGGTGCAGCTCGCCGCTCCGCTGGCCGAGGAACTCTACGTCCGCAACCCCCTGCGCCTGCGGACGCAGGCGCTGGCCGACCGGCTGCGCGCCCTGCCGGACCCGCCGACCGAAGAGGATGTCGCCGAGATCCGTCGTCTGGCCGATTCGGCCGCCGAAGCCGCAAGCTGGCCGATCGCCGCCGCGCTGCAGGACCCGTCCCGCGGGCTGCCCGATGCGATCAAGCTGTCGCTGCAGAGGGCGGCGATCGCCGATCTGCCCGGCCGGGACACGACCGACCGCATCACCGAGGCGCTGTCGACCGCTGCCATTTCCGCCCGTTCGGCAATGCTGGCGCTCGACGCGCCGCAGACGGGGCGGCTTCTCGTGAGCGGGGAAGGCGGAGCGCTGGGCCTGACCTCGGCCGTGAACCCTGCCATCGACGCGTTGTCGGCGAAGATGGTGCCGGCCCCGGCTCCAGCCATGCCGGCCGGTCCCGCTCCGGCCAAAACGGCCGACGAGCCGGCGAAGCCATCGGCTCCGCCGCCGGAAGCCGCCAAACCTCCTGTTGCCGAAGCGAAGCCGGCAGAGCCGGCCCCGACCGTCGAACAGCGCCCCGCGCCGGCGGTCCAGGCAGCCGCTCCGCCACCGCCCAAACAGGAAGCCGCCATCGCCAGCCCGCCGCTTCCGGCGGCCTACGAAGCTCCGCCTCTGCCCCGGCTGCCTCCGCTGCCGCTGCCGATGCCGCCCGCCGAAACCTTGGCACCGGATGCCGATGCGGCGGTGACGAAGCTCGCCGCAACCTTCTCCCAATCGCTGGCGGGTCGCTTCCCCTTCGTCCGTCCGGATCTTGCCCGCGGCGCCCCCGATGCCGATCCGCAGGACGTTCGCCGGTTTTTCACCCAGTTCGACGAGAACCGGTCCGCGGTCACGAAGGCCGCGACGCCGGAACTCGCCGCACTTCTGGAAAGGATGGAAGCGGCGCGGCCTCTGCTCGACGCGATCGCCCGCTCCGCTCCGGTGAACGTCCGATTCACTTACGGCACCAACCGCGCACAGGAACTCGGAGCCGAGCACATCATCGATTGGTCGATCCGCTCCGGAAACAGCGCCATCGGTGCCTCTTCCGGCTCCGCACCGCTGGTCTGGAAGGCCGGGCAACCGGTAATGCTCAGCTTCCGCTGGGCCGCCGGTTCGCCCTATCGCCCGAAGAACGCAATGGCGAACGAAGCGGAAGCCGCCGCCGGCGATACGCTGACCCTGGTGGAACGCGGTCCGTGGGCGTTGCTGCGGCTGATGAGGAGCCGGCTGGCGCCCAAAGCGGTCGATGGTGACGGCACCTTGCTGCGCATCGCCCTGCCGACCCAAACCATCGACGGCGGGCCGGTCCGCGACACGGTCCTGTTCATGACGGCGTCAATCGGTGCCGGATCGCGGGCGACCCTGCCGGCCAATGCCCTCGAACTGCCATTCCGTTTCCCCCCAAGGTAGAAGAAGCGGCCATCGCAAGAAATACCGATGACACTTTTCGTCACATATTCCGACAAAGCGCTGCAAGTTCCAACAAAACTTCCAACAACCCTGACGGTGACTTAATACGATTTTAATCAATAAAATCGTATCTAAGAGTCATATCAGTCGAGACCGGTGGGTGGATACTTCCTGCCAAGCTTCAGATGAAATCATCCTTCGCTAGTTTCTTGGCTGCCTTGCGCAGCAATAATCTTTCGTTTGTCAATCGCTGAAGTTGCAATTGACGACTGGCTGCTGCTTTCCCCCAGAAGGCTCGGCTCGGCGATGCCGAACGCACGGAAACGTGCGCTCTGCATCGAAGTTTCCACCGCAGATCAACTCTCCCCGATCCGAGAAAGGCTTCAGATCATGGTAGACCGTAAGAAGCGCGCCCAGGACCTGATCAAGTATCACAGCTACGCTTCGGGTGCCTTCGGGCTGATTCCCGTGCCGGGCGCCGATGTCGCCGCCGTCAGCGCGGCGCAGCTCAACCTGGTCCACAAGCTCGCCAAGCTGTACGGCGTCGAGTTCGCGCAGGAGCGGACCCGCGCCATCGTCGGCGCCCTGCTGGGCGGCGTCATGCCGGGGGCTCTCAGCTCCAGCGTTCTGGGTTCCGCCGTCAAGGCCGTTCCCTTCATCGGCACCGCGCTCGGCGTTGCGGTGATGCCGGCGCTGTCGCTGGCCTCGACGCAGGCGCTCGGCCGGGTGTTCGCGCAGCATTTCGAGACCGGCGGCACGCTGCTGGACTTCGATGTCGATGCGATGCGCGACTATTTCCGCAAGGAGTTCGATGCCGCCAAGGGTGAGGCCGCCGACGCTCCGGCCGCCGCTCCCCAGATGGACGAACAGCCGGTCCAGAAGGCCGGCTAAGGCCTGAACGACGGAACGCCGGGCAAAGAAGGAAGCATCGCCGTGTTCGAGCTGATCTATATCGGTCTCTGCCTGCTGGTCGGGTTTCTGGGGATCGGCCGCCGCGGCGGCTTCCTGCTTTACGCCTTCCTGGCGGTGGTTCTGACGCCGCCCGGCGCCCTCCTCGTCATGATCCTGCTGACCACCCGCGCCAAGAAGCCGGCCAAGGTGTGACGGCAGCCATGACCATGACCTTCTCCGCCGCATTCCCGTACCGGCCGGCGTCAAGGCCGGCGCTGCACCTGCTGGCATCGCTTCTGATCCTGCTGGCGTCGCTCGCCGCCGCCCTTCCGGCACGGGCCGAATATTGGACCGTCGCGTCGGAGGATCATTTTCCGCCCTACAACTACTCCTTCAACGGCAACCGCACCGGCATCGATACCGAGATCGTCAACGCGCTGCTGAAGGAGGTGAACGTCACCCCGGTCCATCGCCCGCTGTCCTGGTCCGAGGTGGTGCAGTCGATGGACGAGAACACCGCCGACATCGGCTTCCAGTTCGTCGCCTCCCCCGCCCGCTTCGCGCAGTACAACATGATCGGGCCGTTCCGCACCGGCACGACGGTGTTCATGGTGCGCAAGGACTCCACCATCACCTTTGATCGGCTGGAAGACCTGACCCCTTACCGGATCGGCGTGGTCGACGGCTTCTCCTACGCCGCCGATTTCGACGCGGCGACCTATCTGGAGAAGGTCGCGTCCAGCAGCAACGTGGTCAATTTCCGCCGCCTGATCCTGGGACGGGTGGATGTCATCGTCGGCGACCTGCATGTGCTCAACTACATGGCCAAGCAGGACGGCCGGCTGAAGGACGTCCGCGTGCTGCCCAAGCCGGTCGGGCTGATCCCGCGCTACATCGCGCTGCCCAAGGCGCGCAAGGAGAAGGCCGAGCGTCTGCAGGCCGCCTTCGTCAAGCTGCGCGACAACGGAACCATCGCCCACATTCTCGACGGCTGGCTGGCGGAGTGACCGGACGATGAGCAAGCGCCTTCCCCCGAGCCGGCCGCCGTCCTCCCTGCTGCCGCTGATCGGCCTCGCCGACCGCAGCATCCTGACCCGGCTGGTCGTCACCGGCTGCATCGCCGCCACCGCCAACCTCATCAGCCTGATGAGCCTCAGCGCCGAGCTGAGCGGCTGGATGCGCGGCGAAGTGCTGGATGCCCCCTTCCTGATCTTCTGCCTGTCGCTGCTGGTCGCCTATGCCTTCGGCAAGCGCTTCGTCTCCCTGGCCCTGACCACCGCCTTCAGCGCGCTGGCGGAGGTGCGGCGGCGGTTCCTGCGCCACGTCACCCTGGGCGGCCACGCCGACATCCTGGATCTGCAGGCCAAGCGGTCCTTCGATCTCGGCAACCACCATCTGGAACGCATCGCCGCGCTGCTGCCCAACCTGTCGATCGCCGCCAACATGATGCTGGTGGCCGCCGTCGCCTACCTCTACCTGTGGACGCTGTCGACCGTCGGCGCCACGCTGCTGCTGGTGGCGGCGGTGCTGGTCGGCGGCTGGTACGTCCGCGAGGCGCAGCGGACCCGCGCCCTGCTGGGCGAGGCCAAGGAATCCGAACTCCGGATGCTCCAGGGCTTCTCCGAGATGGTCGGCGGCAACGCCGAGGTCAAGCTGGGCAAGGCGCGGCGCGACGAGCTGAGCCAGGCGGTGGAGGCCGACGTCGCCCGCTGGGAAGAGCTGAAGCGCCGCCACGGCCGCAACCTGGGCGAACTGTTCTCCTGGATCGCGACGATCATCATCGGCTTCTCGGCGGTCTTCGTCTTCATCTTCCCGCGCATGGGCGCGATGTCGGTGTCCGAGCTGCCGCTGGTCACCTCGGTCATCCTGTTCCTGGCGCGCCCGCTGTCGAAGTTCCTCAACGCCGTGCCCGACTATGTGGCGGCGGAGGACGCGGCGGCGCAGCTGACCGCCCTGCTCGCCACCATGCCGGCGCTGGAATACGTCCCCTCCCGCACGGCCCGCGCCCCGCGCCGCTTCTCCAGCATCGAGCTGCGCGGCGTCAGCTTCGCCTACCGTGCCGGGCTGCGTCCGGAACCCTTCGTGATCGGTCCGATCGACCTCACCATCCCGGCGGGCAGCGTCGTCGGCATCGTCGGGTCCAACGGCTCGGGCAAGTCCACCCTGCTGCGCGTCATCCCCCTGCTGTTCCGTCCCGACGAGGGGCAGGTGCTGCTCGACGGACAGCCGGTGGAGGCCGACCGGCTGGAATCCTACCGCGACCTGTTCTGTGCCGTCTTCCAGGACCACCACCTGTTCACCCGGCTGCCGCAGGGTCCCGGCTTCGATGCCGAGCTGTTCCGCGAGATGCTGGCCTACCTGAAGATCGACCATCTGGTTCCGAACACCGGCGACGGGATGCTGAACCGCGACCTGTCGAAGGGGCAGCGCCGGCGCGTCGCGCTGGCGGTGGCGGTGGCCGAGGGCCGGCCGGTCGTCATCCTCGACGAATGGACCTCCGATCAGGACGCCGAGTTCCGCACCCGCTTCGCCAACGAGATCATCGGCAAGCTGCGCTCGCTCGGCCGCACCGTGATCTTCGTGTCGCATGACGGCGACGTGTCGTCGGTCTGCGACGTCACCATCCAGATGACCAATGGCCGCATGACCGGCGGCCGAATGAACAGCGAGGGAACGGACATGCCGGCCGCGACGGTCGCGTCCTCCCCCGTCATGGGCTCGGCCACCGAACCCGCCATGGCTTGCTTGCAGGAGACCGCGTGATATGGCTGACCAGGCCTTCACCATCGACGGCGCCGACGCGCTACCGAAGCCGAAGTCGCGCCTGCGCGCGCTGCTTGTCCACTGGTACGAGGAGCACCGCCGGTCCCTGCTGTGCACGCTGCTGGTCGGGGTGCTGATCTTCCTCTATTTCGCCCCGTCGATCGTCGTCTTCATCCCCGCCGGCCACGGCGGCGTGCTGTGGAAGCGCTTCCATGAGGGCACCCAGATGGGGCCGGCCCTGGCTGAGGGCGTGCACGTCATCTTCCCCTGGGACAAGATCGAGGTCTACGACCTGCGCCTGCAGGAAGACACCCGCTCCTATTCGGCGATCGCCAACGACGGCCTGAACGTCAGCATCGAGATCACGGTGCGCTACCGCCCCTATGCGGAGATGCTGGCCGCCCTGCACAAGAACGTCGGTCCGCGCTACCTGGAAGTGCTTCTGGTGCCGGAGGTCGGCTCCGTCTCCCGCGAGATCGTGTCGCGCTTCAAGGCGGACGAACTCTATGCCCACCGCCGCCTGCGCGTGCAGACGGAAACCTACGAGCAGGTCGCCGACCGCGTGATGTACGCCCAGCTGATCGGCGCCGAGAACGTGCCGAAGCCGGACGGGCGGACCAAGACCGGCTACCTGCTGATCCAGGACATCCTGATCCGCAACGTCGCCCTGCCCGATGCGATCATGGCGTCGATCGAACGCAAGATCCAGCAGGACCAGGCGGCGCAGGAATACCAGTTCCGCCTGCAGCGCGAGCTGTTCGAGAGCCAGCGCAAGCAGCTGGAAGGCCAGGGCATCCGCGCCTTCCAGGAAACCGTCCAGGCCAACCTGACCGAGAACTATCTGCGCTGGCGCGGCATCGAGGCGACGCTGGAGCTGGCCCATTCGCCCAACGCCAAGATCGTCGTCATCGGCAACGCCGCCAGCGGCGGGCTTCCGCTGATCCTCGACGCCGCCTCCAACCAGAACCCCCTGCCGGCACCCGGCACCACCACCGCCGCGCCGGGCGCACCGCCCGCCTCGCCGAACGCCAAGCTGACCTCGGTGCCCACCAGCGCCGCCGTCCCGCCGGTGTCGCAGCTGCCGTCGCTGAGCGGAGAGGGCACGCCGGGTCAGACCCCCATCGGCCAGATGCCGAGCCTGAACACCGGCGGCGGCGAATCGGCTCCCGCGGCCGGGCATCCGGCGGCCCCGGCTCCGACGCCGGCCGCCAAGCCGGAATCCGCGAAGGAGGGTTCCAAGACCGCGGCGTCGGCACCGATCCTGTCGAAGGTGGCGCCGTCCCGGCTGCTCGACATGATCCAGTCGAAGTGAGGCGGCGATGGATCTCTGGCGCATCCTGAGACGCGACGCCCTGCGCAACATCCAGCCGCTGATGCTGCTGGCGGTGCTGGCGGCCGCACTCAACCTCGCCCTGCTGACCTCGCTGAACGACGCGCTGCTGGCGCTGGACGATCCCGAAGGCTTGCAGCGGCTGCTGATCGTCTTCCTGCTGTCGGCCTTCCTGTGGCGGATCGCCCAGGGCTGGATGATGAACGCCGCGTCCAAGCGGATGCAGGCCGCCCTCGCCGTCCTGCGCGTCGACCTGCTGCGCCGGGCGGTGGCCGCCGACCTGCCGGACGCCATGGCGGTCGGCTCCTCCCGCTTGGCCCAGGTGGCGGGGCCGGAGCTGCAGCTGCTGGCGCAGGCGGTGCCGACCCTGGTCATCAGCTTCCAGTCGGTCGCGGCCATCGTGCTGTGCCTGCTGTATCTCGCCACCCTGTCGGGCGCCGCGGTGCTGATCGTGTTCGGCTTCCTGGTGACCGGCGGCATCCTGATCGGGCGTTCCGTCGTCCGGCTGGAACTGATGTCGGAGACGATCCACGAGGCCGAAGGCGCGCTGTCCGAGCGGTCGGAGCATATCCTGCAGACCCTGCGCGAGTGCAAGCTGAACCGCCGCCGCGCCGCCAACGCGCTGGCCGACGCAACCGCCTGCGCCGAATCCCTGCGCAAGGAACGCCACCGCTTCGGCGCGGAGTACAGCCACTACTTCACCATCAGCGAGCTGACCTATTACGCCGCCCTGGCCGGAATCATCTTCCTGCTGCCGGCGGTCACCAACACCGACATCGCCACCGTCATCCTGGCCGGCCATGCCGCCGCCTTCATCGCCTACCCGGTCATCACCATCGTCGCCTCCTACCCCTCCTACATCAGCGCCGAGACCGCCGCCCGCTCCTATCTGGCGGTCGAGGCCGAGCTGAAGGCGGCGCCGCTCGCCGTGACCCAGGGCCGCGGCACGGACGACGCCTTCTCCACCATCGCGCTGGAGGGCGCCACCTTCCGCCATGCCGGCCGCGACGGGACGGGATCCTTCACCGTCGGTCCGGTGGACATGACGGTCGAGCGCGGCAGCGTCGTCTTCATCACCGGCCACAACGGTGCGGGCAAGAGCACGCTGATCCACATGCTGCTCGGCCTCTATCCGGTCCAGCGCGGCATCCTGTCGGTCGACGGCGTGCCGGTCGGACCGGACGGGCTGACCGCCCACCGCGACCGCTTCTCCGTGGTGTTCTCCGACAACCATGTGACCCGGCAGCTCTACGGTGCCGCGGCGCTCGACGACGGCTTCGCCGAGGAACTCCTCGATCTCCTGGAAATGTCCGACAAGGTCGCCATCGACGGCCGCGCCTTCACCACCGTCGACCTGTCGCAGGGCCAGAAGAAGCGCCTCGCCCTGATCGCCGCCCTGCTGGAGCGCAAGCCGGTGCTGGTGCTGGACGAATGGGCGGCCGACCAGTCGCCCTATTTCCGGCGCAAGTTCTACCGCGAGATCATTCCCTGGCTGAAGGCGCGCGGCATCACCGTCATCGCGGTGACCCACGACGACGCCTATTTCGACGCGGCCGACGTGCAGCTCCAGGTCGACCGCGGCGGCATCCGCCGGCTGGTCACCACGGCTCCCCCGGCCGGCATCCCGGCCCCCGACCTCCTCCCCGCCTCCTCCTGAGGCGAAGAGTCCCTTCGTTCCTTCTTCCCCTGCCCCCATCCCTTCAGACGCGAGACAGAGGCACATCATGATCCTTCTCACCGGCGGCACAGGCTTTCTCGGCGGCTCCTTCTACCTCGACGCCGTGCAGAACGGGTCCGCGGCCGACTGCCTGCTGCTGATCCGCGGCGCCGACGAGGCCGCCTGCCGCGCCCGTCTCGCCGCCAACCTCGCCCGTTGCGTCGATCGCGCCACGGCCGAGGCCTATGCCGGCCTGTGCCAGATCCTGCCGGGCGACCTGCAGTCGCTGGCGACCAGTGCCGACCCGCGTCTGGACGCGGTGACCCACATCGTCCATGTCGCCGCCGACACCTCCTTCGACAGCCGCCACTCGGTCTGGCAGATCAACGTCGACGGCACGCTGGCGCTCGCCGCCCGCGCCCGCCGGATGAAGCACCTCCAGCGCTTCCTGCACATCGGCACCGCCTTCTGCTGCGGCGAGACGCCGTGGCTGGAAATGGTGAGCGAGGCCCCGGCCCCCGGCCACGACACGCCGCACATCGTCGAATACACCCGCAGCAAGGCTGCGGCCGAGCGCGCGCTGGCCGCCGGCTTCCCCGACCTGCCGATCGTCATCTGCCGTCCGTCGATCGTCGTCGGCCACAGCCAGCTCGGCGTGCGTCCCAGCGCCAGCATCTTCTGGTTCTTCCGTCTGGTCGACCGCACTGGCGTCCTGCCCTGCTCGCCCGACGGCTTCATCGACATCGTGCCGGTCGACTGGGCCTCGGCCCGTCTCCACGACCTGCTGCGCAAGCCCGACCTGAAGCACAACATCTACCACATCTCCGCCGGTCTCGGCAGCCGGACGACCTGGGCCGATTTCGAGGAGGCCTTCGCCGGCCACGGCCACGAGGGCACCCGCCCCTACAGCTTCTTCGATCCGAAGGGTCCGGAAGGCTGGAAGCCGTTCGACCGCGCCTATCGCCTCGCCTTCCCGCAGCGCGACATCCTGCACCGGACGATGGCCGCCGGCGGCCGCAAGTACCATCGCTTCACCGCCCAGGACATCGCCTTCGACAACAGCCGCCTGCTGTCGGAAGGCTTCGCCCCGCCGCCGCGCTTCGCCGACTACATCGGCGTCTGCCTGCAGCAGCCGCGCACGACCATCGAGGAGCAGTTCGTCGACGACGCCGCCAGCTTCGAGTTCGACGAGTCGCTGGTTCCCGCCGCCACCGCCGCCTGACATCCCAACGGGTCCGCCGGAACGAAACGACATGCCGCTCCTCATCCCCACCCGCCTCGCATCCAGCCCGATCCACGGGCTGGGTCTCTTCGCCGAGGAGCCGGTCGAGGCCGGCACGCCGGTGTGGCGGTTCGATGCCCGCATCGACCGCCTCTTCGCACCCGACGACGCCCTGCTGGACGAGTTCCCGCAGGTCTCCCGGCTGGCGGACTTCCACGGCTGCGTGATCGACGGGGTCGGCGTCCTCCTGCCGGGGGACGACGCCCGCTTCCTCAACCATGACGACGAGCCGGCGATCGGGCGGTCCGATCCCGGCGACTGGCGGATGTTCGTCGCCCGCCGTGCCATCGCCGCCGGCGAGGAGATCACCTGCAACTACGAGGACATCTGCGCCGATGTCCGCGATGCGGGTGCCGCCAGCTACCTGTCCGCCAGCGACCCATCCGGAGCGCCGGCATGACGCCGCGCGCGTCGCATCATCCCCTGCGGACCAGCATCGTCGAACCCGCCGCCCTGACACCAGAGCGGCGGGCGGTGATGTTCGCCCTGCTCAGCGTCTGGTTCGAGGGCTACGGCGAGGAGTATTTCAACGAGGAACTGGGCGACCTCGACCATTGCGTCCTCCAGGAGGATCCGAAGACCGGCGAACTGGTCGGCTTCGCCACCGTCTACCGCCAGGAGACCGACATCGACGGCACGCCGGTCGGCGCCTTCCACACCGCCCACTGCATCCTGGAACGCCGGTTCTGGGGGTCGAACGGGCTGGTGCGCGCGATGGTCGCCGAAATGGTCGGACGGGCGCGCGCCGACCGCTCGGGCCGCCTGTGGTATTGGAGCTACAGCGCCGTCGGCTACCGCTCCTACCGCTACATGCCGATGCTGTTCGTCCGTCACGCCCCCAACGCGGAGCAGACGCTCGACGCGGTCGACCGGGCTCTGCGCGACCACATCGGACGCGAATGCTTCGCCCATTACTACGATGCCGACACCGGCACCGTGGATTGGAAATGGCAGGGTTACGGCCTGACGGAGGAAGCCCGCGCCATCAGCGAGGCAAAGCTCGACAGCCCCGCGGTGGCCCAATTCCGACTCCTCAACCCGCGCTGGGCCGAGAGCGTGGAAATCCTCTGCCTCGCCCGCCTGACCGACGACAACCTCACCGCCTTCGGCCGTCGCTGGTTCCCGATCGCTCGACCTGCCTGACGCGCGCCGCCCAACCCGCTCTCATCCCCTGCCGTTCAATTTCGGAATGATCATCGCCATGCGCCCGACGTCCCCGCTCTCCGTCCTTCGCACCGCAGCCCTGGCCGGCACCGCCTCCGTCGCGCTTCAGGCAGCCCCGGCGCTTGCCGAACCCGAGTTCAGCCTGACCATCGGCGGGGACGCCTATTTCCAGGGCGCCTATGTCAGCCAGAAGCAGGATGACGGGCTGCGCTCGAGCGAGTTCGCCAACCGCCTGCGCCTGACCGTCACCCCGTCGGCCACCGCCGACAACGGCCTGACCTACGGCGCCCGGCTGCGTCTGGTCTCCGGCAACGGCGACCCGTCGGTTTCGAGCCGGACGGTCGAGAACGACCGCGCCTTTCTCTTCGCCAACGGCTCCTTCGGCACCATCCAGGCCGGCGTGATCAACGGGCTGTCGGACGAATACGGCATCATCGGCCCCAACACCGAAGGCATCGCCGGCAGCCCGGACAGCAACGGCATCCTGTTCCTCTACGGCTCGCCCACCTACGCCGGCCTGCCGCTGGCGGCGACCAGCCTGCGCACGCTGGTGTCCTACGACACCGGAACCAAATTCGTCTACATCAGCCCGAGCTTCGGCGGCCTGCAGGCTGCGGTGTCCTACACGCCGCGCACCGGCGATTCCAATACCTCGGTCAACCGCCGCAAGGTCGATGCCCTGGGCGACGCACTGGCCTTCCGCGACGTCATCGAAGCCGGCGCCGCGTTCCAGAACGCCTTCGGCGACGTCACGGTGGAGGCCAGCGCCTTCTACCAGACCGGCAAGGCAGTGCGGCAGAGCGACGGAATCCTCAGCCAGTCCTTCGAGGATCTGAACTCCTTCCATGTCGGCGCCAATGTCGGCTACGGCCCGGTGAAGGTCGGCGCCAGCTACGCCTACAGCGGCGACAGCGGCTATGCCAAGGGCCTCGCCCAGTCGCGCAACCAGCAGAACCTGATCGTCGGTGCCCAGTATCTCAGCGGTCCGCTGCTGTTCGCCGCCAACTACATGCGGGCGCTCGGCAACGACCAGGCGACCATGACGATGCCGGCCAAGGCCGACATCTGGCAGGGCGGCGTCACCTGGACCGTGGCCCCCGGCCTGACCGCCGGGCTGGAATATGACTACGTGCGCTCGACCCTGTCCGGCGGCGCCCCCACCGGCGGCGATCTGACCGACCGGGCGCATATCATGATGCTGGACACGCGGCTGGCATTCTAAATCGGATCGCGCAGGGCCGTTTCCTATTTGAAGCACGAATCCTTCCGCGAAACCAAAGGCTTGGAGACCGCCGGATACTTCAGGGAGTATCCGGCGGTCTTGCAATGCCAACTCATTGCTCGGGCTGTCTCACATTCGTCGACACGGTTCGAGGCTCACCCGGTAATTTGTTCGCCGGTGTCGATTGACGCCGTGCGCCCCAAATGATGGGTGTCCTCAACTCGGAGGTTCCGAATGGTTCCCGCCCTGTTGCAAACGAGCCGCCTTCAGCTCCGCCGGTGGCGGGAGGCGGACCTGGAGGCTTTTGCGCGGATTTCCGCGGATCCGGTCGCTATGCACCATCTCTTGCCAATCGGCGATCGGACGGCCAGCGATGCGTTCGCTCGCCGTGCCGAGGCGCATTTCGAGCAGCATGGATTCGGATTTTGGGCAGTGGAACTCCTATCCACGCAAGAATTTATCGGATTTGTTGGCCTCGTGAACGTCGGGTATGATGCTCATTTCACCCCGGCGGTGGAGGTCGGGTGGCGGCTGCATCCCGATTACTGGGGTTATGGCTACGCGACTGAGGCCGCGAAACGCGCCTTGCGCGATGGTTTCGAAAGATTGGATCTCAAGGAGATTGTCGCCTTAACAGTCCCTGCCAACAGCCGGTCGAGACGGGTGATGGAGCGCTTGGGTATGACGAGAGATGAGGATGACGACTTTGATCATCCTCGTGTTCCAGATGGGCATCCGCTCAAACGGCACGTGCTCTACAGGCTGCCCCGCTCCAGCCCATAGGCGTCAGCTTCAGACATGCCAACCTGCCAAACCCTGGTTCAACGGGCGGGACACCGTTGCATCGCAACGGTAATGCTCGGGGGGAGCCTACCCGGAACTCACGACGACGCGTGAGAATCGCCGTCTGCTCTCTCGTCTTCGCCATGAGGCGGTGCCGGCTCGATCCGGTAGGTGCAGCGCCGTTCGTCAGCCAGAATGTGCTCCATCCGCCGAATCTGTGAATCGGCTCCGATCACCCGCTGGAAGACGGCCAGTTCGGCACGGCAAAACCCCTGTTCCGTCGCCGCTGCGGCGCAGATCGGGCAATGATTCTCGATGAGGAACAGGGCGCCGTCTGCATCCTCCCTCCATTCGGCCATGTACCCCTCCCGGCTTCGGATCGCCGCCAGGCGCGCCACGCGATCCTTGAGGTCCGTCACCTCCGCCAACTCCGCCATATAGTGCCTTTCGGTGTCGGCCCGGCGTGTCGCGATCAGCCTATCGAGGGCATCCCGCCCCAGCGTCTCGCCGATGCCGCGGATCAGTTGCACGGCCAGTTCCGCATGCGCGTTCGGAAAGCGCGCATGTCCGGCCTCCGTCAAATGCCAAACCTGGGCCGGCCGTCCAACTCCACGTGACCGTGCCTGGGCCTCGACCAATCCTTCGGACGAGAGTCTGGTCAGTTGCTGGCGCGCATTCTCCGCGGTCGTCCCCAGCGCCTGCCCCAGCTCCGCCGTGGTTTGGGGGCCATTCATCTTCAGGAACGTCAACAGCCTGTCGGCCCCGCCCGGCGCGGTCGAGACGCTATTTTCCAAGCCTTGACTTGACATATTCGCCGCCATTCAATAAACCAAGCTTGTACTTTGGATTTTACGCCGCCCGGAACGGCCGATGCAACGGCCGGGTGGCCTTGGCAAAGGAGGAACCGATGACCGTTGCGTTCGTTCTGCCCGATCTGCCCTATGCCCCCGACGCGCTCGGGCCGGCGATGTCGTTGGAAACGATGACGCTTCACCATGGCAAGCACCACGCCGCCTATGTGGCGAAGCTCAACGAGCTGGTGCCCGGTTCGGTTTTCTCCGGCTTGGCTCTCGACGACGTCGTCCGCCGGTCCTTTGCCGATCCGCAGGCCCAGACCATCTTCAACAACGCCGGCCAGCACTGGAACCACCTCCATTTCTGGACCTGGATGAAGCCGGGCGGCGGCGGGGCGGTTCCCGGCATCCTGGAGCGCCGCCTCATCGACAGCTTCGGTTCCGTCGCGGCCTTCAGGGACGGCTTCGTCAAGGAGGGCGTGGCGCAGTTCGGCTCCGGCTGGGTCTGGCTGACCGAGGAAGCGGACGGGCGGCTGGCGCTGATGCGCACTCCGAACGGCGACAACCCGCTGGCGCATGGGCGGCACGCTCTACTGGGATGCGATGTTTGGGAGCACGCCTATTACGTCGATTACCGTAATCGCCGCCCGGACTATCTCGCGGCGTTCCTAGACCAGCTCGTCGATTGGGAAGCCGTGGCTGCACGCCTGGGACAGGTTTCCGGGACGTCCGCCGTGGGGTGATCGTCGACGGGTGCCGCCCTATGCTTTCGTGCGTTTGATGTGGAATGCACGAAAGCATAGCTCCATGTCCGACAACCGGATCGCGTCAAATCCATTCCGATTTGGCGCGATCCGGTTCGGCAGGTCTGGTGACGAGGCCGACGCCTCGTTCTTCGGAAGACAGAGGCCAAGAAACCAGGGCAATCGCATGTGGAATCGAGATTCCCATACAAGGACTTCCGTCATTCCCGCGAAGGAGGCTGTGAAGAAATCGAACTTATGTGGAAAAGCCCTGATCTGGCAGGCGCGCACATCTCCCACTCGTCATCCCCGCGGAGGCGGGGAACCAGGATTTCCAACACAAGTGCTTGTGGAGACTGGATTCCCGCCTTCGCGGGAATGACGGCCGAGGGACGCGCAAGATGCGACCCAACGCGACGTGGTTCGAACTTGGGGCTTCTCTCAGCGAGTCACCGATTTCTTCACAGACTCGAAGGCGGGAATGACGGGCTTCCTTGTATAGGATCACAATTGCCATATGCGATTGCCCTGGCAAAGGAACCGTCCGGTGATATTTCGCAAAGCTCGGGAATGAGAACGCGCCCGATGTCCACGCGACATCGTCCCAACCGGGAGGAAAAAGCGGTGGCTGACGGTCAAGCGGGAGGCTGACGGCTGGCTTCCGGTAGAGGTGCGTTCGAATTTCTTGATGATAACGATTATTATTCTCATTTCAAGCGGCTTTTTCGGCAACGAAGGGCATATCCGGCGACCGCATCGGGTTCCGCGGTTCGGGCCCCCCGTCCATCGAGACAGGACCGCCTCAATCGCCGCCCTTGAGATAGGCGCGCGGCGAGGAGCCGAGCACCCGCTTGAACATCGCCGTGAAGGCGGCCGGGTTGTCATAGCCGAGGTCGAGGGCGACGGAGGTGACGGTCTCTCCCGCCACCAGCCGCGGCAAGGCAGCGGCGAGGCAGGCCTGCTGGCGCCATTCGAGAAAGCTCAACCCGGTCTCGCCCCGGAACAGCCGCGTGAAGGCGCGCCGGCTGGTCCCCAGATCCGCGCACCAGTGTTCGATCGTCTCGTGCACCGCCGGCCGGCGCAGGAAGCGCCGGCAGCGGTCGGCCAAAGCCGGGTTCGTCGGGAACGGGACGGTGAGCGGCTGGGCCGGAAGATGCCGCATCTCATGGCGGATCAGCGCCATCACCGCGCCGTCATGGCTGTCCGCGTCATAATCCGCCGGCACGTCCACGGCGCGCGCGATCAGGCTGCGGATGAAGGGCGAAAGCCCGACGACTTGGCAGCGGTCCGGCATTTCGCCGCTCAGCGCCGGATCCAGGTAGAGGCTGTGCGTGGTCACCGCGCCGATCATGCGGACCTCATGCATGACACCGGGCGGGATCCACAGGCCGAAATCCGGCGGCACCACCCATCGGCCCTGCGGGGTCGACATGATCAGCACGCCGGTGATGCCGGAGATCAGCTGTCCGCGCCGATGGCGGTGGAGAGGCAGGGTGCCGCCGTCGGGATAATCATGCGTGGTGGCGAGGAGCGTCCGAAGAACCCCGTCGATTTCGTCGATGCGGACATTCCTGACCATGGCCCGATCTCGTAGGAAACTGGCCTGACCGCGGTGGCGGGCCTTCAGGACCGACCGTAGGCTTACGATGCATTCAACGCAACAATGCCGGGTCGCCGGACCGCTCCCCAGCAGGCCGGCCGCAAAAGGCGGAGAGAGAAGGGCATGCCCCCGTGACTGAGACCATTCTGGACCGGCCGCGTTCCGGTTCGACGGCCTTTTCCATCCTGGGCGCGATCAGCGCCTGCCATCTGCTCAACGACATGATCCAGTCGCTGCTGCCGGCGATCTATCCCATCCTCAAGGATGGATTCGGCCTCAGCTTCGCCCAGCTCGGCCTGCTTACTCTGACCTATCAGGTGACGGCATCGCTGCTGCAGCCGCTCGTCGGCCTCTTCACCGACCGCAAGCCGATGCCCTATTCTCTGGTCTTCGGCATGGGCTCAACCCTGCTCGGGCTGCTCACCCTGGCCTGGGCTCCCGGCTTTCCGGCATTGCTCGCCGGCGGCATGCTGCTGGGCTTCGGGTCGTCCATCTTCCATCCGGAAGCATCGCGCATCGCCCGCCAAGCCTCCGGCGGCGCCCATGGGCTTGCCCAGTCGCTGTTCCAGGTCGGCGGAAATCTCGGCTCCGCGCTCGGCCCGCTGCTGGCCGCCTTCATCATCCTGCCCCACGGCCAGGGCAGCCTCAGCTGGTTCGCAATCGCCGCACTGGCCGGCATGGTGGTCATGGTCCGGCTGGGAAGCTGGCAGCGGCTGAACGGCGCGACCCGCAAGGGGAACGGCGGGACGGCAGGACGGCATGCCGAACTGCCGGCGGGACAGGTCGCCAGGGCTGTCGGCATCCTGATCGCGCTGATCGTCTCCAAATACGTCTATCTCGCCAGCATCACCAGCTACTACACCTTCTACCTGATGGAACGCTTCGCCCTGTCCACCGGAGATGCCCAGCTCTGCCTGTTCGTCTTCCTGGCGGCGGTCGCGGCGGGAACGGTGATCGGCGGCCCGGTCGGCGACCGGATCGGCCGCAAGACGGTGATCTGGGTCTCGATCCTCGGCATCCTGCCCTTCACGCTCGCCCTGCCCTATGTCGGCCTGACGACGACCGTCATCCTCAGCGCCGTGATCGGACTGGCCCTGGCCTCCGCCTTCCCGGCCATCGTGGTCTATGCGCAGGAACTGCTGCCGGGCCGGGTCGGCATGGTGTCGGGACTGTTCTTCGGGCTGGCCTTCGGCGTGGCCGGGATCGGCGCGGCCGGCCTCGGGGTGGTGGCCGACTGGCGCGGCATCGGCTTCGTCTATGCCGCCTGCTCGTTCCTGCCGCTGCTCGGCCTGCTGACGGTCTTCCTGCCGGACGTGGAACGCCGCAAGCCGCGGGCGGCGTGACGCCGACATGAAAGAAGCCGGCCACGGTGCGAACCAGGGCCGGCTTCCTTGCTTCGGCTGTCTTTTACAGGAAGCCGATCGAGATCCAGGGAATGGCGGCGACCAGCACCAGGCCGACCAGCAGCGCCGCCAGATAGCCCAGGATCGGCTTCATGCCTTCGTCCGGGTTGACGCGGCCGATGGCCGAGGCGACGTAGAAGCCGACGCCGAAGGGCGGGGCGAACAGGCCCATCCCCATGGCGAGGATCACCACCATCGCATACTGCACCTCATGCACTCCCATCTCGCGGGCGATGGGGAACAGCAGCGGACCGAACAGCACGATCGCCGGAATGCCCTCCAGCACGCTGCCCAGGACGATGAAGGCGACGATCGACACCGCGATGAAGGTGAAGGCGCCGCCCGGCAGGCTGGCCATGAACTGGGCCAGATCGGTCGAGAAGCCCGAGCGCGTCAGGCACCAGGCCATCCCGGTCGCGGTGCCGATGATGAACAGGATCGCTCCCGACAGGGCCGCGGTCTCCACCAGCATCGGAACCACCCGCCGCCAGTCGAAGCGGCGATAGATCAGCAGCCCGACCGCGACCGAATAGACGATGCCGATGGTCGACACCTCGGTCGCCGTGGCGACGCCCTCGATCACCGCGGTGCGGATGACGAACGGCAGGGCGAGGGCGGGTATCGCCACCACCAGGCTGCGGCCGAGCTCGCCGGCGGTCGGCCGGCGCACCCCCGACAGGTTCTCGTTGCGGTAGCGGTAGCGCACGACGATGCACAGCATCACCGCCAGCAGCAGGCCGGGCAGCAGCCCGCCGGTGAAGAGCGCGGCGATCGACACGCCGGTGACCGAGCCGATGGTGATCAGCACGATGCTGGGCGGGATGGTCTCGGTCTGGGCGCCGGTCGCCGCCAGCAGGGCCACCAGATCGCCNGGCGCCGGTCGCCGCCAGCAGGGCCACCAGATCGCCCGGCTTGGCGCCGCGCGCCTTCATCTCCGGGAACAGCACCGGCGCCACCGCCGCCATGTCGGCCGCCTTGGAGCCCGAAATGCCGGAGACCAGATACATGGCACCGACCAGAACGTAGGACAGGCCGCCGCGGACATGGCCCAGCAGGTTGGCCAGCACCGCCACCATGGCGCGGGCCATGCCGGTCATCTCGATCAGCAATCCCAAGAAGACGAACAGCGGCACCGACAGCAGGATCAGGTGGCTCATCCCCTCGTCCATCCGCCCGACGATCACCAGCAGCGGCACGCGGGTGGTCAGGGCGAGATAGCCGAAGCTGGACAGGCCGAAGGCGAAGGCGATCGGCACGCCGGCGAACACGGAGCCGGCCACCACGATCACGAAGAAGACCAGCAGGTTGAGCTTGCCGAGATCGGCCAGCACCGGCTGCAGCGCGAAGAACAGCAGGGCGATCCCCGCCGCCGACGCCAGGGCGCCCGCCACCAGCTTGAGATCGCCCACCCGGGCGAGCCGGACCAGGGCGGTGACGATCATCAGCCCGAGCCCGGTGGGCAGGGCCGCCGCGCGCCACATGTTCGAGATCTGCAGCGCCGGGGTGGTGATCTCCAGCTCTTCCCAGGCGAATTCGCTGGCCGGCATGATGACCAGCAGCAGGAAGCACAGCCCCGCCGCCACCGCGAAGACGTCGAGGAACGCCTGCGCCCGCGGCGACGCCCAGCTGACGAAGGCGGTCATCCGCATATGCTCGCCCCGGCGGAAGGCGACGACGGCTCCCATCATCGCCAACCACAGGAACAGGATCGAGGCCAGCTCGTCCGACCAGGTGATCGGGGCATGCAGGACATAGCGGGCGACGATGCCGGCGAAGAGGATCACCACCTCCGCCGCCACCAGAAGCGCCACCGGCAGTTCGGACACCCAGCCCAGGATCCTGTCGACATGCGCCAGCCAGTGGCTGGCGCCGTCGGACGGTCCGGCGGTGGATTTGTGGTCCACCGCCGCCGTCATGTCAGGGCCCCGACCGAGCTTTCCAGGGCGGCCCAGGCCTCTTCACCGTATTTGGCCTTCCATTCGCCGTAGAAGCCGGACTTGCGCAGGACCTCGCGGAAGGGCGCCGGATCGACCTTGTTGAAGGTCAGCCCCTTCTGCGACAGCGAGTTCTGCAGCGCCTCGTTGAGGCCGGCGATGTCCTGGCGCTGCTGCTGCGCGCCATCGTTCAGGTTGCGGCTGACGATCTGGCGCAGATCATCGGGCAGCCCGCGCCAGGAGCGGCCGTTGGTGACGATCCAGGACCCGTCCCACACATGGTTGGTGATCGAGCAGAATTTCTGGACCTCGTAGAACTTGGCGGTGTCGGCGACCACCAGCGGATTCTCCTGCCCGTCCACCACGCCGGTCTGCAGCGCGGCATAGACCTCGCCCAGGTTGATGCTGGTCGGCGAAGCGCCCAGCCCCTTGAAGAGCGACACGTAGACCGGGCTGACCGGAACGCGGATCTTGAAGGCGGCCAGATCGGCCGGCCCGGTGATCGGCTTGGTGGCGGTGGTGATCTGGCGGAAGCCGTTGTCCCAGATGCGGTCGAAGGCGAAGAGGCCGGCCTTGTCGAACCCCTTGCGGATCACGCCGCCGAGCGGGCCGTCCATCGCCTTCCAGACCGCGTCGTAGTCCTTGAAGGCGAAGCCCATGCCGTTGATCGACGCCACCGGAACCAGGGTGGACAGGATCAGGCCGCCGGTGCTGAAGAACTCGATGCCGCCGGAGCGGACCTGCGCCAGCAGGTCGCTGTCGCCGCCGAGCTGGCTGTTGGGGAAGACGGCGATGTCGACCTTGCCGCCGGTCTCCTTGCGGATGCGCTCGGCGGCCTCGACGACGCGGACATGCAGCGGATGGCTGGCCGGGAAGCCGTGGCCGAACTTCCAGGCGAACTCCGCGGCATGGGCCTTGGAGATGAAGGGGGCGGCCAAAGGAGCGGCCAGGGCGCCCGCCGCGGTGGCGGCCAGAAACTGTCTACGCTTGATCATCATGGTGGTTCCTCCCTCTTTTTGCGTTCTCTGCACCGGTTCGGCTCCCGGTGCCGGGCCGGTCCCTCGCCGGTCCGGCTGCGATCCGACCCGAAAGCCGATCAGGTTCCGGGCCGACGACCCTCCAGCGCCGCAGTGAGGATACCGCGCACGGCCTCCTCGGTCACCGGGCCGGGGTTGTAGCGGTTGTCGGTCTCGACGGTGATCCGGGCGGCCTCTTCGACCTGATCGGCGGAGAAGCCGACCTCGGTCAGGCGCGTCGGCAGGCCGACCGTCTCCATCACGTCGAAGATGGCGGCGCCGACATCCGCCACCCCCATGGCGGCGGCCAGCCGGTCCATCGCCCCGCGGGCGAAAGGCGCATTGTAGGCGGCGACATGGGGCAGCACCAGCGCATGCGACAGGCCGTGCGGCACGCCGTAGGTGCCGCCCAGCACATGGGCGACGCCATGCTGGAGGGCGAAGCCGCCGGCCAGCGCCGCACCGGCGAGATGGGCGCCGTAGAGCAGGTCGGCGCGCGCTTGCCCATCGTCCGGACGGGCCGCCACCCGCGGCAGCGCGTCGAGGATCGCCCGCGCGCCCTCCATCGCCGCCGGCACGATCACCGGGCTGATGGTCGGGGTGTAGATGGCATCGACGCAATGGGCCAGCGCGTTCATGGCGCTGGCCATGCTGACGTCCACCGGCAGCCCGAGCGTCAGGGAAGGATCATAGACGACGGTGCCGGCCAGCATGCGCAGGCTCTGGTGCATCCGCTTGACGCCGTCGATGGTGATCCCGCAGAAGCCGGTCATCTCCGAGCCGGAATAGGTGGTCGGCACGGCGATGATCGGCAGCCCGAGTTCGAGCGCGATCGCCTTGCCCAGCCCGATGGAGGCGCCGCCGCCGACGCTGACCAGACAGTCGGCGTCCATCTCGCGCGCCTTCGCCCGCCCGCGGATCGCCAGTTCGATCGGCACCTGGGAAATCGCCTCCGGCAGGATGCCGATGCAGCGGCTGCCGAGACGGTCGGCGACGCGCTCGCCCATGGCGCTGCGGCCGGGGGTGGACACGACGAGCGCGCGCCTGGCACCCAGCCGTTCCACCTCCCCGTCGATGCGGTCGACGGCGCCGGCGCCGAAGACGACCCGCGACGGCAGTGCGTTGAACACGTCGCCGGGAGTGCTGAAGTCTCTCATGTTGGAAATCCGTCCGATAGATCGGTGAAGGCGGGGCTTACCAGTCGACGATGGTGCCGTCGTCGAGGACGGCGGAGGTCGTGTGCATCACCTCCGGCTTGAACGGGTGCTTGGCCGCCTCCGTCTCGTTCACCTCGATGCCGAAGCCGGGGGCGTCGGGCACCTCCCAATGGCTGCCGGTGCGGCGGATCGGCGTCTGCACCACGTCGTCGTACCAGGGCACCGCGCCGCTCATCTCCTCCTGGATGACGAAATTCGGCGTGGAGACGTCGAAATGCAGGGCGGCGACCCCGGCCAGCGGGCCGTTGGGATTGTGCGGGGCGATGCCGATCAGCTCCGCCTCCGCCAGCGCCGCGATCCGCTTGCCTTCCAGCAATCCGCCGGTGTGGTTCAGGTCGGGCTGGGCGATGTGCACCGCCTTCTGGGCGAAGACGGGCTGGAACTCCTTCAGCCCGACCAGCCGCTCGCCCGATGCGATCGGGCAGTCGGCCTGCTCGGCGATGCGGCGCAGCGCCTCGGTGTCGCCGGGCTGGACCGGCTCCTCGCAGAACATCGGCCGGTAGGGCTCCAGTTCGCGGATATAGCCCATGGCGGCGGCGATCGAGCCGGGGCGGCCGTGGAAGTCGATCATGATGTCGACCGCGTCCCCCACCGTGTCGCGCAGCGCCTGCATCATCTTGCCGACATGGCGCTGGGCCGGGACCGGCGCGCTGTGGGCGCCGTAGGGGATGAACACCACCTTGAGCGCGTCGTAGCCCTTCTCGGTCACCGCGGCGGCGCGCTCCTTCAGCGAGCCGACGTCGAAGGTCTCGTAGACCGACTTCATCTCGCCGAGGCCGAGATGGGTGTAGACGCGGACGCGGTCGCGCACCTTGCCGCCCAGCAGGCGCCACACCGGCAGGCCGACGCTCTTGCCGAAGATGTCCCACAGCGCGTGCTCGATGCCGCTGATCGCCGTCGCCCCGACCATGCCCAGCTTGTAGTAGCTGAACTTGTTCATCGCGCGGACGCACTGCTCGATGTCGCGCGGATCGCGGCCCAGCACGGTCGGCTCCAGATCCTCGACGGCGCCGGTGACCGCCCGCGTCTTCCAGTTCAGGCTCGCCTCGCCCCAGCCGTACAGGCCGGGCTGGTCGGTCAGGACCTTCACGAAGATCCAGTTGCGCATCTCGGCATTGACCACGAAGGTCTTCACGCCGGTGATCTTGATCGGCACGCCGGCGCTGCGGCGGGCGAGGTCCTCGTTGTCTCGGATCATGGAAAGCTCGTGTCTTGGAGGACGGGTCGGGACGCCGGCGTCGGCGCCCGCACCAGGTTCAGCAGCGGTTCGCCGGCGGCCAGCCGGTCGATGTTGCGGGCGATGAAGGCGTAGCGGCGCTCGGGCAGCCGGGTGGTCCAGGCCGAGGAATGCGGGGTGCAGACCGCGTTGGGCAGCTCCTCGAAGCGGAAGCGCGAGGGCGCCACCCGGTCGTCGGCGCCCGTCGGGTAGCCGTACCAGACGTCGAGCACCGCGCCGCCGATCGTCCGGCGCGACAGCGCGTCGTACAGCGCCGCCTCGTCGACGATGGCCGCGCGGGAGACGTTGACCAGCACCCCCGTCGGCTTCATCGCGGCGAGTTCGTCCGCCCCGATCAGGTTGCGGGTCTGGTCGGTCAGCGGGCAGGCGATCACCAGGAAATCGGAGCCGGCGAGCAGTTCCGGCAGCCGCTCGGGCGGCAGGACGGCGTCGGCCAGCCCCTCGGCATCGGTGGCGAACTGGTCGACGGCGAGGATGCGCATGCCGAAGGCGGCCGCCCGCCGGGCGATGGTCCGGCCGATGCGGCCGAAGCCGATCAGGCCGAGGGTCCGGCCGTGGATTTCGCCATGGGGCACCCGCGACCGGTAGACGTCGGACCAGCTGTCGGTGGCGAAGGATCGGCGCAGCGCGTCGGGACGGATTTCCCAGTTCAGCATCGCCGACAGAACGAATTCGGCGATGGGGATTTCATGCTCGAAGACGTTGCAGATGCCGGCACCGGGCGGCACCGAGGCGATGTCGATGCCGTCCAGACCGGCGCCCGGCACATGCAGCAGGCGAAAATCCGGACTCTTCCCATCGCTGCGGGAGAAACGCAAAGACACGACCACGTCTTCCGCGGTGATCGCGGAGTCGAAATCCGACGCGTGGGCCGCTTCGCGCGGAAGCGGAACGATGTCGCAGGGAGTCGTCAGGAAAGCGGCAAGCTTGTCCTTGTGATTGGCAGCCTCCCCGATCATGAAGATTTTCATTGGCCGGTTCCTCCGTTCCACGAACGATAGGTCCAACCAACTGAGTAGGTCCAACTATTTAATATGATCGTTTGATAAGGAAAACTTCTCACAGACCGTCGCTTCGGCGGACGACGGCCCCTTGCTACGAGACCCGTTCGCCGACCGCCGTCGCGACGTTCAAGAAGGTCTGGATGGCGGGAGAGCTGTCATCGCTCTGATAGGCGACCCCGAGCGTCAGAAAGGGGGCCGGCCCTTCCAGCGGGCGGTAGACCACCCCCGGCCGCTCGAACTGCTGGAGATCGGAGGCGATGAGGCCGATGCCGAAATCGGCGGCGGCCAGCGCGATGATCGATTGCGCCGGGGAGGCTTCGAGGATCAGCTCCGGGCTGAACCCCGCCTGCTGGCACAGGCTGATGATCTCGTCATAGAGGCGCGGGCCGATCACGCGCGGGAAGATGATGAAGCGCTGCCTGGACAGATCCTCCAGCCGCAGGCTCGGCCGCTGCGCCAGCGGGTTGCGGTCGGACAGCACGACGTTGAAGCGCATGCGGGCGATGGGATGCGACGACAGCGACTGGTCGTCGAGCGGCGGATGGAAGATGCCGACGTCGATGGCGCCGGCCCGCAGCGCCTCCTCCTGCTCGGCCGTCGTCATGACATGGACGTTCACGCCGAAATTCGGCAGCGCCTCGCGGAACCGGTGCATGATCTCGGGGAAGACGATGTAGAGCGCCGGCGCGGTCATGCCGACCGACAATTGCCCGATCTCGCCGCGGTCGGTCTGGCGCGCGAGCTGCGAGGCCCGGTCCATCTGCCGCAGGATCTTGCGCGCCTCGCCCAGGAAGGTCTCGCCGGCGCGGGTCAGCGAGACGCGGCGCTTGTTGCGGTGGACCAGTTGGACCTGGAGCTCGTCCTCCAGCTGCCGCAATTGTTGGCTGAGGGCGGGCTGCGTGATGTGGCACCGTGCGGCGGCGCGGTGGAAATGCAGCTCTTCGCAGAGCGCGACGAAAAACTGGAGCCTGCGACGATCCATGGGGCGGAGATAAGATCATCCGGCCGGAGCTGTAAAGCCGGATGCGCAAGTATTGCCCTCTCCCGGGACCTACGGGATGCACAGATCTCGCGCTTGCGGCAGGAAAAGCACCTTACCGCTGCGCGTAGCCCCTCTCCCCTCGCGGGAGAGCAACCGTGTTGTTGACTGAACCTCGTGTGC